>JACKAV010000009.1 GCA_020634895.1 Anaerolineales bacterium | reverse complement strand
CCCTTTTAACAGGGAGTGTTGTAGCTTTCCAATCCAACTCTATTCACAGCCTCATCTACCTTGTCTGCGGTGCGGTCATCGCCTACCTTGGCTGGCATGATGATGTCCATTCGCTCAGTCCGCGAGTCCGCTTCGCCGTGCAGGGATTGGTAGCACTCGCCTCCGTGCTTGGCATGGGCTACTTCAAATCCGTCACCATTCCGCTCTTCGGTCAACTGCAACTCGGCGCGGTCGGCTTCATCATCACCATCTTGTGGATCGTCGGTCTCACCAATGCCTACAACTTCATGGACGGCATCGACGGTATTGCGGGCGGTGTCGCGTTCTCTGCCGCGCTTGGCTGGATGTTCCTCGCCACGCACACGAATCAAAATTTTGTCTATTGGATATCACTCGCTGTCGCTGCAGGCAGTTTGGGCTTTCTTTTTCATAATTGGTCACCTGCTAAAATTTTCATGGGCGACGTTGCCAGTACTTTCCTCGGTTACACCTTCGCTGTCCTTCCGCTTCTCTCCGCTGATGCAGGCGGCGACGCCCTCATGCTCGGAACCCTCCTCATGTGGACCTTTATCATGGATGCAGGTATCACCTTCATCCGCCGCGCCCTCAAACGCGAGAACGTTTTCTCCGCACATCGCACGCATCTTTATCAACGTCTCGTTATTGGCGGTTATAAACACGCTGCGGTTAGCCTCTTATATATTTTTCTCACACTACTCGCAGGAGCGCTCGCCTATGCCTGGTCCTGGGGTCAGCCTTACGCCCCGCCCTTAATTATTATTGGACTTCCACTTCTCTGGCTAATCCTCTCTCGATACGTTTCCCGGTTAAGAAATGTTGACTAAACTCCGAACTCTCGCCTCACTCTACCGAGACCTTGGTCTGCGCTGGTCAGCCTTTCGCCTCGCCTATGCCTTTCGCCTCCGCACAGGACTCATCCGCCTGCGGACGCCGCAATACGCATGGAGCGACCGTCCGCTCAAGCATTGGCTCAAATCAAACATCCCCTTCGATTCTGACTCCTACGCCACATGGCGTAAAACAAATGCCCCCAAATTTTTTCCAAACGTAGGGGAGGGGTCCCCCCGCCCTGATTACGGGGCACAAGCCATCGAAGAAGCGAACAAATTCCTCAACGGCGAACTCAAATATTTCTCTCACACCTACCATCAAATAGGCTTTCCACCTAATTGGCATCTTAATGTCATGCTGAGCGATAGCGAAGCATCTCTACCAATGTCATCAGAGATTCTTCGGTCGCGAAGAACGCTCGCCTCACATCGTCCCGATGTCCTTCGGGAGAATGGCAAAAATAAACACTGGTCCCAAATCTCCGACGACTCCACGACCGACATCAAATTCATCTGGGAACCGAACCGCTTCGCCTTCGTTTACACCCTAGTCCGCGCTTACGCCATCACTCAAAACGAAAAATACCCCCAAGCCTTCTGGCAATTGATTCAAGATTGGGCGGAACATAATCCTCCCAATACCGGCGCTAACTGGATGGACGGACAGGAGATCGCCCTCCGCCTCATGGCATGGACCTTTGGCTTCTATGCCTTCATCCATTCGCCATCCACTACGCCTGAAAACATTGCTCAATTTACCCAACTCGTCGCTGCCCAAGCCGAACGGATTCACGCCAACATCGGCTACGCCATCTCCACCCGCAGCAACCACACTATCAGCGAAGCCTTTGGACTATGGATGGTCGGTCTGCTCTTTCCCGAACTCAAGAACGCCGAAAGATATTTCAACCTCGGCAAACGCCTGCTCGAAGAAGAAGCCGCAAAACAAATCTTCTCCGATGGCAGCTATGCCATGTACTCCCTCAACTACCATCGCTTTATTTTGCATCTTTATATTTATGCTATTCAACTTGGCGAATTCAACCAATCTCTATTCTCTAATCATCTAATCTCTGCTCTTTCCAACTCCATCATCTATCTCTCCCACCTCATCGACCCCGCCACTGGACAAATGCCCGTCTACGGCTCCAATGACGGCGCACTCGTCCTGCCGCTCAACAACTGTGACTTCACCGATTACCGTCCACTCTTGCAATTGGGCTCCGTCATCACCACCGGTCAACCCATGTTTGAACCCGGCGAATGGGATGAAGATGTCTATTGGTTATGTGGTATTGAATCCCTCTCCCAGCGGGAGAGGGTGTCCGAAGGACGGGTGAGGGAGAGTTTCCCCCAAGGCGGCACCTACATCCTCCGCAACACAAATTCCCGCGCCATCCTCCGCTGCACAGACTTCACCTCCCGCCCTTCCCACGCGGACCAACTCCATATGGATTTGTGGATGGGGGATGACAACATTGCCATCGACGCTGGAACCTATTTTTACTCCGGCGAAGGCATCTGGCGCAATGGACTTGCTCGCACATCAGCGCACAACACGGTGACCGTAGACGGCAGAGACCAAATGACCCTCGTCAGCCGCTTCACATGGACGAATTGGGCGAAGGGCAAAGTTCTCAAACAAACAGAAAATCTCTGGCAGGGTGAGCACGATGGCTATAAACCCGTCTGTCACAAACGTACAGTCATGGCATTGGAAGGGGATAGGTGGCTGGTCATCGACGACCTCGCAGCGGATGAACCGCATCACTACACCCTGCATTGGCTGTTAAACGATGTGCCATTCACGCAAAACAAAAACTCGCTTCATTTGAAATATGAAGCGAGTACATATAAAATCCAAACCGGTATGGCAAATGGCGAAGGAAAATTCTCTATCGTTCGCGCTGACTCCAACTCGACCCTCGGATGGTGCTCGCGCTATTATGGTCACAAGGAACCCGCGATCTCGTTATTGCTTGAAGCGCATCAGCCCGTTGTCCGCTTTTGGACGTTCTTCGGTTTTGAAAATGATAAAGTTGACTTGGTAAATAACTCTCTTTATATAAATAATCGAGAAACCAAATTACCTAATCGCTGATCACTATTCACTAATTCCTATTTCCCTTTTTTATTCCTTCTCTGTCAGGTAATGGAGCAGTACCAGCCCCAAGCCAAGAAAAAGCGGAACGAAGCCGCCCAACATCCACGGTCCGAGATGAAGCGGATAATTATTGGATGAGTCAAAGCCGATGGTGTAGAGTCCCAATGTGAGGGCGAGTCCCAGTGCGGTGACGATGATCCCCCAACGCAATAAACCCTTGCCGGAGCCTTGTTTATTTTCAGAGCGGGTCAAACCTTTTTCGGCGAGGGCGAGTGTTTCCTTGTAATTCATGTAACGCACGAAGGCGAGGAAACCGAAGATGATGGCGAGAACGCCGACGACGCCGAGGCAGGGGATGATGTCATTCATGGAGATTCCTTTATCAAAAAATCAGGGCTTGGAATTACTCCAAGCCCTTTTATTTTACTTGATGGCTTTGATATCGATGTCGCCGTTGTTCGTGTTGATGGTCAACAAATCTCCGCCTTCGTTCATGACACCGTCCCGTTGGTTATCTTTAAGATCACCAGTCAATGTGACCGTGATGGGGATATCCGAATTTATATCGCCGAAAGCTGTGTTGAGACTGACGTTCAGGTTGGTGCCATCCGGAATGGATAGGGTGACGTTCCCAAACTCGGTACTGATGCTGTGCGGACCTTTGCCAAACGAACCGCTGAAATCGATGTTGCCGTTATTGGTATCGAGATCGAGTGTTACAGATTTGGCGTTGGTGATGTCAACGTCTCCAAAATCGGTGTGGGCTTTCAAACTGCCCTGCACGCCATCGATGGTCAGGTCGCCATTATTGGTTTTGAGGTCATAAGAACCTGCCGATGCGTTGATCAGATCGATATCTCCAAAACTGGTATCGATCGCCATGTTCTGTTTTATGTTGAACTTGGTGACGCTGATCCTGCCGTTGCTGCTTTCCACTGTGAGCGAGTCGGAGGATCCGTTTTCATAGGAAATATCACCGAAGCTGGATTTGGTATACACATCGCCGGTCGCGCGGACATTGGTGAAAGTGATGGTGCCGTTGGATGAAGTGACTGTAATATCGCGGCTCTTGACCTGCTCCAGCGTGATATCGCCAAAACTTGAGTCGACACTTACATCCTTGCCGGAGGCGTCCACAGACAGGACCTTGATGTCGCCGTTGCTGCTATCCATGTTGAGACTTCCCTTGAGGTTTTCCACATCCATGTCGCCAAAACTTGTGTGAAGGTCTGCGTCACCTTTGACACCGCTGACTGCCACATCGCCGTTCGTATCGATGGTGACTTCCGTTTCGCTTGGGACTGTGACGATGAAATCCACAGTGTTGACCTTGTTGCGGAAATTCATCGACTTGGGAATTTCGTACTTGAGCGTGAGTTGGTTTCCGTTCTGCACGATGGTATATGGAATGGTCTTCACTTCTTCATCTGCGCGAGCTTGGGTGGAGTCATAAGCGGTCTTGACGATCTTCACTTCCACCGTATCCACATCTCCGCCTGTGACGATGACATCACCGGCATCATCTTGAACCGACAATATGACCGGTTCCTTTGCGTCCACTTCAAAGGTTTTGTTTTCCTCAACGACAGATGAAATATTATTCCGGTCGAACGGATTATTTACGGCGAATCCGTTCATGGTGAAGAATAGTACCGCGCCGATGCCTGCCAGCACAAAAAGCAGGGCGACGACCAGTAATCCAATTACGAGGGGTCTTTTCATTTTGTTGCTCCTTATGTTATGTTCCTACTAGCTTTGACAGGCGTTTCGAGAAAAAGTTTCAAAATTTCCACCCCAAAATTACTTGAAACTTTTTTGCTTTTACCCTGTCTAACCAGTAGATATGGCAGACTCAGAGCAGATTCTCGTTCAAAAAGCTCAGAAAGGCGATTCTGAAGCCTTTGAAGCGCTTGTGAACGAACACCAAAGATATGTCTACAACCTTGCCTTGCGTGTCGTTAAAGATGAGAACGAAGCGCTCGATCTGGCACAGGAGACCTTTGTCCGCGCCTGGACGGCACTGCCAAACTTCAGGGGACAGTCACAATTCCGCACATGGCTTTATCGCATCGTCACCAACCTGTGCTACAACCGTCTGCCAAATCTGCGCCGCTCGCTCAACGACCTTGGCGATGACGTCATGGAAGATATTCCCGAGTCGCATTTCGAAACGCCTGCCCAAAGCTACGAATCAAATGAGACTCGCGACAACTTGTATCAAGCCATTGAAAATTTGGATGAGAACTATCGACTGCTTATCACCTTGCGCTATCAGAACGAACTCTCCTATGAAGAGATCGCCTCGACTCTTAACCTGCCGCTTGGTACCGTTAAAACGGGCATTTTCCGCGCCAAGGAACAACTCCGCAAATCGCTTGCTCAATTGGAGGAATCATGGATAACCGCCTAACCCCCGAACAACAGGACGCGCTCATTGAAGACGCGCTCAACTCCTATCCGCTTGCGCCCATGCCGCGCAGCATCACTGCGGATGTTATGGCTCGCATCCAAGCCGATGAACGCCCGGCGCTCGTCACATGGAACGATTTTGCGATCGCGCTGGTTATTGCCCTGACTGTCGGCGCGTTATTTGTCGCCTTTCAAAATCTGCCGCCAATTGCATTGGCAAAACTTCGCATGCAATGGATTCTTCTTTATCATGGATTTATTCTCAACGCGCGCTGGCTTGTCCCCTCGATCTTTTTTGGCGCCGCGGCACTGTCCGCCGGTTTGTCCATTCCCCCGCTCTTAAAAAACATGTAAAAAGTGGCTTCATACCTTAAGATAGTTTGTATTGGGGGATATTCTAAATTTGAAAAATTGGTTTTCTTGACCAATAAACCACCTTTTCCTACATTATCTGTTGTCCCTTGTGGTATTGCGTATAGTGATAATACTTGTCTTAATAAGTTTATTAACGGAAATGATAACCAACAAAAAAGATAGAACTATTAATAGTAATTAAGCGCTATGCTAATATTGCTAAGGCTTAATGTTTTTATTAGGCATTTTTAATTAATTTAGATTTTGACATCAGTTGGAAAGGAGAAACTTTACGCACTTATATTTCATGTTATCCACTAGTTCAAAACTGACAATCAAAAAAAGGATAAAATAAAATGAAAAAAATAAGTTTGGCAGCAATACTAGCCATTGTGAGTGCTTTGCTAGTTTTTACACTAGTTCTTGCACTTATTTCCAATGGGGATTTTGAAACCGGCAACTTTACCAATTGGGTAAAGTCTGCTTTTATTAATAATGGATTTTCCTCTCCTGCTGCAGGTGGGTCGGACCTGTCTACAGTTGTTTATGGTGCGTCACCTATGAGCATTGGGGACCCGCATACCAATAATAACCTTAAGTATCCGGCCTACGGTAATTACACTGCCATGGTCAATAATGATTTGTCATATACTGGGGGGGGATACGCCAAAAATGCTAATACCATTACGCAGAATTACACGGCTGTTTTGGATTCTGGCGACGGTTTAGCCCATGTCCGCTTTACCTATGCCGCCGTAATGGTGGATCCTGTTGATAATCCCCACACGGCTGAGGAGAAGCCCTATTTCCGTGTTCGTGTGATTAATGCTAGCAATAGCAATGATGTTATTTACGATTTTTCATCTTATGTGGGCGAACCTGGCAAGAATTGGCAGAATGGCACACTCTTTAGTGGCTCTGATTATTGGAAATATATAGACTGGACTTATGTCGATCTATCATCTAACACATCTCACCCGGTTAACGCTGGCGATAATATAGTTGTTGAGATTACAGCTGCTGGATGTTCATTGGGTGGGCATCCAGGGTACGTATATGTGGACGAAGTTACTGATGGCGATATTGCTGGACCAAGCATTAATGCCAGTGGGCCCAGCACTACTACTCCTGGTTCTACCATTACTTATACTTATGATTACGTAAATGGTTCTGGCATCACTGTAGATCCAGAAATCATCATTAACCAGCCAATTGGTGTGACCTTTACGTCTGTTTCAGATGCAACCAATTGTAGCCTATCAGGCGGAACAGTAACTTGTAATTTCACAGGTATCGGCGCAGGCATAGGTAGCTCTTTCACTGTGGATGGGAATGTTTCCGCTTCTTCCGGAACTCAAATTGCGCATGGCGATTATTATATTGGCGCCACTGGTTTCCCTACAGTCGGTGGTCAAACGGTGCTCACGGACGTCAATGGTAGCCCTCTTCCAAACGGTTGGGGTGGAACTGTGGTTGTCACTTCAAATAAAAATATCTTAACTGTGGGTCGCCCGCATTTGGGCTCGCAAATTGTTTCTTACGATGGTTATCCCTCGGGCTCACTCACAGCTTATCTACCGATGTTGTTTGACAGCGCATGGGGAACTTATAATGCTGAATTCTATATCCAAAATGTGGATAATACGAACACTGCAAATTTCACCATTAATTTTTACGACATTGATGGTAACCATACCTGTTCATTCGGCGACAGCTTGGCAAAACTTGCTTCAAAAAATTATTCATTGGCGTCAATAAACTGTAGTACAGGCAGTCTTAATCCAGGCTGGGTAGGAGGCGCCATTATCGAATCAGATCATAATGTTGTGGCGGTAGGACGCCCGATTATAGGCACGCAAGAGATGACCTACAATAGTTTCCAAAATGGATCAACCACTATATACGTGCCTATGCTCTTTAAAAATATTTGGGGTTACAACTCGGCGCTTTACATTCAGAACGTGGACCCATCCAATACCGCAACCTTTACGCTAGATTTCTACGACAAGAATGGTGATCATACCTGCAGTATGCCTTCACAACAACGAGCACCTTTGGCGGCAAAAGGATACTGGCTTCCTGCTGTAACGTGCGTGCCAGATGGCTGGGCTGGCGGCGTAGTAATCACGTCTGATTATCCATTGGTTGCTTTGGGACGTATTCACGCGGGTGATGAAATTACAACATATTCAGGTATTATCGAAACCTCTGCCACAACATACGTGCCCATGCTTTTCAGAACAGCTTTTGGAGGTGACTACAATACTGCCTTGTATATTCAAAACGTGGACGCTAATACTTCTGATATTACAATTGATTTTTACTCTTCTGCGGGTACTCATACCTGTACGATGAATCAAACATTATCTTCATTTGCTGCATGGGGGTACTGGTTACCTTCTGCGACTTGTGTTCCAGATGGTTGGGCCGGTAGTGCCGTGGTAACCTCCACATCTAATGTTGTAGCTGTGGCGAGACCACATATTGGTACGGAAGTAACTGCCTATCCTGGGCTTCCTACGGGCGGAACTGAAGCATATCTCCCGCTCCTATATAAAAATGGTGGGATTGATAACAACTATAATTCTGCTTTATATGTGCAAAATTTGGAATCCAGCATATCAGATATTTCCATAAAACTTTACGATACTTCTGGGGCTTTGAGTTGCGAAGTTACAGATACTCTTGCCGCTACTGCTGTGAAGGGCTATTGGCTGCCTGCTATTTCATCATGTCCTTGATTTAAATTTGTTATAAGAAAAAACAGGGCATGTGCAATATCCATGCCCTGTTTTTTCTTTAAGTGTTTGGTTATTGAAAGTCAAGAATCCAGCTTTTGCAGGATGTGACTCACGGCTGTGGATGCGGGACCTCCCAGCGACTGGATCAACCCGAACCGGGCATCTGCCACCTGGTTCGCTCCGGCTTGACCTCGGAGTTGTGTCGCCGCTTCGACGGCTTGATACACGCCGGCAGCGCCGCCGGGGAATCCGCGTGCTTTCATGCCGCCCATCGTTGCGCAGGGGATTGTTCCCTTCAAACCGATTGACCCGTCCGCGGCGAGTTTCCATCCGCTTCCTTTGACTGCAAAACCAACAGCTTCAAGTTGAAGCGCGGCAAAGATGCTGAATACATCGTGATACTCGAAGAAGTCGATGCCATCGAGCGTCATGCCGACCTGTTTCATCGCTTTGCCCGCTGAAAGGTGAGAGGTTTCGAAGAACAGCATATCCTTGCGGTCATGCAGTGCCAGCGTACCCGAAGCGGATGCCGACCCGGCGATCTTCACGAGTGGATTCTTAAAACTGGACGGGAGCAGCTCGCGGCGAGTCAGAACGAGCGCGGCAGCGCCATCCACATTTGGAGCCATGTCGAACATGTTGAGCGGATCGCTGACCATTTCCGCTTTTGCGTACACTTCCGGTTTGATGGCTTTGCGGTACATGGCGCTTTTATTTCCCGCACCGTTGGCGTGTGAGGTGAGCGCAAAACCCGCGAACCCATCCGCAGGGACTTGATACTCGTGCATGTAACGCTTCATCAAAAGCGCGGCTTGCGCGGCGGGAGTCATACCCTGTACCGATTCGAAATCGGAGTCGGCTGTGGTGGCGAGAGCTTCATCCACTTCACCGCCGACCTTGTCTGTAAATTTTTCTACGCCGACGACGAGAGCCACATCCACAAATCCGCTGGCGACGGCGAGATATCCCTGACGAAGTGCCGCCCCGCCTGAAGCTCCCGCTGCTTCGACGGTGACAGCTTCGATGCCGAGCAGCCCGGCATAATCCGCGAGCAATGCGCCGACATGTGCCTGACGGGAAAGATTCGGCGCGAGCATGTTGCCCACAAAAAGCGACTGCGGTTTCAGTCCGCCTGCATCTTGAATGGCATCATGGATGGCGGCATAGGCAAGGTCACGCAGACCAATATCCCAATGCTCGCCGACTTCGGTTTGTCCTATTCCTGCAATAACGACTTCTGTCATAAATGATTTCCTGGTTGTGTTGATGGAAAAACATTTGGGAGTTGGGAATTGGGCGATGTAATTTTGAAATACCAATTCCTGATTCCCGAAATCCAATTCCCATTCTTATTTCATTTGCAATTTGCCGCGGAAGCGGACGTATGTAGCGTAGTCAATCTCGGTGCGGCGGGCGATGTATTCCTGTGTTTTTGTGGCGAGACCCTGACGCGCGGACACTTTGTCAGTGACTGTAATGTCGAAGGCGTCGGACCCAGCCCCGGAGCCGAAAGAGACGACGAGAATCCTGTCACCGGGTTGGGCAATGTCGAGAGTCGCGGTCAGACCGATCATTGCCGCGCCTGCATATGTATTCCCAATAATGGGCACGAGCAGACCAGGCTCGATCTGTTCCTTGGCGAATCCAAGTTGACCTGCCACACGCTGCGGGAATTTCGCGTTGGGTTGGTGGAAAACCGCCCACTTGTAATCTTTTGCAGTTGTGCCGCTGGCTTCCATCAAATAGGTGGCGGCTTCGGTGATGTGTTTGAAGTAGGCGGGTTCGCCCGTGAAGCGCATGCCATGTTCGGGATATTTTTGATTTTCACGCCGCCAAAAATCGGGCGTATCGGTGACGTAGGAATATGAAGCGTTGATGACGGCGAGTGACTCTTCAGCGGGACCAAGGATGTACGCGCCGCCACCCGCGCCTGCGGTGTATTCGAGCGCGTCGCCGGGTTTTCCCTGCGCTGTGTCCATGCCGATCGCCATCGCATAGTGACCCATGCCCGAGCCGACCAGACCCATCGCGGCGACGAGCGCCTCTGTCCCAGCCTTGCAGGCGAATTCCCAGTCTGCGGCTTGAGTGTTCGGGACAGCGCCAATCGCCTCGGCGACCAGCGTCGAAGTCGGTTTGACAGCATATGGATGCGACTCTGAGCCGACCCAGACGGCGCGTAATTCTGTCGGGTCGATCTGGGCGCGCGCCATCGCATTCCGCGCCGCCTCGATGGACATGGTAATCACGTCCTCGTCGAGACCGGGTACAGCTTTCTCTTTAATGGGAAGTCCGCTGGTCTTGCCCGTCCACACACGGGCGACTTCCTTTGCAGGCAGGCGGAAGCGCGGCACATACGAACCATAGCCGACAATGCCAACCGGCTTGACGGGTTTCAATAAAGTAGGGGAGTGTTGGGAATTAGGAGTTGTCATTTGTTTTCCTGAATAAGTAGAAGGATTGTAGCGGGCGAGGGCTTGCAAAAGCTATCTTGTTGAAATATTTCGATTTATTGTTTACCAATTGCGCGGCATATTCCCCTTGTTGATTTCGTTTTTTGCTTTTGCCAGCGTTTTATTCCACATTTCAAGCGTTTCTCGCCCAATATGCGATGCCTCTTTTTCAACTTCATCCAGATTTACCTGATGATCACTATAACCACGCAGGCAGAAAAATAGGATGGCGTATATATCGTCTGGGTGTTTGTTTGATCTTCCTTCGTTCCAAGCCCATAATTTTCCGATGATAATATCCGTTGGTTGGGCAAACCATGCCTCGAATAATTCACCATTCTCATCTTGATATGTCTCTCGTACTCGGCGCTCAAAAGCAATACGATATTCGGGATCCCGCTTTAATGGAACAAGGTCCGCCTTTGTTCCTTCGTTTGAGTCAATGATATTGAACATGATTCCCATTTGTATGGAATTTCTAATCATCTCAGGGTCGGCGTAATAACGGGGTAAAGGAAATTGTTTGGAAAGAGCTTCACAGTCTTCATCTCGTAAATCCACCATGATATCTACATCGGCAGTAGCACGAGTAATCCCAAAAACTGATCCTGCAAATGCGCCAACAATTACATAAGGGACATCAATACTCTCCAGAGCTTTTACAACGCGAAAATAGAGATCAAACAGAGCCATGGGAGGGCATCCTGACTGGCGTAAGATATTCGAGTACCTTCATATTAATTTCAGAAGGAGATAGTTCAGGAAATTTTTTCGTAAACGCAGAGCGAAGTCCGGCTCGCAGCATGAGAGTAGCATTTAGTGTGGGTAGAAGCCTTTGTCCGGGAGGCAGTTTTGCCAGCAACTCCATTTGTGTCCAATCAATGGGGTTCAGTCCATCCACAATAGCGGAGATTTCTTCGGATGTGAGAGGTTTTCTTTCGTTCATGGTTATTTTGAATATACCAAAGTTTCAGGCGATTGATTGTTTCACTTTAATTTTACTTCGCAATAACTTCATTCAACTCACCCGGATAATTAACCACATGATCCGGTTCTCCTTGCATTAGTGTCTTCAAACTCTGATGTCCCCATGTAACAGCGACGCTGATCACTCCTGCCTCCTTTGCCGCGCGGATATCGCTCAACGAATCCCCGATCATAAAGACCGCTTCTCCATTTTCCACAAAACGCTCCCGTGCAATGGATATTTTATGTGTCTTTGAGCCGGGTGTATCCACGCCGTAAACGGCATGGACGAGACTATCCAGTCCGTGTTCGTTAAGAAAGGCATGGACATTTTGCGATGAATTTGTCGTTACCACAGCGATTTTGTGATTTGCCGAAAGCTTTTGGATAACCTCTCTCAATCCATTGAAGATGGCGGGCGGAGAATCTTTTTCTGCAAATAGGTTCAGGTTGATTTTGACGAACTCATCTATAAGGTTTTCGGGAACCTCGCATGCCTTGCCATAAGTCGCAAAAGACATGACCTCAAGGTTGCTGATATCGTCTTTTGTTACCAAATGTTTTACGCTCAGCCGGTCACAGGCTTCCTGCCCGAACCGAATGAGATCGTCAAGCGTGTCCGCAAGGACGCCGTCGTAGTCGAAGATGATCAATGCCATGAAAAGTTATCGTCTTTTATCTTTCTATATCCCCAATACCGACTCGATAATCCCCATATACCCTCTTGCCGTCTTCGCAAGTTCATCGAGGCTGAGCGGTTCATCCACGACGTGGGCATCCCCTTCTGCGCCGGGACCAAATCCAATGGTTGGCACGCCTGCAGTGCCGATACTATAAGCGGCATTGGTACAGAATCGGTAGGCAGATACCTTCGGGTCCAGACCCGAGGCGCGTAATCCTTTCAACGCCATTTGGACGAATTCGTTATCTTCATCCAATTCCCAGGCGGGGAAGAATTTATTTGCAGTCATGGTTTCGCCAGTGTAGGTGACGTGGTCGCTTTGCGCGATCTTTGCAGTGAAGTTCACATCCTTCAACGCAGGCAAAGAAGTAATTTCATTCAACACACCTTCGGGCGTTTCGCCCGGCAGGAGGCGACGGTCGTAGGTCGCTTTGCAAAGCGCGGGAATGACCGAGTAGCCCGGATACGGTTCTGAAATAATATCGGTCAATGCAAGGATGGCGGGACCCATCAACGGATGTTCGCTGAGTTTCACCTTTTCAACTTCGGCGATTACCTTGGTCATCAAATGCACGGCGTTGATTCCCAACTGTGGCGACGATGAATGTGAAGGTTTGCCGATGGTTTCCAAATGGATTTCCGCGCGTCCGCGTCCGCCGCGTGCGAGGTTGAGTTGGGTCGCTTCGCCAATCACAACATAATCCGGCTTGACCTCATCCATCACGGCTTTGAGCGCGCCGCCCTCGTACACTTCTTCCATCACCGAAGCGGAAATGACCACCGTGCCCGCGAGCTTGCTTCTATCGATACTCGCGGCGGCATGGATCATCGCCGCGAGCGAGCCTTTCATGTCCATCACGCCGCGCCCGTACATATGCGTGGAAGTGACTTCAGCGCCGAAAGGGGCGCGAGTCCATACCGACCCGGGAGCGATTCCCACCGTATCGGTGTGCGCATCAAAAAGCAGAGTCTTCCCCGCCTGCGCCCCGCGGATCATTCCTACGGCGGAGCCGTATTTGTCCACCCAAACTTTATCGAAGCCGAGGGCGTTCATCTCGTCCACGACAATCTGCGTGACCGCGCCTTCCTCGCCCGATAAACTCTGCTCGCGGACGATACGCTGTGTAAATTCAATTAAGGCTTCGATATCCATGTTTTTCTCCGGTTAATGTCATCCTGAGCGATAGCGCCGCGTCCCCGAAGGGGGAAGGATCTCTCCTTCTGAAGTAAGAGACCCTTCGCTGTGCTCAGGGTGACGAGAATTAAAGTGACTTCAAAATCTCTTCCGCTCGATCAATTCTTACAACCTTCTCTGCCACCATCTGTGCGGCGACCTTCTCGATCATTTCACCCTCTGCACCAGCGGCGATGGCAACCTGACGGGCATGTAATGACATGTGTCCGCGTTGGATGCCTTCGGTGGCAAGTGCGCGTAATGCCGCCATATTTTGAGCAAGCCCAACCGAGACGATGATTTCAGCCAGTTCATTGGCTGTTTTCACACCCATGAGTTTGACCGCCGCCTGTGCCGCCGGGTGGACTTTGGTCGCACCACCGACGATGCCAACCGCCATCGGCATTTCGAGCGTGCCAACAAGGTTGCCTTCGCTGTCTTTGCCCCAAGTGGAGAGAGAGGTGTAGTGTCCGTTTTTCACGGCGTAGGCGTGAGCACCCGCTTCAATGGCGCGCCAGTCGTTACCGGTGGCGATGACTACGGAGTCCACACCGTTCATGATGCCTTTGTTGTGGGTGGCGGCGCGGTACGGGTCCACGGCGGCGAAGGCGTAGGCGGCGATGATGCCGTCACGCACTTCTTCGCCGCTGTAAGGGCGAGTCCCAGATTCGCCCTTACCAAACGCCAATTCTTTCACAGGGATGGTACAGCGTGCGCGGGCAATGCGCCTGTCTGCGAGGTTGGAGAGGATGCGCAAGTGGACTTTCCCGCCGGTAATGGCTTCGATCTTTGGCGCGAGGCGTTCACATGCCGTGTTGACCGCATTCGCACCCATCGCGTCGTGGACATCATAAATGAGATGCACAACGAGAAATCCGCCAATGGGCGAATTATCGAATGTTCGAACTTCGAGATCACGTGCGCCGCCGCCGAATTTTTTGAGGATCGGGTCGATGGAGTCTGCTTCTTCGAGCAATTCGGCTTTTTTCTCGTATATCTTTAGTTTTGCTTCATTGAGATTGGTCACATTGATGACCTGCATCTGTCCGATCATGAGCGGATCGGTGGTGGTGGCTTGGTAGCCGCCGCCAGCCCGGGCGAGTTTTGCCATAAATGAAGCACCCGCCACCACGGACGGTTCTTCGAGCGTCATTGGTACAAGCACATCGCGCCCATTAACCTGAAAATTCAGGGCAATGCCCAGAGGCAGGCTGTGCAAGCCGACGACATTCTCGATCATGTGATCGGCGGCATCAGCGGAGATTCCGCCTGAGGTCCACGCCCCAAGATCGGGCGGGGTTGGAGCCGCAAGCGCATCCGCTATTTTGGCGCGGCGCTCTTCAATGGTCATATTGTAAAAACCGGAGATTCGGGAGGTTGTCATAATGTCTCCTAGTGTAGTTTTTGCCTGCTCCCAAATTCTATCAAACAACTGAAATTGGTTATATAATCTCTAGCTACCTGACAGTTTAATAAAAGAAGATTGATCGGCACGAAAAAGCGGGTAAAGTTGCTTTACGACAAACGACTTTGCCAGGAGCCTTCTATGCCGATCAACGAGACCTATCGTACTTGGATTCAGCGAATTTGGGAACTGCGCCCGAAACAACGGAAGACACAGGTTCAGAATTTTGTGTGGTTGTTGGTCGGAATATTTCATAGTCGCTCTGTGAACTTGAGTAAGATTGCAGGCAAGGTAATCAGCAAGGCTAAGAATGTGAGCACGGTCAGACGGTTAAGTCGTTTTCTGGCAAGTTCAGCCGTAGATGTGCGGAGTTGGTATCGGTCGACTGCCAAAATTTGGCTGGAGACACAAGCGCAACAAGTTGGTGAGGTTCGTTTGATCGTGGATGGTACCAAAGTCGGTTTTGGATATCAGTTGTTGATGGTGAGTCTGGCATATCGCCGTCGGACCGTTCCAATTGCATGGACTTGGATTCGCCATGTTCGCGGGCACAGTAGCGCCGCAAAGCAAATCGTTGTGTTGAACTATGTAAGAAGCCTGATTTCGCAAAATACGCCTGTTTTTCTGGTCGGAGACAGCGAATTTGGTTCGATTGCGGTACTACAGCAACTCAAACAATGGCGATGGTTCTTTGTTCTGCGCCAAAAAGGCAATCTCGGACTGTGGCTGGATGAACAAACCGACTGGCAGCGATTGGATAGCCTTGTGATAAAAGCCGGACAATCGGTTTGGTGTCCAAATGGATACTTGACCCAGAGTGACATCTTTCCGGTCTCCATCTTGATCCACTGGCAGAATGGTGAGAAAGAACCCTGGTGTTTGGCAACCAATTTGCCAGATGCCTCCTTGACTTTACGGTACTACCGCAGACGAATGTGGATCGAAGAGATGTTCGGTGATTTCAAGAAACATGGCTTTGACTTGGAGAGCACCATGCTGCGCAATTCACCACGTTTATCTCGTTTGACATTGGCTGTCGCTTTCCTCTATGTTTGGCTCCTTTCCGTTGGAAGCCGTACTATTCGCTCTGGGTTGCGCCATTTTGTGGATCGTAAGGATCGCCGTGACCTATGCCTTTTTCAAATTGGGTTACGCTTCATTGAGCGTTGCTTACTTCATGCTTTACCGTTCTCACTGCCTTTATTCTCCCAGTGAGCAAACTGTCAGGTGACTAGTATAATCTATGCCGAGGAGTTTGGATGCTATTAACCCGCGAGCAATTACAGGAACGTCTTTTTGCGCTCCATAGCGCCAGCCTTGAGCTGGTAAAAGATGTTTCTCTCGATACCCTGCTTGAGCGCATTGCCGCTACCGCCTGCGAACAGGCAGGCGCACGGTACGCCGCACTTGGCGTGCTGGACGATAAGGGGAATTTGGAAAAGTTCATTTCCGTTGGTATGACGCATGATGCTGTCAAGCGCATTTCGCATCCACCTGTTGGGCGTGGTCTGATCGGCGAATTGATGGATACGGAATTTCCATTGCGTGTGCCCGTCATCCAGGACCATCCAAAATCTGTTGGTTTTCCTGCGCATCATCCCAAAATGGCATCATTTTTGGGAGTTCCGATCCGCACCATTGAAGGGCAGCTTGGGCAGATATATCTAACCGAAAAGCTGGACGCCGACGAATTCTCGCAAGATGACGAGATGATCATCCAAATGCTCGCCACGTATGCGGCTACAGCGATCTCCAATGCGCGTTTGATCGATCAGATGAAGGAACGCGACGCCGCCCTGACGCGTCGCAACGTGGATATGTCGCTTCTGAACGACATCGCCTCAACCCTGACCTCGAGCCTGGAACTCGACGAGATTCTTAACAAGACCCTCGGGCTTGTGATGAACTATATGAAGGTCGAAGCTGGGGAGATCTTCCTGCTCGAAGAGGATAGCACCACTCTGCGCATGATGCTCCACCGCGGACAAGCCGCCGAAGCCTTCTGGACGCGTAATGTATTCCGGCTCGGAGAAGGCTATCCGGGTGTTGTTGCCAAAACTGGGCGACCTGTTATCAGCACCAACCTGACCAATGATGCCAATTTTCTGCGTGAAGCCGTGGTTCAGGCTGGCTTTCAGCAGGTTTTGAGCATTCCTCTGGTTGCTGGCGAGCGGGTCATGGGCGTGATGAGTGTTGCCACGCGTTCCAAAGCTCCATTTGAAGATCGAAGCGTTCAAATGCTGACAGCAGTCGGCGCATGGGCCGGACTTTCCATCGAAAATGCCCGTTTGCACGTCAATGCGCGCCGTTTGGCTGTGTTGGAAGAACGTAACCGCATCGGTATGGACCTTCATGACGGCATCATTCAGTCCATTTATGGAGTTGGGCTGGCTTTGGAAGGCACAAAACATCTGGTTGGTGAAGACCCCGTTGAGGCGCAGGCAAAGATTGACCATGCCATAGACGGCTTGAATCAGGCAATCCGCGACTTACGCGCCTATATTTTGGATCTTCGTCCACGCCAACTTGGGAATGACGGCTTATTAAGCGGAATTAAACGCTTAATTGCCGAATATCGAGCCAATACCTTCTCTGATGTTACCTTTATGCCGCCCGATTCGGATTTGAAAGAACTAACCCAGACCCAATCTTTGGCTTTGTTCCATATTTGTCAGGAAGCGTTAGCCAACGCAGCCAAGCACGCAAAGGCTAAAAGTGTGCAAATATCGCTTTGGACAACGGATGATCGCGCGTTAATGGAAGTCCATGACGATGGTAAAGGCTTTAATACCGAACAAATGGATACATTTATCGGTCATGGACTGGCAAATATGCAGACTCGCGCCCATTCATCGGGTGGCGACATCGATATATCGTCCATTCCTGATGAGGGAACGACGATACTTGTCTGGGTTCCGCGTGGTATAAAACAATAAAAGGGAAACATTGCAGAACATTGCAAAGTGAGTCACCAAAACCTGAGTCTCATTCTTTATTTATATTCCCCGCTATGCTTCGTGATTTTTTAAGATACATATTCCATGGAAGTGCCAAAAACAGCCTTCGACCCCATATATGGGGGGTAATACATCCCATATAGGTGTTTTTGGCTGAAACGCTTGTTCTATAAATACCGAATAATAAAGAGGAGTTGATAACAATTCTTTAACATTCATCAATCTTAAAAAAAACAAGTTTTTTAACTAAGCGTAGGTTGAACGACTGTTATATATTCAAATGTTCTGCTAGAATATGACCACGCTGAAATAACGGATGTTTGCCCTTTGATATCTACATCCGCACCCCAGAACGACAGTTTTATAACATGCATATATAACGATGGCTTTCAAGCCGCTATAACAGGCGGGTTAGTTCCATCTATGCAACAAAATAAGCAAGACAATAAAATTTTTCATTGAGGAACGTCTATGAACGCTGAGCAAGCATGGCAAACCGTCCTTGCACAACTCCAAATGGATATGCCGCGCGCATCTTACGATACCTGGGTGCGCGATACCCGTCCTGTTGGCTATGAAAACGGGTTGTTAACCGTTGGGGTTCGCAACGCGTATGCTCGTGACTGGCTCGACAGCCGCCTTGCGACCACGGTCAACAAACTTTTGATCGACACACTGAACACGAAAGTCTCTGTTAAATTCATCGTTTCCCAATCGGAAGAAACCGTCTCTTCCATGGACCCGGAACCTGCTCCCGCTTCGATAGAGATCACTCCACCGGAACCTAGAGCCCGCCATTTAAACCTGAATCCGCGTTACACATTCGATACATATGTGGTCGGTTCGGGAAACAGACTTGCGCATGCAGCGTGTCAGGCAGTGGCAGATAAACCTGCAAGGGCATACAACCCTCTCTTCCTGTATGGAGGCGTGGGACTTGGCAAGACGCACCTGCTTCACGCCATTGGGAATGCCTGTTACGCGAGCGGATTGAACGTCCTGTACGTCTCTTCTGAAGAATTTACCAACGACCTTATTGCAGCGATCCGTACACATACCACACAGGCTTTCCGCGAAAAATACCGCTCTGCCGATGTGCTTCTGATCGATGATATTCAGTTCATTGCAGGCAAGGAATCCACGCAGGAGGAATTCTTCCATACCTTCAATACCCTGCATGGGCAGGACAAACAGATCATCGTTTCGTCCGATAGACCGCCCAAGTCGCTTGTTACTCTTGAAGAACGCCTGCGCTCCCGCTTCGAGTGGGGCTTAACCGCCGATATTCAGGCGCCCGACCTTGAAACTCGTATGGCGATCCTGCGTTCCAAAGCCGAACGGACCGGCAGACAGATTTCCGATGAGATTCTCGACAGCATTGCCAAACGGGTGCAGTCCAATATCCGCGAACTGGAAGGCGCGCTGAACCGCATCATTGCCTACGCAGACCTGAGCGGAGCATCTCTTACCCCAAATCTGGTCGACGTAGCACTCGCCGACCTGATGCCCTCGCGGAATGATATCGAACCGTCCTATGTAGTAGACTTGGTCGCCCGCAAATTCGGGTTGACCGCAGAAAAGTTATTAGGGCGTGACCGTACCAAAGATGTGGCGCTTCCTCGTCAGATCGCCATGTACCTCCTGCGTGAAGAGGCGAAGATCTCCTTCCCGCAAATCGGCGAAGTGCTTGGCGGACGCGACCATTCGACTGTGATGTCTGCCTACGAAAAGATCAAGGAACAAATGCACGCCGACCGCAGGCTGGAACAGGATATCGTTTCCATAAAACAACAGCTATACGACCAGACCGCGATTGTATAAAAACTGAACAATAATCGAAAATTGATAAAACAGGCATATCCCATTGGGTATGCCTGTTTTTGAATAAAAAAACGGAATATTCCACTGGAATATTCCGTTCATGATTTCGTGCCCCGCACGTGCCGTGTATCGCTGGGTTTTGAACCTGCTTTCGCAGGTGGGTCCTGACCGGGAAACGCCGCCTTGGCTCAGGCCTATCGCGTTATTTCCGTTAAGATAAGGACCCGTTTTAAAGGTGTTGGCTCAAAACGTAATGGCGATATCGCGAACACCGCAGGGCATGATTCTTATACCATAATCCCCGCCGCAAGAAAAGATTATCATTAAACAAAGTACTATACGAAATCGTTGATTTTTATTAAGTTTTATGCTAGTCTGAATTAATGGCTCAACTCGGGAGCAAAGGAGACTGATATGAATCTTGTACATGGAGTTGATGTAAGCTATTGGGAACCACGCATCGATTGGCGGGTCGTGCGCACCCAGGGATTTCGATTTGCCCTCATTCGCGCCACATCCGGGGTTGGGTACGTGGACCCGAAATTCAAGTCTCATTGGGAGGGCGCGCGCAAGGAAGGTCTTCTACGAGGCGCATACCACTACTTGATCGCTACTCAGGATGCCAAACAGCAGGCTGACCTTTTTATTTCAACCATCAGCGCAGATAGGGGGGAACTTCCGCCCATTATCGACCTCGAAGATAAATATAACGAGAATGCTTCGAATTCAAAGATCATCGATACCTGTAAAGCCATTTTGGATCGGGTTGAAAAGGCGTTTGGCGTCAAACCGATGATCTACTCTCGCACACAATATCTAAATGTCCATGTTTCGAAAAGCGGGAAAGCGCCATCATGGGCAAAGGATTATCCGCTTTGGGTGGCGCAATATCCGTATGTTTTTTCGCCGGATACCATGCCGAACAAGAACATGCCCACGCAGGCTGCAGGCTGGCAGGATTGGATGTTTTGGCAATACTCCGAAACAGCGCTTGTCAATGGCGTTACAAACGAGAATGGCAGTCCCACCGAATGTGACCTGAACTGGTTCCGCGGTACCGAAGAAGAACTGTATGCGTTTGCCAACATAAAACCCAAGGAACCCGTAACATACACGGTCAAAGATGGCGACACGTTCAAATCCATTGCGGAGAAGTACAAGATCACGGTTGAGGAACTTCTCACTGCCAACCCCGAACTTCTTCAGAAAGGCGCCAAGTTGGCAATCCCCGTGCCGACCATTTCAAAGCCGATTGCGAGCGACACGGCAGTCAGCAACAAAGCGACTTCTTCCACGAAGACTTACACCGTCAAACAAGGCGACACTGTCGGGTCCATTGCCGCAAAATACGGCGTGACAGTCGATGCGATCAAAGCCATCAACCCGAATCTGACAAATCCGAATCTAATCTACGTTGGTCAGGTGATCGTCATCCCATAATATGTTTTTAGATGGACATCCCCGCCTCATTCGACGGGGATGTTTGATTCTGTTTTCTGATAGCGAATCGTACTCCCAGGCAACTCTTGGATAGCATCAAAGTAAATGACAAAGGAAGGCGAGTGGCAATGGCAAAACAACCTGAAAATCCAAAAACCGAGCCGGACTCTCAAAGAATAAATCAAAAACTTGAAAATAAAAAGCGTTTCGAAGAGGCAGTATCAGACGCGCAATATTTGCTTATCTACGCTTCGAGCAATTGTCCAAATGACATTAATGCTTCGACCGTGGAAAAATTGATTTCCATCAGACGTCGTGTCGAAAACGATGAGGAGGTCAGTGCTAGGGAAGAAGCTTCCTTTTGGACGGCTTATCAGGAAATTTGGAATCTGGTGAAGCCTGTTACTGCCGAAAGTGTCAAAGCCAACCTTTCACTCGAAAGCACATTTTTGAGCAGATTATTTTCCGGCTTTCCATCGTTTGCCCGCCGCTTGGGTATTGCTCCAACCAGCAAGGCTGGGAGGTCCGCCAATCGCTACAGTGTATTGACGGTGGGAATTTTGCTTGTTTTGGTGTTGGTTCAGGCGTATTGGGTGGTCGGGAATCAATTGATAGGTCAATTGACCGATTTGCTGCAAAAAGAAACGGAACTCAATGCGCAGATCCTCGATAACCAAAGAGAATATACTGCGCTGGAAGTGCTCTACAAGCAGAACGAGATTGATTCAGAGACATACAAGGCGAACGGCGAATTCACCTTTTATAACTCTCCTGAATGGGAGCGGGATACTCTCGAGAATAGGGCTAAAAACCAGCAGCTCGAAACGGATCTGGAATTGTTGAAGACCCAACTTGAGCGGAATTCAGCAATCTTGTTGATCTGGAGCGGTCCGTGGGATTGGCTGATTCAAGAAGACTCCAATCCAATTGTTCCAGTGACCGGAGTCGGCGGCGCCAGCGAACAGTCAAACCTGACCACTGTGGATAAATATGTACTGCAGATAGAGAGTATTCAAGGACAAATCGATTCGATCGACGAATACCTGGCAAATGACCCGAATGGCGAAAATGAGGCACAGCAGCTTAATAGCAAATACGACCCCCAACTTGAACGCAACGAAGAGCAGTTGGGAAAACTTTATACTGAAAACAGCGATCTGTACGTGCGCGAAGCGGAGATTCAAAGCCAGATCGAAGAGATAAATGCCCAGCAGAGCAAGATCTTAAACGGCACCACCACCGTTGAAACACTGACTGATGAACTGAATGCACAGCGGACTGCTTTGCGAACGCAAAAAGCAGCGATCGAACAGAAGATCGCTGAGATCACAAGCCAGTTGAGCGAAATCCAAAATTCGGCAGAACCTGATGAAAGTGCCAGGAGTGCACTTCAGGCGCAATTGACCGGTTTGCAGACGGAGCAGAAAACGATCGAAGGTCAGATCGCCAAGATCGAAAATCAACTGAAAGCCCTCTCAGGGAACGCGGATGCCTTGAAGGAATTAAATGCCGAACTGGATACCCTGTCAGCGAAGAAGAAGCTCAATAATGAACAGATCCAATCCATTCAATCGGAGAATGGAAAACTTTTGGACCAGCGTATTCCCGGCGGTGAGATCGTCCTTCAGTGGCGTGAAGAAAAACAACGTCTGGTCGATGAGCTTAATTCGTTGACGAGACAGGTTCAGGCTGAGACCAGACGCGAGACTTCACGTCAGGCGCAATTGGCTGGGACGTTCGTGCTGGTAATTTTGCAGAGCTATATCCTTCCGCTGCTTTATGGAGTTTTGGGTGCGAGCAGCTATATCCTCCGTACGATGTCGCAGCAGATTAAGTCTGTCACGTTTTCGGAAGAGAATCGGATTCAAAACCCGGTGCGTATTTCCCTTGGTGCGTTGGCGGGAATCATGGTCGCATTCCTTATTCCAACGGATGAGACCTCAACCTTTTTGCGGTCCATTTCGCCTTTGGCTCTGGCATTTTTGGTTGGGTACAACATTGAGTTTTTCTTCTCTTTAATGGATTATGTATTGAACAAACTCAGGGACTTTCTTGATCCTTCGAAAGAAGAGGAAAAGAAGGCGGAAGAGCAAAAAAATAATCGGGCTGTTGTGACCGAACAGAAGCAGCCATTGGAAGAAAAGATTGAGGATGTGCCTGAAGATAAATAGATGAAAAAATCCCCTGAAGAAAACTTCAGGGGATTTTGTTTTATGGGTAAATTCTCTTGATCGTTCTTGGGAAGGGAATCGCCTCGCGGATGTGTTCGATGCCGCACAGCCAGGCTGTGACCCTTTCTACGCCCATGCCAAAGCCGGAGTGGGGGACAGAGCCGTATTTGCGCAATTCCAAGTACCACTTGAACGCTTCTTCGGGCAGACCTTCCTTCTGGATTCTCGCCAGAAGCTTGTCCGGGTCGCTCATGCGTTCGGAGCCGCCGCAGATCTCGCCGTAGCCTTCGGGGGCGAGCAGGTCCACGGATTTGCAGACTTCGGGGCGGTCGGGCCACGGTTCCATATAAAATGCCTTCACCGCGGAGGGATAGCCATACACAAATAATGGCTTGTCGTTGAGTTTGGTTAACTCGGTTTCGTGAGGCGCGCCGAAGTCCATGCCCCATTCGAACTTGAGCAATTCCTTCTTTTCGGGATCGGTCTCTTTTTCGTAAAGGTCGATGAGATATTTCGCCGCATCGTCATAGGACATGCGCGGGAACGTGCCGGAGATATTTTCCAGCTTGGAAATGTCGCGCCCAAGGAATTTCAATTCGGGCGAACAATCCTTCAATACAGACTGAACGATATGGGAGATCAGCCCTTCTTCGACCTCCATTAATCCGTCAAGGTCGCAGAAAGCGATCTCGGGTTCGAGCATCCAGAACTCGGTCAGGTGGCGACGCGTCTTGGACTTCTCCGCCCGGAAGGTGGGACCAAAGCAGTAGACTTTTCCGAACGCGAAAATATTCGCCTCATTGTACAGTTGGCCTGTTTGCGCCAAAAAGGCGGAACCTTCATCGAAATATTCGGTCTCAAAGAGTGTGGTTGTCCCTTCGGCGGCGGCGGGAGTCAGGATGGGCGTGTCGAGGTTGAAGAAACCGTTGCTGTCGAGATACTCGCGTACCGCGGACATGACGCGCACACGGATGCGCAGGATCGCCCACTGGCTCTGCATGCGGATCCACAGGTGACGGTTGTCGAGCGCGAAGTCCACGCCGTGATCTTTGAGCGCCATCGGATAATCGAGATCTGCGGATTGGACAACCTGCAAATCCTTGATGCCGACTTCAAACCCGCCGGGGATTCCGGGTGCGCGTTTATCTTCGCGGACAGAGCCGGTGATGACCACCGATGATTCCTGCGGCAAATGGGTGATGGTTTCGAAGAGTTCTTCGTTTAGGTCGCCTTTGAAAGCAACGCACTGCACAAAACCAGAGCCGTCGCGGATGAGCAAAAAGGCAAGTTTGCCTTTGTGGGTTCGGTTGTAAACCCAGCCTTTAATGATGATATCTTGATCGACGTAGTTTGAAATTTTTGAAACGCTGATATGTTCAGCCATAAAAAATCCTTTGAAAATTGATTTTGCCAATTATAGCAGATGACATCTTGTCTGTTTTATGGCGTGGTCGTAGGAGTGATTATATTGGGTTTCAATTCCCATTGATCGCACGTTTTACGGTATTCTTCATTTGGAAAATATTCAAGCCATTCTGAGTAAGTGAGATTTCTCCCAGCTTGTTGGCAAACTTTATACACCCACGAATTAAAATCCAAGTCCCATAATAGAATAGTACCATCTTCGCTTGCTGAAGCAAGTATGTTTCCATCTGGGCTAAATGCCAAACTTAATACATTCCCTTTGTAAGGATTTTGTAATTGGCCAATAAACTTACCAGTTGATACATTTGTCAGTGTAATACCCCCCTCTCGGGAGCTCGAGGCTAGAATACTCCCGCTTGGGCTAAGCGCAACACTTAATACCTCGTCTTTGTAAACCTCAATAGGTTCTCCTATTAATTGTCCCGTTTTAACATCCAATATAGTTATTGTTCCATCGTAATTTCCAAAAATCAATTTTTGTAAATCATTTGACAGCGAGATGGATAATGTAAAATTATTATCTTCAATATTAATATCCGTTACGAGCTGTCCTGTTACAACATTGTTGATAAAGAAATGGGATGGGCTGCCTTCGTCTCGAATGGTTAAGATATTCCCTTGTTGATCGTACGAAATGTTATTGTAATTACCTGTAAATTGGTTGTTAATATTGTTGATGATTTCCCCTGTGTTTACATTCAGAGATTTGATAGAAAATTTATAATTGAAGTTGTTGTCCACTTTCCAAGTGGATAGTGACAATATCGTACCGTCTGGATTAAATGCAAGCCCTACTATATTTTCGGTGTCAAACATTATTGGTTTAATGTTTGGATGTTTAGTCAGATTGAATATTGGTCCCACGTTCCATAATCCAATCCCATTATCGTAACTTGCAGCCAAGGTTTGACCATCTGGGCTTAAAGTAAACGAATTACTTTGTAGCATTATTGGGGGACCTATTATTTGTTCAGATTCTATATCCAATATTGTTAATTCAGTAGTCTCGTTTTTAATAAGCAAAGACTTTGAATCTTGTGTAAACGCAATGTCTTGATATGGATAGTGACTGCTGTCAGCTATTATTGAATGACCGATTTGTTTTTTTGTGTCTATGCTCCATAATTTAGTTGTACCGTTTCTGTCTGTTGATGCCAGAGTTTTACCATCTGGACTAAAAATAATACTTTCTACATCTATTGTATGCTCACCTAAGGGTTGACCAATTGTGAGCCCTGTTTTAGCATTGCGAATAATAATGCTATTGTCTTGAGATGTAACTAAAAAGTTTCCGTCTGGGCTAAAAGAAAAAGCGTTACCATTTACACTGATAGCAGGACCTTGAAATTGATTGGTTGTGTTGATTGTCCTAATTTCCCAAATATTAATTGCCCCATTGCAGTTTGCTGCAATGAATTTTCCATCAGGTGAAATTATTAGGTTTGTGGGATTGTTGGTATACCTGCTATCTAATCTGCCTACAATTTGAGTATTTTCCACGTTCCATATAATGATATTATCTTCCCATTCGCTACTGGATGCTAGAAACTTGCTGTCTGGACTAAAGGTTAGATCATAGACATAATCTTGAGCATCAAAGGTAGTTATAAATTGCCAGGTTTTACTGTCCAATAAGCTGATCTTTTTATTTCCGCTAATTGCCAGAATATTTCCGTCAGGTGAGTAAGATAGTGTGTAGATATAGTCATTAATAATTGTTTGGAAAGGTAATAATTCGGGAGGAGTAAAAACATTATTCAACAATAATCCAAGGGTTTCGTCGGTTTTATAGGTCTTAAATGCCTCTACACTGAGTAACATTGAGAGTGGGAAGTTTATATTACGCGTAATTAACGATTGTGCCGCAAGGTCTGCTGAACGATTAATTTTAGATTTTTCATCATTTGCATTAGCAATATTACTTTGTTCAACAGCTAATGTATTTGCTGCTTGTGCAGTAGCGGCTTGACTTTGTGCGTCGGCCTGCGCAGTTTGAGCAGTATTTAAATTTGCCTGCGCAGTAGCTTCGTTATCTATCGCTAGTAGCCGTTGGGTGTTTGCAAATAATGCTAAAAATGCTAGTGCGGTAATAACAATACCTGCAATTGCTAATATCCAATTCCTGTTTCGCGATTCGGCTTTCTGGCTTTCATTTACGAAGAACCTTTGTAAATCTGTAGGCTGTGGATCCTTTTGTCCAGAAAGAGTAATTAGCTCTTGTGCTTCACGAAGAACAGGTCCATTTAGTAACCCGCCTTTTCTATTTCTTTTATTCCATTCAAGGGCTTTCAATTGTAAATTTGTATGATCTTCTAGCCACTTATAATCGGCGCGAATGGTTGTTTGTATTTGCTCTATTGATTTATTGAACTCATCCAGATCTTCACGGCAAAATATAAAATTTCGTCTATTGATTTCACTTTTTAAGTGTTGGAAGATAAAATTATTGGTGATTTCGCGGGCGTCTTTATATACCTTTCCTTCTTTTGTATTTCCAATCAGAATAGGAATAATTCGTTTTCCATTTTTAAGGGCATGATCAATTTCTTCATTGCAGATTTGTGATGTTACTGAGTAGTCGCTTATTAAAAATAAAAATGAATCTGCTTCTTCTATACCCTTAAATATTTCTTCTTTCCAATCTTCCGCTTTTGGAATATTTTTCCAATCAACCCAAGTGTTGAGATCGTTTTCTACTAACGCCTGAACGATTCGCTCGGCTATTTTAATGTTTTCACGGGCATATGAGATAAAAGTGTGAGACATTTTCCCTCTTCATAAGGGGGTAAGTTGAAATAAGATTTATTGGGCAATGAATGTCTATTTTGATGAAATTATACTGCTAGATTAACATGGGGAAGACTTTAAAAATGTAGTCACTTATATGCTCCGTCTTATACGGATAATGTGACTGCCTCTTGCTTTCTTTACTTCAAATACTCGTGCACGAAATCCAAAAGGACCTTTTTGATTCCCTCGGGATCGGTATCCAGTACAGGGAAGTGTTTTGCGCCTTGAATGGCGTAAAACTGCTTGGGTTCCTTTGCCGCCGTGAAAAGCGCCTGTCCCTGCGCGTAGGGGATCCAGTCGTCTTCAGTTCCATGCATGATGAGAATGGGTGTATTTTCGAACCGTTGAAGTTCATTCACAGAATTGACCGCGTTGATGTCGATTCCAGTTTCTCGTTCTGAGAAGAACACGATCATGGGTGCAAATGGGAAGGACGGTAATCCTGTGGAAAGGGGAACTACATCCGTGACAAGGTCCGTGATGCTCGTGAATGTGCTTTGTGCGATAACGAACTTGAAAGTCTGCATCTCTGCCTGCGCGCGGATGACGACGCCGCCACCCATGGATCGCCCCATGATGCCGAGCCGATCCATGTTGACTTCGGGACGGGTGCTCAAATAATTGACCGCGCCTTCCACGTCACGCCATTCTTTTTCGCCGAAGTAGGTGGTATCACCGTCGCTTTCGCCGCTGTTGCGAAGGTCGAGCATCAACGCGCCATAGCCTTCGTCGATCATGAAGCGGGCTTGAGAGAGCAGCCAACTCCGTTCGGCTTGGAATCCGTGTACATAGATGATGGTCGCGCCGTTCTTTTCAGCCGAGGGCGGGAAGTACCAGGCTTTGAGCGTCAGGTTGGGATCGTCGCCAGCGGGAAAGCTGACATTTTCATAATTAGTGTAACCATAGTTCTCGGGAACATCCAACATTGGTTCGTGTGGCGAATGGACAAGTGAGTCCGCTGCGGAATAGGAGACGTATAAAATAACACCGGTCAAGACCAATAAAATAGCGAGTGTGACGTAGATTGCTTTTTTCACTGTGCGGGGATCTCCGATGCTTTGAATTTTATGTAGCAGAAGGATTCTACCAGTGCTGCGACTCTTCTACTGGTTTTACGAGGCGTTGTAAGGAGAATGAAAATTTTGTTCGTCTCTGCATAAGCAGCGGATGGAAAACAAAAAGAGCCTCGAAAGAGACTCTTTTGAATAAATCTGTTTGCCGTCTTTTACTTCAAATATTTATCCATCCACCGCAAAATATGATTAAGCCGCGCAATGCGCCGATCGGTGCGACCCACGCGGGAGAGACCATGCGGTTCTTCGGGGAAGCGCACGAATTCGGTTTCCGTCCCGCCGCGTTTGAGTGCGACAAAAGCCTGCTCGCCCTGCTCAATGGGACAGCGATGGTCATGCTCGCTGTGGATGATGAGTGTGGGGGTCTTCACCTCGCCTAAATATTTCACCGGCGACATATCCCACAGCCTATTGATTCCTTCCTGCGGTGACCCGGATTTTGCCCAGAATTGGAATAGCCAATTGAAGTCACTCGAACCCCACATGCTGACCCAATTACTTACAACGCGCTGAGCCACAGCAGACTTGAAACGATTTGTATGTCCCACGATCCATAGCGTCATATATCCGCCGTATGAGCCGCCGGTCACACCCATGCGTTTGGTGTCGATGTAAGGCTTCCGCGCTACGAGATCGGTAAACTTCATGATGTCATCGTAATCGGGTCCGCCAAAGATGCCCCAGATCGCCTTGGAATGTTTTTCGCCATAACCGCGTCCGCCGCGCGGATTGGTGAAGTAGACAACATATCCGTTCGAGGCAAAGTAATTGAATTCATGCATGAAGAACTTGCCATACTGCGTCCACGGTCCGCCGTGAATTTCAAGAATGGACGGATAGGTTTTGTTCGGGTCGAAATTTGGCGGGAACATGATCCAACCCTGTAAGTCGGTACCGTCCGCGCCTTTGTACCAAACTTCTTCCACCTTGGGCAATTTGATCGAAGCGAATAAATCACGATTGACATGAGTGAGATATCGAACCGTGCTGCTTCCCAACTCCCGCACATGGATTTGCGGCGTGTCGTACATACTGCCGTAAAAATATGCAACCTGTTTTTGGGATTTATCGAACGAGACGGTTCCCAACGCCCCGCCTTCACCGATGATCTCTGTCATATTCTTGCCATCGATGTCAATGCGCCTCAAAACCGTGGACCCGTGAACTGCTGCCTGGAAATAGATGCTTTTCCCATCGTTTGACCATATCGGCGCAACGGTATCCGCTGAACCGAAATCGGTGATGACATCGGCTGTGGTATGCAGGTCGTATTTCTTGGTGAGATTTTTGGCAGGTTCAGAACCGTCCACAGGCACGACCCAGAGACTGGTGTTCTGGTAGTCCAGGTGTTCGCCTTCGGCTCCCAGATACGCGAGCCACTTGCCGTCAGGAGAGAACGAAAGATTAGATTTCATACCAATGGGCGTTTTGATCTTTTCGCTTCGCCGCCACTGGCTGGCATTACAAACAAGTCGTCATGTTCAGGATGCGCATCGGGGTCGTCGGAACGATTGGAGATGAAAGCAATTCTCTTGCCATCGGGTGAGAAGGTGGGGAGGTTTCATCGTGAACGGCGCTATCGGTTAACTGTTTGCCTTTTGCCGGTTCGCGCATCCACCAACCAGATGTGAGTCCGCTCGTGGGGTAGATAGCCGTAGCCGTCCATCTTATAAAAGAGGCGTGTGTAATGCCGCGCCACCACGCCGAGCTTTTTCTTCTGCTCATCCTTTTCGCGTTCCAACACTTCTGCATCCGTCTTGCGGACGGTACAAAGCAGTTTGCGCCCATCGGGTGACCAACCTACAAGCGCGATCTCACCTTCGATGGATGTCAGCTTTTCTGCTTCACCGCCTTTGAAAGGGATGGTGAATATTTGTGCAGGTTTGTTTTTATCTTCCCGGTTGGAAAGGAATGCAATGGAACTTCCATCGGGTGACCAATGCGGCGATGAATCGGAATGGTTCCCGCGGTGAATTGACGCGGCTTTCCATCTCCAGTCGGGACGATCCACAAGTTGCCGTATTTCTTCTCGGTCTTTTTATCCACACGCTGCAAGCGGTAGATAACATGATTGCCATCCGGCGAAATGCTTATATTGGAAAGTAATTGCAGGCTATACAGGTCCTCTGCAGTGATCGAACGTTTTTTGGGGTGGGTATGAATTACTCTTTCGGAATGTTATTTCAGGGAATGCGGATAGATTGTACAACCAACTGATAAAAAAGTGACAGTCACCTTAAGATGACTGTCACTTTGCTTTACTTCTTTCGCTCTTCCAAACCCTTCACCATCAACTCCTTTGCTACATTTGGATCAGCTTTGCCTTTTGTGGCTCTTGCCACCTGACCCATGAACCACTGGAACAAGGTCTCTTTGCCGCCGTTGTAGTCGTCCACTTCTTTGGGGTTGTCGTTAATAATCTTTGTCACGATCTCTTGAATGGCGTTCATATCCGTCATTTGCAGGAGATTTTTTTCTTTCACGATCTGCGCCGGGTCGCCGCCATTTTTGAACAGTTCGGTCAGCACGGTTTTGCCTGCGCTCGCGCCGATGGTCTTATCGGTCACCATGTCGATCAGTTTGGCGAGCGTTTCGGGGCGAGGGTCACGTCGTCAATGCTCAAGCCTGAGTCGTTCAAGTAGCGCATGAACTCGCCCGCGATCCACGAGTGGATTGTTTTCGCAGGGCTTTTCGATTTCGCAACCACGCCTTCGAAGTAGTTGGCGAGAGCTTTTCAGATGTGAGCAAACGCGCTTCGGACAGAGTCAAGCCAAAGTCCGCGATGAAGCGGGCGGTCTTTTGCTTCCGGCAGTTCAGGCAGTTGACCTGAATCGACTCGATCCATGCATCCGATAATTGAAGCGGAGGAAGATCAGGCTCGAAGTAGCGATAATCGTGCGCCTCTTCCTTCGACCGTTGGCTGGTCGTCACGCCCCGAACATCATCCCAGCCGAGAGTTTCTTGCACGACCGTGCCGCCTTCTTCATAAATTTGATCTGGCGTTCGATCTCATATTGCGAAGCGCGGACAAGCGCGCGGAAGCTGTTGAGATTTTTGATCTCGGTGCGCGTGCGGAACTCATCACTACCGACGGGTCGCACAGAAATGTTCGCCTCAAAACGCAGCACGCCTTTTCCATGTCGCCAGAGTTCACGCCGAGGTAACGCAAAATCGCGCGGACTTTCGTGGCGTAATCGAGCGCGGCTTCGACGGTGCGAATATCAGGCTCGGAGACGATCTCAAGCAGAGGAACGCCTGCGCGGTTGAAATCGACGAGTGCGTAATTTTTTCATGCGCGAGTTTCGCCGTATCTTCTTCGATGAACGCGCCTCACGCGAACCTCTCTCAGTGAAGTTGATCCTCTCCCTCTGATAGGGGCTGTGAGGATTACATCCATCCAACCTTTTCTGCGATCGGCAATTCGTATTGCGAGATCTGATAACCCTTGGGCAGGTCGGGTAATAATAATTTTTGCGCGCAAAGGTGTTGTGCTTGTTGATGGAGCAGTTCAACGCGAGACCCACCAGCGCAGCAAGTTCCGTCGCCTTTTGTTGACGACGGCATGGCGCCCGGCAACCCTGTGCAGACAGGGGCAGATGTTGAGTTCGGCTCGGGCGCGGAGCCATAGTCCGCTGAGCAAGAGCAGAACATTTTGAGTTGGTGAGCAACTCGCCGTGAATTTCAAGTCCGATTACAGGTTCGTATTTCATAGTTCGATAGTCTCGTCAGTTTCGTAGTTTGGTGGTCAAAGGTTGCAGGTTGAAGGTTATAAGGTTTCGACTTTCTTTTCAACGACTGCGCTTCGGTTTGGATGTACTCTTCGGTCATCTTCCATACATTTTGCCGATGAGATTTCCAAGCCAGCCGTTGAACGCGAAGGTGAGATGAGTTCGGTTGATGCGCCTTTGGACTTGAGGATATGTTCAGCAACCATGTGCATGCCCGGTGCTTTTGATTCCCATGTGAAGTTGGATTGCTAAGTTCAATTACTGTCCACTCGGCGGGTTGGAGTTTGGGTTGAGACTTTGTAGCGGTTGCCAAGTTTTGGCTCCGGTGTGTTTAGCACTTCGACCTTTGTGACGGTTGTAAGTCCATTCGTGCCAGTGTGCGACATCAGATAAGATGTTCCACGCAGATTTCTGACCTGCATTAATGGTGATGGAAGTTGAATATTTAGCCACGTTAACATTTCCTTTATTTTAAAAACCGGTAATAACAATACCAATGATCGCAGTCGCAACACCGGCTGCCTGAATTCTGGTGATCTTGTCTTTTAGAAAAATAATTGCCAATAAAATCGTCACAATAGATAAAGCGGATGCGATTGGGGTAATGAGGATGGCGTCCCCGATACCCAGTCCGTAATTTACGGCGGCAACGGCACCTGCTTCGATGGCACCCATAATGAACATTAATAAAATGGTTTTGCTGGTTATTCCTTTCAAGCCCATTTCTCGTTTGGATAATGCCGAAAACAAAATCATAAAAACGACGATACCAAATTTGATGAGTGTGGTACTCACCAGCCATCCAACTTCTTCCACTATGACTTCGCTGACGTTCCAGTAAATGCCGAAGAAGAAAGCGCCTGCGATGGCTTCCCTTACGCCAGCCGAAAGCTGGAACTTTCGTTCCCGAATTTCGCTCCAGTTCAGGGATGCAAGCGTTACACCAGCAAGGATCATCAGAACGCCAAGTGTTTGGATGGTAGTAAGACGCTGTCTCATAAAAATGAAGGCGAATGTCATGGTGAAAACAGCCCACAAATTCATGGTGGCAGCAACGATCGAGACGTTGCCGATCTCAAACCCTTTGAAGAAGAACAAATATCCGGCTGAGTAGAGAATTGCTGCAACGGGGAAGAGGAGCGCAGCGGTAAGCGGAATATTCACACTTGGGGCGGTGATCAGTGCGAGCACAAGCATCGACGCAAACCCAGCCAGTTGTGACCAGAAAAACGATTTGTAAGGTCCGATCTGTTTGGCGAAAACGCCGCCCAGAAAATCATACAGTCCCCAGCCGAACATACCGGTTATCCCAGAGAGGATGCTGAGAAGGGTAACACTCATAAAGAAGGTGTCTGCTTATGCCAATCGGTCACTTGCTGGTAGGCGTGCCCAACCTGGAACAGGGTCGCTTCGTCCAAGTGTTTGCCGATGAGCTGCATTCCGACGGGCATGTTATTGGAAAATCCAGCAGGGAGTGCAATCGCAGGGACACCAGCAGGGTTGGTGGCAACGACGTAAATATCCGAGAGGTACATTTCGAGCGGGTCGCTGGTTTTCTCGCCGAGTTTGAATGCGGTGGTGGGACAAGTCGGGGCGAGGAGAATGTCCACTTTGGAAAAAGCAGTTTCAAAGTCCCGACGAAGAAGCGTGCGCACTTTTTGCGCCTTCAAATAATACGCGTCGTAATATCCAGCAGATAGAGCATACGCGCCAAGCATGATCCTGCGCTTGACTTCATCTCCAAAACCTTCGTGGCGAGTCTTGAGATAGATGTCGATGACATCCTTCGCGCCATCCGAAACGGAGAGACCGAAGCGCGTGCCGTCCATGCGGGCGAGGTTGGCGCTGGCTTCAGCAAAGAGCAGAAGATAGTAAACGGGCAAGCCGTATTTGGTGTGGGGGAGCGAGACCTCATGAATTTCCATGCCGAGTTTTTCGTAGGTACGAATGGCTTCTTGCATAGCAGACTCAACGCCCGCTTCCATGCCTGCCACGAAGTATTCTTTCGGAATGCCGAGTTTCATGCCCTTGACGGGCTTGTTGATGTTTGCTGTGTAATTAGGGACAGGCGAGTTGTAGGTGGTGCTGTCGTGCGGGTCGTGACCTGCGATATGTTCGAGGACGGTTGCGCAGTCGTAAGCATCGCGGGTCATGGGACCAATGCAATCGAAGGACGATGCGAGCGCGATAAGACCGTAGCGAGAGACACGACCGTAAGTTGGTTTGATGCCGGTGACGTTGGTAAAGCCTGCGGGCATGCGCACCGATCCGCCCGTATCTTCACCGATGGAGAAAGAGCAAAGACTAGCAGACATCGCCGCCGCCGCTCCGCCGCTCGAACCGCCAGGGACGCGAGTCAAGTCCCACGGGTTGTGGGTGTTGAAGAGCGCGGAATTCTCGCAAGAGGAACCCATGCCGAACTCGTCCATGTTGGTCTTGCCGACGAGGATCGCGCCAGAGTCCGCGAGTTTGTCCGTGACAGTGGCGTTGTATTGCGGGACGTAATTTTCGAGAATCTTCGAGGAGCAGGTGGTGCGGACATCCCGTGTGGAGATGCAATCCTTCATTGAGAAGGGAATACCCGTCAGCGGAGTGACGTTTTCGCCTTTGGCGATGCGCTCATCGGCTTGCTTGGCTTGTTCCAATGCAAGATCATCCGTGACCGTGACGTAGGACTTGACCTTCTTGTCCACGTCGTGGATGCGGTCAAGCATGGCTTGCGTCAACTCGACGGAGGAGATTTTCTTGGTGGTGAGAAGTTCGTGGGCTTCTCGGATGGTGAGGTTGGTTAGTTGCATAAGTTAGGTACCAGGTATTAGTGATTAGGAATTAGGAAAGGTTATGCCTGATCCCTGATTCCTTGTCACGAATCACTACTCATCTCCCAACACGGTCGGCACTTTAACATATCCGCGCTCAGATTTCGGCGCGTTCTTGAGAAACTCTTCGCGGCTCATGGACGGTTTGACCACGTCTTCGCGCAGAACATTTTCGGCGTTGGCGATGTCCGAAGCCGGCGGGACGTTCTCCGTATCCACTTCGTTGAGCATGTTGAAGTAGTCGATGATGGACGAGAATTGTCCGCTGAAGGTTTGGGCTTCCTCTTCGGAGATTCCGAGCCGGACGAGGAATGCGACGTGCTTGACAGTCTTGGTGTCGATGGTTTGAGTCATAAAACCTCTTAATTCTTATTCGTGGTGCTGAGTCATGATCTGCAAAAAGCGTATACCAGCCAGTATTTGTTGAATTCTTTGCTCGGTCAATGTGCCGATAAACTCACCTAATTGGGTTGCTTCCACCACAGAAACTTGTGATGCGACGATAACACTTTGCTTTGGAAGCTCTGCTTCACTTTCATCGAGCAACACATTGCCAGGGTCTTTGGCGCGCTTTAGGTTGGTAGTCAACGCACAAACGGTTACTTTATTTTGTGCGTTGACCTGAATGACAACATGCGGATGAGGGTGATCCGATTCGACCCCGTTTGTTTCATTGGGCGTGATCCAGAACACATCACCTTGACGAATGTCCATTCGCGAACCTAGTTCTTCGATTGGGCTTTCCGTTGTTCTTCGTTCTCTTCCAATTGCTTGCGTATCCAGCGCATCAGGTTGATCGCCTTGTGTTCGGGCTCAAAATAAGCGCCAACTGTTTCTTCAAATGGGACAGGAAAACGAAAACCATCGACGTCATACCACAGCGCTCCGTCGGTGCAGTACACGAACTTCGCTGTTTTGTTGATGATCAATTCTTTTATATTCATGGTTTCCTTTCCTTTCTTGTTTATCCTAACTGAATTTGATATGTAACTCTTTCAATTGCTTTGGTTCCACTTCAGACGGAGCATCTGCCATCACATCGCGCCCGTTCTGATTCTTCGGGAAGGCGATCACTTCGCGGATGTTGGGTTCGTCCGCGAGCAGCATCACAAGACGGTCAATGCCTGGGGCCATGCCACCGTGTGGGGGAGCGCCGTACTCGAACGCCTCCAGCATGTGACCAAACTTGGTCTTGATCTCCTCGTCACTCAAGCCGAGCATCTGGAACATCTTCATCTGAATATCGCGGCGATGAATTCTTATCGAACCCGAAGCGGTCTCATAGCCGTTACACACCATATCGTACGCTTCCGAATACACTTCGCCGGGGTTGGTGTCAAACTTCGGCAGGTCGTCCATCTTCGGCATCGTGAACGGATGATGTTCCGACTCCCACGCCTGCGTCTCTTCATTGAACGCAAAGAACGGGAAGTCCACCACCCATGCAAACGCCATCATGGATTTATCCGCCAAGTCCAGCTTATCGCGGAACCACAAGCGCAGTCCGCCGAGAGTTTTGTTCACAACGGCACGAGCATCAGATGCGAAGACGATGAGATCGCCGACTCCTGCTCCCGATTTCTCTTTCAACGCTGCGAGTTCTTCTTCCTTAAAGAACTTTGCCGCGCTTCCTTTCACGCCCTCGGCTGTTACCGCCAAATAAGGCATTCCCTTCGCCCCAAACGACTTCGCCACTTCCGTGAGCGCATCCAATTCCTTGCGAGACATCTCCGCAGATTTCGGCGCGACGATGCACTTGACCACCCCGCCCGCTTCTAAAGCAGACTGGAAGACTTTGAACTCGCTCTTCGCCAGCACATCGGTGACGTTGATCAACTCCATGCCGAAGCGCAAGTCGGGCTTATCCGAGCCGAAGCGTTCGAGCACTTCCTTATAAGAGAACTTGGGCCACGGTGACGAGAATAATTTCTTGTGCGGTGCCACGGCAGGAATCATCGCCGTAAACAAGCCTTCCACCAAATCCAGCACATCGTCACGGTGGACGTAGGACATCTCAAGGTCAAGCTGGGTGAATTCCGGCTGACGGTCGCCGCGCAGGTCTTCATCACGGAAACAGCGCGCGATCTGGAAGTACTTGTCCATGCCTGCGACCATCAGTAATTGCTTCAATTGTTGCGGTGACTGGGGCAAGGCGTAGAACTGTCCCGGGTAGACACGGGAAGGTACGAGATAGTCACGCGCACCTTCGGGAGTCGCTTTGAACATGATCGGCGTTTCAATTTCAATGAAGCCCTGTTCATCGAGATAATCACGCATGAACTTGATAACCTTATGGCGCAGAACCATGTTCTTGGTCAGGCGCTCACGGCGCAGGTCAATGTAGCGATACTTAAGGCGCATGTTCTCGTCGGGCAGGTCGTTGTCGGTGTTGACCATGAATGGGGGAGTCTTCGACGCGTTGAGCACGGTCACGTTCTTGGCGATGACTTCCACTTCGCCTGTTTCCATTTTTGGGTTCGCCATCCCTTCAGGGCGTTTCTGCACCACGCCTTCGATCTGCAAGACCCATTCGTTGCGGACGTTGGCAACTTGGTCCAATACTTCTTTTGGAAGGTCTGGGTTGATGGTCACTTGAACGATGCCCGCGCGGTCACGCAGATCAAAGAATGCCACCCCGCCGTGGTCGCGGCGTCGATTCACCCAACCAGCGAGCGTGACGGTCTGCCCGGCATCGCTGGCTCTTAATTCTCCACATAGATGAGTTCTGTACATAGTGCCTCTCTTTTGTCATTGCGAGGAGGGCGCACTCCCCGACGAAGCAATCTCAGATATGAAACGAGAGATTGCTTCGCCGCGAAGTGCAAGAATCCGGCTCGCAATGACGGGGTATGATGATGTATATAAAAAATCGCCCTTCGCGTTCGCGTCGGGCGATTTTGTTTGACTTGAGTTATCCGTCAACCAGCAAAGCTTCGCCCAACGATTTTGGCATCGTCATTATCGTTATTATTATTGTTATTGGCGAAGTTGTTGTGATTGAACATCGTGGCGGCATTATAGCACAGAGTTTTTGTAATGTATCAACGGGTTTTGCTGAAAGGAGTGGTACGCCTGAGATTTGCGCGTAGTCAGCTTTGGGGTTTTGATTTTGGGTGAACGCTTCAGGTAAAACCATGAAGAAAACCATAACCTGTTGTTAACATATTCTCTTTGGAGCTTAATATAATTCCTTATACTATCAACTCAAAGGTGAAAATATGGAACTCCAATACAATGACCTCGAACAAGATATTCGCATGATTAAACTTCAGGGCAAACTCGATATTTTTGGCGTCAACGATATCGAAACGAAGTTTACCGGATATTGTTCTGGGGAGAATGTGCGGGTGGTCGTGGACCTTTCCGGCGTTGAATTTCTCGCATCCATTGGCATTCGGCTGTTGACGACCAACGCCAAATCGCTGCTGTCTCGCGGCGGGAAGATGGTGCTGCTCAACCCAACGGAAGAGGTTAAGGGAGTTCTTGAGATGACGGGGATTCCAAGCATTATCCCTATTTATGATTATCTGGAATCTGCCGAGACTGTATTGCTGGCACAATAGATCATCAAGTCACATAATGCGAAACGCACTCGAAGCTTTTTTTCGAGTGCGTTTTTTGTATTGAGAGAGATATTCAATGTCTGCGCTGCGAACGAGCCCTTTGTGAAAGTTCCTGAAGAAGCGGACGCAACTCTTCGGGAGTGGTTGTGTCGGTTGTGGTTACAGTATGTCTGCCCGTTTCATCTTCCACGATGATGGTGTATTGAAAACCGTCCGGGGCGGAGTGGGTAGGTGGATTCTCTGTCAGCGTGAAAAAATTTGCTTCGTCAAGAAGCCGTTGTAACGTCTGGGCTTGATCCGAGGGGAGTTCGTCAAGGTCAATGGTCAGGCTGGTTTTCGATCCCATAAATCCGCCAGTCCGTTCGAAAATGATTTGCATCATTACCCCGCGTTCATTTTCAGACCAAGAGCGTTCATCACACTTGGCAGGCAGCCGCTTGGAGTTGTTGTTTCAGCAGCAAGGGTGATGCCAACCTCAGCCCATCCTTTTTTGACGGCTTGTTGTTCGAGGCTGTTCTCTCCAAAGAGTTCTCCCGCAGTTTGAACGGTGAGGACGCAGGCTTCCTGAAAAGTGGATCGCTCTTGAAGTTTATCGGTAAGTGTTTTGTACCAGATGAGCCCCGCTTTTTCCCAGGCGTATCCGCCGAGTTCAAGTGCGGTGACGTAGAAGGCATGGTTGGGAATGCCCGAGTTGATGTGTACACCTCCGTTGTCATCCACGGTATGGACGTAATCGTTCATGTGCGCGGGCTGCGGGTCTTTGCCAAGAACCGGATCGTTGTACGCGGTTCCGGGCGCCTTCATGCTGCGGATGCCGACACCGTTGACATTTACTGTGAACAGACCTTCGCCAATGATCCAATCGGCTTCGCTTGCGGTTTGACCTCGTTGATATTGTTTGACCAATGAGCCGAAGACGTCGGACAGCGATTCATTCAACGCTCCAGATTGGTCCCAGTATGCGAGGTTTGCCTCGTGTTGAGTGACGCCGTGAGTTAGCTCGTGCCCGATGACATCCAGCGAGATCGTGAAGCGGTTGAAGATTCGTTCCGCGGTTGGAAGGTCTTCATCTCCATCGCCGTAGACCATTTGCTTGCCGTCCCAAAAGGCGTTGTCGTAGCCTTTTTGATAATGGACAGTGGAATCGAGTTTTAATCCGTTGCCGTCGATGGAGTTTCTTCCGTAAACATTGAAGTATAGATCATACGTGGTCCCTGAACCATCATAAGCTTCGTTGACTGCCGGGTCGGTGGATGGCGGATCGCCTTCGTTGCGGACTAAATTGCCGGGTAATCCTGAACCGTTTTGTGCATCGTAAACAGCGCGTTGTTTGTTTCCGGGCGCGGCTGAAGCTACAGAAGCTGCGGGAGTTTCGACAAGCGATGCCAGCGAGTTGGACACACGGCGAAGTCCGCGTATTTGCTCGGAAGTGACAATGGTACGCAGGGCAAGGTCTCGCTGTGTTGCGGAACCGTTTCTAACGATCTCATGGAGCATGTGGGGCGGGGTAATACAAAGGATCGAACAACGATGGTTGTGCATGGCTCTCTCCTTTCAGTTGATACCGATAAATGCACAATTTCAGTATACGCTTTGGAACACCCATTTTCAATGGCTAATTCTTTATTTTTTCTTTAAGTGATACGGCAGGATGACAGGATGCAAGCGTTCGGGATACCCATCCGTTTGATAGGCAACCAGATATCCGCGATGTTCATCCACAGAGAAGGTCCACGGCGAGACGGTGATCTCCCCATCTTCTATATGGTATTGGACAACAGTTTCTTCATTTTTTCCATTGCGGGAAAAGATCGAAATGCTGCCATTGGCTGGCGCATCAAAACAAAATTCAAAGGAGATGCGGTCCAGCAGGTCGGTAATGCGATCCATGCGGTCGAACAATTCTTTGGAAAGTCCATGTTGTTTGAGCTGGTCGTCGATGGCTTTGGAGAAATCTTCGAACATGGCTTTGCGAATTTCAGATTTTCCGCCGCTGGCAAGTCTTCGAATGTGATATTTGACGATGGTATCTGCAACAATATCTGAAGAGGGCATGTCGAATCCGCGCCGCCCGATGACTTCCCATTCCGTGTCGCTCATCCCGCCAATGGGTGAGTTGTCGAGATAGCCATATCCGCGGTCGTGGAGTCCCATGCCTGAGATCATGGCATTGCGTTCGATGGGCGGCGCGTCAAATTGCTCGTTTCCCCATAACATTGCCAGCGTCCCAACCAATTTAAGATGCTCAGATTGAGGCGTGATGATCTGCCTTCGTTTTGACTTGAACATTTAAAGCTCCTTGTACCTGTAAAATTTGACGAAGAATATTATTTTATATTGAAGCTTAATAGGTCAACACCCGCCTTAAGAACTATCTTTGGGTAAAGAATCTGTAGGGCGGGTTTCAACCCGCCATTTGTTATGCTAAAGCACGTCAGGCTGAAAGCCTGACGTGCAATTATTTTTTACAGGAGGTCTATCTATAGATTTTCGATGACGCGTTTGAGCTTTGACTGCGCCTCAACCGCCACCGGCTCAAGACCGGAATTGTCGACTCGTGCCATCGCCACAAGCGGGTCGATCGCTGCGACATCGATCCTGCCATTACCTGCATCCTGCACGATGACATTGCATGGCAGCATCAAGCCAATATGAGATTCAGCCTGCAATGCCTGATGTGCAAGCGGCGGATTACACGCCCCAAGAATTCGATATGGACGAAAATCCGCATCAAGCTTCTTTTTGAGCGTAGCCTGCACATCGACTTCTGTCAGCACGCCGAAGCCTTCTTTTTTGAGTTCCTCGGTTACGCGCGCGATGGCGTCTTCAAAGGACATTTCCAATGTTTTGTTGAAATAATATGTTGTCATTTTTTCCTCGCGGCGCATTATAAATGAATATATTTCCCCTTTTGTTAAAGTTCTATTTGAAATGCAGTTGACCTATATCTGGTTGGTGGCTTTTTTGAAAAACGTGCTGTTGAAGAAATAGTAACCAAGATTGATAAAGATGATCGCTGGTGCGACAATGCCCACTGTGCTGGACAGGTCTCTTTCGAAGAACAGGGCGAGGATCATGGCGGTGATTCCATTTTGCTGGGCAAAGGCTAGGTAAAGCCTTTCGTCGCGGGGCAGGTCTCGGGTCAGGAGAAGACCGACGATGATCTGGGCGATGATCGCTCCCACTCCGAGGGCGAGTCCCTGCAGCCAGAAGACTCCGTTTACCAGAAGGAATCCCAATAAGAGGACGGCGATGTAGAAAGCCCCTGAGATGATGAGCGGGAGTTTCTTGATCTCAGGACGCAGGAACAAGCCGATGATGGCAATGCCGAGCATCCATTGAAATGCCACGGCAGCGACAAAGCATGCAATGAGCAAAATGATCGAAGCCGTAAAGTTTTTCTTGATGTATTTGTAAATGAAATAGGTAACAAGTGCGAATAATAGGTTCTGTCCCAGCCCGATGAAGAAGGGGAGGATGGAACCAACGAGATCACCTGTTCCGCTTTGTGGGATGAAGAAGTAAAGCGCATAAATTGATAGAAGTACAGTCATCGGGTCGTCGAACGATGACCATGCGCTGAGAATAGTCTTTGCGCGTGGAGAGAGTTTGGAGGGCTCTCCACCTTGTATTAGATTTGCAACCGATAAGGGGTCGATCTGCGCAACGGTCAGCCCCAATAAGAAGGCGGCTGCATTTCCAGAGACGAGATAAAGTGCCAGCCCAATGATGACGGTTTTTAATAACACGCCGATGGTTACAGCGCGAAGAACGATTTTGGTGTGATTTTTTAATTCGCTAAGATGAATCCCATAAACGCTCCCGTACAGCCCGACTGCGAGCAATGTATAGGTGAAGGTGTCGTAGTAGGGCTGTCGGGGTAGATCAGATATGTCGATGACAGAAGCAATTCCCAGTCCCGCGAGAGCGATAAGCAGCGGGTAGAGTAATTGCTGACGAAAGGCAGGACTCATTGATTTTCCAGTTTGGCGATGTGGTGCTCCACGGCACGTACAAGCGAGCGCATTTCAAGATCGGCGGAGTTGTCATCCATGGCTTCCTGATTGACGGTCGCTCCGATCACATAGCAGCCGTCACTGATCTGGTGGAAGAAGAAGCCGCCTTTTTCAACATCGAGGATCACGCGGAACAATTGCCCCTGTTGGAGGTCGTTCATGCGGCTGTTGATTGGGTCAACGAGAGCGTATATTTCCCTGCCGAACTCGAGATAATGTTGGGTCTGTAATTCAAGATTTCGCTGCACGCGGAAGTGAACCAGGCGTTTCGCAAATTGATCTGCGCTGATATCGTGATAAATGTTTTCGCGATAGATGCAGGCGCCAAAATCCAAACCGCCGGGCTGACTGACGTATTCATGCATCAACTCGCGGAGGGTGGAATATGTTTTTGCTTCGAGGATATCAAGCTCTCTTGCCTTTCTTTCGAGCTTGCTGTTTCTGTCGAAGATCTGGAACATGGCTGCCACAACGAGCGCCAAAATGCCAAGCGACAGAATGAGTTTGCCGAATTCGTTGGCGCGCAGAACCTGTGTGCCATCCGGCAGTTTCACTTCGATCGCCTCAACGATGATTAGAATCGACCCAAGCAAAAAGAACAGCACCGGTAACGGGCTGGAAAAACGTTTGGTGAGCCAATTGGCGAGAGCCTCCCACATGCTTTTCTCCTTAAAAAATGATTTGGAGATTATACGATGAAATATATACGCACAAACGCGAAAACAGTCTCGCCGTGAATTGATGGTGATGCAGAATGGATTTAATTTATGGATTTAGTCGCCGAGTAGATTTCGTTGACAAACGACCCGGTTTCTGCCGTCATCCTTGGCTTTATACAAAGCCTGATCGGCTCGGGAAATCAGCTGGTCCAGGTTCTCATCTGCCGGGATATAGTCTCTCCCCGACACTCCGATGCTGATGGTAAGTTGTATCGAGTATCCGCCAACCTGAATGGGGGAGCTCACAACGAGATGACGCAAACGCTCGGCAAGCGCGCACGCGCTGGCGCAGTCCGTTTGGGTGAGCAGGATCGTGAATTCCTCCCCGCCGTAGCGGGCGGCGATGTCCGTTTTGCGGGTGATGTGTTGGATCAATTTTCCGAGGTGCGTTAACGCCTGGTCTCCCACGGCGTGACCGTAGGTATCGTTTATCTTCTTGAAGGTGTCGATATCTATGATGACCACAGACAGGGGTAGTTTATGGCGTGATGAAATTTCGAATTCCCGTTTTGCCATTTCAAAGAAATAACGCCGGTTGTAGAGACCTGTCAGAAAGTCGACATTCGCGAGCCGGATCAACTCGTTCTCGACGCGTTTGCGTTCGTTGATCTCCTCAGAAAGCTGCGCGTTGATATCGATCAATTCTCGGGTACGCTGGGCGACCCGTAGTTCAAGGTCGATGCGGGCATCTTCGAGAGCCAGGTTCAGTTCATCCTTTACCTTGAGCGTTTCCTCCTGCTGATGGATGAGTTCATTTTGCGAGTTGATATTTTCCTGTTTGTAGTAGCGGATGCGGTCCGCGAGGGCGAGCGATTGGAATGTGATCAGATACACAGCCCCAAGTTGAAACGCCTGCTCGGGAATGAGCTGTTCGATGGTGATCCACCCCATATGTTGAAGAATAACGCTGATACCGATGATGATATAGATCGACCACGATGCCAAAAAATAACGCGCAGGTTTATATCCCTGGGTCATTGTCCATACGCCGAATACGAATGAGAGCAGATTTATGATCAGAAGAATGGGCAATACCAGAATTAAGATTTTTGCCCCGATAAAGAAAGTCGGCGGGATCGAAACGATCAAAACCCCAACCAGCATATTTCTTGTGTGTCTCATCCACTTCGCAGTTGATTTGAAGTACAGGAACTCCCATGAAAAAAGAATCTGAAAAATCCCAGCCAGTTCAATGGTTAAAGGAATAACGAATGGATTTGGAAGTGTCGAATTGGGCCAGATATACCGCGGAGTGTATCCCTGAATGCTCGCCAGATAAAGCAAAAGAGACGCCTGAAAAAAGGAATAATAAATGTACCCGCGGTCGTGCAGGACGAAGAGCAAGATCCCGTTGTAGATCAGCATCGAGATGAGCGCACCAAACGAAAGGGCGAGAATGAGGCGCGACATCTGGTCGTGGATCTCAAATGCGGGGGTGGACCAGATCCGCAACGGCAGGTCGAGAGAAATATCCTTGACGCGCAGATAATAGGTGACCTCCCCTCCCGATGGGATATCCAGCCTGAAGACAAAATTCTCGTGGGGGGCATCGCGGGTCGAAACCGGAAAGATGTAGCCGGTCCGTTTTTCGAGGAAGCCAGTGCCATCTGACAGCGGTGTGTAGAGGAACACACTGTTCATGGACGGTCTTGCCAGTTCAAGCAGCCAGTGTTCCTCCTGCTTTGATTCGTTCTTTACGGTGAAGCGGAGCCAGTACGCGGAGTCTGTTAGACCGAAATTCAGGATATCCGTCTCCCCGTCGATAAAGCGGTATTGATACTCAGCGGAGGAAACCTGTTCGATGTTCAGGGTTTGGGTGGGGTCTTCAAGGTACTCCATGCTCCTTCCAAACAGGTATTCAGCTTTTCCGTCATGAAGGACCAGCACAGGGGCATGCGACAGGGAATGTACTCTATTAACTGTGGAAATAGTAATTGCAAGGAATACGATAACTATTCCAGATGGGATTAGTGTGCGGAGCAGGGTTCTATGTGTCACAATTTTGATTTGAGAATGCGCCCGATTTTGCACTGATTGGCTTCCTAAGTCAAAGAATCGGACCTCCAATGGTATAGATATGCGGCATCATCACTACATCTTTACTGTACAAAACCGATAAGATTTCCCTCCATCTGATGCAGGACTTTCAACATGATGGACATTATATCCAAAATGATTTCCTTTTGTTGCCTTTTGGGAGGAAAAGGTCGGTCTGTATTAATACAGTTGTAAGAGCAATTGATTTCGGGTCATCATGTACATTTGAGGAGAAAAAATGAGTGATGTAAACGAACGCAATCAAAAAATCATAGAGGAATTCCGTGCAAATGAAGGCAGGGTTGGAGGGTACTTTGAGGGCAAATCCCTGCTTTTGCTGCATACAAAAGGCGCCAAAAGCGGACAGGAACGCATCAACCCGGTGGCTTGTGTGCGCGACGGTGAGCGGTTGGTGGTGATCGCTTCCAAAGGCGGCGCGCCGACCAACCCTGATTGGTTTTACAATATCAGAGCAAATCCGCTTGTGTCTATTGAAATAGGCACGGAGAAATTCCAGGCGCAGGCAGACGTTGCCGAGGAGCCGGAGCGAAGCCGCCTTTATGAAAAGATGGTCGATATGATGCCCGGTTTTGACGATTACCGTCGCAAGACCACACGAAAGATACCTGTGATCGTGTTGACGCCTGTGAAATAACGTTATTTTCATAAAATGGTCTCGGAGATGTAAAATTCGAGACCATTTTATTTGGAGTGACCATTAATATGCAGATTCAAACTGAGCGCCTTGTCCTTCGTCCTTTCATTTTGAGCGACGCGAATTTCATTCTTGATTTGTTGAATGAGCCTTCTTTCATCCAAAATATCGGTGACCGCGGTGTGCGGACTCTCTCTGACGCGGAGAAATATCTTGAGAATGGTACTATTTCAAGCTATGCAAAAAACGGGTTTGGACTGCTTGCGGTCACGTTGAATGAAACTGGGGAAGCCATTGGTATGTGCGGATTGATCAAGCGGGAGGCGTTGGAAGACGTGGACATTGGCTATGCTTTTTTGCCGAAATTCTGGTCGAAGGGCTATGCGTTCGAGTCCGCGCAGGCTGTGATGAAACAGGCGAAGGAAAATTTCCGGCTGAGACGAGTCGTTGCCATCGTGGACCCTGCCAATGAAGGTTCGATCCGCGTGCTTGAAAAGCTGGGAATGTCCTTCGAGAAGATGGTCAAATTATCAAAGGACGATATCGATTTGAAGTTATTCTCAATAAGCCTGTGATCGATTGCGCTAAAAACGGTCTCGTGGATGCAATATCCCGAGACCGTTTTTGATTCCAGTTTGGAGTGATGTCTAATAATCACGTGACAAAGCTTACATGTTTTGGGAGGGAGAAAGGCATATAGTGTAATTGTCAGATTTATTTGTCTGGATGATTTTTTCACCCGAGGCAACAGAAAAGGAGAGAGTCATGAAAAGGATATTTGTTCTTGTATTTATCGCTTCTTTTTTTGTGTTTGGCTGTGCGCCTGCAAATGTAGACCAGCCAGGCAGCACGGAAATTGTCCCGCAAAATGTTCCTACTCAGGAAATTATCAATGAGGAAACTTCGCCGCCAACTGAAGCGGAACTTTCTACAGAACCTGCCAAAACTTCAGACATCATAAGCGGCGATCTCACAGGGTTTCAAGCACCGTTGGAAGTTTTTCCCGGCACGTATAGCCTGGCAAACCATGTGGATATTTCAAAGGAGGGTCTTGTTGAGACTTGGGGATCAGAATACCAACAGATATTGGATCAAGTCGAATGGATGGAAGGCATCAACGACATGTATCTTCCCGAACCTGACTTGACCGATATACCGATTCGGATTTTGGTGGTTATCGAGCGGTTCGCATCGACCGATGGGGCGGCGGCTTTTATCAGCTACGATTTTCCTTCCGACTTCCGTAAGGGAGTTTACAACGGAGAACCGATCGTCCTTGGCGCAGCGGACAATGCTCTTCTAGCCACGATAGACAATCCATTCGGTGACGATCCCAATGCCCGGTCGGTTACGATTACCTATCAATATAAAAATATAGATGTCCTCGTTGAGGGACACGGCACTGCTGGGACTGTCACCTTTGAAATGCTGGAGCCAATTGCTCTTGCTGTGTTGGAGAACCTAGTAGCAAATCACTAAAATTTTGTCGATGGCTTTGGAAAACAAAATGGTCTCGTGGACATGACATCCCGAGACCATTTTCATCATTCATCTTTCCGAAGTCATCATTTAATTTTCCCGCCAACCCATCAACTCACTCAACGGCAAACTCGGCGTTGCATCGCCTTGCCTGCCCGTGTTCCACGTTACGATCAAATCCCGTTTGGCGCGGGTAATGCCCACATATAGCAGACGCAATCTCTCTTTTACATAATCCAAACGAGAACGCAGCGTTGCTGCACCTTCTTCATACCAGTCATATTCACCCGTCGACTCCAACGCAGTCAATTGCGCAAGGGACTCGCCAGCCAGATCCAAGCCGCCGCGGATGAACCATTTCTCTGAAATGTAACGGTCGTTCGGCATGTTCGAAGGGAAGTCATAATTATTGACCGACATCAAATATACGCGGTCCCATTCCAACCCTTTCGCCTTGTGCATCGTCGTCACCACCACGCGTCCGCGATGCTTCTCTGGGTCGAAGCCGGAGTCATCGTCTGCGAAGCCGATGAAGCGCCGCTCGTTCTTTGCGATCACCGTCAGCTCGGTTGCCAACTCAGGCAAACGCCAATCCGAATGATCGTCCGCGGCGCTGCGCAGTACCAACGCCAATTTATTTGCCAACGCCAGATCAGACGCATCACCAAAGACATCCTGTGCCAGCGTCAACACCAATTGATCGATGGGAAGCGTGACCGCATTCAACCAACGCTGGACGTTGACGCGAAATCGATTTAATTCTTCGATGACTTGCATCGGTTCAGACTCACTCAAGCCTGCCAGCCAGTCGTTGACATTTTGTGGCGCGATGAAGTTTTCCACGTCTGCCATACGGCGCAGTAGCGAGGGGGTATGTTCAATGTGCGCGCGATTCTCTTCCTGCGTGGACTCTGCTCCCGTTGCATTCGACCCGAAAATATCCCGGCGATAGACTTCATACGCCTTCGACAACTTCCGCGCGCTGCCGGGCTCGGAGAGATATGCAAGCAGATGACTCAATGCTCCCGCCGCCGCACGCGTCTCCGAAGTGGACGAGATCAACTCGATCGGTTCGATCCCGCGCTGACGCAGCGCATTGACCATTTCCACGCCGCGTTGGTTACGCGGAACAAGCACTGCAATGGTCGGCTGTTCTTCAGTACGGAAATCTGCAAACGAATCGACGAATCCCTTAATGGACTTTGCCACCGCCTCAAGTTCCTGTTCAGGTGTGTATTTAGTAGAAATAAATTTAATAGCTTCGGGGTCGTCGGGCGGATTTTGCTGCGGGTCGCCCTCTGGCACAGGGATGATATGCGGCACGGAGAGAGCTGTCCGTGCTTGGGCTTCGGGGTGGGCGGACATGACCCAGTCAATGAGATGGTTAGCGACTGCCAATACCGAAGGCTGTGACCGTCCAGACTCAGGCATGTCTACGCTGGGGTTGTTTTGGATGAAGGCGCGCAAAAGTTCCGGGGATGCGGTCGTGAAGGTTTCAAAGATGGCTTGGTTGGGGTCGCCCACACGGACCCAATTTCCCTCACCCCTAGCCTCTCTCCCTGAGGGAGAGGGGGATTCGCTGCCTGAAAGTAATGACAATATTCTTTCCTGTGTCTGACTCGAATCCTGCGCTTCGTCTTCAAGAATAAATGGATAGCGATATTGCAGGCGGGCACGAAACTCTTCGTCCGTTTCGAGGAGGGTGAGCGCCAGGCGGATGAGGTCGTCGAAGTCCACGGCGCCGCGGTAGGCAAGCGCGCGTTGATAGTCTGCGTAGATGGACTGTCCAAGCTCCGCCAAAGGCAGAGGCGCAGGAGCAGTGTCGAGTTTGGCTCGCAGGCTTTCGGGAGTCAGGAGGCGGTCTTTGGATGAGCGGATAAAGGCTAAGGCGAGGGAGTCCAATAGATCGGGCAGCTGCTGACGTTTGACCCAATCCCGTTTGGAGTTGTCGAGCGCCGGGTCGAGGTATTCATCCAGCGAGTGACTTGCCAGCCACGCATTGACTGACTCGCGGCGGATGAATCCCGCCTCACGTTCGTCGATGATGTTGAAGCGTTCATCCAGCCCAACGCTCGCAGGTTTCTCGCGGACGATGTCGTGCGCGAGGCCATGCAATGTGCGGACGCGATATTTGTACAAAGCCTGCAGCGGGTTGTCGAAGAAACGTTTAATGCGCGCTTCGAAATTGTCCACCGCCGAGTTGACGAGGGTAACGATGAGGATTTCCTGATCGTTGCCAAGCCGTCCCTCTTGAATGAGCTTCGCCGCCAGCGCGGAGAGGATATGCGTTTTGCCTGCGCCGGGAACGGCGGCAATGCCAAGCCTCCCGCCGTTGTAGCGGAGGATTTTTTCTTGTGAGGGGCGAGGGGTGAATGCCATAATTTTTTACTTCACCTCCCCCGAATCTTTATCCACTATCAACGCCGATGCATCCACCGCTTCGAAATCATTTCCTGTCAGTACATCGAGTAGGTGCAGCATGTCATTATCCCAGCGTTCGTCGGGCGCGCCGCTGACATACCAGTTCGAGCCATTGTCTGCGAGAATGATCCCGTAGGTCTTCATGGCTTGCAATATGACCTGCATTTCCGCTGGGAAGCCTGAAATATCAAAATCTGCCTTTAAGCGGAACCATGCGCCCATGGGGGGAATTCCATCTTGTGGATCAGCCGTCTGATGGCGCGCGGGCCAGATGTACCCCGCTGTTTCTTCGACTGTAAATCGAAGCGCGTGCCGGATCTCACCCGCCGCGATCTCATCATAACGAACGAGCCCGGGCAAAATGGGCAAACCCGCTGCGTCGGCAGATGTCCATGTGTCGGGGCGAAGTCCATTTGAGCTAAGATCGAATATTGCCCCGGAACCGCCAAACCACTGTCCGTTATCGAAACTGGCATCAAAGATTTCGTATAAGGTACATGTATCTGTATCAACGACAAGGACATGGTGATCACCGCCTGCTTCAATACCCGGATTATCGGGTATCGGATACGGTCCCGGGTCGGATTCTTCGGGATAATAAAATTCCGGATCATACTTGGCTACTGTTGAGCCGGAAACAATTTCATACGGAATGCCAAGCAATCCACCTTCATATTCACCTGACCCGAAGTCCATGTGGAATTCTACGTCGCGACCGATGCTGTCGATCCATGCATCAGATTGAGGGTGGACAGGCAGCGAGTCGATGGGGGTGTTCCAATAGTTATCCGCAGGGAAGATGGGGCAATTTGCAATGGCTGGGACATCAGAAGAAGTGGCTGGCTTCGTTGCGGTAATCTCATTGGGGGCAGTCGTTGGCTCTGGCTCGGTATTCTCAGGTGTGGGTGTGACTACACCTGACGATGTAAGATTACAGGCGAGGCTGGAAAGCAAAAGGACGGAGATAACGCTAAATTTTTTAAGATCCATTTTATCCTCTTTGATTAATTTGATCCATTTCCTGATTTTTAACACTTCTAAAATACCAATTAACCGTGCTCGCCGTTGTAACGGAAGATGTTGTCCTTAAGAGGTCCGAGGGGTGAAGGAGGATGTCATCTGTATCGTGTAGAATATTATCGCATTAGTATACTTTCTTGGTATCCATGTAGGTGCAATTCTGCTCCGAGATTTAAGAAAATATCTCGAATTACGCCGACCATGATCAATATTTTTTCGGCGTCGAGCAGACTCAGAGTGACACTCTCGCTGCCCACATTCACAAGAAATAGATTGAACATCCAGGGGGCAATTGTCAACAGTCCCAATCCAAGCGCACTGGGGAGTGTGATACGCCTTTGAACAATTTCCAAATATTTCTGGGTGGCGTTTTGGGTATTTACTCCTGGGATTCTCGCCCCTGTCCGCCATAGATTCTCAGCATAATTTTGTTGTTGAAATGTGATGCCTGTATAAAAGTAGGTAAAAGTTACAACGCTTATAAAGGTGATTATTGCGAAGGAGGGGCTGTCTCCCCCAAATATATTAATGATCCAAAGCGCGCCTGTATTTGCCGCCGCATTGCTTGAACAAGATATTAATGGAGCATAAAAGGTGGTCAGTGCTACAAGTAATTGACTGCCGATTAGTCCATCGCTTCCGATGGTTAATTGCAGGGGCAGGTTCCCTTTGATTGGCATGGACATTCGACTTCCCACCCGTCTTCCAGGGTACAGGACGGGGATATTTCGCCGCCCTCCTTGAAGATAGACCACAATTAAAATACAAAGCACAAATAAGACTATATAGGAAATTAGCTTTATAAGAGTTAACGGTTCGTTCCCAAGGTGGAGTATCCTTTGAGAAAAGGCTGGCAGAAGATTGCCTTCATCTGTGGAGGGCGCGTATACCAACCGCGCGAACTCATTTGACACTCCACCGATAATTCCGCTCATAATTAGTATCGAATTCCCCTGCCCGCGAATACCATATTCGCTGATCAAGCCAGCAAACCAGACTGCAAGGAAGGAGCCAGCGACCAGAATGGTTATTGCAGCTATCATAAATAAAAGACCGGATTGTTTACTCCCTCCATCCAATAAAAACAATTTACCCTCGCAATTCGGGGAAATCAGAAACAGGAAAAGAAAAGCCTCAAATATTGCAACCGGCACAGCAAGATAATAATTCCATCTTTCAAACCATCGCTGACTTCCGCGCGGGTCATCTTCGAACATCATTTGTAAACTTGGTATCAGGGGAATTGTTAATTTTAATAAAAGCCCTGATAAGTTGAATGGCAATAATCCAAGCGCCAGCACGGAAACACCAAGCAGGGAACTTCCTGACAACATACTCAGGAAATCCAGCATGGTGTAAAGCCCGCTTCCAGGAACTATATTTTCCCGAATCGAATCCGGCGTGGAAATTATTCCAGGTACCGGGATATTGAGCAGGAATCTATAGATGGCCACCAGCAATAGGGTTATAAGAATTTTCTGCCTGATGTCTGCGGATTGCCATAAATATACCCACTTACTTTTGCGTGGATGCTCATTGGAAGAAAATAGTGGGGACATACAACCTCCAAGCTTTTGTTGAAGGTAGTATAACCCACATCAACTTTACAAAATCGCCCGTCTCTTTCGCAGTTTTCCGAGGTCTAGTATCTTGTACATTCGTAAAATGATATATCTATTCCCCAGCCAGCCCAGAAGCCTGCCGCCCAATGCGGTCAATCCTTTGGGGATGTGCGGCAGTTCGATCGCGGAATTGAAATCCGCAAAGTGACCGTTGACGCTGAACGTATATCGTCCGGTTTGGGTGACTTTGGGTTTGTCATCCAAAAAGGAGCGTAGTTCATCGTGTTCTTCTTTTGTCATCCATTGCGGCAGGTCGGAGGTCGCTTTGAAATCGCAGATGTGAGCAAGGTCTTGCAGCAGGATTTTCTGTGCATGCGAAAGCAGATTCCCTGATGTTTCGAAGTAGGCGACGTCGGGGTCGATGTGCAATAAGGGTTTCAGCCACAGACGATGAAGCGTTGTGCGGATGGCGTTCCTCGTGCCTGGGACGGTGGGGTTATAAAGCAAATACGCGTCATGGAATCTTTCCCAATAGTAAGCGACATCAGGTCCGATGCGGATTGCGTCGCATACCCCAATGGCGGGGAGGATGGGCGTTCCGCAGGTCAGGAAGAAAGCGTCCGCGCCCATTGCTTCGCGCAGCGTTTGCAGACATTCACGATACGCGGCTTCACGCGGAATGTCTTTGTAGCGCTTTCCCTTCAATGCGCCGCCATATAGAAAGTCCAATTTGAGGTAATCGAAGCCCCAGCCGCGAATCCGCTTCATGAGGGCAACCAGCCATGAGGTCACGTCAGGATGCGTCGTATCAAGCGCGTATAAACGCTCGCCCCAATTGAATCCAGCCGAGACCAGTCGCCCGTCTTCTTTTTGCAGAAACCAATTTGGATGTTCGTGAAAGAGGCGTGATGACTTTGTTGCGATCAACGGCGCAAGCCACAGACCGGCTCTTCGCCCCGTTGATTTGATTCGGTCTGCCAGCGCCTTCATGCCCGATGGAAATTTTTGATTTGCCTCCCAATCGCCAATATCCATTTGCCAGCCGTCATCGATCTGTAAAACATCGAACGGCAGGTCGTCGATCTCATTGAATATTTTATCGAGCAGTGTTTCGTTGATCGCCTGATACAGGCTGTACCATGAACACCATACACGCGGTACGCCGTTCTTTTTTGTTTTGCCGAGACGACGTCCCAACTGTTCGGCATATTCTTCGAAGACGACATTTTCCTGACCATAGGCGATGAACCATTCGATCTCATCCGCATCACTCTGCCCTGTGAGTTGATCCTGAACGAGAGACACATTCGCGTCTGTAGCCAACGCCCCAAGAAGAAGAATGTTTCCATCGGAAAACTCTACCGCACCGAGCCATGAACCGTTCAGGTATTTTTTATAGACTTGTTCCACGTCCACTTGCAATGGATGAAAGATGGCAGGCTTGGGTATTGGGATTGGGCTTGTATCGGTCCACGCTGCCAGTGACCACGACTGCCAGCCGTGACGATAATATCGGACAGGCTGTGATGGGAGTTCGATCTGTAGTTCTTTTGCTTTTACGATTTTGGATTTTTCCAGAACCTCGGAAAATGGAATTTTAGTCATATGCTGCTCTGATTGCACGAAGTATGGGGCGGCTTGCGAAAAGCCGCCCCAACTATTATGCAACCATTGTCTGAAAAATTCCTTATAGGATTATGGTTTTTCCACGAACATAAATAATGTAGAAGGGTATTTATCCGTTACGAGCAAAAAGCCTTTGTCATCGAGCAGCACCAAACCTTCGAGGTTGCGGGCGTCGTCGCTTTCGAGTTCCAGTTGAATTGGCGCTGTGTCGGTGAGTGTAATGCCTTCCGGTGAATAGGTCATTTCAACGAGACGTTCGATCTGCGGATGTTGGGCGTGAGATGGACCCACTCCGTATTTTTCGATGAGCGGGTCGTGGTTTGTGGCAAGGTCGGTGTCGCCGGGGAAGAAGTAGTTGATGACCCAGAAATTATTTCCAGAGTCGGCGGCAGCGTCAGTGACGCGGTATTCGATATTCGGGAATGGAATCATCCCCTGCGGGTTCAACCCGAAATCGAAAACATGCGCGGCGGGAGCGGAATTCAAGTCCGCACCGTTGATCTCGAAGAAGGTCAAAACGGAATCCCCTTCGATGAGGATGGCTTCGTCAGCGTGGTTATCGGAGGGGAAAGCCAATGGGATTTCGACAACATTATTGGTGGATAACGTGATCTCGCTCTCGTCAGCCGAGATCTTGCCGGTGACGAGATAGCCGTGCATATCGGTCCCTTCGCCCGCTTCGATGGTCAGGAAGACCTGGTCACCGTTGAAGACGATGGATTCGTAGCCCTGAAAATAGGGAATGGACTCTTTCAGCCCGGGCGCATTCAAATGGACGGTAACAGGCTCGAGCGGAGTCTGAAGCGTGCCGTCTACTGCGGCGAGGATGTCCGCTTTGGAGAGGGCGAAGAGGGCGCCGTCACCATCGCCGAATCGTTCGGGATATTGCGGCAGGAGAATGAGCGTCTCACCATGCCAAGCCAAGCCGGAGAATTCGGCGTCACGGTCCGCGGCGGGACCGGCAAGCTCAAGTACGGTCACGGGTTGTTCGGTGGCGGATGCGGTGACTGGCGGATTTTGCGAGTAATACCATCCTGCCAGTGCGATCAATAAGACGAGAAGGAAAATTGGCAGCCAGTGTTTATGTTGTGATTCCATGTGTTCTCCTAGGGAGTGGGGTGATTTTCTTCAGTTTCTTTCAAGGCTCTTAATTGTCGGCGGATGATAAAAAAGACAAGGGGAGTATTGATCAATGCTCCGGCAAGCGCGAGCAATGGAGGCGTGCCGAGTGTGAAGATCGTATAAACCATTCCCGAGCTTATCTGGAAAAACAGGGCGAAGAACCATAATTCGGGAATGAAGATCGCGGTGACAAACGAAAAGATGTCCGCGGGATAGAAATAACGATCCAGCATTTTGGGTAGAAGAAATGGAACGAGTGCCGCGCTTGCCAATGCGGTAAGCGCAAGCTGTTTCTGTGTAACTGGTGTTTTGGCTTTCCAATTGACCCATGCCCATGCAAACATGCAGACTGCGAAGATGGTCATGCCGATCTCGAAGGCGGGATGAAGCGGTTGTCCCACCAATAGGATGTATAAGTTCGGGACATAACGCGCAAGTTCGCTGAATTGTTGTGCCTGCCCCACATAAAGGAACAGAATGCTTTCCCAACTCCGCCCAAGCATGACAGTCGGCAGCGCGAGAATAAGATAGACGACTGGCACAATGAGAAAGTCGTACCATCGGATTCGTTTTCTGAGGAACATGATTCCCAGAAAGGGCAGAATAAAAATGGACTGTGCCTTGATGGAAAAGCCAAGTCCGAACGCGACCATTGCCCAAAAGGGACGTTCTGTGAGGAGAAAGTAAAAGCAGATTAGCAAAAACGCGCCGTACATGCCGTCTATTTGCCCCCAGCCTGAACTGTTATACATAACGGTCGGCAGGAGGAAAAACGCAGATGCGATCAGGTATGGCTTGTCCCCGTCATATTTGACGCGGGCGATCTTGTAAACAGCAACCAATGAGATCAGGTCGAAAGCTGTTGGGATAAGTTTGATGGCTGTAAATGGATCGATCCATTTATTAAGAAGGGTAGCGAAAAATAATAGATAAAGATAAAGAGGCGGGTAATTTGAGAACTCTCCATTCGCAAGACCTTTGTAGCCGTTGTGAAGGAGAAAGTCATACCATTCACGCAGCCGGACCATATCGAGGTTTTGGAAACCCAATATTTGGTAGCGAATGAACAGGGAAAGCGCAAATAAAAACACGCTTGCGATGATCAAAGGTCGTTTTCGGATATTCATGAAAATTCCCAATTTCCTTTTGTTTTACCCAGCCTGGCTTTGCAGCACCTTCTGAAATGCTCTTAGTAATTTTCCACGCTGCTCGAAGCCGGATGCGCCGAGGTCTGAAAGGGCAAGAAAAATCTTTTCGCGGCAGCGGGCTAAAAGTCCGCCCGTGAGGCGTGCGAGCGTTTCTATTTCCATTTCCACTTCGTCAGAGTCCTGCCAGATGCGTCCCGGTTCCCAGTATCGTGAAAGGACATAGGGATGGGTGAGCGGCTGCGACACGCGCTGCGACCAGCCGTCCGAGCCGGGGTCGAGCCAGAATTGAAACGCGGCGGGACGGTTCATCATCAGGAAGGTGTAGGCGGGTGCGACCAATACGGCATCTTTGTCTTCGCTTCGCCATGACTCGAGATACTGTGCGGCGATGACGCCGTCCTGCAGCATGGTGATGTATTCCACGCCCAAGTCCATGTCATTTTCCAGCGCGGGTTCCATCGCATTCCTGAATTTCTTGACCGATTCAACGAGGCTTGCGGCGATCCGCACGGAGTCGAGATCGGAATGAAAACCATACTCAGGCTGGGATAACACTTCACCGAAAAATTTCCGCAGGAAGAAATCGAACGGCAAAGGTTCAGACGCGCGGTAATTCTCGATCCATTCGCGCAGTAACGTATAGCGCGAGCCGAGCGAGTAGGTGATGCGTTCCTGCGTTTCTGGTTTGATGATATCGAACGCGGAAAGCCGAAGTTCACGTTGACTGTAAACAATGTCCGTCAGCAATTGAGCGCGGATCAGGTCCGTGCCCAATGCGAACATCAATGCATGTGATACGTCGAATTTATTCGGTTGAACATTCCAATGCGGATGCGCGAGCGCGGCAAGAGTCAACAAGGTTTTGCTGGCGGTTTCGTCTCGCAGGGAACGAGATGGTCGGTTGCTGCGCCAGGGGATTTCTGCGATGTTGAGTCTGTTCGTGATCGAGAAACGCAGCGAGTCGGAAAGATACGGCGCGAGGATAACGATCTCCGATGGCGGCGTCCCAGCCTCGAGCAGCGAACGGATCCGCTCCACAACTTCATCCAACATCTCCGGGTGAAAATGCGTCATGATGAATTCCATCGCAGACGCGCTTTCACCAGCTTCCATGATCTCCTGTTCGGTGACAGCGGATACCAACGCGTTGGATAGTTGGATGATATTTTCCGATGAGACGAACGACTCATTCAATTCGATGACTTGATCACAATCACGGCTCAATGCCAAGCCGCTTTCTGGATCGCCGCCCAGAAATTTGCGATACCCTGCCGCCTGATCGTAAAGCAGCAGCGCCGAGTCGAATTCCGCCAGCCACTCGTGGACGATGTCATGCGAACTGGTGACGTCTTCTTCCACGTTGTCATATATGAGGTGACGATAGGTCTGAGTGAGATATGAGCGCGATCGTTCATCGCGCCAGAGGATGTTTGTGAATATCTCAAGTTGAAGTGAAAAGTCGAGCAGGTTATGGTCAAGGCAATATTGACGGAAAAGATTCGCGCATTCCTGTGCGTCGGCGTAGATGCGCCGCTGGGCGGGGTCGCCGAACCAAGCTGAATCCAACCGCGCGCCGATCTCGGTATGCGGAAAGCCGACGATGGCGGCTTTGTTCAGGTTGTCAATGATCTGGGAATATAAACGGTTGCGATTGATGGTGACTGATTCGAAATATCCGCGTTCTTCGATCAATGGGCGGACAAGATGTGCCATGTAGTATTGAGCTGTCTCCAGCGTAAGGAAGATGGGCGGCTGGTCTGGGTTTCGAAAGCCGGCTTTTTCCGCTGCGAGTGACCAGAACAGGTCACACATGCGGCGAGCCAAACCGCCAATCGTGGCGGGCGTCACTTCGCCGCCAGCCATCCGGTTGGGACTTTCCAGCAGATCGAGATAAGGCTCCTGGAGAGTCCGCTGTGGCGTGAGCAGAAGAATCGAATCCGCGGGGATGCCCTGCTCAAGCAGGAAATGAATCCGTTCGACGCCGGCGGTGGTTTTGCCTGTACCCGTCACACCGGAGACGAAGAGACGAGAGTCGAGGGGCGATTCGATGATCTGACGCTGAAGCAGGCTGAGGCTTGGCATGAAGCGAATGTAAATTATCGCGGAGGTTTTGTCAATGAAAAGTCCCCGAACATTTCATGCTCGGGGACTTTGACTTATCCGCTTGGCGTTGGCTGTGCCTCTGGAGTTGGTTCAACTGTTTCTGTGGTGGTTGTATCGCCCGTACCGCTTGAGTCACTATACGTGTCTTCACTGTAGGCATCGGAGGAATAGTCGCTGTACCCGACACTGCACACGGCAACGTTATCGCTCATCAAACAGCTATCGAGCGTGCCGTATCCCATCACGCCAAGCAGGGAGATGGCGTCTTCTGTGGTATTCGCAAGCAGGACAAGTGTGTTTCCTTTTTTGCCCGCGTCGAAAAGCACCAAGCCGTTTCCGGACTTCACCACTTCACCAAATGTGACGGTATCTATTTTTTGATCGTTGATCTCAACATCGGCTCTTTTCAAAAACACATCGAAGTCATCCGTTGAGTCGAACAAACCAATTATGATCGTATCGCCGGAAGAGGGGAGTTTATCCACAAATTCAACCTTCAAATTGAGAAGCGACATTGCCGATTGCAAACTTCCCAACGCGGTAACAACTTCCGGGGTCTTTTCTATATCCGGCGCGAGATAGACCTGAACCGTCTGTTGCGTGAACAGATATGGGAAAAGTGTGAGGCTTGGTGTTCGCTCGCTGGATAACGCAAAATCTGCAAGGTTTTGGATGAGGGTGGCATTGTCGGTGTACGTGTTATACGGCGTGGATAGGAATGTAAAGTCACCGAATGCCGCCACGTTGCCGTCGGCACTTAACACAGCGCCGCCAGCATTGGGATTGTGCGCATCGTCCGAAGATGAGAGCGTGGAACTTGTTCCCTGAAGCAGAACCAGACCCGAAGTCGATTCGACCGAGCGCGTGCCGTACAGCGCCACTTCGCTCAAGCCAAAGGTCAATTCGCTTTTGCCGAATTTATCGAATAGCACATTGCGGAAGTTGCCTTCATTCTTTTTGGTGTTGTAGAGATAATCACTGTTAATGGAAATATCGAACTGTTTCAGCAGGGAGTTGGCGGCGTTTGCATCTCCATAGGCAATGGGGTTGCCGCTGATGTAATCGTAATAAAGCGAGATGCGGGTTGCATCAGCGAAGACAAGAATCCTGCCGCCACGGTCTGCAAATTTCTTGAGCAGCAGCGCTTCGTATGGTGAGAACGTAACGCTTGGCGAAATGGTAACGAACGCGCTTGCAGATTTAAGTTGAAGTTCCAATGCGGTCGAATCGGTGACTGTTTCCACTGTCCCGCCGCGCAGGCGGATGGCGTTCGTGAACGAGTCGATCTCATTCAACATGAACTGATTGCCGTGATAGCCGTCTATTAAAACGGTTCCGCCCAATTCCTGAACATTTTCCAGATCAGGCGTGCTGACTGCAACTTGTGGTCTTGTAAATGAAGCGTAATCAGGCGTGGAAATCTCAGGTCGGGTCGACGGTAAGCCGTGATAGAACCACAGTCCGCGAACCAGAGCGGGGAGGAGCAGTGCAAGGATCGCAATTAAGTATTGACGTTTCATGACATCCTCCTATTGTTTGATGGGCAGGGGCGGAATATACAGCATGTAGATCCCAGCCTCTTTCGGGTAAGGCATTGAAACGCCATCGGAACTTTGAGCGAAGAAGATTCCGCCATACGGGTCGGCGCCGGATGGAATGGCAAGGTCCAACACTTTATAGTTTGCGACGTTTGCAAACTCGGCGGCTTTTTTCGCGCCGTCATTTTCCGTGCCGAACTCATCGATGATGCCAAGTTTCAACGCATCGATCCCCGCCCAGATCTGTCCGCTGAATGTGACCGAATCGTCCGCTGTGAGTTTGTCACCGCGCCCAAGCTTCACCGCTTCGAAGAATCCCTGCTTGATCATCTCCACCTGGCGCATATCTGAATCGCGCGGCGCGCCCCATAATTTATACGGTCCCGTTGTGATGATATCTTCGATCACGAACGGAGCGGGCGGCAGATAACCGATCACGCCGATATTGCCCACAAGCGATGTTGGTTTGGCAAACACATAATCTGTGTTGACAGTCAGATAGTATCCGCCGCTGGCAGACATGCCGTTGACAACGGTCACAACGGGTTTCTTCTCGCGCAATCGCGTCAATTCCATGTAGATCGATTCTGTGTCCACGACGGTTCCACCTGGACTGTCGATGACGAGCACCACGGCGCGGACTTCCGGATGGTCTGCGGCGTACCGTATTTGTTTGATCATGCTTTGTGCTGTATATGTGTAAATGGCGTCTTCAAGTCGTATCACCCCAATGACAGGTTGCGGCACTATCGATGCAGCCAGCAGCCCAAGTATCAACGGGATCGCCAGCCAGAGCAGAAAACTCCGGGTTCGTTCCCAACGTGCATCAGCATCGCTCATGGTAATCTCCTTAATAATAAGAATGATTGCGTTCCCAGCATATACGAGAAAATCTGCTTTGTCAACAAGGTTGTTTTGCAAAACGATTCAAAGTATATTTGGTCAACGCTGTCGTATCGGCAATGTAAAAAATCCCAATTGGAGGTATCGTTCCATGCCAACACCGATCAGAGGTTCTGTAAAAAGTGGTTCCACCGCAAGCTCGAGCACTGTTTCTTACGTGAAATTTTCAGATAAGCTCACCGCATCCATTCAGGATATTTCCAAGATCATCGAGCAGCACAAGGAAATGATCGACGCGATCCAGGAGGTTGCCATCGAGTTGACCTCCTCCATTGGTTCGCTTCACACGCTCACGGTCAAATACGCCCGCACCGCCAACCAGATCCTGGATGTGCTGCTGCCCATCCTCAAGAATGTGCCCCTCATTCCCAAGAACGTAATGCAGATGTTGGTCAACATGGAGAGCATCACCCAAAAGATCATCGACAACGAAGCCTCAACCTCCAAGACCATTACGGATGTCCAATCGGGTTTGAAAACGGGTGACGCGAACAAGCTCAAGGCGCATGCCGGTCAATTGCAGGCTGTGACCAGGACCATCACCGCCATCATCCCAAAGGGATAAACCGCCTCTTCCCGGACCGGTTGCCTGTTAAGCGAAACACGGCAGACTCTCCTCTGAAAACTTGTTGACAAGTCTGCGAGTCTGCATGTATAATACCGTCCGCTTCCACCCCGGAGGTTAGATTCCGGGGTAGTTGTTTGTTTACAACCCCAGCTTCCCCAGGAGTAGGCGAAGGGTGCAGGTAACCCGCACACTCTGTGGCGAAGTGAATGACTGGAGAAAAGATAATGAAATTTGCAATCGTCGAAAGCGGCGGCAAGCAGTATCGCGCCGTCGAAGGCACCACGATCGATGTGGACCGCCTCGCTCATGAAGTGGGCAAGTCGTTCGATTTTGAACGCGTTTTGCTCATGGCGGATGGGGACGCAGTATCCGTCGGTACACCCACTGTCAGCGGAATTACAGTCTCCGCCACCGTGGTGGACCACGTCAAAGGACCCAAGGTTCTCTCGTTCAAGTATCGCCCCAAGAAACGCATCCGCGTTCGCGGCGGCAACCGCGCCCACTATACCCGCCTGATGATCGATTTCATCGGCAAGCCGGGTGAGAAGCCTGCAAAGGCTGAGGCGAAACCCAAGGCTAAAGCGGAGAAACCCGCCAAGGCTGAGAAGGAAGCGGATGCGAAGCCTTCCACAGAGAAAAAGTCCACCGCTAAGAAATCCACTTCGACCAAAAAGACCGAAAAGAAGTAAAGGCAGGTAGAAAATGGCGCATAAAGTAGGCGGCGGTTCAAGCCGCAACGGTAGAGATAGCAATTCCCAGCGTTTGGGCGTTAAGCGCTACGCGGGACAGTTCGTACTCTCCGGCAATATTTTGGTCCGCCAGCGCGGCACCAAGATCAAGCCGGGTCTTAATGTCATGGTCGGCAAGGATGACACCCTGTTTGCCACAGCCGATGGCGTGGTGATGTTCGATGTTCATCACGGACGCAAGCGTGTCAACATTGTGCCGGCCGAGGCGGTGGAATAATGAAAGCTGATATTCATCCTACAGTTTACGAAGCCACAGTGACCTGTGCTTCCTGCGGAACCACTTGGACAACTACATCCACCAAGAAGGAACTGCGTATCGATGTGTGCTCCAACTGTCATCCGTTCTACACCGGTGAATCTGCGAAGATGCTCGATGTGGAAGGTCAGGTGGACCGCTTCTATAAGAAACTTTCTGCACGCCAGTCTTATGTGGAAGAGCAGAAGGCGCGCGAAGAATCCACGAACGTCGGCAATCGTTCTGTGGACGATCTCGGTTTGACCCCGCGTGCGACCGATGCGCTCAAGCGCGCTGGTTTGCTGAACATTGGTCAGGTCGTTGACAAATTCGCCGAAGGCGACGAAGCGCTTCTGGCGCTCAACGGCTTCGGTCAGTCTGCGTTGACTGCGACAAAGAAGAAGTTACGCTCTCTCGAGATCGAACTTCCTGAGCCGCCCAAGAAGGTTGAGAAGGCTGAAAAAGCTGAAAAACCAGCCGAAGCGACTGAAGAGACACCCGAAGCAGGCGAATAGTCACTTCATGGCGGACACTTTGTCAGCCAGCCCTTTATCAGTTAAACTAAACAGGCAGATGCAAAAGCGTCTGCCTGTTTTTATGATAGTGCAATATAAAATCAGATTTGGAGAGGCAGGATAAGAAATGATGCATACCCAGGGCATGATCGAAGTTGTGTGCGGCTCCATGTTCAGCGGCAAAACGGACGAACTGATCCGCCGTTTGGTGCGGGCGACCATTGCAAAACAAAAGGTGCAGGTCTTCAAACCAGCGATCGACATCCGCTATGCGGTTGAGAAGGTGGCTTCCCACACAGGTTCCACGTTTGACGCCATCCCTGTGCAAAAGGCTGCCGATATCCGCGAGCAGCTCGAAGACGGTACGACCGTGGTCGGCTTGGATGAAGTCCAATTCTTTGACGAAGAGATCGTGGAAGTGGCGCAGGAATTGACCACGCGCGGGATACGCGTCATTGCCGCCGGTCTGGATATGGATTTCCGCGGCGAACCGTTCGGGTCCATCCCTGAACTGATGGCAAAAGCAGAAGAAGTGCTGAAGCTCCATGCCATTTGCATGGTCTGCGGCGACGAAGCATCACGCACCCAGAGACTGGTCAATGGAAAGCCTGCGCGATACGACGAACCTGTTGTGATCGTCGGCGCATCGGAAATGTATGAGGCGCGCTGCCGTCAGCATCACGAAGTGCCGCGTTAAGAATTTGCAGTCTTGTGGTTTCTGTAAATCGGGATTTGATGTAAACTAGCCATTGACCTTCGAACCATTCAACCAAGGAATCACCATCATGCAAAATTATCAGGACGTACTCGCCGAAATCCTCATTGAAGCCGATGTGCTGCAGAAACGCGTTAAAGAACTCGGCGAACAGATCAGCGCAGATTATCGCGGCGAAAACCTTTTGCTCATTTGTATTTTGCGCGGCGGTGTGCCCTTTCTCGTTGACCTGAGCAGGTGTATCTCCATCCCGCATATGATGGATTTCATGGCGGTTTCCTCCTATGGCGTCGGCAGGCGCGAATCGACTGGCTCCGCCCGAGTCACCCTCGACCTTCAAACGGATATCCGCGGTCAGAATGTTCTCCTCGTTGAAGATATTGTGGACAGCGGTCACACCATTGCTTCCGTTTTGCAAATGCTCAGCACCCGCCAGCCGAAATCGCTGAAAGTTTGTGCCCTGCTCGATAAACCCGAACGACGCGAAGCGCATGTGCCGATCGATTACATCGGTTTTACCATTCCAAATAAATTTGTATTCGGCTACGGACTCGACCTCGATGAATACCATCGCAACCTTCCGTTCGTCGGCGTTGTAGACCTGAACAAATATCAACCTTCAGAATAGACTTCATTGCACAGGGGGTTCCCATGAGTGAACATGAAAGCAGCGTAGAACGGTCACCCTATTCAGGTCGCTGGGTCGCAATTGTGCGCGGACGAGTTATCGCGCAAGGCGGCACACCCGAACAGGCGTTGCGCGCATCACAGTCCAGCCGATATAAAGAAAGACCAGAGATTCGTTTTATGTCCGTACCTTTTACATTCCCACCCTTATTACAAAAAATAATTGACGTCATTCCGCAGGATGTGGAAGTGTATCTGGTCGGCGGCGCAGTACGTGATATGTTGACCAACCGCCTCTCACCGGACTTTGACTTTGCCCTGCCTTCGAGCGGCATTTCCCTCGCTCGGAGCGTGACCAACTCACTCAACGCCGACTTCATGGTGCTGGACGACGAACGTGATACTGGTCGTGTCATCGTCACCAACGAAGACGGTTCATTCACCTATCTTGATTTTGCCACCTATCGCGGATCGAGCCTCGAAGAGGACTTGCGCGACCGCGATTTCACCATCAATGCCATTGCCCTGAACCTGCGCGACAATACCATCCACGACCCCATGGATGGCGCGAATGACATTCGTGCCAGATTGATCCGCGCCTGCACTCCTTCTGCCTTGTCGAATGATCCGGTTCGGATTCTCCGAGCGGTGAGACAGGCAGCGGCATTCGGCTTCACGATCGAAAAGAACACCCGCGAGTTGATGAAACAATCCGCCAGCCTGATCGGAAACGTCTCAGTCGAACGTGTCCGCGATGAGCTTTTCAAGATCCTCGGCGGGGTGAAAGCCAGCGCTTCCATCCGCGCGTTGGACATGCTCGGTGTCTTACAATACCTAACTCCCGAACTATTACAGATGAAGGGAGTCCAACAGTCTGCACCGCATATCCACGATGTATGGACGCATACCCTGTCTGTTTTGGATCAACTTGACCAATTGCTAACCTCCTCTTTGCGCGTGGACTTTGACCCGGAAAAAACGAGTGACATGTTCATGGGGCTGGTCAGCATGAAGATCGGGCGGTATCGCGAAAATTTCGCCCGGTATTTTTCAAGTCCCCTTAATCCGAACCGTTCCCATCGTTCGCTTTTATTTTTTGCGGCGCTTTACCATGATGTTTCCAAACCGGAGACGAGATTTGTCGATGAAAATGGACGTATCCGCTTTTTCGACCATGATGTCAAAGGCGCGGATGTCGCTGCCGAACGCGCCCGCTCCCTTAACTTGAGCAACGACGAGATCGAACGTCTGTATGTGATCGTCAAAAATCACATGCGGATCCATTCCTTTGCCGACCGGTTGGAAAACGAAGGGCAGCCGCCTTCGCGCAAAGCGGTTTACCGCTTCTTCCGTGACAGCGGAAAAGCTGGTGTTGACCTGATTCTGCTTGCGCTTGCGGATGTCCGCGGGACAAAAGGGAACGACCTCTCCCAGCAAACCTGGACAGCCTATCTCGATGTCGCGCGTATCTTCCTCGAAAATTATTGGGAACGACCGGAAGAGGTTGTAAACCCGCCGCGCCTGATCGATGGGAACGACCTGATGAAGGAGTTGAACCTCAAACCTGGGCGCAGTATTGGGCAATTGCTTGAGTCCATTCGTGAAAATCAGGCAGCGGGTAAAATAATTGACAGGGATCAGGCATTGGAATTTGCCCGTGAAGAAGTGAAGAAAATTAATGGTGAAAAATGAATTATGTATATTTCGATCTGGAAACCCAAAACTTGTTCGACGATGTCGGCGGGCGCGACCATATTGAAGAATTGAAGTTCGCCTGCGGCGTCACGTTTTCGACAGCCAAAAACGATTTTACAGTGTATTGGGAGCAGGATATCCCAGCCTTGGTGGCGGAATTAAAATCCGCGACGAAGGTGATCGGATTCAACCTGCTCCATTTTGATTATCGCGTCCTTCAGCCTTATTCTCCAAATATCCGCCTCGCCTCACTCCCGACTTTGGATATGCTGCTCGACATCCAGCGGAATCTTGGCTTTCGCCTCAGCCTCGACAATCTGGCTGGCGCCTCGCTTGACGCAGCCAAAACTGCGGACGGCGTGAAGTCTGTGGAGTGGTTCCGCAACGGCGAATTGGACAAGGTCGCCGAATACTGCAAGGCGGATGTGGATATCACCCGCCGCGTCTTTGAATTTGGGCGCGATAACGGCTTCGTTTTTTATAAATCCAAACTGGGAAGCAAATTGAAAACAAATGTGAATTGGAGGTAGAGAAAAATGGAAAAGGTAAGTATTAACGGTATTCAAATTTCCTATGAACGCCGCGGTAAAGGGACGCCGCTTGTTTTGATCCACGGGTATCCGCTGGACCATACGATCTGGAACGATGTGCTGCCCCTGCTTGAGAATGATTTTGACCTTATCCTGCCCGATGTGCGCGGCTTTGGCGAATCGACCACGGTTGAAACTCCGTATACAATGACGAATATTGCCAGTGATCTCGCGGCTTTGCTTGAAACACTTGGCATCAAAAAAACGGCTTTGGCTGGGCATTCAATGGGCGGTTACGTTGCTCTTGCTTTCGCCAAGGCGTTTCCTGATAAGACAGCAGGCTTGGCGCTTGTTTCCTCTCAAGCAGCGGGTGACCCGCCTGACCGTAAGGACGGTAGATATAAATCTGCTGCAGATGTAAAACAAAATGGTGTGCAGCCCGTCGCTGACGGCATGACAGATAAACTTTCTTCCGACCAACGTGTGCGTGATTTTGTCCACCCGTTGATCGCAAAGCAGAGTATTTCTGCGGTTGTGGGTGCTCTTGGCGCCATGGCAGAGCGTGAAGACCTGACTTCTTTTGTCGCTGCATTCACTCATCCGCTTGTGCTGCTTCATGGGGATGCCGATAACCTGATTCCGGTGGAGCGGGCGAGGGAGATCAAATCGCTCGTCCCTTCGGCGGCTTTGGTGGAACTGCCCGGAGCAGGTCACATGCCGATGATGGAACAGCCGGAAAAAACTGCTGGGGCGTTGAAAATGCTTATATAAAACAGAGATGCCCACCGTTCTTATAGGTGGGCATCTCTGTTTGTAGGAACCAGCTTCCGGCTAGGAGGGAAGCGGTTGGTTACTCTGGGCGAAAGGTGTCGTTTTTTTTAACTTGGTCATATCCAGAGCGCCTGTATTGCGTCTGATTAATTTCTTGATGTTTGCAACCAGGACGCCGCTGGGAACAGGCTTTACAAGAAAATCATCGGCGCCTACATCCAGTACGCTTGCCACCATGCGCGGATCGTTAATAGCGGAAAGTACAAGGATGGGCACGTTGCTTTTTTGACGAATGGCTTTGCAAACCTGCCAGCCATCAAGATCCGGCATCATAAGATCCAGAAGGATAACGTTCGGCTCGGCTTCATGTGCCAGCTTGATTCCTTCTGAAGCGATATTGGTGGTGAGCACATCGAACCCAAAGGTTTTCAAAAGCATGCTCATCAATTCAGTGATGGCGGTGTCGTCATCGATTACAAGTATTTTCGCTATAGGTGTCATAATCTATTGTCCATTATCCCTGAATTGGCTATGAAATTACTTTGCAATGAGTTAACAAGATTTTTTTCTTGACACTTATTATCATTGAGATAATTGAAATGTAACTTTGCAATTTATTAACAGGTTATTTAATATGTAATAGGGGAAATACCCGATTGAATTCACTACATCGCGTGATATTTGTCAGGTGCAATTTGGACTGTTTTTGGTACAATATTTCACAATCTGTAAACAGACTATAACAATTGCTTTTTAGGAGGCTGTAATGACTAAATGGGTTTATCTCTATAACGAGGTAAAAGAAGTTGAAAAATTAGCCAAGGGTTCGTGGGATGGCGTGAAGTCCATCGTTGGCGGTAAGGGAGCAGGGTTGCTGGACATGACAAGAGCGAATGTGCCGGTCCCGCCTTTCTTTACTGTTACCACTGAAGCGTGCAATGCTTATCAGGATGCAGGCAAATTCCCCAAAGGTATGTGGGAACAGGAACTCAAGGCGATGAAAGAGATCGAGCGGAAGACCGGTAAGAAATTCGGCGACCCCAAAAAGCCGCTGCTGGTTTCATGCCGTTCTGGCGCGAAGTTCTCCATGCCGGGTATGATGAATACCATTCTCAACATTGGTTTAACGGATATTGTTGCTGAAGGGATGATCGAGACAACCGGGAATGCGCGCTTCGTATGGGACTCGTACCGCCGCGTGGTCGAAATGTTCGGAACCGTGGTGATGGACATCGAAGACGAAGCATTTGAACACCCACTTGATGAGTTTAAACATAAAAAGGGTTATAAGCTCGATATCGAAATGCGGGCGGAGGATTGGAAGGAAGTAGTGGGGCTGTATAAGGAAGCATATAAAAAGGCATGTGGACAGGAATTTCCGCAGGATCCATACAAACAGCTTTCACTCGCCACTGAAGCCGTATTCCGCTCCTGGAACGGTAAACGCGCCATCGCGTATCGCCGCAAGGAAGGTATTTCCGATTCACTCGGAACCGCCGTCAATATTGTGACCATGGTGTTCGGTAATATGGGCGATGACTCCGCAACCGGCGTGGCGTTTACCCGCAACCCCTCCACAGGCGAGAAGAAGATGATGGGCGAGTACCTCCTCAATGCTCAAGGTGAAGATGTTGTCGCCGGCATCCGCAATGCCGACCCGATCGAAAACCTTAAGAAGTACATGCCCAAGGCATACAGCGAATTTATGGGAATTACCGCCCGTCTTGAAAAGCACTACACCGACATGCAGGATGTGGAATTCACCATCGAGAGCGGAAAGTTGTGGATGCTCCAAACGCGTGTAGGGAAACGCACCGCCAAGTCTGCTGTGAAGATCGCGGTGGATATGGCGAATGAAGGCTTGATCACCCGTGAACAGGCAGTCGGACGTGTTACGCCCGAGCAGGTGGATTCTTTGCTGCATCCGCAATTCAACGATGCCGCCATGGATCAGGCTGAAAAGGAAGGCAAATTCATTGCCAAAGGCGTGAACGCCTCTCCCGGTGCCGCAGTGGGTCAGATCTATTTTGATGCGGATACCGCCGAAAAATTTTCCAAAGAACACGGACAGGACACCATCATGGTGCGTCCGTTCACCAAACCGGATGATGTCCACGGCATGATCGCTGCCAAGGGCGTGCTGACCAGCGAAGGCGGCGCGACCTCCCATGCGGCAGTTGTGGCTCGTCAGTTCGGTATCCCATGTGTGGTGGGAGCATCCGCCATCAAGATCGATCTTGAGAAGCGCGTTATGAACGTGGGCGGTATGACCCTGAATGAAGGCGATTGGGTCTCCGTGGATGGAACGACCGGTAAAGTGTTTGCCGGTAAGATCCCCACCTCCGAACCTTCCCTTGAGGAGCAGAAGGAATTGATGACCCTGCTCAAATGGGCAGACGATATTTGCGCCCGCAAAGACGTCCGCGAAGAGGTCGCTCCCGGTTACCCGACCCGTGGTTTGCAGGTCTGGGCGAACGCCGATTACCCGAAGGATGCGCGCCGCGCACGCTCTTACGGCGCTGTGGGTATTGGTCTGTGCCGCACGGAGCATATGTTCTTTGAACCGGAACGTCTTCCGATCGTGCAGAAGATGATCCTTGCCGAAACCAGCGAAGACCGCACTGCGGCGCTTAATCTGCTGCTGCCGCACCAGCGCAAGGACTTTGACGGTCTCTTCGAAGCGATGGATGGACACCCTGTGATCATCCGCCTCATCGACCCGCCTCTGCATGAGTTCATGCCTGATGAAGAAAAACTGCTTGAAGAAGTCATCACCATGCGTGTGAAGGGGCAGACCGATGGACTGGCGGAGAAGGAAAACCTGCTTGCTTCCATCAAGGGAATGCACGAATCCAACCCGATGATGGGTCTGCGTGGTGTTCGCTTGAGCATCTCCATGCCTGAGATCGTGGAAATGCAGGTCCGCGCCATCTTCGAAGCTGCCGCCGACTGCACCCTGCGCGGCATCAAGGTTAAACCCGAGATCATGATCCCGTTGACCGGAACCGTGAAGGAACTCGAATGGATTCAGCCGCGCCTCGAACGCATCGGTAAGGCTGTGATGCAGGAAAAGAACGTCAAGTTCGCCTACAAGTTCGGCACCATGATCGAGATCCCACGCGCGGCAGTGACCGCCGCCGAAGTCGCCGACCAGGCGCAGTTCTTCTCCTTCGGTACCAACGACCTGACACAGATGACCTTTGGTTATTCCCGCGATGATGCCGAGCGCAACTTCCTCATCACTTATCAGGAACAGAATATTCTCGAAAAGAATCCCTTCCAGACGCTCGACCGCAACGGCGTTGGTATGTTGATGAAGAGCGCCATTTTTGATGGACGCAAGACCCGCCCCGAACTCGAAGTCGGTATCTGCGGTGAGCACGGCGGCGACCCAGAATCCATTGAATGGTGCCACATGATCGGTAACAACTACGTTTCCTGCTCGCCCTTCCGCGTACCTGTGGCGAGACTGGCTGCCGCTCATGCCGCATTGGCTCACAAACCTGCCAAGGCTGTAAAGAAAACTGCGGCAAAGAAACCCGCTGTAAAGAAGACTGTCAAAAAAGCGGTAAAGAAAGCAGTCAAAAGATCCAAGAAATAGAAGCGAAATCGAATAGCAAAAGGAAAATTCCCGCCAAACGGCGGGAATTTTTATAGCCCTTTAGTAATGCTTGTAATTATGTGTGGAAGCCACAATAATTATAGAGAAGGAAAGGAAAAGAGGCTATGAATAAAAAACTTAATTTGTTCCTTGCTGGTGTCTTGGTACTTCTCGTTATACAGGGGTGTAATTTACCCGGAAGTGACACCCCAACAGAGGAGGTCAGTACATCAACTGCCACGGTAACAACGGAGCCTGAAGAAGCTCCGCCTGCGGCTGTTCAACATCAGGCAATTCCGGTTTCGGCACCGGATGGGGAGATTTATCCTGATGTTTCATCTGTGGATACTGCTCCTGAAAACCGCGCGCCCTATGGCGATTCCTACGATATCGACCGCCTGGAACGTCCCTTTACTCAGGATATGGTCTATATTCCAGATATGGATATTGCCACCTTTGGTATCAGTGATGGAGGCGAATTTTATTTTATCTCGATAAAGCTGGTTGGCAGCAACCCCAATAATGCACCCGGCATTCAATATTCGGTTGAGTTGGATACAAACCTTGATAGCTTCGGTGATTTTATTATTGTGGCTCAGCCGCCCTTCTCGGAAGATTGGACTGCGGATAATATTCGCATTTATGCGGATACCAATCACGACTCTGCCGGTAATTCTGCTTCCAAATCGGATGCCCCGTTTTCTGGGAATGGCTACGATAAATTGATCTCTGACATTGCCGAAGGTATCGGTGATGATGCCGATATTGCCTGGGTTCGCATCAATGCGGGTCCTTATGCCACCATTCAGATTGCCTTCAAAAAATCATTTACTGGCGATACCTTCATGTACTCGGTAATGTCTGATGCGGGTTTGCAGAACGTCCAACAACTTGACTATGTGGATTACTTCACTGAAGAACAAGCCGGGTCACCGATCCGAAGCAGCCGTTATTATCCTTTGTCGGCGCTTTACGCAGTGGATAATACCTGCTTCCAAGCGTTTGGGTTTAAGCCAACTGGTTATGAACCAAAAATCTGTCCTGAAATTGTTCAACCTCAGCATGTTAAAGAAAAGGTACCAGCCAGTTCCACGGGTGTGCCGCCAAATCTTGATGCCTGTGAAGCCATCGGTAAGCCTAACCCCGGTAACTGTTCTTATGGCTGGTGGGATTATCCCTATTGTCAGTGCGGTATTGGCTAAATCCTATTGGATGAACTTCAGGAACACCCGATTCCCCAACAGCCTTCCGCGACGAGTAAGTCTGAAGACCTCCGAAAAATCGGAGGTCTTTTTTTCGAGGAGACCCGTGCGGATGAGTTCATCCACTTCTTTGGGGAAGACATCCAAAAGCCCGCCTCCAAAACGGGACCTGAAATCTGAGTCAGCGACACCGGCTTTTACCAGCCGCAAGTTGTTGATCATGTAATCGGAAATGTCATCCTGCTGCGATTGTTTATGATGGTTCACAGTGACGGGAGTAATCGGAAAAGTAGAGGTCACTGATCGGTTGTCAGAGGACATCCGCTCGATGTAGGTTTTGATGCGTAAGGCATTCGAGTAGCGATAATTATTTGCGTATCCATGCGCACCCGCGCCAAGACCGAGATAGGGGAGTGAATGCCAGTATTGGAGGTTGTGTTTGCAAGCGAATGAAGGTTGGCCATATTCACTGGCTTGTTGTGTATCATCCTTTGCCCAATTCGAGATTTCGTACTGCGCGTAGCCGCTCTTGGCGAGGAAATCCATTGTCCATTCGTACATATCGGCGGCGAGGTCGGGGTCAGGGAGTGGGAGAAGCCCGCGGTCTGCCCATTTGCCGAAGGGGGTGCCGTGCTCAAGGGTGAGTGCGTATGCTGAGATATGTTCCGGCTGCAATTCCAGAATACGTTTTACTGTTGTTTGCCAGCTTGACAAAGTCTGTTCGGGCAAGCCGTAGATGAGGTCGAGGTTGAGATTATCGAAACCGGCTTTTCGGGCGGTGGATACGGCTTCGATAACGGTGAAGAAATCGTGCGTGCGTTCAAGCATATGCAGTTCTTCAGTGACCGTCGATTGCACACCGAAGCTGATGCGGTTGATGCCTGCCTTGCGAATTGCGTCAAGTTTGTTTGGAGAGATCGTTCCGGGGTTGGCTTCGATGGTCACCTCCGCGTCAGCGGAAACGGCAAAGGCGGAAGATAAAGCCGACATGATGGAATCAAATTGAGGTCCCGAAAGAAGCGAAGGAGTCCCGCCGCCGAAAAATATCGTTGGGACGTTAAAGTCTAGTTGGCGACTCCCGATGTATTCGATTTCCTTAAGCAGGGCATCGACGTATGCAGGAATCATCGCCTCCTGCCCGGCGTAGGTATTGAAGTCGCAGTAGGCGCAGCGATGTGTGCAGAATGGGATGTGAATGTAAATGGAGGTATCGGGTGTCATGTGCTGGGCGTTAGATTTTTCTTTGGTAAACTGATAAGCAATGCAAGCGGACCGAGAAGCAGAATCCACATGGCGGATTGGAGACCAAAATTATCGGCGAGGACGCCAATGAGGAGCGGCAATAATTTTGCGAGCGGGTCGGTGACAATGCCGAGCGCCATGATGCTGGCGCTTTGACCGGGCAGGCTTGAGTATAACCGTCCTTGTAGAATGGGATACCAGCCTGTATTGAAGAGGTTGACGAGGATGACGAGCAATATTTTCGGAATAAAACCGGGGATAAGCAGAAAGCCGATGAACGCTGCTGTTTCGATGAATGCGGTAAAACGAAGATAGCGAATGGTATCTTTTTGACGGTCAACAAATGGGATGAATAAGAAGTCGGTGATGAGACCCATGACCAGCCAAATGGTGACGGCAATACCTGCCTGTGATTCGCTTGTGCGAACGACATCCACAAAGTAGAGCGCGAGAAAACTAAAAAGCACGTCGAGCATCAAGTCGGCAAACTCAAGCAGGAGCATCCAACGCCAGACTTCCTTGCGTTTGAGGGCGTTGAGTGCTGCTTTGAAACCGTCGAAGACTTCGCTGAAAGATGGGAATGGAGTGTTCTTTTTATCGGCGGGCAGATATTTGATGGCGATGAGCAGACTCAAGGTGGATAACGCGGCGAGCATGGCGTACGTTCCGCGCCAGCCCAAACCGAAGTAAACAAACGCGCCCAGCAGCAGCGGACCCGTCACCACACCGAGTGAACCGGCGAAGGTCCAGCGCGCCATGTTTTGTTCGTGGCGCTGTTCGTCTGAGTCCATCAGGTTTGCCTGTGAGAGATTTACGTATGCGCCCGAAGATGGGTTGAAAAGAATAATGGAGGCGAGAAGAAAGATGAAAGAGTAGCTGATACTCGTCATAAAAAGGGAGGCGGTGAAGAGAATGCCTCCGATAATGATAAGCAGACGCCGACGCCAAACGTCACCGAGGATGCCGATGAACGGTTCGATGAATGCGGCGAGGATGCCGGGCAGGCTGAGCAGCAATCCGATCTGTGAATAGGTAAGATGCAGGTCGTTGCGGATAAGGGGCCAGGCGGTCTCGCCGACACCGAAGACAAGCTCGTCGATAAATTCAATAATGAGATAAACGAAATTCATAAATGATTAATGACCGTTACTTTGTCAATCGCATTCGCACGACGAGCGCGGCGGGAATCTCGCTGAACTTTCCGCCCCAGCCGAGCGGAGTGGACTGCGGCGTTTCGGACGGGAAGGCTCGTTCTTCGAATCCGTCCACGACGAAGCCGTTCTGAAAACCGAGGTTGAGATAATACTGAAGCGGACGCTCAAAATAGACTTGCGGCTTGGGTTGGTTTCTGAGAGCGAGTCCACGCTGACTGTAGGGATTCATATAGCGGGATACTTTGACGGAATATACGGTTTTGATCTCACCGTCGTCCATTTCTTCGACAACGTGCATGGACGAGGCGTTATTGAAGCATGGATGTGTGAGGGAGAATACGAATGTTCCATTCGGCTTGAGCAATTTTGGCAGTATTCTAAAAAGCGGTTCGATGTCTGCCATGTCGAAGAGAGCCATGTTGGAAAGTGCGGAATCGAATTTGCCTTCGCCGAGAGAGAGGAGTTGAGATTCATTGGTGGCGTCGAGCACGCGCAGGTCAACTTTTGATTGGCGGTCAGCGAGACGCTTTTTCGCGTATTCGATCAGGTTGGCGGAGAAGTCGAAGGCGGTGACGCTGCATCCCATTTCGGCGAGGCGGCGGGTGGTCAGCCCGTTTCCACAGGCAATGTCTAGGATGTGAGAATCAGGCTTCGGGTCCAGCAGGGAGGCGAGTGCGGGCCAGCACAGGATGTTGAAGAAATCATTCCCTTCGTCGCCCATACGCGCATCCCAGACTTCGGCGTTGGCTTCCCAAGCTTCGAGCGTTTCTTGATTAAGATTTTCTTTTTTGGACATCATGAATGCTCCCGAAAAAATTTTCGAACCCAACTATACCTTATTCGCAATCGCGGTTATGATTTGGTTAACTGATAACAGACGCGGGAGGGCGTGCATAACGAAACGCCATTTAGACTGTTTAACCAGTAAAAACCAGTTGATTTTAGGAGAAGCAAATGGAAAAAGAGCGAAAACGCGCACAGTGGGGGTGGTACTTGTACGATTTTGGTAATTCCGCCTACGCGGCGGTGGTGCTGCTGGCGATTTATTCGGCTTATTTTAAGGGGTCGGTGGTTGGCGGGGCGGAAGGTTCACGTTTGTGGGGCATTGCGGTGGGGATAGCCATGCTGGTCAGTGCGGTCATTTCGCCGCTTTTGGCTGTCATCGCAGATTATTCGGCGTTCAAGAAACGGTTCCTTTTATTCTTTTCTTCGCTTTCGTGGCTTTTTACGGCATTATTATTCTTTGTGCGGAAGGGCGACATTTTTACGGGGATGTTGTTCTTCGTGCTCGCTGAGATCGGTTACCGCGCAGGACAGGTCTTCTACAACTCGCTGTTGACCGAAGTCGCCAACCCCAATGAGATTGGGAAGGTCTCTGCCAACGGTTGGGCGATCGGTTCGGTGGGTGGCATCATTTGTCTCTTGCTGGTATTGCCTGCCATTGTGCTCGTCAAAGGTTCAGATTTGCCTGTGCGCGGAGCTTTCGTATTTACGGCGATCTTCTTTTTGATCTCTGCCCTTCCGACCTTCTTGTGGGTGAAAGAGACAGGCGAGCGCAAGCCTTTGCCCGAAGGCATGAACTATTTCACTCTGGCGTTCAGCCGCCTTGGACGTACTGTCCGCTCGGTGAGGCATTTCAGCGAGTTCCTGAAATTCATCATCGCATTTTTGATCTTCAATGACGGCATTGTCATGGCGCTGGATTTCGCCGCCATCATCGGCGCTGTGCTTTATGGCATGAACCAGACCCAGTTGATCATCCTTATGATCGTGGTACAGGTTGCCAGTGTGGCGGGTGCGTATCTCTCTGGGATTATTGGCGAACGCACGGGTTTGATGCGGGCACTGTACGCCTCACTCCTGCTTATGCTTGGTGCGGTGATCTGGATGTTCTTCAATAACACCCTGACCGGTTTCTTCGTCATCGCCTCGGTTGCAGGTCTTGCTTTGACTGGCGTGCAAGCGGTCACTCGCACAATGGCGGGGATTTTTGCCCCGAAGGGTCAAAGCGCGGAGTTCTACAGTTTCTTCGCAATTGCCGGAAGAACCTCCTCTTTCATCGGACCAACCATTTATGGACTGCTCGCCTCCGGCATTGCTCTGCGTCTCGAAGCGCAGGGAATGGATAACCTTCTCGCCGAACAGGCTGGGCAGCGGGCTGGCATTCTTTCCATTGCAGTATTTCTTGTTGTGGGAATGCTCATCCTTCTCACGGTTAGCGATCAGCGCGCCCGGCAGGCGGCTGTGGAATATGCCCCTGCAGATTAATTGATGGAACAGCAAAAATTCACATCACCGGGGCGCAGATTTGTCCGCAGTTTTCTGCATTGGCTGTCTCACCCCGTCTATCGGCTTGTCACGGATCTTGAGATCAACGGCGAAGAAAACCTCCCCAAGTCGGGTCCGCTTATCATGGTGGGGAATCACTTCAGTTTTGTAGACCCCGCCAGTTTTGTGCGGGCTGCTCCGTGGCAGATCGAATTTCTGGGCGGCGCTCAGCCGCCTCACGCACCAAAGGCTTCGCTTGTCCTGCCGTTCCTGTGGGGATATCATCCGCTTTATCGCGGCACCGGCGCAAAGGATTCTCTCCGCGCCGGGGAGGGGATTCTTAAACAAGGCGGTATCCTGGCGATCTTTCCGGAGGGAGGGAACTGGGCGGCTGTCCTGCGACCTGCACGACCCGGAACAGCCTTCCTTGCGGTGCGGTCTGGCGCGCCTCTTCTTCCCGTTGGGCTGGTCGGCATGACCGAGGTTTTTCCCAGCCTCAAACGTGGACGCCGCGCAAAGATACAGGTGAACATCGGCAAACCATTCGGTCCGTACAAAGCCGAGGGGCGCGGACAAAAACTCCGCGACCAGTTGGATGAGATCGGTCACGACATCATGCGTCACATTGCCCCGTTGATTCCGCAAGACCAACGCGGGCATTACTCGGATGATCCCGCCATTCGCGAAGCTGCCAAAGGCACAGAGATCTATCCCTGGGCAGATAAGGTCGAAGGTCAGGTGCGAGGCGTGGTGCGTTAAAATCCGCCCGTTTTGAATCTGTATAAAAGTAAATCCCCGAATCATCATTGTGGACTGGAGGAAGTCTACAATGATGATTTTGATTTTTGTAAGGGCGTTCAGTAAATAATATTCATAACCTAAAAAGATTGACACTCCGATGCTCCGTAGTATATTTGCGCGCACAGAGTCTGCTCAAGAATGGTTTCAGCCGTTACGCAGGGAAACATCCTGCGGATCGGGTTGGAAGAGTTCCTGGGTGGGTTCTTTACTTTTTAACACCCGGAGGTGTGAATGAACGCTAGTTTGAAATTGGGAGAACATTATATTTTCGATCTCTCCGACTGCAACCCTGAGATTTTAAGGGACAGCGACCGTGCCTACTCGTTGTTCTCACAAGCCGTGCATGAAAGCGGCTTGACGGTTGTGGATGAAGGTTTTTATAAATTTAGTCCGCATGGTTTTACCTGTTTCCTGCTCCTTGCGGAATCACATGCCAGCCTGCACGCCTGGCCCGAATATGGTTATTGCGCCATCGACCTTTTCACCTGCGCCATTGGAAAGGATATGATGCCTCTGCTGATGCGCATCAAGGACGCATTCGGCGCGGACGATTTCACCATGCGAAAACTCGACCGGGAAGCCTCGGTGGAAACCAGAATGCCTATAGCGTTTTAGGATATTATTGAGTTTACGGATTTTACGGTCACCATGGACAGTGATGGATTCCGTATTACGAAAAAGAGTGATTAGAAACCCTCACCAAGGAGAATGAATATGAACGAAGCAAAACCTCCAATTTATTGGATCTCTGACTATTTGACCCCCGACGATGTTTTGAATCACGCAGTTCACAAGGTCATTCTGCACACGCATACTCAATTCCAGGAATTGTGGATCGTGGATTGCGGGACATACGGCAAGGGACTGGTTCTCGACGGTATCTGGCAGTCATCCACGGGCGACGATTTTCTGTATCATGAGTCTCTGGTTCAGCCTGCCTGTGTCAATCAGGGCGACCCCAAACGCGGACTTGTCCTCGGCGGCGGTGAAGGCGCAACCATTCGCGAACTGCTCAAGTGGAAGAATATGGAACGCGTTGTCATGGTCGATCTCGACCGTGAAGTCGTGGAAGCCTGCATAGAACACTTGCCCGAAATGCATCAAGGCGCGTTCGACGACCCGCGCGTGGAGCTTGTCATTCAGGATGCAGTCGCTTATTTGGACAATTCTCCCTCCGAATGGGATGTCATCATTTCTGACCTGACCGATCCCATTGAACATGGTCCGTCGTTCATGTTATTCACCAGGGAATATTTTGCCAAGGCGCAGAAAGCGCTTCGTTCCGGCGGATACTTTCTGCTGCAGGCGGGTCCCGTTTCACCGCCGTCGATGGAAATGCACATTCGTCTTGTCTCCACGCTCAAAGCGGTTTTCAAGTATGTGCATTCGTATCACATCCATGTGCCCATGTTGGGGCATCCGTGGGGCTTTATTCTCGCGAGCGATTCTCCCATCAACCTGCGTCCCGATCCGGAAGCGGTGGATGAACTTCTTGCCGATAAAACCAACGGCAAATTTAAGATGTTCGACGGCACCACCTTGTTGGGATTAATGCAATCACCCAAACACATCCGCGACGCGATCGCAAAGGAAACCACCGTTTACACGATCGAGCATCCACCTGTTTTCAGTACACAGGAATTGCCGAAGTAGTGTTATCTTTCAAAGGCGGTTATCAACCGCCTTTTTACTGCAACATCCCATCTCCCGACAAACTTTACACAAGGAACTCGAATGAGCATATGGTTCACTGAAGAATTACATCCGTATTACCGCAAGGGGATTCGCGTTAAAAGAATCCTTGCTGATGAACAGACGGAATTCCAGCATTTGCAATTGGTCGAGACCGAATTTTTCGGCAACGCGATGATCCTCGACGGCATCATCCAACTCACCGAACGCGACAACATGGGCTACCATGAAATGATCGTCCACATGCCCATGCTTGCCGTCGGCGTGCCAAAGCGTGTACTGATCATCGGCGGCGGGGACGGCGGTTCACTGCAGCAGGTATTGCGATACCCTTCGGTGGAGGAGGTTGCCGTCTGTGAATTGGACCAGCGCGTGGTGGACCTTTCCCGCGAATACTTCACCGCCTCCTTCGGGGACCCGTGGTCTGATCCTCGCTCCAAGCTGCTCATTCGGGACGCCTTCGGCTACCTAGAGGAAAACCCCGGCACGTTTGACGTTATCATCTCCGATACGACCGATCCCATTGGCATGGCAGAGCGTCTCTTCTCGGATGACTTTTACAAGCTCATAGTGCATGCACTTGCTCCCGGCGGCGCGGCAGCGACTCAATGCGAGCAGCCTTTCTTCGACACGGAATTGATCAAGCAAATTTATCAATCCGCGAAAACGCTGACGAAGAATCCCGCTTACTACTACGCCAACATCCCGACCTACCCGGGCGGCGGCATCGGTTTTATGTACGTCTCGGATACCCCCTGGGAAGATGGACTGAAAACGCCGTATCCGCCCGGCGAGAACAAATATCTCAACCCTGAAATTCATCGCGGGGCGTTTGCCCTGCCCGAATTTTTCAGGAAAGAATTGTACGGTTAGCCTGAGAATCCCCGATAAATTCGGGGATTTTTTGTCATGTTTTGAAAATTGTATTTTTGTTTGTCCATGCTATAGTGGAAGCGGATAACGGCGCGTTCACGCCTTGTTATTTCGTACATCTATGAGAAAGAGAATCCGTTTTCCGCGTTTTATATTTATTTTGCTGGTTTCAAGCATGTTGATCCTGCCAGTGCAGTCAGCGGGGGCTATACCTGCGGCAGGTTTCAGTGAGATCAGTTTTGTTCCCAACATTGAAACGGCTGGAGTTGTGGTCAGCGGTGCGGGGCTGCCTGTCTCGGCGAAAATGACCTATCGCTTAAGCGGAGATTCCGTTTGGCATTCAGGGCATGATCTTTTGCGTATCAAAGACGGCAGACTGATCGGAAGTTTATTCAACCTTGCCCCTTCAAGTACATATGAAGTAAAAGTCTCGGACGGCGTTACTGAAATTGGCGGGATTTTTACGACTCAATCAGACGAATTATTCTTTTCACCTTCGAATTATATTTACGTCAATGACGATGCTCCCGCAGGCGGGGACGGGTCTGTTTCGGCGCCGTTCCGCACCATTCAGGAAGGCGTCAACCGCGCTGTGCCCGGCTCGCAGGTTTTGGTCGCGGACGGGGTCTATCATGAGTCGGTCACGTTTCCGGCTTCGGGAATGCCTGGAAATTGGATTCAGGTCAAGGCGGAGGGTGGAGGCGCAGTTCTTGATGGGTCCGAAACCCTCGCATCGGATGTGTGGGAGCCGTACAAGTCCAAGTCGCTGGTTTGGTTTGCGAAGATCGGTCCCGGCATTTATTACCTCACGCGCGATGGAAAGCGCATGTACAAGTACGACGACCTGAATGGGCTTTTGGATTCTCGCGGACACAACAACACTTCGATCAGTGAAGGTTGGTATTACGACCCGGTCACGTCGCGGCTTTATGTTCGCAGCCAGCGTGAGCCGTCAAAATATTCCTGGCAGATTCCGCGTTTGAACAAAGCGTTCGATGTGAACGGGCGTGACTGGATCTGGATCGAAGGTTTTGAGATGCGTTACTACGGAACGGAGTACGGCTGCGGCGCGTGTTTGACGAATGCTTCTCATATCGTGGTGCGTAAGAACCGCATCCATAATTTGCAGAATCCGGTCTTTGTCGAATGGACTGGCGGCGAAGACCGCGGCAACGACACGCGCATCGAATATAACGAGATGTACGACGTGGTCAATGACCCGTGGCCGTGGGCTGCCGTCAAAGGGACTTCAATGGAATCGATTGCCGTCGTTCTCAGGGGGCATATCGGCGCAATCGTGCGCGGCAACCAGATCCACGATTATTTCAATGGGATATACACAAGTTCATCAGGCGCGTTGGATAACCCCGGCGTGGCGTTCGATGCGGATATTTATAACAATACCATTCGTAACATCGGTGATGATGCGCTCGAGCCGGAGGGAACCTGCGTCAATCACCGCTTCAGGAATAACTCGATCGATTCAACTTTGGTGGGCATTTCCCTTGCGCCGATCACGCGTGGACCGGTCTGGGTGCTGCGGAATACGTTCTCGAATTTCACAGCCCGCAACATCAAATGGGATCGAAATTCAGACGGCTGGGTGTTGATCTATCACAACACCAGTTGGACGAATCAGGCGAACTTGAATTCGCTTGAGATGATCAGCAACACGTATAACTCGATCATGCGGAACAATATCTTTCAAGGGAATGGATATTCTGTAGAGGCGCATCACGCCGGTTCGACGGGGCATGATTGGAATTACGACAACTGGAGCACTTCGAGCACGGGCTATCGATTCATTTGGGAGAACGTAAATTACTCCACCATGAATCAATTGTGCCGCGCTTCAAATTTGGAATGTAACGGGCACGAAAATCCTCCCGGTTTGACGAACCCTGCGTGGGGAGATTTCTCGCTCTCGGCAACCAGCCCGAACATTGATAGGGGCGTGCTTATTCCGGGAATCAACGATAATTATTTTGGCAGCGCACCGGATATTGGTGCTTTTGAATCTCCATATGGAACGGCGGGTCCTACGGCTACGCCGATGCTGGATGTTTCAACGCCAATTCCTGATGCGCCCACGCCGCCACCTGTTGTAACGGATACTCCCGCGCCAGTGGTTCCTCCGGTGGTCACTTCGATCTCCGGCGCGGATGCTTTGTCCACCAACGCGGATTTTGTCCGCTATGCGTTGGACTTCTCGAAGGATGTCAGCGGCGTGGATGCGGGAGACTTCATCCTTTCGACCAGCGGCAATCTTGCGAACGCTTCCATCACAGAAATTTCCGGCTCAGGCAGCGCTTACATGGTCACTGTCAACACAGGCAGCGGGGATGGAACCCTGCGCCTCGACCTCACGGACAACGACAGTATCATTGATGCGATGTCTACGCCGTTGGGTGGAGTTGGCATTTCAAATGGAAATTTTGCGGGCGATACCTATACAATCAACAGAAGCGCTCCGTACGTGACCTCCATCCTGCGAGCTGACCCAGACCCCACCTCCGCCGACACGGTGCGATTCGCGGTCACATTCTCTGAATCCGTTTTCGGTGTGGACGCGGCTGATTTTGTGCTGGCAGCTTCCGGCTTGAGTGATGCGGGACTTTTATCCATTACCGGATCGGGTTCGATCTACACCGTCGTCGTCAACACTGGCAGCGGTAATGGGTCGCTCCGCCTTGATCTATTCGACGATGACAGCATTGTGGATGCAATGGGCGCGCCTTTGGGCGGTGCGGGAATTGGGAATGCGAATTTTGCTTCCGGTGAGACGTATACCATTGACAGAAATACGCCCGTTATTTACTCTGCCGTCTTTTATTCAGATGGCGCGGATGATGGGTGGATCCTTGAATCGAAAGAGACGAGCAATCGTGGCGGGACGGTCAATTCGAGGTCTGCCACGATTCGTGTGGGCGATAACGCGCAGGATAATCAATATCGTTCCATCTTGCAGTTCCCGACCGAATCCATGCCGGATAACGCGGTTATCACGCAGGCGATATTGACTCTGCAGCTTGAAACGATCGTTGGGAAAAATCCTTTTGTGTCGCATCGTTATATTTGGATCGATATTCGCGAAGGCGCATTCGGCAGTTTTGGACCATTCCAGATCGGGTCTTTGCAAAATTCCGATTTTCAGGCTCCTGCCAGTTTGTATTCTGCAGGGATTATTTTGGATAACCCGGTGGGCGGTTGGTATTGGTCGAATTTGGATGCTCGCTCCTTCCCATTTATCAACCTCCAGGGCGTGACGCAATTCAGGCTTGGCTTCCTTGTCGATGACGACGACAACCGGCGCGACGATTACCTGTCGTTTTTCAGCGGCGATTATGGAGTGCTTTATGCCCGCCCGCAGTTGACGATAAAATATTATGTGCCGTGATTTTGAAGTAATAGACCTCTTGCATAAGTGGCAATCGCTTTGTGTTGAAGACCATTTTGAACCACAAAGACGCAGAACCACGGAGTTTTTAATAACTATTCTCGGTGTCTCTGTGCCTCCGTGGTTAGTCTTTTAGACTTTTGCAAGAAGTCTAATAATGAAATTTTCGCCTCTGACGAAATATGTTGGAGGCTTTTTTATCGGGCAGCAGGTATAATTTTATTGATCTTCTCCATATTTATAGAAAGTGGTGATTGATGACCGGTGTTTTTGTTTCTTATTCGCGAAAAGATTCTGCCGTTGCCCGCAAATTGATCGAGGAATTTAAAGCCATTGATCTGGATGTGTGGGTGGACTGGGAGGATATCCCGCCTGCTGTGGGCTGGCTGGACCAGATCCTGCAGGGTATTGAAGAGGCTGATGCGTTTATCTTCCTTATCAGTCCGGATTCAATTGCGTCTGAAGTTTGCAAGGTGGAGTTGAACCATGCGCATAAGAATGCAAAGCGCATCATCCCGATCGTTGTCCGCGATGTGACACCGAAAGAGGTAGAGGAATTCGTCCGCGACTTGAATTGGATCTTCATCCGCGAAACGGACGATTTTACTGTGGGCTTGGACAAAGTTAAAGTAGCAATCAATATCGATATCGAATGGCTTCAGGAACACCGCCGCTTGCAGGTCCGCGCGCTGGAGTGGGATCGTAAAAAGGATGCCAGTTTGCTGTTGCGCGGCAGGGACCTCCGCAATGCTAACAGGATGATTGTGGTCTTTGCAGAGAAAGACCCTTTGCCGTCTGACCTGCAGAGACATTACATCACGTTCAGCCGCAGGGATGAGAGACTCCGCACAGCCATCTGGATCTCGGCTGTGATCGTTTTGCTGGTTACAGTCTTTCTCTCATTGCTGGCGCTCGATCAACGAAATCAGGCTGTCTCCAATGCGCAGGAAGCCGATGCGCAAAGAGTCCTCGCACAAAAGAACGAAAAGCTTGCGAACGACAGTGCTCATGCCGCGCTGGCAGCGAAGGCTTCTGCAGAGAAAAACGAGGTCATTGCCAAGGCGCAGCGCAGTGCGGCGCGTGCGCAGATCTATCAATCGCGTTCGGGCGGGTTGTTTACCAGCACATTACTTGCCATAGATTCATATCAACGCAACAGTTCGGTGGAGGCGGAAGGAATCCTGCGGAAGAACATCAGTCTGCTGCCCATCCCTGTTGCGCAGATACAACACGAAGGTTCCATTATCGACCTTGAAGTAAGCCCTGATGGAAATAAGTTTGTGTCGTCGGGCGAGGACGGCTCCGCTTGTTTGACCCGCTTTGAGGATGGCGAAAGCTTGTTTTGTACGACCAGTTCCGGGTCCGTGTTGGATGCGACGTTCAGTCCCGATGGAAAGATATTGGTCACCAGCGACGACAGCGGCGAGGTGCAGATCATCGATGCCGAAAATGGCGACTTGGTGAAAAAGATCAACCTGGGTGTGTCGGTGCGTGCTGTGAACATCAGCCCGGACGGAAAACTGCTGGCAATGGCGCGGGATGACAGCAAGATCGATCTGATAAAACTGTCGAACTATGAACTTTCGGCGGAGTTGTCTGTGTATGGCAGCCTGCAGGTCACTGCTTTCAGCCCGGATGGATTATGGTTTGCCGCGGCATCGAACCTCGGCTCGATCACGTTTTGGAACTTGCACACGGGTCAGATCATAAACAGCCCTGCTCATAAAAAAGAAGTATATGAGATCGCGTTCAGCCCTGATAGTCAGCAGTTGATATCTGGAAGTGCCGATAATTACGCTGTGCTTACCAGTCCATATACGGGCGGGGAATTGCTGCGCGTTCTAAATGAGGATAGGGTTACCAACGTTGCCTTCAGCCCGGATGGTACATGGTTTGTTACCAGTTCTGATGATTTCCGTATCCGTATATGGGATGTGAAATCTGGCGAGGAACGTCTGCGCATGTTGCAGGACAGCATTGTGCAGGAGGTTAAGATCAGTCCGGATGGACTGTGGATCGCTTCCACTGGTTCCGATCGGACGGTAAGGATTTGGGACACGGCAAATGGCGCTGAGATATTTCAGATCCCGATCGAAGCGACCGGAACGTCTCTGGCTTTCAGTTCAGATTCAAGTTATATCGTCACCGGTGATATGGACGGGCAGGTTTCCATTTGGAATATTTCTGCCCTTCAAATGACGGATGGTTTCCTGCGTTTTACCGATTCGACGGAAAATATAAAAGTAAGTCCCAATGGGGATTGGTTCGCCGCCTCGACCAAGGCGCAGGTTTGGCTACTCGACCCCGTGCTTGATGCCACGCAGACGGTTATAAAGAAAAATCCGCTGCTCGATTTTGGCGCGAACACCGTCTATGACATTGCCATCAGCCCGAACGGAGACCAGATGGCGATTTCCCTGGATGATGGGCAGGTGATAATCTCGAACCTGGTCGCTGGCAGTTATCGCACTCTGGTCAATGCTGGTGCAAGGCAGCGCATCGCTTATTCACCAGATGGAAACACCCTTATCCTCGGCAGTGAAGCGGGACTTTTGCAAAGAAGAGGTTTGGATGGTTCTGAAAGCGGGGTCATTTATCAAAGTGACCTGCCCATTTATTCGCTTTCAGTTTCATCAACGAATCTGGCGGCTTTGGGTCTTGACGATAAAGTGATCGTTGTGGATCTGACCGCCGATACCGTTGTTTCCGAACTTGATTCGTCCGGCAAAAATCAACTTGTGGAATTCAACCCGGAAGGGAAAATCCTCTCCGCGAACACCCTGACAGATACACATATCTGGCAGGCAGAAGTATCTGGGTTCGAGCAGGTTGCGGTTTTTGCCGCAGACCAGGCGTTTTCGATGGCGTTTAATCCCGGCGGTGACCGTCTGCTGTTGGGCGAGCAGGATCAGATCATCATTGTCAATGCCGCTACCGGCGAGGAGGTGTATCGCATCCGCCAGAAGGGGGATGTTACTTCGCTCGCATATTCACCCGACGGGAAGCAATTGTTTTCCTCCTCGTTGAGGACGATCCTCTTCTACGATACTTCTGTGGTGGCTGAGATACAGGGCGACGCCATTGTCAATGCCGCTTGCAGCCGCCTCACAAAAAATTTCAGCCAATCCGAATGGACCTTCTTCTTTGGGGATGAGGAATATCGAACCTTGTGCGAGGGATTGCCGGTTCCGTAACGCTGTTGGTTGGCAATACATAAATCAAAGCATCCCTGAGTTTCAATAGCTCAGGGGTGCTTTTTGTTACATACCCTGGTTGGAAAATCTAGAATGATTTTGAAATAATCGAGTCTCATTTTTTGGATATATGATGAGGTTGTGAAAATAAGCGGGGATTTGTTTCACATTTGAAGGAGAGCAGTATGAAACCCAATATCCACAAAATAGTTTGGAGAGGCGCTTTGGGACTCCTCTTGTTGGCTTCATTTTTTCAGCCGGGCGGTCTCGATTCTGCACATGCCGCGGCTGGCGGCTACACCTGGGTCTCGGCAGGTTCGAATGCCATTTCGTATCGCGGACAAATTTCCGCGAACGGGCGTTTTGCCGTCTTTGAATCTGAAGGGACAAATCTCGTCCCGAATGATATTAATGGCGTGAGTGACGTTTTTATGCGCGACTTGCAGCTTGGCACAATTGTCCGCGTTTCGGTGGATGCGGCTGGTCTGGAAGCGGACGGAGGCGGAGGCAATCCATCCATTTCGGCGGACGGGCATTTCGTCGCCTTTGAATCCGGCGCGACTAATCTCCTGCCGGGTGATATGAATGGTTTTAGCGATATTTATGTCAAAGATACAGTTACTGGAATAGTATCGCGCGCTTCATTAACTTCGACGGGCGGCGAACCGAACAATGAGGCGATAAATGCGTCGATTTCTGGGGATGGGCGATTTGTGGTCTTTGACTCCGAAGCGGATAATCTCGTGCCAAACGATACCAACGGTGCAGGCGATATTTTTGTGCGCGACATGCAATTGGGAACGACAACCGGTGTTACCGTCTCTGGGAACGCTGGCGGCTTTGATGGCAGCATCTCCCTGGACGGACGCTTTGTGGTCTTCAATTCGAGGTCCACAAATTTCGTTCCCGATGATACCAACGGTGTCGCGGATGTTTTTGTATATTCGATACAGACCGGGCAGATCGTGCGCGCATCTGTCAACTCGAGCGGCGTACAGGGCGGTTTCTCTTCAACGGAACCGTCCATATCGGGCGATGGAAGATATGTGACGTTCTCCACTTCTTCAGATGATTTCACAACGGTCGATACTTATGGTTATACCCAACTCTATGTGCGGGATATGCAGGCTGGTACAACTTTGTTAGTTTCCTACAAAGATGGTTATGCAATGGTGGGCGAGTCTGATTCCTCGGTCATCTCTGCGGACGGGCGTTATATCGCTTTTAGTTTTGATGATAAAGGTGATGGAATGCCGAGACGCGATCTTTACATTGCCGATCGGACTACAAACCAAATGTATCTGGCGGTTCCCGGTCACGACAGCAGCGGCATGGATAGCCCCATTCTGCCGTCTATTTCGGGGGATGGTCGGTTTCTGCTTTTCGCCACTTCGTTTGCGCATGTACCGGAGGACACCAATGGTGAAAGGGATATATATGTAAGGGAAATGTCATATCAGGCAGATACCCCGCCAACGATTGTCTCCATTCAACATTCCTGTTCATCCAATTGTTCTCCCGCGGATCAGCATGTTGATTTCCTCGTCCGATTTTCTGAGGATGTCACCGGCGTGGAAGTCGGCGATTTTGTGTTAACTATCGGCGGGGGAATTTCTGGGGCGGTGATAACCGCTGTCAGCGGGGCGGGAAGCGAGTACTTCGTCAACGTGGATACCGGAACGGGCGATGGTACACTGCGCCTCGACGTTGTGGATGATGACGGCATCAGGGACGTTTCGCAAAATCCGCTTGGCGGTGCGGGTGCGGGGAATGGCAGCTTCATGAATGGTGAAGTCTATGTTGTGAATAAGAACATTGCTGTTGTGACGAGTATCCTGCGGCTCGATGCGAATCCGACTGCGAATGCGGGCGCGCGTTTTGCGGTGACCTTTTCCGAATCAGTGACCGGCGTTGATACCAGCGATTTTATACTCTCCACTTCCGGGTCTGTTGGAGGCGCGTCTCTGGTTGATGTCGTCGGCGCGGGGAATGCTTATACGGTCAACGTCAACGCGGGTTCGGGCGATGGAACGCTGCGGCTCGATCTGGTGGATGATGACAGCATTGTGGATGAAAGCGGCATTCCGCTCGGTGGTTTTGGAGGCGGCAATGGAAATTTCACAACTGGAGAGTCTTATACGCTTGATCGGACTCCTCCAATCGTGACAATGATCCTGCGCCTCGACCCGGATCCAACTTCGGCGGAAACGGTTCATTTCAGCGTGATCTTTTCTGAACCCGTGAAGTATATCGACGTGAGCCAATTTGCGTTAACTGCAAATGGACCGACGGGGCTCACGATTCCCGAACTCTCCATCGATGCAAGCACTGCAATTGTCACAGTTGGCACCGGAACGGGAAATGGCACCATTCAACTCAGCGTTGTGGATGATGACAGCCTTGTGGATGCGGCTGGGAATCCGCTCGGCGGGGTTGGTTTTGGAAATGGGAATTTTGCCGGACCTTTCTACTCGATCAGTAAAAAAGTGAATGAAGTGAAGACCGAACGTTTGCGCTCCAACGGCAGGAATGACGGCTGGATTCTGGAAACAGCGGAAGACAGCGATATTGGCGGCACAAAAAATTCCACCGCGGATACGTTGCGGGTTGGCGATGATGCTCAGGATCGTCAATACCGTTCCATTTTGCATTTCCCCACCGATTATCTGCCGGATAATGCGGTCATCACGCAGGCGATCCTGACGATAAAGTTACAGGGCATTTCGGGCAGTGATCCATTCACCACACATGGCAATATTCTCGTGGATTTAAGTTACGGACCCTACGGTTTCTTTGGTCCATTCAAGGTGAATGCCCTCCAGTCGATGGACTTTCAGTCTCCTGCCAGTTTTGGAAATGCGGCGATCATTCAGAATAACCCTGTGGGTGGATGGTATTGGGCTGTGCTGACGCCGAATGCTTTTACGTATATCAACAGAACAGGCATTACTCAACTCCGCCTTGCCTTCCAATTGGATGATAACGACGATCTTGGTGCGGACTTCCTGACGTTTTACAGCGGCGATGCTGTTGACCAGGCGAACCGTCCGCATTTGTTGATCGATTATTATGTGCCTTAATTAAGGCGAATATGGGTCGGCAGAGGAAACCACTCTCTTTCGGCTTATTCATATTTCACAACTCCCTTAAACAAAAACTTCCGAAGCCATTGACTTCGGAAGTTTGCTTTTACACCAACATTCGTACTGGATTTTCCAGGAACTCAGCGAGTGTTTGCATGAACTGTGCCGCTTCGGCGCCGTCGCTGACGCGGTGGTCAACGGAGATGGTGGCTTTCATGCGTGAGCCGATCTTGATCTCGCCATTCACAACCACTGGTGTTTCCTTGGCGGAGCCGATTGCCAAAATCGCAGCTTCAGGCGGGTTGACGATGGCGATAAATTCTTCCACATCGTACATGCCGAGGTTGGATGTGGAGAAGGTCGAGCCGTCCACATCTTCCGGCTTGACTTTGCCTTCGCGGGCACGCGCTGCCATGGCTTTGATCTCGCCTGAAATTTGGCGCATGGATTTGACATCCGCATCTTTCACGACGACGGTCATGAGTCCACCCGGGACGGTGACTGCCACGCCGACATTGACGTGACCGAACTGGATGATCTCATTGCCTTTGAGGGTTGCGTTGAGATTGGGGAACTGACGCAATGTCAACGCCGTTGCCTTGATGATGAAGTCGTTGACGGAGACTTTTTCATTGTCGCCAAGATAGGCATTGATCTGCTTGCGCATGTCCATGACCGCTTCCATCTTGTACTCATGGGTGACGTAGAAGTGGGGAATGGTCTGCTTGGATTCGACGAGTCGGCGACCGATGGCTTGCCGCAGTTTGGTGGTCGGAACGACTTTGTCTTCGACAGAGGTAGGTAATTGGTAATTGGTAATTGGGGTGGATGGGCGGCTGACCGCTGACGGCTGACTGCTGGATAATGCGGCTTCCACATCTTTGCGAACTACTCGTCCGCCGGGACCAGTACCTTGAACAGTGGCGAGGTCAACGCCGTTATCTTTGGCAACTTTGCGCGCAAGCGGGCTGGCTTTGACGGGTCCGCTTGCGGCGGGGGTAGAGGCTTGGGTTGTTGCGGCAGGTGTCGGCGCGGTTTGAGCCGCAGGTTTTTCTTCTGACTTTGCTTCCGGTTTCGGAGCCGCCGCAGGCGCATCCACTTTTTCACCGGCTTCTCCAACGATGGCGATTGGCGCGTTGACCGGGACGCTTGTTCCCTGGTCAACGATCAATTGCAAAACAACGCCGCTGGCAGGGGATTCTACTTCAACGGTGGCTTTGTCAGTTTCGATCTCGGCAAGCACATCGCCTTTGTTGATGTTTTCACCGACCTGCTTCACCCAGCGGACGAGAACACCTTCCGCCATGTCGAAGCCAAGTTTGGGCATATTGATGGTTTCAGCCATTATTTGAGAACCTCCTTTGCCGCGGCAACGATGTCGGGAATTTGCGGGAGGGCGGCTTGTTCGAGCGTGCGGTTGTACGGAAGCGGAACTTCCTTTTGCGCAACGCGGATGATGGGGGCATCGATGTAATCGAAGGCTTCTTCGTAGATGCGGCTGACGATCTCGGCGCCGACACCATAGGATTTCCAACCTTCTTCAACAACGATGGCGCGGTTGGTTTTCTTGAACGATTCGAGTACGGGTTCCATGTCGAGCGGACGAAGTGTGCGCAGGTCAACGATCTCGGCTTCGATGCCTTCCTTGGCAAGTTCCTCTGCGGCTTTCATCGAAAGCTCAAGTCCCTTGCAGTAGGTGACGATGGTCAGGTCACTGCCTTCGCGCTGCACTTTGGATTTGCCAATCGGGATGAGATATTCGCCTTCAGGAACATCGCCTCTCACTTGATACATGGTGGCGTGCTCAATGAAGAGGATCGGGTCATTCGAGCGGATGGCGGACTTGAGCAGCCCTTTGGCATCTTCCGGCGTTCCGGGGCTGACGACTTTCAGACCGGGGAAGTGTGCGAAGATGGCATCGGGAGTCTGCGAGTGGGTGGCGCCGAGCTGGCGTCCGCCGCCGCCGACGGCACGGATCACCATCGGGAGCATGAACTGTCCGCCGAACATGTAACGCAGTTTGGCAGCCTGGTTCACGATGTAGTCCATCGCCGAGAAGGCGAAGTTGATGGTCATGAGTTCTGCCACCGGGCGTTGACCGACCATTGCTGCGCCGATCGCGCCGCCGATGATGGCGTTTTCCGCGATGGGGGTGTCTTTCACGCGGTCTGCGCCGTACTTGTCATAAAAACCTTTGGTGACGGCGTAGGTACCGCCCCAAACACCGACTTCCTCGCCCATGATAAAGACGGCGGGGTCGCGGTCCATTTCTTCCATAAGTGCTTGCGAGATCGCCTCGCGCATTGTGATTTTTGCCATGTGTAACTCCAGTGAGCAGTGATCAGTAATCAGTGAACAGTGGGTTTTACTGTCCACTGTTCACTGTCAACTGATAACTGAATTTAGTCTGCGTAAATATCCGCGTAAAGATCTTCCATAGTGGGCTCGGGGCTGGTCTCTGCGAATTCGACAGCCTTGGCAACTTCCTCTTCCACGCGGGCTTCGATCTCATCCAATGCCTTGCGGGTGGCGACTTTCTTGTCCAAAAGATATTTGTTGAAAATACCGATCGGGTCATTTTCCTGCCACTTCTTAACTTCTTCCGCTTTGCGGTAGCGTTCGGGATCGCCCATGGAATGTCCGCGGTAGCGGTAGGTGACCACTTCGAGCAAATAAGGCTGACTTTCCGTGCGGATATAGTCAATGGCTTTTGCTGCGGCTTCCTGGACCTTTATGACATCCATACCGTCCACGCGGCTGTTTTTCATGCCGTAGCCTTCCGCCTTTTGGCGAATCTCGGAGACAGCCGAAGCGCGTTCCACTGCGGTACCCATGCCGTACTGATTGTTTTCACAGACCCAAAGTACGCGCAGTCCCCATGTCTTGGCGAGGTTCAGCGCTTCATGGAAGTAGCCGATATTGGTCGCGCCGTCACCGAACATGCAGATGGTGACATTGTCGTTCTTGGCATACTGGTCGCCGAGGGCGAGACCCGCCGCTACGGGCAGGTGTCCACCAACGATGGCATGTCCGCCCCACATGTTCTTCTTGGTATCTGCCATATGCATCGAGCCGCCCTTGCCCTTGGACATGCCTGTTGACTTGCCGAGCAATTCCGCAAGGACTTCATTGGCTGGGATGCCGCAGTTGAGCGCCACGCCGTGGTCACGGTAGGCGGTGATGACGCGGTCGCGAGGTTCGCGCGCCGCAACGAGACCTGTCGAAACGGCTTCCTGCCCGATGTAGAGATGCATGAAGCCGCCGATCTTGCCAGCCTGGTATAGTTCCGCGCCGCGTTCTTCCACACGGCGGATCAAGACCATCTGGTAATACAAATCAAGTAGTTGTTCTTTCTTCATTGTGATTGAAACTCCGCTAAATATATTGCGCGAAAAAGCGCACCTAATGTGTATCTGACACTTAGGAAATAAACACCAAAATCGATTTCACGTTATGGTTGGGATGACCGAGTCGGAGATTATATCAGAGAAAAATCGTCTGAATTCGGGACTTGAGAGTTTTTGAAAGCGGGATTTGGTGAAAAAAATTACATACCACGAGAAAACTCCCCGCATCACACGGGGAGAGTTCTTATTTACATGGTCCCACGATCTGGATTGCCCGTTCTGAAACTCCGTTCTCATTTACTGCTTCGATCTCGTATGTCACCACTTTGTTATAAGGCACGGCAGGGTCTTTGTATGAGAGTCGATTCGGCTTGAATTCGCCGACCCGCCCTCCGTCACGATAGAGGCGGTAAGCCGTCTCGCCGCCGCCGCTTGCCCAGCTTAATGTCAACGAGAATTTCTTCGGTCCGGGCTGGCAGTTCTGGTCAACCACATAAAAGCTCAGAGGAATTCCCGGCAAAGGCGGCGCCTCTCCGATGGGAAGCGAAGAGAAATCCTGATTTGGCGTGGTGTTCTCTGCAAATAACCAGCATTCGCGCCCGGTATCGTTCACCACCTGCCACCAGGTGCTGTCTTCGTTCCTTCCAACAACAGGCAGGTCTTTGCCTGAAGCGATCTGATCGATGATATTAAAAAAATTGCTTGGTCCCAGGCGGCAGTTTGAATTTTTTGTAAGAGTAAGTTCCGGGGGAATTTGCGGCGTAGGTGTTGGGGGAATGGGCGTCTCAGTAGGGATGGTTGTAGCGGTGTTCTCCACGATCACTACATAAGTCACGCCCGGAGTTGGCTGCGGCGTATCTTCACTTGGGTTAACATCTCCGCCGGTGGCGGGTGAGTTGCATGCAAGAATGGAAAGAATTAAAACGATAAAGCCAAAAATGCTCTCTCTTTTTGCTCTCATGAAAATCTCCTCGAGTTGGCTTGCTGATTTTTTTATTATACACTCGCACTCTAAATCGATTACAAATTCATGTAAAATATTCTCATGAACTGGCTCTCGAATCCCAAACAGGGTGAAGCAAAAAAACTGATCGCAATACTGGCGGATACATCGCGGCGCGAGCGTGCCGCACAGGATCTGATTCGACTTGGCGCGGATGCTGTTCCGTCCCTCATCGAAGCGCTTCAGACCCAAGACTTGAGCCTGCTTCCGGTCTATCAGCAAATCCTCGCCCGAATCCCTGCCGCCTCTCCCGAGCTGACCAAAGCGTTGAAGTCTGCACACCCCATCATTCGCGGACGTGCGGCTGAGGTCTTTGCGATCAGCAAAGACAGGAATGCAATTCCCGTTTTGGTTGAAGCCTTGCATGGGGAATTTTTTACCGTCCGCGCGAGGGCAGCGACTGCGTTGGCAAATATCGGCGATGCACGTGTTCTGCCTGAGTTGCTTCCATTACTGAAGGACAATGAGGATGAAGTCCGCATTGCCGCTTGTTCCGCTGTTGGAAAGTTCCGCGACCCTTCAACTTTTGATGAGCTTGCCAACGTCACATTGGACGATACCAAGATAGAAGTCCGGCAGGCGGCGCTGAAAGCGTTGGGTGATTCACACGACCCGGCGGCGATTCCCTTTTTGATGGAAGCGCTGCGCGATTCGTTCTGGTGGTTTGAGCGGGAACAGTCTGTGCGCGATTTGTTGACAGCCATCCAGAATATGGGCACGCCAGTGGTCGAGCCGTTGATCGAAGCCCTTGGCGACCGTGAGGGGACAGTCCGTAAATTTGCGGCGATGGTTTTGGGGAATTTGGGTGATGTCCGCGCTATGGAAGAATTGGGAATGGCGGTATATGATCTGCACCACGAAGTGAGTCAGGCTGCGGCGTTGGCGTTGGCTCGTTTTGGCGCACCCGCCATCGACTTGCTTGCCGAGGCGTTGATCCACCCCGAAGCGACTGTCCGCGAGCACGCCATCCTCGGGCTTGCGCAGATCCGAGATGCGCGGGTCGTTCCGTTCCTTATCGAAATGCTCCATGATCCCGACCCGAACGTCAAGCAGCAAGCCATTCTGTCGCTTGCCCAGTTTGGCGATGCGCGCGCTATTCAACCTTTGCAGGAGGTTGCTTCCGACCGCACGAATAGAGAAATTGCCGCTCTGGCGAAGGAAGCTATTGAGAAGCTTCGAAGATAATTAATTGTCGAGTGCGAGTAATTGACTGATTGCTGGCGCAACACCGGTCAAGTCCGAGACGTCTGTGAAGGCGTCTCGTTTTGTTTTATCCCCAAATAATAAAAGCGGAACATGCGCGGCTGTGTGTTTGCGTGTGCCGAGGTCTTCCATGTTGCCGTGGTCGGAGGTGAGCAGGATGAGACCGTCTTCGTCCCGCCAGTTTGCGAGCAGACCTTTTAGCACGCCGTCGAAAACTTCGAGTTGGTTGGTTGCCCAGGGCATATCCTGTTTGTGACCGGCGTAGTCGCTTGCCCAATATTCGAAGAAGGAGAAATCGTATCGTTTGGCTAACTCGCCAAGTTTTGTTCCAGCTGTTTCCGGGTCGAAGACTGGGGCGTTGTCTATGTTGAGAAAAGTCTTCCAGCCTTCGCCGGTGAAATCGGCTGCCAGCGCGTTACCCGCGTGGTAGTCCTGTTCGGTGAAGAGGGAAATGCCGGCGTTGGTCAACGCGAGTGGAATGGAAGAGTACAGGCGTTTACCCGAGTTGATTCCTTTAAAATATCCCGGTGGGTAGGCGTTTAGCAGGGCGGCTTTTTTCCCGGCATTGACCGTCCTTGAGAATATCGTATGTCCGTTTAGGTATTGGGCAACTTCGGAGTTGGGTTTGGGTCCGTAATGATAGCCGAGTTCGGCAGGGATGTTTGTGCCGGTGAGCAGAACAGCCTGCCCTGTGGCGGATTGAGGCAGTCCCTTCACGCCGAGGTTGGGATCGATGGCTTTGAGTGTAATTGTGTCACTTTCGAACGGCGCGGCGGATTTGGTTAGTTTTTTCCCGCCAAGCAGAGACTCCAAGTATGGCATATCCGCGTTGATAAAAGGATTTGTCTCAGGGTTGTCTTCGCCGAGCCCGATACCGTCTAAAAAGAGAAAGAGGATTTTCATATAATAATTACCGATAAACACGGATAAATGTCAGACGAGTTCGGCTGGTTACTTGTTACTCATTTGCCATAAGAACCATGCGGAGGTCTTTTCGCCTCTGTCGAATCCGTCCTGGCGGGAGACCAGAGTCAGGTTGTGGCGTTCGATCAGGTCCAGGTCGGAGGGGGCAATTCCGGGTCCGGGTTGAGCCGTGTCTGGTTTGAGGAATCCGTACATGAGCCAGAATCCGCTTGGGGCGAGTGCGCGTGCCAGTTGGGTCAGATAATCCGCTTTTGATTCGATTCCGTGGAAACATCCGAGGTCGAGCGCGAGATCATACGGCGGCTGGATGTTCTTCATTTGTGTAGCGTCGTCGGTAAAGACGCGGGCGTTGATACTGATTTTGCGGAGTTTTCTTTTTGCGAGATTGACGGCGCGGGGGGCAAAGTCGAAACCATCTGCCTGCCAACCGGCGTTGACGAGGGTGATGAGATTGGTTCCGGTGCCGCAGCCGATATCCAGTGCGCGTCCGGTGGGATGTGCCGCGAGAAAATCATAAAGCTCGGGCGGCGAGATGCCGCTATCCCAGGGGGTATTGCCAAGTGTATAGGCGGTATTGAATTTGAAACGGCGGAGAAAATTATTCATTTGCAAGTGTATCGCGCACGCGCTGCGGATCGAAATCGCCAACCATGCGCCAGACTTCGTTGCCTTCTGAGTCGAAGTATATAAAGGTGGGAGTGAATTCGAAGTCGTACACGGGGGCAAGCTCCATGCCGACCTGTTCCTGTATGTTCAAACGGATGAAATGTACCTGTCCGTTGACTTCCTGTTCGAGCCCGTCCACGACGGGTTTTATCGATACACAGCGTATTCAGTAGGGGGATTGGAATTCAAGCAGCACGGGCTTGCCGTTGCCGATCATTGCCTGCACTTCTTTTGCATCGTCCATGAGGGGCGTCTGGCGCGGATGCAGCACGGTCCACGTGATGACCAGCCCGGCGACGATCACGCCAAACGCGAGATAGTCGTTCCATTTGGGTCTGTTGGAGAGCAGGATGACGCCGGCAATGAATGCGAAGCCAACTGCGATGGTTACAAAGGAATATGTGCCGAACAATGAGCTCATTTATTAAACAGGGATAGTCGTAAATGTCACAGTTTTTGTGTGACGCATCACACTTTGACAATTCATTTGAGTTCTTTTACAATCGTGCAACCTGCTTGACAATCTTATAATCCAGGAAGGTAACTAATCGATGAAAGAGTATACCACCGAGTTTATACGCAACGTTGCGTTGGTTTCGCATGGGGGGGCAGGCAAAACCATGCTTGCAGAAGCCTTTCTGCATGTAACGGGGGCAACAACCCGCCTGGGAAAAGTTGAGGACGGGACGACCACATCAGACTATGATGATGAAGAACAAAGAAGAAAGATCTCCATTTATACGAGTTTGATCCCGGTTGAGCATAAAGATCACAAGATCAATTTTCTAGATGCGCCAGGCTACACAGATTTCGTGGGCGAGATGGTATCCGCTCTCAGTGTGGCAGATGGCGCAATTATTTTAGTGGACGCCGTTTCCGGCATCGAAGTGGGGACCGAACTGGCATGGCGCTATTGCGACCAGTTCAACCTGCCGCGTTTCATTGTCATTAATAAATTGGACCGCGATACTGCAGACTTTGAAAAGGCGTTTGCCCAGATCGACGAGTTCGTCAAACTGCATGATAAACGCGCCATCAAGGTCCACCTGCCCATTGGCGATAAGCACGATTTCAAAGGCGTGGTGGATATCATTGGGATGAAGTCCTATATGGGTGACGGCTCGACTACGGCGGAAATCCCTGCTGAATTAAAGGAAGCTGCTGAAAAAGCCCATTTTGATATGGTGGAAGCCGCCGCCGAAGGCGAAGATGAATTGATGGAAAAATATCTTGAGAACGGCTCTCTCTCAGACGAAGAGATGGTGCGTGGTCTCGAAGATGTGGTCTACGCTGGAGAATTTGTCCCGGTCTTTTGTGCGGCAGGCGCGCATGAAATTGGATCAATTGCCTTGCTCAACGATGTCATCGACCTGCTTCCTTCTCCGGTCGATGCTGTAAAGCGTACAGCACAGGGCAAAGACGGTGAAGAAGAATTGAAACCTTCCGATGATGCTCCCCTCGCTGCTTATGTATGGAAAACAACAGCTGATCCGTTCGTGGGAAAAATGACCTACTTCCGCGTGCTCTCCGGCTCCATTGAAGCGGATTCTCATGTTTGGAACCAGCCCAAAGAAACGGATGAGCGTATGTCCGGTATGCATTTCCAGCGTGGTAAGGAATCCATTCCTACAAAATTGGTTCATGCTGGAGACATTGCCGTGGTCGCGAAACTGAACGTCTCCACCACTGGCGACACCTTCTGCGATAAGGGACATCCCCTGACCATTCCGACGCCTGCATACCCAGCGGCGTTGTACCGTGTAGCTGTCACTCCCAAGACTCAGGCAGATGCTGCAAAGATTTCCAGCGTCCTCACCCGCCTGGCAGAAGAAGATATGACTCTCTCCTGGCAGAACGACTCCGTGACGCATGAAACCGTCCTGCAGGGAATGGGCGACCAGCATATCGACGTGGCAGTCCATCGCGCGCAGACCAAATTCCAGGTTGGCATTGAACTTCACGAACCGAAGGTCCCGTATCGCGAAGGCATTACAAGAAAAGCTGCCGCGCAGTATCGCCACAAGAAACAATCCGGCGGCGCTGGTCAGTTCGGTGAAGTTCATCTTCGCATCGAGCCGTACATGGAAGGCGACTTCGAATTCGTGGATGCGTTGGTCGGTATGAATCTCTCCCGTTCGTACCTGCCTCCGATCGAAAAGAGCATCCGCGCCACGATGGAAAGAGGCGCGTTCGCCGGTTATCCGATGAGCAATGTGCGTGTGACTGTCTACGACGGTAAGGAACACGAAGTAGACTCGAAACCAGTCGCGTTCGAAATCGCAGGTCGCGAAGCCTTCAAGCTCGCCGTGGCTGAGGCGGGACCCGTGTTGTTCGAGCCGATCATGAACGTCCGCGTGACCTGCCCGGATGCGAATATGGGCGACGTGATGAGCGACCTCAACACCCGCCGCGGGCGCGTACAGGGAACCGAGTCGGAACGCGGAAACACCATCATCATCGCGCACGTGCCGATGGCTGAAATGCTGAAGTACACCACCCAGATTCGTTCCATCACAGGTGGACGCGGTTACTTCACGATGGAGTTCGATCACTACGATACGGTTCCTTCACATATTGCGGCTCCGATCATCGAAGCGCATAAGAAGGAAATGGAAGCCAAGAAGGAAGAATAGTTTCAGCATTGGACTAACGTCTCAAGTCCCGAAGTTTAACTTCGGGACTTTTGCATTAAAATGCTTTCCATGCCAACCGTTAAGTTTCCCGCCCTGATGAAATATTATGTTGATAACCAAAGCGAGTTCTCAGTGAACGGCGCAACGATCACCGAACTGCTTGATAACATCCTTTTGCGTTATCCCGCGCTAAAGCCGCACCTCTTTGACGCGAAAGGTGAACTGCGGCGGTATTTCAGCATCTTTGTGAACGGCGTTCAAATGCAGGAACTGAACGGATTTGAGACAACATTGAATGATGGGGATGTGGTCATCTTAATGGCTTCTGCTTCGGGCGGATAAAACAACAAATATTGGTGGGGATATTTATCTTGACAAAATCGGTAAGATTCATAGAATAGGCGCATCTAGAGATTAAATCATGAAGATATTTTCCTATTGCTTGTGTCTTGGGCGGGGCTCGTAGCCACCGCCTGAGCGAATACTTCCGCAGCCAACGGACTCAGACGGTAGAGCGACCCCCGCGTGCATCCCTTAGTATGCATGATGTGTGGCGTTTGTTCGCCGTCTTTTTGTTTGTCTGTTGGCTGTTTCTATTTAATTGATAATGTTTTGCCCTTTGCAAAACTGAACAAGGAATATATGACCTTACTGGACTTTCGATTAACCGAATCAAATACCATCCCTTTGGACAGCCTTGCTTTTCATGTGGGGGATACGCCCCTGCTTCCGCTTCGCCGCGTGACCTTGGGCCTGTCACCGCGAGTGAAGGTTTTTGCCAAAGCCGAATGGTTTAACCCCGGCGGCTCGGTCAAAGACCGACCCGCGTTGAACATCATCCAGACCGCCATCATCAATGGTGACTTGAATAACCACAAACGTCTATTGGATTCAACGTCCGGCAATATGGGCATTTCATATGCGACGTTTGGCGCGGCGTTGGGAATTCCCGTCACATTGGCGCTCCCTGCCAACGCCAGCCCCGAGCGGATCTCCATCCTCAAGGCGCTTGGCGCGGAGTTGGTGTTGACCGACCCGACCGAAGGCTCAGATGGCGCAATCCTCAAGGCGCGTGAGATGGCGGCGGAATCTCCGGACAAATTCTGGTATGCCAATCAATACAACAACGACGCGAACTGGCAGGCACATTATCTGAGCACTGCGCCTGAGATCATTTCCCAGACCAATGGGCAGATCACACACTTCGTGGCGGGATTGGGCACATCCGGAACATTTACGGGTACAAGCCGCTATCTGCATGAGCATCTGCCGCATGTCAAAACGCTGGCGTTTCAGCCGGACGCTCCCTTCCACGGATTGGAGGGATTGAAACATATGCCGACTTCCATCAAGCCCGGGATTTATGATGAGTCTCTGGCGGGGAATCCGCTTGAGGTCAAGACCGAGGCGGCGCATGAGATGTTGATCCGGCTTGCGCGGGAGGAAGGTCTGTTTGTGGGAATCTCATCCGCGGCGGCGGCAGTGGCTGCGCTTCAAGTCGCAAGTGAACTTGACGAAGGCGTGGTTGTGACCGTCTTCCCGGATGCGGGCTATAAATATTTGAGTGACAAATCTCTTTGGGAGCGAGCATAAAAAATGAGTTTGAAAGTAACAAACAAGATTTTGGAAGGAATTCAACAACATATCGAAGCGGCTTATCCCGATGAGGGCGCAGGCTTTTTGCTCGGCGCGGACGGGGAAGTGCGTGAGATCATCTCGCTGCCGAATGCCCGCGAGGATGAAGCGCGTCATAATCGTTTTTTGATCACGCCGGAAGATTACCTGAAAGCGGAAATGAAAGCGATGGAGTTGGGCATGGACTTGATCGGTGTTTTTCATTCTCACCCTGATTGCCCAAATGTGCCTTCTGAATATGACCGCGAATGGGCGCAGCCGTTTTTCTCGTACATCATTTCGCGTGTGGACAAAGGGAAAACGGTCAACCACCGTTCGTGGCGTTTGGTGGAAGACCGCACCCAATACGAAGAAGAAGAAATTCAAATTCAATAGACGGAATCCTGAAGTTCCACTTCAGGATCGATCTCAAGAATTCCAAAAGGAGAAACTTTAATATGGACGTAATCACCGAAGACCAGGTTTTGGATTGCACAGGTTTGCTTTGCCCAATGCCGATCGTCAAAACGACCAAGGCGATCAAGGAATTGGAATCGGGGCAGGTGCTGAAAATGATCGCAACCGACCCGGGTTCGCCTCCAGACATCGAAGCGTGGAGCAGGCAAACCGGCAACGAATTGCTGCGCTCCCTGACGGAAGAAGGCAAGTTCATTTTCTTCCTGCGCAAAAAGTAGATTTTGTCTTTTGATTTTAATAAGAGGTTTATATGTCAAAATCTGACCCGAATGCCCCGAAGAGACTGGCGTTGATCGCCAGCAAAGGGACGCTTGATTGGGCGTATCCGCCGTTCATCCTTGCCAGTGCGGGCGCTGCAATGGGCTGGGAAGTGGGTATCTTTTTCACCTTCTTTGGGCTGACCCTGCTCAAACCGAAGCTTTCCGCTCAAGTCTCGGCGCTTGGCAACCCTGCCATGCCGATGAAAATGCCCTTTGGTCCCGAGGGATTCCAGAACATTAACTGGCCCATGCCGAATATTTTGATGGCGAATGTCCCTGGTTTTGAGACGCTGGCAACCGGTTTGATGAAACAGACCTTCAAGAATAAAGGCGTTGCCACGGTTGAGGAATTACGCGATATGTGCGTGGAACTTGACGTCCGCATGATCGGCTGCCAGATGACGATGGATGTCTTTGGCTTCAAACGCGAAGACTTCATCCCAGAGTCGGAGATTGGCGGCGCGGCGACCTTCCTTGAATACGCCGCAGATGCCGATGTACAATTGTTTGTATGAAATATGTAGGTCGTGTTTGTAACGTGGCGTCACGCTAAAAGCGTGACCTACAGAAGAAAAAAACTAAACGAGAGAGAAAACAGAATTTATGACAACTTTGAGAATCCCAACCCCGCTGCGTACCTATACAAGCGGCAAAAGTGAAGTGGACGTGAACGGCGCGAATATTTCCGAGGCATTGGCGGATTTGACGACTCAGTTCCCAGCCATCAAGCCGCATCTGTTCAACGAGAAGGATGAACTGCGTCCGTTCGTGAATTTGTTCGTCGGCGAGCATAATATCAAAGACCTGCAAGGCGTGGAAACGCCCATCAAGGACGGCGATAAGTTGATGCTCATTCCGTCCATTGCGGGTGGTTCCCTCTCCCTTTGGGAGAGGGTTAGGGTGAGGGCAAAATGATCGAAGAACTTAATCACGAACAAATATTGCGTTACTCGCGTCACCTGCTCATGCCCGAAGTCGGCTTGCAGGGACAGATCAAACTCAAGAACTCTTCTGTTCTCGTCATCGGCACAGGCGGACTTGGCTCTCCCGTTGCGCTTTACCTCGCCGCGGCTGGCATCGGTCGCATTGGCTTGGTGGATTACGACGTTGTAGATTCGTCCAACCTTCAGCGTCAGGTCATTCACGGAACGAGCACAGTTGGAAAGTTGAAAGTTGAAAGTGCCCGCGAACGCTTGCAGGATTTGAATCCGGACATTCAGGTGGATATTTATAACGAGCCGTATACATCAGAGAACGCCTTGCGCATCGCGAAGGATTACGATGTCATTATCGACGGCACCGATAACTTTCCGACCCGTTATCTCACCAACGATGTCTGCGTGATGCTCGGCAAACCGAATATCTACGGCTCCATCTTCCGCTTCGATGGGCAAGTGAGCGTCTTTCACGCCGAGGAAGGTCCGTGCTATCGCTGTCTTTTCCCCGAACCGCCGCCGCCCGGGCTTGTCCCTTCGTGCGCGGAGGGAGGCGTGCTGGGCATCCTGCCCGGAACGATCGGCACACTTCAAGCCACCGAGGCGCTCAAAGTCCTGCTTGGAATCGGCGAGCCGCTGATTGGAAAACTCCTGCTATACAACGCGCTCGATATGAGTTTTGATTTCGTCAAGCTCAAGAAGAATCCCAACTGCCGTGTGTGCGGACCGAATGCCGATATCACCGAGTTGATCGACTACGAGGAGTTTTGTGGTGTGCCCGGTCATCATGCGGATGATACGTCTGCGGGCGCGGATTGGGACATCACAGCGCAGGAATTAAAAGCCCGCCTCGAACGTGACCCGGACCTGCTCCTGCTCGATGTGCGTGAGCCTCACGAGTTGGAGATCGCTGCCATTGATGGCGCAAAGAACATCCCGCTCGGTGAAGTTGCCCAGCGTATGTCTGAGCTTGATTCTGCTACAGAGATGGTCGTCTTCTGCAAACGCGGATCACGCTCGGCGCGCGCCATCGAAATTCTCTCGTCCGCCGGTTTCAAGAAGATGAAGAACCTCAAAGGCGGAATCAACGCCTGGGCAGAGGAAGTGGATACGAGTTTGCCGTTGTATTAAGGGTTGAAGGTTGAAGGTTTGGAGCCCTCTCGCTGAGTTTTCTCGGTGGGAGGGTTTATAATTTTTAAACTAGGTTTAACTGAACCATGCCAGGGCTTCTCCGTGTTTTTCTTGCCGCACCTTGCAAGGCATCGTAATTGGTTAAAAAACTTATGGGTCATATTTTCATTAGTTACAGCCGAACAGATAAGGATTATGTAAAGAGACTGGTTGATGCCCTTGAAACAAGGGGATTTAACGTTTGGTATGACCTGGAAATGTTGACTGGTGATGAGTGGGTTGAACACATCACGAATCGAATAGACGCCTGCGATGCTTTTATCGTTGTGATGACTAAAAGTTCGGAATTTTCGAAGTGGGTGAGACGTGAAGTCCTTTATGCCATGCAGAAGGACAAAAGGATATTTCCGCTTTTACTGCAGGGTGATCTATGGATGCTGCTGCAGGATAAAAATTACTCTGATGTTATTGGCGGTGGTCTGCCTGATGAAAGATTTTTCCGTCACCTTGAAAGTGTTGTCTCGCAAAATAAAGATCGGGGATTAGCTGAAAAAGAAGAGAAGCCGCAGGTTCCAGAAGAAAAAGTAAAAACCGAAGAGGTAAAAAGACTTATCAAGTCTGGGAATATCTATCAAGTAAAACGGTTTCGCAGTTTTGGGGTTGTGGGAATCGTTTTGCTGTTTTTCATCTTAGGCGGATTTGGCTTGAATTCCCTCTTCAGGAAACTGCCCGAAACGACACCCACACCTACCATACAGAGTTTTACAGAAACGCCCAAACCGCCTACAGAGACGTTAGCGCCGTTCACTCCAACACTGACCGAAACCGCGTCTCCCAGCCCGACACCGACAACGGTACTTGGAATTGGCTCATCCTCAAGGTCATTGAAGGATGACATGCTGCTGCTTTATGTCCCTGCAGGGGAATTTATGATGGGAAGTTTAGATTGGAGCCAGGTCGCTCATAAAGTTTTTTTAGATGCTTATTGGATTGACCAGACTGAGGTCACTAATGCAATGTATGGCAAATGTGTGGAGGCGAAACAGTGCGAGCCACCAGAAAAAAATCGTTCACAATCCCGTTCTTCTTATTTCGATGACCCCGGGTTTGCGAATTATCCGGTTGTATATGTTTCTTGGTACGATGCAATGACTTATTGTTCATGGGTGGGACGTGCCCTGCCTACTGAGGCACAATGGGAAAAAGCTGCGCGTGGACAGGATGATCGAACCTATCCTTGGGGAGAAAATATTAACTGCAATAAGGCGAATTATGATAATTCTTGTATTGGAGATACTACAGCGGTTGGCAAATATCTAGGTGATAAGAGCCTGTATGGAGTGTACGATTTGGGAGGAAATGTATCTGAATGGGTAAGAGACTGGTATGATGATCTTTACTATTTGAACTCACCTTCTGAAAATCCCTCAGGCCCTGAAAATGGACAAAACAAAGTGAAACGGGGAGGCTCGTGGAGTTCTGGTATCTATGCCGCCCGTTCGTATTTTCGATTTGGGGTTAACCCAAACGACAAAGAAAATTATCTTGGTTTTCGTTGCTCTCTCTCGCAATAGACCGACCACGAATGCACGAAAATAGACTGTCTTCGTTATAAATTCGTGGACGGCTCTTAAATCAGAACTCCCGCCCACATGGACGGGAGTTTTACTATTCACTATCACCTATTCCCTAATCACTACCTACGACAACACCACCTGCCCGCAATACTCGCACTTATCCATACCCAATTCCAGCGTCCCGCCACAGTGGGGGCAGGAGAAGGTCTCGACCTTGATCTGGTACCCCGCCGTCTTGAAAGCGGATTCATTATCGGCGAGATCGCCGCGCAGGCGTTTGAGGCGGGCGAGGTAGGCGTCATTGGTCATCTCTCCCGATTTTCGCAGGCGCTCCACATCCGCAATGGATTCCTTCAACATGCGGCGTTCCGCTTCGAGGCTTTCACGGCTTTTGTCTTGCAGGGACAGTTTCATTTCCGGTTTGGGCGGAATGGACGCAAGGATCGCTGCAATGATGAGGATGAACGCGGAAACGATCAGCCCCACGACCAACGGCGTAAATTGGAACCCTGGAATGGAACTGAAATTGACCTTGTTCGTGGTCACTTCGTTGTAATCGGCAATGACCACATAGCGTTCGCCGCCGAGTTTGCCGATGTCCACGCGGGTGATGCCGGAGGAATGATCCGGCAGATTATTGCGCGTGCCGTTTTCGGTGAAGACCGCCACCTTGCCAGAATCATCGCCGATGACCGCTTCTTCCTTGCCGTCTTCGTTGATGTCGAGCCCGGCGATCTCGGTCACTTTATCGGAGAGCGAACCGCTCCACATTTGGCTGGCGGTTGTCCCGTTGAACGAGAACGCCCACACGCCGCCGTCTTTGCCGCCAACCACGATCTCGCGCGAGGACGGGTCGCCGTCCAATTCCACTTCGCGGACTTCGCTCACAGCCTGCCCGAGTTTCTTCTCGAATAGGACTTGTCCGTTCGCGGCGCTGTAGATGCGGAAGAGACCATACTCGCCGCCGGTGATGACTTCGCTATTGCCATCGGCGTCGAGGTCGAACGCGCGCATCCTTCTCAGTTGTTCCTGATTCACCGTCCAGACAGTTTTGCCGTCTGACGCAAAGACTTTCACTGTCCCGTCGTTGGATGCGACGGCAACATTCACCTGCCCGTTGATGCGGACATCGTCCATGCCGCGGATCTCAGCCGAGCCGACTTCGCTCGACCAAAGCGGCGCTCCGCTCGTGCTCAAGGCGAGGACTCCGCCCAAATTGTCGCCAAGAACAATTTGAGGTCCAGAAGAGAAGCGCATCACCGCCACGCGCGAGGGGAAACCGATATCAAGCGCGCTTGCCAACGGAGTCACATTCCCTTTTGAGATCACATCCACCGACATGCCCGACCCGACGTAGTACACCACAATGTCTTCCACGCCGTCGCCGTTGACGTCACCGAGCGTGGTCTTGGGGCTGGAATAATCGAACTGCCAGAGCGGTGTGCCGGAGCCGTCCAGAACGCTGACATTGCTTGTGTTTTGGATGAAGAGTTCATCCTGACCATCGCCGGTCAGGTCGATGACCTTCATACTTTCGGCGGTGGAGTAGGGTTGAGACCATGCGGTGCTGCTGCCGAATTTTTCCGCTGCGACCGAACCGCTGAATGCGAACACGCCCGCCACGACCATGACCAAACAGATCAATACGAACGCAACAACAAAAGGAATGACTTTACGACTCATTTATGCAGCCTTTCTCTCCAATAAACTGTATGCTGATTTAAGAAAACTTAGGATTTGATTGTGTTCCACTTCTTCGAAGGGGGAGACGGCGAGGATGTTGATCATGCCGCCGCTGGTATCAAGCTGTACGACCTTGTACTTGCCCACGTCCTTGCCTTGTGTGAACTGGGCATTCGGTTTGATGACATACGCCTCAGGGTTGACCACGATGCGCACTTTCAACTGTTGCTGTGCGCCTTTGAATTTTTCCGGCTTCATCTTCATCTTTCCGCTGACGCGGCTGCGCTTCCAATAGGATTTGCGCTTCTTCGTTTTTTGAATGGCGGAAACGCGCAGTACATTGCCGTCGTAGAGTTTTGCCTTGAGGGAAAGCCAGGGGTCGTTGAATAATTGCGTGACGCGGTCGCGGGTGTCTTTGGTTTCACGCGCCACTTTGGTTTGGAGCATGGAACCCGTCAGGTCGAGATGACCGAGAAATGTAGTGCCAGGCTTGAGGTCGTCCCGAAGCGTGTGCAGGAGTTCTTTTGTGCCTCCGTAGCGCGGAGAGAAATCCAGCAGGTCGCTGCGGCGCAGAACGCGTGCCATCACAAAAGCGGCGATCCAAAGCATCAATCCGCCGATGCTGAAAACGAAGGATCTATATCCGAACAACAGGAGCAGCAGGTCGATACATGCCAAGCCGATACCTGCCAAAAAAATGAGCATTGGAATCCAGCGCCACTTATCGCCGGAGGTTTCCGTGCGATTCACTTCGGCTACGAACTTGTTCATGCCGCGGATGATCGAATCTGGTTTGTCTGCAATGGAGATGTAAACCGGTGCGTATTGTTTTTTGCCAAATTGATTCTTGTCTGTATTCCCCTTTTTGCGTGCGGTGTTAAGCAGGTAGAAGAACAACGAAATGACAACGATACCTGCGACAATAAGTCCGCAAATCAAACCGTCCATGCATTCCTCCGAGTTATAATCTCACGTAATAAATTTGAACCGCTAAGCACGCGAAGAACACCAGAAAAAAACTTCAAAACCCATGCCCTTGGAGGGCTCTGCGGTGGATAACCTTATATGACGAACGTTCTTTATACTGCCTTCGATATTGTGCCCAGCCCCAAGGGGGCGAGTACCCATATTCTCCACAATTTGCGCGGACTGGTCAATGGGAATTTTCACGTCCATCTTATCACGCCTAACGACGGCTTGCTCCCCCCCGAAGATACTATTGAGGGCGCGCAGGTCACGCGCATCAGCCAGGACCTTTCGCAGAACTTTCTCGCCCGCGCCGTGCATTTTGGCAAATCCGTCCTTTCGCATCTCGCGCTTCATTCTGATTATGATGTCGTCCATTTTCGCAATATTTGGGATGGTTTTCACATCACACAGAACAAAAAGAAATTCGGGTACAAAACACTTTTCGAGGTAAATGGACTGCCGTCCATTGAGCTTAAATATCACTACCCCGGCATGGATTCGGAACTGCTTGCCAAGATAAAGGAACAGGAGATCGCGACTCTGCACCTGAGCGACGCCATCATCTGCCCATCGAACGTGACTCGCGATTACATCGCCTCGCTCGGACTCAGCCGGAAGCTGGTCACTGTCATCCCGAACGGAGTCAGCCCTTCAGATTTTCCCGTCACTCCGCTGCCACCCCGTGCAGGACGTGAACCCGTTCTGCTTTACATCGGCACATTGGCAGATTGGCAGGGCTTGGATATTGTCATCAAGGCTTTGCCGAAAATCCTGGAACAACAGCCGGTGAAGTTACAGATCGTCGGGCGTGGACGTTCACGTCAACGCAAGATGCTGGCGAAGCAGATCCGCAAATTGGGTTTGGACGAGCACGTGATCGTCCAGCCTGCGGTTCCGCATCATGAGATTCCCGCCTTGGTCTCGCAAGCCGATATCTGCGTAGCGCCGCTTGGTTTGAATGACCGAAATGTGACTCAAGGCGCCTGCCCGATCAAGGTACTTGAATACATGGCGGCGGGACGACCGCTCCTTGCTTCGAACATGCCCATCGTCCGCGAACTCGTTCGCGAAGATGTGGATGGTTTGCTTTTCTCGCCCAACGACCCGGATGATCTGGCGCGTCAGGCAAACGTATTATTGAAAGATATGGAATTATCAAATCGTCTGGCTGAGTCCGCGGCGGCGCATGTCCGCGAGAAATTCACATGGCACGAGTCCCAAAAGAAACTGCTAAAAGTATATGAGCGATTGAGTTTGTAGGTCACGCTTTTAGCGTGACAGATTTTAAAGTCTTTTTGGACACGGAATTCATGGAAAACACGGACAAGAACAGGTCTTTTTAACGGTTTTTTCCGCGTAGTTCCGTGAAATCCGTGTTTTCCATGTACAAAGATGAGACAATTAGGGACTAAGAAACACTCTCCTAGAAATACATGGCTGGCTGCAAGCCTGCCCTACATATTTATCGAAAAACCTTTTCCACCTCAATTGGAATCGCCTTTAATTTTCCCGTTTTCGCGTCCATAAAGACCCAATCCGTTTCGCCTTTTACCAAAACCTTCCCGTCGCTTTTTCGCACAAATTCATACATGCGCAGTGACCGCACCTTGCGGAGATTCTCCACCCATGTGCGGACTTCAACTTCCTCGCCCTCGAATGCGGGCAGGAAATATTCGATGCTGTGTTTGCGGATAACCCATGTGGAATCGGGTCCCTGCGCTTCGACGCCGCCAATGGATGAGTAATGCTCGACGGCAATATCCTGCATCCATTGCACATAGACCACGTTGTTGACGTGTCCGTTCTCGTCAATGGCGGAGGAGGGAATTGTAAAAGTTTTGGTATAGATGGAGGAGATAGGCATGGTTTCGATTTTACCGAATTAATAGCTTTGCAATCCAAATCTTCCCCCAAACGGGGGAGTTTTATTTTTATGCCGCATGGATAGAATGGAAATATATAAAATCATCTTTTGGAGAGTGAAAAAATGGAGCCTTTTATTGGCGGCACTTCGATATTAATTACAGTTGTATCCCTGGTTTGTGGTTGTCTTGTCACGCTCGTTACACTGGCTGGGACGGGTTTCTTGATCTATAAAGTATTCGGCAGCACATTTAAGAATATGGCTGGTAATAAAAATGTTCTTCAAAACGGAGTATCTGCTCCGGCGGTGGTTATGTCGGTTCAAGATACCGGCGTGACGTTGAACGATAATCCGCAGGCGCGTATCCGCTTGCGTGTAATGCCCATGGGCGGTGACGCTTTTGAAGCGGAAACTACAGCGGTTGTAGGACGTTTTCAGGTGGGAATGTTGGTGCCCGGTGCTTCGTTAATGGTCAAGTATGACCCGAATGACAGAACCAAGGTCGCGATCGAGTCGTTTGGCGCTCCTGCTGTCTCGCAATAGGATTTAATAAAATAAAAGACGCGGATTTTGTCCGCGTCTTTTGCATTCTATGGAGTACTTGTCACTGCTGGCGTTGTCACGTTGCCGACGATGATCTGAACCGTCAACGTGTCGCCGAAGAACGAGCCTGTATCGTCCGCCATGCGCCATGAACTTTCGATGATGCCGTTGATTCCGCTTGGAACCACGAGTTCGACGGAGAGTTCGCGTTTCGCGCCGGTGGGAATCGCCTCGGTCAATGTGACGGTGGCGCCGCGCATCGAGTCGCCGCCGACGTTCTGGAAGGTAAATCCGGCTCTCCAGGCGCAGCCGCCGATATTTTGCACAAGCCATGTTTTTGTAAAGACCTCGCCTGCCTTCATTCGGGTCCCATCTTCGACCGTGACGTCGTCAATGTAGAGAAGGTTGAAGCACGGGTTCGGTGTGGCGGACGGCTCCAATGTGAGGGTGGGTCCTTCTTTGGTGAGAGAGACAGGCGTCAGCGTGGGGAAAGGCGTGGAGGTTGGAGCAAGCCCGGTCAGGGATGAGGCGTACGTCGAAACTGCCTGGGTGCGGATGGCATCCGTATCCAGGGCGGTGGTTTGATCCTCTTGATTATTGGCGCACGAAAACAGGAATGCCCCAATGACCAGTATCAAGCTTGTGAGGATGGTTCTATATTTCATGAATTTATTTTTTTTCTTTTCGCAGCGCAATGCCTGTTGCGAGAGCGCCGATACCTTCCCAAAGGGCAACGCCGACGAACTTAATGGGTGCAATTCCGAGCAGGACGATGGTGGTGAAAACGATGAATGTCAACCCGCGGAAAGGGACTGTCCAGCGGTAGAAGATCTTGACATCGTTCAGCGCGGCAAGTATGTAATACACGCCCATGTTCAATGAAGCCATGGATGCGGCGGTCATATAGGTGATGGTGTAATCGGAGCTGGCACGGGCGGCGCGTTCGACGACTTCAAAGCCAAGGATCGAAAGCAGAATTTCCGGGCGAAAGATACCGATCACACCGAGCAGGAATGCAAGCACGCCAAAGATGAACATGGTCCAGCCGGATGCGTCGCGAATTTTCATGAAAGATCTCCTGTGTAAGCAAAAGTGTACAGAAATTATACCCGCAACCTTTTGACATGATAAAATCACTAAACTATGGCTAAACATCTTGTATTGGTGGCTGGGAACATTGGCGCGGGCAAAACAACATTAACGGAACGCATCGGAGCGCGCCTTGGCTGGTGGACGGGATATGAATCGGTGGCGGATAATCCTTATCTGCCCGATTTTTATGGGGACATGCGGACGTGGTCATTTCATTTGCAGATCTTCTTTTTAGGACACCGCGCCGACCAATATCTGGTCGCAGCGCGTGATGCGCGTTCCGCGATCCTTGACCGCAGTATTTATGAAGACGCCCATATTTTTGCGCGGGCGCTGCACCATCTTGGCAATTTGAACGAGCGCGATTATCTGGCATACCGCCATTTGTATAACATCGTAGTGGATGGACTTCCACGCCCCGACTTGTTGATCTATCTCAAGGCGCCGGTTTCGGTTCTCATGGACCGCATCCACCGCCGCGCGCGGAACATGGAGACGGGTATTTCCTCCGACTATCTCACGTTGCTGGAATCATTCTATGACGAGTGGCTCGGCTCCTTCGACCTTTGTCCTGTTCTCACCATCCATACCGACGATTTGGATTATGTCAATTACCCAAGCCATTTGAATCTTGTCGCCCAACGGATACAGGATAAGCTGGCAGGTCGTGAAGTGATGGACTTGCGAGGAGATGCAAAGTCATGAGCGAATCATCCGATACTTCTGTTTTCCTTAAGATCCCACTTTTCAAAGACCTTTCCCGCCAGGATCTTGTTTCTCTGGTAAATGAACTGCCCGTTGAATCATACAAAGCTGGCGATTATCTCTTCTATGAAGGCGAACCGGGAAATAGTTTATATGTTGTAAAAAGCGGAAGGATCGAAGTAGTGCTGGCAGGCGGCACGAGCGACGAAATGCACTTGCGGGCTTGCGGTCCTGGCGAGTATGTGGGTGAGATGAGTCTCATTCTCAAACAGGGCAAGCGGACCGCCGCTGTGCGCACCATGGAAGACAGCCAGTTGTGGATGATGTCACGCGATAAATTCAATGAATGTCTGACGCGTTGGCCCCATCTCGCATATTCCATGGTGGAGGTTATCAGCGAGCGGCTTGAGTCGTCCAACGAAGCGGCGTTCCACGATCTTGTTCTCAAGAACCAGATGCTGCAAAAAGCCTATGACGAATTAAAAGCGGCGCAGGCACAATTGATCGAGAAGGAGCGCCTCGAACGTGAACTCCAACTCGCGGCAGAGATCCAACTCAGCATTCTGCCCGATGTTCTGCCGGATACCGAAGAGTTTAGTTTTGGCGCGCGCATTCTTCCGGCTCGTCAGGTGGGCGGTGATTTTTATGATGTTTTCACGTTGAAGGATGACCGCATCGGTGTTCTGATCGGTGATGTGGCAGATAAAGGCGTGCCGTCCGCTTTGTTCATGGCGCGCGCCCATGCCCTCATCATGGCAGAGGCGGATATTGGTCCCACTCCCGCCGATGTGATGAAACTGGTCAACATCCATATCACGCGCCTGCAAAAATCCTCGCAGTTCGTAACGGTTTTATACGGCATTCTGGATTTGAAAACCCGCGTCTTTTCCTACGCCCGGGCTGGTCACGAACCGCCATTGATTCTCCACGCCGACGGCAGTGTGGAACGCATGCCGCATAGTCCCGGCATGGCGATCGGTTTATGGGACCCGGTAACAGTCGACGAAAAAACAGTCAAGCTGGGTTCTGGTGATACTCTTTTACTTTATACCGACGGCATGACCGACTGCCGCGATCCGCAAGGCACGGCGTTTGGTCTGGAAGGCATCAACGAAACGCTGAGTGGTCTGGTGAAACAAAATGCCCAGCAGGTTTGCAATACCCTGCTCGAAACATTGCAGGAGTATCAGGATGGCTCGAAGCAGGATGATGATGTAACACTGGTTGCAGTAAAAGCCAAATAAAAAAGACCTCCCGTACGGGAGGTCTTCGTTTTATCGTAACGCTTGTTCAAGGTCTGCCAGCAGGTCATCCACATTTTCGATGCCGACCGAGATACGAACCAATCCGGGATCAACCTCCAGCGTGGAGCCTTGCGTGGATAGATGCGTCATCGCTGCCGGAACTTCGATGAGCGATTCTACGCCGCCAAGGGACTCAGCCAATGTGAACAACTTCGTGGATTCCGCGACTTTGACCGCTGCATCACGGCCGTCTTTCATGATGAACGAGATCATCCCGCCGCCGTTTTTCATCTGCCGCCTCGCCACGCGGACCTGTGGGTGACTCTCATGAAATGGGTAAATCAGCCGTTTGACATTTTTCTGCTTCTCTAAAAATTCGACGATCTTCTCGGCATTTTGCGCATGCCTGTCCATGCGGATGGGAAGTGTTTTAATTCCACGCAAAACGAGGAATGAATCCATCGGTCCCTGTATGCCGCCGATTGCGTTTTGTAAATAAGCCAACTTCTCGCCGAGTTCTTTATCTTTGCCGATGATTGCGCCGCCGACCACGTCCGAGTGACCGCCGAGATATTTTGTCATCGAATGGACAACCAAGTCCGCGCCCAACTCAAGCGGACGTTGAATGTATGGTGTGGCGAAAGTATTATCCACGACCAGCAAGGGCTTGCTGGGATGATTTTTCACTACCTCCGCCACGGCGCGGATATCCGAAACTGCCAGCAGGGGATTGGTGGGAGTCTCCAGCCACACGATGCGCGTGGACGGAGTCAAGGCTTCGGCGAGGTTCTCAGGATCGGTCGTGTCAGCAAATGTAAAGTCCAGACCGAAGCGGCGCAGCACCTTGTCAAACAAACGGAACGTGCCGCCATACACGTCATTGCCTGCAACGACATGGTCGCCTTGTCCCAGCATTCGCAAGACCGTATCTGTGGCTGCCATGCCCGAGGCGAAAGCCAGACCCCACTGTCCGCTTTCGAGTTCGGCGAGACAATCCTGCAGCGCCTTGCGGGTGGGATTCAACGTGCGCGAATATTCATATCCCTGACGCGGTTTGCCAATTCCATCCTGTTTATACGTGGATGTGAGGTAGACCGGCGTCATCACCGCGCCGTTGTTCGGGTCGGGTTCCTGTCCTGCGTGAATGGCGAGAGTTTCAAATTTCATTCATGCTCCTTTGGTTGTTTTTTGTGATTATAAGGGGGAATAGGATTCCAACGACTCCTGTCGTTGGATGTCAAAAGTCGGGAGACTTTTGACTCCGTTACAAATCTTCGCGTTCAACCCCACCGAACTGCAAAATGAAATCTGCGCCGTACACTTTGCTTGGAGTTTGGAAACCGGGTTCATAATCGCCTTCAAGAATATGCTTCATGATCTCCACTGAAGTCAACGCCGTCAGATAATATGATTCTGGCGTGCGTAGTTTTGCGCGGACGGTTTTGGTTCCGTCGGTTATTTCGGCGATAAGCAGAGCAAAGCCAGTTTTGTTTTTCTCCTTTGACGGACCCGGCGCGAAGAAAATCCCGATCAGCCATTTTACAAAATCACGCGCGGCGCGAGAATATAAAAGCGGTCCTGCCACGCGCGTGAACTTCATCAGCGAGATCATCACTTTTGGAAAGCTCATGTACACAGTTACGTTTGGAATGCCTGTACTGTAATATGCCGTACTGACGTCACCCCAACCCATCGTGATCAAGCGCGTTGGTCCGCGACCAAAATCGATATACTTGCTGTCATATAAATTCGGCACGCTGACGATCTTCCCATCACGGCGAATACGTCCCTGCCTGTGGCTGTTCTCGATGCCCGAACGAGCCGTGCCGCGTGAAACTCCGCTGCCGATAGTTTTGATATAAAGCTTTAAGTCTGTGGCATTCGGCAGCTTTTTGGCAGTGTACGAGATCAAACAGTCGGACGGCACCACGTCAAAGCCGCCGCCGGGCAGGAGCATCACATCGGCTTGTTTTGCCCTTTCATCCATCAACGCCAGCGCTTCGAACTCTTCGATCTCGCCGCTGATGTCCACGTAATGTTTTTTGTTGCGGATGCATGCTTCCGCCATCGGCTGAAACGTCAACACGAACGGACCGGCACAATGCAACACCGCATCCACTTCCTGCAAAGCGGTATCAAGCGCAGATGTATCTTCCACTGCAAAAGCGCGATATTCCAGTTTGTATTTTTCTGCTTGTTCACGCAGTCGCTTTTCGTCGCGACCGGCAAGGATCAACTGCAAGCCTTCCCGAACCGCATGTTCAACGATCAATTCCCCCGTGTACCCGTATGAGCCGTACACTAAAACTTTTTTCATGAGCGCTCCGTCCATGATGGATGTGCATATTTTTCTTCGACGAGTTCTTCAGCTCTTTGGAGTTCGGATTTGGATAATTCTCCGTGCTCGAACTGGATTCCCAACTGCGCCTCGAACCCTTGGACGAAAGCCTGGGCTGCTGTTTCCCAGGCGACTGCCACACCGAGAACGGATTCGACCGTCGTTGCCCGAGCCAGTAACCGCTCTTTTGCAATTTGTCTTGCGGATTCATTTTCGAACATCAGGGCATCGCAGATGCGGGTCAGGTCGCCTGTCAACGGGAGGGAGCCGTGTTGGAGCACGCCTTCTCTTTTCCGCGCTTGTGCTGAGCCGATGAGTTTCTTCTCGTTTACAGTAATCTCATACGTTGAAGGAACTTCAAAACAAACAGGATTTAAATTCTGTTGTGTATGACTGTCTTCATGCTCTTTCATCTCAACCGGAACACTTAATTCTTGCACAGCGAACAGTAACGCCTGTGCCAAACGGTTATAAGACTCAAGCACACCGCCTGCAAGGACGGGGTCGTCTGCGGAGCCGGTGACAGAGTAGGTCAACTCGTCGGTGTGCAGGATCGCCCGTCCCCCCGTGAGGCGGCGGACTACATCCCAGCCTTGAGCGTGGAGCCGCTCCACATCCACATCCTTGAAGGATTGGGCATGCCCCAGTGAGAGGCATGGCGGATCCCACGAATACAAACGCAGGGTCGGTTTTGACTCTCCGCGAAAGATATGTTCGAGAACGGATTCGTCCACTGCCATGTTCCATGCGCCAGTGGATGGGGGTGTATGAATTAATCGCCAGGTTGACATGGGGTGTATTTTACCTGTTGTGTCAAGAGTCTTTGTTGGGGGGAGTGTGTCCATCATAGAAGATAAAGAAATCCTTCACCACAGAGGGCATAGAGTTCACGGAGAAAAACAAAGGTAAATCTCAAACGAATGTTTTTAAAAACCCAATTAAGGTCTGGGCTGTTTGTCCGCCCAGACCTTAATTATCGGTATAGTTGAATGTAGAAGTATGGATGTGGCTGAAGATCAAAACGTGTAATTATGTTATACGAGTTTCGAGAACTCTTCTGCTGCCTTCTCGATGATTTTTTCATCCGCGCTTTCCAGCGGCGGGCGGACCGCCCAATGCGGCAGACCATACATTTTATGGAGCAGTCCCTTGAGAATGGGCGGGAATGGAGAATACCCTTCCAGAAAATGCCGTTGTTCGGCAACTTTGGCTTGCACTTCGGATGGGTCTTTGCCCTCCTGAAACAAATCCCATATCTCACGAAGATTATCGGAGATAAGATTGGCGGGCGCAGTAATGGCACCTTGAGCATGATTCTTTAATGCATGATGTAAATAAGAATCTGTTCCGTTCAGGACAAGCAGTTCATCCCCAAACCGTTGACCTAAAGCCGCCACAAAAGATTCATCATGCGACGAGTCTTTGATCCCGGCAAAACGTCCGGGGAATTTTTCCTTCAAACGTTCGAGCAGATCCAATGAAAAGCCAACGCCGGTCATTGAAGGGATGTGGTATCCGAGTAAATGCTTTCCTTCAGGAACGGCTTTCTCGATCAACTGGCTGAACCATTGGAACAGACCATCATCCGTCGCTTTGCGGAAATAATAAGGCGGCAGGACGACGGTCCCGTCATAACCGAGCTCATAGGCAAGCCGTGTCAGGTCGATGGTTTCCGAGAGGCTGGGCGTACCCGTCCCGGCAAGTAGTTTGAAATCCCGCACTTGATGTCGGATTGCCCGGAACGAGCGCAGTAAATCTTCACGCTCCCTTGGCGAATAGGATGGTCCCTCGCCAGTGGTTCCAAACAGCAGCAATCCATGACATCCGCGTGACGCAAGAAAATGTTGAAAACCGGCAAGTGATTCGAAGTCAAATGTCGTTTTGGGTACTGTCAATTGAGGGGTGACAGCGGCGGCGTAAATTCCTGCAAGGGGGTGAAGGTTTGTCATTGTGTTCCTGTTGTTGTTTGAAAATCGAATCTCGTTTTACTCGTTCTCTTCAATGAATTGCTTTGCGGCTGTTTCCGGCGGCTGCAAAGGTTGACCTTTTTCCTGATACAGGTAATGCTGGTGATCCAACGTCCAAAGATATAGGTCGCCTTCGGTCTTACCGGGAAAATCTTCAAGCAATTTTCCTTTGCGGATGATGGATACGATGGGCATATAAACTGTGTCGTACCAATGTTCAACCGCTTCCTGATCGGTGATGTGCCGCTTGAAGTCGAGCCCCATAAAATATTTATGAACGGCGATATGCTCCAACATGCGCGAGAAACCATCCGGAATTGTCAGCTTGATGTTCATATCCGGGCGAATGGAATCCAAACCGGTGCGCTCGAGAAAGTCCACCTTCGAGCCGAGGATCTGGAGATCCTCCGGTTTGACGTTTGCTGTGATGTTCACACGGGTGGCGCATTCACGGACTTCCGCTTCGATGAATTCCTGTCCTTGTTCGCGGGCAACCGAAACCCGGTGGTGACCGTCCACGACGAAGTAAACGTCTCCAACCTTGTAGAGGACTACAGGCGGCAGGTGGATATCTTCATAAAATGCGCGATCGACCTTCTGCCATCGGCTTGCCAGTTGATCTTCCTTGGGGAGGAAGGCGCGGTCAAATTCATGATACCGGTTCAGACTCCCTGCGATCTGATCCAGGCGGACAGTTTTCATGCCCTTGTAAATTGGTCCGCCAATGCGAAGCTTTTCCTTCACATCATCATAATCCAACAGGTTTGTGCGTTGACCAGACAGGACCGAAAAGACTTGGTTGATAAAAGATTTAAAACGCGCCCGGCTGAAATCAGCGCGTACTCGAACTTCCATTTCGTTTGACATTTATTACTCGCTTTTTATCTATAATCGTTGTTAAATTATATAGACAACTGTTACATTTTGGTTATCAGGTTGTTAAAAAAATAATATACGATGCTACTGCATCTGTATGATTCGGTATGGATAGACATTGATGACCTTGGTCGTGCCGGAGTCGGTGATATGGTCGGCAATATTGTTGCGGTAAAAGTGGGTGTGTCCATGTAGAAAATAGCGGGGTTTGCTAAAGCGGACAAGCCAATTTAGGGCTTTGATACCGGTATGCGCCATATCTGTATCGTCGTGAATTCCAAAGGGCGGTGAGTGGCTGATGAGGATGTCCAGCGCACGTCCATATTTGATTTTGTTCCATATCAGTCTCGGTATCATGGAAAAAACTCGAAAATATGCCTCTAATTGGGTATACTGGTTTGTACCATCGGGTCGGTATCGGATGGAACCGCCGAAACCGCCGATTAAAGTTCCATTGTGGCAAACAACCCGCAGGTCCAGATTTGAGCCGCCTTCGGCTTTTGTCTGGGGATATCGCGGATTGTAGTCAGGGTCATGATTTCCTGGCACGTAGAACAGCGGCACACTTAAAATCGTAACGAGATATTCCAGGTAGGTGTATGGCAAATCACCGCATCCGAGTATCAGATCGGTTCCCTTAAAATGTTCGTTGGCTGCCAACGAATAAACGCGATCTACGACCTGATCGCTTACTGCTAAAATCTTCACTGGGGCTCATTGTGCCGTAGAAAACGCCCTCGCGCAAGCCTAAATTGCGTATTCTCTCAAAATTGCAATCCCCAGTGCGCATAAATACCCTTATAATTCGATAACTTGGAATTTCACGAATGGAAACGAGAAACATAACTTCACCCATAGGACCGTTCGATTCTGGAAAGGGATCTGGTTCCGGAGACCAACAGGGACGTCAGCAGTTGATGCCTGGCGTTACTCTGGTTAATCGATACACCATTCAGGATGTCATTGGCGTCGGTGGAATGGGGTCGGTGTACCGGGCGCGTGATATGCACTTTCCAAATGTCGTCAAACTGGTGGCTGTGAAGGAAATGATCAACATGGCGCCAGACCCTCTGGTGCGGCAGACGATCGTGCAAAACTTTGAACGTGAGGCGAATCTGCTCGCCACACTGCATCACCCGTCGATTCCACGTATTTACGATTATTTTTCGCATGACGACCGCTCGTACCTTGTGCTTGAATTTGTGGTAGGCAAGGATCTGGAGACGGTTATTAATGATGCCAATGGTTTTCTGGCAGAAGATCAGGTGATCGGTTGGGCTATTCAATTATGCGACGTGCTGGAATATCTCCACGGGCATAAGCCTGACCCGATCATCTTCCGCGATATGAAACCCTCGAATGTGATGATCAACCAGAATGGGGATGTGGTGCTCGTGGATTTTGGCATCGCCAAGACTTTCCAGACGGGCATCAAGGGCACGATGATCGGCACTGAGGGATACTCCCCGCCCGAGCAGTATCGTGGGGATGCCACGCCTCTGGCGGATGTGTATGCCTTGGGTGCTACATTACATCATGCCTTGACCCGCCGCGATCCACGCCTTGAGCCGCCTTTTACTTTTGCAGAACGTCCCGTCCGGCGGATCAATTCCAACGTTTCGATGGAACTTGAAGCGGTGGTGAATACGGCGCTGCAATATAATCCCTCTGAACGGTTTCCTGCTGCATCTGCAATGAAGAAGTCCCTGATGGATGTGGCTAAAAAGACAGGCGCTCTTTCGTCCCTGGCATCCGCTTCGCTGCCCACACCTGTCAACAGCGGAGTGAAGCCCATTTGGGATTTCAAATGCGAAGATGAGATTCGCGGAACACCCGCGTTAAGTCAGGGCACACTTTATATTGGTTGTTACGATAACAATCTTTATGCGCTGAACGCTGCGGACGGGAAGTTCCAATGGAAATACCCCACTGATGGCGGAATAGTTTCCCGTCCGTTGATCTATGAAAACAACGTCTTCTTTTGTTCGGAAGATCAATGTCTGCATGTGATCGGTGCCCGAACCGGAAAACTGCTCTGGACATATCCTACTGAAGGCAGGGTTTATTCCTCCCCGCGTATTTCGGACGGACATATCTTTTTTGGTTCCGATGATCAAAGTCTGCACGCTGTGAATGTCAATAGCGGCAGAGCAGTTTGGAAATTCGCCACCGATGGCGAGATCCATTCGACACCGTTGGTTGCCAATGAAATGGTCTACTTCGGGAATGAGAACGGCTCATTCTATGGGCTCGATTTCCGCGGCGGTTTGAAATGGCGTTTCCAGGCAAAGCGCGGGATGACATCCTCTGCGATCAGTGATGGACCCGTCCTCTACACGGCTTCATTGGACAGCACGCTCTATGCCCTTGACGCCAAGAGCGGCTGGGCTATTTGGAAGTTCCGCCTCGGTAAAGGGACCATTTCCTCTCCTGCCATGGTCGATGATTTCATTTTTATCGGCGCAGCAGACGGATTTGTTTATTGTGTAAATGCCCGTACCGCCAAGGAAGTCTGGCGTTTTAAGACTGACAATCAGGTAAGCAGTTCGCCGACCATATATAAGGATTCGCTTTACATTGGTTCTGTGGACGGTTTCATGTATTGCCTCGAATATCGTACCGGACGTTTGCGCTGGAAATTCGAAGCGCAGAGTGCAATTACCGGTTCGCCCGTCGTTTTTGATGATATTGTATATTTTGGCTCAACCGACCATCACGTTTATGCGTTGTTTGCCTAAAAGGAGAGCTTGTGGCTGATTTCTTCCGAAAATTATTTGGGTCCAAAGAAGAGACTACAAAACCAAAGGAGTTGGTGGATGCGGCAACGACTGCGCCGTTGACCGACCAGCAGCTCCATTCCATTATTTCAGGACAGGCGCCGAAATATGAGATCAAGCAGTTGATTGCCAGCGTGGGGCAGTCGGTTGGCAAGCAGCGTGACCATAATGAAGACAGCGTGCTCGCCCTCACCACAACCATATCGGGCAGTGTCGAAAGCGTTCCATTCGGACTATATGTAGTTGCGGATGGAATGGGCGGACATCAGTTCGGCGAAGTGGCCAGTAATGCTGCGATCCGCATCGTTGGCGGCAAGATCGTCGAAAAATTCCATTCTTATTTGTATAAAATACCCACCCAGTCCCTGCAGGAATCGCTTCAGGAAGTTATGGAAGAGTCCATCATGGAGGCGCATCAGTACATCCAGCGTGAAGCGCCGGGGAGTGGAACCACGATCACTGCCGCGCTGGTGCTTGGTCAGCAGGTGACGATCGGTCATGTGGGAGACAGCCGCGCCTACGCAGTTTTTCCCGATGGTCGAATGGATCCTTTAACTCGTGACCATTCCCTGGTCAAGCGTCTCGAGGAACTCGGTCATCTCAGCAAAGACGAGGTTGAAACCTTCCCGCACCGCAATGTTTTGATCCGTGCGTTGGGGCAGGGTGAAACCCTCGAGGCTGATATCTTTACTGTACCATTTCCACAATCCGGTTACTTGATGATCTGCAGTGATGGATTGTGGGGCGTGGTGAATGAAAAAGACGTTGTTCGTATTATTGGTGAGTCGCCGAATTTACATCGTGCCTGCCAGGCAATGGTAGAAGCTGCCAATGCAGCAGGTGGTCCGGATAATATTACGGTGATACTCGCCCAGATCATTGGGTAATTTCAATCATGCCATCCAGTAATCTGGATTATTATTCCGTTTTGGGAGTTTTGCGCGATGCCACGCAAGAGGAAATCAAGCGTGCGTATTTAGAGGCAGCTCAACGTTTGCATCCAGACAAAAATACGGCGGCTGGCGAAACCGAACTTTTCCTGGAAGTTCAACAGGCATACGAAGTTCTTTCAAACCCAAAACGCCGCACCCAATACGACTCCACACTTCCACCCGAAGCTGCTGGGGTAAATAAATTCATTCGATACGAAACATATTACAGCCGTCCCGATCTTGTAAAGATCGGGGAAGATCAACTGCTTTATGTGCTTCTTGAAATGGAACCCTCTGTAAAGCAGTCGGGCAGTCTGCCTGCGCCGCCGTTAAATCTTTGCCTTGTTCTGGACCGTTCCACATCCATGCAGGGCGAGAAAATGGACATCTTAAAATCCACCGCGATCCAATTGTTGCGGAATATGCGTCCGCAGGATGTGTTGAGTGTTGTAACGTTTAGTGACCGTGCTGAGGTCATTGTTCCCGCCTCCATTAGCCTTGATAAAAGAAGGCAGGAAGGGAACATCCAAATGATCCAGCCCTCTGGCGGTACGGAGATCTTTCAAGGACTGAACGCAGGCATGAAAGAGGTCACCCGCACGCTTGATCCTTCGCGTGTCAATCACATTATTTTGCTTACGGACGGGAACACATATGGCGATGAGAAAGCCTGCCTTAAACTTGCGGAGCAGGCGGCATCAATGAATATCGGCATATCAGGAATGGGCATCGGCAACGAGTGGAACGACATCTTTTTGGATGCGCTTGCCGGAAAGACAGGCGGAACGTCTGTGTATATTACCGAGCCCAGAGATATAGAAAGATTTCTGATCGATAAGTTCAAGGCGCTTACCAACACCTACGCCAATGAAGTGTCCATTGATTTCAAAGAACAGGAAAACATTCGCCTGAATTTCGCCTTTCGTCTCCAGCCCGAAGGCGGACAGATCGAAGTTGCCCCACATATTAATTTGGGACCCATCTTCCGTGAACTGCCTTTGCATGTTCTTTTGGAATTTATTGTCAGTCCGGATGCATTAAATGGTACTGACGTTCTTGTTTTGGATGGATTGATGAAAGCCTCCATCACATCCCAATCCATGCCTATACCTCCAATTCGCCTCAGGCTGACCCGGAAAGTTGTCCAGAACCTTTCAGCAGATCCGCCGCCGACACAGGTCCTGAAAGCGCTTTCGCGTCTAACTTTATATCGCATGCAGGAACGAGCCCAAGCCGCAGCGAACGATGGACAGTTTGATGTTGCCGCCAAGCATCTTCAAAATCTGGCAACTCACTTGTTGTCCCAGGGAGAAACTTCCATTGCAAAGACTGCCCTGCTGGAGGCGCAAAATCTTGAAAATATGAAATCCTGGAGCACGTCGGGAATCAAAGACATAAAATACAAAACACGGTCATTATTATTGGGCAGTGGCAAGGAGAAAATATCATGATAATCTGTTCCAATTGCAAGCATGGAAACATGACAGGCGCAATGTTTTGCGCAGAATGCGGCGCGCAGTTGATCGGGCGGGACACGTTGACAACGCAAGCCATTTCCACTGATAATTTGGGGAGAAGCGCGAAACGCCCTTCTGACGAACCCGGGCAGCCCGTCGAAGGGGTTAACGCGTGGGCAAATCTGCACCTGCTCGATACGGGGCAGGTCCTGCCACTTTCGTCGCGCAATGAATTTACCATGGGGCGCATCAGTGAAGGACAGCCCATCATGCCGGATATTGACCTTTCCCCTTATCAGGCATATGCTGCCGGAGTTTCGCGCCTTCACGCGGTTATCAAACGGAGCGTTGCTGATGCGGTCATTTTTATGGACCTGGGTTCTGCAAATGGTTCGTTCCTGAACGGAAACCGTCTGGAAGCAAACAAGGAACAATCCCTTCGGCATGGCGATATCATCGCGCTTGGAAAATTGAGAATGCAGGTATTGATCGATAAAAAGTAAAAGGAGAAACAAGGGAAATGTCGTTCACAGTTATTTTACATATCCCGAATGAAGCGTCTGTGGCTGGGGAGGTCGAAGAGCTTCCGAAGCCGTCAGATAATATTATCGTTGTGACAAATCCCCGCCAAAAGGATGGCAAGGATTTGCATTACATCGACCAGGGAACGGTCAGGGTGATCTGGCCGCTCTCCAAAGTGAGTTTTATCGAAATCCTCGGGGATTCGGAAGAGGAAAAGATCATCGGTTTTGTGAGGGAATAAATGGCAGATTTGGATAGACGCCGCATCCTTGTGGTAGATGACGAAGAGCGCATGGTGCGCTTCATTCGTATGAATTTGGAGCATGACGGTTTTCAGGTGGGGGAGGCATTTAACGGCAAACAGGCAATCCAAAAGATCCGCGATTTCACACCTGACCTGATCCTGTTGGATGTGATGATGCCGGATATTGACGGCTTCGACGTACTCGAAACCATTCGTGATTTCAGCAACGTGCCGGTCATCATGCTCACAGCCAAGGGCGAGGAAGATGACCGTGTCCGCGGACTTGAACACGGCGCGGATGACTACATCACCAAACCGTTCAGTCCGCGCGAATTGGTCAGCCGCATCAAGGCGGTTTTACGCCGCACTGAAGGCGCAACCGGTTCCATGCATGGGTTGATCGAGATCGACAAACGTCTCAAGATCGACTTCGAGCGCCGCGAGATTTGGCTCGAAGGCAAACTCGTCAAGCTTCGCCCGACAGAATACCGTCTGCTGTATCATCTTGTGCAGAATGCCGGCTGGGTTGTCTCGCACGACCAATTGCTGCAAAAGGTTTGGGGCTACGAATATCGTGACGAGCCTCACTACGTCCGCCTCTACATTAACTATTTGCGCCAAAAACTGGAGAAAGACCCTGCCAACCCGCAGTACATCCTCACTGAGCGCGGAGTCGGCTACCGCTTTGTGGACTTTAAACGTAATAAAGAAGATAAAGAAACCGAATAATATTTGGAACTGCATTGGATGAAACATGTCTGAGAATAAACCAGAGAACAAACTTGTTACAGTTGCTAAAATGGTCGGCGTGTGCATCGTTTGCACCGGAGTGATCTACGGAGTTGTCGCTCTAATCACATTTTTAACTTCGTAAACGGCAGCTCTAACAAAACGAATACAAAACGCTTGCGTTTTTCTAACGCAGGCGTTTTAAATTTAAGAGCGTAAAACAAAACTACTTTACCTATAAGGAGGTACCTATGTCAAACATTATTCGTTGGGAGCCCGCTCGTGAGATGATGACCCTGCGCGAAGCCATGGATCGCCTCTTCGACGATGCGTTCACCCGCCCGCTCAGCATGTCCAATACCGCCTGGTCTGTCCCTGCCGTGGATATGTACCAAACCGACAATGAAGTTGTCGTGAAGGCAGCCCTCCCCGGCATCAAGGCGGACGAAGTCCAGATCAATGTCACCGGCGAAGTCCTCACCATCAAAGGTGAAACCAGGCAGGAGAACGAGACCAAGGAAAAGACCTACCACATGCGCGAACAACGCTGGGGCACGTTCGAACGCTCGCTCGTTCTTCCTACGGAAGTCGTTGCTGATAAAGCCAAGGCTGATTTCGAAGACGGCGTCCTGACCATCACGCTTCCCAAAGCGGAAGAGGTCAAACCCAAGTCCATTAGCATCAAAACAAAATAACGTCACCTGAATTAAAACAGGAGCCGAGACAACTCGGCTCCTGTTTTGTTATCATAAGGGGATAGGAGACTTTACCCCATGCCCCAGGATTTTTCCACTCTTCGCATCAACCCGGACCGGATGCTTGATGCCTTCAACCAGTTAGCCTCCATCGGTGCGACGCCTGATTCGGGCGTGGACAGACCATCCCTTAGTGAAGCACACCTTGCCGCCCGCAAATGGTTTCGCGAACACATCGAGCAAAGCGGATTTGAATTCCACACAGACGGCGCAGGGAATCACTCCGCAGTTTTGCCTTGCGATGACTCATCCGCGCCGACGCTCATTCTCGGCTCGCATTTGGACTCTGTCCCGAACGGCGGTCGCTTCGACGGAGCGCTTGGCGTGATGGCGGCGCTCGAAGTGTTGAAAACTGTTCGAGAAAACCGAATCAAGCTCAAGGTCCAGTTGGAGGCGATGGATTTCACGGACGAAGAAGGGACTCTTGTCGGTCTACTCGGCAGCGCAGCGCTGGCTGGTCATCTCCGTCAGGAAGATTTGCAAAATCCGCGCGGCGGACGTGACAGGCTGCTTGAAGGAATAAAGCGTGCGGGCTTGAGCGAATCCGGAATGTTGAGCGCGGCACGCAAGAAAGACTCATTGGCAGGATATTTGGAGTTGCATATCGAACAGGGCAAACGGTTGGAGAGTGCAAAAAAGGATATTGGTATCGTGACCGCCATCGTTGGCATCTGGTCGTATCGCCTGAGTTTTATAGGCAAGGCGGATCATGCTGGTACAACGACAATGGAAGATAGGCGGGATGCGTCTTTGGGTGCAAGCAGTTTTACTCTTGAAGCGCGTGAGTTGGTGCTTCGGGAATTTCCGAATTCAGTGGTGAATGTGGGCAAAATGGAGTTTGCGCCTGGCGCGTTCAATATCGTCCCCGAACGTGTGGATGTTTCCCTTGAGTTTCGCTCACCGAATGATGAGGAATTCAACCAATTGAATTCTGCTTTGCTCGATCTTGCGCGCGAAGAAGCGGAACGTTTTGGGTTGGAGTTAAAGACTGAATTTCTTGGAAAACATTCTCCAAGTTTGATGAGTGAAATTGCTCGAACTGCGTTTGCCGAAGCGTGTAACACGCTGCAGCTTTCTCGCATCGACTTGTCTTCGGGCGCAGGGCATGACGGGCAATCCCTTGCGGATCTGTGTCCGGTTGGGATGATATTCGTCCCCTCGGTGGATGGTGCCAGTCATTCGCCGCGTGAGTTCACAAAATGGCAGGATTGCGTCAACGGCGCGAATGTTCTGTTGCAGGCGGCGTTGCGTTTGGCAGGGTAAAATAGTTCGGTAGAACAGGATACCCATGAAAAATTTTGACCCGAAATATAACGACATTCCAAAGACCGAAATTCACTGCCATCTCGAAGGCGCGATCCGCACACAGACCATCATTGACGTGGCGCGTGAATTCAATATCAGCCTGCCTTCATATGAGGTGGGGGAGTTGGATAAGCACGTCAAAGTCCTTGACCAACTGAGCGACCTGCAGGCTGTTTTGGAAGCGTTCGATATTTTTCAGCGCAGCATTACATCGCCGCAGGTGTTTGAACGCATCGCATGGGAATTGTTCGAAGATTCCGCCCGCCAGAACATCAAACTGTTTGAAGTCCGCTTTTCTCCCGATTGGGCTTTTCATGGACATAACCTCGATTGGGACGCCTGTCTCGATGGGTTGCTCCGTGCGAAGGAACGAGCGGAAAAAGAATTCGATATGGCAATCGGCATTATCGCCATTACCTCGCGCGGCATGGGCGCGGACTCGTGCGTCCGTACCGTGGATTGGGCGATCAAGAATAAAGATCACATCCAAGCTGTTGACCTTGCCGATGGTGAAATGCTGTACCCGGCAAAAGATTTTATCAAACCGATTCTTAAAGCCAAGGATGCAGGGTTGAAAGTGACTATTCACAGCGGCGAAGATACGCCTGCTTCGTATGTCATCGAAACCATCAAAAACTTTCAGCCAGATCGTATTGGTCATGGCATTCACAGCATCGAGGATATGCATGCCGTTGAATTGCTCGTCGAGAAGGGGATCACGCTCGAGGTGAATCCCTGGTCGAATTATTTGACCAACTCCGTCCCGACGATCGAGGCGCATCCGCTCAAAAAACTGTTTGACCTCGGCGTGCGCGTAACCATCAACTCGGATGATCCTGAAGTCCTCGAGACGAACGTCAATAACGAATACCGCATCGCACATGAAGTTTTGGGCATGAGTATGGAAGATATCCAAACCTGCAACCGTTTTGCGTTTGAATCTTCATTTATTGACCCTGCGAAAACCAAACCGCTCTGGGAAAAATATTTTGCCCCCAAATCAAATTGACCGATTCGCATCCCTTAGGGTAAAATAATGCGCTGTCCAACTCAAGAATACTCATCCCTTTGGGGATTGTGTAATCATCTTTTCAAGGAATAAAGGAAGAACGTAGAATGACCAAGCGAACGTATCAACCCAAGATCCGCCGACGCGTGCGTGTACACGGTTTCCGCTCACGCATGTCAACTGCCGACGGACGCAACGTCCTCAAGCGCCGCCGCCTTAAGGGGCGCCACAAACTGACTGTCACAGCCAACGAGCACGTAAAGCGGACTCGTTGGTAGTCTCTTGCGTCTCTGACGCGGAGATCAAATGAGGCGCGGGTGCAGAGACGATTTCGACTGTCCCGATCCGAAGACTTCAAGCGGGTGCGGCGAACAGGCAAGTCCTATGCCCATCCGCTTGTTGTGTTAGTAGTGCAAGCCAGTGAAATAAAGGAAAATACCCGTGTTGGCATTGCGGCGGGGAAGACGACAGGAAATGCGGTCTCCCGCAACCGTGCCAAACGACTCCTGAGGGAGGCGATGCGGAACCTCATGCCGTCCATCGCATCGGGCTGGGACCTGATCCTGATCGCCCGACCCGCACTTGTTACTGCCACTCTGGCAGACACCCGCTCCGCGTTAACCACACTTCTTAAACGAGCCCAGTTGCTCTCCGTAGACGAATCCTTCGGATGAACCCAGAAGAACAATTCCACCTGCATGATTATTCCCATGAACCGCGCTTGCGTGATATGCCGCGTACGCTTGGGAATCTTCCGCGCATTCTTGTCCTGTCATTGATTCGTTTATATCAAATGTTGATCTCTCCGGGACTTCCAGCAAATACCTGCCGTTTTTATCCTTCCTGTTCTCATTATGGGTATCAGGCGGTTTACAAGCATGGCGCTCTTAAAGGATCGCTCATGGCGGTCTGGCGTGTGCTGCGTTGTAATCCATTCAACCCCGGCGGGTACGACCCGGTTCCATAACACTGCATTTATCACGGGGAGGGTGTTGCCTTTCCGTACTTAGGAGTTAATCCAACGTGAGTATGAAAAAAATCTATTTGTTCGTATTGCTCGCCCTGGGCGCAATGTCGTTGAGCGCCTGTTCGGGAAGCCGCGCTTCGATCGTTAATTCATGGTCTGGGCTTTCCGCTGATGGTGAGTTGGCGTATCTCGCCGCCGGCTCCCACGTCTACGCCGTGGACGTTACCAACGGCAACGAAGTCTGGCGCTACCCGGCGGAAGCCGACAGCGGCATCCTGTTTTATGCAACTCCTGTCCTCACCACTGATGGACAGTTGTTGATCGGCAGCGAAGGCACCAACCACGAATTTATCAGCCTTGACCCTGCAACGGGCAAAGAGAATTGGGCAAAGCCTTTTACAGGCGCAAAGTCCAAATGGGTGGCTTCTCCCCTGGTGTTCAATGACACCATTTATGCACCGAACTCCGATGGTTTTCTCTACATCCTCGATATGAGCGGAAATAAAGCTTCTGACCCCATCGAATTGGGCGGCACACTTTGGTCGTCCCCGGTGACGGATGGAACGAATCTCTATCTCACATCGCTTGACCACAGCCTTTACGTCATTGACATGGCAACCGGCAAGGTTGGCGAACCAGTTGACCTTGGCGGCGCAGCTCCAAGCGCCCCTGCATTGGGTGAGGGCGGCGTTTACGTCGGTTCGTTTTCTTCAAAAGTCGAGTTCATTAAATCCACAGGCGAGCGTGAAGTATTGTCCACTGCGGCAAATTGGATATGGGGAACCCCGACACTGGATACGGATACGCTTTATTATGCCGACTTGAGTGGAAACCTCTACTCCATGGATCTGGCGAGCGCCAAGCAGAATTGGGACAGCGTCCAGCCGGATGGACCTGTCGTTGCAAGCCCGCAGGTGATGGAAGACCAGATCTACGTTGTGACAGAGTCGGGATCGCTACTCGCATTGGACCGCGATGCGAAAGTTGTCTGGGAAAAGACAGTTGGCGGAAATATTTATACCGCTCCTGCTTTCTCTGGCAATGTTGTTCTTGTTGCGCCCTACAAGGCTGATTTTGCCCTCGCTGCCTATGACATCGACGGCAAACAAGCTTGGACGTTTACCCCCGAGAAATAAGGAACCCAGCCCATGTGGGAAACATTTATCATTCAACCGATGGTCAACCTCTTATTGTGGATCTATGACGTCCTCGGACATGGTCCGCAAATGTTCGGTCTTGCCATCATTTTGTTTACGATCATCATCAGGCTTGTCACGTGGCCCTTGAACGCTTCACAGGTCAAAGGCGCACAAGCCATGCAGGAACTCCAGAGCGACAAGGAATGGCAGGATATCCAAAAGAAATACGCCAAGGATAAGGAAAAACTGGCGCAGGAGCAAATGCGAATTTATCAGGAACGCGGTATTAACCCGTTCGCGTCCTGTCTGCCGACCCTGATCCAATTCCCAATTATCATTGGTCTGTATCAAAGCATCATTCGCGCGATGGCTGCCACCCCGTTGGATATGCTCAATCTGGCACGCACCATCTATCCGTTCCAGCATGTGGCGAACATCATCCCGCTGAACAGCGCCTTTTTGTGGATGAACCTTGGTCGCCCTGAGGGTATCCCTCTGCCGTTCGAAGTTTCCTTCCTCCCGAATGGCTTCCCGCTTCTGGCGCTTGTCGTTGCCGCGACCACATATATTCAGACAAAGCTGACCATGCCTGCAACACCGCCGAGCTCCGGCGACCAGGCATCGGCGCAGACTGCCGCCATGAGCAACAGCATGTCCATTTACATGCCAATCATGCTGGGCTGGTTCGCACTCACTTTTGCGTCCGGCATTTCAGTTTATTTCATCACAAGCAACCTGCTGGGAATCGTGCAATATGCAGCGACCGGGCGTGCCAATTGGAAAAACCTTCTGCCCGGAGGCAACAAATCGACCCCAGCCAAAAAATAGGGAGGTCCCATGAATGAGCGGACAACATTAGAAATCATCGCTCCAACAGTTGAAGAAGCCATTCAACAAGGCCTCGAACAACTGGGGCTTACAGCAGATGCAGTATCTGTGGAAGTATTGGACTCAGGCTCGAAAGGACTCTTCGGACTCGGCGGGCGGCAGGTGCGAGTTCGCCTGTCTGTGAACCCGCCTCCCCAGCCGGAAGCGCCTGCGGTTCAACCGCGATCAAAACCGGAACCGAAGTCTGCTTCGGCGAAAAAAGCCGAATCCAAGCCGAAGAAAGAACCCAAACCGCGCGCCGAGAAAAAGGCACCCGCCGCCCCCAAAGCGGAGCCAAAGCCGAAACCCGAACCGAAGCCCGTCGCGCAGAAACCTGCTGCGTCAGTCGCAGCACCGAAGCCGATCACCGCTGACCAGGATGCCCTGTTGAACACGACCGAAGAGGTCATTTCAAAGTTGATTCACTACATGGGTATGGTAGCCCAAGTGTCTGCGCATTTCGATGAAACGGATACAGGCGATCATCGCACCATTCAAGTGGACGTCCGCGGTGATGACCTCAGTGCATTGATCGGGCGCCGCGCCGAAACACTGGCATCGTTTCAGCATGTGGCTTCGCTTATCGTTGGGAAGCAGTCCCAGCAATGGGTGCAGGTGATCGTGGATGTGGAGGGCTATCGCGCCCGCCGCGAAAAGCAGATTCGCCAGCTTGCCAATCGCATGGCAGATCAGGTGACCAAAACCGGTCGCAAAGTGACGATGGAACCCATGCCGTCCAGCGAACGCCGTGTGGTGCATATTGAATTGCGCGGACATCCCGCAGTGAAGACTGAAAGCACAGGCGAAGAACCGTATCGCAAAGTTGTAATCGTGCCGAAGGAATAATTCGATAGGAAACGAAAATTGACCGTGGACGAAAGTCTGCGGTCTTTTTGTTTTTCGTGACATATCGTCCATCACGGTATAATTTGCGCATGTCTGAACTCCAACCCGTGGATTATTTGCTTATCGGTCATGTGGCTGTGGATTTGACGCCCGCGGGTAAGCAGCTCGGCGGGACGGTTTCTTACTCCGCATTGACGGCAAAAGCGATGGGTTTGCGTGTCGGTATTGTTACCTCGGCTGGAGAGGACGCTCCATTAAGTCTGCTCGATGGGATTCAGATATTTAACGTCCCAACCGAACATAGTACTGTCTTTGAAAATGTGAAGACCGAACATGGTCGCAAGCAGACGCTGCATCATCGGGCAACGTCGATCACGTTTGAGCATATTCCCCAAATCTGGCGTGACGCATCCATTGTGCATCTCGCGCCGATCGCTCAGGAAGTGGACCCGGCTCTGGCGGAAAAATTTCCTGCTTCGTGGGTGGGAGTCACGCCGCAGGGATGGATGCGCGGCTGGGACGAAAAAGGTTCGGTGTTCGCCAAGGCTTGGGAAAACAGCGAACAGGTTCTCGGTCCGGCGGGAGGCGTGGTTTTGAGCGTCGAAGATATCAACCACGATCTGGAATTTGTCGAATGGGTGGCGCATCACACCCGTCTCCTTTGTCTGACCGAAGGCGAGCAGGGCGCGGTGCTGCATTGGAACAGCGATAGAAGACGCTTCCGCCCGCCGATGGTTGAAGAAGTGGACGCCACCGGCGCAGGCGATATTTTTGCGGCTGGCTTTTTTGCCCGTTTTCGCGAAACACGAGACCCGTGGGAAGCAGCGCGTTTTGCGACTCATCTCGCGGCTCACTCTGTGAAGCGCAAGGGTATGCAGGGAATTCCAACCCATAAAGAAGTTGAACATTGCAAGATGGAGGTTTTGTCTTGACGAAGATCTATACGTTGGTGAATCAGAAAGGCGGGGTGGGTAAGACCACATCCACGATCAACCTGGCGGCGTATCTTGCGAAACAGGGGCAGCGTGTCTTGGTGGTCGATCTCGATCCACAGGCAAATGCGACTTCCTGTTTGGGCGTGGATAAGCTTGATGTGGAAGGCAGCACATACGATGCGCTTTTGGGCGAGGATGATATCTTCCCCTATATTTTATTGAACGAGCGTTTACAGTTGTCGCTGTTGCCGTCATCGCCTTCGTTGGCTGGCGCGGAAGTGGAATTGGTGGACGAACTTGCGCGTGAGTCGCGTTTGCGAAAGGCGATCTTGAAAGTTGCGAGCCGTTATGATTACGTGCTGATCGATTGTCCGCCTTCGCTGGGATTGCTGACCGTGAACGGTTTGATGGCTGCAATGGATGGCGTGCTCGTGCCGGTGCAGTGCGAATATCTTGCGCTTGAAGGATTGGGGCAGTTGACCAGCACCATCGAGCGCGTGCGCTCGGCTCTTTTTCCGGAACTGAAGGTGCGCGGTGTGATCCTGACAATGTTCGACACCCGGACCAATCTCTCGTCCGATGTGGTGCGTGAAGTGAACAAGCATTTCCCCAATCAGGTATTCAAGAGCATTATTCCGCGCAACATCCGTCTGGCGGAAGCGCCTTCTTACGGACTGCCCATCTCGGAATATGCGCCTCATTCGCCCGGCGCGGAAGCGTATGAAACGCTGGCGAAGGAATTGTTGAAAGGCGATAAAAGCTGACAGTGAACTACCGACGAATAATCACGTCTATAAGGAGCAAGTAGATGCCTCAACGAAAAGGACTTGGCAAAGGTTTGGATGCGCTCATTCCCGGCGGGAAGGCTGCTGTGCCCCCATCGAGTGGAAGCGGCGCACATGGCGGCGTACAGCAGGTGGCAGTGGAATCCATCAAACGCAACCCGCGTCAGCCGCGTGTTCACTTTAAAGAAGAGGAACTCGATGAACTGGCTGCGTCCATTCAGGAGCATGGGGTGATTCAGCCTTTGATCGTTTCGCCAAAGAACGACGGCACATTTATTCTTATTGCGGGTGAACGCCGCTGGCAGGCATCACAGCGGGCTGGACTGACGAAAGTCCCGGTGGTGACGCGTCAGGCGAATAACCAGGAATTGCTCGAGATCGCGTTGATCGAGAACGTTCAGCGCGCGGACTTGAACCCGATGGAAGAAGCCGAAGCGTATCGTCAGCTTGCGGATGATTTTGGACTTTCGCACGAAATGATCGCGCGGCGGGTTGGAAAAAGTCGTGTGGCGGTGACCAACACCATGCGTCTGACCAATCTTGCGGATGCGGTCAAACAAGCCCTGGTGGACGGGAAGATCACCGAAGGTCATGCCCGCGCCTTGCTGGGACTTTCCACGCAAAAAGCGCAGACTTCCGCTTTGCAGACGATCATCAACCTCTCGTTGAACGTCCGTCAGGCTGAGGAATTGATTCGCAAATTGACGGGTATCAAGCCAGCTAAGGCGAAGAAGGTATCGGTCAACGCCGATGTCATTGATGTGGAAAAACGTCTTCAGCGCAGTCTTGGCACGAAAGTGTCGCTTAAGCATGGCAAAAAAGGCGGCACCGTGACGATCTATTATTACTCTGACGAAGAGTTGGACGCCCTGCTGAAAAAGATGACGTAAACGATAAATTGGAGACGGGAAGTATCTGTCCCCAAGGATGAATAAAATAAATGAAACTCCTTTACAACGCGAACATACATACCCTTGATTCTTCAAATCCGCGCGCTTCTGCGATTCTGATCGCGAACGGGCGGATTATTGCTATAGGCGACAAAGACAAACTCGAAAGCCTTGCGCATGGCAAAGTCGAACGATTTGACATAAAAGGCAAAACGATCTTGCCGGGTCTTACCGATGCGCACATCCACATGCAATATTATTCGTTGGGTTTATCGAAAGTGGATTGTGAGACAAAGACCAAAGAGGAATGTCTGCGGCGGGTGGGGGAGAGAGCGAAAATTACAAAACCCGGCGAATGGGTCTTGGGACATGGCTGGCAGCAAAACGATTGGGACGGCGAATTTCCCACTGCTTCAGAGCTTGATGCGATAGTGCCGAATAATCCCGTTTACCTCACTGCCAAATCCCTGCATGCGGCGTGGGCGAACACGTCCGCGTTGAAACTGGCGAATATCACTGACGATACGCCCAACCCGAAGGACGGAGTTGTTCACCGCGATTCAAACGGCAAGGCGACCGGCATCGTGCTTGAGTCGGCTATGGCGTTGGTCGATGCTGCGGTTCCTGAACCAACTCTCGGCGAGCTTGAGGCGGCGATGGAGAAAGCTCAATCCGTTTTGTGGCGGATGGGCATTACCGGCATCCACGATTTTGACCGCCGCGATTCTTTTATGGCATTGCAATCCTTGCATGCGAAGGATAAATTAAAATTAAGGGTATGCAAGAATATTCCCGTTGAAAGCGTTCAACAGGCGAACGAGCTTGGTCTGCGCACCGGCTTCGGCGATGAGTGGCTGTGGGTCGGTTCGGTCAAGGCATTTATGGATGGCGCGCTTGGTCCGCGCACGGCGGCGATGTTCCAGCCTTATGAGAATGAACCGGAGAACAAAGGCATTCTCAATATGGATGGTGAAGAACTTTTTGAACATGCCCGCAAGGCGGCTGATGTGGGACTGAGCATGACCGTCCATGCGATTGGCGACCGAGCGAACCATGAGGTGCTCGATGCGTTCGAGCAATTGCGCGAGTATGAAACTCAAAATAGTCTGCCGCATCTGCGTCACCGCATTGAACATGTGCAGGTCATTCACCCCGATGATGCGCCGCGGCTCGCGAAACTCAATGTGATCGCGTCCATGCAGCCCATTCACGCGATCTCTGATATGTTCGCCGCCGATCGCTACTGGGGCGCGCGTGCGGATCTTTCGTATGCGTGGCGGACTCAACTCGATTACGGTGCGACGCTTGCGTTTGGATCGGATGCGCCGGTGGAGTCGCCCAATCCGTTTTTGGGATTGCACGCCGCAGTGACCCGCCAACGCACAGACGGCTCGCCCTCCGCCGAGGGCTGGCGCCCCGAACAGAAGTTGACCCTCGTCGAAGCCTTGTCCGGTTATACGTTCGGGGCTGCTTTCGCCTCCAATGCGGAGAACCGTCTTGGCAAATTAGCGGAGAATTATCTTGCTGATCTCATTGTATTGGATGCAGATCCGTTTGAAATACCTCCAGATGAGCTATTGAAAATGGATGTCAAATCTGTCATGATTGACGGTGAGTGGATGCTATACGAATAGGAAGGTAAAAGTAATGAGTTCAATTCCTGCTAAATTAACTCCTGAGATGTTGATTCCCCGTTTGGGAGAATACCTGGTCCAAAAAGGTGTCATCAAGGAAATCGAACTTCAGCGCGCGTTGGATCATCAGCAGGAACAGATCGTTAAAGGAAATTCCATCATGCTGGGACAGGCGTTGATGGAATTGAATCTGCTCGACCGGGATACCCTCGATCAGGCGATCACGGAACAGATCCTTCAATTGCGTTCCGCTTTGCAGTCTGCGAACCGAAATTTGGAGCAGCGTGTCCGTGAACGAACCGCTGAATTGAATGACGCCCTCAACCGTCTGTCTGAGTTGAGCCAGATGAAGGCGAATTTTATCGCCAACATTTCTCATGAATTGCGCACACCTCTGACTCATATCAAAGGTTATATTGAACTCCTGATCTCCAAGTCTTTGGGCGATATCACCGAAGAACAATTTCACGCATTATCGGTCAGCCAGAAGGCAAGTACAAAATTGGAGGGAATGATCGAAGACCTGATCATGTTCTCTCTGGCATCGCGCGGCGAAATGAGCATGAAATTGGAGGCAACGGATACTCGTCGGTTGTTGTCGCTGGTAGTAAAATCTGCCAATGGGAAGGCGGAGGAGCGCGGGGTAAAATTGAAATTCAGCGCGCCAAATTCCATTCCGTTTACGCAGGCAGATTCGGAAAAGATCGGCTGGGCTGTGAGTCAGCTTCTCGATAACGGGATCAAGTTCACGCCTTCGGGTGGAAGCGTGGAGGTCATCCTTGAAGAGGAGGGAAAAAACCTGATCCAAGTGATCGTCAAAGACACCGGGGTTGGAATCCCCCAGGACCGCATGAAGGAGATATTCGAACCATTTCACCAACTGGACGGCTCATCCACCCGTCGTTACGGCGGGACCGGACTGGGGTTGTCGCTTGTTCGGCAGATCGTCGAAGCTCACGGCTCACTGTTGGATGTGAAGTCGGTGGAGGGGAAGGGCGCAACATTTAAATTCCCATTGCTTGCAATCCGGGATTGACCCATGAACAAGGAAACTCTCTCAGAACTTCATCGTATTTTTCAGGAAGTACAATCAAAGCCGGATTGGAAATCTGCGCTGGATACCTTGTTTGTATCTTTGCGCGGTTCTTTTGTGTTCGATAATGTCGCTGTCTATTTAAGCGATCGTCAGACACGCGGACTGGATATTGTCTACGCCCGCGCAATGGGGCGCGGCAAAACTGCCGAAGCTGATGCAGCCTGGGGTGAGAACGCGGCGAATGATGTCATCTTCAATGAGCACATGGTGATACACGGTCCGGCAAAGGGTTCGGATAGAAAAGACCGTATGTCGCAAACCTACCTGCTGGGTATTCCTTTGTATATTGGTTCAAAACTTCGCGGGGCGCTTTTGTTTGTTCGTTTTGGCGGACCTGAATATTCGGAAACCCATATTCACGTTGCTTCGCTGCAGGCGATTTGGGCTGCTGCGTTGCTTGAGCGCAAGGAACTTCAAGAGGCGCGCGCCGAGCTCGATTCTGTGCAGCGTCAAATGCGTTTGCAGGATGATTTTGTTTCCACGATCTCTCATGAGCTGCGAACTCCCCTCGGTTTTATCAAGGGGTATAGCACCAGTCTGCTTCGACAGGACACCACATGGGACGATGCCACTCAACGCGAATTTCTCATCATCATCGACGAAGAGGCAGACCGTCTTACAAAACTGATCGAGGATATGTTGGAATCCGCACGGCTTCAGAGCAAGACGATCCAATTTAAGTTTTCACCCATCCGGCTTGATGCATTGGTCCGTGACGTCACTGCGCGCGTGCGGACGCATCATCCCGCCCTCGAAGTTGATCTGAAACTCAGCGCAGTTTCCCCCGTTTTGGGGGATGGTGTTCGCTTGTCGCAGGTGTTGGAAAACCTATACAGCAATGCCATAAAATACGCGCCGGGTTCGAAGATCAAAATAAGTCTGGCAGAAAAGAATAAAAAGGTACGGGTTTCCTTTATTGATGAAGGGGAAGGAATTCCGGAGGAGTTTATTCCGTTTTTGTTCGAGCGTTTTTATCGTGTGCCTGGCGAGCGGACGGTCACCGGGACCGGGCTGGGTCTCTATATTTGCAAGCAAATTGTTATGGCACATCATGGTAATATTTGGGTAGAGTCAGTGTTGGATCGAGGAACAGCCTTTTTTATCGAGCTGCCCGTAAGTCCAACGCTTTGACGTAATATCAATCATCCCTTCAAGGAGTCCTTATGGCAAAGCGTATTCTGATCGTCGATGATGAACCCCGCTACTTGCGTCTTTTGGAAGCGAATCTCCGCACCGAAGGATACGACGTAGTCACGGCACAGGATGGTATGCAGGCGTTGGATGTCTTTTCGTCCAATCCCATCGATCTGGTGCTGATGGATGTAATGATGCCGCGCCTTGATGGGTTTGGCGCAACACAGCGACTCCGCGAATTTACGAACGTACCGATCGTAATTCTGACAGCGCGCGGCGAAGAACAAGACCGTGTACGCGGATTGGATCTTGGCGCAGATGATTATCTTGTAAAGCCATTTTCTGCCACAGAATTGCTTGCTCGAGTCCGCGCGGTGCTGCGTCGTGCGCACACTCCATCCGACACAAGCCAGGTTCGGTTTTTCACTCACGAGGACCTAAAGATCGATTTTGCCCGCGCTGAAGTGTGGCGTGGCGAGGAACCCGTTTCACTTTCCGCCACCGAATATAGACTCCTTCTTCAATTTGCACACAACGTTGGAAAGATCCTCACCTCTGAGGATTTGTTGACAAGTGTTTGGGGCGTTGAATACAAAAATGATAAAGAAATTTTGTGGGTGAGCATTGCCCGTCTTCGCCAGAAACTGGAGAACGATGCTCATACCCCCCGACATATTGTCACGCGCTCAGGGTTGGGTTACCTGATGCCGCCCATAGAAGCGTGATATCTGTGCATGGTGACGGGCATGCGCACGGAAACATGCCATGCCTAAGCATAAAATCTTAATTGTTGATTCGGATGCTGCGAGCCGAAATTTCGTCGCCAGAAAATTACAGGAACAAAAATTTGACATTTTGCAAGCGGGGTCTGCCAAAGAAGGTTTGATCTTTACCTGGCGCGACCATCCGGACCTTGTAATTGCTGACCCAGCCCTTCCTGATCTCACGGGGGAAGAGTTTGCTGCGAAGCTTCGAAATGATTCACGTACGGAGAAGATTCCGCTTGTTGCGTTAAGCAGCGATCACAACCCGGAACGTATTAAATCCTGCCGTGAGGCGGGATTTAACGAATACATCACCAAATCCGGGCAGGCGATCTCGACGTTGAACGAAGTCGTAAATCGTTTTTTTGGCATTTCCGAAGAGGTGATGAAACAGGGCGGATTGATGATCGTATTCATGAGCGCCAAGGGCGGCACTGGCACATCTTCCATTTGCGCGAACGCAGCATCAAACCTGGCAAAACAAAAACCGGAATCCCGGGTCGCTGTGGCGGACCTGGTGCTTCCGATTGGTTCTATAGCTTCGATCATTGGTTACGAGGGGGAACAAACCATCCTCTCCCTTGCCGAAAAAACATCCGATGAGACAGGTCCGGATTTTCTTGGGAGGGAATTGCCGTTCATGGAAACATGGCAATTTAACCTCTTGGCTGGCTCAACAGACCCGGAGTTAAGTTCTCATTTAACCTCAGGTCGTATTTGGGACTTTGTCACCGGGTTAAAGAGCGCCTATGATTATGTTTTCATTGATATAGGACGCTCGCTTTCGAAGATTACCCTTCCCCTTGTACAGCATGCTGATCTTCTTGTTGTGATCGTCAGTACAGATGTCAGCACGATCTCCCTAACTGGAAATATGCTGGAATACCTGGGATCAAAAGGCGTGAAAAAGGATTCAATCTACACGATCCTGAACCGTCATACCGGGCCGGAGGGCTTGGACAAGCGGGAAACGGAAAGCACTTTAGGGGTAAAAGTCAATACTGTGATTCCCTACCTCAGTACAAATTTCGGTTTTGCAAACAGCCAACACTGTCCTTTTACGATAAAATTTCCAAACGATACCACTTCCATAATTTTTTACGAATCTGCCCAGGAAATGGTGGCACTGGCGCGTAAGTTACGCGAAGGATAAGTCACTTTCCTCCTGTGGCAAGCAGGAGATGATCATGGCTATTGAATATGATGAAAAGGGAAAATATTACACCAATGTCATTCACAAGGTGGCGGTTCCGTCCATTGTTCAGACTACGAATAACCTGATACGCGGGTTTATTCATGTCAGAAACGATGAACGTCTTAAAGATGAATTGGAAAACAATGAAACGTTTGTGGCAGTGACGGATGCGAATATTTACAATGCAGAGGGACAGGTAATTTATAGCAGCCCATTCATTGCGCTGCAAAAGAACCAGATCGTCTGGGTTATGCCGTTGGATGAAGAAAAAACGGATACCGAGCAATGAACAAACAGATTCAGGGAGCAGCTCAGCGCCTGACCGGGCAGGACCTGGTCAGGCTGAAAAAGTATCTGGCAGATAATCTCCTGCGCGCATTGGAGACCGAAGGGATTGATGCGTCTCAGCGCGTTGCTTTTATTCAGCAGAACATAGGACGGGTCTTTGAGACAACACAGCTAAAATTTCCCGAAGATCTGAAAAAGGAAATTTTCAAGCAGGTACTTAATGACCTGTTGGGGTACGGTCCAATTCAACCATTGCTGGATGACCCTGACGTCTCCGAGATCATGGTCAATGGACCTAAAAAGATATTTGTCGAAAAAAGCGGACGATTAACGAAGAGTGAGATCACCTTTGATGATGATGATCATGTCGTTCGCATTATTGACCGCATTGTCCTGCCTTTGGGCCGCCGCGTGGATTTTGACTCTCCGACAGTCGACGCGCGTTTGCCGGATGGCTCTCGTGTCAATGCCGTGGTGCGCCCGGTTGCGATTGACGGTCCTTCCATAACCATTCGTAAGTTTATGAAGGATAAATTAAAGGTCGATGATCTTATCGGCTTTGGCTCGATCACAAGACAGATGGCGGATTTTCTTGAAGCGTGTGTCAAAGCACGCTTCAATATCGTCATATCCGGCGGCACCGGGTCTGGTAAAACAACCTTGTTGAATATTGTTTCCGGCTTTATTCCAGAGGGCGAGCGAATTGTCACTATTGAAGACGCAGCCGAACTCCAATTGCAGCAGGATCACGTCATGCGCATGGAGACCAAACCGGCGAATTCTGAAGGAATGAATGCGATATCTGTTCGTGATCTTGTGAAGAATTCCCTGCGTATGCGCCCCGACCGCATCGTCGTTGGAGAGGTGCGTGGCGGAGAAGCCCTGGATATGCTCCAGGCTATGAACACCGGGCATGACGGCTCATTGACCACTGTCCATGCGAACAGCCCTCGCGACGCGCTTTCCCGTTTGGAGACCCTTGTCCTTATGGCTGGAATGGACCTTCCTTTGAAGGTGGTCCGCCAGCAAATTTCTTCGGCGGTGGACCTGATCGTTCAGCAAAGCCGTTTGAAGGACGGTAAACGTAAGGTGACAGGTATTACGGAAGTGGCAGGTATGGAAGGCGATGTCATTGTTCTTACGGATATTTTCAAGTTCAACCAAACAGGCGTAACGCAGGACGGAGATGTTCTCGGGGAGTTAACGCCCACTGGAATTCGCCCCAACTTCACCCCGCGGCTGGAGGCGGCAGGTTTCAAGCTTGGCGCTGAAATTTTCATGGCGGGAAAATCCCGCGAGTCAATGTCTAGACGCTGAAACAGTCTGCTATAATATGCCTTCACCTAACGAGGTAATATGACCAACCCCCAGATTACTATTCGAGAAAAGAAACTTGGTTTGTTGATTCGCGATGCGCGTACGGCAGAACGCCGCAGTATCAAGGAATGCGCTGATGCCATAGGCGTGAAATCCGGCATTTTCCGCGCTTATGAAGAAGGGCGGCGTTCCCCGTCCCTGCCGGAATTGGAAGCATTGGTCTTCTTTTTGAAGATTCCCATTTCACGATTTTGGGGAAACGAAACTGTCTCCGATGCCCCCGAACCCTTGACGCATGAGGATATTACCCGCCTCATTGCGCTGCGCCAGCGAATGGTCGGCGCATTGCTCCGACAGGAACGTACCAACGCAAATATGTCCATTCGACATCTTTCATCTGAAACAGGCATACCCCAGTCCAGATTGAAGGCTTATGAGCTTGGCGAACGTTCCGCCACAGTACCGGAACTCGAAAGCATTCTGGCGGTAATGGGCAGCCGCATCGAAACGTTTTTCGACCAGAGTGGACCTGTCGGCGAATGGATGACCAGCCAGCAGGCTATGCAAAAATTCATGGAACTCCCGGAAGAACTTCAAGAATTTGTTTGCCAGCCTGTTAACCGGCCTTATCTGGAACTTGCCATGAAATTGAGCAGCATGTCGCGCGATAAACTCCGCTCTGTGGCGGAAGGCTTGCTCGATATTACACTTTAGAAACCATGACACTTGAACCCCACCAATTGGATGACGAAGGCAAAAAAGCCTTTGCCAACAAAAAATTCGTTGAGGCTGCGGAATATTTCCGTCAGGCTGCAGAAGGTTACTCCCTGGGTCGTGCCGGATTAATGGCAGCTGAAATGCGCAACAATATGAGCGTTGCTTTGATGCAGGCTGGCAAACCGCAGGAAGCTCTCGATGCCGCCCTTGAAACCGACAGGATATTTGCCTCGGCAAATGATGTGAAACGTCAGGCAATGGCGTTGGGGAATCAGGCTTCCGCCTTGGAGGGACTTCAACGTTATGATGAGGCGCTCGAAAAATACGAAAAATCTGCAGAATTGTTCGCCAGTGTAGACGAAGGCGATATGCGGGCATTGGTGATGAAATCGGCGGCTGCGCTAAAACTGAAGAAGGGCAAGGTTACAGATTCTGCGTTCAAAATGATGGGGTCTGTATATGCCAAAGAAAACCCGACATTTTTTGAACGGATCATGAAATTTTTTCTTCGGTTCATTAAATGATAAACCTTCATCTTCGGGTCCGTAACGCGACGGCGGATGATTCCCGCCAGATCTCCAACCTTATTTTTCATGAATCAAATACACACCGGCACCTCGATTGGCGTACCGCCCTCGAATGGCTCGGTTCTCGGAACTTTTGGGTGTTGGAGGATAACGGGACAGTTGTGGCTGCGTTAGCCTGCCCTGAAGACCCAAAGGATGTAGGGTGGATCCGCCTGTTTTCATATCACACGCATCTTTCGGGACCCGAAGCCTGGTACACCCTTTGGAACCATGCCTACGCTGATATCTTTACAAACAACCCCCAAGCCCAGATCGCATCGATCGTAATGAAGCAGTGGTTCCAATCCATGCTCGTGGAGAGCAATTTTGAGCCGCGGCTGAATATTGTCCTATTGGAATTGCACAGCGAAGATTATCGTCCGCACTTTGAAGTCCCCAAGGTGCGGATTCGCTTAATGAGCGAATCTGATCTGCTGGCGGTTGAAAAACTGGATCACGACGCCTTCGGTCCTTTCTGGCACAACTCATACGACTCGCTTCAACGCGCCCGCGGACAATCCTTCTACTCGTCTGTGGCAGAAGATGAAACGGGAATTATCGGGTATCAGATCAGTACGGGCAATCCGTTTGGGGCACACCTCGCAAGGCTGGGCGTCAGACCTGATGCGCAGGGCAGGGGAGTTGCGTCAGCTTTGGTGCATGACCTGATCCAGCGAGCCGGGGCACTTCAATCCGGAAGGTTGTCGGTCAACACACAGGACGATAATATTGCCTCTCTGAATTTGTATAAGAAGCTGGGTTTTAAGCTGACGGGAGAGTATTATCCGGTTTTTGTTCGTTCGTTGGGGTAATGGATATGAATCAAGCGACATTTTCTCCGCGCATAATGAGACATTTTGTTGAGACGCTTTCAGCTGAGGTTGGACGCGATACATATCACGCCATATTGTCGAAATCCGGTCTCTCGAGCGATTGGCAGAAGCCGGAATTTTTTTTGACGCTGGATGAAGTACAGGCAGCGGAGGCGTATTCAAAATTACAATTTGAATTGCGCACGAATTACGGGCGCGGCGCACGCGGCATTTTATTGCGAATTGGTTCGAAACTTTGGGAGCCAATGTTGGGCACTGCACCTTTTGCTGTTAGGACGCAGTCCGCATTTGTGCGTAATCTGCCAAAACCAATGAGAAGAAAACCGGCACTTGATCTGCTGGCTGGAATGCTCGGAACAAAACGAGGGGGTATTTCTGTCCATACCCTTGATACGGATCTGCTTCTTGTCGATCAGGTTTCACCAACCACCTTGAATCAAAAGGAAAATTCACCGATCTGTTTTGTTACGCTTGGTTTGATTCGGGAGTGTCTATATTGGGCTACCGGTGATGAGCACGATATTGAAGAGCAGGAATGCAAGGGCGCGGGGGCACGTCAGTGTGAATTCAAAATAACCATTGGAGCATGAAATGAAACATGAAGAGTTGAAGTGGAAGTCGCGTGACGGTTTGGAATTATTCGCCCAGGTATGGGAACCTCAGGTCGTTTCTCCACGGGCTGTGATTTGCCTTGTACATGGTGTAGGCGAACATAGTTCGCGGTACGCGCATGTTGCGGAGGCGTTTGGAAAGGAGGGATTCGTCCTCTTCGGTTTTGACCAGCGCGGACATGGACGTTCCGGCGGGCTGCGCGGTCATATCACTTCCATTGAGGATTTTTTGCAGGATATCGACCTTTTGCTCGAGCAGGCGCGTTTGCGCTACCCGGGCCTTCCGATCATCTTGTATGGGCATAGCCTTGGAGGCATCCTTGTTTTGCATTATTCCCTGAAACGCAAACCGGATATTAAGGGCGTCATCGCAACCAGTTCTGGTTTGCATACGGCGGTGGAGGAGCAAAAACTCAAGGTTGTTGCCGCAAAGATTCTCGGTTCGATCATGCCGACCACCCAAATGCCAAGTGGACTTGATCCGAAAGCATTGTCAAGAGATGAATCCGTTGTCGAGACATATATTAATGACCCTCTGGTTCACGACAAATTATCGCTCGGTTTTGGAAAGGTCATGATAGGCGTAACCGCCTGGACCCTTGAACACGCCGGCGAATTTCCACTGCCGCTGTTACTACTCCATGGCAAAAATGATGCTATCGCGTACCCGTCCAGCAGCACTGAATTTGCCGCGGCATTGAAAGACCGTTGCACCCTCGTCCTTTGGGACGGGGCATATCATGAACTCCATAATGAACCCGAAAAAATGGAGGTTTTCAAAACGATGACGATGTGGATGGATGCCCGTTTGCGTGAAGAGTAAATAAGAGGCTCTTAACCCATTTCTGGACAAATCCCTGTGGGCATGGGAAAATTCGACCTCAAACAAATCTTTTAGGAGCCAGTATGAATAACAGAGAAATGAGCAAGCGACAGATGCGCAGGGAACAGGTGCGCAAAAAGGAACAGCGATCTCGGTTGATCGCCATCCTTTTAATCTCATTGGGCGCATTGTTCCTCGCATTCCTGATCATTTATCCCAGTATGAAACCGGTTGGGGATATAACCGCACCGGTTTCGCATAACCGACCAAACGCTGATTTTAATACGGCGGGTGATCCGAACGCACCTATCACCGTTACCGAATTCTCCGATTTTCAATGCCCCTATTGCCGTATTTTCTTTGAAAACACCGAAGAATTGTTGATGGAAAAATACGTGGCGAACGGAACCGTGTACTTTGTTTATAAAACGGTGGGTGAATTCATCGGACCCGAATCAAAAGCTGCAGCAGAAGCTGCCTATTGCGCTGGCGATCAGGGTAAGTTTTGGGAAATGCACGATATTATTTTCGCAAACCAGACAGGTGAGAATGTTGGAGCTTATGAAACCCGCCGCTTGAATGCCTTTGCCGATGAACTTGGATTGGACCGCGGCGAATATGACGATTGTTTCAATTCGGGCAAATACAGTGATCTGGCGGATCAGGATGCAAAGGATGCCACGGCTGCCGGTATCCAAGCCACGCCCTCCTTCCTTATTACCTATGAAGTCAACGGCGAGACCCAGACACGCCTCGTTCAGGGTGCGCAGACCATCGACGTTTTCTCGCAAGAGATCGATGCCGCCCTCGCAGAGATGGGTCAATAATTACTCTTTCGCAACAAAAAAGACACCGCCAAAGAGGCGGTGTCTTTTTTGTTAATCCTATGCGTTACGCCTTTGCTTCATCCAATGCGCGGAAACGATGGATGAAATAGACTGCCAGTCCAAGTAACAGAATGGCATTGGCTTGATGCAAAAGTGCTAATACGATATTGACGTAGGAGAGAATGGTCAGTATGCCAAGGGTTATTTGCAGGGCAACCACTCCAATGAGCCAGAGCAATCCCTTTTGGATTTCAGCAGGGTAGTTTTGTTTTTTGACAATGAAGAATACCGTTGGCACAAGGATAATGCCCAGCCAGGCAAACCAACGGTGAAAGAATACGATAGTTTGCGGTGTTTGGAGCATGTTGAGCCATGAATTGAAAAGGTTGGGCGGAATGAGCTTGCCGAACATAAGGGGCCAGGTATCGGAAACATGCCCGGCTTTTAGTCCGGCAGTGAATCCGCCGTAGGAAATCTGGATGATGAGTATCACCAGCGAGAAGACTGCCAGCTTGGAAGGAAGCGACCATTTGGCTTTTTTATCGGCATGATGAAAGCCGAACTTGTGCCCAAAAGCCGTCCACAAGGCGAGGCTGAAGAGGGTTAGAGCAAGCAGGAGGTGGGCGGTGAGGCGGAAGTGGCTTACGGCTGGGCGGTCGATCAATCCGCTGTAGACCATGTACCATCCCATGAAAGCCTGTCCGATGAAGAGCATTCCCATGGCAAAATAAATACCGAATTCCTTGAATGGAATGGTCTTGCGGAAGAGGAAATAGAAAACGGGCAGGGCGAAGATCAAGCCGTCGAGGCGGGCAACCAGGCGGTGAAACCATTCAATGTAGAAGATATATTTGTACTCTTCCAGCGTCATGTCCTGGTTGATCTGCTGAAATTCGGGGGTTTGCTTGTACTTTTGAAATTCTGCCTCCCACTCGTGATTTGCCATGGGCGGGATCGCTCCGTTAATGGGATTCCATTCGACGATGGATAAACCTGAACGGGTGAGACGGGTAAAGCCGCCGAAGACGACAAGAAACGCAACGATGAACGCGAAGATGAACAGCCAGATCATGACGGCTTTGTTTTGGGTTTTGGGCATATTTTGACTCCGAAAATTGATGGCGGGATTATAGCATCCCGTCAGGCATGCTTGGGATTCTTGTTTAGGGACTTTCTAAAGTTTGTGCTGGCTTCCATTGGTGAGAATAAAATACAGCGCTGATGTTCGCTCAGCGCTGTAATACTTTGAAATGGGATCATCCATTTTGCATCTGGCTTAGCAGCGCACGATAATCCTGTACGTTCGGGGGATTCATTAATACGATCTGGTTGATGACTTCCATTGCACCCTGCTTATCGCCTTTTTCCAGGAGTGCTTCGCCCAATTCGTCGAGAAGCGAGGTGGCGTCGGTTGTGCGCCCCATGCGATGGAGCAAGGCAGCGAGAGTGCGTTTGAGAAGCGGCTGCTCATCATGTTCACGCGAAAGTTCCTGCAGGAAGGATAGGGCAAGCTCTGTTTTGTTCTGGCTCTCCAGGTGCGTAATGTAACTTTCCAGTTCGCTTAAGGCGCGGTCTTGCTGTCCCATACGGAGGTTCAATTCGATAAGCTGCCTGCGTGGAGCGTCATCGTCGGGCGCCAACGTGCGGATCTGTTCGAAAACGCGCAGGGCTTGCTTCCAATCGAGGCGCTGCATATCGATGTCTGCCATGCGTTGAAGGATGTGGATGTTCCAATCGCGGCTGGCGTTCCCTTGCTGCACAAGGCGCAGGGCGTTGGTGTATGTTTTGCGTGCCATATCCAGTTCAGCCAGGCGGTAATAGATGGCTGCCAGTTCGAGGTATTCCTGGATGGCGTCGTCCACCTGACCGCGCGCCACGAGCTGGTCGATGAGGCGGTTCCGCGCGCCGAGGTCCATTGGGGAGATCTGGATGATTCGCCGCAGGAGCTTGCTGGCTTGTATCACTTCACCACGGACGCTGTATGAATGTGCAACCACGCTGAATTTTGCAATTGCATCTGTGGTGTGACCTTCCTGCACGAGCAGGTCGCCCATGATGACGTGAAGAGGAAGATAGGTGGGAGCATGTTGGACGGCGTTGTAGGCTTCGTCCATGGCGGAGCGCAGACTGCCGGCGCGTGCCAATTGGTTGATGCGGTTCATCGACTCAAGCACGGAGCTGGATTGCGCTTGCAGGATCATATCTGCCAATGGGGCGGCAAGATCGCCCTCCTGTTTGGGCATTTGCTCGCGGGTTTTATGAAGTTGTTCGCGCCAGTCTTGCCGCATTAAAAGCCCGTTGATATTATCGCAGACCTTGCGAAGCGCGGCTTCATCGGTCTGGTTTTGGTAGGATTCGATCAGGGGTTCATATTGCTGGCGTATATCATCGGCTTGTTCCGGGTCGATGACAGAGGCATCTGCGAATTTCAACGCTTCAAGGAATTCCGTTGTGGCATTGGGCAGGTCGCCTTTTTTGAGCAGCATATCTCCAAGCAAAAGGCGGGATGCAAGTCCGTAATCGGTATGTTTTACTGAATTTTGCAGGAAGCGCTGTGAGCTTTCGTAGCGTTCGCCTTTATAACGTAAATACCCGAGGTTGAAGTATAGGGCTGAACTGGTGAAGCCGGCATTGAGCGCGGCTTCGAATTCCTCTGCCGCCTGACTGTCATTGCCCTTGGACTGCGCATCGATGGCTTGACCGAGATGCAGCACCACCTTGACCTGTTCCGACTGCACCGAAATGCTGCCGGTTCCCTTCATGAGGGCTGAAATGCCTTTGCGGTCTTGCGCGGCGGGGCTGCTGTCGTCGGAGAAATCGAAGAGTAACTCTGCCAGTTGAGTTAAAGCCTTTTGGCGTGCTTCCGCTACCGGGTCCAGACCGGAGGCGGTTTTTTTCGTCGGCTGTTGTAATTGCTTAACCTGCGCCATCCGAATGGGACCTGTCCCGCCTTTGGCGCGAATCGGCTTTGGAAGAAGTTGTCCTGTTTTTAGCAGGGTTTGAGCCTGTTTTACTTCGGAACTGTTTGGCACCAGGGCTTGGGCTTTATCCACCATCTCCTGGGTCTTTTGGCTGTTGCCTGCCCGCTGAAGGATGCTGGCGATGGCAAGATATTCGGTTGCAGCTTGTTGATTGTGCCCAAGCCGTTCGTGGACCTGTGCAAGGCGTGAATGGGCGATTGGATTTTCAGGGTTGATGCTGGTGACGTGAACCCAATTCTCCAACGCTTTATCTGTATCGCGTTGTTTGATGAAGAGGTCTCCAGCTCGAATGGCGGCATCCATGGCGGTTTTGAGGTCGCCGATACGTTCGGATAGCTGTGCCACTTTTTCCATTGCAACGGGATCATCAGGTGAAACCGTTACGGCTCGTACGTATATTTGCAGGGCTTCATCCACATTATTCAGTTGATGAAGTGCCTGACCAAGGCTGTTGAGCGCCTTGGGATGGTTTGGGAATTCTTCCAACGCGCGGCGGTAGGCGCTCGCTGCCTTGTTCCATTCCTGATCCCAGGCGGCGGAATGTCCCTCGTTCATTGATTTTTGAAAGATGTCTTCTCGTCCGGGCATAGTGGCTTTATTTTACTTTCAAAATAGTGTAGTTATCCTTAACAATCATGCAATTATAACCCTGGGTCGGGCGCGCTGTTGGCGGATATTATTCCAGAACCTTCATCTCACCCCAATTGATGCCGGCTCTTGCTTCGGTCTCAAGCGGGATGCTCATCGGGTAGGCGTTTGCCATTGTATCTTTCACGACCCTTGCTGTTTTATCCAACTCCTTTTGCGGGACTTCGAGCACGATCTCGTCATGGACTTGCAAAAGCATTTTTGCACTTAATCCCGCTTTTTTTAACGCTGGATGGATTTTTAACATGGCGATTTTCATGATGTCTGCGGCAGTTCCCTGAATTGGGGCGTTGATCGCCTCCCGTTCTTCGCGGTTCTTTACCTGGACCGGTGCCTTGGTCTGCAATGCCGGGAAATATCGCCTACGCCCGAGCAGTGTTTCCACATACCCCACCTCTGCGGCTTGTCTTCTGATACCGTCCAGATATTTTTTGATACCAGGGAATTTCTTGAAATATGCTTTGACGAAATCCTCCGCTTCGGCGAGCGTGAGTTCGGTGGAGCGTGTCAACCCAAATGCGGACATGCCGTAGATCAACCCGAAGTTGATGGCTTTGGCGTGACGGCGCATATCCTTGGTGACCTCTTCCAGCGGAATATCATATACGGCTGCGGCAGTTGTGGCGTGGATATCCTCTCCCGCGCGGAAAGCGGCGAGCATGGCTTCATCCTCTGCCATATGTGCCACAATGCGAAGCTCGATCTGCGAGTAGTCGACAGACAACAGTACGTTGTCTGTCTCAGCGATGAACCCGTTGCGGACGCGCCGACCCGTATCCGTGCGGATGGGGATGTTCTGCAAATTTGGGTTGTTGGATGAGAGGCGACCTGTCACTGCGCCGATCTGGCTGTAGGATGTATGTACGCGTCCGGTATTCGCGTCCACGGCGGCGGGAAGCGCATCCACATAGGTGGATTTTAGCTTTGAGAGTTCACGATGCTCAAGGACAAAATCCAGAACGGGATGTTTGCCGCGCAGCGCTTCGAGCACATCCGCTGAGGTGGAGTAAAAGCCTGTGGCAGTTTTGCGTCCTTTGTCGGGTGGTTCGAGGCGCAAATGATTGAATAGCACATCTGAAAGCTGTTGCGGCGAGTTGATATTGAACGCCTTGCCGACGTGTCCATATATTTCTTTTTCGATCTCAGCGAGACGCGCCGCAAGTTCTTTGGACATTTCGCCGAAGAACTTGGTGTCGATCAATGCGCCGGTCATCTCCATTTCTGCGAGGACGGCTGTCAGCGGCATGTCGATCTCGTCAAGAATGCTTTGACCGTTCACACGCTTGAGTTCCTTCTCTTCGACCGACATCAATCGCAGGGTTGTCTCGGCGTCAGCGGCGGCGTAACCTGACGCAGCCTCGATCGGGACATCTGCCATGCTGATCTGCTTTTTGCCTTTGCCGATCAGTTGTTCGATGTGTGTCATCTCTTCGCCGAGCCTGTATTCCGAGAGATTTTTCAGACCGAGATTGTGCGAGGATGGGTCGACGATGAATTCTGCCAGCATGGTATCGAAGGTTAATGGCGTGATGGTGAGTCCATACCGTGCCAGCACGATGTAGTCATATTTGGCATTATGAGCTACTTTACCGATCTTTGGGTTCGTCATGGATGGAGTAAGCGCCTCGATCACTTTTGGAATTGGCAAGTTATTTCCATTCGTATGCCCAACGGGAATGTAATACCCCGTTCCTTCCTTGACCGCCAGTGAAATACCGACCAAATCCGCTTTCATTTCTTCGGTTCCGGTCGTTTCTGTATCGAACGCAATGACCTTGGCTTTATCAAGTTCTTTCGCGAGACTTTTTAGTTTTTCCTCTGTATCGACGACAACGACTTCGATGTCCGATGCTTTTATCTCCATCGCAATTGGCTGCGGGTCGTTGGCGAACATCGTCATCTGACCGGCTTTGGTCTTTCCGGTTTTTATTTCTGGCGCAGAATCAACTGCCGGCATCCCGCCGCTGATGGCAGGGACTTTGCTGACCAGTGTTTTGAAATCCATTTCCTTGAAAAAGGTTTCGAGTTTGGATCCGTCGAATGGTGCGATTTTGGCGTGTTCAAAGTCGAACTTGATCTTCAAGTCCGTTTCGATGCGCGCCAGGTCACGGCTCAGGTAGGCTGTCTCTTTGTTGGTTTCAAGCTTCCCGCGCCAGCGATTCTCCACCTGATCGAGATTGGCGTAGATATTATCGAGTGTGTCGAATTTTTCGAGCAGTGTGATCGCCGTTTTTTCGCCGACGCCTTTTACGCCGGGAATGTTATCGGACGTGTCACCGACAATGGCTTTGTAGTCCACCACCTGGTCCGGGCGGACGCCGAGCTTCTTGATCACATCCTCATTGGTGATATAGGTCTGGTTGTCGCCTGCGAGATAAACTGACGTCCGCTCGTTGACCAGTTGCAGCAGGTCGCGGTCACCGGTGATGATCTTGACACCCAGTCCCTTCTCGGAAGCGATCTTTGCCACACTGCCAAGCACATCGTCGGCTTCGTAGCCTTCCATCTCAAGGCGTGGAATATTGAACAAGTCCACCATTTCACGGATGTGTTCCAATTGCGAGCGAAGATCGTCCGGCATTTTTTCGCGGGTGGCTTTGTATTCGGGGAAAATCTTGTCGCGGAAGGTTTTGCCTACGTCGAAAGCGACGGCAAGATACTCCGGCTTTTCCTGTTCCAGTACGCGGACAAGTTCGCGCGCGAAACCGTAAATTCCCGCGGTAGGTTCCCCTTTGGCGTTTTGCCAGCGTGAGTTGTTTCCGCCGCCAGCGGTCAGGGCAAAATACATTCGGTAGGCGAGGGCGTGTCCATCAATAAGATAAAGTGTAGGGGGCATGGGAATATCCAGAAATTTTGATTACAAAAGAAAAAACGCAGAGATTATTATACTCTGCGTTTCCTAATTTAGAACTTTTGTTTCTATTTTCCGGGCGGCATATCTTCGAGACCCTGACGTTGGCGGGTCTGACGGATGTAATCGCGCACCAGTTGCGGCGGGTGGGGCTGCGATCCGCCCATGATGAGGTAGCCGGGAGCCCAGAAATCGCCGGAGGGGTTTTCCCTCTTTAGGCGCGGAAACTCGCCGAAAATCTTTTCGGAGGTCTGCTGGCGCATGATGCGCATCAGGTGACCGGGTGATGTATTCGGCTGCACGTTCACGACCCATTGCAAATATTCGGGGCGCACTGCCAGGAATTCCAGCCGCCAGCCGAAAGCCACACAGATATTCGGAAGCCAGTCACCAAGATGATCTGAAAGGTCGCCTGTGAGGTAGTGCGAAGAGAAACGGGGGACGAGCAGACATGCGTATGTCAGATGATATAAACCCGCAGAGACTGGTTCCGGCATGAGTTTGCGCGCCGCCTCTGTGGTTGGACTTTCGCGGGTCGTGTCATTTCCACCCGGAAGCGGTCTTGAGATGGGAGTCTCCGGTCGCGGCTTGGAATGAGACGGGGCTGTGACTTCCACTTCATCAAAAACAGTCTGCGCTTCGCCTCGTTCCTGACTTTTGGCTTTTGCCGTCGACTGCAACTGATTCCGCGGGATGGCGGGTGACGGGTCGCGGCTGAAGACGGAAGCGTTTGAAAGCGAGTCAGAGACGCGGGTCTCGTTGGGATCGAAATTTTCTTTTTCGTTTCTGCGGGGGAGGTTGAAATCGCGGGTGGTTAAAGGCTCCGGTGTGGGAGCAGGAATATCCGCGAGAATGTTCGAAATGGGCGGAACTTCAGGTCCATCCTCTTCATCTTCACTGTAGGCAGCCTGGCGCTTTGCATCGGCGTCTGTGCCAAAATCGCTGAGCAGTTGACTCGCCTGTGTGCGGATGGTGCTAAAGGGAGTCTCGGCGTCGAAAACAAGAGCCAGCACCGAGTCCGAAGTGAGGCGGGTGGCGTAAAGCATATGCTCCGCTTTGGTGCTTTCGAGTCGGATAAAGCGCAGGAGATCCGACCCTTTTTGTCCATCCCAATTGCGCGTAACCGTTTGGGATACTTCCTTGGCGGCATTTTGTGAAAGACCGCCAGCGTATGCCCAAAGGTCGCTTCGCTTTGTGATCAACGCCGCTTGCGCGGAGGATTCCAAAGTGAGGCGGGTGAGGTGTTGGGCAGCCTTGTTCGGGTCGTTCAACCACGGCATAAATTGAGTCGTGTTCGAAGAAGGCATGCTGTTATTAGATGCGGGTTGAGGTTGACTGAGCGCATTCATAAAATCTGACATCCTGAACGGTTTACGGACAAGAATCCACGGACGCAATGAATCAAAAGCAGGCGGCGTGCCGTTCTCTTCGCAAAGGATAACGAGATTAATGCTTTGGCTGACGGTTCGCAGGGCAATGCCAATTTCGAGCACCCATTCGTCTCCGAGTGCCAGATCCAGCAATGCCATCGGCGTACCGATCTCGTTCGCCTTAACGATGGCAGACGCCTTGTTGTTAACAACATGGACTCTATAGAATTTCGTCTCCTCCAATGAGCGGCGGATGGTTTCGCCGAGGCTCGTGGAGGGGGTAACGACCATTAAATCAGCGGGCATCGTTTAAAGTGTATCACTTCTGTTATACGCATGCAAGGAAACTTTTGGGCGGCTTCCTAACATTTCGGAAATTTTCTGCTTAAATTCATGTTCGTGTTCAATTTCACGATCTGCCGACTTTGTATTCGCCTGACAGGTCTTTTATTCCCAACAGCGCCATTAACACATCTGGCGGAATGTCGGCTTCGGGCAGGTCTGTTTTGTAAAGCTGTTCGTTTTCGGCGCGCTCACGCAGGCTTTTCCATAGAAGATTGCGTTCTTCGCCTTCAACTACGAGATCGTTCAAAGTTTTTGCGTTCAGCAAATATTCACCGGTTGAGTAGAGGAAGGTCAGTCGTTTCCATTTGTCGGTTTTGACCGGCGTATTTAATTTTTCCAGCCCGCCCAATTGCATCTTGAAATACTCTTCTTTGGCGCGGGGATGATTCGACTCATCCTTGAGCAGTTCGCCTCTGGTAGTTAACTCATGCCCGCGGACTTGGGCAATGTATTCGATCTGACCGCCTCTTTCGCCGAAGGAAGTTGGTTGGTAGAACGCGAGATAATCCACGCTGACAACTTTGGGCGCGGTCCGCAGCGGAATGCGGTACCAGCCGAGCAGGCGGGCGATCTCCATATCGCGCGGAGTGGGAAGCAGGCAGACGAGAACGAGGTCCGTTGGTTTGAGCATGGCGTAATTATAATGTCCGCCATGTTCAATTCCTTATTGGTCTGGATGAATAGGGGCGGGATACCCCCGCCCCTACAAGAAAATTTACAACAAACCAACTTCTTTATTGAAATCGACGATCAATTCATCGATCTCATTAGCCTGTTTCTGGACGCTGGTCCAGTAATCGGGTTGATACCACTGTGACTGGATTTCTTCGTAGGTTTTGCCCTGCTGTTCAACCCAGGTGTAGTACTTGAGGTTATGCACGCGGCGTCGGTCCGTGTAGCGGAGTTCGAGCATATTGTCCGTGGACTGCCCGTGTAAATAGCGGGCGAAGTCGGCGGCGGCATCGCTCTCGGAATATTGACCAAATTCCTGGTGCATCTCATGCAGACGCGAGCGATAAAGTTCCATCGAGTCGGTCAGGACGGTAAGCATGATGTCGTTTTCGCCCATCTCGTAGTATTTGGCGGCTTTGATGGCGGAGAGGACGTTCGAGATGCCGGAGAAGCCGAGCAGGTCGAGTTTGCCGACGAGTTCTTCGGACACACCCTGTTTGACGAGATACGCTTTCCCGTTTTCTTCGTTGAACAAACGGGAGAGATTGACCACAGCGTTATCGTCAATAGCGACGACCACGTCTGTGTTCTTGGTGTTGTGTACCCATGGCACATGCTTGTCACCGATGCCTTCGATGCGGTGTGCGCCGAAGCCGTTCTCAAGCAGGGTCGGGCATTGCAGCGCTTCACTGGCGACGATCTTGCTTTCGGGGAAAAGCTGCTTCAGATAATCGCCGCTGGCAATCGTCCCGGCAGAACCGGTGGCGGACGCCATGCCGCGATAATGATCGTTCGGTCCCATGACTTGCTTTAAGACCTCTTCCATGGCGTGACCGGTCACTTCGTAGTGCCAGAGATAATTGCCGAATTCCTGGAACTGGTCGAAGATCATCAGGTCCTGACCGGAGTTGCGCAGTTCCCAGCATTTATCGAAAATTTCTTTTACATTCGATTCGGAGCCGGGCGTTTTGATGGTCTCGCCTGCGACGTTTGCCAGCCAATCGAAGCGTTCCTTTGACATACCTTCGGGCAGGATGGCAATCGATTCGCACGCCAGAAGAGCGGAGTCATACGCGCCGCCGCGGCAGTAGTTACCCGTTGAGGGCCATACGGCTTTTTGCGTGGTCGGGTCGAATTGACCGGTGACGAGTCGCGGTACGAGGCAAGAGAACGCGGCGCCGACTTTATGAGCGCCGGTGGGGAACCACTTGCCAACGAGGACAACGATGCGCGCTTTGACTCCCGTCAGCGAGGAGGGAAGCTCGAGAAAGTTGACTCCGCCATAGGTCCCGCCGGAAGCGGTGGGTTGATTCTTCCATGTGATGCGAAAGAGATTGCGTGGATGAATGTCCCAGAGTCCGATACTCTTTAATTCCTCCTGAATCTTTGCAGGGACTTTGGAAGGGTCTTTCATTTGGGCGTAGGTGGGGATGATGATGTTGCGTTCGCGGGCGCGTTGAACGGCGCGGGCGCGGCGATCTTTTTGAATGGTCAGGTCGATATGGGTCATGGGGTGCCTCCTGAAATTTGTCAGACAACTTGATTATACCGCACTCGTTTGAGAATTGCGCTTTTTAGGGGGCAGGAAACGCGGGGTTTTCATAGCGTCCATCAGGAGAAATGGGTCATTTCTTTTTGGGTTGAGGCGGGTAAAGTTTAAGCATCTTTTCTTGGCAAGGAGAATGAAAATGGATAATACAAAGACGACCGCTGTTTCGGGCTGTATCATCTGGTTTGTGCTGATCACTTTTATTTGCAGTTGTATCCTGCCGGTCTTTATGGCGATCGGGAGCATTTCTTCGTTCAGCAATTATGCGATCCAAACCACGGGCGGATGGCTTTGCCCGGAAGGGACCACGCCGCAAAGCCGTACCTATTCCACCACGACATTCGACGAGAATGGATTTGAACAGCCCGCCACGGGCTACGAATTGGAATGTGTGGATTCGAGCGGGGAGGTGGTGAAGTCTGACCCGGTTCTGTATGCTTTTATTTGGATCGGTATTTGGGTGTTGGTGGGGCTGATCGTTTCGATTGTGCTGACGTTCGCGCTCTCTGTCCCCGGCGGGATGCTGGTGACAAAGGTGTTGAATTCGATCAGGGTGCGGAGATGAAAAATAGGAGGCAGGTATAAGCAATGACTCCTTGCAGGTAAGTTTCCAATGTGTAATTAATGTGTAAATTTGCTGTCATCCGGTTGTCATGTTGAAAATGTAGAATGTGAGAAACAGCCAGTGAAAGGACACATTCTATGAACACAATTGGTTTTATTATTCCCCGAATGGAAAACGAAAAACGGCGCGCCATTCTCCCGGCAGATGTTGCAAAGCTAAAACATCCCGATGCGATCTTTATTGAAAAGGGATATGGGAATGTGCTGGGAATCGACGATGGGGAATACGAAAAACTTGGTGTTAATGTTGTGCCGTACGCCGAGGTGTATCAGCAAAATATTGTTTGCAACCCGAAAAATCCTGCGCCGGAGGAATATCCCTTCTTTCAAAATGGACAAACCCTTTTTGGCTGGATACATGCCGTGCAGGGTCGGGAAATCACCGATCTATTACTGCACAGGGATATGACCGCCATTGCCTGGGAAGATATGTTTGACGGGAAGAAGCACACCTTTTGGAAAAACAATGAGATTGCCGGTTATGCGGCGGTGCATCACAGTATGTTGATTTTTGGACGCGATTTACGGGAATGTAATGTGGCTGTTATTGGGCGGGGGAATATTGCCCGCGGAGCGCAGCAAGCCCTGACCGAATTGGGCGCGAAAATTACCGTGTACAACCGTGATACGGTCCATCAGTTACGCGACGAGGTTGGGGTTTACGATGTTGTGGTGAACGCGGTGCTTTGGGATGTGTTTCGAACGGATCATATTTTGTACAAGCAAGACTTGAAGTCGATGAAACCGGGCGCAATGATCGTGGATGTCAGTTGTGACGACTATATGGGAATTGAGACCAGCCACTCCACATCGATCGAGGAGCCGACTTTTGTCCTTGATGGGATCCTTCATTATGCAGTGGACCATACGCCTGCGTTGCTCTACAAAACCGCCACGGAGTCTATTAGCGCAGCCCTGCGACCCTTCCTGGATGATCTCATCGAAGGGTATCCCAATCCGATTTTGGGGGAAGCCACGATCATTAAAGACGGCAGGATTTTAGATGACAGGATCACTCGTTTTCAACAACGTGACACTTCTGCCATCCAGGCGATACCATTTCCTTTGCTGCATACGGTGAATAGTTGAGAACAAGCCATAAATAAAGCCCCTAAAGGTCTAAGGTGCCTTTAGGGGCTTGAGAATTTACATAAAAAGATAAACCGCCACTAATATCAAGATTACGGGGAGATACAAAAATAATAGAGTCTTGGAGAAAACAACATCCCAGAAGGCATATTTGCCATTTTTATAATTTTGAAATGGCATTTCAAAGGGCGCGATATCTTTTTCGGAATGGATTACATCGTTATAGATACCCCGGAATTTGCGCTCAAGTTGTAAATAATAGGCATCAAGCCCCCAAAAGACTAGCACCGGCAAAATAGCAACTACTGCAAATTTAGTATTATCAGAGCTGGCGAAAAAACCTAATAACGCAGAAACAATGGCTAGCATCCACCCTTTCATTTGAAAAGAATTGGAACCAAAACGACTAATTCCATCTTGGATAAATTCCAAATGCTTGATTTCCTGCTCCGTAAATTTTTTTTTCTTCGCCATGACATTACCCTTTCTCTACCAGCGGATTTTCTCCATTATACGTCAGTCAAATTTTAAGAACGAACCGAAATTCACCTTCCAACCTGAAACCTGAAACTACCACTTCTCCCAATGCACCACATCTTCCAACACAACTCGTCCGCCCTTCTTTGGCGGCGTGGACAATTTCTTTTCGTCCAGAGGAAACCCAAAAGACAGCGCGATGCGCAAATGCCACTCGTCGGGGAATCCCAAAATTCCGCGCGCTTTTTCCGCCTCGTAGATCGATGCCGGAACCGAGCCGACTCCCAACTCCCAGGCTGCCAATTGCATGAACGCCGCCGCCTGACCCGCATCGAACATGGTTTGAAATTTCTCGGTCGGGTCGGGTGTCAATATCGCCACGCCTAAAGCCGCGCCTGCCAAGTGTCCCGCCCATTGACCACAGGTCGAGAGTCCCTTCAAAATGGATTTATCGCGTATGGCAATGAACTGCCACGCCTGCACGTTCTTTGACGACTGTGAGCGCCGCCCAGCGTTCAGGATCGCGTTCACCACGTCGTCGGGCAGGGGAGTATCTTGAAACTTCCGCACCGCCCTTTTCATTCGGATCGCATCTGAAACATTCATCACAAACCTCCGCAAAATCCTTGATCGTTATTTGCAATCGTTTAAAAGTATACATTTCATCCAACTAATTGTGTGGATTTTGTAATTACCGCCCCAACCTGTAAGAACCTCATCCGTCCACTCATCTTTATCTAAAGTTATCACCTTATAGTGAAATACTAGGTCGCATACACTCTCCGCTTTATTGATAAGGAACTGTGCATGAGCGATTCGACAAAAACAAACATAGAGCGATTCAGGGATCGGATGAAGAACATCGCTTCACTTCTGCGGCGGAGCCTGCCCTTTGCCTCGGGAGTTTTAGCCGCCCTGTTAGCTTTTCTCATCTATCACTTCGTTGTCGTTCAACCTGCCCAACTCAGCGTGGACGATGTCAACGCGTCTGTTGCCTCGGCGATGGCGTCCGCTACACCGCCGCCTTCGTATTCGTCGCAGGTCTATCAGGTGATCCGCCCGTCGTTGATCCTGATCCAGACGGAGGAAGAGCATCAGAACGCTGAATCAGGCTTCGGCTTGGGAAGCGGCGTTGTCATCGACAGCTTCGGTGACATCCTCACCAGTTTGCATGTCATTGCTGGGGCAAATAACATCACGGTCACCTTTGCCGATGGGACCCAATCTGAAGCGCAGGTCGTTTCTGAAATCCCCGAACTGGACCTTGCCGTCATTCAGGCAGTGGATACGCCGATGTTCCTCGTCCCTGCGGTGCTGGGTAACCCCGGCGCGATGCAGGTGGGGGATGAAGCGTACGTGGTTGGAAATCCGTTCGGTTTGTACGGTTCGATGAGCGCTGGAGTCATCTCCGGCTTTGACCGTGTCTTTAGCGTCCCGAACAGTGACTTGAAAATCCCCGGCATGATCCAATTCGACGCGGCTGCCAACCCCGGTAATTCCGGCGGTCCGCTGTTGAACCGTCAGGGACAGGTCATCGGCATCGTTACCGGTCTCGTTAACCCCACTGAAGAAAACTTTTTTGTTGGTATCGGTTTTGCTGTTCCCATCAACGTTGCCGTTGGCGGGATGGGCGGTTCGCCGCCGTATTAACGATAGGAGATTTATACATGGAACAAACAGATCGCGAGAACAAACTTCCGATGGAACGGGTGCTTTATGAGGTGAAGAAGATCATCGTAGGGCAGGACCATTTGCTTGAGCGGCTGATCGTGGCATTGCTCGCGCGCGGACACATCCTTGTGGAAGGTGTGCCGGGGCTGGCGAAAACGATGGCGATCAAAACACTGGCTGATTCCATTGGCGGCGAATTCAAACGGATTCAATTCACGCCGGACCTCGTGCCGGCTGACCTAATCGGTACGCGCATTTACAACCAAAAGACGGGCGAATTCAACACCTCGCTCGGACCTGTGTTTACCAACCTTCTGCTCGCTGACGAGATCAACCGCGCGCCAGCCAAAGTCCAAAGCGCATTGCTCGAAGTGATGCAGGAGCGGCAGGTGACGATCGGGCGCGAAAGTTTCAAGGTGCCGAATCCGTTTTTGGTGCTTGCAACTCAAAATCCGATCGAAACCGAAGGGACGTATGCCCTGCCCGAAGCACAAGTGGACCGCTTCATGCTCAAGGTGTTGGTGGGCTACCCGACTTCAACGGAAGAGTTCGTTATCGTCGAGCGCATGACCGGCGCAATTCAAGCAATTCAACGTGTGCTCACCACCGATGACCTGCTCGAATTGCAAAAGAAAGTGGATCAGGTCTATGTTGACCCGTCGTTGATCGAATATGCGGTAAAGATCGTCACTGCCACACGCAGCCCTAAATTGGTCGGGTTGAATGACCTTGAAAGTTACATCACCTTCGGCGCCAGTCCGCGCGCTTCCATCAATTTGATCCTCACTGCCAAAGCGATTGCATTTGTCCGCGGGCGGAAATATGTTCTGCCGCAGGATGTTCTCGATATGGCGTTGGATGTCATCCGTCACAGGTTGGTGCTTTCGTACGAAGCGCTTTCCGATGAAGTGACCAGCGATGAGATTCTTTCCCAGATCCTTGACCGTATTCCGATCCCAGTGGTGCCTTTAAATGAACACCTCGACATCCGTGCGAACTCCTGAGCGGATCCTGCACCGGCTCGACTGGCAGGTGATCCGCCGGTTGGATGGGTATTTGCAGGGCGATTACCGCAGCCTCTTCCGCGGCTTCGGCGTGGACTTTGCCGATCTGCGTGAGTACCAGCCGCAGGATGATATCCGCTATATTGACTGGAATGTCAGCGCGCGGATGGATGCGCCCTATGTCCGCGAGTACATGGAAGACCGCGAGATCATCGCGTGGTTTCTGCTCGACCTGAGTCCGTCTGTGGATTTCGGGACGCTTGATGCGCAAAAGCGCACAGTATTGATCGATTTCGTTGGCACGCTTTCGCGGCTGCTCACGCGTCACGGGAACCGCGTCGGGGCGGTGATGTTCGGGAGCGGTATCCAGCATACGGTCCCGGCAAGAGGCGGGCGGATGCATGTCCTGCGTCTCATTAACGATCTGCTCAAACAGCCGCATCTATCGCGTGTGCCCATGACCGATCTGTCCGTTTTGCTCAAAGGCAGTTTGAATACCATCAAGAAACGTTCATTGATCTTTGTGGTTTCGGATTTCATCAGCACGCCGGGTTGGGAACGTTCGCTGAGTTTGCTCAGCCAGAGGCATGAGGTCATTGCGATCCGCTTGTGGGACCCGCGCGAGATGTCGCTGCCTGATGTTGGTTATATGGTGCTGGAAGATATGGAAACAGGCGAGCAGATATATGTGGATACACACGATAAAAAATTCCGTCAGCGTTTTATGCAGGCGGCAAAACAGCGCGAGCTCGATCTGGCGGCTTCGTTCAAGCGCGCAGGTGTGGATGTGCTTCAACTTTCCACTGAAGCGGATCTCATTCATGCCATTGCCGGTTTTGTGATGCTGCGCCGTCAGCGGCGGAAGTGAGCGGTAATGACATTCATTTGGACTTCGCTGCTTTGGTCGTTGATGTTGATTCCGCTTTTGATTTGGCTTTATCTGCGCATGCAGCGGAGACGTCAACAGATCGCGCTTCGCTACGGAAGTTTGGGCTTGGTCCAGCAGGCGACAGGTCGGGGCGTCGGGATGAGGCGTCATGTTCCAGCCGTCATGTTTTTGGTTGGTGTTACGGTACTGCTGGTCGCTTTGGCTCGTCCGCAAATGGTGGTGGGTTTGCCGAAGGTTGAAGGAATCGTGATCCTTGCATTCGATGTTTCCGGCAGTATGGCGGCGGAGGATTTTGCGCCCAACCGTCTGGAGGCTGCCAAGGCGGTCGCAAAGGATTTTGTTGAGCGCCAGCCTTCGACGGTAAAGATCGGTGTTGTGGCGTTCAGCGAAGGTGGTATTTCGGTGCAGCTTCCTTCACAAGATCAGAATGCGATCTTGACCGCCATTGACCGGTTGTCTCCGCAAAAAGGAACATCCCTTGCAAATGGGATCGTGGTTGCGTTGAACACCATTGCTAACGAAAACGGGCAGCCTCCCATCACAAGCCTTGAACGGGACCCGCAGGCTCCGGCTGTGCCCGTCCCTGCTGATAATTCTGCCTCCATCATTTTGTTGACCGACGGCGAGAACAATATGAATCCCGACCCGGTGACGGCGGCGCTCTTCGCCGCGGAGCGCGGTGTGCGCATCCACACGATTGCAGTTGGCAGCACTGCCGGCACGCAGTTGACCGTCAACGGTTTTACGGTATTCACGCAGGTGGACGAAGCCGCGTTAAAGCAAATATCCGAGCTTACCAAAGGTACCTATTTCAACGCGCAAAGCGAGGATGACCTGCGCGAAGTTTATAAAGAGATCGAACCGCAATTGCGCGTGAAGCAGGAAGAGACGGAAATCACTGCTGTCTTTGCGGGTGTCAGTATCTTCCTGTTATTGATCGGCGGCATTTTATCGTTATTGTGGTTTGGTCGTGTGCCGTGATTCTCTCGTTTGTGTAGAGTGAATTTACAGCACTGGAGATCGTCATGGAATTTCTCTGGTTACCCATTCTTTATCTGTTGGCGCTCGTTCCGCTTCTGCTTCTTGTTTACATTCTTGTCCTTCGGCGGCGGAAGCGGTATGCGGTACGGTTTTCCAGCCTTTCGTTGGTCCGTCAGGCGGTGCCGAAGCAGTCGCAATGGAAGCGTCATTTGCCGTTTGCGTTATTCCTCGTGGCGATGTCCAGCCTGATCACTGCCATGGCACGACCCGTTTCCACGGTCACGCTGCCTGCAGCCAACTCGACCATCATCCTTGCCATCGATGTATCTCGTAGTATGTGCTCCACCGATATTGCGCCAAACCGCCTCGAGTCGGCCAAGGAGGCGGCGCTGCAATTTATCAAATCACAGGATGCCGATACCCAGATCGGTATTGTTGTCTTTGCAGGGTTTGCTGCCATCGCCCAGTCACCGACTACAGATCATGCCTTGCTTGAAGAGACGATTCAAAATATTTCCACAGCGCGCCGAACCGCCATTGGCGAAGGGATTCTGATGTCGCTTAATGCCGTCGCTGAGATAGACGATTCGGTTGTCAGCCCATATTCCTCGGTCCCGTTCGAGCCGCTGCCTGAAGGCGAGTATGTACCTGCCATCATTGTCCTGCTGACGGATGGTGTCACCACTTCCGGCGTCCCTCCGTTGACGGCTGCGCAAATGGCGAAAGATCGCGGTGTGCGTGTCTATACTATTGGCTTTGGCACGACGAACAATACTTCCCCCATGAATTGCAATCCATATATTGCCCAATTTGAAGATCCCTTTGGCGGACCGTTCTTTGGCGGCGGGGGTGGGCGTGGTGGTTTTCGGCGCGAGATCGATGAAGAGACGCTCAAGCTGGTCTCGGATATGACGGGCGGTTCGTATCATCTTGCCGAAAGCTCAGACGAGTTGCAAAAAGTTTTTGACGACCTGCCGACCCAGCTTATCACTGTTACACAAACCATCGAGATCAGTGTTTTCTTTGCGGCGGGCGCAGCTCTGTTGGTCGTTCTGGCTTTGGCGCTTTCGATGATCTGGAACCCGTTGTTGTAAAACCGCCGATCGGCTTTGCAGACCCATGCGCAGAATTTGATGCGGGTATAATTCTGCTGATGGATGAAAAACTTCATTTCAAACCATTTGGTTTATCTGCGCTTGCGCTTGCCGTGATCGGTTGGGGCGGTCTGTATCTGGTCATTACAATGACCCTGCCTTTTGTGTGGGCGCGTTGGGGATTTTTCGCCCTGCTGTTAATGGCGCTTGCCGGTACTGCACTTCCCCTCGTTTATTATCTTCATCAACGTTTTCCGACCACCCCGCCTGCCGATGCCAACGTGATCGTGCGTCAGGCAATGTGGGTCGGGGTTTATGGCGCGACCATTGCATGGCTGCAACTTGGTCGACTTGTCACTCTCTATGTTATTCTCGGACTTGCAGCCGGACTCATCGCCGCAGAATATTTCATTCGCATTCGCGAGAAAGCCAATCGGCGCCCGCCTGTGATCCAAGATGACAACTCTTCGTAACCTCCCTTCCATTGAACAACTTCTTCAAACCGAAACGACCGCCCAACTCATCGCGCAGTTCGGTCGTCCTTTGACTTTGGATGCGCTGCGCCAGACTTTGGATGACATCCGCGCGCGCTTCAAACGGGACCCGGAAATTTCATTGCCCTCTATTGAGTTGATCCTCTCCCGGGCAGAATCCACCCTTACCGCATGGACAGAGTCGACGCTGCTGCCGGTCATCAACGCCACGGGAGTGATTCTGCATACCAATCTTGGGCGTGCCCCCATGAGCGAAGCGACCATCCGCGCGATGAACATCGTTTCGAAGGGATATTCCAACCTTGAATTCGATTTGGAGTCCGGCAAGCGCGGCTCGCGTTTGGTCCATGCTGAAGCTCTCCTGCAAAAGTTGACAGGCGCAGAATCCGCGATTGTGGTCAATAACAATGCTTCTGCCGTTTTATTGACCTTGTCCGCTTTGGCGAACCGCAAACGTGTGGTCATTGCCCGTTCGCAATTGGTCGAGATCGGCGGCGGCTTCCGCGTGCCGGATGTGATGAAGCAGTCCGGCGCGAAACTCGTGGAAGTGGGTACCACTAACAAGATTCGTATTTCCGATTACACCTCCGCACTCAAAGAACCAGTTGCGCTTGTCATGCGCGCACATCGGTCGAATTTCAAGATCGTCGGCTTTACCGAAGAACCTGAATTCAAGGATATTGTCGACGCTGCTCACGAAGCAGGCGTCCCTGTTGTAGACGACCTTGGTTCGGGCGCCATGTATGACACTGCCAAATATGGTTTTGTCCACGAGCCGACCGTGCAAGAGTCCATGCAGGCGGGCGCGGACGTGGTTCTCTTCTCAGGCGACAAATTACTTGGCGGTCCGCAGGCGGGGATCATTATTGGTAAGAAGGCACTGCTCGATAAGATCAAAAAGCATCCGCTGGCGAGAGCTGTCCGCGCGGACAAGGCTTGCCTGGCGGGAATATCCGCCACACTCACGCATTATCTCAAGGATGAGGCGGAGCGGGAAATCCCCATCGTGAGGATGATGTCCCTGACGCTGAAACAGGTTCAAGGGCGGGCAGAGGCGTGGCGCGATCATTTGGGTCAGGGAAAGGTTGTGGAGGGTGAATCCACTGTGGGGGGCGGGTCGCTTCCAGACGAATCCATCCCAACTTATTTGCTTGAACTGCAAGTCAAATCAGCCAGTAAATTTTTGCTCGCCCTGCGGAAGAACAATCCGCCCATCATTGCGCGGACGGAGAACGACAAAGTTTTGCTCGACCCGCGCACAGTTTTACCAGCGCAGGAAGGCGCATTGCTGGTTGGGTTGAAGAATTTATTGAAAGATTAACACGAATGACTCGAATTTCTATCCTGTTCGTTAAATTATTGTCATTCGCAAAAAATAATAAATTCGGGTAATTCGTTCATTCGAAATATTCGCGTTAAGAAAAGGATAACTTATGAAATCAGACCTCGATGCAATCATGCAAGCCCGCAATTTGGATTCGTTTATCGTGTTTGGCAATGCTGAGAATAATCCGCCCATGTATTACCTGACTGGCGGCGGGCACGTCAGCCATGCCACTGTGATCAAAAAGCGCGGCGAACAGCCGGTTTATTTTTACAACGATATGGAACGAGACGAAGCCGCCAAAAGCGGACTGAAACTGACGCCCTATACAAAATACGATTACAACGAGTTATTGAATAAAGCCGAAGGGGACGCCTTGCTTGCAAGCGCCATGCGATATCAGCAGATGTTCGATGATTTGGGCATCACGCAGGGACGTGTCGGCGTGTATGGACATTACGATGTCAGCATGGTGTTTGGAGTTTTGAGTCATCTTCAAAAGTTGATGCCGAAACTTGAATTTATTGGCGAGACTCGGGAAGATTCCATTTTCCTGCGCGCGATGGAAACCAAGGATGAAAATGAAGTCGAGCGCATCCGCAAGATGGGCAGGGTGACCACATCCGTTGTGGGGCGCGTGCGGGATTATCTCACGTCGTGCGATGTCCGCGATGACGAGGTTTTGCTCAAGGAAGATGGAACACCTTTAACCGTTGGTGATGTCCACTCGAAGATTCGTTTGTGGGTCTCCGAACATGGCGCGGAATTGCCCTCCGGTTTTATCTTTGCCATCGGGCGCGATGCAGGCGTGCCGCACTCTTCGGGCAATCCCACCGATCTGATGCGCCTCGGTCAAACGATTGTTTTTGACTTTTATCCTGCTGAAGCGGGCGGCGGTTATTATTATGATTTCACCCGCACGTGGAGCCTCGGTTACGCCACACCGGAAGCGCAGGAGTTGTACGATCAGGTCAAGGAAGTGTACGACACGCTAAGTGACAACTTCGATTTGAATGTGGCTTTCAAAGATTATCAAAAAATGACCTGTGAACTCTTTGAGGCAAACGGACATCAAACTCTGCTCAACACCAAGGCGCCGATCGAAGGCTACGTCCATAGTTTGGGACACGGTGTGGGATTGAACATCCACGAACGCCCATTCAGCGGACTCACCGCCAGCGACGACCAGCGCCTCGCGCCCGGTGTGATCATCACCTCCGAACCAGGCTTGTACTACCCCGAAAAAGGGATGGGCTTTCGCATCGAGGATACGCTTTGGGTACGTCCCGACGGCGTGATGGAAAAGCTTGCCGAGTTTCCATATGATTTTGTCCTTCCGATGAAGAAGTGGAAGAAGTAATTAGCATGGAATCTTGAAGTTCTACTTCAGGCGGGGTACCGAAAGTAGTACTTTCAGAGTCCTGCGCCTATTTACGATGATTCACCTTATTTCTCTTACCCCACGTCCATACCTTGAAAGTGAAGCGGATGAATTCCCGTTCACGGTTCCGGTGATTCGGTCTTTATCCGAGATCAAATTCACCGCGCCTGTGACCTTCTTTGTGGGCGAGAACGGCTCCGGCAAATCGACAGTGATGGAGGCGCTGGCTTGTGCGGTCGAGTCCATTACGGTGGGCAGCGAAAGCGTCAAAACCGACAAGACGCTTGCGCCGATTCGCAAATTGGCAAAGTATTTCAAGCTGGCATGGACCAAACGCACCCGCAAGGGATTCTTCATGCGCGCCGAGGATTTTTTCGGCTACGCCCGTTCCATGCGCGAGACACGCGAGGAGTTGGAAGAGGAATACAACAACGTCGAGCGCGATTACAAGGGACGCTCAAAATACGCAGCCGATCTGGCGCGTTCGGCGTACGCCGGTCAACTGGCGGCGATGAAACACCGCTACGGCAAAGACCTTGATGATTTCTCACATGGCGAAGCTTTTCTAAATCTATTTCAATCGCGTTTTATCCCCGGCGGTTTATATTTATTGGATGAGCCCGAAGCCGCGCTTTCACCGTCCCGACAACTCAGTTTCCTTTCGGCACTCAGGCAAATGGTCGGTCAAGAGGCGCAGTTCATTATCGCAACGCATTCGCCGATCATTTTGGCGTTTCCCAACGCGCAGATTCTTCAATTCCACGAAGGTATCATCCGCGAAGTAAAATATAATGACTTGGAGCACGTCAACCTCACGCGCGATTTTCTCGCGAACCCTGATGCGTTTTTGAGATATTTATAGAAGGAATTCAGAGACTCTTAATTGAAATTTATGTGATCCTGATGTTCTCTGTGGTAAAAAGAAAAGATAATGACAGAACTTAAACCCGCTCGAATTTTAGCCATTGAATCATCCTGTGACGAAACTGCCTGCGCCGTCATTGAAAATGGACGCGCTCTGCTTTCGTCTGTGGTTGCCTCTCAAATGGAGATACACGCGCGTTATGGCGGCGTGTTCCCTGAGGTCGCTTCGCGCCAGCATGTGTTGAGCATCATTCCCGTTGTTCAGCAGGCGCTTTCGCAGGCGCATCTCACGCTCAACGATATTGATGCGATTGCAGTCACACAGGGACCCGGTCTTGCTGGCTCGCTCATCGTCGGCATGAACATGGCAAAGGGTATGGCGCTTGCGTTGGATAAACCGATCGTCGGCGTCAATCATCTTGAAGGTCATATCTATTCTTCGTGGGTGTATAAGGCAGGCGAGCAGGTTCCCGCGGAGCCGCAATTCCCGTTGATGGCGCTGCTCGTTTCCGGCGGACATTCCGAATTGAATTTGATGACCGATCACCTGACCTATCAACGCCTCGGCGCGACGCTGGATGATGCGGCGGGTGAGGCGTTCGATAAGGTCGCGCGCCTGCTGGATTTGCCCTACCCGGGCGGACCATCCATCCAGAAAGAGGCAGAGGATGGAGACCCCTCACGCTTCAACTTCCCTCGGGCCTGGCTCGATGGAACCTGGAATTTTTCCTTCAGTGGGCTTAAGACCTCGGTGTTGTATGAAGTGCAGGAACTGAAGAAAAAGAGTAATGCCATTCCGGTAAAGGATATAGCGGCTTCATTCCAACGCGCAGTCGTGGACGTGCTTTTCAAGAAGACGATGAATGCGGCACGCGAATACGGCGCGAAAGAGATTTTGGTGGCGGGCGGTGTTTCCGCCAACCGCGCCTTGCGTCAGGCATTTAAAGGACAGGAGGATTTTCCTGTGCATATCCCGCCCCTGTCGCTTTGCACAGATAATGCGGCAATGATCGGCGCGGCAGGATATTTCCGCTATGCGTTTGGGCATGTCTCCGAAATGGAAATGGACGTTTTACCCGCCTGGCCCCTATCGTAAAGAACTTCGAAAAAAGTTAACCCCGAAAAGATTTCTTTTCGGGGTTTTTTGTATTAAAACTCAAACCCCCAGTTGCTTGCCCAAGCAACTGGGGGTTTGACATCAGGAGAATGCAACTTTCATTATATGCTTGGAGTTTAATGTATCCTGAACATTGAATAAGCGTTGGATGAGAAGATTATTCGAGCGCGAAGATTAAATTTTCCATAGTTAGCGGACCTTCACGCAGGATTACCGGTTTTTCTCCGGTGCAATCTACAATGGTGGAGGCGGTCCCTCCGGGCGTTTCTCCGCCGTCGAGGATCAGCGGAATCCTTCCGTTGAGTTGGTCGTAAACATCGTGCGCGGTGGATGGGTTTGCCTGACCGGAAATATTGGCGGATGTCACCGCCATCGGTCCGGCGGCACGGAGGAGGGTGAGTGCGTCGGGATGGTCTGGAATGCGAACGGCGACGGTCTCGGTGGCAGATACGGCTGGAGGGAGTGTCCGCTTTTTTGGGACGATGCAGGTCAACGGTCCGGGCCAGAAGCGCGCGGCAAAACGGAGAGCCATTTCTGGGATGTTGTCCGCAACTTTATCCAGGTCGCTCATATCCCCGATCAAAATGGGAATGGCTTTTTCAAGCGGACGGTCTTTGGCGGTGTAGATACTTTCGATGGCGGCGTTGTCGAATGCGAGTGTGCCGACACCGTAAACGGTGTCTGTTGGGAAGGCGACGATGCCGCCCTGTTTTAATATGCGGAGCGCCTGTTGAATTTCACTGGCGGGTAGGATCTTGGTGTTCATCTTTTTTGATCTCATGAATAAATATTTCGACCACGCGGGGGTCAAAGTGCTTACCTGATTCTGAAATGATAAAGTCCAGAACCTTTTGTTTTTCCCAAGCCTTGCGGTACGGACGGTCGAAGGATAGGGCGTCGTACACATCGATGATGGCGAAGATACGCGCTTCAAGCGGAATCTCCTCTCCCTTTAACTTGTTCGGATATCCGGTGCCGTCCCATTTTTCATGGTGATAGCGGGGAATGTTTAAGGCAGGCTTCAAATAGTCGATGGGCGTAAGCAGTTTGACGGCTATCTGTGGATGCGTTTGCATGACGGCTCTTTCTTCGTCCGTCAATGGACCCGGTTTGTGCAGAATGTCATCGGGGATGCCCAGTTTGCCGATGTCGTGCAGTAATGCGCCGCGGCGGATGTGGAGCAGTTCCTCTTCAGAGAAACCCATTTGCCGCCCAATGCTCATGGTCAGTTCGGTGACGCGTTCGGTGTGACCTTCCGTTTCGCGGTCGCGGATCTCCAGCGCGTGCGACCAACCTTCGAGGGTGCTTTCATAGGCGGCTCGAATCTGGTTGTTCCTCTTTTGCAGGTTGGCGACCAGATCATCGTTCTTGTGCATCGCATTCTCAAGTTGACGGGAAGTGACCCATGTGAGCAGGGCGAGCGCAAAGAGTGCAATGACTGCTGTGAGGTTATATTCCCAGATGTAGTTATAAACAAAACTGGAAATAATATATGAAACGGTGGTCAATGTTGCAAAAAAGAATGAACTGGATGGTCGGATGATAAAACTGGAAATGCCGATGGGAAGTGCAAAAACGACCATCGAATATTCCAGAAACCTTGTGTCGCTTCCGAAGACGGCCACGAGGATTGTAAAGGAGATCGAAATATAAGCTGTGAGTAATACTTTTCCGCGCTGGTTCATTCTCCAAAAGATCAGGAACGGGATGATGGCGACAAAGTCTTCGATCAGATAGATCGTGTATTCAAGGCTTGGGTTCAGCGCCAGAACAATAGCTGTGTTTAGCAGTGTGTAGATGAGCAGAAAGAAACACAAGCCAATATAAAGGGCGAGCAACTGTCCTTTGCGTTTTGTGGTTGGGTCATCTGATTCGGTGTCGGTGAGTTTGGTGAAGAATTCCCGCCAGCGAATAGCCTGTAAACGTTCCTTCATCTTTTGAGATTCTCTTTTTTGATTATAACGCTGTCAACTTGCTTTTTAGTGGAATTGAATTTCAAGCAGGCGGTCGTGCCCGGCGAGGTCTTGATGCAGGGAAATGGAAGCTTCAGAAAAATTATCGTAGGCAAGGCTCAGGGCTTTCATTCCCTGCGTGGCTTCGATCTCGAGCAGGAGGATGCCGTTCGGCGCGAGCCATTTTGGCGCGAGGTTGAGAAGCTTGCGGTATGGGTCCAGTCCGTCTTTGCCGCCATCGAGGGCAAGGGTCGGTTCGTGCCCGAAAACGGAAAGTGAGTGCATGGTCTCTGTGGGGATGTATGGCAGGTTTGCGCAGATTAAATCGAAAGATGAGAACCGGAAGTTTGGTCGCAGCACATTCGATTTTGACTCCGGCAATAGGTCGCATTCCATGAATTCGATCTGTTGGTGTACATGGAATTTTTCCGCGTTATGTTTTGCAACTCTAAGAGCGGAATGTGATACGTCGGTGGCGAAGACCTGCAGATCGGGGATTTGCATGGCGAGGGATACGGCGATGACGCCGGACCCGGTTCCAACGTCGGCGACGGCGCGCCGGTGTGGAGATGCCTTTAGCCAGTGGACAGCTTTTTCCACGAGCAATTCAGTTTCGGGGCGGGGGATCAAAACATCGGACGTGATATCGAAATCTAGCCCGAAGAATTCCCAGCGACCCAGAATATACGGCAGGGGTTCGCCCGTTCTCAGGCGGGTAAATGCCTGGTTTGCCAGATCAATTTGCGGCGGGGTGAGAGGCTCATCAAGGTGGGCGAGCAGCCACGTGCGCGGACGTCCGATCACATGGGCAAGCAGGAGTTGACTGTCGAGTTCTGGTGTCTCTGAATTAAGGCTGGGAATGTACTGTTTTAAAAGGGTCTCAACATTCATAAAGTTTCTCGAAAAAAACATGGCGGTATCACCGCCATGTTTTTTTATTCGTCGTCGTCCACCCCGGAGGCGGCAAGTTTACCGGCTTCGTCTCGTGTGGTTAGTTCGTCTATGAATTCGTCTATGTCGCCGTCCATGACCGCGGGCAGGTTGTAATTGGACAGTCCGATGCGATGGTCTGTCACGCGGTTCTGCGGATAGTTGTAGGTGCGGATCTTTTCGGATCGTTCGCCCGTGCCGACTTGCGAGCGGCGGTCCGCTTCGAGTTCGTCGCGGCGTTTCTGTTCTTCGATCTCGTAAAGGCGCGCACGCAAAATGGATAACGCGCGCAGTTTGTTTTGAAGCTGCGAGCGTTCGTCCTGACAGGTTACGACCATACCGGTCGGCTTGTGGTACAGGCGCACGGCTGTGGAGTTTTTCTGCACGTTCTGACCACCCGCGCCGGAAGAACGATAGACTTCGATCTCGATGTCGGTTTCAGGGATGTCGACCTCCACATCTTCCACTTCTGCCATGACAGCGACGGTGGCGGTTGAGGTGTGGATGCGTCCCTGTGCTTCGGTGGCGGGAACGCGCTGTACGCGATGCACGCCCGATTCGTATTTCATTCTAGAGTAGGCGCCCTTGCCTTTTACTTCAAAAATAACTTCCTTATATCCACCCACGCCGATGGCGTTCTCCGACATGATCTCGGTCTTCCAGCGTTTTTCTTCGGCGTAGCGTGTGTACATGCGGAAGAGGTCAGAAGCGAAGATGGCGGCTTCGTCGCCGCCTGCTCCTGCGCGGATTTCCACAATGACGTTCTTGTCATCGCGCGGGTCTTTGGGGACGAGCAGTCCTTTGATCTCGTGCTCGAGTGTTTCGATCTTGGGCGTCAGGTCATCAATATCGGCTTTGGCGAGGGCAATCAGGTCCGCGTCGTTTTCGTCGTTGAGAATGGTTTTGGCTTCGTCGAGACTCTTCATTGCCTGACGATACACTTTTGCCTTCTCGATCAACGGCTCCAGACTGGTGCGTTCCTTGCCGATCTCGGCGGCGCGTTTGTAATCGTTTCCGATTTCGAGCAGTTCGTTCCCAAGTTGTTCGTATTTGTCTTCGATGGCTTGTAATTTGTCGAGCATGATTCCTCAATAATATCTTCCCTCACCCTAGCCCTCTCCTACTGGGAGTGGGGACTCCCTTCCCCTGCGGGGGAAGGGTTGGGGATGAGGGCATTTAAAAATTTACACAAGAAAGCGCGGCACCACAACAGGCGCCGCGCGGCGAAACACGTCTTTAATTTGTGCTAGTAATTTGCTACTGCGGAAAGTACCATGGAAACGATAAGGATGATCGCGAAGGCGGCGAACATAAGCTGCGCCGTCCGTTGACGTTTCGCAACGCTTTCCTCCGCAGATCGGACTTGTTTTTGGGTTTTAGAATTTTTTCCAGCCATTTCAACTCACTTTATAGATGTTTATAAAAGGCTTGTGCCATTGCCTTTTCAAGTTCCTCGATTGTAACAGGTTTCATCACATATCCGTCCGCGCCGAGCTTCAGGGCTTTATCCACCATCACATCGGCGGCTTCAGAGGAAAGCATGATGACAGGCAGCCGCTTCCACTCGGATCTGCGGCGCAGGAATTCCAGCATATCCAGACCGGTCACCTCGGGCATGTTAATGTCCAGGATCAGCAAATCAGGCCGTTTGCCCGCGAGCAGAGCCTGCGCTGCCGGGCGCGGATTTATAAAATGCGTCGAGGTATAGTCGAGCAGTTTCAGCATCAGGCTGATCGCTCTTGCCATTTCCTCATCGTCGTCAACTACCCAAACTTCTTTCATTCCAGATTCGCCTTCACATTCTTAGCGGCAGCTTCGTTCATGCCTTTGACAGTTATAAGCTCTTCGATACTTGCTTCCTTAATCTTATCCACAGAACCGAAATGTTTCAAGAGCGCTTTTCTTCGAGTAGGACCAATTCCCGGGATGGAATCCAATTGGGAGGCAAGACCCAGCTTCGTGCGTTTTTTTCGATGCGCGGTGATCCCAAAACGGTGCGCCTCATCGCGGATCCGCTGCACGAGGTAAAGTCCCTGCGAATGGCGCGGGAGCAGCAGCGGCTCGCTTTTGTGCGGGAAGAAAATTTCCTCCTCCTGCTTGGCAAGCCCTACCACCAAAATCTTATCGGTCAGGTCGAAATCTTCCAATACTTTGACGATGCGGCTCAGTTGACCTTTACCGCCGTCGATGATGATAAGGTCTGGGAGGAAGGAGAACGACTCATCCTTCTTGGACCCGACGCCTGTCTCGATCTCCTGTGAGCCTTTCCAACGCCGAAAGCGGCGGATGAGCATCTCTTCCATGGATGCAAAATCGTCAGGTTTGCCGATGCTGGTGCTGTCGATATTGAATCTGCGGTACAACCTTTTCGCCGGGACGCCCTGTTCAAAGACGACCATCGCGCCGACTGTTGCAACTCCCTGTGTATGGCTGACGTCATAACATTCGATGCGGTTGGGCGGTTCGGGCAATTTCAAATAAGTCTGTAGATCGGAAAGTGCCTGCTCCTGCCGATGCGAATCTGCCTGCCACTGCGACCGCAGGGACTGCAACGTGTCGGTGGCGTTCTCTGCCGCCATCTTGACCAGATCGCGCGGTTGACCTTCCTTCGGCACCGACAGTTCCACTTTTTCGCCGCCGCGTTTGGACCTGAGCCATTGCGCGATGATGATGCGTTCTTCGATCTCCTGCGGCAACATCACTTGTTCCGGGATGGTCGCGGCTTCGGTATAGAACTGCTTGACGAATTCCGCCATTACCTGATTGTCGGTCGTGTCTTCAGTCCCTTCGAGGATGAAGTATTCGCGTCCGATCAACTTCCCGCCGCGGATGAAGAATATCTGCACACAGGCTTCGCCGTCTTCGCGCGCCATCGCAATGACATCCGAATCGGCGTAGTCTGAGCCGAAGACGATCTTCTGCCGCTCGATGATGGTCTGCATCGCTTTGAGTTGGTCGCGCAGTGCAGCCGCTTTTTCGAAGCGCATCTCGTCTGATGCTTTCTGCATATCATCTTGCAATCGCTGGACGATAGCTTCGCTGTGTCCGCTGAGAAATTCCATCAAGTCCGAGATCATTTGGCGGTATCCCGCCTGTGAAATTGCGGCGATACACGGCGCGGTACAGAGTTTGATGTCGTAATACAAACAAGCGCGCGGATCGTTGCCGGTAATTTCGCGGTCACACGTCAAATAAGGGAATATCTTTCGCAGCACTTCAAGCGTTTGGTGGACTGCCCACGCCGAAGTGTACGGACCGAAATAACGCGAGCCATCCTCCATCATTTGGCGGGTGACGGTCACTTTCGGGTAGGGGTCGTTCCAATGGATCTTGATGTACGGATAGCGCTTGTCGTCCTTGAGGCGGATGTTGTATTTCGGGCGGTGTTTCTTGATGAGGTTCATCTCAAGGATGAGCGCCTCAAGCTCCGACCCGACGACGATCCATTCAATATCGGCGATATCGCGCACCAGACGGCGGGTCTTGTTATCGTGGCTTGAATCCGCGTGGAAATAGCTCCGCACACGGTTTTTCAAATTGATCGCCTTGCCGACGTAGATGATCGTCCCTTCGGCGTTGTGATACAGATAACAGCCGGGTTTGGCAGGCAATGTTTTAAGAATGCCTTGCAGCTTCTCCGATATCTCCATAGGCGGCAATTCTAACATGAGCCATTTTCGTAATGCTCAAAATAAGTGCCTGTTATGACGGGGTAAATTTTTATAACTCGATAATGAATTCCGTACTTTTACCGACTTCACTTTTTACATCGATCGTCCCGCCGTGCGCCAGAACGAGCTGCTTCGAGATCGCCAGCCCCAACCCGCTGTTGCTTCGGTTCGAACGCGACTTGTCTCCGCGCCAGAAACGGTCAAAGATGAAAGGCAGGTCAGCGGATGCGATTCCCGCGCCCGTATCTTGGACGATGATCCGCACGCTTCTATCTTCGCCGGTAATTGCTCCTGTTTCGACAGTGATGGTCCCGCCCGACGGCGTGTGCCGCAACGCGTTGGAGATCAGGTTGGATAGCACTTGATTGATGCGGTCATAATCGGCATCGAGTTCCAGAGTTGAGTTATCGTTTCGCATGACCAACTCAATTCCCTGTGACTTGGCTTGGGCGGAAAAGCTTGAAGTGAGATCCTCCAACAGGTCAGCGAGCAGGAAGCGGGTAGTGTGAAGCGGAAGTTGTCCTGCTTCCGCAAGCGACAGTGTTTGCAGATCATTCACGAGCCGCGCAAGCAGTTTTGTCTCATCCAGCGTGTTGTTGATATGTTCAGGCGTCGCCTCGTAGACGCCGTCCAGTACGCCTTCGAGATTGCCCTGAATAATATGCAGCGGCGTGCGGAGTTCATGCGCGATATCGGCGGTGAGATTGCGGCGCTGCTGATCGGCGCGTTCCAGTTCCTCGACCATTTTGTTGAAACGCCTGTTCAACTCGCTGAACATATCCGAATTGGTCTCCGAAACGCGGGCGCTGAGATCGCCCTCCGAAACGGAATCGATGGTGTTGAAAAGCTCGCTCAATGGTCTGCCAAAGCGGCGATAAAGTGTGATGACGATGCTGAACGCGATAAAGACAACGACAGTGGGTGTGGCGCACAGAAGCAGCCACCAGTTTTGAATCCCTGTATATTCCGAGAAGATTACATAAAGGAAAGCGGCGGTTCCCCCGATGAAAAGTGAGATGATGCCGAAGAAGAACAGCGCGAACGGAAAGAAACGCCGCGTGCTGCGCCGTCTTCGAAATGGGGGAAACCTTCGGGGTGGGTGATGGTGTTGGGACATGATGTGATGATGCGCCGATTATCTTTCCAAAAACCGATAGCCGATACCGTACACGGTTTCGATCATCGATTCGCCGGATGCGGCTTCGAGTTTCTTTCTCAGATTCTTGATGTGGGAATCAATGCTGCGGTCAAAGCTGGAGGCGATGCCGTGCATGTCTTCAAGAAGCTGCTCGCGTGTCAATGTCTGACCGGGACGGCTGGCAAGCAACTGTAAAAGCTTGAACTCATTGGGCGTCAGTTTGACGGGACTGTCATTGAATGTGACCGTATGTTTGTCCGGGTCAACCTCCAATTTGCCAACGCGGATGATGCTCGGCGCTTTGATCTCGCCTTTTGAACGTCGCAGTAGGGCACGGACTCTTGCGACCAACGCGCGCGGCGAAAATGGCTTGGTGATGTAATCGTCCGCGCCGATCTCCAAGCCGGTGACTTGGTCCACTTCTTCAGCGAGAGCAGTGAGCATGATGATGGGCACGTCGCTTTCACGGCGCAGGGTTTTGCACACCTCGCGTCCGTCCATGATGGGTAGCATCAGGTCGAGGATGATGAGGTCGGGCTTTTCGCTGCGAGCAGCTATCAGCGCGGATTGACCGTCCGCGGCGGTAACCACGCGGTATCCATTCTTCTCCAGATAATCGCGCGCGAGCCGGGCGATCTTGGGTTCGTCGTCAACAACGAGTACAAGTTCAGGCATGGTGTAAGTATATAGTGAATACGGTAATTATGCCGCTTGCTTCCAGATTTCCCATTTGCCGTTGCCTTCGGCGGGAAGCCCTTCTGAAAGCCATTCGTACAGCGAGCCGTCATACACGGCGACGTTGTCGTGTCCCATCATCATATGCACAGCGGCGTTGACGGTTGCAGCGATCCCGCCGCCGCAATATGTGATGATGCGCTTTTTCTGCGACACTTCCTGAAGTTGCGGCGCAAGTTGATCGTTGGGTAGAAGATATTCCATATCCTTCATCATGTTCATGCAAGACACACAAACCGAACCGGTAATATGCGAAGCTTCAAAACTTGCAGGCGGCAGTGTATTCACAATAGCGACATCATCGGATTTCAAGGATGCAGCCACTTCGTCCTTTTTGACGAACATACTAGGCGTGAAGCGCGGACTGAATTTCATCGGCTCATACTTACGGGACGCCTGCTCCAGCGGACCTTTGGCTTTTTTCCACGCTGTGATTCCGCCGTTCAAAACGCGGACGTTTTCATGTCCGGCGTAGCGCAGCACCCACCAGGCGCGTATCGCGTAGGGGAGCATCCCGCAGGCGTAAAGGACAACTTTGGAGTTGTTGTCTATGCCTGCATTGCCGATCTGTTCGGCGAGCAATGCTTCGGGTGAGATTGTGATTTCGTATGAGCTGTTCGGGTCTGAAAATCGCTCGTGGTCGAAATACACTGCGCCGGGAATGTGTCCCTCAAGATACATGTCATCGGAAACGCTGGCGTCGAAAATGCGGAGGTTTTCATCTTCCAGAATTTCCATCAATTCGTCCACTTCAATTAATAAATCTTCACGTTTCATTTTTTCTCTCCTCGATAAAATAGGATAGCATACGGGATTTTAATCCCGTATGCTATATCTCTCACGCTACATTATTCTTCGTCTTCTTTTTCTTCTTCAGTGGGTTTCTCGCCGTGAGCGCGTTTGTGCCACTCGTTGAATCTCGGCGGGACGCCGTCTTCCCATTTGCCCCACGGACCGTGATGTCCGTGATGACCCCATCCGTACCGCATGCGGCGGAAGAAGATCATTCTCATTGCGCCGAAGAACAGGAACAGGAAGAAGATGGAGAAGCAGAAGCCGCCGATTGGGAAGAAGAAGTGAGGGTGCCCGAAGCCGTACGCGCGCGGATAGCCGTATCCATACATCGGCATGACCGGAGCGACCTGCCCGCTCTCAGCGGATTTCTCAATGGCGGCAGCCACTTCAGGAGCCTGGATCACACCGCGCGCGATCCCTGCCTTGTAGCCGAACGCCCCTGCGCCGACGATCAGTCCCAACACGATCAGGACGCCGAGGACGCGAAGCCAGATAAACGATCCTTGTTTCATTTTTACCTCCAAAATGGTATTGATTAGATTGGTTCTACGCTCCAAATTTATCAACTCATTGTGGAGGGATTGTGGACGAGCCTGTCAGAGATTATGGAGGCTTTGTTGGATATTTATCAGACATAAGTGGCAATCGCTTTATGTTGAGGATCATTTTGAGCCACAAAGACACAGAGCCGCGGAGTTTTTAATGACGTTTATCGGTCTCCGTGCCTCCATGGTTAGCCTTTTAGGCTTTTGCAAGAAGTCTAATTAAGGTGAAACTTGGGGATATAGAACAAAATCTTACAATTTGCTTATGATTTCCCGGCAACTTTTTGCCCCGAACCGCATCTGATAAAATGCATGTACGTAATAAGAAAGGACACATCGGCGTCTCTGATATGGTAGAACTAAATCTTCTTGGACAAAACAAAATGACAGATGATAAACACGTAAAGGTTTTGGTGCTCGGCGCAGGTCCTGCGGGACTGTCCGCTGCCCTGTATGCCGCTCGTGCCGAACTGGCTCCGGTCGTGCTGACCGGTATGCAATTGGGCGGTCAGGCAGCTTTGACGCACCTTATTGAAAATTACCCCGGTTTTCCCGAGGGGGTTGGCGGCGCGCAACTGGGCGAACTCTTCCAGAAACAGGCGGAACACTTCGGCGCGAAGGTCGAATTTGACATGGCTCACGAAGTGGATTTCTCCCAGCGCCCTTATAAAGTGACAACCGACAGCGGTGAGTACACCGCCGATACGGTCATCATCAGCACGGGCGCGAGCTCCGTTCACTTGAACGTCCCCGGCGAAGAGGAATTGACCGGTCGCGGCGTTTCCTACTGCGCCACTTGTGACGGCTGGTTCTTCAAAGATAAGAAGGTCGCCATTGTGGGCGGCGGTGACAGCGCCTTCGAAGAAGCGCTTTTCATCACCCGTTACGCCTCTTCTGTCACGCTTATTCACCGCCGTGACGAATTCCGCGCGGGAGCAATCTTGCAGAAACGCGCACAGGAACACCCCAAGATGAACTTCATTACCAACACCATCGTCACCGACATTGTTGGTACAGACAAGCTTGAGCATCTCAAGCTCAAGAACGTGGTCACCGGCGAAGAATCCACCTTTGAGACCGATGGTTTGTTCATCTTTATCGGTCACACACCGAATACGCAAATGTTCGAAGGCAAGCTCGAAATGAGCGACCTCGGCTACCTCAAGGTCAACGACAAAATGGAAACCAGCGTCCCCGGCGTTTACGCGGCGGGGGAGGCGGCAGACCCGAACTTCCGTCAGGTGGTCACCTCGGCGGGGATGGGCGCCGCGGCAGCGATCCAAGCCACAAGGTATCTCGAGTCTCTGGAAGAGGAATCAGTTCACAGTTAAGAAAGAAGCGGATAAAAATCCGCGCCTCACCCGACGGGGAAGTTGAATCCCGTCCGAGGGGCAGAATCCTAAAAATCAAGGTTTTTCCCACTAAAAACAGACCCGTTTTC
>JACKAV010000008.1 GCA_020634895.1 Anaerolineales bacterium | reverse complement strand
ACAGGAGAATTTACTTATGAATAACGTCCGCCCGCAGTTGACATTAATGAGTGAAGAACAGATACAGGAAGCGCACAATAACGTTTTGAAAGTACTGAGTGAGACTGGCGTGCGTGTGGATTCGCCCGAAATACTGCAAATGCTCGAGCAAAAGCTGGGGCTGAAATCACAAGACCGCATCATCAAATTTTCGCCCGAAATTGTGGAAGAAGCGATACGGTCCGCGCCGAACACGATCGATGTTTATGACCGGCGCGGTGAACACAAATTGAAACTTGGGGAAGACCGCCTGCGCTTTGGGGTGGGGGTGACGGCATTGTTCTATCAGAATCCTGTAGATGAGACGCTTGATATTTTTAAACGTGAGAACTTTCGTGACCTTGTTCGGCTTGGTTCCAGTTTGAAACACTATGATGTGATTTCAACAGTGGGGATCGTCCGCGATGTGAAGGAAGAACTTGGCGATATGTACGGCTCACTGGAACATATCGCAAATACGACCAAACCGCTCGTCCTTTTGGTCTCAGATGAGAATCGTTTTCCTGATGTGCTTGACATGTTCGAACATCTGCATGGCAAGGAAGTTGGGGATAAGCCTTTCGTAATTCCATACTTCAATCCGGTCAGTCCGCTCGTGATGAATGCGGGAACCGTGGACAAAATGAAAGTCGCCATCGAGCGCGGACTTCCAATCATCTTCTCCAACTACAGCATGGCAGGCGCTTCCACTCCGCTTACCCCCGCAGGCACACTCACCTTGCTTATGGCAGAACTTCTCGCTGGTTTGGTCATTAGTCAAACCATCAAGAAAGGCGCACCTATTTTGCTTGGGATGCTGCCCGTCTATTTTGATATGCGTACCATGCTTAATTTTTACGACCCGCAAAGCATTCTTGTCAGTGTCGCCTGCTCCGAAATGATGAAGCATTACAACATCCCGCATTGTTCGACGTCAGGCAGTGGGACCGGCTGGGGAATGGATCTGATCGCAGCCGATACATATTGGATGAACACCCTCGCGCTTCTTCTCTCTAACGGACATCTGGCCCCGTTCATTGGAGATTCTCTTGGCTCGAAGTCGATCTCGCCAACAACCTTCGTCCACGCGCATGAGATCATCGATCAGGCATTGCGCATCCACGACGGTTTTCAACTCGACGATATGAATTCCGCAGTGGATGAGATATTCAAGGTTGGACCCGGAAAAAGTTTTTTGAATCAACCATCTACTTTGCGAAACTATAAAAGTGGATATTACGTCAGCGGAGTCTACCCGCGTTACAGCATGGAAAAATGGATGGACGCTGGTCAGCCACCGGCACGTCAGGTCTTGCGCGAAAAGACGCAGGACTTTTTGGCTTCCGCTTCTGCACCCGATGACTATGATGAGTTCATTGCAAAAGGGGAGGAGTTTATTCGTCGGAAATTTCACGATATACTCTAATCAGGAGAAATTGTGCGTAAATTCCTGCTTCTTATTGTTCTACTATTTGCTTTGCTTGCGTGTGTCCTGCCGGGTGGGGCGGTGCCGGAAGTTCCACCGCTTCCCACATTTGACGAAAGTGGGCTTGGAACCACCATAGCAGGGACTGCCATCGCGGCTCAAACACAAACCGCGGTCAGTCTTCCGACTTTCACAAACACCCCAACGCCGACCCATACGCCCTCCATCACGCCGACTTCTACACCGACGTTTATCTTTTTACTATCCACCTCTACACCAATACCAACATACACATTGCCCCCAACAGTCGGCACGATTGCAACTCCCGGCTCGAGCGGTGTGATCGATGATAATAACGATGGCGTGCCGGATAAGAAAGATCCAAAGACAATGACCGGCAAGGAATGGACTTGTTCCACCCTTGGCGCATATCCGCCCAGGAATACCGTGTTCAAGCCGGGTGCGCACTTTCATGTGGAATGGACTATATTTAATAGCGGCACGAAAAGCTGGCCGTACTACGGCGTTGATCTTGTTTATCAGGGCGGGTATCGAAATGAGGACACGAAAATACAGGATTTTACGGTCAGCGTTCCTTCAGGCGGTGAGGTAAAGGTGGGCGCTTCTTTTATTGCGCCCAAGGTTGCGGGGCAGTACCAGACCTTTTTCCATTTGATGGTTGGAAAAAGGAATTTCTGCGGTATCAAATACACTTTTTTTGTAGAAGAAAGTAAAAAATAACGAAAGGCAAGGTTTAATATTGTTGATACAAATAAATTGCGTGTAGTCATTATATACCAACAGAAAACTAAATTCAATTAACAATCAAATAAACAAAAAACTAAAGTAAAATTCGCCAACCAATGGCTGCCCTTTCAGCTACGCCAAACCTCTGGTAATAAAACCTGCGCCCCAAAAAGCACATGCCTTTTTGCGCAGGTTTATTTTGTTTGTACGAAATATTTTGAAAAGAGGAGAAGCAGGTATGAAACAAAAAGTTCTATATATCCTTTTGCTTGCCACCTTGCTGCTGTCTGCATGCAGCGGGGGAGGCAGCGCTGCTCAGCCAGCCATTGTTCGTATTGGTTGGGCGGGGAGTCCCGATACACTTAACCCAGGCATGGCAATATTATCTGAAGCCTACACCATCTTCGAGCTGGTCTATGATTCCATGTACGACCTAAATCTGGATGGATCCTTCACGCTTAGTCTTGCTGAAAGCGCCGACGTATCGGATGATGGAACTGTATGGACCTTCAAGATCCGCGACGGCTTGAAGTGGCATGACGGCGAACCTCTAACCGCTGAAGATGTTGCCTGGACATACAATCTCTACAAAGACACGCCGGAATATCCCTACCTGAATGGTTACTACACCACATACTTCGATACCATCGAAGCCACCCCAGACAATAAGGTCATTCTGACGCTCACCGAAGCCATCCCCAATATCGAAAGCCAGTTGGTATTCCTTTATATTCTGCCCAAGCATATCTGGGAAAATGTGGATAAGCTTGAATATGAAAATACCGAAATGATCGGTTCCGGTCCCTTCAAAATGGCGGAATATGTTCAGAACGAATTCGTGCGGCTCACCGCAAACAAGGACTACTATTTGACTCCGCCCAAAGTGGATGAAGTCATCTTCCAAACCTTTGAGAACCAGGACGCTCTCGTTCAAGCGATCAAGACCGGGCAGGTTGACATGGTCACAGAAATGCCCAATACCGCCGCCGAGTCTTTGAAAGCGGACGAGAATGTTGAGCTGGTCGTTGGCGCACCGCTTTCGCCGGGCGTCACAGACATCATCTTCAACCAGATCGATCCTGAGAATTGCCCCACCGATGACGGCGGAATCTGCACAGGACACCCCGCCCTGCGCGATAAGAACGTCCGCCTTGCGCTGGCACACGCAACCGACAAGCAAAAGCTCATCGACGTGATCCTGCTTGGTCTTGGAAACCCGGGTTTGACCCTGATCCCCGATGGATTGGGTGTCTGGTACAACGACTCCATCACTGACTATGAATATGATGTTGCCAAAGCGAACAAGATCCTTGACGATGCCGGTTATGTGGATGCCGACGGAGATGGAATTCGCGACATGCCGGACGGCTCACAGCCTTTAACCTTCCGCCTGAATTGGCCCAGCGACAGCATCAACGCCCCCCGCATGTCTGAGCTTCTGGCGCAGATGTGGGGAGATATTGGCATCAGCCTCGAGCCGCAAGCAGTCGACCCCGATGCGTTGACCGCCCAGTGCTGCCCCGCCTTCGACTTCGATATCATCATCTGGGGCTGGGCATCCGACCCGGATCCGTCTGCCCTTTTGTATGTGTACACCACAGAAGGCATTCCCACCGGTTCGAGCGAGACTGGCTATTCCAATCCCGCCTATGATGATCTGTATGCGCAGCAGCAGATCGAATTGGACTTCAATGCCCGCAAAGACATTGTTTGGGAAATGCAGAAGATCGTACACGACGATGTTGTCTACATCATTCCGTTCTACGATGCGAACGTTCAAGCGTACCGCACAGACCGCTTCACAGGCTGGATCACCGATCAAGCCAAAGTGGAATTGTCTGATGTGACATCGCTGGTACAGATCGAACCGGTCAAATAACCGGAAATTAAATAAAACTGTCCTGCGGGTCAGAGCGGCTCGCAGGACAGTTTTCACGAGAGTGCATCCTTGAACTTCACAAGAGCCATCCTTCGCAAAACAGTCTGGGCGTTGTTCACCATCCTGTTCGTTATTATTCTTAATTTTTTCCTTTTCCGCGTTCTGCCTGGCGACCCGGCGCGGGCGGGCATTCGTGACCCGCGCTTGAATAAGGATGCCATCGAAACCCTGCGCGTCCGCTTTGGGTTGGATAAACCCGTCATCAATTGTTTCGAAACTCTCAACCCGATGAAGGTTGGCAGTTGTACGGTCAACCCGATGGAGACGCAATTCTTCATCTATGTAAAGAACCTATTCCAAGGTGAAATGGGGATTAGCTATCATACAAACCGCCCGGTGATCGACATTCTCCGCGAAAGGTTGTGGAACACAATCTTATTGATCGGTGCCGGACAATTACTCTCGATCCTCCTGGGGATGGCATTTGGCGTGATCGCAGCCTGGCGTGCGCGGACTCCAATAGATTACGGAGCAGTGGGCGCCAGTCTAATGGCTTGGAGTCTCCCTACGTTCTGGCTTGCCATTCTGCTTTTGTTTTGGGGCAGTGCCATGGGATTTCCGGTGGCAGGCAAGGCAACACCCGGAATGAGTTCCTATCCGCTTATGCAGCAGTGGGGAGACATTGCCAAGCACATGCTCCTCCCAACTTTGACATATACAATCGTGTATATGGGGGAATACACATTAATCATGCGCTCCAGCCTGCTGGACGTTCTATCTGAAGATTATATTTTGACCGCCAGAGCCAAGGGATTGAATTCGGTTCAAATTCTGCGAGACCACGCCATGAAAAATGCGATGCTGCCGTTGGTAACAGTGATAGCGATTAACCTCGGCTTCACCGTTGCTGGAGCGATTCAGATCGAATCGGTCTTTTCGTGGCCCGGGCTGGGGAGTGCCATCTATGAAGCGGTCGTCCGCCGGGACTTTCCCGTCTTGCAGGGTGCGTTTCTATTAATTGCAGTAACCGTCATTCTCGCAAACCTTCTGGCAGACTTAACCTACACCTATCTCGATCCTCGCGTAAAAGTGGAGTAGACCATGCAGACCTCACCAACAGACACACAAGACTCCACACCGAAAACCCAAAACGCCTCCGGTCTCCTTTCATTCTGGCGGACATTCCGCAAGAGCCGCACAGGAGTGCTGGGTTTCACAATGCTTGCCATTGCCATTTTTGTGGCAGTTTTTGCCTCGGCGATTGCGCCTTATAAAAGAGCAGATACCTCCTCTGTACAAATTGGTGATATCTATCAGCCGCCAAGCGCCGCACATTGGTTCGGCACAGACGATGCCGGGCAGGATGTATTGACAAACTTCCTATACGGCGCGCGCGTATCCCTGACCGTGGGCTTTTTCGCGGCATTCATTTCCATTGTTATTGGCGGTGTGTTCGGTTTGGTGGCAGGATTCTTTGGAGGGCGGTGGGAAACGTTCCTGATGCGCTTCACCGATGTAATGCTCGTAATTCCAGACCTCCCGCTGACAGTGGTGATCGTCGCGCTGACAAAGCCGTCATTGTGGAACATTATCTTCGTCATCGGCATTCTGGGGTGGACAACAACTGCCCGCGTGGTCCGTTCGCAAACGCTTGCGGTGAAATCTCGTAAGTTCGTTTTACGCGCCCGTGCGATCGGTGCCAGCAAAATGCATATCCTGATTCATCACATCCTGCCGCTGGTGCTACCGATCATGGTGGTCCAGGCTGTACTTGCAATTTCTCTTGCGATATTGAATGAAAGCACTTTGGCATTCATCGGGCTGGGTGACCCGACCGCCCCTTCATGGGGACAGATGCTCAACTTCGCCTTTGGACGCGGAGCCATGTCAGTCGGGGCATGGTGGGCGTTGGTGGTTCCCGGTTTCGGCATTGTGTGGGTGGTGCTCTCGCTGACCCTGCTTGGGCAAGGGCTGGAGCAAGTCCTCAACCCGCGGCTGGATACACACCATTTGATGCCGGGCAGACCTGTCGTCCAGAAAGAGGCGGGGGCGAAGCCCATCCAAAAAGACGCCATACTCGAAGTCCAAAATATTTCGATCCACTATGTCAACGAAGGCAAACCGCCTGCACGCGCCGTTGAAAATGTGAGTTTTGCGCTCAAGGAAGGCGAGTTGATCGGCTTGGTGGGCGAGAGCGGATGCGGCAAGACGACGCTGATGCTGGCGTTGTTGAAGTTGCTGCCCGCGGCTGGACAAATCGTGAACGGCAACGTTTTCTATAACGGAAAAGACCTTGCCGCCATGAGCGAGGATGAGATCAACGAAGTGCGCTGGAGCCAGATATCCATTGTGTTCCAGGGAGCGATGAATGCGCTCAACCCCGTGCGGACAGTTGGCGAGCAAATCAGTGAAGCGATCCTGAAGCATGCGCCGACTTTCCCGAAAAATAAATTGCCTGAACGCGTTTCGGAATTGCTCGAACTGGTTGGCATCTCGAAAGATCACAGGGAGCATTTCCCGCATCAATATTCGGGCGGAATGCGCCAGCGCGCAATGATCGCGATGGCATTGGCTTGCGACCCGCAAGTGATCATCGCCGATGAGCCGACCACTGCGCTGGATGTAATGATCCAGGCGCAAATTTTGGAACTATTAAATGATCTGCGGAAGAAGCTTGGTCTGGCGGTCATCTTTGTAACACATGATCTTGGTGTGGTGGCTGAACTCTGCGACAAGGTACTAGTGATGTATGGAGGTGTCACCGCCGAGTATGCCGACGTGGATATCATTTACAATTCGCCCAGCCATCCATATACGCAGGAACTTTTGAAGGCATTCCCAGACTTGACCAAGCCCAAGAAAAAGCTTTCTTCCATTCCGGGGTATCCGCCGCGATTGGACAATTTGCCGCTTGGCTGCCGCTTTGCGCCGCGCTGTCCCGCCGCGTTCGAACGCTGCAAGACCGAAGAACCGCTCCTGCACCTTGTTACCGACGAACACGTGGTTGGATGCCACCTTGTTGAGGCTTCGAAATGAACAACACAAACGCAGAGAAATTCCTCGAAATTCGCGGATTGAAAAAATATTTTGAAGCGGGTCGTCCTTCATTTTTCTCGCGCGAAGTGGACCACGTCCATGCTGTGGATGATGTCAGCCTGACGCTGCGCCGTAGTGAAGTGATCGCCCTGGTTGGCGAAAGCGGATGCGGCAAATCGACCTTGGGGTTGCTTTTGATGGGTTTGGAAGAACCCACCGACGGAACAGTCATCTTTGAGAATCAGGATATTACCCATCTCAATGACCATCAGCGCAAGGAACTGCGCCGTAAGATCCAAATGGTCTTCCAGGACCCGTATGAATCGCTCAACCCAACCCAGACCATCAATGAAGTCATCACTGAACCCCTGCTGGTACATGGGATCGGAGACACACAGGAAGAACGCGACGAACGCGTAAAAAAGGCAATGGAAGATGCGGGTCTTAAACCTGCCGAGGTCTATTTGAACCGCTTCCCGCATGAGCTTTCCGGCGGACAGCGCCAGCGCGTGGTGATCGCCGCCGCGTTGGTTCTCGAACCGGAGATCATCATCGCAGATGAACCCGTTTCCATGCTGGATGTTTCCATTCGCGCGGAAGTCATCAACCTGCTGGCGGAACTTCGCATCTCGCGTCAGATCGCGGTAATCTTCATCACACACGACCTCGGTTCTGTTGGTTTTTTCGCTGACCGCGTTGCGGTCATGTACCTTGGTCGTATCGTCGAGATCGGCACCATGCTCGAAGTGCTTGAAAAGCCGCAGCACCCTTACACAAAGGCGCTACTTTCCGTTATACCCGTTCCCAACCCAAGGCTGCGTCATGAGCGCATCATCCTGCAGGGCGAAACACCGAATCCCATCAACTTGCCATCGGGCTGTCGTTTTCATCCGCGCTGTCCGGCGGCGTTCGATACATGCAAACTCAGCGACCCGCCCATGACAAAACTTTCCAAAACACATCAAGCCGCGTGTCTGCTTGTGACGGGCAACCAATAAAGAAGACCGATGGACATTACGAGTTTACAAAATCCCCGTGTAAAACATTTGGTAAAACTCCGCGAAGATAAAAAGCAAAGACACAGGGATGGATTGATCCTGGTCGAAGGATTCGATGAATTAAACCTGGCGCTGGCATGCGGATTTACACCCGCCACGCTTCTTACTGCGCCCGAACTTGCCACCCGACCTTTGACCGTTCCCTACGCCGAAACAGTGACCGTCAGCAAGGCGGTCTTCGAAAAGATATCCTATCGGGATAACCCGGATGGATATCTTGGGCTATTCCCCATGCCCGAACAAACATTGGATAGACTAAGTCTTTCAGGCAACCCATTGGTTATCGTTGCGGAATCGGTGGAGAAGCCGGGAAATCTTGGCGCGATCCTTCGCACTGCCGACGCCGCGCATGTGGATGCGGTTCTTGTCTGCGACCCGCGCGTGGATGTGTGGAATCCGAATGTCATCCGCGCCAGCCGCGGGGCGGTCTTTGCGGTACCCGTCGTCGAGGCGGAGTCGTCGAAGGCGCTGGCATGGCTCAGGTCCAGAAAGATGCGTGTACTTGCCGCCACTCCATCTGCTGAAGAGATGTATACTCAAGTCAATATGAAAGAGCCGATTGCCATAGCAGTCGGCACGGAAGATGCCGGGCTCACCGATTTCTGGATGGAAAATTCAGACCTGCGTGTGAAGATTCCCATGGCAGGCAAAGTAAACTCATTGAACGTATCCATTGCAACAGCGCTGATGACCTACGAGGCGGTGCGACAGAGAACCTGATGAATGAAAAGTACAGCATCCAAGCCGAAATAAACATCCTTGCCAGTTTGGGCAGGGACCTGGCTGCCACTACCGACGCAGAAACCGCCGCCAAGATCATTCTCGATGCGGCGGATAACCTGATGGGGTGGGATGCTTGTTACCTCATTTTGTATGACCCAAAGAAAGGGGGAGTGCCGCGCCCGTTGTTGACAATCGATACCGTCAACAAAGAGCGGATCTTTCAGCGGGATGCCGCTCCGCAAAAGCCCAGCGAGAACATGCTCAAAGCCATCGAGCAGGGTGGTTTTCTCTCGCAGTATGAGGAATTTTTCGAGGTCGAGCCTTCCAATTCCTTCGGTGACCGAAGCCAGCGGACGCTTTCGCAGTTGTTCGTACCCGTTGTCAGCGGTTCGCGGACGATCGGTATTCTTTCCATTCAAAGTTACCAAAAATATTATTACGATAATAAACAGCTTGTTCTTTTGAACGACCTTGCCAGTCACTGTGCCGGCGCATTGGAGCGTATTTGGGCGCAGGAGGCGCTTGAGGATTTTGTCGAGCGTTTGAAGATATTACATTCGGCAGTAAATGCGATCAACGCCAGCCTTGAAATGGAACGGGTTTGTCAGGTCGTGTACGAGACGGTTATAAAAGTAATGCCCTGCAATGACTTCGTCATCGACGGGTATGATTCGTCGAGCAATGAAATTGTCCCGATCTATGCCATCGAAAACCCGGACAAACGGGTTTATACCAACCGCTATGTCGCGGACCACGGCATGGCGGGAGAGATCGTCCGCACACGGATGCCGCTGCTTTTCACAAGCCAAAGGGAAATGGCAGAGAGTACGATCAAGTTCGAGTTGTACGGCTCCACCGATATAGACCCGACGGAGTCGGTTCTGGCGGTGCCGATGATCCTGCACGGCGAGATCTACGGGATGGTCTCGGCGCAATCCTTCGAAATGAACGCCTACGACAGGGACGACCTCTACCTTTTGGAAGTCCTCGCCTCTCACGCTGCGATCGCGATCGAGAATGCCCGCCTGTTCGATTCGATCCAACATTTGGCGAACACCGACCCGCTGACGGGTATTTTGAACCGCCGCCGCTTCTTTGAACTCGCCGAACTGGAATTCTCCAAAGCGGAGAACAGCACACAACCCTTTTCCGTCATCATGCTGGATATAGACGACTTCAAAAAGTTCAACGACGAATACGGACACAAAGTCGGTGACGCGGTCCTGATTCTGGCAGCCAAAACGTGCAAAACCTCCCTGCGCGGGGATGATGTCTTTGGCAGGATGGGCGGCGAGGAATTCATTGTCGCCCTGCCCAATACCCGCATCGATGATGCCTACGAGATCGCGATACGCTTGAAACAGGCGATCCACGAACTGGATTATTCCCAATATAAAGACCCCGTCATGTTGAAGGGTGTCCCCGCCATCACTGTCAGTGTGGGGGTCTCGGAGTACAACCGTTCCTGCAAGACTCTCGACATCCTGATTGACCGCGCCGACCAGGCGATGTACCGCGCGAAAAATTCCGGGCGGAACCGGGCTTACAAGTGGGGAAGCAAGTAGGAGTACCTCAAAATAAGTGCGAGTATGTGGGGATGTAGTATATAATTTCCGCCGTTATGACATTCAATATATTGCTGACAATGCTGTTGATCGCCTGCAACGGTTTTTTCGTTGCAGCGGAATTCGCTATCGTAAAAGTTCGGGCTTCCCAATTGGAAGTTAAGATCCAGTCGGGGAATCGCCTTGCCATGCTGGCAAAGCATATCGTTACTCATTTGGACGGCTACCTCGCAGCGACCCAGCTTGGGGTGACACTCGCCAGCCTGGGACTGGGCTGGATCGGTGAGCCGGTGGTCGCCAAGATCCTCGTCAGCTTGATGGAAGTATTGGGCATCGAACTTGGGGAGGAACTGGCTCACAATATCGCCCTGCCCATCGCCTTTACATTGATCACCATTCTGCATATCGTGTTTGGGGAGCTTGCGCCGAAATCCATGGCGATCCAGCGGTCAGAAGCGACGACCATGTTCATCGCCTACCCTTTGCAGATATTCTATATTGTCTTCCGCCCGTTCATCTGGATGCTTAATGGGATCGCCGCCGCAGTACTGAAAACAATGGGCATCCTGCCAGAGGACGGTTCGGATCTGCATAGCAGCGAAGAGTTGCAATATCTGGTGCAGCAGGGCAAGGAGGGCGGCGTGATCAAAACCTCCGATTATGAGATCATCACGAATGCGTTCAAATTCTCGGACCGTATCGTCAGGCAGGTGATGATTCCGCGTTTGCAGGTATTGGCAATTGACGTGGAAACATTCGACGAGACCGTCCTCGAGCATGTGATCAACGAAGGGCATTCGCGGATTCCATGCTATGAAGACGACCTCGATTCGATCATCGGCGTGGTCTATATCAAGGACATTCTCCTGAAAGCCCGCATAGGCGGACCAGTCAATATCCGCGAGATCATCCGCCCGATGATGTTCGTCCCCACCACAAAGCGGATCGGACCGCTGCTCAAGGAGTTCCAGGAACAGCACCAGCAGATCGCGGCGGCGGTGAACGAATACGGCGGCATGGACGGCATCGTCACGATGGAGGATATTCTGGAGGAATTGGTGGGCGAGATCCAGGATGAATCTGACCATGAGACACCCATTGTGACCCGTAACGGCGAGCATACCTTCGTTGTCCTTGCCACCAGCCCGCTGGAGGACGTGAACGAAAACCTGCCGCGCCCGATTCCTGAAGACAGGGAGGAGTATGAGACCCTTGCCGGGTATCTCATCCACAAGTTTGGCAGGTTTCCCGCCACCAAGGAAAAGATCAGCGTGGACGATTACGAATTTACCATTATGAAGAAAAGTCAGCGGTCGATCATTCTGGTTCAGATCGTAGATTTGAAGAGCGTTGAGTAATTGCTTTTTCGGTACACGGATTTGACGGAATGAACGGACAAACACGGAATTTATAAAGGGTTTTCCGTTGAAATAAACAAAGAAACCCTTCGAGACTTTAATCTCGGAGGGTTTCTGTTACCCCCTCCCGTCCTCCCCCAAATTCCAAGTTCGTGGAATTTGGAGGAGGTGGCACGACCAAAGGGAGTGACGGAGGGGGGCAGGGGCTAATCCGCCGCCACGGCATCCCGCTTCACAACGATCGAATCGGTGCTAACGCCTTCGCGTTCGTTGCTTGTTTCTTCATCCGACACACCATATTGCACCTCCAACTCGTGCCGGAACTGCTGGGTGTACAGGCGGTAGTAATGTCCACGAGCGCGCAGGAGTTCGGCGTGCGTGCCATGCTCCGCAATGCGGCCGTCTTCGATGACAAGAATCCGGTTCGCGCGGCGAATGGTGCTCAAGCGGTGCGCGATCACAAAGGATGTGCGTCCTTCCATCAGGGCTTCCATGCCTTTCTGGATGAGCGCTTCGGTCAGCGTATCCACGCTGGAGGTCGCCTCGTCCATGATGAAAAGCTCCGGTCGGGCAAGCACGGCGCGCGCCAGCGAGATCAACTGCTTCTGCCCAACAGACAGGAGGTTGCCGCCTTCGCCCACGTTCTGGTCGTATCCCTTTTCGAGGGTTTCAATGAAATCATGCGCACCGGCGATCTTCGCGGCTTCTTCCACTTCCGCATCGCTCGCGTCCAGCTTTCCGTAGCGGATGTTCTCGCGCACGGTCCCTGAAAACAGGTGCGGCGTCTGCAGCACGATGCCGATCTTGTTATGGATCGACTCCAGCTTGTAATCCTTGTAATCATGCCCATTGATGCGGATCAACCCGTTCTGCGGCTCGTAAAAGCGGCAGAGTAGATTCACGATTGTGGATTTGCCGCCGCCGGTCGGTCCGACCAGAGCGATCATCTCACCGGGTTTCACCTTCAGCGTGAAATCGGTCAACACAGGCTTGCGGTCTTCGTAGAAGAAGTCCACGTGGTCGAACTCGATCTCACCGAGGAGAGTCTGCGCCTCGATGGCGTCGGCTCGGTCATGGACCTCGGGCTGGGTATCCACCAGTTTGAAGATTCTCTCCGCCGAAGCGATGCTGTGCTGCATTTCCGCGTAGACGCGCGCCAGGTCCTGCACGGGCCACATCATGAAGGTCAGGTACGAGACGAAAGCCTGAATCCCGCCGATGGTGATGAAGCCGGTGTTGATCTGCGCCCCGCCGTACCAGACGATGGCGCCCAGCGCGAACGCGGCGATGATCTGCACGGTGGGGAGGAAGAGCGCCGAGAGCCACGCCGCGCGGTACGACGCCTTGTACATGGAGGTGGTCAAATGTTGAAATTCGACCAGGTTCGCATCTTCACGTCCCAGCGCCTTGACCACACGCACGCCCTGAATATTCTCGTTGTACGCGCCTGTGATCTTCGAGTTCGCGCGTCGGCTGTGACGGAATTCCACCAGGATATATTTCTGGAATTTTGTCGCCACAAAGATCATGACGGGGATGATGATCGACACGATCAGCGCCAGTTTCCAGTTGATGATCGCCATGAACGTCAGGGATGTGATGATGTTCATCAACGCCCAGACGCTGTCCACGATGCCCCAGGTCACGAGGTCCGAGACCCGCCCCGTGTCCGAGGTGACGCGCGCGATCAAACGTCCCACCGCGTTTTGGGCGTAGTACGAAAGCGACAGGTCCTGCAGGTGGTTGAAGAGCAGTTTGCGCAGGTCATATTGCACGCGTTCGCCCAGCACACCGGCGAGGTAAATGAACGTGAACACGAACGCCGACTGCATCAGCAGGAACGTGCCGTAGATCCACGCAATGTGGGTGATGAAGGCGGTATCTCCGAGTTTGATGCCCTGGTCCACGATCTGCTTGTTCAGGTACGTGAAATAGGCGTCCAGCGAAGACACCAGCCCGATGGTAATAAGAAAACCCACCACCCATCTCCAATGCGGCTTGAGGATTGTCATAATGCGCCAAAACACCGGCGCTGTTAATTCTGATGTATGTTCTTCTTCTTCGAGTTCCAATAATTCGTCACTCATGATGTTTTGCTCCAATTATGAATTCGGAATGATGAATTATGAAAATTGCACATTCCTTAAATCATAACTATTTCTTATGTACTCGTTTTTTTACCTTCGTAACAATGGTAACGAGGATGGCTGTAATCTCATCTATTTCCTTGCGCAGCCCTTCGAGGCGTTTTGCAGGGACAATCTCTGCTTTGACCAGCAACTCAAGCCAATAAGCGGTTTCGTCTGCTTCCTGTAAACATCCTTCCAACTTGTTGATAAAGTCAGCATCCGATTTCGCCCGTTGACTTTCACGAAATTGAGCGCCAACAGATGTTCCAGAGCGCAAGACCTGTTTACCCAAAGTCTGCGCTTCTGTGGTTTTAGGCAGTTGTGTGTACATTCGTACGATTCTCAGCGCAAACTCTGTAGTTCTTTCTCGTAAATCATTTTTAGTTTCGCTCATCGCTTTTCCTTCTGAATTCATAATTCAGATTTCATAATTTCCTGCTCCAGTTCCTCGTCGATGCGGGTCTGAATGTCGTACACCTTGCGGTACATGCTTCCCTGCTGGTTGACGAGTTCCTCATGCGTTCCGTGCTGCACCACCTGACCCTTATCCAGCACCAGGATCAGATCCGCTTTCATCACGGATTGAATGCGGTGCGCGATGATAAAGGTCGTGCGGTTATCCATCAGGTCATCGAGTGCCTGACGGATCGAGGCTTCGGTTTCAGTGTCCACTGCCGAAGTGGAGTCGTCGAGGATGAGTATCTTCGGGTTCTTCAGGATCGTCCGCGCAATGGTCACACGCTGCTTCTGCCCGCCGGAAAGCGTCACGCCTTTTTCGCCGACAATGGTGTTGTAGCCATCCGGAAAGGTCAGAATGACATCATGCACAGCGGCGGCTTTCGCGGCTTCTTCGATCTCTTCCTGCGTCACACTGCGACCCACGCCGTACAAAATATTCTCGCGAATCGAGCGGCTGAACAGGAACGGCTCCTGCTGTACGATGCCGATCTGGTCGCGCAGGTACTTGCGCGGGTAATCCTTCAAATCCACGCCGTCGAGCAAAATTTCTCCGCCCGTGTAATCGTGGAAACGCGGCAGCAGGTTCACCATCGAAGTCTTGCCGGAACCGGTGGAACCCAGCAGCGCGATGGACTGTCCCGGCTTGATATGGAACGAGACATTCTGGATGACATCATGCGTCCCATCGGAATACATGAACGAGACATCCTTGAATTCAAGCTCGCCTCGCGCCGGACCTGTCGGCTGGATCTTGCCGCCATCGAGGTCTTCCCGCGCTTGTTTTGTGATCTCCATCAAACGCTGATACGAGACCATACCTGTTGAAGTCTGCACGATGACACGTCCCAGGTTGCGGATGGGGAAGATAAGCCATACCAGCAGACCCACATAAGCGACGTAGTCACCGACAGTGATCTCACCGTTGATCGCCATGAACGCGGCGTAGATGAAGCCGAAAAGCATCTGTCCGCCAAGGACGATATCTGAGAGGGGCCAGAAAAGGGAGTGCATCAAAAGCAGCAATTTACCCTTCACATATTTCAGCCAGTTGTCTTTCTCAAACTTTGTCATTTCATAGTCCTGCCGGGCAAAGGCTTTCACCACGCGCACACCGGTCAGGTTTTCCTGCAAGGTTGTGGAAAGGACGGCTTCCTGCGCCTGATAATCTTCGTAGGCTTTGGTCACCTTCTTGAAGAACCAGAGCGATACCCACAGGATCAACGGAATGGTCACGACCGAGATGAGTCCCAATTTCACGTTGATGTACAGGATCGCCGCCCAGTTGATGACAAAGAGCAATATGATCCTGCCGACGCCGATGGCTTGCTCCGAAAAGAAGCGGCGCAGGGCGTCCACATCCGATGTGACGCGCTCGATCAAGTCGCCGGTTGGCGTCTGGCTGTGATACGAGAAGCTCAGGCGTTGAATATGGTCAAAGAGGAAATCGCGCAAACGGCGCGTAATTCCCTCGGCAGTGTAGGCGGCTAGACGCCCCGAAAGGAACGCACCACCGCCTTCAAACATCGCCAGTCCGATGAATCCCAAACCAATGAACAAAAAGGTCTGGGTCATCGTTGAGCCGAGCATTTTGCCCTGAGTCAGCACATCATCTGCGAAAAAGCGCAACAGCAGGTAAACGGAAGTTTTTGCCAGAGCAGAGATGGCAAGTGCAATGGTCGCGGCGATATAGGGGAGACGAAAATCCGTCATCATTCGCCACAGCCCCAGCAGGCGGTTCTCGTGAAGCGCGTTGCGGAAGTCAAAGGTTGGGGAAGTTGTAGTTTGGTTTGTCATGGGTGGTTCCTCATACTAAAAAGTTAAAACAAAAGGGCTGCGGCATGTGCGCCGCAGCCCATACAAACAAGGGGACTGTGAAAGAGACCTAGATTCGGTCTATAGGCGCACTCATAGAAGGCATTTTGCCAACTGCATCGAGAGAGAAGAAGATTGTGTAGTTCATCAAGAGTGCGCTCCTTTCGTGGAATTTAATTGCTATGTGCCGAGTTTACACCAGTGCAAGGAATTATGTCAAGGAATGAAAATCTCGCAAACGCTGGCATCGATATCGCAGCGGGCTATTTCTTCATCCAGCCAGAGAACGCGGAATTGTTTTGAGTCAGCTTTTGGGGTCCAAAAGAGGATGTCGCCCGGTCTATCAAAACGCGGCTGGATGGTCTTGATCATGCCATAGCGCTGGCATTCCTCCGGGTTGAGATAAGGCGGGTTCTGGTCTCCGAAAATGGTGATGTTCGCGCAGAAATGGCGCGGCAGGTATTTCACCGTTGTCGTTTCCCATTGATACCCTTGAAAGATATCTTCAGCAGGGAGTCCTTCACCATCTAATCGTTGGAAGGTGAAGCCCGAAATACTACGACGGTCATATGAGTTGTTGTAGATAAAGAAGCTCGTCGCATTGTAAAAAAGGAAGTATTGATTGCCTTCGGGATAGAGCACTGTTGGCGCCGCGTCAACATCAATGGTAGGGACGTTCATTGGGGTGGACGTAGGCGGTTGAATGGTTTCGGTTGGCATGGCGAGGGTCGCTGTGATTGCCGTCGAAACGTCCTCGACGGTTGATGTCGCTTTTGCCGTGGGGGAGGGGGCTTGAGTCTCGGTGGGCGGAACAGGTGTCAGCGTGGGTTGAGGCGCGGCGGCGATGTTGGTAGAGGTTGGAGAGGGCAATAAAGATTGAAGGTTGAGTCTGCCTCTAAAGAAGTACAGCCCGCCGAATCCGATCAATAGCAAAAGCATTATGGGAAACCAATATCTTCTTCGTGCAGGCGGCGCGCTTGCACGAACCGTTGCCGGCATTTCCACTGCCCGTTGAGGGACTGCCTGCTTCGGCGCCGGGCGTTTTGAAATCTGTTCGATGGAAAGTTCGCTGCGCTGAATAGTTGGCACGCCAACAGGGAGAGGCGGCAGGGAACCTTTTTTCGAAGAACCGGAAGCCGTAAGAGAATCCTCCAATGCCTCCATGAATTTCATGCCGGTTTGGTAGCGCTCCTTTACACCTTTTTCAAGAGCCTTGAGAAGCACCTGCTCCGTTGCCAATGGAAGATCAGGGTTGAGACTGCGCGGGGCTGGCGGCTTTTGGGAGATATGCTGCAAGGCAATGTTCGCAGGTGACGGATCGTTGAACGGAACGGACCCTGTAAGTATCTCGTAGAGGATGACACCCAGCGAGTAGATATCGGACTGAGGCACCGCGTCAGCCGAACGTTTAGCCTGCTCGGGCGATATATAGTGAGGCGTGCCGAAGATATTTCCCATCGACCCGTCGCGGACTTCGAGCGCCATACCAAAGTCGCCCAACAGAACGCGCCCGTCCTTTGAGAGCAAAATATTCGAAGGTTTGACGTCGCGGTGGATGACGCCCTTCTGGTGGGCATAATCCAATGCACTGGCGACCGCCTTGCCAACGCGCAAAACATCGGACACGGGCATCAGTTTTCTTTCATCCTGATACAGTTCCATGACCGCTTCAAGGTCCTGCCCATCCACATATTCCATAACGTAGTATGGGAATCCCTGTGCATCGTCGGCGTAATAGATCTGGATGATATTCTCGTGATGCCAGTTTGCCATCATCCGCGCTTCGTTGACGAACCGGCTGGCATAGGCGGGATGATTCTTGTAACGCTTGTCCAGTACCTTGATGGCAACCGGACGGTGCAGTTTTACATCCTGCCCGTAGTAGACCATAGCCATGCCGCCCTGCCCAAGCAGACGTTCGACCTTGAAGTTGGCAAGCTGCATTCCGATCAACGGATCTTTCATTATTTGCGTGTTCCTTTGTTTTTCATGGGCTTGGTCATGGTTACCCGGCTGGCAGTTGTGATGCGGGAAAGGTCGCGGATGTAACGGTTAAAACCTTCCACATAAGAATCGAGATAATCCTGGGTGATGAGATTCGCAAGGTCTTTGCGACCTATGGTTTGCAAAACTGCGACGTGCGGACGGAAGTCACGCAGGTGGATGCGCAGGTTCGATTTTGCATCTGTGATAATACCCCAGGCGAGTTGTTTCTGGTTATTGTCATCTTTCGCGGTCATGAAGCGGGTAAGCGTACTCGAAGGGACTACTGCACCCACATTCGATATCACTTCGCGACCTTTGATGATGTTGTTAAGGACTTCAAAACGTTCGGGTATTTTATCCAAAAGACGCTGAACGGGAAGAGGCAGATGCGCCAGCAATTTTATCGCCCCGGCGGCTGTGCTTTCGCCCTGCGTCGCCATTTCCTTTGCGCGGGAAAGATACGTCCCAAACCCGGCAAGCGTGGAGAGATATGTTTTCTGCATTTTATTGAAACTCGCAAAGATCACAGCGCGATCATTGGCGGCAGTACCTTCATAGGCATCCAGCGTGTTCAATGTTTGCGCATGCATGGCAAGCAGATTTAGATCTGCCAACGGAACTTCCACACACATGGGGTACACCCGGTCGCGCGGAGTTTTCAGGCTGGCGTCCATGGGAATCAAAATGGATGGATTGGTACGGCTGCTTTCCTCGACCAACTGTCTTAGCGACGCAGCTACATCCGGCTTGCTGGAGGCGAGTTTGTGAATTTCGTTTATTACGCCCTGTGAAGGAATATATGTCGCTGCGTGGATCGCGCGATACAAAACCAGCAAGTCATTGACAGTCAGTTCGATGCGCTCATTGCGCTGTTTGAAGTCCTTGCGCAGGGACATGCAAGCTTTCAGATTCAACTTGTCATTCTCCGCGCCCGCTTCCAAAGTGACGTGCGGAGCCTGCTTGACCAGGTCCAGATCTGCGGGCGAAAGTTGAAGCGTCAATGACGTGTAGACGCGCATCCCTGCCGGAGTGGGGGAGGGTAACATGCTCAAATACCGCGCCCATGAAAGCGCGTCACTGGTCATGATCTCAGATAGGGCAGTGCCCCAGGCGCCGTCGAAAAATATGTGTGACTGGTCGAAAACAAGGGTCTCACCGGTATCGAAAATGGTCAGGGCGTGTGAGCCGACCCCGCGTTCGGTCTGGCGCAATTCTGAAAGCGGCAAAGCGCGTGAGCGGACTTCGGTTGAGATCAGGATCGGGGCGAATTTCAAATTATCCAGATCATTGACCAACACCGGGTTGAGCTTGGAGCGCAATCCCGCCAGCGCCGAACGCTGTATCTTTGCCAGCGAGGAAATTTGAGAAGGAGAGGAAAAAGGCGAATTCAACAGTGACGCGATCTGCTCACGTGCTGTGATCACATCAAGCGGGTTTCCCGCCTCATCACAGACTGGAAGCAGGTAATAGCTATCGTTGTGGATGATGCCAATCTTGGCGTCTGACAGATTGAACGGCACACGCGTCTCGCCGTACGATCCCGGTTCGAGATACGCGATGATGGACATTTGCCGCTGATACGCGCTCAACTCCTGTTCCATCGCATTCTTGAAGCCGGCGTCCCAGGCGGCATATACCAATTCTGGCAGCGTTTCGGTCTTGCTGCGCATGAACTCATCGAACCTCAAACGGCGGTATGTGGGGTAATCGTATTGCGCGCCATCTTCTTCGCGCCGATAGGGACGTTTCTGTTCCCATTCGCGCATGATGCGTTTGGCGCGTTGAGTTTCCATGCCGGCATCCTGCAGCGTCTTTTCCAATTTGGAGATCGCAACCCGTTCCCGCCATTCGTTTTCAAGCAGCGCCTTGTATTGATGCAAACAGGTCACCGACGCCATGAATAGGGCGGTCAGTCTATCCACTTGGGTGAGCCGAATATTATGCTGAGCCAGCAGTGTATCGAAACCGTGAGTCTCGTTGGTATGACGTGCAGTGTCTTCACGCAAGGCGTAATCCACGTAGAACTGCCATGTCCCTTCGGGGAAAGCGGACTCAGGGTCTTTGCCCGCCAAGCGTAAAAGATTTTGATACCCCCAAAGCACCGCCGCAGGACCCGCAAAGAAAGCGCCATACACAGCGCTATCCAATATTTGTTCCACGCCGCTGAAAAGAGCCGTCACATCCTGCTGTAATTTTTGAACAGGGATGCGCCGCCCGGGCAGGCGCGCCAGTCCGCTCAGGATCATCCCCGGCACGTTGCCGGCAGGCATGATCTTCGAAACCATCTGCACCACCGCTTCGATCTCCGGCAGGGTCAACCGCGAAAGCTGCTGAACGGAGATGGTCTTCATCACCGTCCGCAAACTGGCGGCAGTGAGTTCTGAGGCTTTGGTAACTTTCGACGGGTCTGTGCTCATTGAAATGAAATTATATTTCACGTTCCAACCGCATCGATTTTATCCACTTTGCGGATTTGTAAGGTGACAGACGTATAATATCCGACCATGACCATACATGGATATCGACTCACGCCGCAAAGAATCATCCCGCTCGATCTCAGCGCCTCATCACTCGACGAGTTAACGGGTCGGGTTTCAGACGGTTTTTACACGACCTTCAGCACCCTCGCGCAGGGGACCAAGGTTCTCGGTTTAAACGCCCACCTGAATCGACTGTACGAACCGGCGAGAGAATTACGCTTGCATCCATCAGTCACCGAGCAGACGTTGCGCCAGCACCTGGCGAAGCTGGCAGGCACGAACCTGCCGCACGAATCCCGCATCCGGCTTGTGCTGACCAAAGACAAAGGCGAGGTTTATGCCGGTATTCAACCTTTCATTGCACCGCCAAAGGAAATTTACGAGAAAGGCGTACACGTCGTCAGCGCAGAAATGGCGAGACATGACCCGCGCATCAAAGGGACGGATTTTATTTCGCAGAGCGCAGCCCAACGCAAATTGGTCAAAGGCGATATTTACGAGATACTCCTCATGAAAAACGGAAGAGTCCTTGAGGGGATGACCTCCAATTTTTATGCCATAAAAAACAACACCTTGATAACCGCCCAAAAAGGAATCCTGCTTGGCGTTACGCGGCGAATCGTGCTGAGACTTGCAAAAGGGGAGGGGATGTCCATTGAATATCGTTCGCCGAAGTTGAACGAAAGTTTCGATGAAGCTTTTCTCACGTCCAGTTCGCGCGGCGTGGTTCCCATTGTAAGAATCGACGTCCAGCCGGTGGGGCAGGGGAGGGTGGGGGCGTGGGCAAAAACTCTCTCTTTAGCGTATCAGGCTTATGTCGAGGAACGAAGCGAGAGCATCCTTCCTTAATCCAACTCTCATTTACAGGGAATAACTTTTTCAAGTCAGGTTCGACTTCTTTGTATACCAACTCAAAGGAGTATCCAATGACACATATCATCACGAGTTTATGCCTGCGCGATAACGGTTGTTCGGACGTCTGCCCGGTGGAGTCGATCAATGCCGGCACGCCTGTGGAGGAATGGCCCACATATTACATCGACGCGGGTTCCTGCATTGACTGCGGCGCGTGCGTGCCTGAATGTCCGTTCCACGCGATCTACCCTGAAGATGAAGTTCCCGAAGCGTACAAGGCAAAAGGCGGCGAGTTGATCAATCAACTCGGTTTGACCGGTGAGTATTCCGGCAAAAGCCACCACGGAGAAGCCATCCATTTGAAATCGACGCGTGCTCTCGTTGCGGGGGAAGTCGTTGATTTGCGCGATGCGATCGCAATCAATAAAGAGTTTTATGGGTAAGAAAAAAAAAGCCGTTGATTTACGTCAACGGCTTTTTTGCTTTATATGCCATTTAGTCAACATTTCTCTCATTCTTGCCTCCATTTTGAGTCTTCTTCAAAAACATCGTGATAGGCTTTATCCAGTTCTTCATCAGATAAGTGAGTGTATCTTTCTGTCACTGCAATATTTTCGTGACGCGCCAGCTTTTTTGCAATTGCCAGATTGCCTGTGCCGCGCAAGGTAGCAGTGACAAAATAATGACGGAAGGAATGCGGCGTAATTTTTCCAACCATTTCTTTGCCTAGAAATTGTTCTACACGCTCCTTGACAATGTTACGCCCAGTTGTCGTTGTAATAGGGACAACGCGTTTGCCTGTGCCTTTATCGTGCCTTGCAAAGAGGGGGAGGGAACTCAATTGTCTGCCTGTACTTCCATCCAATTCAGCTCGTTGTGCCAGATATTCTTTGATAGCACGCATTGAACGCGTTGTAAACCTAACAACAGCTTCTTTATCACCTTTACCAATGATGATAGCGCGTCCCTCATTCCAATCAATATCGCCTCGACGAAGGTTGCAGGCTTCATGTACACGAAATCCCGTATCAGCTAATGTAATCAGGAATGCTCGATCACGGTATGCGCGTAGTTTAACATTTATTGCTTCTTTTTCATTTGGAGGTGTTTGTACTAGTAAACTTTGGACATCTTGAATATTTTTTAGTAAGGTTTCAAAATGGCGGTCTTCAGTTTGCGGAAGGCGTTTTCCAGGTTTGCGCGAACGCTGCCGTATAAGTATTGTCAGGCGAGATTGACTGAGTTGTACTAACTTCTCCGAATCAACATATAGATAAAAACCTTTTACAGCTTGCAAATATAGTTGCTCTGTTTTAGGGGCGTAGCCATGCAGGTACTCGATAAATTTTGCGAAAAGATTTTCTGAGAGGGTCTCAATGGGGGTGGTGTTGAAATCCAAAGACATTTCTTCTGCAAGAAAATCTTTGAAAATAAGAAGCGACTTCTTATACGCAAGCGCTGTGGAACGGCTACGAGCACCTTCAATCATGCGCAAATACTTGTTGAAAATATCGGAGATAGTTGGAGAATTTACCGCAGTGGTTTCTGTCATGCTTCCATTATACGAATTTACCCTCTCTTGTCAATGCTTTCGGTAATAATACTTATCGAAAGCATAAGAGGAATTTAACCTAAACGAACGAATTTAAATTCCACCCCGCTCCCCCACACGACGATTTACACAAATTGTTGCGGATGCACAAAACGATTCTACAGAAGGCGGAACAACGCCAAAGAATTCATCCTTCCGCCTTCATCCTTCATCCCTGCGCTTCTCTCCCCCACCCCAGAGAAACATCATTGACTCAGTGGTGTAAAATTGCAAACCTCACGAAGGATAAGAAATGCCCAATATCATCATTGTGACCATCAGCCTCGCCCTCCTGTTCGGATTCCTGAACGGTCTGCACGATTCCCGGAATGTCGTCGCCACCATGATCTCGTCGCGCGCGTATTCGGCGCGTGTGGCGCTGACCGTGACCGTGCTCGCCGAGTTCTCGGGACCGTTCATCTTTGGGGTCGCGGTCGCCAACACCATCGGGCGTGGAATCGCCGACCCAAATTCGATCAGCATCGAGGTCGTGTTGGTGGCGCTGCTTGGCGCGGTCATCTGGAATCTGTTCACGTGGGGATTGAACATCCCCAGCAGTTCGTCGCATGCCCTCGTCGGCGGGATCGTTGGAGCCGTTTCGGCACGCGCCGGAGCCGGAGCCATCCAAATGGACGGCTTGTTGAAAATCCTGATCTCCCTCTTCGCCTCCCCCATCATCGGGTTCCTGTTTGGACTGCTCCTGCTCAAAATTGTATTGACAATGTTCCGCGATGCGTCGCCGCGCATCAATGACTTTTTCAAGCGCAGCCAGCTCCTCACCGCCCTCGCGCTGGGACTCAGCCACGGCAGCAACGATGGACAGAAGACAATGGGCGTCATCACGCTCGCCCTCGTGGCAGGCGGATACATCGGCAGTTTTGCGGTTCCGCTTTGGGTGATGGCTGCCTGTGCCGGCGCTCTCACGTTGGGGACCGCCGTGGGCGGATGGACGCTCATTCGCAGACCGGCGAATTCCTTCTATAAGATCCGCCCCGTGGACGGGTTCACTACGCAGGTTGCATCTGCCCTGGTCGTGATCGGAGCCTCCATCGTCGGCGGACCGGTCAGCGCGACACAGGTCATCAACACCGCCATCATGGGCGTCGGCACAGCGGAACGCGCAAACAAAGTCCGCTGGGGCATCGCCAAGGACATTATCACCGCATGGATATTGACCATCCCTGCCACAGCATCACTATCCGCGGGGATATACTGGGTTTTGGTGAAATATCTTTAGTTCTATTTCTTCTTGCAAATTAACGGTATTGCTCCTATACTGAAAACATCTTGTTCAGGGACAAAACCAATGCCAATCAGCAGGGAAATTTCAGAGGCGCTTGACCGCCTTTCCAATGGAAATCCTCAGCCAAATGACTTGGAGATTGTACGTGCTGCCATCACGGCGGGAGATATTTCCATCGGCAGGGACATGAACCAATCCATCCTTGTGCGGGGGGATAATAATCAAGTTTCGCTGAATTTTGATTTAAGTCCTGAAATCTTACAAAACCTTCTTCAAAAACCCGTCATCGATACCAAACCCGGCGACCTGCCTCCCGGCTCGTATTTGCCGTTTCCGCGCAATCGACTTTTCACTGGTCGCGTGGCGGATATTGAAAAGCTGTCTCAGGCTCTTTTGAACGGGGAACAAGCCGGAGCCGTCATCAACCAGACCATCACCGGCATGGGCGGACTTGGCAAAACGCAGCTCGCGGTGGAGTTTGCCTATCGTTTCGGTTATCAATTCAAGGGCGTTCACTGGCTGGACATGCGCGAGGTGCAGACTCTCGAATCACAGATCGCGTTATGCGGCATGAAGATGACCCTGCCGAACTTCCCGCCGACCCAGCCGGAACAGGTAGAGGCGACGAAATACGAATGGGTAACGAACGGACCGCGACTCCTGATCCTCGATAACTTTGAAGACTATGACGCCGCAAATGTCGTGTTGGGCGCTTTGCAGCACTCAAACCTCAAACTGTTGATCACCTCCCGGCACACGAATTGGGCAACCGGGTTGGGACTGAACCACCTGCCCCTTGATGAGTTCAGCCCGCAGGAGAGCGTCGAGTTCTTGAGGAAGTACATCCCGCCCGAACGCGAAGATGAATCTGACCCTGAACGCCTTGCGGAGCATTTGGGGCATCTTCCGCTGGCGCTCGAATTGGCGGGACGTTACCTCGAAAAACAGCCGCGTTTGAAAATAGACGCGTACCTTGCGCAGACGCAAAAGGCGCTGGAACACCGCTCGATGCAGAATTGGAAGGTGGAGCAAAAAAGCCTGACCGGGCACGACCTGAGCCTGGCGCAGACCTTTGCGCAATCCTGGGAGTTGGTGAAGGGTGAAACCGCGCAAAGGCTGTTCATCACGCTTGGATATTGCGCGCCCAACACCCCCATTCCGCAGGAGATATTGGACGCCGCCCTCGGAGAAAATGCCGACGCCTGCGACGATTGCTTGAGCGAGCTTTCCGGCTTGGGCTTATTGAAAGAAGGAATTTCCATTCACCCACTGCTGGCGGAATACGCCCGTGGGTTTGATGAAGAATTCAAAAACCTCACATCTTTTAGTGAAAACTTGGCAATTTTGGCAAGCCAAACCAATCGAGATGCCGACCAAAAAGGAAATTATTCTCTTTTTACTCCCATCCTGTTCCACGTTCGTTCTGCCGCTGAATATGCAGAAACAGCAGAACTGGAACCTGCCGGAACACTTTGGAATGAAATTGGCTACCACGTCAAATATCTGGCGGATTACATCGGGGCGAAAGCCGCCTACGAACGCGCCTTGAAGATCGACGAAGCCGCCTTCGGTCCCGACCATCCCAAGGTCGCCATCCGTGTCAACAATCTGGGCTCGGTGCTGCAAGCCTTGGGGGATCATGCCGGGGCGAAAGCCGCCTTCGAACGCGCCTTGAAGATCGACGAAGCCGTCTTCGGTCCCGACCATCCCAATGTCGCCATTCGTGTTTGGTGGCTTGGCGTTATGGCACGCGATGAAGGCGAAACGATAAAGGCGAAAGAATATTTGGAACGCGCTCTGAGAATATTCCAAAAAAGTCTGCCTCCTGAACACCCAAATATCAAGAACGTACAAAGTTACCTTGAAAGTTTATAACCTTACTCAATAAAAAAATACCCATCCGAGATTTTTCGGATGGGTATTTTTAACGCGCGCCTGTAATTATCGCGCTCTGGTGATTGATCTTTGGTGGCTGCCGCGGTATCGTTCCTTATGGCGTTTGACGGCTGCTGCAAGCGCTTTTTCCCTTTCCTCTACTTTGCGTTGGTAGAGTGTAACCGCCCAATACCCGAAGAGGAAAACAGTGACCAAAAACGTGATCAGATAGACCATGTCAACTGCAAAGAGCGGAGAATCGGTTCCGGTGAACAGTCCGTGCAGGGTGGCGCCGAGATAAGCGGGAATGCTCAGGTAATGCACCTTGCGAAAGGTCTGCTTCGAAAGCTTCGCGCGGAGATAGAAAGTCGCCGTCACCAGCAGGAACATATAGAAGCTCATAATGCCGACGCCGGTCCAGAACGGGCGGTATGGCGCCACGAACGGGAATAACACCTGCCAGATGGTGAACGGTTGAAACTTATCGAAGAGAAGCACAACCACATGCAAGCCCACGAATGCCAGCCCAAGCCACGAGAGATGTTCATGAAAGTCGTAACTGAACATGCGCTCGAGCATCGGGTCGAAGACCTTGCTGCCGACGGCAAAACCCCAGATCATCGAGAACCAGATCAAGAGATACCCCATCAAGCCGGAGGCGCGGGTGATGTACCACCACGTCTGCGTGCTGTCGAGCGAGAGCAGGGCGCGCGCCTGTTCCATCAATGAAGTTCCAGGGCTGGTCCTCAGCACATACAAACCGAAGGTCACCGTGATGATGCCAACGACGATCATTCCCAGCGTCAGGATCCCGTTTATGGCGGTTTGAATGAAGGGTTTTTTCAATGCAGTATTAGTAGTCACGTACCAACTCCTTCTTGTGGATGGAACTCCAGATCTGTCCTTCCTGATTGACAGCAAGGAAATTCAATTCGGGAAATTTCAGCAACATTCTTTCGGCATAATCCGGTCCGCCGATCAGAACGGATTTTGCAAACGTCTCGGCTTTGGCGGCGGTTTCTGCAAAACAGGTCACGCTCAGCCAGGGTGTTTCCGCCGGTTCGCCGCTGCGCGGGTCGATCAGATGGTGCCGTTGTTTATCGCCCTGCTTCCAAACCCGCTTGGCGATGGAAGAGGTCACAACCGCGCCGTCTTCCACGATCAGCGTCATCAGGTCCTGCGACGGGTCACGCGGGTCTTCCATTTGCACTTCCCAGCCGCCAAGCGGATGCCCGATCAGGAACATATCGCCGCCGGCATTGACGGCGCACACGGGAGAGTAATCCGCTAAAACGCGTGCCGTCTGTTCGGCGATCCATCCTTTGGCGATGCCGCCCAGGTCAATTTGCATTTCCACGGGAAGCAGAACGCTTCCTTCTTCGACGTTGAGTTGGATCGAGCTAAAAGGCTTTGACCTGCTCTGGGAGGAGCGCACAGGCTCCGGGTCCGCGCCGAGGCGGATCACGTCAAAACTGCTGGTGTAGCCCGCGTGTCTTAAGTCCGGCAAAATGGCGGGGTCGAACATCCCTTCCGTTTGCTCATGGCATTCAAGCGCAGTTTGCAGCAGGCTCATCATTTCAGGCGATACTTTGAACCACTTCCCCGCCGAGCGGTTCATCCGGCTGAGTTCGCTGTCTTCGATGAAACGACTAAAGCGCTGTTCGGCAAACTGCATGTAGTACTGAGCTGCTTTGAACCCAACTTCAGCGCCTTCGCCAACCGCGGCGAAAGTAATGTCGGAATTCATGGCGCGGAATTTATATGTTTCCATTTTTCTATGATTTTTCTATGAACCGCCGGTGCGGAGGCGGGGTGACGATGCGAATACGCGTGAGGGACGCGAGATCGTGAAGTTGGTATTCGACGGTGCGCTGTTACTGGTGATTAAACTATCCAGCGACGGCACCGGCGGAAGGTCAGCAACGCCTGACGCGGTTGCGGCGTCTGCAACGTATGGCGCCGGTTTTGGGGAATGCGCCAGAAAGATCCAGCCGGCGACAAACCCGATGGCGCTTACAAATGCAAGCCAGATGCGAAGGATGGTTTTGAAAAATTTCATAATGAGTTCCTTTGTTTCACTTACCGATTAATAAAGATTCGTCCGTCATCGATGGTGATGATGCCCCGGTTCTGCAGCGCCGCCAGCAGCATTTGATATTGCTGCAACTGCGAATTCGCAGTGCTGAGACGGTTCGCCGCATCGTTGAGTTGGGCTTGATACTGTGTTTCGCGTGCCTGGTATTCCGCGACCTGATTTTGCAGGTCCTGTATCTGCTGTGCGGTTTGATCGACCTGTGTCGTTTGTGAGTTGGCAGGCACATCCGATACTTTGATGCCGTTGCTGTTTAGCAGCGCGTTTCCGCCAACCATCAGGACGATGGCTCCGGTAATAAAGGTCATGGCAAAGGCTGCCAGAATTGCGGGAATGGATTTGTGCATGTTGTCCTCGCTTTCTTTCGGTGTTGATGCCTAAAAGTATAGCGAGCCAAAATGACAGTTGGATGACAGACCCGAAAGAGGCATTTTGCCCATTCGCCGCCGGGTCGTGCTACAATTTTTGCGGAGATTTCATAAGAGTGAGATTACTACTTGTCGAAGACAACCAGCGCCTGAACGAATCACTACAGCGCAATTTGGTACGCGACGGCTACGCAGTCGACGCCGCTTTTGATGGGATGGAAGGCGAAGACCTCGCAACGGTCACCCAATACGACCTGATCATTCTGGATGTGATGCTTCCCAAAAAGGACGGCATCCAAGTCTGCAGCGACCTGCGTGACAACGGAGTTACCACGCCGATCCTGATGCTCACCGCCCGTGACGCCCTCTCAGACCGCGTCGCCGGTTTGGACAGCGGCGCGGATGATTACCTCGTCAAACCCTTCGAAATGGAAGAATTGCGCGCCCGTCTCCGCGCCTTGTTACGGCGCGAATCTACAGATAAGAATTCCGTTCTAAAGATCGCCGATCTTACGCTGGACCCCGCCGCCCATACAGTGGAACGTGACGGGCAGAGCATCGAATTGACTTCTCGAGAGTTTTCTTTATTGGAGTTTCTTATGCGGCACCCCAATCGTCTCATCACGCGCCAAATGGCGGAGAACAGTCTTTGGAGTTACGACGCCAATGTCGCGTCGAACGTGGTGGACGTGTACATCCGCCGCCTGCGCCGCAAAGTGGACGATCCCTTCGAGGTCAAACTGATCGAAACCATCCGCGGCTCGGGGTATCGCATCAAACGGGAGAAGTCATGAGAGCGTTCTTTGCAAGCATTCGGTTCCGGCTGGTGCTCTGGTTTTCCTTCATTCTCATCGTGATACTTCTGGCGTTCAGTGCGTTCATCTACGCCAGTCAACTGCATGAACTGCGTCTTGAAGCGGTGACGCGGCTGGAAAACGAACTGGAAGGACTCGAGTCCATTAATCGCCAGGTCGGTAATATTTCTCCGGAAGCGCTTCAGAAGCTCTTTAGCGAAAACGACCAAAACGTTCTGGCTGAGAATGAAGTTCTCATCTTCCTCGGCGCCGACGGGCATAACGTCCGCATTTGGGGACCCACCGAGCTGAATGACATTTCCAATATCGTTTTCAACGAACCTGAACATAATCACGGCGTGATCAACGGCGGAGTTTCACAGAACGATAAAAACGTCCCTTATGCTTTTCGGATCGTGCCCATCGAAGGGACGGATGCAGCCGCAGGGTATTTTTTGATCGGCACTCCGCTCGACCCGCGCGGACAGTTGCAGCGATTGACGTTGACCCTGTTGATCGGGAGTCTCATCACATTGACCGTCGCACTGCTCGGCGGCTTTTGGCTCGCAGACCGCGCCATGCGCCCGGTGCGCGACATTACCCAGACTGTGCAGCGTATCAGCGGCTCAGACCTGAGTTTACGGCTGAACCTCAACCAGGAAGACGAGATCGGGCAGTTGGCAAAAACATTCAACGGCATGCTTTCACGTCTCGATGCCGCCTTCACGCGCCAGCGTCAGTTCACCGCCGACGCCAGCCACGAACTGCGTACTCCGCTCACGATCATCAACCTGGAGTTGGGATACGCGCTTTCATCCAAGCTGAAACAGGCGGAGTACGAAAAAACGCTCAAGGTCATCCAGTCTGAAAATGACTTCATGACCCACCTTGTCAACGACCTGCTTCTCCTGGCGCGCATGGATTCAGATCAATCTGTGCTGAGAGAGGAAGCGCTGGACCTAAGCGAACTCACTCTCGAGGTGATCGAACGCCTCTCCGGGTTGGCAGCAAAGCACCAGGTCAGGTTGGAGGCGGGAGAATTCCCCGATGTCCTTATCTCCGGCGACCGTCAACACCTTACCCGTATGTTGAGCAATCTCATCGAGAACGCGATCAAATACACCGCAAAAAATGGAGGGGACTCCGAACGCAAGGTACAGATCGAGACGGGCTTCGCCTCGAACGGGACCCAAGCCTGGGTGCGCGTTTCAGACAGCGGACCCGGCATCTCGAAGGAAAACCTGCCCTACATCTTCGACCGCTTCTACCGCGTCGATAAATCCCGCGTCCGCGAATCGGACGGCTCCCCTTCCCCATCGGGCGTGGGGCTGGGTCTCGCTATCGCGCAATGGATCGCCCAACAGCATGGCGGCGAGATTACCGTAGAAAGCACACTTGGCCACGGCACGACTTTCATTGTGACGCTTCCCGCAGAACGAAAATAGATATCACTTAAGCCCACAATTTCTGAGCAAGGCTTTCTCAAAGTTAAAATGAGTCCGCCAATCTTCGCTAAGCTTCGCGAAAAAAAACAAAAAATCCGCGTGAATTTGCGGAGATTAGCGGATAAGAATCTCTGAGTTTCAGATTTTGAGAAGACCATGAATTAATGAGAGATCGTCTTGATAAAATAGAATATTTGTTCTATAATCTAGGCGTGGACTCATTAGCACGCCTGAAGTTTCTCTCGTCTCAAATGTCCTTTGAACCCGACGCGGAAAAAAGGGAAAGTCCCACGCGCCCCGAATGTTTTACCCCGAAAGAACAGGATCAGGCGTTCGTCCACCCCGCCCAACTCCCCAACGGCAAACAGATCAAATTACTAAAAACCCTGCTCTCCTCCGCCTGTGAACGGGACTGCTTTTATTGCCCATTTCGCGCTGGTCGGGATTTTCGCCGTGCCACATTCAAGCCCGATGAATTTGCAGGGCTTTTCAGCAAATTGAATACCAGCGGTTTTGCCGAAGGTGTATTCCTCAGTTCCGGCATCGCCGCCGGCGGAATCCGCACGATGGACAAATTGCTCGCCACCGCCGAGATCCTGCGCAAAACGCACCGCTTCAAAGGCTATCTGCATCTCAAGATCATGCCCGGTTCTGAAAAAGAGCAGGTATATCGCGCCATGCAATTAGCCGACCGTGTCTCGGTCAATCTTGAAGCGCCTAACACCGAACGGCTCGCCAGGCTTGCGCCCCATAAAATATTCATGGAAGAACTGCTCCGTCCGCTGCGCTGGGTTGAAGAGATTCGACGCAACGTCCCGGCTTACAAGTTCTGGAACGGAAGGTATCCATCCACAGTTACGCAGTTTGTCGCCGGCGGCTCCGATGAAAGCGACCTCGAATTGCTTGGCACCACGCAATGGCTGATGAAAAATGTCCGCCTCAAACGCGCTTATTTTTCCGCCTTCCACCCCATCGTCGACACACCGCTCGAAAATAAAGCCGCCGTTGACCCCATGCGCGAGCATAGACTTTATCAAGCCTCGTTCCTTTTACGGGACTACGGATTCGAACTCGAAGACCTGCCCTTCACTTCGGATGAAAACCTTCCGCTTCACACGGACCCGAAAGTTGCGTGGGCTCAAATAAACCTGACTCAATCTCCGGTCGAGATCAACCGAGCCGACCGTCGTGAGTTGATGCGCGTCCCCGGCATCGGACACAAAGGCGCCGAAGCGATTCTATCCGCGCGAAAAATCCGTCAGCTGCGGGATCTCTCCACGTTGAAAAGACTCGGCGTCATCGCAGAAAGAGCCGCGCCTTACATCCTGCTCAACGGCAGGCGGGCTGACGTACAAACATCCATGTTCTAATTGATTGTGTTGGTAAGAATGATCTTTTCGAGCCAGTCGCCAATGGGACCAGATGGTAGCGACAACAAACCGACATCCAGCAAGCCGACATACAACAGGAATAGGATAAACACCAACAAGCCAAAGCCAAGTATCCCTGCGAGAAGCAGGATCGGAAAGCGCGTCCAGCCTGGTTTTTTGGCGAGTAGATTATTCGTAAAGTTTATGAACAAATGAGTGATGAAGGTGGCGGCGAATAAGGTTACACCCAATTGCAGCATACCGTCCGAGTTGACAAGCAAGCCTGTGCCGATCATTAACATCTCGAACACATATACCAACCAAACCCAATAGCCGGCAACCAGATAATTCCCTATTGAGTTGGGCAAAATCGCGGAAGTGATTCCAGCGAAAATGCTTCCGGCAGAAGTCAGCCATTTTGCGGGGGTGGAAAAGTTCTTATGCGTACTTGACAGCCCATTTAGCAAATTTCCAACGACTCTCAAAGCACGCGACCCGGCATCCAATGTTTCCTTCGGCGGGAAACTTCGATCAATTTCATAATTATCCTTGAAATGTTTGTGCAGGGCTTCCGGTTCAGATAATCTGGTCAAGGCACTTAATAAATTTTTCTTTTCACCTTCCTTCAAACCGTACCGGGCTGAATATTTTCCTAAAAGTTCTTTCTCCCTCTCTGCTCTTTCTGTTTTATTTTTAGCATTGTATATGGCGGCTTCATCTTGAGCGACCATGTCTTCCTGAAGGATCGCAACCTGTAAGTCATGGATGAACCCGTCCCGCTCGGTCCCCTCAGGAAGCATTGCCTTGAGGATACATTCTGCTCCATCGAGACGCCCCCACAACATGTCGTTCTCGCGCCACTCTTTTGCAAAGAAAGCGCCAAAATTTGCAAGCGTCGTCCCTGCGAGCTTCTTTTTCCCTTTTGCCCCGGTCTCATTAACAAGACTGGTCGCATCCTCCGGACTGACGCGGATGATCTCGACCTCATCGCTCTCACCCACATCCGTACCGTAATAGATCGGGAAGATCAGCATGTCATAATATTCGAATGTATCAAGGTAATGCCATAAACATTTTTGGATGGGCGTTCGCCTGTCTTTGACATTGGATGTTTTTGGCTTCACGCCAAGCGCTGTCTTGATCTTGTGGCTCGCGAAAGAAAGCGTCTGGCAAACATAGCCTTTCCTCTTCGGGTTTGGCAGATGCTCCGCCAGCGAACTGGTCGCATTCTCGACCTGCTCAAACACCGCAACCAGAGATGGTGACGGTTCCGCTTTTGTACGCATATTCTCGCGCGCTTCCTTCGCCAGGAGATTCAATCGTTTAGTGCCATTGTTGCCCGCTTTCGCGCCCAGTATGGCTTTTAACTTTGCCAATTCGTTCACAAAATCATTCAAATGTGCATCTGTTTGCTTCTCATCCATCAATCTCTTGGAACGTACTTTTCGCCCCCTTGCGCGCAGATATCCATAGGCATCGTTCAATTCCCGTTTGATCTTTGACAATTCATTCTTGAGTGCCTCTTTATCTTTAAATCCTGAAAGCCCACTTTGAATTCCACCCGCCTTGAGAATTTGATCTGCTCTTTCAAACGTTTTTTTCTTCTCATCAAGTTTTGTGCCATCATCGACCAAATAGACGGCTTTCAGAATCTGGTTGATGATATTGTGCAAAAACGAGATTCGGCGCATCCGCCAGGTTGTATCCAACCTGAATAGGATGTCGTTTTCAGACCAATGCGTTTCGGACTGTTTCGGGTCTATGGAATAGTAGGCGTGGCGCCATCCCAAAAGCAGGGAGTATAAGTCGTCCGCTTCAACCCCTGTTTCTTCCCAGTTGAATACACGTAAAAATGCGGCTTTCAGGTTTTCGATCACATCCATAACCCTAAGCTGATGATAGGTTGCGTAACTGATACCGAACCAGTCGATCAGCTCCTTGTCAAAATACTTATTTGCCCACTTTTTCGGGTCCTTCTGCCAATCCTTTACTTCCTTTTTCGAACCAGGCACAAAATCAACGTTGCTGATGGTCTCATTTACCCGATGAATCAACCTGTTCCGTTCGATGACCTTTTCCAGGTCTTCGCGGATCGGCTCATACCGCGGAATAGACATGAGCGCCGCCATGACATTTTGAATCGCGTCCGGCTTTTCCGAATGTTCGAAATCGATCTGGGGGTGTTCAGGCGAAGGGTCAATATAGATCAACTTGCGGTCAATGGGATGGTCCGCTCTACGGCGCAATAAAACTTCAGTTGCGTAACTAAACGGTTTGTTGTCTATGTATCCGCCGTCTCCAAAGGAACGTTTCGGAAATTCATCCCCGGACTTTGTGTAATCATAATAAAAATCAGACCAGGTTTCAGGAGCATATTTATAAAAACGTTCGAAATCCCTCGTCCTCAGGACGTCCTTGATGTCACTTAATCGCATGGGCTCAAACGCAAAAGGAAAGGAGGATGTACAACGCGCTGCATAGGCTAAAAACGGATTGTTGTCAGATATAAAGTCGTTGCTAAAATAATCTTTTTCTCCGCCCTTTTTACTTGTCTCGAATTCCCGTCCTGCCGCATCGTTTGTTGAATAATGAAAACGGAACACATTCCGATATTTATATTCCTGCACATGTGCGTTGAAAACAGGCAGGTCAACTGTAAGTCCCTTGATATCGGTGGCGGTTATATTGAGATCCAACTCGTCAACAAAGGGGGAAAGATTGTCTGGCGATTCAATCTTGTCACCTTGATCCATTTCATGTAAAGCCTTGAGAAGGTAGTAGTACATCCGTTGACTATTCAACAGTGATGCTGGCGGGTCCTCCAATTTAATTCCATCAACCGCTGAAGTTCTGTCATTGATCAATCTGCCAATATCGCCCTGTTCCAGCCAAATATCCTTCAGTAGTTCAACGGATTCGCCATTCACCAATGCTTTTGCAAGGTATATTGCATTGATTCCCCCCGCAGACGTCCCTGAGAGGATGTCCACAACAAATTTTGTACCAAGCTTTTCCCCGATGTTTCTATATATCTTTTCCGTCCCTGATAATTCGCTTTCATTTATCAAATATGTCTCCGGTCCATTTTCCATTCCCTCCCGGAGTCGTGCCGTAGCTTTAACCATGCTGTAAAGCTCTTTTGTTACTCCATAAATATAGATCGCAAGCGATACACCGCCATACATCACAACCGCAAAACGGGTTTCCGTCTCAAGGGGAGGAATAACCTTTTGGGTTTTCAATTCATCTTTGTTGGACGCCATAGTTTCACCTCCGACGCGATAGATTCATGATGGACACATATGTATATTTATTCTACAAATTTAAACGGCAAAAAACAACATGTAATTTATGCAACCTTAAAATATCATCATAGTATATTTCGAATACTTGTATTTAAATTTATTGTGACTATACTAATTACAAATAATTTATATAGGTACAAATTACAAAGGAGATATAGATCATGTCTACTACGACAATGGAAACACTTACAATTAAAACTGAAAATAAATTTAGAACCCTGACAACAAAACGAGCCTACAAAAAAGGTGAGGTGATTTGCGACATACCAAGCGAGAACCTTACCAATGAGCCGAACCGCTTTACTGTACAGATCGGACGTGATAAGCATACGCATGTCGGAAAACTTGCAGCGCTAAACCATTCCTGCGACCCCAATGTCATTCTCGACACGGAGAATATGAAAATGGTGGCGTACAGAGATATCGAAAAAGGCGAAGAACTCTTCTTCTTCTACCCTTCCACAGAATGGCAAATGGATGCCCCCTTCATTTGTTTATGCGGGTCCGCAAACTGCATCAATGTTGTGGCTGGAGCGCGCTTCCTTCCACTTTCCACCCTCGAGCGGCATTACCTCAACCCCCACATCCGTGAATACATGATCGAATTGTTGAATAACACAAAAGTACACCTGACCGAGCTATAGGCGAAAAACAAAAAAATCCCGAAGCAATTGCTTCGGGATTTTTTTTCTATAGTTTTTGATGCAGCGCCAACAATTTATAGGCATTTGTCCACGGCGTACCCAAGCGGTGCTTTGGAGCAATTTCCACTTTGTTGAATTTCTGCGCGATCGAAGGCAGCATGGTGGCAATCGTCGCCCAATCATCAGACAATACGGCTTCTTTCAATTTCGTTGCATACTGCCCCGCCCATAACCACTCCATGCGGAACTTGTCAGCCTTCACCCAATAATCCCTTTTTTCCCAAGCCGCAACGGAAACATCTATTCCATCTGAAATGGACTGCAGCGCAAGTGCAATATATGCAGCCTGGTCCTTCGCGTCTTGGGTTACCTGGTTTTGCTTCGCAAGCTCCCGAATACAAAGCACAATGGACTTCGACAGGCGGGTTCGCTCTTTTCCTACAGAATCGGTGTTGATCAGTCGGCTCAATGTTCTTCTCCAAGTCAATTTACAATCGCGCGATTATACCGCCAGATTTGATTTCTTCGGATAAAATATCGCCGCAAACATGACACAAAATATCAACGCCATCATTTTTGACCTGGGGAATGTCCTCATTGGCTGGGACCCCCGCCAGCTATACAAGCGCCTCCTCCCGGACCTGAAAACTGTTGACCGGTTTCTCGAGCAGATTCGCTTCCCGGAGTGGAACGCAAAACAGGATGCAGGTCGCCCATTCCGCGAAGGGGTTGCCGAACTCTCAAAAGAATTCCCGCAGTATGCCGAGTTGATTCAGGCATATGACACATACTGGGAGGAGAGCATAACTGGAACACATGATGGAACCATTGAGCTTGTTAAAGAATTACAGCAAGCTGGTTGGAAGTTATTCATGCTAAGTAATTTTTCGGTCGAGAAATTCGAGATCATAAAACAGCAATACGGCTTCCTTGATTTTTTCGATGACATTGTCATTTCAGGCAAGTACAACGTTGTAAAACCTGACCCCGCCATCTTTGAGATTGCCATCGAAAGATTTGGGCGCCCGGCAAATAAATGTCTCTTCATAGATGATTCTGCACCCAACATAACAACCGCACAAAGACTTGGGTTTAATACGATTCACTACCAATCCCCCACCCAGCTAAGAGAACAGCTAAAAAAGTTATCCATAAAAGGAATTAAATAATGGCATCCAATTTACAACAGACAATGCTCGACGCCATAGAAACAGAATTACAACAGCAGGTAGCCAGACTTGATTCACCGCGCACAAAAAACTTCCATGAAATGCTCACATATCACATGGGGTGGAGCGGTGAAGGCGCAGGTCCTCAGGCGACGGGGAAGCGCATTCGCCCATTGCTAACCTTGCTTTCTGTTAGTTCTAGTAGTAAAGAAGAAAAACAACAAGGTATTATAATGAATTGGCTACGCGCAGTTTCGGTGGCTGCGTCCATTGAGCTAGTCCACAATTTCTCCCTTGTCCATGACGATATACAGGATAATTCAGAGTACCGGCGCGGCAGAAAAACTGCATGGGTCAAATGGGGTTCGCCCATGGCAATCAATGTTGGTGATGCCTTGTTCGTCATCGCAAACCAGGCTGTTCTCGACCTCCAAAAACACTACCCAGCAGAAATGGTAGTCCGTGCAGCAGGCATCTTAAGTAATTGCTGCCTCGAATTGACACAAGGACAATATTTGGATATGTCTTATGAAGAACGAACCGATCTTACGATAGACGACTACTGGCCTATGATCGGCGGTAAAACCTCTGCCCTACTCTCGGCGTGTACACAGATAGGTGCCCTTCTTGGCTACGCGCAAAACGAAAAGGTCGAGTTGTACCGTTTGTTTGGGTATCATTTAGGTCTGGCGTTCCAAGTACAGGACGACATTTTAGGCATCTGGGGAGACGAAATGTTGACCGGTAAATCAGCCGCCAGCGATCTGGTTGAAGGAAAAAATTCGCTTCCCGTCCTCTTTGGGCTGGAGAAGAATGGAGAATTTGCCAAACGCTGGAAGCAGGGTCCAATTACAGAAGACGAAGTTGCAGATGTTGCAAAATTACTGGAACGTGAAGGCGGAAAGATTTATGCAGAGCAAGTTTCGGAGAGCGAGACTCAAAAAGCGCTCGATTATTTAGATCAGGCTGACCCGCAGGGAGAGGCTGGAGAAGCCCTGCTTGGGCTGGCTAACATGCTCCTGAAACGCAAGCAGTAACGAGCGCAGGAAGAGGCGATTTTGTCGCCGGGCTTGACACGACTTTTCAGCGTGACGTATAATCCAAACCGTTGTCACGCGGGTGTAGTTCAGTGGTAGAACGCTTGCTTCCCAAGCAAGATATCGTGGGTTCGAGTCCCATCACCCGCTCTAAGCCGAGGAACGCAAAACCTCGGTTTTTTTGTTATGCTATACTACGTAACATTAAATTTATTTGTAAGTTGTAAGGTAGCTGTCATGCGGACAGGCATACATTAAAGTAAAATTCTGCGTGGAGAGCAAATAAGGTATGCCAGATTTTAGCAAAGGAACCATTCTGTACGTTGAAGATAACCCTGACAATCGGAACTTGATTCGCAGGGTATTAAATGCGGAGGGGTATGTGGTTGTCGAAGCATCGCACGCAGACCAGGCAATCCACAAACTCGAAAAAGAGACCATCGATCTGATCTTGATGGATATAAATATGCCTGGCATGGACGGGTACACTTTAACTGCCAAGATCAGGGAAATGGAAAAGTATTCCAATATCCCAATTGTGGCTGTGACTGCCAATGTGATGCGCGGCGATCGGGAAAAGTCACTCGAAGCAGGATGCGACGGTTATATACAAAAACCGATCGATATCGATACGCTTGCACAGCAAATCGAACGCTTTATCACAAGGAGAACCAATGTCTGACCAAGACCAAACCCCAGCTGTATCAGACACTCAACCCATTCGAAAGCCCACCATCCCCAAAGACGCTGCTGTATTGGTTGTCGAAGATAATGTTTCGAACTTCGTGCTGATTGCGCGTATGTTGGGGTATCTGGGAATCCATTGCGAATGGAAAACATCCGGTTATGAAGTTGTTGAGTATGCTGATACTCTCCCGCGCCTCGACCTGATCCTGATGGATATCCGCCTGCCGTATGAAGATGGATACGGCGCTTTAAAGAAAATCCGCGCGTCTGAACGCTTTAAGTCTGTACCGATCATTGCGGTAACCGCCGAAGCAAGCCAGGAACAAATGAAGAAGGCAAAGGAATCTGGGTTTGACGGCTTTCTCGGAAAACCCCTCGACCCAGACCGCTTCCCGGATCAAATTCGCCGGATATTGAACGGAGAACCTGTCTGGGAATTCAGTTAGTGTTGATGTAGAATCTGCTAAATGACAATCCCTGCAGCGCCGCTTAAGTATGAAAATCAAAAAGGAAGGTTCAAGGGCAGCCTCACAGGCACACTCGTTCGAACGCTCTTGATCTTTACGTTCATTCCGCTTGCGTTAATGGCGGGAGCCGCCTATTTTCGGACGCGGAGCCTGCTCAAAGAACAGATCAGTTATCAATTGGAAAGCCTGCTGACAAATCAAGTAGAAGTTGTCAATAAGGATATCCAAGCCAAAGAGGACACAATCAATGAAATGCTATCGGGGGAAAAAGCGCCGGTCCTTATTGAAACCGCACTGCACGCCAACCCACAGAGTAACCAGTTTCGAGTTGTCCGCAACGAGTTTTTTCAAACTCTTATCCCGGGGTATTCCAAAGGAAATCTCAATGGCTTTGACGCGTTCCTCCTTATCGACACTGACGGGGCAGTAAGGCTGGCAAGCAACGAAACATGGCAAGGCAAGACAGTCAGCCCGGCTTTATTTGATTTCGATGGTAACCGTTCCATGCTTGTCCAGGGTTCCTTTTCACTTTATCCGGAAGACGAACCCATTTTATTAACCGCAGTCACATACAAAACCCAACGCGGCTCGAAGCTGGGAACGCTCGTCGGCGTGACCAACCAAGATGGGCTAAAAAACATCCTCCAGCCTCTCAACGGTTTGGCTCCCTACGCCAAAACATACTTCATACTTCCCGATGGTCACGTTATCAGTATCAATCAAGATACCGGCGGACTATCACCGGTGATGATCGAGGCGTTATCTGAGGAAAAGATTCAGTCTGAACTGAATACGCTGGAGCAGCAACAATCCGCCTCCCCCATCGAGTTGGATGTTCAGTTGGATGAAGATACAAGCGCCTACGCAAAACTTCAATGGCTGCCGTCCATTCAGAGCGGCGTTGTCCTTGCGATCGATTCTGAATCGATATTCCATAACGTCAACAGTCTTACTCCGTTCATATTACTGCTTGTGCTCAGCGCAATTGCGGCAATGGCGCTTGTCCTGTACTACGGGACAAGAAGCGTCATCAGACCGTTGCAATCACTCGCCGAAATCACACGCAAATTTGCCAGCGGAGATTGGAGTCAACGTGCGGAAGTTGCGAGCACAAATGAGATCGGTCAACTATCTGATGCTTTCAATCACCTCGCAAATCAGATCGAAGACAATTACAAATCGCTTGAGAACAAAGTTGAAGAACGAACACTTCAAATCCGGACTGCCGCAGAAGTCGCACAGAGCATTACCTCGATCCCAAATCTGGACGAAATGCTTAATAAAACAGTCGAATTGCTTATTCAGCAATTTAATTTTTACCAAGCCAGCATCTTTATGCTCGACCGAAGCGGCAGGCGCGTCGATTTCAAAACCGGATATGGCTCCGCGACACAGGGATTGACCGAACGAAAATACAGTCTCCAGGTTGGATCCGCCTCCATCATCGGGTGGGTTGCAGCGAACAACCAAACCCGGATCGCATCTGACGTCGGCGAAGATGAACTTCACCTCAAGAACGAACTACTCTCCGAAACGCGCTCAGAGGCGTGTGTTCCAATATCACTTGGCAATCAGGTATTAGGTGTATTGGACGTTCAAAGTACGCACCCGGGAGCGTTCAGCCCCGATACGATTCTCATGCTTCAAACGCTCGCCAGCCAGATCGCAGCCGCCATCCAAACTGCAGGGTTGATCGAATCCAGTCAGGTCAACTTCCAGGAATTGGACCGGTTGTACCGGTCAAGCCGTTTGATCGCAGAAGCAAAAGACGAAGCAGAAATATTGAGAGTCGGCGGAAAGATATTAAAGAACGCCCCCTACCCCGTTATTCTCTTCCATTTACAAAATAATCTCCTAAAAGTAATTGCCACGTCAGAGATCATTCAAAATGAAAAATCGTTGAACCGCCTGAATGACGGGCTCGAGATTAACGAACAAGAGCTGAAAAGCTACCTTTCCAACGGCTCGGTTTCTGCCTCCAGCACAAGCGTCGACATGCCCAAGCCTTTCAAGGATGTTCTCCGATTGCTTGACCTGCTGAACGCCGTTTTTCTGCCAGTTAATGGACAGGATACACTTAAAGCTGTCGTTCTTATAGGGTCGAAACATCAAAGTCCATCTGGAGCCGCGTTACAGCCATACGAAAACCTTACGGACCTCATGTCTGTCACCATGCAGCGTGCAAATGCCATTAAACAGACGGAGAGACATCTGCAGGAAGTCGAATCGCTTGTCTCGATCAACGAGCTGACATCATCTATTTCAGATATTCAGGGCTTTTTTCACGACTTGCTTTCAAAAATCCAACAGATCATCGGTGATTTCAACTTGATCGTTGCGATCTACGATGAACCCAACAATTCCATTCATATTCCTTTCAGTTACGAGAACGGCAAAGTCATATCCATTCCGCCATTTCCGATCGGCGAAGGTCTCACCTCCATCCTGATCAAAACCCGTCAGCCATTATTGTTGGCAGAAGACACCGAAAGGAAAGCGGCGGAGCTTGGCGCTAAAGTTGTTGGAAAGCCCGCCAAATCCTGGATGGGCGCGCCTATGATCATCCAAGGCGTCCCCCTTGGGGCATTGATCATTCAGGATCTGCAGCATGAAAACGCATTCGATGAAGATGATCTCAGATTCTTCACCACAGTCGCCAATCAGGTTGCGGGTGTGATCAAGAACGCCCAACTCCTTGAAGAGACCAAGCGAAAGGCTGTTCAGGTTGAAACAGCCGCCGAGATCGCGAGAGATATCAGCGGTTCACTACAACTGGACGAATTGCTCAACAAAGCTGTCCAACTTATCCGCGAAAGATTCGATTTCTATCATTCAGGTATTTTCCTCCTCGATCAACCTGGCGAATTCGCGGTCATCCGCGAAGCAAGCGGTGAAGCCGGTGCTCAAATGAAGAGACAGGGATACAAGATTGGCGTTGGCTCGAAATCCATCGTGGGGTACGTCAGCGGGAAGGGCGAACCCCTTATCGTAAGCGATACCACAAAAGATCTTACTTATTATCCCAACCCATTGCTTCCTGAAACCAGGGCTGAGGCGGCAATTCCTTTGCGTGTGGGCGATCGCATTCTGGGTGTAATGGATGTGCAAAGCACACTGCCCTACGCATTTCAAGAGGACAATCTCCGAAGTTTGCAAATTCTCGCCGATCAATTGGCGATCGCGGTCGTAAACACTGAGTTGTTCGCTGAAACACAGGAGCATTTGTCGCAGCACCGGCTTTTACATCACATCACGTCATCTGCTGCATCTGGCACTACGCTTGAAGAGGCGTTGGAAAGTGCCGTCAGCGGTCTCCAGGTAACACTGGGCGGTGACCGGGTAATGATCCTTTTGACTGACCGCGACAAGCAAATTCTGGAAGTGAAATCCTCGGTTGGTTACGCGGAAGATATCACCCAAATGAGAGTTGAGATCGGGAAAGGCGTTACCGGTTGGGTGGCGGCTCATAGACGACCATTGAGATTGCGCGACGTCAGCGAAGACCCGCGTTACATCCAAACCAGTCCAAACACGAAATCAGAACTTGCTGTTCCATTGATCTACCGAAATGAAGTCCTCGGCGTGATCAACGTCGAAAGCGAACAAACAGATGCCTATACTGAAAACGACGAGGAAATGCTCGGCACACTGGGCGGAAGCCTTGCCGCAGTGATCGCCAATGCCCGGTTGGTGGAGCAGATCCGAGGTCAGTTCGAGCGCGATCGTCTTATCAACGAGATCACGGAACGGATTCGAAGATCCACTGATATTCAATCCATCCTGCATACGACTGCAAGTGAGATCGCAAGAATTACCGGAGCACGATATACAAAAATCCAGGTGGCGCCCATTACTGACGAAGCCACTGGCAAGCAGAGGCAGTAATGACAGAACCCATTGCCCCCAAAACATTAGACACTCCACAGACAACCGAGTGGGTTTATAAAACCTGGCGCGAACGGTTTATTTTGCCCCTTCTGATCGGGGTATTGGTGTTTGGTGCGATTGCGCTCTTCCCCGCCATCAGCGCATCTGAAAGCCTCATCATCGATGCCATTTTTATCACAACATATTTGCTGGTGGCATTCACCACAATATTCAGGTTTTCGTATGGGGTTCGAATTGCCGTCTTTCTCCTGAGTATTTATGTACTCGGGATAGGCGAGTTGGTGAGCCTTAATATTCTTGGCGACGGTCTATTCTATTTCCTGGCATTGGTCATTTTTGCGACAATGCTGCACTCGCCTCGGGCAGGGATAATCTCTGTCGCCAGCAGCATTGTCACATTTATCGTGATCGGCTGGCTAATAAACAACAACTACATCGTGGTATTAAATTCAAGCGCCACACCAGCAAAGATCGCAGACTGGTTCAGTGCCGGCGCGGCGCTGATCATGTTCGGTGTTGTCATCATCATTGGTTTTCGCCAACTTGAAAGTGAATTTTCTGCGGCACAATCGCAAATCTCGTCGACGCTTACAGAACTTCGCGAGGAACGTAACAACCTTGAGACTAGAGTAGAGGAACGTACGCTGCAACTCCGGCGGATCAATGAAGTCGAGCGGGCTGTATCTGCCATTCTTAATATTGACGAAATCCTCCCCATGTCAACCAGATTTGTGCAAAACGAGTTTGGCTTCTATTACACAGCTATCTACCTGCTTGATCCCACAGGGCAATGGGCTGAGTTAAAAGAGGCGGCGGGCGAAGCGGGCAGGTTGATGATGGAAAAGAAAGTCCGCTTCAACATCAACGGAAAAAGTCAGGTTGCACAGGCAATTCGAACCAAAACCGGGCAGATCATGCGGGATACCAATCAGATCAAGATCGATAACCCCATGTTTCCTTATACCCGTTCATTAGTGGTCGTTCCGTTGGTCGTTGGCGATACTGTACTCGGCGCCCTCGAAATGCATTCTTCGAGAGACAATGAGTTTTTACCCCAGGATCTGGACGCCTATCAAAATATGGCAAACGGCATTTCCATTTCCATCGAAAACTCGCGCCTGTTTCAGGAAGCGCAACAAAGCATTATGGAAATGCAGGCAACGCAAAGGCAATACCTGGAATCTTCATGGAATTCACTATCCCTGGAGAAATCCCTGAATTATGCATTGGGCGACATGGAATTTGAGGACAGCAACCCGCTCGAGATTCCGCTGTCGCTTAGAAACCAGACCATCGGGCAGATTCTGGCTGCCGGTGAAACCGAGTGGTCGAGTGAGCAAAAAAATCTGATAGAAGCAATTGCAGCGCAGGCAACCCTTGCCCTTGAAAATGCCCGCCTGGTTGAAAACAGTCAATTAACAGCCTCGCAGGAAAGGCTAACGAACGAGATAATTGCAAAGATTTGGTCTTCGCCCAATATGGACGGTATTCTGCAAACCACTGTCCGTGAACTGGGAAGAAGTCTTGAGGCTGCTGAAGTGCAGATCGAAGTTTCGATGGAAGGGCTGAATGACAACAAACAGTAACCCCGCCGTTCCAAGATTCGACCTGAAAGAGTGGCGCGAACGATTTATCCGCACCGTTCTCCGCATCGCCTCCGTGCTTGGTGTGATCATGATGGGTGTTTCTTTCCCAACGTCCACACTACGAGACAAGATCCTATACTCGGTTTTGTATCTTATTTTGATTTCCATTACACTCCTGCCAACACCTTATATCTTGCGTGCCTATTTGCTGCTCTTGATGGTTGGGCTTATTGGTGTAAACGCGGTTGTCGCTTGGGGTCCCTGGGCAGATGGTTCCATATTCCTGTTATCGACCATAGTTCTCGCTTCCCTTCTACTGGACAATAGAACCGACATCTTTGTCCTTGTGGCATTTATTCTATTTGTGGGAACACTTGGCTTTCTCACCTTGCAAGATAAATTCCATCTCATCGCCCCCAAAGCGCCCAAAACAACTGTCGCAGACTGGGGAGTTTATTTAGCCGATTTTTCAATTACGGCTGTCATCCTTACAACGGCTGCGAACATGTTGAAAAGCGCGTTCGGCAGGGTTGTAGACCAAATGCAGGGTGTCTTTAATTCGCTCACAGTTGAAAGGCAAAGCCTCGAGGAAAAGGTCCAGGAACGGACAGCGGAGCTCGAAACGCGCATGTCACAACTGCGTGCGTCTGCGCTCACAGCCCGCGCAATCGCCGAAACGCAGGAGATCTCGCAATTGTTGGAAAAGGCTGCGAATCTCATCTCGGAACGATTTGGTTATTATCATGTTGGCGTGTACATTCTCGACGACCTGCGCAGGAATGCCTATTTACAGGCATCTTCCTCAGAGACAGGCAAGTCGCTATTAGGGCAAACCTTCCGCGTCGAACCGGACAGAAGAAATCCACTGTCAATGGTGGTTGAAACCAATCAGCCTATTCTTACATCTGATCTGGATAAAACGACGTACGCGCGTGATGTTACATTCCCCCTCACTCGTTCGCGCATGATCATGCCGCTCTCCGTGCGCAGTTCCACCATTGGGCTCATCGACATACACTCAGATCAACCGCGGGCGTTCAGCTCACAAGATGCGGAAGTGCTGCAAATTTTGGTGGATCTTACCGCAATCTCATTTGACAACGTCCGCCTCATTGAAGAAACAAGAAACCTGATCTCACAACTTCAGGCAAACACCTCCCTTCAGACTCAAAGGACCTGGTCTAAATTCGTCAGCCGGCACAAAAGCGCATACTTATACACACCGGCGGGCGTACGCCCCGTCTTCTCACAGGAAAAGCACGACATGGCAGACGGGTTGTCAATTCCAATTATTTTGCACGGACAAGCAATCGGCAAAATCAATCTAAGGAAACGAAAAGGATTCACCTCAAATGAATGGTCAGATCGCGAGCGCGATGTGATCGAAAAAATATCCAATCAAGTGGCACTCGCCCTTGAGAACAGCCGTCTCGTGGATGAAGCGCAGAAGAACGCGCTCCGCAATCAAATGATCGCCAATTTTTCCACTTACGTTCGCGAAACATTGGACGTTGAAGAAGTCGTTCGGGCAGCCGCTACAGAACTTAGAAGGGTTTTCGATCTGAAAGAAGCCGAGATCATGATAGGACCCACGCAAACAGACAGCAGCGCACAAAGCTGACAAATAGTATTCGACTGGAACAACAGGTACTAATTAATGGATCAACAAGGCAATTTCGAGTTTACATATAAAAAGTGGCGCACATCCTTCCTGCGTAACACGCTTATTGGAGCGTGCATTCTTGGGTTGATCGCGTTAATCCCTTCGCTTGCCACAAATGATCCAATTTATCAGACGATCTACATTTTTCTCTATCTGATCGTCCTTTCAATAACATTCCTCCCGTTGAATGAAAATATCAAGGCGGGGGTATTGGTTGCCCTGCTGTACTTTGTTGCAATAGCAGGCATCACAGACACGGGTATTCGCGGCGACGCAAGGCTCTTTATGCTCGGAGCCATCACTCTGGCTTCTTTGCTGTTTTCATGGAGAGCCGGCTGGGTGATGTTTGTAATCGGTATCCTGACATATCTCTTCCTTGGCTGGTTGATCCTGACAGGCAGGTTCGAGATCGCCTCAAAATCGGCGGACCCCGGAGCGCTGCCAGGTTGGGCATCCAACATAACCAGCATGTTAATGCTTTCCATCCTTGTAATAAATGGAATCCGGCTTTCTCAATCGGAATATGAAAGTTCTGAAAAGCGTGCCCGGGCCTTCTTCGGCGCCCTTTCAGCGGAACGCACCAATCTGGAACAAAGAATTCAAGAGCGGACACAGGTACTGGACAAACGCACATCACAACTACAAGCTGTGGCAGATGTCGGCAAATCCATTACATCATATAGAAATCTTTCGGAACTGCTTCAACAGGCAACACGCCTAATTCATGAAAATTTTGGTTATTACCACGTCGGCATTTTCCTCCTGGACGAGCGTAAGGAATACGCTGTGCTAACAGCAACCAACAGCGAAGGCGGCAGAGCCATGTTGGAAAGAGGACATTTTCTCAAAGTTGGCGAGACAGGCATCGTAGGATTTGTTGCCGGAAATCTACAAGCCCGCATCGCCCTGGACGTTGGGGCTGATGCTGTTTATTTCAACAACCCTGATCTTCCCAAGACGCGTTCCGAAATGGCGCTGCCTCTGGTTGCCAGCGGACAGATCCTCGGCGTGCTGGATGTACAGAGCATGGAAGCTCAGGCATTTGTCGAAGATGATATTGCCACCCTGCAAATTCTTGCCGAGCAACTGGCAGTGGCGATCCAAAACGCGAATCTATTCAGTGAAACGGAAAAAGCGCTCGACACCTCCCGTGCTACCTACGGTCAAATGAGCCGTGAAGCGTGGAATAAAATGCTGCGCAGCCAGACAAAGATCGGGTTCCTCGCAACGCCACCCGGAACAATTGAGATCAAAAGCGACGCGGTTGACCCGGAAATATCAAAAGCGATCGACACTGGCGATCTTATTCATGGCGAAGATGGACAGACCATTAGTGTGCCTGTCAAGATCCGCGGACAGGTTGTCGGTGCCATTCGTTTGAAAAAACCCAATATTGCTCAAGCATGGACCCAGGACGAAGCCAACCTCGCAATTGCCCTGTCTGACCAATTGAGCGGAGCATTGGAAAGCGCCCGCCTCTATCGCGAATCACAGCAGCGTGCCTCGCGCGAATCGCTTGTGTCAGATATTTCCGCCCGCATCAACGCATCTGCCACGAGAGATGCCATCATTCGAGAGACCGTCCAGGAACTTGGGCAATCCTTTGGCAACGCCTCAGTCACATTCCACCTGATCGAAAGCGCAAATGGAGAAAAGAATCCGGAACGCCCAGCCAAAAGCGCAAAAACCGCGATGAACGAATAAAGATGGACAACGCATTATGAGTAACTTTAATTTACGCGAATATTTGTTCAATGACCGCCCCGGCGATGAAATGGGCAAGCGGACAGAAATCATCATTACGCTTGCGCTCGGTTTCGTTGTGACGACGTTCTGGGCACTCGCATACAAACACCCGGCTGTACGATTCTTCGCGGGTGCTTCCAGTTTGTCGTCCCTATTTTCCTTCATTCAAACGGTTCGCGGGAAAAAAAATTACGCTATGGTCTTCCCCGCCTTTGCAATGATGAGCGCAGTTGCCATATCGGTCTTCGAAGGCTACGGACTGCACGACTTCATTTGGATGAGCATTCTCGGTATTTTCCTGCTTGTCAATATTTACAGCCCGAGTAATAACAACCCTTCTATTATCATATTTCTAGTCCTCATTCTTGTTTCGTTCATTAGCATCGGAATTCTCGAGATCAATGAATATATTCCAAATCCGTATGGAACAGATCTGAAATACATTCTGCTTAACTCCGCCCTTATGATCGGCGTTATGGGCGCAATGATCGCGGTCTTCCACAGTCACCGGGCGCTGCTGCGTACTGCCAAAGAAAGCAAAATGGAAGAGGAGATCGCTCGCGAACGCCTCGAACATATCAACCATACATTGGAAGACCAGGTCAAAGCGCGTACCGATGAACTGCATAAACTCAACGAACAATTATTAACCAAGACAGCCAAACTTCAGGCAGCTTTTGAAATCTCGCAGGACCTGCTGGAAAACCCCCGCGAGTCCACCAACGATATGTTGAAAAGAACAACGAAGCTTATCAGCGAGAAGCTTGGTTATTATCATGTTGGAATCTTTCTAGTGGATGCGGTTCGAGAATTTGCGGTCCTCAAGGCAGCGAACAGCAAAGGCGGACAGGAAATGCTCGCCAAGCAGCACCAACTCAAAGTCGGCGGGACCGGTATCGTTGGATACGTCTCACAAAGCGGGCGTCCCCGCATCGCACTGGACACCGGAGCGGATGCTGTTTTCTTCAACAATCCCTACCTCCCGGAGACTCGCTCCGAAATCTCACTACCCGTCAAATACGCGAACAATACGATCGGAGTGTTGGACGTTCAAAGCACGCAACCCGCCGCGTTCAACGAAGAGGACACCAGCACGTTAATGACCATCGCAAATCAAATAGCGGTCATTTTGCAGCGAACCGAGGAAAGTTCGCGCCTGCAAATATCCAAGAGAGGCAGACGCGCGCCCTCTCCATTCGCGTCGTGGGAAAAACAATCGGGGTACTCCTACCGCCCCGATGGCAGCATCATTTCAAATGTCACGCTTGAGGCGAGCCCTCAGGTCAAGAAAGCCATTACGTCCGGTGAAACCGTCACAGTGACGCGTTCCTCAAAGGAAGGCATCCCGCAATTGGCAGTACCCGTTAAATATCGCGAACAGGTGATCGGAATCATCCACATCGAAGCTTCAGACAAGAACCGCAATTGGACGGAGGATGAAATCGCGCTGGTGCAATCCATTTCAGACCGCGCAGCGTTGGCACTTGAAAATGCGCGCCTTTTCGAAGACGCAACCCGCCGCGCAGAACAAGAGGAAACGATCTCGCGCGTTACGACGCAAATCGGCGCTTCAACCGACTTCGAACGCATCATGCAAACGACGATCCAGGAATTGGGTCTCGCTCTTGGCGCTTCCCGATCCTTTATTCAGATCGGAACCACATCCACTTCAGAAGAAAAGGAAACAGAATGAGCGACACGATGAACACTTCTGTACCCTCCGGTTCTTCTGCCCGCCGAATTAGTTTAAGCTTCAAGCTGCCATTGGCAGTGATCGGCTTGCTGCTCGTTGCGTTTATTATTTATACATACCTCAGCATTCGACTTTCCCAACAGGCGCTTATCGAGACCCTGCGGGGTGACCTACAGGATCAGGCAGCCGACAAAGTTGAGATCATCCGCTCTGACTTGTTGGTGGCAAGAGCGTTCGCTGTGCAACTGGCTTCCTATGCGGAGTCGGGCAACCTGACTGAAGGCAATTTAAGCCAGATGCTGCAAAAATCCCTGACGCGCAACGAACGCGTCTTTGGGTCAACCATCGCCTACGAGCCTTACAAATTCAAGCCTGGTATTTTTTATTTCGCACCGTATTACAGCAGGCAGGCTGACAATACCCTTCACTATACCGATCTTGGCACGGAAGATTATGACTACTTCCGCAGGGAATGGTACACACTTCCAAAAGTAGAACTTGAGCCTGTGATCTCGGCGCCGTATTTCAATTATGGAGGCGGCGATATTTGGATGGTGACCTGGAGCGCTCCATTCTTTGCAAGGGATGGAAGCTTCGAAGGTGTCGCCACTGCAGACCTGGCATTTTTACAGACACAGGAGATCATCAACTCGATACAAGTCGGAAATAACGGCTATGCGTTCCTGATCGACTCTGCGGGCGTTATTTTGGGAATCGGAAACAACGGCGGTGATTACAAGGTAATGTCCGACTCGATGGTGTTGGCAGCGTTCTCAGAGAACACTGAACGTTGGATCGAACTTGTGGCGGATATGCGCGCCGGAAAAAGCGGATTTATCGAGGCGACGGATCCACGCGGTGTGCCCATGCTCGTAGCTTACACACCGGTTGGCTTGAATACGGGCTGGTCGCTGGCTTTAGCCTACCCCAGAGGCGAACTGGTGAGTACGACTTCTGAGTTACGGAACACTCTTCTCGGTTACACCATTGTTGTTGTTTTGATTTTCAGTGTATTAATGTTCCTCTTCACGCGTTCCATTACAGATCCGCTTCGCAAACTGAAGGAGTTTGCAGAAAGAGTATCAAGCAGGACCCTTTCAAGAAGCGAGCAGGAAGGCTACGAAGAGGTCAGGATCAGAACACAGGACGAATTGGAAGATCTTGGAAACGCTTTCAACCAAATGTCCACAAACCTGAAGGAAGCGTTCGGAACGCTGGAAGAGAACGTTGCTTCCCGAACCAAAGACCTTGCACGTCTCGCAAATGAGCTTCGCACAATCGCAGAAGTGACTCGTGAACTCGCTGTGATCCGTGACCAAAGCACGCTCCTCAACGTTTCGGCGAACCTGATCAGGGAACGGTTGGGGTACTACCACGTTGGGATTTACCTTGCAGATGAAAAAGGCGAATATGCCATTCTGCGCGGTGCAAGCAGCGTCGCAGCAGAAGAGATGTTCCAGAATAATTACAAGCTCAAGATCGGCGAAACAGGCGTGGTTGGAAGTGTGACGCGTTCCGGTCAGGCATACATCGCCCAGGATGTGGACATCGATGCTGTTCACCTTGAGAATCCCTATCTGCCTGACACTCGTTCAGAGATCGCGCTTCCCTTGCGAAGTTATAACGTCACCATTGGTGCGCTGGATATCCAAGCCAATACACTTAATGCTTTCGATGAGAGCGATATCCAAACTTTGCAGGTTCTCGCAGACCAGCTTGCGGCGGCAATCGAAAACGCCCAATTGGTGCAGAGGCTTGAAAATACGCTCAATGAACTATCGACAGCGAACCAGACCAAGACCCGCCAGACATGGCAGAGAACGTCTGCAGGCAAAAACGCATCCGCATTTGAATACGATGGACTGGAAATCCGCCCAATTCCACAGGGACTCGAGCCGGAAATGGCAAGCCAATTGGAAAGCGGCACACCCATCGTATTGAATTCCAATTCAGGCAGGAAGAATACATTGCTCGTTCCATTAATGATCCTTGGAGAAGTGATCGGCGTGGTCGGATTGGAAAAAGACGATCCTGAAAAGACCTGGAGCGAGGAACAGATCGCAATTGCACAAGCGGCGGCAAACAGGGCTGCACTTACCCTTGAAAACGCGCGTCTCTTCGAAGAAAGCAACAGACGCGCCACCAAGGAAAGTGCGATCTTTGCAGCCACCAACCGAATCGGCTCGGCTGTTAGCATCGAGAACATCCTTCAAACCACCGCAGAAGAATTGGAGAAGGTATTGAGCGGATCTGAGATCGTTATTCAATTTGCGGACAATTCGTCCGAAAAGAAGTAGGCAGAAAGACTTATGTTGCGAACCTTACGTCAAATACTGGCTCCCCCAATCTTCGAAAACGAAGAAAAGAACCGCGTTGCAACCCTGCTGAACAGCATCATTTGGGCGGTGATTCTGATCGGGTCAATTTATACGGTTTCAGCCCCATTTATCCTGGGTCAGTATTTTTCCGCAGTGCTTACGGGAGTCGTTGTACTTGCCGGCATCATTGCATTGCAATTAATGAAGCGCGGCATGGTGCAATGGTCCAGCATCATTTTGTTGATCGTTTTCGACTTTATCTTGATACTTTCCATCGTCATTTCAGACGGAACTCTGGGCGCAAGCTATTTCAGCCTGATCCTGACAACCGTTATCGCCGGTACCCTGCTGGGCGGTCGTGGCGCGTACATTATGTCTGCGATCAATACGGTCATCGGGCTTGGCATCCTGATATTCCAGAATTCGCTGCCCGTCGCGCTCATTCCACAAAGCCCGGTCACTTTCTTTTCGTCACTTATTGTGTATGTGTTCTTCACCGCCGCCCTTCTGCAAGCTTCCGCCAAAGGTTTCGACAGATTGCTCGGCAACCTTCAAAGAACCCAGCAGGAGTTGACTGTCAGAAACGAGGAAATGCAGAAATTTGCCGTCGGGTTGGAAGCGACGATTGAAGCGCGCACTGCCGAGTTGGAAAAGGCGAATAAACAGAACGAACGCCGCGCAAAACAATTCGAAGCGATCGCAAAAATCGCACGCGCCATCAGCCAGACTCAAAGTCTGGACACGCTTCTTCCCCAGATCACTGAATTGATCAGTGACCAATTCGGCTTTTACCACACTGGTGTCTTCCTTGTGGATGCCAACCTTGAATATGCAGTGCTGATCGCAGCCAACAGCGCCGGCGGCAAAAAGATGCTGGCGCGAAACCACAAGCTGCGGATCGGGCAGACCGGTATCGTCGGTTATGTCGCCGGAACGGGACTTCCCCGCATCGCTCTGGATACGGGTGCGGATGCAATCTACTTCAACAACCCCGACCTCCCTGACACCCGCTCCGAGATGGCGCTCCCTTTGCTGAGAAAAGGAAGTGAAGTTCTGGGCGTGCTCGACGTGCAAAGTGTGGAGTCGAACGCCTTCAATCAGGAAGATGTCCGCACTCTATCAACACTCGCGGATCAGGTCTCCATCGCCATTGAGAACTCAAGGCTGTTCGAAGAACAGGAAAGAATCCTGAGGGAAACCCAGGCTGTCTACAGCCGCGACCTTCGAGAAGGATGGATACGATTCCTTCGGACGCAAAAAATCTCAGGTATTCAAAGACTTAACCTCAAAAACAAATTCCTGATCGAGCCGATTGAACTTCCCGGCGCAGTTGAAGCGATCCGTTCCGGCAGCATATTCAGCAAGGTTGGAGACGATGGCTCGTCCATACTTACTCTTCCGGTCAAATTGCGGGAACAGGTTGTGGGCATACTAAACGTCAAAATGGAGGCAAACCATGCCTGGACGGATGATGAAATGGATGTTATTTCCGCCATCATGGAACGTGCGGCACTTTCGATCGAAAATGCGCGTCTGCTTGAGGAAAGCCGCCAGACAGCAGAAAGAGAACATGTGATCGGCGAGATATCCGCAAAGATCGGTTCAGGAACGCATATTGAAGATATTCTGAAAACCGCTGTCCGCGAGCTGGGAACTCACATCAGCGGCGCGCAGGTCACAGTCGAGATCGGAGGCGGCGAGTAGTTTCGTCGAAATCTTATGCAGAAGATCTTCCGCTCGACCGAAAAGAATTACACGAGGAACGCTCTTGTCGTTGCCATCATTCTGATGACAGGCGCGCTGACAACCACGGGCGTTTTTATATATCTTGCATATTCCGAGAAGCTGCCCCAGGCATACTTTTTGGCGGCGCTTACCCTGTTCACTTTATTGTTCGATTTTTACCCCGTTTATTTGATCAGGAATGGAAGAAGAGATTATGCGGTCATGCTGCTTTTGACCTCTGTGATCTCCAACATCCTGGTGCCGGTCTTTATCCTTAGAGGGGTGGGAGTAGTTTCGGCTTTGGCGGTACTGCTCATTACGCTTACCGTTGTAGGACAAGCCATGCCGCCTCGATACGCCATCTCTGGTGTATCGGTCGCGGTTGTATTTTCCGCCCTGGTATTTACGCTCGATAGATTATTGAGTCCGAACAGGATCACGGTTCCCAACCTTGAACTATATATGCCGTACGTGATCGGGTTGATCACCGTTCCGCTGCTGTTCGGGTTTATAAGAAGTTTTAATAATTTCAGTTTGCAAGCCAAGATCACGGTTGGCATTCTGATAACTGGCGGCGTCACTGTCGCCACACTCTTGTGGTACGGAGTGAGCCGCGTCAACCTTATCAGGGCGTCACTGACCGACAGGTATCAAGCAAGCGTTCAGGAAAAAACGGAAGCAAAGATACTTGACGTTACCAATGCTGAAGCAAATAATATCGACGACCTATTTTTGGAAGCTCAGAACGATATACTCAGTCTTGCAAGTTACCGGTCAAGGATCGAAAAACAAAAATTGCAAACAGACGAAGGTGTTTACTGGAACGCAGCCGAGAGATTGGTGCAGTACTCCAGCGGACAATATGGCAACGCGAATACTGAACTCGCTTCCATTTATGTCCCAAACACCTACACGCTCAATGACGAAATGATTTCGGATATCAACACTTCAATCTATCTCGATTTTCTTGTGCCGGGATTTATTGAGGCGCATCCCGAATCAGTCGCAGTGTATTACATCAGCAAACTTGGGTACACCATTTACTATCCGAATATTAGTCTTGCGGAAAATGTGCCGCCAGATTTTGATCCAACCGCGCAGCCTTTTTACACGATTGCGACTCCTGCGAACGACCCCGATCGGTCACCAAAGTGGACACGTCCATACCAGGACCCTGCCGGAACAGGTTTGATTGTCACCGTGGCGGCGCCGGTATACGACGGAAACACCTTCCTTGGCGTCGCCGCCACCGACATTCAGCTTGCGCAGATCGCAGAAGCTGTCTCCCAGATCAATGTCAGCGAAACGGGCATTCCACTGCTTGTAGACCAGAACGGGCTGATCATCGCAATGTCGGAAGCGGGTTATAGCTATTTTGGGCTCGAGCCTGAAGTGGTGCCTGTGAACGAATCTCCCACACAGACCATCTTTAACGGCACGGCAAATGACATTCAGGAAGTTGCCCTGCAGATTTTCGGCTCGAAGTCCGGTTTGTCAACGTTCAATGTAAATGGCACTGATACGTATTTGTCTGTAGCAGTTCTTGGTACAACAGGGTACAAACTGGCGTTCATTGCGCCGGTCAGCGAGTTGAACAGTGAAGTTATCGCCCTGCGCAGAGATGTCGACGCGGAAATTACGAACACGCTTCAAAATGTGTCGCTGATTCTCGCATTACTATTTGTCGGGGCATTTTTCTCCAGCCTCCTCGTAGGTCAGATTATCACGCGTCCATTGAAACGCCTGACAGAAACTGCTGAAGATATCGCAAAAGGCAATTTCGCTTCGCGCGCAAGAGTCGAATCGATGGACGAAAGCGGTCTCCTTGCTCAATCGTTCAACACCATGGCAGATAAATTAACAGACAGTCTGCAAGGGTTGGAGGACCGCATTAAAGAACGCACCGGCGCATTGGAAAATCTCAGCAAGACAAACGCCTACCGCGCCACCCGCTTCGAGGCGATCGCTCGCATTTCCAAGATCATCAGTTCAACAAGAAGCATTGAACAACTCCTGCCGCAGATCGCAGAGACTATCTCCTCCCAGCTTGGGTATTACCACGTGGGTATCTTCCTTGTGGATGTTCATCGGGATTTTGCGGTATTGATGGCGGCAAACAGCGAAGGCGGGAAAAAAATGCTTGGGCGTGGACACCGCCTCCGCGTCGGTGCGACCGGCATTGTGGGTAATGTCACCCAAACCGGTCTGCCGCGCGTCGCACTGGACGTTGGGCAGGATGCAATCTTCTTCAACAATCCCGACCTCCCTGATACCCACTCCGAAATTGCCCTCCCGCTTCGCAGCGGCGCCGATATCATCGGAGCATTGGATGTGCAAAGCAAATTACCGAATGCATTCAGCGACGAGGATGTAAATATCCTCTCCGCATTGGCAGATCAGGTCAGCATCGCCATTCAAAACGCCCGCTCCTTCCAACAAAGCGTTGAATCGCTTGAAAAAGCCGAGCGTGCCGCAGCGCAGTTGAGCGAACAACAGTGGAGATACTTTACACAGCAGGCGCGGACAGGTTTCCACTTCGACGGCGTTAACATCCAGCCAAGCGGCGCAGAAGATAAAGCGCAAACGAACAAACTCTCAATTCCGATCATCCTCCGCGGAACACAGATCGGGACGTTGAAGTTAAGCACAACAGACCCGGATCATGAATGGGACAGCAATGAGATCGCCATGGCAGAAGCAACGGCAGAACGTACCGCTCTTGCCATCGAGGCAGCCCGACTGCTTGAAGATGCCCAAAAACGAGCGGCAAAGGAACGCACCATCGGCGAAATATCCTCAAAGATCGGCAATCTTGTCAATATCGACAATATTGTCCAAACCACGATCCAGGAATTGGGCAGTCTGCTCACCGGAACAGATGTTGCCATCCAATTCACAACAGGCCAAACCAGGCAGGATACATAACCAGCCAGGAGTCTTTTATGTTAACCAAATTACTCGATTACCTTAGAAGCGAAGAAGACCACGAGCCGTCCTTTATCAGGCTGACTCGGAATATTTTGATCTTTGCCATGATCACAACGGCTGTTGTGATGCCGCTGGTTACCGGCATCACCGGGGAAGAAGCGAAAAACATCTCTGCCCTGATCATCCTTGCCATTCTGCTCGTTCTGGAAATCATTTCGTTCGTATTCGTGCTGCGCGGCAATGTTCTCCTTGCCAAAGTGGTCGTCCCCGCCTCATTGGTTATTGGCGTTTCCGCTATCTCAGCCACGACAAACGGACTTCGCAGCACATCCTCTTTTGCACTGCCCGTTGTACTTATCATATCAGCCATTCTTCTTGGAAGGCGCTCTCTCTTCCTAACCACCCCGATCGCTGTGATCGCCACAATTGCGATCGCGGTCAATGACATGGCGACAGGCACACCAGTCACACCCATAGGACTTGACGATACCATCATCGCCCCGGTGATTCTCATCGCAACTGCCGGAATCACGCAACTATTAATTGTGCGGCTTAACGAGAGTACACTCCGCGCCCGGCAAAGCGAACAAGTTCAAAAACTGGAAAATGCCGAACTCATGGAACTACGTTCCACACTCGAAGAAAGGGTGCATGTACGAACTGCCGAGTTGGAAACGGCAAACAAAATTACAGAAAAACGCGCACGCCAATTCAAAGCGGTTGCACAGGTGATGAGCGCCATTTCCACCGTTCAATCGCTGGATGAGCTGCTTCCACTGGTCACACAAGTGATCAGCCAGCAATTCAACGTCTATCACACTGGCGTTTTTCTGATCGATGACAACCGGGAATTTGCCGTCCTCCGCGCATCCAACAGCGAAGGCGGACAAAGGATGCTTGCCCGCAAACACGCACTCCCCATCGGGCAGACGGGCATCGTGGGCTTTGCCACCGCCACAGGACAGCCCCGCATCGTTCTCGACGTTGGAGCTGATTCTGTCTATTTTGACAATCCTGACCTCCCAGACACCCATTCTGAAATCGCCCTTCCCCTTCGCTACAGTGGGCAGGTCATCGGAGCCCTGGATGTGCAGAGTTTGGAAATCAACGCCTTCCAATCCGATGACGTGGACGTCCTCACCACACTGGCAGACCAAGTTGCGGTTGCGATCAACCACGCCTTGGTCATTGAAGAGGCGAAGAAATCCCTGGCAGAAGCACAAAGCGCGGTCGGGCAAGTCACCGAAGAGGCATGGCAGGTGCTCCGCCCAACACAGCTCGGCTTGGGATTCTCCTATTCCGAAACAGGCGTCAAATCGTTGAAAATGCCCATAGACAGTCCGCAAATACAGGAAGCCTTGAAACGCGGCGAAGTAGCAATGTCAGCGGATACAGGAAAGAGATCCCAACTAGCGGTTCCAATCCGCCTGCGCGGACAGGTTATCGGAGTCATGCAATTAAGCACCCGTGGAGAGCAGAAACTTTCAACCGATGAGGCGGATATCGCCGAGGCAGTGGCTGAACGTCTTTCTTTGGCAATTGAGACCGCGACCCTGCTGCAATCCACACAGCATCGCGCAGACATAGAACGTATCACTGCCAAGATCACAAGCAATATCAGTTCATCCGCCCGTTTCGAAACCATTTTACAAACCGCCGCACAGGAATTAAGCAGCGCCCTTGGCGGTTCTGACGTGATCGTGCAGATCGAACCTGCGGCATTGAAGATGTATTCCTAAACACCTCGCAGGAAAAAGAGAACCAGTAATTATGGAACAAACCAACCAATCATTACCAGACGACATCAATACTCCTGAGCCCCAGCGGACGAGCATCGGGTTTAAGCTGACACTGATCGCGGTCGGTTTGCTTCTGGTTGCCTTCATCCTGTACGCGATCATCAGCATCAGGATCGGGCAGGGAAACCTCAACCAGGAACTTGAGGCGAACCTGCAAAATGAAACTGCCGACACAATTGACCTTATCCAGACAAGACTGCTGGAAACACAAGCAGTGGCAGTAGACCTTGCAACCGCCGTCGAAACAGGGAAATTCAACGACCACGATCTACAGCAACTGCTTCAAAGCACCCTGACACGAAACACAAAGGTCTATGGCGTAACGATCGGATATGAGCCCTACCAATTCAATCCCGATGTATTTTATTGGTCGCCGTTTTACAATCGAACACCCGAAGGCGAACTTCAATACACTCAACTGGGTGATTTCGATTACTTCGACCAGGAATGGTACTTCCTGCCCAAGCGTGAGAACGGACCGGTCATTTCGCCGCCGTATCGAAATATAAGCCGCGGTAACACGTGGATCGTGACATGGAGCATCCCAGTCTACGATGAGGGCGGAAACTTCAAAGGCGTTGCCTCCGCTGACATGGACTTTAGTGATATTCAAGACACCTTTGTCAACCTGACGGTCGGGCGGACGGGATATGCGTTTTTGCTCAACTCGGATGGAACCATTTTAGGTATCGGCGAAAACGGCGGGGAATTCGAACCCATGGTCGACTCAATGTACGCAGTCGCCAATTCGAGCGTGACCCAAAACTGGCTTGAACTTGTCAATGCCATGACCAATGGTCAAACCGGCTTCCTAGAGGCAATAGATCAAAACGGCGACCCCATGTATATAGCCTATGCACCAGTTGGGCTGGATACAGGTTGGTCGCTTGCAATGGTGTACCCGAGAGAAGAGATCAACCAGCAAACTCGCCAACTGCAAACAACGCTGACCGGTTACAGTTTCCTTCTGGCGCTGGTCTTCGGCATGATCATTTTCTACTTCACACGGACGATCACAAACCCACTTCAGGAACTCACAAGGGTCGCCGAAGAAATATCGGGCGGGAACCTGCAAGCCAGCGCTTCCATCGACTCGCTTGACGAAGTCGGTACATTGGCTGAAACGATCAACCACATGACCGGGCAGCTGCGTGATACATACGGCAATCTCGAAAGACGCATTGCCGAAAGGACCGTCGATCTGGAACTCTCGCGCCGGCAATCTGAGGTCCGTGCTACACAACTGCTTGCAATCGGTGAGATATCGAAGATCATCAACAGCGAGCAGGATCTGAATATTCTTCTGCCGCTTATCACCCGCCTGGTCAGTGAGCGTTTCAACTTTTACCACACCGGCATCTTCCTTCTGGATCAATCCAAACAGTATGCCGTCCTTCAAGCGGCGAACAGCCTCGGCGGGCAGGAAATGCTGAAACGTGGACACAAGCTCAAAGTCGGAGAGAGCGGAATCGTCGGATATGTTGCCAAAGCCGGAGTTCCGCGCATCGCCCTGGACGTTGGGCAGGATGCTGTTTTCTTCAACAATCCCGACCTCCCAGAGACCCGCTCTGAAGTTGCGTTGCCGCTGAAGGTTAGAGACCAGATCATCGGCGTCCTGGATGTGCAGAGCGAAAAGCCCGGCGAGTTCACCTCCGAAGATTTAAACATCTTCAGCATTCTGGCAGATCAGGTCGCTATCGCGATCGAAAACACAAGATTGCTGGAACAAACCCAGCGCGCGCTCGACGAATTGCGGGCTGCATACCAGCAAAACCTGCAGGAAGGCTGGAAATCATTCAGTCAGGATGAAGGGATCATTGGGTATTACCAAAGCACCAGCGGCGGCAGAAAACTGACCCACCCAATTAACACCGACGAGATCAATCAAGCCATGTTCCGCGGCGAAGTGCTGGTGTTCCATGCCGACGGAAAGACCAATGAACCGACGCTGGTCGTGCCCATTAAACTCCGCGAGCAGATAATCGGCGTGATGCACATCAAAGCTCCGGCAAAAGACCGGCAATGGACAACAAGTGAGGTCAATCTTACTGAAGCCGTATCAGAACGACTCTCGCTTGCGCTTGAAAACGCGCGCCTCATCCAAGAGTCTCAAAAGCAGGTGATCAAAGAGCAGACCATCGGTGATATTACCGGCAAGATCGGCTCCTCCATCAACCTCGAAAACGTCCTCCTTACGGCTGTTGAGGAATTGGGAAGATCCATTCCCGGCTCGGAAGTGACGATCAAGTTAAAGAGCGAAGAAAATAATAATGGAACCGAATGACAAGGAACGAATCATGAAGCAGCCGCGAAAATTTTCATTTCAGGACATGCTTAATAACTCGGTGCTTGGACGCCTCGACCTGCGGGGCAAATTGACACTGGGAAACATGCTCATTGCCTTACTGGTGGTTCTGGTCATGGGAGCATATCTTTATTTGCGCATTCAGGATGCAAGCCGGCAGCTTATCGTCAGCGTGGATCAAAACGCGCGCAGCCGCGCCGAAGAGGATTTGCAATCCACAACCCGCGAACAGGCGGCTTTTCTTGACAGCTTCTTCGAGAACATGAACCGCAATACATCCATTGCGACAACGTCGATCAAGGATATTCTGGATGACGACAAACTTGTCGACAGCACGTATTGGGATGCGGAAGCATCCTTGACACGATTATCCACGGGCAGTTGGGATAACGACAATTCTGAAATTTCTTCGATCTTTATACCCGCAGAAGTCAATCTGAATGGTGCGCTAACCAGAAAGCTAAACCTGCTAAAACATTCCGAGCTTATCTTTCCCTCGGTTTTGCAAAACAATCCGGATATTGTTGCCATTTATTTTGGCGGCACGTTTAAGGAGACCATTTATTATCCAAACATTGACCTCGCAGGCATTGTTCCGCCAGATTTCGATGTAACGGGCAGGCAATGGTATGTGGCAGCAGAACCTGAAAACAACCCGCAGCAGGGAGTCGTCTGGTCGGCTCCATACCAGGACGCGGCATTGAATGGATTGGTCATCACAACCAGCGCTCCGGTCATCGATAGGCACGGCAGGTTTCAGGGCGTTGCAGCCATGGACGTGCAGTTGACCCGCATTATCGACGTGGTAGCGAACGTCAAAGCGGGAGATACCGGTTACGCCTTCCTCATCGACAACAACGGAAGGTTGATCTCCCTGCCCGACGTTGGTTTCAACGATTTCAATATTACAGATGAAAATGCAAAATTAAGTGACATCGTCGACCCCTCGACCCTGAGTACTCTCGCGCCTGAATTCAACGAGGTTATGAATAAAATTGCGCAGGACACGCAGGGGCTTTTTACAACGACCCTTGCCGGTACTGAACGTCATATTGCGTTCTATGAAATACCGCAAGTACAGTATAAACTTGTGCTGATCGTCCCTTCTGAAGAATTGTTCTCCGGCAGGACGATCATCTCCGAGCAGATCAGCCGGGAGACCAACACAACCATCAATCTCAGCGTTTTACTAATAGCAATGATATTCGTGGTTGCTGCGGCTGCATCCTTTGGGTTCAGCAACAGGCTTACGCAGCCTCTCAAATCACTGAACCGGACCGCGGAAGAGATCATCCGGGGGAACTTCAATGCGAAAGCCAGGGTGAATTCCCGCGATGAACTGGAAACGCTTGCAACCACCCTCAACACCATGACAGACACAGTCGGCGATCTGATCTCGTCGCTGGAGAAAAGAGTCTCAGAACGGACTTCTGATCTGCAAAAAGAGATCGAGCATGGTGAACGGCGTAGAAAACAATACGAAGCGATTGCAAAAGTTGCCCAGGCGATCACCACACAAAAGAACCTAAAGGAACTGCTCCCGCAAATCACGGACGTTATCAGCGAGCAATTCGGGTTTTACCATGTTGGCATATTCCTGAACGACGCTTTGAACAAGTACGCCGTCCTTGCGGCTGCAAACAGCGCCGGCGGACAAAACATGTTGAAACGAGGTCATCAATTGAAGGTCGGCGCACAGGGCATCGTAGGCTATGTGACCGGCAATAAACAGCCCCGTATCGCTTTGAGCGTGGGTGAAGATGCGGTCTACTTCAACAACCCCGACCTGCCTGAGACCCAGTCTGAAATGGCATTACCGCTGATCGAAGCCGGAAATGTACTTGGCGCCTTGGATGTTCAGAGCCGTGACCCAAGCGCATTTTCCGATGAAGACCTTGAAGCCCTGACAATTCTCGCCGAATTAGTGAGTATCGCCATCCAAAACGCGAAACTATACGAACAAATGGACAGGTCACTTGCAGAAGCTGAGGCAGCCTCAAGGCAATACTTCCGGGAAAATTGGAATCGCCTTACAGAAGATACAAATATCGCGGGGTACCGTTATACTGCTGGCGGAGCCGCCCCGCTTACCACAACGGAAGCCGTTGATGATAAACAGAAAATCGAGAACACTGATCGAAAGAACATCTCAGTACCCATCATCATGCGCGGACAGGAGATCGGCGAACTTTCGGTAACAGTGCCAAAGGACGAAACCGTCAAGTCAGATCAAATGGACCTGATCCGCGCGGTTGCCGACCGCGTGGCAGTGATCGCAGAAAATGCCCGCCTGTTCGACGAAACGACCAAACGCGCCGAGCGCGAACGTCTCGTCAGCGATATTTCGACCAAGATCCGCGGAACCAACGACCCGCAAACAATGATCGAAACCGCAATCAAGGAACTGCGTGAAGCCCTGAAGGTTTCCCGAATCGAGATCGTTCCCCAAAAACAAAAATTGCCGGATAGATAAGCCGGATGAAAAAGAGATTCATAAAGAGGAAATTATGACCAAAACAATCGCAGTGTCAAACGAAAAAGGCGGGGTCGCAAAGACCACAACCGCGCTTTCCCTCGGGGCTGCACTCGCAGAACTGGGCAGACGCGTTCTTCTGGTCGACCTCGACGCACAGTCAAACCTTACACTGGCGCTTGGGCTTGAACCCGGTGAAGCAGAATTGACATCCAGCAACATCATGCTCGATAATGAATCGATATTAAATGTTCGCCGAAAGTCGGAGATCGAAAACCTTGACCTGATCCCCTCCAGTTCGCGCATCGAAACCTCGGAACAATTCCTGCCGGTGCGAACGAACTACACATCCATCCTCAAAAACGCCATTCAAGCCTCACCGCTTCCATACGATTACATCGTACTCGATTGCCCGCCCGCATTGGGAGCCATTACACGCAACGCATTAACCGCCGCAAACCTGCTGCTCATCCCCACACAGGCTGAATATTTTTCCGCATACGCACTGCGCAATATGATGAGCCTCATCCGCCGCACACGAGAGGTTGACAACCCCAGCCTTTCATACCGCATCCTTGTCACCATGCTGGATCGTCGAAACCGCACACACCGCAACATACACGAACAACTCCGCTCAACCTTTGGGTCAGGCGTGTTTAATACAGTTATAGAAATGGATACCAAACTTCGCGAAAGTCCGATCGCGGGGCAGCCCATCACACATTACAAGACCGCCGCGCGCGCCTCCACACAATACCGCGTCCTTGCCCAGGAGCTAATGGAATATGCCAAAGAAACAGAAAATCAACAAGCGGCTTGACGAGCTTTTCAAGGACGTCCAACCCGAGGAAACGACCCGGGGAAAAGGGACCAAGCCCAAGGTCAGGAAAGAGGCGCCGACGCCTCCTCCTGCCAACCCCGACCGCGCCTCAAAACAGGACCGTCAGCCTGCTCCTCCACCCCAAGCCGCATCCACGCCGATAAATACAGTCCGGCGTCAGACAGGCACGCTCGTCCTGCCAAAAGAATATTTATCCGACTCACCGAATAACGGGAACGAATCTGCCTACTCGACCACCATTCAATTGGGCGAGGATGATTGGGCGCTTCTGCGATTGGTGGACGAGAATCAGGAACGCTCCTTTTCCACCGACGAACAACTTCTTATCCGCCAGGTCACAGACCAACTTTCGCTGGCGCTTGAAAATGCGCGCCTGTTTCAGGAAACCCAGCGCCGCGCGCAGGAACTCACCATCGTCAACCAGGTGGTGTCTTCGGTTTCCGGTTCGCTTGACCTGAGGTCTACGCTGCAAACCATTGCAGATAATATGGCAGGACTTTTGGAGGCGGGGCGCGTTGCCATTTCATTGATGAATAATGACAGGACGAATCTTGTCATCATGGCAGATGCTTCTTCGATGCTCGAGCCTTCACAGGATATCGGTACGCTTATTCCAACCGTGGGAATTCCGGTCACAGAACAGGTGCTCCGCACAAAGAAGCCTGTATTCGTACGCGATGTTCAAAACAACCCGTTGACAGCACCCATCGCAGAGATGCTTGCAAAGCGCGGAACGAAAAACCTTCTGGTTATGCCGCTGGTCGCAGACGTTGAAGCCATCGGCACCATCACCGTCGACTTCTTCGAAACAGACCGTGTTGTAACGCGCGACGAACTCCGTCTTTTGGAAACAATCGTTCTTCAGACTGCCACCGCGATCCAAAAAAGCAGTTTGTTCGAACGCATCGACGACTCTGAAAAGAACCTCCGCACCCTCTTCAGCGCGATGGAAGATGTGGTGCTTGTCATCACCAGGGAAGGTCGTTACGATCAAATCGCGCCGACAAACCCGTCCTTGTTGGTCCGTCCGCCTGAGGACATGATAGGCAAGACCTTCCACGATTTATTGCCGCAGGATGTTGCAGATAACTTCCTGCAAAAGGTTCAGGAAGCGCTTGTCCGTTCAGAAAAGGTGCAGTTCGAATATGAACTCGCAGTTGGAGATCAATTATTTTGGTTCCTGGCAACGCTTAACAAACTGGATGAAAACCGCGTCTTCTGGGTTGCAAGAGACATCACCGAGCGAAAAATAGCGGAAGAGGGCATTCGGCGCCGGAATGAATATCTGGCTGTGTCCGCAGAGATCGGCAAGCTGGTCACATCCATTCTCGATCTGAATACGATTTTCGCCCGAACGGTGAACCTGATCACCGACAGATTCAAGTTCTACCACGCAGCCATTTTTATCGTGGAAGAGACCGGCTTCAATGCAGTGCTCAAGGAAGCCACAGGGGAAGCCGGTGCGGCGATGAAAAAGCAGGAACATTCCCTGCAGCTCAACGAAAAATCAATTGTCGGCTCGGTTGCTTCCAGCGGAAACGTATTGGTGGTGAACAATACCGCCAACAGCCCATTGCATACGGTCAATCCCCTGCTCCCTGAAACAAAAGCGGAAGCAGCCATCCCGCTGCGTGTCGGCTCCCGCGTGATCGGCGTGATCGACATTCAGGCAAAGGCTGAAAACGCATTCAATGAAGACGAAGTCTCTGTTTTGCAAACATTGGCAGACCAGGTTGCGGTAGCGATCGACAACGCGCGTTCATTCCAACTTTCACAACAAGCGGTCATGGACATGCGCGAGGCAGACCGGCTGAAAAGCCAATTCCTTGCGAACATGAGCCATGAGCTGCGAACACCGCTCAACTCGATCATCGGTTTTTCACGCGTCATTCTCAAAGGGATCGACGGTCCTGTCACCGAATTGATGCAGCAGGACCTGACCGCCATCTATAATTCAGGGCAGCATCTTCTGGGCCTTATCAACGACATTCTCGACTCAGCCAAGATCGAAGCCGGCAAGATGGAACTGGCATTCGACGAGGTTAATATTTCTGACCTCACACATAGCGTCCTTTCGACCATGAGCGGACTGATCAAGGACAAGCCGATCGAGATGGAGCAGTTCATCGAACCCAACACACCAACCGTCCGCGCAGATGCGATCCGCATCCGACAGGTGATGATCAACCTCCTTTCCAATGCAGCAAAATTTACAGAGGAAGGATCGATTACTGTAAATGTGCGTCCAGTAAAAATGGAGGATGGAAAGCGCCAGATCAGGATCAGCGTTACGGATACAGGACCCGGCATTTCAGAAAAGGATCAGGAAAAACTGTTCCAAGCGTTCTCCCAAGTGGACGCATCTCCCACCCGAAAAAGCGGCGGCACAGGTCTCGGACTTTCGATCTGCAAACAGCTTATTAATATGCATGGCGGTGAAATTTGGGTAGAAAGTAGCGAAGGTCAAGGAAGCACCTTCCACTTTACCCTCCCCATCTTCCATAAGGAACTGGAAAGCGAAGCTGACGGCACCAAGGTCATTCTTGCCATCGACGATGACCCACAAGTTATCGGTCTATATGAACGCTACCTCCAGCCGCAGGGATATAAAGTCACACCGCTAACAACCCCGACAAAAGCAGTGGAAACAGCCAAGCAGGTCAAACCATTCGCCATTACGCTCGATATCATGATGCCGGGCACAGATGGCTGGACGGTTTTGGACGCTCTAAAATCGGACTCTGAAACACGCAATATTCCGGTTATCATATGCAGCATCGTTGAAGATATCGAAAAAGGTTTCAACCTTGGAGCGTCAGACTATCTGGTCAAACCCATTCTGGAGGAAGACATTGTCAATTCACTTGACAGGTTGAACGCAGACGGTTCCATCCGCGAGGTATTGGTGATCGATGACAGCCCGAATGACCTGCGCCTTTTAGGAAAAATGCTGACAGACGACGGGCGATATAAACCGATCCTGGCGGAAGGCGGACGCAACGGCTGGGCACTTATCTCTTCAGACACCCCGCCTCACGCTGTCATCCTCGACCTGTTCATGCCCGAAATGGACGGTTTCGAAATCCTTGAGAAAATGCAGTCTGACCGAAAGTTACGGGACATCCCAACCATTGTCATCAGCGGCATGGATGTGACCCCGGATCAAAAGAACCGATTAAAGGAATTCGGACAGCGCCTTCTCACCAAGGGCTCCTTCAACGAAAAAGAATTGCTGACTTCCATTCAGCGTTCACTTGATAGATTACAGGCAAAGAGCTAATACTGCCTACTCAGGAGACCGAAGTGTCATTCATCATCAAATGTCTGGATTGCGGACATAATGCGCCCTACTTCCCCACATCCACCAACTGCCCTAAATGCGGCAGTCAGTGGCGTGAAGCTGAATACGACTATGAATTATTGGGAAAAACGCTGCCCGAAAAAATCAAGACCCGCCAGCAGGATCTGTGGCGTTACAGGGAATTGCTCCCGGTTCGCAACCCGAACACCAGCCTGTCTTTGGGAGAGGGATTCACGCCTTTAATCCGCGCGGTCAATCTCGGCATGATGCTGGGCTGCCCGAATATTTATATCAAGGATGAGCGTCAGGGTCCCACATCCTCTTTCAAGGACCGTCAGGCATCCGTCACCATTGCTGCGCTGAAAGAAGCAGGCATCACCGAAATGGTGGCGGCTTCAACGGGCAATGTTGCCATTTCCTATTCGGCGTATGCCTCCCGGGCTGGGATGAAGCTTTGGGCTTTTGTCACCAGCCTTGTTCCGTCGGTCAAGATGCGTGAGATCGCCTTGTATGGCAGTCAAGTCATCAAGATCACAGGCTCCTATGACCAGTGCAAACAAGTCGCCGCGGAGTTTGCACGCCAGCGCAAGTTGTATCTCGATATGGGCGCGCGGACGATCACATCCATCGAAGCGATGAAGACAATCGCATTCGAGATCGCCGAACAACTCACTGCGGAACTTGGTCCCGGAGAAAATACACCGCTTCGAACACCGGATTGGTATGTGCAGGCAATCAGCGGCGGAATGGGACCGATCGGAGTCCACAAAGGTTTTCGTGAAATGCAGCAAATGGGCTGGGTGGACCGCATTCCCGCATTCGCGCCCATTCAGGCAGACGGCTGTGCGCCGATGGTGCATAGTTGGAAAAAAGGGCTCGAAAAAGCCGAGCCGGTCAATAACCCCAAAACACGTATCGAGACCCTGGCAACCGGCGACCCGGGACGCGCTTATGAATTTCTGCGCAATCATGTTGACAGCACACACGGCGCGTTCGAAAGTGTGACCGACGAAGATGCGTTCCGCGCGATGCATGTGCTCGCAAAGATGGAAGGCATTTCGGCTGAACCCGCTGCCGGAACGGCTTTTGCCGGGTTGTTCAAACTAATTCGCGCGGGCGTGATCAAACCCAGCGATACTGTCGTTGTCAACTGTACGGGGCATACCATGCCGGCAGAGCAGGGAATTTTGGGCGAGAACTGGTCGCGTGATGTCAAGTTCCCGTCTCTTTCGCAGGCTCCGCAAGAGGAAGGTCTGCTTTCGGCGCTTACGCAGGTGGCGCCCGAACGCTTCCCCAAGATCGCCATCGTGGAAGATACATTGGAGGCGCGGCGTTTGATCCGCCGCATCCTGCAATCACAGGGAAATTTCACCATCCTTGAGGCGGCGAACGGGCGGGAAGGGTTGGATGTTGTCCAACGCGAACTTCCAGACTTGGTGATCCTCGACCTGATGATGCCCGAGATGGATGGTTTTTCGGTCATCGAGGCATTGCGAGCCAATCCGGAAACCGCGACCATTCCGGTTATTGTTGCCACAGCAAAAGAACTCACACCTGATGAAAAGAACCGCCTCAGCGGGCATATCCAGGCATTGATGCAAAAGGGCGATTTTCTCAACGACGAATTTCTGGACGAGGTCAGGTCACTATTGAAGTAATACACGAATAAAAAGGCTGGCGCGATTGGCAAAGAAAAACACAGCAGGGATCCTCGCTGCATTTAGTTCCGCATTTTTTCTAGGCTTGGCTCCCGTATTCGGAAAACTCGCCATCACGCAGGGGTTTACGCCTCTTGCTGTAGTTGCCCTGCGCACCGGATTTGCAGCAGGAATTATGCTGCTTGTGGTAACGGTGTTTTATCGTCAGTTTTTATATATCTTTCCAGTGGGGCTGGTTGGGTGCATCCTTGCCGGCACAATTAATGGACTTGGTTCCGTCTTTTATTACCTCGCCCTGGAACGGCTCAACGCCAGTGTTGGGCAGCTTCTTTATTCGCTCTATCCGTTCTTTGTCGCCTTATGGCTGGTCCTTGACCATCAACCTCCCAGCCGCCTGACAATCTTCCGCATCACACTCGCCAGCATAGCCGTTCTGCTTCTAACGAACGTTCCAAACCGTCCGATCGATCCTGTAGGCATCGTCATGATGCTTGTTGCAGCCATTCTCTACGCCATGCACCTGCCGATCAACCAGCGTGTGTTGTATGAAGTCCCCGCGCCGACCGTTGCACTTTACACCCTGTTAGCCATGAGCATGGTGGTTATTCCTGCGTATTTCATCTTTGACCGCTCCTGGCCCGCAGAGAATATTCCCTGGATGCCCGTCATCGGGTTGACGTTTGTGACAGTTTTCTCGCGGGTGGCGCTGTTCCTTGGCGTCAAAAAGATCGGTGGGATGCAAACCGCCCTGCTCGGACTTGCCGAATTGCTGATCGCCATCATCTTCAGCAGCTTGCTGCTTGGCGAGCAGCTATCCCTCACGCAATGGCTTGGAGCCATCGGACTTGGCATAAGCCTAGTTCTGGTGATGTATGAAAAGCCAGCCCTCCCAACGCCGGGCGGAAAGACCGGGTGGCTCTCATGGATTCGTCCGCCGAGTCTGCCAAAAGATACTTTTGGTCCATATGAGTAGATTCTGAGTACACATAAAAATACTCGCCAATTGGCGAGTATTTTTATGTGTATGTATTTCCGCTTATTTAAGGATAAGGAATATTTTCAAAATTCACCACAGATGAACGCAGATTCATACAGATTGGGAGGTGAATTTCCTCAGGAATAATTTCCCATCCTGTTTATCAGTGTTTATCTGTGGTTAAAAATAGTTATACATTACCTGCGTTATTTACGATGTTCGTCCAACATTTCCCGATCGAAGATGGAAGGGTTGGTATAAAGCCCGGACCGTAATTGTTTCCGCGCCAACTCGAGGTCAGAGAGAATGCCTTGAATATTCGCGTACTCCGAGTCGCACAAAAGGACACCGACATTGGCTTTCAATCCGATACCATGGTCGTTATGCTCAAGGAAACGCTTCATGCTGTCGCGCAGACGCCCGGCAATTTTTAGTGGGGCTTCCGGCGTGGGGATGTCTTCGATCAAAGTGAGGAAAATGCTCCGTTCGGGCGACCAAGCCATGGTGTCCGTAGGGCGAAGCGTGACGCGGAACTGGTCGGCAAGTTTGCGCAGAAAACTCCGCATTTCATCCTCATCCAGATGAGCTTTCAGGTCATCCAGTTTGGACACATCCGCAAACAACACGCCGAAACGGCGAAATGCGCTTTGCTTGATGCGTTCGAGCGAGAAGGTCATCCGCACGCTAAAAAACGACTGCGTATACAAACCGGTGACAATATCATGCGGGGGTTCATCGAGCGATCCTTGTGTAGCTTGCAACCGCTGAACCAAACTACTGAGCTGATTGATATCCACCGGCTTCAATAACAGAAGGTCAGGCTCCACAGGCAGACTATCTGCATAAGGGGCATATGCTGTGATAACAACCACCGGAACGCGTTTGAGCCGCTCGTCATCGCGCATTCTCTTCAAGATCTCCACGCCAGACATTCGCGGAAGCTGCAAATCCAATAAGACGATGTTTGGGCGCATCACACCAAGGCGGTCCATGGCGTCTTTGCCGTCCAGAACGATCTCGGTCTGGTAGCCGGCAACATCCAGGACATGCCGAAACAAGGCAACAATATCACGGTCATCTTCAACGATTAATGCAGTGGGTTTATCCATAAGTTCGCCCTTGTAATGAAAACGAATAATACATTTCAATTATACGACTATACAAACTGTACTGCCTTCCCGCAATCCTGATTTAAGCTTTTTATCATACAATTACAATGAACTTAACAAAATATGGATTTATTACACGCCTTACGTCTCGACCAAATACCAACCCCTTACGCCATCAGTTTTGTTGGTTCTGGCGGCAAAACCACTGCCCTATTCCAATTGGCGCGCCAACTTTTGGAACAGCAAAATAAAATTTCAAAGAATGCGCTTGTCATTGTAACAGCCACAACCCATCTCGGCGTCTGGCAGATTCCACTTGCAGATCATCATCTCATCATCAAAAAACCGAACGAAATAACGCTTCCTACAACCGGCATCGTTCTCGTTACGGGGGATATAAAAGATGAACGAACCGCGCCAGTAACAAAGGATATAATATATTGGCTACGCGAAATATCGCAAACCGACAACATTCCTCTGCTGATAGAGGCAGATGGCTCGCGGCAAAAGCCTTTAAAAGCCCCAGCAGCTCATGAACCGCCCATTCCCGAGTTTTCGGATATTGTCATTCACGTTTCCGGGCTGAGCGGGCTGGGAAAACCGCTGTGTGAAGATAATGTCCATCGTGCGGAAATTTTTTCGCAGATCACTGAACTCCCGCTGAATGCACCCATCACACCACAAGCCCATCTCAAATATCTCACCCACCCACAGGGGGCTTTAAAAAATATTCCTCAAACTGCAAAACGGATTGCCCTGCTCAATCAAGCGGATACACCTTCGATTTTATCAATTGGTGGAGGAATGGCAGGCGAACTTCTCAACACATATGACGCAGTAGTTGTCGGTTCATTGGGTCAGCAGAACATTCAACTCATGGAACGCACAGCCGGTATTATCCTTGCGGCGGGATCGTCGAACAGATTTGGAAGCCCCAAACAACTATTGGATTGGAACGGCAAACCCTTTATTCGCCATGTGACGGAAACCGCGCTTCGCTCAGGACTGGAGCCTGTGGTCGTGGTCACAGGCTTTCAACACACTGAGATCGAATCTCATCTACAAGGGCTGCCCATTCACATTGTCCACAACGCCGATTACAAACAAGGGCAAAGCACCTCCATCAAAAAAGGGATCGCCGCCTTGCTGCCGAACACAGGCGGCTGCGTATTTTTGCTTGCAGACCAACCGCAGATTCCCGTTGCAATCATCCGCGCATTAGTTGAGGCGCACGCAAGTGAACGACAGGCGATCCTCGCTCCGCTGGTGCTGGAGGAGCGGCGTGCAAACCCCGTACTATTTGACCGAGTCACTTTTGCAGACCTGATGCAATTAACAGGTGACGTCGGCGGGCGCGGCATTTTCGACAGGCATCGGGTCAGCTACCTGCCCTGGCACGACGACATTCTGCTCTTTGACGTGGATAAGCCGGAAGATTACGAACGGCTGAAGAAACTGGACAAAGGCATATGAACATCTCTGCGATTATCCTCGCCGCGGGAAAGTCCACCCGCATGGGACAGCAAAAAATGTTGATGCCGTGGGGTGAAATGACCGTACTGGAAAAGGTAATAGAGACCCTGCGTATGGCAAAGATCGAGGATATTGTCCTTGTCACAAATTCCAAGATCGCGCTGGAACTTGCTCATTACCAAATTCCCATTCAAACCAACGACGAGGGCGAAATGCTCACGTCCCTGCAAATTGGATTGCGCGCGCAAAAACCGTCAGCGGAGGCGGCGCTGGTTTGTCTTGGCGACCAGCCCCAAATCGAAGAAGGAAGCGTGCGAAGCGTCTGCGAGGCGTTCGCAAAAAGCAAATCCAATCTGGTTGTCCCAAGCTATCAAATGCGGCGCGGGCATCCTTGGCTGGTAGCACGAACGCTTTGGGACGAAATACTTTCGACGCCGCCGGAAAATTCGATGCGTGATTTTTTGAACGTCCACGCCCGCGAGATCGAATACGTCAACCTGAACACGCCGACAATATTGCAGGATCTGGACACCCCCGAAGATTACTTGAAATATAAACCGTCCATGTGATAAACTCGCTCCACTTTCACATCGGGAGCTGGCATGAAATACTTCGTCATTGTAAATCCGACATCGGGGCGCGGACTTGGAGAAAAATCCATACCGCAGATAGAAACTTTCCTAAAAGAGAACAATTTTGATTTCACGCTGATCCGTACGGAAGGCGTTTGGCACGCAGCCGAGCTTGCCGAAAATGCGGCGCGTGATGGTTTTGACGTGATCGTCTGCGCCAGCGGTGACGGGACCGTGAACGAAGCGATAAACGGAATCATGCGCGCCAAAAAAGCCGGACATAACAGTGTGGCTTTCACGGTACTGGGCATCGGAACGGGGAATGATTTTGCGGGAGGTACGGGCATCCCAACAAATTTGACCGACGGATTAAAAGCGTTGAAAGAAGACAAACGCAAAAAGATCGATCTGGGTCTCGTGAAAGGCGGAGATTATCCGGATGGGCGATATTTCGGCAACGGCATCGGCGTCGGCTTTGATGCGGCTGTCGGTAACGAGGCGATCAAAGTCCGCTGGACGCGCGGCTTGCTGGCGTATCTCATCGGCGTGGTCAAAACCGTCTTCCTCTATTACAACCCCGCCCAGGTCGAGATCGTGCTCGACGATAACGAAACCATCAAGCAAACATCGCTGATGATCTCGGTCATGAACGGCAAACGAATGGGCGGGGGTTTTCAGATGGCGCCGAACTCAAAGGCAGATGATGGTCTCTTCGACCTCTGCATCGCTGAGACCGCCTCGAAAGGGCGCATCCTTGCAATGATCCCCCACTTCATCAGCGGGACACAAGCAACCCTGCCTGAAATCCAAATGAAGCAGGCAAGGAAAGTTTTGATCAAATCACTGGATTTGACTTTCCCCGCCCATGCAGACGGAGAGTTCATCTGCCTGAACGGTTCAGAACTGACCCTTGAGCTGCTGCCCCAGGAACTTGAGATCATCCACGCCTGAGATTTTATGAAAAAATTTTCCCTTTGGTTCATCACAACTGCCCTGCGGATTTATTTCCGTTTCACCCTGCGGCTCGATATGCCGTTCGATATCAATGCGGTTCCCCAAAAGGGACCATTGATCATCATTACAAATCATACCGGTCAAATTGAAGTCCCTGTACTGGCAACCATTCTACAGCCAAGGAAAATCACCGGTTGGGGAAAAGCCGAAGCGTTCGATAACGCGTTCCTGCACTGGGTCTTTGGTGCATGGGAGATCATCCCTGTCCATCGCGGCGAAGCGGACTTGACCGCCCTTAAAAGCGCCCTGAGAAAATTGGAAGAAGAATACATCTTTGGTGTCGCCCCGGAGGGGACCCGCAACAAGACCGGTATCCTGCGGCGCGGACTGCCGGGAGCCGCCATCCTTGCTCTAAAGTCTGGCGCAACGGTTCTCCCCATCGCTCACTGGGGCGGAGAGAACTTTCTCAAGAACCTAAAAAGCCTCAAGAAAACCGATTTTCATATTCGCATGGGCGAACCCTTCACCGTCAAGGCAGACGGGAAGGTCACGAGCGAAATGCGGCAACAGATTGTGGATGATATGATGTATAAGATCGCCGAACTGATGCCCGAACATTATCGCGGAGTGTATTGCGACCTGAGTAAGTCAAGCGAGAAATTCTTAATCACCTCAAGATAACAAAAGTAAAAAATCCCACTCTTATCGAGTGGGATTTTATTTTTTCATAACTTCAATTTGTAGGCATTGGTATCCCGTTTCTCAAAACCCAATTTTAGATATAGCTTGTTGGCAGCCACACGCAGTGAATTGGACGTAAGCGATATATTGTGAGCGCCTTTTTCCTTCGCCAGCTCGATGGCAGACTGCATAAGAGCTTCGCCAACTCCCTGCCCGCGGGCGGAAATATCCACAATGACATCTTCAATGATGGAGCGGACCCCGGTCGGGACGCGGTACACGGTAAGATTCAGGGCACCGATGATCTGTCCGCTGTCGCTGCGGGCGATCAACAGCGTGGAAGAGGCATCTCGAAGCAGAGCAGCCAGTTCGTCGCGGGTTGGAGGCGGATTGTTCGAGGTCAATTGCGGGACAAGGCGTTGAAATGCCTCGTAGAGTAGTTCCTCATCCGCATGGGTGGCAATGTCAATTTGCATGGGCGGGAGTCTTGTTCTTGGGAATCAGGCTCAGAACGAGATAATATCCAACATAGATCAGCGATGACCACGCGACCCATGACGGAGTATCTGGATAGAGAAGCAAGCCCCAGATGCCCACGGCAGCATAAAGATAAGTGAGGACAAGGGTCAGCGTGCGCAGGTAACTGTTGCGGCTGGGATAGATATATTTGACGGGAATAAAGACCATGACATTGAAAAGCATCAAAAAGCCGAAGTTGACCCAGGGCGGCAGGTTCATCAGCAGCATATAAAGCGCAGCGACGTTCCAATAAGACGGGAACCCCTTGAAGTGATGGTCTTCGGTCTTGGCGTCGGTCTGGGTGAATTGATACGCGGACGTGAGCAAAATGAGGCACGCCGTGATCCACTTGACAGGCTCGGGCAGCAGGTCGGTGTGGATCATGAAAACGGCGGGAACAAGAACGTAGTTGAGATAGTCGAGAATGTTGTCGAGCAGCGCACCGTCAACGCCGTTGGCGTAGGTCTTTACGTCTGCCCAGCGGGCAAGCGTACCGTCGAAACCGTCCACCAGCATGGCGACGATCATCCAGACGATCATCATTTTGTAATTGCCTTCGAAAATGGCAAAGATGCCCAGCATTCCCCATACGGCGCCGGTGGCAGTAAACAGATGCACGCCATAGGCGGCGGCAACGCGCAGGAAATTGGGTTTGGTTTCTTCAATTGCAGTAGAGGTCATGAATCTTCCTTTGGTGGTTTTCAGGTTTTAACACCGTTCATTATAAAAGGAAACAAAAAAGGGCGACTCATATGAGTCGCCCTTTTTTTCAAAACTGTTAAGCCTTTTTCAACCCAACCTTCAATTTTTCACCTTCGAACTCATCCTCCACAACGGATGCATCCGTGGGTGGAGCGGCAAAGTTCAGCTTCACCGTCAGCGTTTCGGACTTGATATAGTCCGCGTGGGTTTCCACTGCTGATTTCAAACCCGCGCTGGCTTCGACGAAGAGTTCGATGCGGTCGGCAACATCCAGGTCGGCGGTCTTGCGCAGGTCCTGCACGCGGCGGACGAATTCACGCGCCAAGCCTTCAGCGACGAGTTCAGGCGTCAGGTCTGTGACGAGGGCGGCAACGTACGCACCATCCTCCGCCACAGCAAAGCCTTCTCGTGCTTGCGCCTTGACTTCCACCTCTTCGGAGATGATCTGGAAGGTCTCGCCGTTCGCGGTCACCTCAAGCGGACTGCCAGAGCGGAGAGTCTGCGCCACTTCCTCGGCGTTCATGGCGAGAATCGCCTTTTGGATGGCGGGGAATTTGTTGCCGTATTTCTGTCCAAGCTGCTTAGGCAGCGGCTTGACCGTATGAGATACCGCCTCAGTAGCTGCGTCGAGCAGACGTACCTCTTTGACGTTTAACTCGTCCGCGACGACATCGGTATTTCGCATCAACGCTTCGCGTTCGGTGTTATTCCCGACCGAGAAGGCGGCTTCCGCCAACGGCTGGCGGACTTTCCGATTCGCTTTCTGGCGCGCGGAGTGTCCGAGCGAGACGAGTTTCATCACCAGCGACATTTCACGGTTGAGAGACTCATCGATGAATTCTTCCACCACGGCGGGCCATTCCGCGAGGTGAACCGACTCAGGAGCAAATTCATCCACCGAGCGGACGAGGTTCTGATAAAGCTCTTCCGCGAGGAAGGGCATGGCAGGCGCGATGAGCTTGGCAACGGTCACCAACGCGGTGTACAGCGTGGAGTACGCAGCCTGTTTGTCCGCACTGGAGTCGTTCTTCCAGAAGCGTCTGCGGGAGCGGCGCACATACCAGGTCGAAAGCGTTTCGACGAATTTTTCCACAGGACGGGTGGCATTGGTCACGTCGTATTCTTCGTAGGCTTTGGTCACATCGCGGACAAGCACGTTCAACTCGGAGAGCAACCAACGGTCAAGATCGTTGGTCGGCGCAGTGACGGTCAGTCCCTGCGGCTTATCGAGGTTGGCATAGGTCACGAAGAACGAGTACACATTCCACAACGTGAGTGTAAAGTTGCGGATCACCTCACCCACCAAATCCGATGAGAAGCGGCGTTCCTGTCCCGGCGGCGTGGCGGTGTAGAGATACCAGCGCAGCGCGTCCGCGCCATGAGCGTTGATCACATCCCACGGCTGGACGATGTTGCCCAGCGACTTGGACATCTTGCGACCTTCCGCATCCTGAATGTGACCAAGACAGATGACGTTCTTGAACGAGACTTGGTCATTGAGCAAAGTGGAGATGGCGTGCAGCGAATAGAACCATCCGCGCGTTTGGTCGACCGCCTCACAGATGTAATCGGCTGGGTACTGTTCTTCGAACTTTTCCTTGTTCTCGAACGGATAATGCCACTGCGCATACGGCATCGAACCCGAATCGAACCACACATCGATGAGGTCTTTCACACGGGTCATCTGTCCGCCGCATTTCGCGCAATCCCAATGGACGTTATCCACGTGCGGGCGGTGAAGATCGAGCTCGGTCAGGTCCCTGCCGGCTTTTTCGGAAAGTTCCTTCACTGAGCCCACACACTCACGAGTATGGCAATCGTCACATTCCCAAACGGGCAACGGTGTACCCCAATATCGTTCGCGCGAAAGCGACCAGTCGATATTGTTCTCAAGCCAGTTGCCAAAGCGCCCATTCTTGATATGATCGGGCACCCAGTTGATCGTCTTGTTCAGGCTGACGAGGTTTTCCTTCTTCGCGCTGGTGCGGATATACCATGACTCGCGCGCATAATACAGCAGCGGCGTATGGCAGCGCCAGCAAAACGGATAGGTATGCGTGAAACGCTCAGAGCGGAACATCAACCCGCGCGCCTCAAGATCCTGGATAATTTGCGGGTCGGCTTCCTTGACGAAGATTCCGCGCCACGGGGTGATCTCAGGGATGAACGCGCCATCGGGTTGAACCGTAAGCAGGATCGGCAGATCATACTTCTTGCCGGACTCCATATCCTCCTGACCAAACGCAGGCGCGGTATGAACCAACCCCGTACCATCTTCAATGGTGACGTATTCCGCCAGAATCACATAATAAGCAGGTTTGTCCACTGGCATGAAGGTATAAAGCGGCTTGTATTTCATGCCCTTCAACTTCTTACCCTTGAAGGTATCCACCACCTTGACCTCTTCGCCCCTAAAGACTTTCTCCACCAGATTCTTGGCGAGAATCAGCTTTTCCTTCGTCCCTTCGTTATCACGCTCGACGGTGACATAATCCACATCGGGGTGCGCGGCAACAGCGACATTGGAAGGCAGCGTCCACGGCGTAGTCGTCCATACGAGGAGCGAAGTATCAGGCTTGTCCACGAGTGGGAAGCGGACAAACACTGACGGGTCTTCCGCTTCGTCGTAACCGAGAGCAACTTCATGGTCGGAAAGAGGCGTGCCGCATCGCGGGCAATAAGGTACGATCTTATATCCCTTGAACAGCAGGTCTTTTTCCCAGAAGTTTTTCAAAATCCACCACACCGATTCGATGTAGTCATTGGTGTAGGTCACATAGGCGGTGTCCAGGTCCACCCAGAAGGCGATGCGGTCGGTAAGTCGCTCCCAATCCTGAATGTAATTGAAGACTGATTTTTTGCAGAGTTCGTTGAATTTATCGATGCCGTATTCTTCGATCTGCTGCTTGTTGTTGAAACCGAGCTGCTTTTCCACCTCGATCTCAACCGGTAAGCCGTGCGTATCCCAACCGCCGCGGCGCGAGACATGGTATCCGCGCATGGTCTTGTAACGCGGGAACATATCCTTGAACGCGCGCGCAAGGACGTGATGCACGCCGGGACGTCCATTCGCTGTTGGCGGACCTTCATAAAAAACATACTCGGGCTTGCCTTGACGTTGCTCGATGGTCTTTTTGAAGACCTCCTGCCGCTTCCACATTTTGAGGACATTGTCCTCCATGGCGGGCACATCGAGTTTTGGATTGACTGCTTTGAACATTCATGCCTCCGAAAAATAAAAAACTCTCGTCTCACAGAGACGAGAGCAAAGCTCACGCGGTACCACTCTGGTTTTCATCCGAAGATGAACACTCATCGGACGACCAACATCGTCCTGTTCTGATAACGAAGAACAACATCGGATTCCCTACTCTCAGAGATTTTCCTGATTTCAGTTCACAACTCCGGGATGATTTTCAACCGTCTCGAACGTATCCGCTTCACACCTGACCTCGGACTCGCTGCCCGTCTCGAACGGTTTACTCGTTCCCATCTGCGCTTTTGGGTTACGGCATTATACACAAGCCGGTTGGAAAGGGCAAGGAAAATAATAAGATATGACGCTAGTCCGGTCCATTCAGAGTGAAAACGGTCATCTCGGGGCGGCAATTGAACCGCACGAAAGGACTCGTCATCCCAACACCGCGATTTGTATATAGCCACATTTCACCCAAAAGATACAAGCCCGCAGGATATCGTCTCGCCCAACGCGGCAGGACAGGAGGTCCGACAAACGGAATCACAACCTGCCCGCCATGCGAATGCCCGGAAAGTTGAAGCATAAACCTGCCCCGAGTCGAAGTCACATCTGCAAAATCCGGTTCATGTGCCAGAAGAATGGTATGTGAACCATATGGGAGTTTTTCTTCCACATCGCCAAGACGTTCCTTACCCTCTGAAATATCGTCCAACCCGGCAATGTATATATGGTCTTCACCCTTCACAAGGCGGTAGACATCATTTTGCAATTCCAAGATACCAGCCCCTTGCAACATTTCTCGCGCGCGGGAAACATCCGTCCAATGATCGTGATTGCCCATTACCCCAATGACCGCGTAGGCATCCGTTAAAGGCTTCATAACTTCTATAAAATCTGCAGCCGCGTAGTCGAGCGTGCTCGTCCATGAATGCCCGATAACGTAATCTCCTGTAGTGACGATCAGGTCCGGGTTCTGCTCCATCGCCAAATCCACCACATGGGAAAGCTTATCCCGATCCATCCAGCCGCCGATATGGATGTCGCTGATCTGAAGGATGCGGTATCCATTAAAAGCCTTCGGCAGGCTGCCAAGAGGAATTTCAACTTGAGACACCTCCACCCAGGATGGCTCAAATTCCATTGTGTAATATGTTCCTGCAAAAGAAGTGAAAGTTGTAGCGCTAATGTATTTCAGAAACTTGAGAAAATCTCTTCTCGATATCTTCGAACTCATAACCTTCTTTCATATTTCGATAAGAGTGAAGCGGGATTTAGATCCCGCCTCGCTCTTTCATTACGGTCTTAATCTCAGCTTCGAGTCTGTCGGCATCTTTTTCCAATTCTGCCAATTCCATCAACATCTTATCGCCAAGGGATTTATCGTTAAGCGAATTGATATTAATGCGGACGTTATATCCGGCGGCAGTGATCGATGCGCGCGCCATCGAAAAACCGGACATGGCATCGCTGATCGCGCTTTGGAGTCCGCGTTGGGCGCATTTTAGCGCGAGTTCCATGACCTTAACCGCATGTTCACTCACATGCAAAGGGATATACGCAGCGTTTAATGTTGCCTGCGTAATGGCGGCATCACGGGCAGCTTTTTGCTCATCCGTATCTTTTGGCATTTTGAATTTTGCCATCAGAATCTCGAAGGAGGCAGCATCGTCATCCACGGCTTGGGTCAGTTCGGCGCGGAGATTCTCCGCCACAACGCGGATGGCTTGCATTTCGGCTTCCACTTCGGCATATTTCTTTTTGCCAATGGTCACACCCGCCACCATGGCGACAAGCGCTGCACCCATCGCACCGGCGTAAGCTCCTGCGGAACCGCCGCCGGGAGTCGGTGTCGGCGCAGCCAACTGCTCGACAAAAGTGACACGCACCGGCGAGTTCGAGGCGGTGTCCGCGGCGGGAGAAGAGAAAAGCCTGGATTCAAGAATCTGCTCGGGAGAAAAAGCATCCAACTGGGTGTACCAAACCGCGGCATCTGTCAAAGCTTCCTGGGGAATCAATCCAATTAATTCGCTGTGATGGATTCCCACGCCATAACGTTCAGCTTCGCGGCGAATGAATTCGACCACGCGTGCAATGGGAGTTTCACGAAAGTTGGTGAGGTTCATTGAGACTTGGGCACGTCCCTCAACCAACAAACCGAGACCTTTTACATAGCGAAGCCCGCCCGAGGAATGACGGACAGCCTTTGCGATCTTCTTGGCAATACTGACATCATCGGTGGTTAAATAAATGTTGAAAGCAACCAGGGGATTTCGCGCGCCGATCACAGTTGCGCCTGCTTTTGAAAGTTTACTTGGACCAAAATCCGGCGCGCGCTTGGGGTCGGTCTCGATCTCGGTTTTCAACCCTTCGTACTGTCCCCTGCGGATGTTTTCAAGATTGGCGCGCTCAGGGCGAGTTGCCGCCGCTTCATATAAATAAACAGGAATACTTAATTCGCTGCCAACCCGCTCACCCAGTCTTTTTGCGATGGCAATGCAATCCTCCATTGTCACACCGCCAAGCGGCACAAATGGAACCACATCCGTTGCGCCGATGCGCGGATGTTCACCTGTATGATTATCAAGGTCGATGAGCTCAGCCGCTGTTTTTATGGCGCGAAAAGCGGCTTCTTCCACGCCAGATGGAGAACCAGCAAAAGTCAGGACGGTTCGGTTATGGTCAAGATCCGACGAACGGTCAAGAAGTTTAACCTCCACAACCGACTGGATGGCATTAACGATCTGATCGATCACTTCGGGACGGCGTGCTTCAGAAAAATTGGGGATACATTCGATGAGTTGATTGGTCATGGAATCTCTTTGTGGTTTGGTTTGAAAATATATTCATGCCGATTATAAACTAGCAGGGAAATTGCGATACGATTCCTGTGGATATAAACCCGCCTCTTTCCAAGCCCAAATCTGCCCGCCGCTTCAAAACTTTTACAAGTCCCAAACGTTCACTCCAATATTTTGGAATCATTTTCGCTTTTGTCACAGAGACAGAGCATGAATATGAGTCTAGTATGAAAAACGGAGAGAATAATATTAAGAAAACCAAAAACGCATTGACGTCCTCATGTCTGACAGGTATAATCGACCCTCGGCATTATTTCAACTAGCAGGAGCATATCATGACTACACCCGACAGCGTGCCCGCCGTGGCACTCGAACCCAAAACTAAATTAAACGGCAAAATTTTGAAGATCACACTCGCGGGGGCGCTGGTGGATATCGGGCAAAGCCTTCCCGGCGTCCTTCATATTTCACAGATCAGCGACACCTCGATCAACAAGGTGGAAGATGTTCTTCAGGAAGGACAGGAAGTTACCGTCTGGGTCAAGCGCGTCCGCAAAGACCGCGTGGAATTGACCATGATGGAGCCTCTCGCCTATGAGTGGAAAGAACTCAAGCCCGATATGGTCGTCAAGGGCAAAGTAACCCGCCTCGAATCCTACGGAGCCTTTGTTGATTTCGGCGCTGAACGCCCCGGCTTGATCCATGTCAGCGAACTTGCGCATGGCTACGTTAAGACCGCCGGAGATGTTGTCAAAGAAGGCGACGAAGTCGAAGCCAAAGTCCTGGACGTGGACCGCCGCAAACGCCAGATCCGCCTGAGCATCAAAGCCTTACAAGAATTAGTGGATCAAGAAGAAGCCCCGGAAGTTGAGCACAAAAGCAGAGGCAAACGAAAAGGCAAGAAACAGGACGAAACCTTCGAAATGGAAGAGGATATTTCCAACGAACCTGAGTACACCGCCATGCAGATCGCCTGGCAGCAGGCTTTGGAAAGAGCCAACGGCAAGAAGAATATTCGTGCCAAATCCATCAAGGGAACTTCCAAAGAGCAGGAAAATCTATACAGCAGCACATTGGAAAAACGACTCCCTACTGGCGGTTAGTTATACAAAAAAAGAGCGGGCGATTGCCCGCTCTTTTTACATTAAAACCAAGTCAGCCTGTTACTTGCTTTCACCACTTTTTAGATAATCTTCCATAAATGCGTCAAGTTCACCATCCAGTACAGACTGGGTATTTCCCACCTGGAAATCAGTCCGGTGGTCTTTGACCATTTGGTACGGATGCAGCACATACGAGCGGATCTGACTCCCCCACTCAGCCTTTGTATACTCGCCGCGCAAAACCGCCCGTTCCTCTTCTCTTTCGGCATGTTTCAGTTCAACCAGACGCGCCCGTAAAATACGCATGGCAAATTCCCGATTCTGCGTCTGCGAGCGTTCGTTCTGACAGGTAACAACAATACCCGTTGGAATATGGGTCAGGCGCACCGCCGTCGCATTTTTTTGAACGTTTTGTCCACCGGCGCCGGATGAACGGAACACATCCATTTTGATATCGCCTGCATTGATCTCGATATCCGCTTCATCCATCGTCACTTGTGGGAGGATTTCCACCAATGCAAATGATGTGTGCCTACGATGCGCTGCGTCAAAAGGAGAAAGCCGCACCAAACGGTGTACGCCCTTTTCTGAGCGCAAATAGCCAAAGGCATATTGTCCGCCTACAGCGATAGTCACACTTTTAATGCCGGCTTCTTCGCCGGGCGTGAAATCCAATATTTCGGCGGTAAATCCGCTTTTCTCGATCCAACGCAGGTACATACGCTGAAGCATCTCAGCCCAGTCCTGAGAATCCGTTCCCCCGGCTCCTGCATGGATGGCAAGGATCGCATCGTCATGGTCGAATGGTCCGGAAAGCATGGCGGAAAATGACCGTTTTTCAAGATCAGATTCCAGCTTACCGATCTCTGCTTCCAAATCTGCACGAAGCGACTCGTCGTCAAGCGCAGCAAGGTCGGTCAGATCATGAACCTGCTGCTTGATCTTCTCCCAAGTCTCCACTTCAGCACGCAAATTCGAAACATTCTTCATAATCCGTTGCGCAGCAGTGGAGTCGTTCCAAAAATCAGGCTGCTCTACTTCCTTTTCGAGCTGAGCCAGCTTATTGCGTTTTTCAGCGAGGTCAAAGACGCTCCAGTAATTGTTGTACGGTTTCGTTGGCAGTATTCAAACGTTGTAACAAATCTTGCATTTCTACTCCTGAGTATTCGACAAAATTCCATCGACAAATGCGTCTGGGTCAAACGGGGTTAAGTCTTCAGGTTTCTCCCCAAGACCTGCAAACAAGATCGGCAAATCCAACTCACGCTGAATGGCAAAAGCCATGCCGCCGCGCGCAGATGAGTCTAACTTCGTCAATATCACACCAGTGACCTTAACAGCTTCCTTGAAAGACCGCGCCTGATGCAATGCGTTTTGTCCCGTTGTAGCATCCAGCACCAACCAAACATGATGCGGCGCGCCAGGCAAAGCCTTCCCGACAACCCGTTCAACTTTTTTGAGTTCCTCCATCAAATTGAAGCGGGTATGCAGCCTGCCCGCAGTATCAATCATGACGATATCCACACTGCGGGCGATTCCTGACTGAACAGCATTGAACGCCACTGCACCCGGATCGCTCTCCGGAGCACCGGCTATCACCTCGACTTTGAGCCTGTCACCCCAAACCTGAAGTTGGTCCACCGCTGCAGCGCGGAACGTATCCGCTGCGCCAAGCAAAACCAGCTTCCGCTCACCCACATATCGCGCAGATAGCTTTGCGATTGTGGTCGTCTTGCCAGAACCATTAACTCCAACCATCAGGATAACTGTCGGCTTGGCATCGAATTGCAAACTCGGCGGTGAAATGAGGCGTGAACGAAGTTCCGCTTTCAGTGCGGAAGAAAGCTGCTCGGAGCGAGTCAGTCCCTCGGTCCGCGTGAGGCGCTTCAATTCCTCCAAAATGGAAGAGGTGGTTTCAATCCCCAAATCCGCCTGAATCAATATCGCTTCGAGATCATCCCAAGTTTCGTCTGTAATTTCAGATGTGCCCAGGATGGATGCGATTTGCCCGAAGGCAGCTTTGCTTGTGCGGGAAAGTCCGTCCCGCCAACGTGAGAAAATGCTCATATGGGCGGCGATTATATCAGGGATTTTATGTTATACTCATTTGGCTAAATCAAGCTTTTGACAAAGCCATATTGATAAATTAAGGAAACAAAATGTCTGGCGAACCCCTACATATCACCGACGAATCTTTTGAAAAAATTGTCATGCAATCAGACCTCCCTGTCATTGTGGATTTTTGGGCACCGTGGTGCAATCCCTGCAAAATGATCGCCCCCACTCTGGATAAACTTGCGAAGGAATTGGAAGGCAAGATCGTTGTTGCAAAAGTCAACACTGATGATCATGCAGAATGGATGCAAAAATTCGGCATTCAGGGTATCCCCACCCTTCTGTTTGTTTTCAATGGGAAAGTGGTACATCGTCAGGTTGGCGCGCTTCCTGAACGCATGCTAAGAGACGTGGTAAATCAATTTATGGAAGTTGCCGGTCAACAAGCCTAGTCAAATATTGGAGTTGGGTATGAAGAGGTTGCTTTTTATTTTGGCTGTGCTTGGCTTAATGGTCAGCGCATGTTTTCCTGCGATTTCACAACCTCAAGACATTTCCACTCCAATTTCCGAAGCTGATCTACAAGGTACGGCAGCAGTTCTTTCAGAGCAAACACTTCAGGCTTTGCCAACAAACACTGCCGTACCAAGTGAAACACCTGTTATCGTTACACCATCTCAAACTGCAACACAACCTACGCCGACTGAAACCGTCAATCCGGCCCTATTGACATTGACGGCTACATTGCTTGCCAGCACCACGACGAACGAGACCCCTGTCTCAACTACCGAGACTACATCAGCGCCAGACGGAACGACAAGCCCAAGTGCTACTTTGGCTGCGCCTACGTCCGGAACCGCCCAACCACTTTTTTACGGGACATTACCACCTAAAATTGCCTACGGCACAGTCGAATTTTTCAATAAAAGTCACGTTGAAGTATATATATCCCTGCGATGCGTAACAAACAACGGCAACGTCACAATTTTAGAATATCCCGTCAAGAAGAATTTCAGAGCAAGTGCACCCGCCGGAAAATACACTTATATCGCCTGGGTCGGCGGCAGGCAATTCGATGGTAGTTTTACAATGGATAACGATGGTTACGTTACGATCACATTCTATAAAGACAAAATTAACGTAAAGAAAAAATAGTTATTCATAAGAATCAATCTAAAGCATGGAGAGAAATATATGATCAAAAAGATAATTCCAACCCTGATCCTGCTCGCGGTTTTTGTAACAGCGTGCGGCGGTCAGCAGGCTGAGCCGACCCTTTCACCGGAAGAAGTACAAGGGACCGCCGTTTCTGCCGCCTTTACAATGGTGGCGGAAACCCAGGCAGCCATCCCTACAAACACTCCCTTACCGCCTACAGAAGTCCCCAGCCCTACCCCCCTGCCGACATTCACAGCACTCCCCAGCCCCACCCCGGATTTTGCGCTGTTACCGACTGCAACACAAGCGGCAGCAAGCACCGGCGGACAGGATGATTGTCTACACCCGCTAAACATTGCCGAAGCCGGACCTCAATCAAACGTACGTTTTGAAAACGAGACTGGTGGAAAAGTCACTCTTTCTATAAATATGTCAACAAATCTATTTGGACAATGCGGCGCATTGGTATACAACATTGGAAAGAACGAGAAACTCACCGCGTCTTTACCCAAAGGTGAATATTGGGCTTATGCATGGATCGTATATCCCAATGGCGACACCAGCAATGCAGTAGGTTCTTTTGTAAACAAGGTAGGTGACAACCATCTATTCCCCGTCAAAATTACAAAAGAAGTAATATTCTCAAAGTAAACCAGCCAAGAATTTAAAACAAACAAAAGAAGTCGCAGATTTCTCTGCGGCTTCTTTTGTTTTACCCCAACTCGCGATATATCTTTGCGCCCAAACCTCTTAGTTTTTCATCAACTTGTTCATACCCTCTTTCAATCTGAACAATATTTCTTATTTTGGAAGTCCCCTCTGCAGCCAAGGCGGCAAGCAACATCGCCATTCCAGCGCGAATATCCGGACTTTCCAACTCCTCGCTATATAATTGGGTCGGTCCCTGCACCAGGCATCGATAAGGGTCGCAGAGGATGATACGCGCACCCATACCAACAAGCTTATCTGTAAAATACATTCTGCCTGAAAACATCCAATCGTGAAATAGTACAGACCCTGTCACCTGTGTTGCGACGGTGATGGCAATACTTGTCAAATCAGTGGGGAACGCGGGCCAGACATTTGTCTTGATCTCAGGGACTGCGCCGTCAAGGTCAGAAAGGACAGTAAGACTTTGCCCAGATGGAACAAAGATACTGTTTTCCTCAACCTCCCAGTGGACGCCCATCCTGCGAAAAACCTGCCTCACCATTTCAAGATGGGGCACGCCCGCATTATGAATCTTCACACTGCCACGTGTAACCACCGCAGCACCAATGTAGCTGACCACTTCCAAAAGATCGGGTCCAATAACATATTCGCCGCCGTGCAGGCTTGGCACACCGGTGATATGAAGAGCGTTTGAGCCAATTCCCTCTATTTTTGCACCAAGTATATTTAAGAAATTACACAACTCCTGCACATGCGGTTCGGATGCTGCGTTTCGGATGTGCGTTTCACCTTTAGCAAGTACGGCAGCCATAACCGCATTTTCTGTAGCAGTGACACTCGCTTCGTCCAAAAGGATATCTGCGCCGCGCAAGCCAGACGTCTTAATATCAAAAACACGGTCGTAGGTTATGTCTGCGCCAAGTGCCCGTAGAGCCAAAATATGGGTATCCAAACGACGGCGCCCAATGATATCCCCGCCAGGGGGTGGGAGTTTAAGTCCGCCAGCACGGGCGAGGACAGGACCCGCAATGAGTATCGAAGCTCGAATGCGCCGACACAGGTCCGGGTCCAGATGAGAGGCGGCAAGTTCCCTGGTGGTGATCCGCCATGTGTGTCCATCCAACTCTTCAATAACCGCGCCCAAACTTTCGATCAATTTTCGCATCGCAAAAACATCCCGTATTTGAGGGACATTCCGCATAACAACAGGTTCCTCGGTCAAAAGACAGGCAGCCAGCAACGGCAACGCAGCATTTTTGTTACCCGAAGGATTCACCTCGCCGTGCAATGGAACTCCACCTTCAATGACAAATTCTTCCATGTTCACGTCTCCTAATCTTACAAAATTGTAATGGGGATTTTGAAATACCGCCAACTACATTGCAGAGGGCTTACATAAAACCAGCGTTTCTCTCAATCGATAATTTGGAATTATAATGATTCTATGAAATTTGAATGGATCATTCCCTTATTGATCGGCTGGCTGGCAGGATGGATCGTCAACTACATATCCGATGTTCTGCCCTACACGAGACAGCTAAGCAAACCGGTATGTTTGCAATGCGGCTCTCCCTTCTCGTTGAGCAATTATCTTTTTTTCAAGCGTTGTCCAAATGGACACCCGCGGTCGATACGCGTTTGGTTTGTTCAAATCTTAATTATTGCCCTGAGCGTTTATTCGTATTTTGCCCCCCCACTCAAGATCGGCTATTGGGCTGGCGTTCTGCTTATGACTTACTTTGGGATTGTGTTTGTGATCGATATGGAGCACAAATTAATCCTTCATCCGACAAGCATTGCCGGCGCTCTTCTCGCACTGGCGCTTGGTATTACAACACATGGGCTGAGGACAACGCTTTTAGGTGGTTTGGGCGGACTTATCATCATGCTTGTATTTTATTTCTTCGGCGTACTCTTCGCCCGAAAACGCGCAAAAAGAATGCGCGACAACGGACTGGACTCCGACGATGAAGAATCTCTTGGGCAGGGTGATGTTATCCTTGTAACAATACTGGGGTTTCTGGTTGGATGGCCTCTAATTTGGTTCATGATCATCCTTAGCACCCTGCTTGGCGGAATCATCAGCCTGTTCCTAATTATTGGAATGCTGATCAACCGGCGGTATAACACCGACGCGCTGATGGTATTCATACCTTATGGTCCGTATTTTATTACTGGCGCAACATTAATTATGTATTTCCCGGGTTTCCTGCAGGCTCTTCTACCGGTATAGCTTATATCAATATGAGCAGACAAAAAATTGAAACTGCAAAATTAAAAAGGCAAAGGTCCAAGCGTGCGCAAGCCATGGTGGAATTCATGCTTGCACTTCCGATTTTGCTGGCTATCATTTACGGCATTCTGGAAGTTTCGCGCTTGATCTTCATCTTTGCTTCGGTATCAAATGCATCACGCCAGGCAGCGCGTTATGGAGCCGGAAGCGGCGAACCCATTAATGATGTTGCTTATTATCAGGATTGCGAAGGCATCCGGGATGTGGCAAACCGTTCCGCAATCCTTACTGAATTTGATAATATTAATATTACCTACGATCGTGGATTAACGCCGGAAGGTGAACAGGTGCCCATTCTTGATATCGACCCTGACCCCGGAACCGACACATGCCCCATCGGCGACAACATCCTCCGAAATGGCGATCGGATCATCGTACAGGTTTCGGCGTCTTACGAACCGATCCTTAATATATCCACCATCAAGCCATTGGAAGTCGTCTCTGCAAATGCTCGAACCTTCTTGATTTCAGTACCAATTTTCGGTTCGGCATTCCCTACAGGCTTTGCTGCTGAAACAAGCACTCCCACCAAAGCCCCGACAAAAACACCTGTGGAAAATGCGACAGCCACAGTCCCAACGCCAACATACAATGCCACATACGCAGCCATACGGACTGCATTTCCTTATACACCCACGAACACGCTCCCGCCGACGCTGACCTTTACGCCGTCCATTACCCCGTCACCGACCCAAATTCCGTCGGCTACTTCGACAGCGATCAGTTGCACGGGAGATTACGCGGTCACGCATGAACCGCTGTACTTTGACAAAAACATCATGGGAATGAAGATCATCAACAATACCGGTCATACTTTGGTAACCGCATCCGTCTACGTGGAATGGAATCACGATACGGGCGGGAATCCCTCGCTGCGTCTCAAACAAGTCGAGTTGGAAAATCAAATCTGGACGGGCGATCTATTTACACCTTCCGGTTTCATCCCCGCCTATTATCCCTACATCCCAATAGGTGAATCAAAGATCGAATTCACCTTCGATCAGGATTATGGGTTCAAAGATGGAACAGAACGTATTATCGTGACAATTGGTACGCCAGGATGTGTCAACTATCCTGTAGATTCGCAAAAATAACATGATCGAGAAAAAAAAGAGAAAACCGCAGAAAAACGGACAAAGTCTTGTCGAGCTGGCAATCAGCCTGCCCGTTATTTTGCTCATTTTATTGGGAACTTTTGATTTTGGCATGGCGCTCTTCTCATATTCCATATTGAGAGACGCCGCTCAGGAAGGTGCATTTTACGCATCGTTCAATCCGGGCAACAAAGCGGAGATCGAGAACCGCGCCCGAAACATTCTTCCCCGCAGCGATGACAACGAAATCTTCTCGTCGCCCATCGATCTGAGGGACGAATCAAAAGTTGGTTTAGAGATCAAAGTTAAAGGAGAAGCCTGTCAGGGTGTCACCAAGGGAGTTGCAAATTACATTCAGGTCATCGTCACCTATGACTACCCGATCCTTATGCCGTTCACGGGCAGGATCATCGGTTCAGACACCATCCGATTGTCCAGCTCCGCCTCCAATGTTATCCTTCAGCCGCCATGTCAATAAATTTTAATATTAATAAAAAGAATAAAACCAAAAGCCAGAGCGGACAAGCCATGATCCTGATCGTATTTACGATCATCGGCTTGATTGGAACTGCCGCGCTGGCGATCGATGGCACAAATGCTTTTGTCGATTCGCGGCGTGTGGATACAGCCGCTTCTGCCGCAGCGCTCACCGCAGCACTCACACGAATAGAAGGCGGAAATTGGCGCGCAGCCGCGCTCGCAACCGCCGCTGCAAATGGATACAACAACGACGGCGTCACAAACACCGTCGAATTGAACACCCCTCCATTGAGTGGACCCTACTCGGGCAATTCAGAATATATCGAGGTGATCATCACCTCTCACTTAAGAACCTACTTCGGGGTCGTAATTGGCATTCCCACCATTACAAGCGTTTCACAGGTTGTATCACAATCCAAACCATCGGAACTGGGAGAGATGTTCCCCGGCTACGCGCTTGTCAGTCTCGCGCCGCACACAAAATGCGATAACCATCGGGCATTTTGGGTCCATAGTGAAGCCACGATCAATCTTATTGGCGGCGGTCTGTTCATAAATTCGGATAACCCCGATTGTGCCTTCATTTCTTTCGGCAGCGGCAGCGTCCGCGTGCGAGATGCCAGTCTCATCTCTGTCGTCGGCGGCGCAGACATTCAAAAGCCGCAACTGATCACGCCCTACCCAATCGATACAGGCATCGCACCAATCCCCTACCCCCCACCCTATAAAATGCCGCGTGCAGGCTGCGGGTCCAAGATCGCAACACCGGATGAAGAGACTGGCACAATTTCATCCGGCAACTGGGATGAAGGCATCTTTCCTCCTGAGGGAGTTCATTCCTTGGAGTCTGGCGTGTATTGTTTGCAAGATGATTTTATTGTCGGGGATGGGCAGGTCTTGGAAGGAAACAACGTTGTCATCGTCATGGAGGATGGGAACATAAAGATCAGCGGGAATGCTGAGATCGACCTCAGCGCGCCTAAGAACGGACCGAATGCCGGTTTACTGATCTATATGCCGATCGGCAACCACGGGCGGATCGAACTCAACGGGAGCGACTCATCAGTCTACAAAGGAACCATTCTCGCCCCGGGCGGAGAAGTCCGCTTAAACGGTCTTGATGCAATCCACAGCGCCGCTTATCACAGCCAGATCATTGCCTACTATGTTGAAGTAGATGGCTCTGACAATATCGAGATCAATTACAAAGACGAACAGAATTGGGATACACTCACCATGCCGGAAGTGATCCTAATTAAGTAGTCGGGGTTTTACGGTATAATCCCGCCGAAAATTTGAAAGGAGGCATACAGACAACTTAAACGGGAAAGACAGCGCATGGACTATGACCTTGTTTCATAGTTGACGAGGATGAAGGTTCTCCATTGCGAAATGGAGTTAACCAGATCACAGATCTGGGAAAATCGAGAGATCAGCGGAAGCCTTCCGGGTTCGCCATAACCCGATCATCTTTCCCTCCAGAAAAGATCCTGAACACAAAACTTGCGAACGATCGCAGGGTCAAAAACTCAGGATGTGGCAAATGCATGGGTCGAGCAGCCAGACGTCAGTTCGTAGTGAGGCGTTTGGGTGTCGATTCCAAAATCAAATTAAAACTGGAGGAATCCATATCATGTGTGGAATCGTTGGATACGTCGGTCCGCGTGATGCGACACCGATCATCTTGAACGGCCTCAAGCGCCTTGAATATCGCGGCTATGACTCCGCGGGCGTTGCCGTTATTAATGACAATAAAATCGATGTCCGTAGAGATGCGGGCAAGTTATCCCAATTGGTGGACCTGGTCAGCAAGTCGCCGTTGAATGGCGCGCCGGGAATTGGTCACACGCGTTGGGCCACACACGGCGCACCATCTGCGCGGAACGCTCACCCGCATGTCGGCAGCACCGGCAGGATGGTCGTGGTGCATAACGGTATCGTGGAAAATTTTCTCGAGTTGAAAGATGAACTTGCCTCAGAAGGCGTGAAGTTCAATTCAGATACCGACACCGAAACCATTGTCCACCTCGCCGAGAATCACAAATCGGCTGGCGTTTCTTTCGAAGACGCAGCCCGCAAAACCTTCAAGCAGATCGAAGGCGCAAATGTGGTTTTGCTCCTGTCCACTGAAGAGCCGGACAAGATCATTGCGGCACGCATTGGGAACGCGGGCGGCGTTGTAGTTGGGCTGGGTGACGGGGAAAATTTCCTCGCCTCAGATATCCCCGCAATTTTGGAACACACCAGAAAAATGATCTTCCTTGAATCACGGCAGATGGTGGTGGTCACCCGTGACAGTGTGCGCGTGGAAACATTGGATGGCGAAGAAGTAACTCCCGAAATCCATACCATCGCTTTCGACGCGGTTTCGGCTGAAAAAGGTGAGTACCGCCACTTCATGCAGAAGGAAATCCACGAACAGGTCCGCGCCCTCACCGACACCCTCGCCGGACGTGTGGATTTCAAAGAGGGTCGCATCCGTTTGCCCGAATTGAATCTCACCCCCGAACTGGCAAAACGCATCAAACGTATTTACATCACAGCCTGCGGCACGGCAGCGTATGCCGGAATGGTCGGCAAATATCTCATTGAAAAATTAGCCCGCATTCCAGTCGAAGTCGTGATCGGTTCAGAGTTCCGCTACAGCGACCCGATCGTTGACGAAGACACAGTAGTGCTTGCCATTTCGCAATCAGGCGAAACCGCCGATACTCTCGCAGCCATGGAAGAAGGCAGACGCAAAGGCGCCCTTGTCTGGAGCATCGTCAACGCGATCGGCTCACAAGCCATGCGCACATCGGATGGATACATCTCGATGCAAACCGGACCCGAGATCGGCGTGGCGTCCACCAAGGCTTTCACCGCCCCGCTGGTTGACCAGTACATGCTCGCGATCCTACTGGCTGACCTGCGCGGTCTGCTCGATGAGAAAACCCGTCAAGACCTTGTCGCCGACCTGCGCCTTGTTCCGGATTTGGTCGGGCGTGTGCTCGACACGGAAGCCGAAGTGGAAAAGGTCGCATACGCGCTCAAGGATGTTGAAAGCTGCCTGTATTTGGGGCGCGGCATCAATATGCCGATTGCCTATGAAGGTGCTTTGAAGCTCAAGGAAATTTCATACATCCATGCGGAAGGCTATCCCGCGGGTGAAATGAAGCACGGTCCCATTGCTTTGATCGACGAAGAAATGCCGGTGCTGTGTCTCGTCCCGAAAGACCCGTGGCACGAGAAAATGATATCCCAGATACAGCAGGCAAAAGCTCGCGGCGGGATCGTCGTTGCCGTTGCAACAGAAGGCGACACGCTCGTGAGCGAAATGGCAGACCACGTACTGTGGATACCTGATACGCCGTGGATGCTCTCGCCAGTAGCAACCGTTCTCCCGCTGCAAATGCTGGCATATCACATCGCCACCATCCGCGGGCTGGATGTTGACCAGCCGCGCAATCTTGCGAAGTCGGTTACAGTGGAATAAAAATAAGGAATAGGACAAGCCCCCGCCTCACTCGAAGCGGGGGCTTGTTTCTGGCACCCAAGCATGGGTCCACGCTCGAAGCGTTTATCCCCTAATTTAGGGGTGCAGCTACTGGTCAAAATCCATTAAAATCAGCAAAAACTTTTGGAGAAAATTCATGCGACCCGACTGGGATTCATACTTTTTGAAAATTGCCTTTGCCGTTTCCGAACGCAGCACCTGCGACCGGGCATTTGTCGGTTGCGTGCTTGTGCGGGAGAAGCGCATTCTGACTACAGGTTTTAACGGCTCCCCCGCCGGGCAGGGGCACTGCGACGAGATCGGACACCTCATGGTGGAAGGGCATTGCGTCCGGACGATCCACGCAGAGACAAATGCAATTATTCAAGCTGCTTTGCATGGTGTTTCCACCAAGGGGGCGACCTGCTACGTCACCCATTTTCCGTGCATCAATTGCACCAAGGCTCTCATCAACGCCGGCATCTCCCGCATCGTCTACAGCGTGGCATATCGCAGCGATGAAAATGCAGTCAACTTTCTAGCCACGGCAAATATCGAAACCGCGCAGCTGGATTTCAAGCCAGACCAGCCCACACACCCCTAAATTTCTTACAAAAGTGATAATATTGCAGATTGCTTGCGCGTTTCAGACGGGTCAAAAGTCGTTTATAATGTAATCAAATTTAATCGGATTAGTGTGTGTCAAAAAACAACCCGACAAATACAAAAGCCTTCATCAACACCCGGCACCAAATCCCACCATTTCTGAATTCATCTCAAAGAAGCCGAACACCGAATTTTCCACGCAAATTTGTGATTTTTGAGACAAGTTCTAATTGTATTTGCCGATTTTGAAATAGAAATTTTTTGTGAGCAAATGAAACCATTAATTAAGAAATTTTTCTCACTCTTCAATAAAAACAAAAACCAGCGGCGAGCGCAAAGCCTGGTTGAATTTGCCATTTCCCTGCCAGTGCTCATTATGCTGTTTACCGGCATGGTGGAATACGGCTTTATGCTGAATACTTACCTCTCGCTGCAAGACGCCGCGCGTACTGCGGCACGTCGTTACAGTACGGTCAATCCTTTCAACGCGGATAATACGATTAACCCGGCATTCTTTCAGGATGCCGCCGCCTACGTCATAGACCAACTCGCCCCCTCCGACGATCCAGAAAGCCGACAAATTATCCTGCTTCCAGACCGAGATAATATTTTGATTTCCTTGATCGGAGTGGAAGTAGACGAAAGCACCGACCCTGACACAATAGTAGGCATCCAAAGGTTTTCCGATGGTCTTTATTACAAAGAGTTTGGCGCTACTGATCCACCCAGCAATTTTTCCGATGAGAACATCGAGGCGTTTGTAACCGCCAATGGACAGGAACCCGCCGACGCGGGGCTCCTGATCATTGAGTTGTATTATGGGTACGAAGGCACACTCCACATGCCCTGGACAGAGCCTTTCTTCTCTCCTGGAAACCCCACCATGCTTTACATCTCTGTCGTGATGCCAACAATTTATGCAAAACCTTTCGACCAGGGTTAGCCGCTTATGAAACGATTATTCAGTAGTGCCGATCTGCATAAAAAAGAGCGTGGACAGGCCATCATTATTATCACATTCGCGTTTATTGGACTGGTTGCCGTCGCCGGGTTGGTGATCGATACCGGCATGTTGATGATCGAATACGGCAAACTTAAGCGAAGCGTGGATGCCGCTGCCATTGCCGCAGCGCAGGAATTCCGCCCAGACCCAAATACCGGCGACTTGAACATACAAGCCATGGAAAACGCCGTCTGGAGTTTTTTGAGCATCAACCAATTCAACAATGTGAACAATGTGGTCATTCATACCTGTGAAGACACTGTAGACCGTCCTCAATTGTGCAATCCCGACCCCGAAGGCAACCCGGTCGAAAATCGCAAACTTGTGGAAGTGACCGCAACTGCAGATATTGAGTTCGCGTTCCTGAAGGTGGTGGGCATCAACAGCACTGAAATGACTGTCACCTCCATCGGCGAAGCCGCCACAATAGACCTATTACTAATGATCGACACCTCCGGTTCGATGGCATATGAGACATCTGGATCTCCCACATCGCCCGAGACCGGCGATGACCCGCGGGTATGTAACGCCAACGACAATTGCCAGCCCATGCGCGCTGTCAAAGACGTGGCGATCGAATTCGTGAATTCACTGATCTATTTTGGATATGACCGTGTCGCTGTCATTGCGATGACCGGGCAAGCCGCCGACAGCAACGCCGTTGTCAATCGAAACCCGGTGGAAGTCCTGCCGCTTTCTTTTGATCAAAACAGTATCATTGGTGCGATTAATGGGCTTAAGGTATTCCAACCGCGTATATGCGATGGTTCGAACTCCCCGGGTGAATGTCTCGAGTACTTAAATGGTTCATTCAACCGTCCGATCTGCCAGACCTACCAAATTCTTGTCAGTGACCCCGACCCAGCAGTTCAGTCGACAGCTGATCCTTCATCCTGCCCATCGAGTAATATTGGCGGAATGATCGAACTGGCACAAAATGCCTACTCCGGCAGCGGGAATTCAGCCAATCAACGCGCCGAATCACTTTGGGTATCTGTGCTGCTAGCAAGCGGACCGGCGAATGCCACCAACCCCAACGATGATTACCCGAACGGTTTTTGTCCTCAAAACACCTGGCTGGGCTCGTTCCTCCCATCTCCGCCGATTCCAAAGCTTTGCCGCGACGCCTACCCCGACACAAGACACTCCGCTAACTCCGGGCTGGTCACTTACACCAATCCTATCAGCGGAGCCGAGATGGACATTTCCCTTTACGACGCGGATGATTATGCCCGCGATGCAGCTGACTCACTTGCAGCCTTAAAAAGCGGCGATGGCGTTACAATTTACACGATCGGGTTGGGTGCTGGCGTTACGGTCCCATCGGCAGGAACGCCCACTCAATCATGCACAGTTGCAACAACAACAGGTACTCGTAATTGCGGCGAAGCGGAATATTTACTGCGCTATATTGCGCGCGACGCGGGGGACGATTTCAACCCCACGATCAACCACGGTGAGTATTTCTTTGCTCCGAACAACCTAACCCTGCAAAATATTTTCGAGATCATTGCGCAGAACATTTCCACCAAGATCTCGCAATGACGGAGTCTTTTATGAAAGAGCAAAAAATACATAAGACACAGCGTCCTAAAAACGCACAAGCGATGGTGGAGTTCATGCTCGTCATCCCCATCCTGCTACTCGTCCTTGTTGGGCTGATCGAGTTCGGGCGTTTGTTCTATGCATGGCTGATCGTTGAGAACTCCACTCGCTTTGGAATTCGCTATGCATCAGCCGGTACATACAATGTAGATTACTGCGCAAGTGATACGCCCTGCAGCGGGGATAACCGCGAAGCAGAAATAACCGACGCCCGCCTTCCATCCATCGAAGATGAAACACGGCGCTTAATTGTCGGTCTTGCCTACGACGAATCACTGGCACAAACTGCCAACCAGTATCTCAATGTCACAGTCTGTGCGGGACCTGAACCCAATGGGAACACAGCAGACGCTGTTGGTTTGTACATTGTCCGCCCTCAAATGGGCAGTCTTACCAAATACGCAGAATGCACCAGCGGCACTGAAAGCGCAGGCAACCCAGGTGAAATGGTGATCGTTGCAGTGGATTACAACTTCACCTTCATAGTCCTGCCCATTTTTGGGTTTAACCCAATGGTCCACCTTGCGTCCTATCGCACGGGCAGGAACGAAACATTCGAAACCGCCCAGATCGCAAACTTCCCCTTACCTAATCCCGATGGCAACGGTGGAGGCTTTGTGCAATTTACCAGCACGCCCACCCCCACTGTAACACGGACAAGTACGCCAACCTTTACGCCAAGTATCACACCAACGCGGACGCCAACTCGTACACCAACCAGCACACCTTCGCCTCAATGCAGTTTGATTTTCATCAACCGCGTCCGCAAGAACGGCGACAGTTTTGAAGTCCGCGTCAGAAACAATAATGTAGCCACAGCCTACCTGACATCTTCGACTCTTATTTGGGCGCCTTCGCCTCTGACTGGTATGTACATTGATTACATACAGTTTAACGGCAACAGATACTGGGATGAATCCGAGACCTCCGGGAGTGGCATCACCTTCTCACCCAACAACGTCAATTCCATCAATGTTCCAGATCTCCCGATGCCAGGAAACGGCACGCAACTAACCTGGGACGCTGACACAAATACATCAAACTGGTCTTCAGCCGTATCATTCTCCGTAAGTCTGACATTCACCTTCCCAGACTGGGGAACGTGCGATCTGTCGTTGTCTGACGCCTATAACAACTTCACCGCCACACCTACAAATACAGCAACAATTACAAACACACCTACAAATACATTCACGCCGACCATTACACGCACGCCGACCATTACACGCACACCCACCGTTACACGCACACCCACCGTTACATTCACGCCGTCGCGCACACCCACCATTACAAACACGCCTACGCGTACATTCACACCGACCATTACAAACACGCCTACTATTACGTTCACGCCATCACGTACGCCAACGCGCACACAGACATTTACGCCAACCATTACGCTCACGCCATCGAATACTCCAACACGCACGCCCACGCGCACAGCGACGCCAAATTCCAGTCCAACACCTTCGCCAACGCGTACGCCAACCTCTGCACCAACCTTCACACCGATCTGTACAGATTGCTAGTGATTGTTTACAGAACAAAAAAATCCCCGAACTGGTTCGGGGATTTTTTTGTTCTGCCGGATTAACTCAATTCTTCATACGAAAGGATCATTTGCAAAAAGGATGTCTCGCAATAATAGACACGAAATCGTCCACCCGCCGGGAAAATCCTGCTCATGTCATCGCCAAACTTGAATTCCATCTCACCAACATAGACATAATACGTCGTACCCACATCCGAAGTCTCTTCATCCAGAGATATAACGCCCTCTGCTGTCTTTAGACCGGAATTTTCAAGCCTGTCCGCCCTGCGCTTGCCAAAGAATTGCCCTAATGAAACAATACCCAGAATGACGGGTATGGAAATGCATATAACAATTATATTGAGCGGATCGGCAATAAAAGCCTGCTTGGCGCCTTCATTCCCCAACATCATTCCAAAAAATATACCCAAACCTATTATCATGAAAAAGATAACAATGGGAAAATTCCCCCGCTGGGAACGGCGGATACCCCCAGCCACACCTGTAATCCATTCTTTTTGATGAGGCGTAATAAAACCCCGCTGGTTGGAACGCAGGTCTTCTTCAGTAAAGTCAAATATCATGGAAAATCATCCGATCTGAAAGATGAATGGGCAAGTACCTTTCACGGGAGGTTCGTTCTTCGTCATACTCGAAACATCTCGCGCCAGCGCACTCTTCAATAAAACCGCATCCATTTTACAGATTTCAGGATGACCATCAATCACCCGTGCGTACGGGCACCGACCGAAAAGCACCCGCGGTCCGCCTGCCCCCGCCTCCCAATGCGCCTGATAGTTCATCTCGTTCAGTTTTTCGATAAGAACGGATAACCGCCTATTCATGGATTGTCCGCTGAACAAACTCTCGTCAAGCAGATGACGTGCCACCGCCTCGACATTTAACTTTAGCCCTGCCGCACCCAACAAAGCCTCAGTCAACGCGGACAAATTATCTCCCAACGCCGCCTGGGACAGTGAATACACCTTCTCAGGTCTGCCCCTCCCCTCGCGGTTGTGGATGGAGGTCATCTCCACGCGCCCGTCCGAGCACAAAACGGACAGATGATGCCGAACATTCGGCGCGGATAATTTCAACGCACGCGCGATCTCACGCGCAGAAGCAGAACGGACTTTTCTAAGATGAGTAAGTATTTTTTGTCGAGAAGTTAACATGGAACACCAGATTAGGAATAGAACGAGAAAGTGTCTACGCGCAAGCCGTCTGCGTGGGAAAGCTGACAGAAACTGAAGCAAGCCCGAGCGGAGAGTGAGGCGGGGTTGTCATCCAATGAAGGTGATTATACTCACAATCTTATTTTTACAAATATATTTTTGCATAATTCAATTGACGTATTTTCTCTGAGTGCTATAATCCTTCTGTTTGTGAAGGAAAACACGGCAGAATGAAGAAAAATATCTACCTTATCCTCTCTATTATCGGTTTTATTCTTCCCTATTATTTTGTTATCAAGTTTTATATGTTAAACACAATAACCACATCTGCCGCGCTTTCACAATTGGTTTCAACCGATTGGGGCGCGCTTTTTGTCGCAGATCTCGGTATATCCGTTCTCGCCGCGTGGACTTTTATTTACAACGAGGCAGCGCGACTGAAAATGAAGAACTGGTGGGTTTACCCCGCAGTGACCATGATGGTGGGGCTTTCATTTGGCTTGCCGCTTTTCCTGTATTTTCGAGAACGCAAACTCGAACAATGACGTTGACCTGGGAAGGCACCTACGCGATCGCAATGGAACTTCGCCGCGCGCACAAAGATGTGAACATCGAAGAGGTTTCAATAAAACAGATCTACGATTGGACGCTCGAACTCTCGGAATTTGAGGATGACCCCGCTCTTGCGAACGATGACATCCTATATGCAATCTACCAAGACTGGTATGAGGAGCTTATTCATGGAAGAACATAAAGAAGAAAACAAATACGAAGGATTGAACCTACCGAACTACAACATCCCGGAGGATATTCAAAACGTGGTGTCCATCACCACCATTGACCGCCTCTACAACTGGGGACGCCGCTGGTCGGTGTGGCCCCTGATGTTCGGTCTGGCATGCTGCGCGATCGAAATGATCGCCGCGCAAACCGCCCGCTACGATATGGCGCGCTTTGGCATGGAAGTCATGCGCCCCACCCCGCGTCAGGCGGATATGATGCTGGTCTCCGGCACAGTTACGAAGAAAATGCTGCCGTCCATCATCCGTCTTTACAACCAGATGCCCGAGCCGAAGTATGTTGTGGCAATGGGCGCCTGCGCCTCCAGCGGCGGTCCGTTCAAGGAAGGCTATAACGTGGTCGCGGGTATCGACAAGTTCCTGCCCGTTGACGTCTACATTCCCGGCTGCCCTCCCACCCCGCAGGCATTGATCGCCGGTATGATGAAACTGCAGGAAAAGATCGACAAGCAGTCCATCAAGAAAGTCCGCTGGTACGAAAAAGGCAAGAACGACTCGAACTATGTGCCGATGCCTATTTTGGGACCGGATCTGATCGACGTCCGCAGAAACGCTGAATATAAAGAAGCTGCCGCAAAGAAGGAAGGTGCCGCATGACCGCCCCCGCCTCAACCCAGACTGTGGACCTGGTCGCTCGGTTCCCAGACTCTGTCACCGCCGACACCCGCCCCGGGTTCTCGGGCTTTATCGTCAAGAAAGAAAACCTCGTTGAAGTCGCCACCGCCATCCGCGATGAGTTCGGCTTTGACCTGCTCTCCTCCGTCACTGGCGTGGACTATCTCGCCGAGAACATGATGGAAGTGGTTTATCACGTCCACCGCACCACCGGCGGACCCGGACTGGTCTTCAAGACCCAGGTCGAACGCGTAGACCCGGTCGAAGTCCCTTCGCTTTACAGCGTTTGGGTCGGCGCTGATTTCCAAGAGCGCGAAGCCTGGGATTTGCTCGGCATCAAATTCACCGGTCACCCCGACCTGCGCCGCATCCTGATGTGGGAAGGTTTCGAAGGTCATCCGCTCCGCAAGGATTACAAGGAAGGTTTCTTCGAGGAAGAAACAAAGCCGTTCAAGAGCCGCTGGCCCGATGGACACCACAATTATGTGGAATTCAAGAATCCTTATCGCGATAACCTGATCTTCCCCGAAGGTTTCGACCCCGATAATTACACACCCAAGAACGAAGACGACCTTTACTTCTCGCTTGAACGCTCCAGCATGAAGAAAGCGGAAGGCGACTTGAATACCGACCACATCGTCGTCAACATGGGACCGCACCATCCGTCAACTCACGGCGTGCTCCGTGTGGCAGTGGAACTCAACGGTGAGACCATCACCAGTCTGAAGCCTGTGATGGGGTATCTGCACCGCAATCACGAAAAGATCGGCGAACGCAACACGTATCTCCAGATCATGCCTTACACCGACCGCCTCGACTACTTCAACTCAATGGCGAACAACTTCGGTTATGCAATTGCAGTCGAAAAGTTGATGAACATCCCCGTCGCGGAACGCGCAGAATACATCCGCGTGATCATGGCGGAATTAAGCCGTATTCAGAACCACTTCATTTTCATCGGCATGCTCATCAACGACCTCGGTTCGATGTATACGCCGTCGCTTTACGCCTTCGAAGAACGCGAACTTATCCTCGACATTTTCGAAGCCGTTTCCGGCGCGCGCATGATGTGTAACTACTTCCGCTTCGGCGGCGTGGTCCGTGACATTCCCGCTGACGTGTTGCAGAAGATCAAGGATTTGGTCTTCGACCGTCTCCCCGCCAAAATCGACGAAATGGAGCGCTTCCTCAACGAGAATGAAGTTCTGGTCGGACGTTTGAAGGGCGTGCACGTTCTGAACGCGGAAGAAGCCATCCGCCACTCGGTGACGGGACCTGTGCTCCGCGCCGCCGGTGTGCCATATGACCTGCGCCGCGCCGACCCGTATTCAGTCTATGACCGCTTCGATTTCGATGTGGCAGTCCGCCATAACGGCGATATGTACGATAACTACCTCATCCGTTTCGATGAGATGCGCCAGTCTCTGCGGATTTTGGAGCAGGCTCTCAAGCAGATTCCCGAAGGACCGATCAACTCACAGAAACCGCAGTATCAGGTCCGGGTCCCGGCAGGTGAATCGTACGGTCGCATCGAATCCCCGAAGGGCGAGCTCGCCTACTACCTCGTCTCGAACGGGAAACCCAATCCCTACCGCTATCATGTCCGTGCCCCTTCGTTCATCAACCTTACCGCTGTTGAAACGATGTGCAAAGGCGTGAAGATCGCCGACTTCGTAGCCCTCCTCGCGATGTTCGATATCGTGATGGGTGAAGTAGACAGATAGGAGAATCAAGCATGTACGGAAAAGGCATACTTAAAGGATTAAGCGTTACCTGGAAGCGATTCTGGGATACCTATCTCGACGATATTTCATGGTGGGTGCGCGGCAAGAAACGTTACTACACCACCGAAGGCGTGGCTCACCGTTCCTCCAAGGATGCGCGCGGTATTTTCACCGTGCAATACCCTGAAGAACAGTTGATCCAGCCCGAAGAATTTCGCTTTGTTCCGTTCCTCGTATTTGATGGGAACGAAGAAAACAAGGAAGTCCGCTGCACCTCCTGCGGCATTTGCGCCAAGGTTTGTCCGCCGCAGTGCATCTGGATCGTGCGCACCAACGACCCGAACACCGGCAAACCCGTGCCGCAGCCCGCTGAATTCTACGTGGATATGGACATCTGCATGAACTGCGGCTTCTGCGCGGAATACTGCCCGTTCGACGCCATCAAGATGGATCACGAATTTGCCATCGCATCCTACGATCGCAACGTGTACAATCTTGAGAAATTGCTCAAACCTGCTTCCTACTATGCGGAGATCCGCCCGCTGAACTACAACAAGGAAGAGGAAGCCCGCAAGGCAAAGGAAGCCGCGAAAGCCGCCAAGGCAGCCGCAGCTACACAAGCAGCCTAATTCTGCAAGTCCGCAACAAAACAAGTAGACGGGTAATTTTTTCGCCTGTCTACTTGTCTACTTTTTACATGTATTCTTCAATCAAGGAAATTCAATGACACTGACAAAAGAAGCCGTACTCAAAGCCCTCGGCACGGTTCAAGAACCGGACCTCGGGCAGGACCTTGTCACCCTGAACATGATCCGCAACCTCGAGATCGATGGCGGCAAAGTCACATTTACAGTTATGCTCACCACGCCAGCCTGCCCCCTCAAAGGCAAGCTCGAAGCGGATTGCCGCGCCGCGCTCAAAACCGTCGAAGGCGTGACCAGCGTGGACGTCAAAATGGATTCGGATGTTCCCAACGACGGTCGCATGCGCGGGCTGGTCAACACGCCCATCCGCAACGCCATCGCCATCGGTTCAGGCAAAGGCGGCGTGGGAAAATCTACCGTTTCCGTCAACGTGGCAGTGGCATTGGCAAAAGCCGGTGCCCGCGTCGGCTTGATGGATGCGGATATTTACGGTCCCAACACACCGACCATGCTGGGCATCGACAAACTCCCGCCTCCGAACGGACCTCGTATCATCCCGGCTGAATCATACGGCGTAAAGATGGTCTCGATGGGATTGCTCGTCAAACCCGGTCAGCCGCTGATCTGGCGTGGACCGATGCTCAATTCTGCCATCCGACAATTCCTCGGCGACGTGGAATGGGGCGAGCTTGACTATCTCATCGTTGACCTCCCCCCTGGAACAGGTGACGCGGCTCTTTCCCTCGCTCAGGCTCTGCCTCTCAGTGGAGCGGTCATTGTCACACTGCCGCAGCTGGTGTCACTCGAAGACGCCGGGCGCGGACTCAACATGTTCAAGACGCTTGAAGTGCCGATCCTTGGCATCGTTGAGAACATGTCCTACCTCGAAATGCCCGACGGTTCGAAGATGGACCTTTTTGGTTCAGGCGGCGGCATGGAACTGGCGAAGGCGACCGAAACCGATTTCCTCGGACAGGTTCCCATCGACCAGAACGTCCGCATTGGCGGCGATACCGGCAAACCGATCGTGGATGCATATCCCGAATCGGTTGTTGCAAAAGCATTTACCGAGATCAGCCAAAAGATCGCGCAAAAAGCTTCCGTGGCCGCCATCGGGACGAACAATACCCTGCCGATCAATATCGTTGAATAATCAGAATTCGACCAAATCCCCTGAAAATTATTTCAGGGGATTTTTTTATTTAATCGCTCAGCTTGACACCCTCCGCTGAAAAATATAAAGTTAGATAACCACATGATGAGTTAAAAGGAGATTCAAAATGCCAGTTATCAGCCCCGGTCTCATGAAAGGAATCATTATTACTACAGGCATTGCGCTCGTGCTATTAACATCTAGCGCATATGCCAACAAAGTGATCAACAAAAAAGGGGGAAAATTCTTCATGCCGATGATCGAACAGGAGTGGGCGCGGAACGCAAGCGAGATGAAAGAACCGCCATCCAAAGGTAGTTTGATCTTCGATACGATTCTCTTTGTCCCGTTATATGTGGTTGTATTCTATATCCTTGCAACCCACATCCAATCACATGGGGACAACAAGTCAATTATTTATTTTGCCATTCTCGGCTGTGCGGTCGTCGCCGCGCTGGCAGATTGGACGGAAAATTTCTCCATTTGGCAGATCGGCTTTGGGAGCGGTAATGCCTCGTACTACGACATCAAAACTTATGCTTGTTTCATCAAGTGGCTCTTGATCGGTGTCGCCGCGGTCTTTGTATCGCTGGGCTATGCTTCCATAAAAAATTATTGGGTTGCAATTCCCGGATTCATTAATGCTGCAATTCTGCTATATGGAACCATATTTGACCACGCTCTTATTCAATGGGGATTTGGACTGTTGGGAATTGTCCTCCTCATCGTTTCCATATTCCTCTAGGCGGGTATGATTGGTTGAAAATCAATCGGAGAATGAATTTATGGAAGAGAAACGCGCATGGATACACGTCATCCCCGAAAATGAAGCGGATGGAGAATTAGATACCTATTACCAGCAGGAATGGGACAAGGAACGTCAGGGCGTGGATAATATCCTCGCTGTGCATTCGCTCAATCCGCCCACACTGCGGGCGCACGCGGACTTATATCACACCGTGATGCACGCTATCAGTCCGCTGAGCCGCTCCGAGCGCGAAATGATCGCGGTCGTTGTCAGCGCGATCAACAAATGTCATTATTGAATTGCGCATCATTCGCGCGGTCTGTTGCGATTCACAAAAAAGCCTGAGTTAATCCAAGCTCTTCAAACTGACTATCACACCGCGGATCTGAAACCGCGTCAACGGGCGATGCTCGATTACGCCGACAAACTCACCCGCACACCCTGGGATATGACCGAAGCTGATCTCGCCCCTCTGCGCGAGGCAGGTTGGGGCGACCGCGCCATTCTTGATATCAACCAAGCCGTCGCTTATTTCGCCTATGTGAACCGCGTCGCCGATGGGCTGGGTGTGGTGCTCGACAAATATGCAAAAGCGCCATAGTACCAAAGACAAATTGAAACGCGGGCAAAGGTTGGTTACACTAACATCATCAAAGGAGACTGAGATGAAACACAAAAAGCTAATATGGCTCCCAATCGGGCTTTTATTCATTTTCGCCTGCAACCTGCCGTCTTCCACGCCGACGCAGGCAGACGCAGATTCGATCTTTACGCAGGCGGCACTAACGGTAACGGCTGCCGCGCAGCAGAACCAGGCAGCTTCGCCAACAGCAACCACCCAACAGGAAAGTTCCAATACCCCAGTTCCTACAAACACCACAGCCGCATCGAATACCCAACAGACGGGCGCTACGAATACATCAGTCCCATGTAATCGCGCCTCCTTCGTCTCGGATGTGACTATTGATGACGGAACGCCCATTACCGTGAACAAGGCATTCACAAAGACATGGAAATTGAAAAACGTCGGCTCATGCACATGGACCTCAGGCTATTCCGTCATCTTTGACTCTGGCGACAAGATGGGCGGACCCGACTCTCAGCAACTGACGAACGGAACCGTCCTGCCGGGTCAGACTATCGATCTTTCCATCAACTTGACTGCCCCATCATCCACCGGCACATACAAGGGAAATTGGAAGTTGAAAGACCCCAATGGAGAAGTTTTTGCGTTATCCACGGGACCTTTCTGGGTGCAGATCAAAGCCGTAGCCGCCTCGCCGTGGCCCACACTTAAGAACGGCGCCACCGGACCCGAAGTGTACGCCATTCAATATCTGCTTCTCGCTCATGGATTAACCGTCGGCGTGGATGGCGTTTGGGGCACGGATACGCAAAACAAGGTCGAAGATTTCCAGACCCAAAACAACCTCAAAGAAGATGGCATTGTGGGACCCGAAACCTGGCAGGCGTTGATCATTCAGGTAAAACAGGGCGACACAGGACCAGAAGTTCGAGCTGTTCAATATCTACTTCGCAACAAATTCGGCGATAACACCGTCAACGTGGACGGCATTTTTGGTCCACTCACGGATGCCGGCGTGAAGAATTTTCAAACATCCAAGGGACTCAGTGTGGATGGTATCGTTGGTCCAAAAACTTGGGAAAAATTGATCGGCGGATAAAATCTTATAAACAGCAAAAGGCTCCCGAATATTCGGGAGCCTTTTTATTTTCGTCTCATACACTATAATCCTTGCCCATGTCCACAAATCAACCCGCCGAGAATCAGACCTACCTTTCAGCCCGCAAAGAAGTGACGCGTTGGGGCGTTGTCATGGCAGTTACATATCTTGCCTTCGTTCTGGTATTCCCACTGATCCCCAATATCTACGTCGAAGGGAAAATGCTCGACTTGGAACTCATCTTGAGAAATGGATTTCGCCCGCTGATATGGGTCTACATCCTCGGGCTGGGATTATTGTTCTATGCATTTTGGCGCGTGGTAAAAACCCTGCATCAACTTTCAAAGGAACAACCCGAACAGGGCAAACGCCTGCGTAAATTAGTTCTTGGCATCGGCGTGTTGTGCGGAATTATTTTATTAGGCTTATATCCCATTACCGCGCTGGACGTATCCGTCTATGTTGTCAACGCGCGGAATTGGGTCTTGTACAACGCCAATCCGCTTATGGTGCCGCCGGGGTCGTTTCCAAGCGATCCCTACTCGCACCTTGCCGGAGAATACGTGGACAAAACTTCCCCGTACGGTCCGTTGTGGGAAGTGTTCGCGCGCATTCCCATTCAAATGGGAGTAAGAGACATCGGCGCGGGCATCATCGCCATGAAGATCATCAGTCTGTTCGCGTTCACAGGGATGGCTGTGCTCATCGGCTGGTACTCGCGCCAGCAGGATGAAGGATTCGCCGTCAGCGAAGTAACGGCTATGGCGTTCTTTGCACTCAACCCCCTCGTCCTGTTGGAGGCGCTTGGCAATGGTCACAACGACATGCTTATGGCGGCATTCGTCATGCTGGGATTAATCCTCTGGCAAAGGAAGCAATGGGCGTGGGCGGCGCTGGCGTTGACGCTCGCTTCGTTGATCAAACTACCGGCGTTGATCATCATCCCATTATTTGGTCTGACCGTTTTGATGGAGGCGGACTCATGGCGCGAGCGCCTCATTCGTGGACTTGGAATTGGAGCGATCGTCCTCGGCGTGATGCTCATCTCATACCGCCTCATGGGTCCGTTCCCTGAAGTTTTCTCCGGTATCATCCAATCCTTCTCGCGGAGAAGTTTTTCACCAGCATATGCCACTTATGTGATCGTCCGCGAGCTTGCGCCAGACATCAGTAAATTCATCCTGCCGAACACACGATATATTTTCCTGCTGATATATGCTTTCATTACGATTGCCTTATTGCGCCGAAAGTTGACCCTGCTTGAAGCGGGTTTTCTCGCATACTTCGCATTGATCTACCTGAGCAACGCCTTTCGGATGTGGTACCCGCTGTGGTTCATCCCTTTTGCAGTCTTGAACTTAAATTCCCGCACCTTCTGGCGAACATTCCTCTTCAGCCTGACGGTGGAATTCAGTATTCTCAGCTATTTCATCCTCTGGCGCTGGTACTGGCGCTACTGGGAATGGGGTTTGAACGGACCACTCGCCGCCTACTGGGATTATTTCAAGATCATGACACCTTTTACAGTCTCGTGGGTCTTCACTTTGCCGTTCCTTGCTGATTTGATAGGACGTTTAAAGGATAAAAAGAAGTTCATGGAGGAGTTATGGGTATAATGACAAAAATTTAACGAGTGCATACTGAAATAGGAGTGCAGAACCATGAACACTCTTCCAAATGTGGATAATATTGAGACAAAAGAACTGCTGGAAAATATTAACGAGATAAATACGTTTTCGGGGGTTCATGAATGGGAAGGACGCGTACAGGAAGAGACCGAGCGCCTTCGAAGCATCATCCGCGGCTTGGACGTTGAGATCGCGCGCAACACGCAGGAATTGGAAAACCTGCGCTATGAACAATCCAAGAAAATGTTTGGCAAACTGATGGGCAAAAGCAGCGAGGAAAAACAGTTCCTTGCCAAACTCGAGGAATTTAAAGCCGCCAAATCCGCCATGAAAAGCGCCATTGATGAATTGCAGGATTTCATGGATTTCACCCCGAAAACGCCCGAACAAAAAGAGGAACTGCTCAAAGAACTCCGCTTGCATAAAAAGGAGTTGCAGGAAAAGAAACGCGAGATCACACAGGTTGTGCGAAGTCCCCGCATGATTAAAAAGCAGGAGCCTGCCAACAGCGTGTTTGATGTCGAGTCAATTTCAAGGCGCAAGGCACATTACGAGCACGATTCGCACCTATTGCCCAATGAAACGACAAGTGACGCCCTCAGCCGTCAGATCGCCTGGATAGACGAAACGATTTCAAGGGTCGAAGTTTTCGACTAATTCCCAAATTACCGTAATTTTCAAGCAGAATAACGCTGGGTTTGGGTTTTGTGGACAGACCCTAGTATAATTATCCCCATGCAAACAGACGTTAAAAACATTATCGGTGTGCGATTTACCCCAATTGGAAAAATCTACCACTTTGATTCATCGTCCCTGCCGGACCTGAAACTCGGCGAGCACGTTATCGTAGACACCTCCCGCGGTCATCATTTGGGAGAAGTTGTCCAGGTTTTGGATGAAACGCCGTCACGTCCTGATGGCGGTTGGAAATCCGTTGAGCGCCGTGCCACTCCGCGCGACCTGCTCCTGCAGCAATCATGGCGGAACAAACAAACCGAAGCCATGATCAACTGCCGCGCCCGCGCCTCGGAGATCGGTCTGCTCGACACGATCAAGATCGTCGCCGCCGAATACAACTACGACGGTTCGCGCCTCGCCTTCCTCTTTAGCACAGACAAGGAAGAAAAGGTTGACCTCAAATCCCTGCGCAAAGATATGCAGGAGCAATACCCCAACACGCATATTGAAATGCGTCAGATCGGTCCGCGCGATGTGGCAAAACTTATCGGCGGCATGGGAGCCTGCGGCATCGAAACCCGCTGCTGTTCCAAATTCCTGACCGACTTCTCCCCCATCTCCATCAAAATGGCAAAAGAACAGGGCATTTCCCTTACACCGGATGAGATCACCGGCATGTGCGGACGTCTGCGCTGCTGCCTCATCTATGAATACGAACAGTATGTGGAAGCGCGCAAGAAACTTCCCAAACGCAACAAGCGCGTTGTAACTCCCAAGGGCGAAGGCAAAGTCATCGACATCATGCCGCTGAGCGACAAGGTCACAGTGTTAATCGAAGTCGAGGGCGAACGCCCGCAACACCAGACCTTCATGCGCGAAGAGATCCAGCCCTGGGATGAGCTCGAAGCCCTGCGTCGAAAATCCGAAGCGCCCTGCGACAGGCACGAGAACGGCGGCTGCAACTGCGGCAAAGCCTCAAAAGCGAAAAAGAATTAACCCACACGGATTGCGATTTACGAATGTAGCTCGCGATCCGTATTTTTTATAACATGACAACTCCAAACACCTGGCAAACAAAACAAAATATTCTCGTCATCCTCGCCCACCCCGACGACCCCGAATTCTTCTGCGGCGCCACACTTGCAAAATGGGCACGCGAAGGACATCGCATTACCTATCTGCTGCTTACCTGCGGCGACAAGGGATTCAATCCCACCACCACGCCGGATATGACCACCGAAAAACTTTGCGGGATCCGACATATCGAACAAGCAGAAGCTGCCAAAGTCATCGGAGCGGAGCCGCCTCTTTTCATGGACCTGCCGGATGGATACCTCATCCCAGACCTGAATCTCCGCCGCGACGTGGTGCGCGAGATCCGCAGGCACAAACCAGACATCCTCGTCACCTGCGACCCGCAAAACCTGTTCGCCCAATACGGCATCAACCACCCAGACCACCGCGCCTGCGGACAGGTCGTCCTCGACGCAGTCTTCCCCGCCGCTGGCAATCCCGTTTATTTTCCAGACCTGCTTTCGCAGGGGTTTGAGCCGCACATGCCAAAGGAAATCTGGTGCTCATTGACCAGTCAACCCAACACCACCGTCGACGTGACCGATACATGGGAAATAAAACTCCAGGGCATTCTCCAGCACAAGTCTCAGGTACAGGATGTAGACAAACTCATCGAACGAATGAAATCCAGGCGAACAGAAGACAGCACAGATGAAAGTCCGCGATATGAAGAGAAGTTCAGAGTAGTAAAGTACAGCTAGAAATACAATATTCCAAAAAGAGAGAATCCATGAATCCCTTCCTCAAACAAGCCCAAGAACTCTTTCCCTACACCCAAGCCATGCGGCGTGACTTTCACCAGCACCCTGAGCTTGGCTTCAACGAAATCCGAACGGGGGGCATTGTTGCGAAAGAACTTGAAACTCTGGGTATAGAAGTCACCAAAGGCGTCGGCAAGACCGGCGTTGTCGGGTATCTCGAAGGTGCCAAGCCCGGTCCGACCATTCTCTTACGCTTCGACATGGACGCCCTCCCCATCACTGAAGATACAGGCGCTGAATACTCCTCAGAAAATGACGGTGTCATGCACGCCTGCGGGCACGACGGTCACACCGCCATCGGATTGACAGTTGCAAAAATTTTGAACGAACACAAAAACAGTCTTGCCGGAAATATCAAGTTCTGTTTCCAGCCTTCTGAAGAAGGTACGAACGGAGAAGATGTTGGCGGCGCGTTGATGATGATGCGCGACGGCGTGCTTGAAGGTCCAAAAGTTGACAAGACCCTTACGCTTCACCTTTGGAACGACAAACCAGTCGGCTGGATCCACGTTTCAGGCGGACCCGTCATGGCAGGCGCGGAACTCTTCAGTGTCAAGTTGACCGGTAAAGGTGGTCACGGCGCCAGCCCTGAAACGGCCATTGACCCAATCGTGTGCGCCGCGCAGATCGTCACCAATTTACAAACGATCGTCTCCCGCAATATTGAACCGCTGAAACCCGCAGTTGTCAGCGTAACCACCATCCACTCTGGCACAGCCTTCAATATCATTCCGCAGACAGCAGAATTGGGCGGAACCATCCGCACTTTCGACCCCGATGTCCGCCAAAAGGTTTTGGAGCGCTTCGACCAGATCGTTCGCAATACAGCCCAGTCCATGAATTGCGAAGTGGAGATCACCATCAAACAAGTGACAGCTCCGGTCATCAACAACGAAGATGTTGCGGCAAATGTCCTGGCTTCTGCAAAATCGGTATTTCCTGAAAAAGAGATCCAATCCTATACCTACCTCACCATGGGCGCCGAGGATATGGGCTACATGCAGGAAAAAGTGGACGGATGCTATTTCTTCATCGGCTCGGCAAATGCAGAAAAGAATCTTAACTACAACCACCATCACCCGAAATTCGATTTTGATGAAAGCGCCCTTATCAACGGCGTGGCATTGATGGCATCCGCCGCCGCGGATTTGCTCAAAGCTTGATCTCGCATCTGAAAAGGTCATGAGCCTTAAACGAAACCTGATCGTTGGCATAGTTCTAACAGCCGCCACTGCAGTTGGTGTAGTGACCACTGTCTCTGCACCAGAGTCAATCGATCCTTCCAGTACAACTGATTCGAACAACGACGTCTGCGGCTATCAGTGGGCATACCACGATGCGCCAGAACTAACCGCTCTTTTCAACGATTCGGTACAAGCACTAAATCCTGATGCAACCGGCAGGGTGGACTACTTCGGCGAGGACTGCGTCTACCCCGATGGCACTTCCACATTCGGCGTAATGGAAACGGATTTCCATGTTCAGTTACAGGTGGATGATCTAAACCAAGAAGATGAATTTGGCAATTGGATGGCGCAAGTTATGGAGAGCGTTACCAATATTCCGCGAGAGGAACTCTCAGGGAGATATGGTTTTGTGGAATTCAGCTTCGTAAAAAGCGATACTGAGCAAATCACCTTCCGAGTGCCGATCCAGCAATATATGGATGAAGCGGATGGCAAATCCGGCGCGGAATTGTTCAAGATGTTCGCCTCTTCGCCCTGACCTTTACCTGCTTCTACACCCAAGCCGTCGTTTACGCGACGGCTTTTTTGATTCTTGACAAATCAGGTCACGCGACGTATACTAAGTTTAGTAACTACTAAACATTCTAAAAGGTTAATTATGACGACAAAACTACCGCAGCTAAAAAAGGATTTCATCGAAAGTCTCAGTCAGATCAGCCGCTTTTGGGGCTTCCCAAAAGGGATGGGGGCGATTTTCGCGGTCTTATACATATCCCCCACCCCATTGTCGCTGGACGAGATCACCGAGCAGACCGGACTCACCAAGGGAGCCATCAGCACCGAAGTGCGGACTCTGGCAAGGATGGGACTTGTCCATCGTTCGTCCAAACTTGGCGACAGGAAGGATTATTACGAAGCCGAAACGGATTTCTACACCTCGATCCGCTCGATATTGAAGGAGCGGCAGAATAGTGAGTTTGACCGGGCATTGCTTGGAGTGAGAGAAACGCTCGAGAAACTCGATTCAGGCTCCGTGTCCGGTGATGATGCGGAAGTGCAATTCATCCGCGAACGTGTACAAGCCCTGCAGGAATTCTTCGATGCCATAGACAGCCTGACCAATGCCGTCATCAAGTTGGAGAAACTCGGCATTTCGAACGTCGCCAAAATTATCAGTATTTTGAAATAAGGAGATTCGTATGAACAATATTGGGTACTTTTTTATCGAGATCGCCATTACATTGATCGTTACCGCGATCGTCACCAGATATTTGCAGGTGTTTCTGAGAAAGGTATTACTCGACCTTTGCGGAACAGAGGACCGTGCGCAGTTTTGGTCTTCGTTTTCGAATATCGTTTTGATCGGATTGCCCATGATCATCGCGCTCAACTACAGACCAGAAGCTACAAATTTCGAAACCGGGTTCTTTGAGATCGCAAGTAAATTAAGCGGAAATCTTGCAGGTATGTTGTTCGCCCTTGTGGGGCTTGGTTTTGTTGTGTCCATCTTTGCGCTTTTCGCGCCGAGAACATCGAAAGTGGAGTCAAAATGAAAATCGCAGTTACTGGTGCATTCAGTTATTCAGGGAAATACATAACAAAGCGGCTGCTTGAAAAAGGTGAAGATGTCATTACGCTGACCAATCACCCCAACCGCCCCGACCCATTCAACGGGAAGGTAAAAGCATTTCCGCTGGATTTTACAAACGAAGCGGAATTGATCAAAAACTTAACGGGCGTCGAAGTACTGGTCAACACGTATTGGATCCGCTTCGACAAAGGTTCGAACACGCAGCCTAAGGCAATTGAGAATACCGCAGTTCTCGTAAATGCAGCCGCCAAAGCAGGCGTAAAACGTATCGTTCATATCAGCATTACAAATCCCTCGGCTAATTCTCACTTACCCTATTTCTGGGGGAAGGCTGCAAACGAAAAAGCTGTGATCGACTCTGGTATGAGTTACGCAATTTTGCGCCCGACAGTTCTATTTGGCAAAGAGGATATTCTGATCAACAACATTGCCTGGCTGCTTAGAAAGCTCCCTGTTTTTGGGCTGCCGGGAGACGGCTCTTACAAACTCTCACCTGTGTATGTGGACGACCTCGCAAAACTGGCGGTGGACGCTGTTTATAAAAAGGAAAATTATATTTGGGACGCGGTTGGACCGGACGAGTTCACTTTCAAGGAAATGACGGAGTTGATCGAAAACACAGTCGAAAAAAAGCGGATGCTCATTCCCCTGCCGCCCCGGCTGGCATTGTTGGCGGCGCAATTTCTCAGTCTGTTCGTCAATGACGTAATGCTTACCCCCGAAGAAGTGGACGGTTTAATGGCAGATTTGCTCATCTCCAAAGAGCCGCCGCGCTGTAAAACAAGTTTGAAAGATTGGTTGATGGAAAATAAAGGAACCGTTGGAAAAACTTACGCCTCAGAACTTGCGAGACATTTCTAGGTCAACGAATCTGCACCACACCCGGACAAGTTGGACTATCGATGCAGCCGTAGTATTCCTTCCCGGTATCTGGTCCGTTGCGATGCACCCGAAGAACCATCATCTTGCCGCACTCCGGACAGGATGGAACAGAGTCTGGAGTGCCTTCCATCGCCGCGGTACTCCCCACTTTCACAACAGCAAGTTGGAAAAGCGCGATCAAATCGGAAGGCTCGTACTTGTCATTGGACGGAATGTGAACGAGCGGAATACCCGCATCGGTAAACAACTCCTCGATGAACTTATCCGCCTCACGCATACCGTTCTTTGCAATGGGCTTGACGATCTCAACCCCAAATGTCGGAGTAAAAGTCTTTGGGTCGCACAACAAAAAATCCACGTGCTTGCGGAATATCTTGTTGAAGAAGTGCACGTTCTCGTTTGGGCGCACGATCATGAACAAATCCGTCAATGCGACCTTTGGGCAGACAATGTAACGGCTTCCCATCAACTCATTCAATAGACGAAAAAGAGCCGCTTCCGTATTGCTAAGGAAGGGCTCTCGAAGTCTGTAAGGAAGACGTGTATCCTTTTTATCGGAATTCTGCACCGCACTCATAATTTTATTATACGTTAGGTTTGGTCTCGCGTACAGAAAAATCGATGATCAATTCCATGTAAACGCCTCAAAACAAAAAAATCAGCGTTCACAAAAGCTTTTCGAGTAATTCTTTTTCCTCAGTTTCATGAGTCAGTTCACCGTCGAGCCAGGCGGAACGCAGCCGTAACAAAATCTCGCCATAACGCGGACCAGGCGGCACTCCACGCGCCTTCAAGTCGTTCCCCGTAGTACGTGGTTTGACATGTCGCCAGATGGAGATATAGCTTAACAGGTCATTCTCACGCAAGATAAGATAAACAGCATAAATGGAAAGCAGCGGCAGTTTCTCCAGCGCATACGTCCACACACTTGGCTTCGAACCGACCAAATGCGGAAGTCCGCGCCACAACTGCGAAGCCGCCCAAACCGCAAGAGTCAACTCGTTCGTAAAATCCAAGCGCGCCGCAATCGAAAGCACATCCGCTTCGGAAAGCTCCATGAACCAAAGCGCGTATCCCATCGCGCGCTTATCCGCCGGCACATCGAGGCGCGCATCCATTTCAAGATAGTCTTTGTTTTCCTGATTGAATTCAGGCATCTTCGGATGAACAGCGCCCAACACTCCAAAACCGGCTACACGCGCCAGCATTTGCGCCGCTTCATCTTCATCAAGGATCAAATCCAATTCATGGCGAATACGTTCTCCGCTCAATCGTTTTAGCACACTCAAAGATTCAGGGTTGATGAGGCTGGCAGTTTCAGGCTCAATGACAAAACCATACCGCGCTTCATAGCGAATGGCGCGAAAGACACGTGTTGGGTCATCAATAAATGACTTGGGATGAAGAACACGGATCACTCCCCGCTCGAGGTCTGTTTGCCCTTTCAGCGGATCGAGGATTTCGCCGAAGCCTTCCCCATCCAAACGGAGCGCCATCGCGTTGACAGTAAAGTCGCGCCGACGCAAATCCTCTTCGATGGTGGATGGCGTGACCGTTGGCAGCGCCCCCGGCTTTTCGTATGTTTCTTTACGAGCGGTGATTAAGTCCAAGGTTGAAGGTTCAAGGTTGAAGGTATCAGGCAAGTGCCAGATGGCTGTGTAAAATTTTTGGTGGACAGTCAACCTGCCGCCGTAGGTTTTGACAAGTTGATTCCCCAATTTGATGGCGTCGCCCTCGACGATGATATCGAGGTCGTTGACCGGCTGCCGAAGCAAAAGGTCACGGACGAAGCCGCCGACAACATAGCAAGGCATATTCAAGGACGCGGCTTGGGCGGCAATGTTCGAGAGTAGAGTCAGTTTTTCGGGGTGAATCAGGTTTGGGTCCCGTAAGAGGCGCAGCACTTCATCCTTTTGCATAAAATCAATTTTACCCTTATAATTCGGCGCATGCTGATGAACCCCAACCCGTCCCCTAGCATGTATAAATCCTCCAGGTCTGGTTAGGTTCGCTTTCGTATGCCCAAACGGCTCCCAGACTTGGTGAGCCGTTTTTTATTGGATGATGCAAATGACCGAATTAACCATCAAAGAACTGACAGAAAAAATGCACGCGCTGGTGAAGTCGAAGGGCTGGTACGAAGCAGACAGCAAACGCCCGCAGACTCCACGCAATTTGGCTGTGTCGCTTTCAATAGAAGCGGCGGAGATTTTGGAGCATTTCCAATTCACTGATGAAATCAAAGACCGCGATGAGCTGGGAAGCGAACTGGCGGATGTGATGTTATATCTTTTGCAATTGGCGTCGGTTTCAGAGATCGACCTGGAAGATGCGGTTTTGAAAAAGATCGAAATAAATAAGAAAAGAAGCTGGGACGAGAAGTATTAAAAGTTACAGGTTGAAAGTTGAAGGTTTAAGATTGCGACAAGCAACCTTCAGCCTGCGACCTTCAACCCACAACGAGGTCTTATGAACGTATCAGTATTTGGTGGATCGCAACCTAAGGAAGGCACACCTGCCTACGAAGAAGCGCGCGGACTTGGCACGCTCCTCGCCCAGCGCGGACATGTTGTGTTAAATGGCGGCTATATTGGCACCATGGAAGCCGTCTCGCGCGGAGCGAACGAAGCAGGCGGGCACGTGATCGGCGTGACATGTTCTGATATTGAAGAGTGGCGCAGCGTTAAGCCGAATAAATGGATCAAAGAGGAAAGAAGAAAAAAGACTTTGATGGAGCGTTTGATGGTTCTTATTGAAAGTTGCGATGCGGCGATGGCGCTCCCCGGCGGTCCCGGCACGTTGACGGAAATCTCGCTAATGTGGAATTTGATGATCGTGGAGTCTTTGCCCCGTAGACCGCTAATACTGATCGGAAGTGGTTGGCAGTCCACATTCGATCAGTTCTTCACCGGGCTTGAAAGCTGCATTCCCAGCAGTCAAAGAGAGTTGTTATACTTTGCGGGCGATGTGAAAGACGCAGTTAAAAAGTTAGAAAGTTGAAAGTTGCAGATTTAAAACTTGCGACCTTCAACATACAACCTGTAAACCCAAGAGGACAAAATGGCAGAAGAGAAATTACCTACACGAGCAGAAGACTTTTCCGAGTGGTACAACCAACTGGTCGTCCGCGCCGACATGGCGGATTACGCCCCTGTGCGCGGATGCATGGTCGTCAAACCGTACGGCTGGGCGCTTTGGGAAAACATCACCTCCTGGCTCGATACTGAATTCAAGAAGACAGGTCACGTCAATGCGGCGTTCCCCACACTTATTCCGATGTCGTTCTTTGAAAAGGAAAAGGAACACGTCGAAGGTTTTGCGCCAGAGCTGGCAGTGGTCACTCACGGCGGCGGACAGGAGCTCGAAGAGAAACTCGCGGTCCGCCCAACTTCTGAGACCATTATTGGTCACATGTACGCCAAGTGGGTTAAGTCATGGCGTGACCTTCCACTGTTGATCGTGCAGTGGGGTTCGGTCATGCGTTGGGAATTGCGCACCAAACTCTTCCTGCGCACGGCTGAATTCTATTGGCACGAAGGTCACACCGCACATGCCAGCGAAGAAGAAGCCAAAGAGGAAATGTACCGCATCCTCGACATCTACGAACACTTCTGCCTTGAAGAAGCTGCCATCCCAGTGCTCAAAGGTACCAAGAGCGAAACGGAGCGGTTTGCCGGAGCGCAGATCACCACATCCATCGAAGCGATGATGTGGGACAAGCGCGCGCTGCAATCGGGCACATCCCATTATTTTGGCGATAACTTCGCCAAGGCTTTTGAAATCCAGTTCTTGAACAAAGACAACAAATTAACCTACGCCCAAACCACCTCGTGGGCGATCTCGTCCCGCATCATTGGCGCGATGATCATGGTGCATGGAGATGACAACGGGTTGGTTCTTCCTCCCCGCCTTGCGCCAATTCAAGCTGTCGTCGTTCCGATCTTCAAGAATGACGCTGAAAAAGAAAAAGTGATGGAAGTTGCCGACCGCATCTTCCTGGAACTCAAGGCTGCGGGCGTCCGCGTGAAGTTTGACGACCGCGACAATGTTTCCAGCGGATTCAAATTCAACGACTGGGAAATGCGCGGAGTCCCCGTCCGCGTGGAGATTGGACCCAAAGATATCGAAAAGGGAACTGTCGCTCTTGCCCGACGCGATAAGCCCGGTAGAGAAGGAAAGACTTTTGTTTCCCAGGAAGGTTTGGCAGATTCTGTCCAGAATTTGCTGGCAGATGTACAAGCGTCCCTGCTCCAGCGCGCCACCGAATATCGCGACTCGAACATCCACGAAGTGGATACCTACGAAGACCTGAAGAAAGTCGTGCAGGACGGATGGGCGTTCGCCTACTGGTGCGAATCCACAGAATGCGAAAAGAAGGTCAAGGAAGACACCAAAGCCACCACCCGCAATATCCCCTTCCATCAACCGGATGCCGAAGGAAAATGTGTCGTTTGCGGCAAGCCCAGCAAACGCAAAGTGTATTTCGCAAAAGCGTATTAATTTTACGTAGGGGCGGGGTAACCCCGCCCCTACGATATTTGTATAATGCCCGCCATCGACCTCACCCGCCTCCGCAAACAAGCCGCCCGCCTCGCAGATTTCTTCTTTCTGCCGGACGAGTTCATGAAGCATTTGCGCGAGATATTGGAGTTTTACGTCAACTACACACTCCGCACGGTTGAGAATGTGGCTCCCGGCTCGAACCTCAAAACCTATCGCACGCCCCCCGCTGTATTAACTCAAATTCAAAACGAACTGCGCCTCAAAGCGGAAGAGAATCCTCACTTCGCGCTTGAACTTGCGGATATGCTCTGGGACGAAGGTGCGCTCGAAACTCGCCTGCTGGCATCCTATTTACTGGGACGTATCCCCCCGCAGGAAGAACGCCTGCTCCCCCGCATCACCGCATGGACACAGCAGATCCGCGACCCCGAAGTTCGGGTGGCGCTGCTCACGACAAGCCTCACGCGCATGCGCAAAGAAACGCCCAATCAATTCCTCGAACTCGTGCGCGAATATCTTCATCCCGAAAGAACACGAACCTGGTCGAACGGTGTACAAGCGCTGATCCCCATGATCACAGACAGCGACTTCGAAAACCTGCCAGCCATCTTTGACATCGCCGAACCCATTGTTAAGGAAGCGCCGTCCACACTGCAGAACGATCTCACCGACCTCATCGTCACACTCTATCGCGCGTCACCCAATGAAACCATCTTCATGCTCAAACATATTCTCACTACCACCGAGAATCAAATGACCGCGATCACCATGCGACGCATCTCGCCCAATTTTCCACCGCCGCTTCAAAACGAGTTGCGCACTCTGTTGCGTCCGCAACCGCTTACACGCCCTCAGCCCGCCGAAGAGATCAATGACTTTGTAGAAGAAACCATCCCTGAAGAAAAGCCTGCGCGAAAACCGCGAAAAAAGAAAAGGGACAACACCCGCGTCATCTACCTGCATGGGCTTGAAAGCAACAGCCAAAGCGGCAAGGCGCGTCAATTCGCGGAGAAATTTCCCGGCATGGTCACGCCCGATTTCACCGGTAGCTTCGAAGAACGTATGGCTCAGCTCAAACCCATATTGGGACGCAAAAGAAATTGGATCATTATCGGCTCATCCTTTGGCGGGTTAATGGGGACGGTCTTTACCAGCGAGCATCCGAAACAAGTCCGCAAGTTGATCCTGCTTGCCCCGGCACTGCTCAAGGAAGCCTTCGGCTCATTGCTGGACCTTGAGCCTGTTTCTGTTCCAACAATCATCATCCATGGGACGGAGGATGAGACCGTGCCGCTCGAGCCTGTCCGCGAGCTTGCCGAAAAATTATTCAGCGATCTCCAATTTATTGTAGTAAACGATGGTCACAGGCTCCAGGAAGCTTTCAAAGAATTGGATTGGGAAAAGATTCTTTTCGATGATACGGAGTCCAAAGTCTCCTGACTTTGGACTTTTCTTTTGTCATTGAAACTCGAGAGGTATTATGAGACAACATATCTATTGGCACACAACCGTCCAAATGCCCGATGCTGAAAACCTGACGCCGATCCCTGAGAATGTAGACGTAGCCATCATTGGCGGAGGCTTTACCGGATTAAGCGCCGCATTGACCCTGGCAAAGCGTGGAACAAAAGCAGTCGTTCTCGAAGCAGAGACGATGGGCTGGGGCGCAAGCTCACGCAACGGCGGTATGACCCTGACCGGATTAAAGCCAGCCATGCAAACAGTCATCAAAAATTATGGGAGGGAGTTGGCTAGAGAATTATTTCAAACCTCGCTCGATTCAGTCGATACCGTTGAACGTATCGTCAAAGAAGAATCAATAGACTGCGGCTTTGCACGGACAGGTCACCTGCTGGCGGCCAACAAGCCAAAACATTTTGAGGCGCTCAAAAGTGAAGTGGATTTTATGGCGAAGGAATTCGACCATAAAGTCCATCTGGTTGCTCCGGGTGAGATGAGAAGCGAGATCGGCTCCGATATCTACCACGGCGCATTGGTGGATGAAGTCAGCGCAGGGTTGAATCCGGCTCAATTTGTTGCAGGGCTTGCAAACGCGGCGGAAAAGTCTGGGGCGTTGCTGTGTGCCCGGGCACGTGTCACCAAACTGGAGCGGAGAGAGAAGCGTTATGTCATCCAGACGGAAAGAGGCGTAGTCCAGGCGGAATCCGTTTTGGTGGCTACATCCGGCTATACCGGAAAGGTCACAAGAAATCTTCAAAAGAGGATCATTCCCATCGGGTCGTTCATTATTGCAACAGAGCAGCTATCCGACGATCTTGCAAATGAACTCAGCCCAAAGAATCGGATGATCTTCGACTACAAACATTTCCTGAATTATTTTCGTTTGTGGGATAACCGCATGATCTTTGGCGGACGTGCAGCGTTCTTCCCAGAGAATGAAAATACGACCATGCAAAGCGGTGAGATTCTGCGCCGTGAAATGATCCGGGTGTATCCGCAATTGAAGGATGCAAAGGTCGAATATGTTTGGGGCGGCACGCTTGATTTCGCGTTCGATCAAATGACCCATGTTGGCGAAGCAGACGGAATTTATTATGCGCTTGGTTACGCAGGACACGGTGTGGCGATGGGAACGCACTTGGGAATGAAAGTTGCTGAAGACATGCTGTCTGGAAATGTGAATAACAATCCGTTTGCGAAATTCAATTTTCCCACAGCGCCGTTGGGACTATATAACGGCAACGCCTGGTTCCTGCCGTTTGTAGGCGCGTGGCATAAGATTTTAGATTGGGTGGAGTAATTTTACTTGGCAGATGTATAACTCTTCTCTTGTGAGAGTCTTAACGGCTGACAACTTGATGTCAGAATATGTACATCAGGGCAGTGATCGAGAATAACATCAGCCAATTGGGCACATGCAAACAAAAGGTGGTCACAGCGATTGAAAACAAGCAATATATTTTTTTCACAGATATGTTCCAGCAACGCCACGGTCAGCGGGCGTTGATTTTCCTTCTGTACCCCCAAAATGGAAGCGACCGTCGGCATTAGCATCATCGGTTCATCAATAAGAGAAATATCAACAACCCAGACGCCATCCGCAAAATGCCCTGCCAGTTTAGACGCAGCCGCCAGAGAAAGCGAGTCGTCGTTACCAACCACTGTCACCATCTGGGAACTCTCAAGTAATATACCGACTTGCGCTATTTCATCATCCGTGCCAGGGTAACAAGCGCCATTTAAATTACCTGAAGGCAAATGCTCCAAAACGATTTGGTTCAAAGCGCTCAAAACTTCATTGGCAGACGCAAACCGATCTTGAGGATTTTTCTCTAAAAGACGCAGGACAATCTCCTCCAAAGCCTGCGGCAATGTCCCGCGAGATTGGCTTGGAAGCGGAACCCTTTCGTCTTGATGTTGAAAGAGTACGGTCTGCTCATCAATATTTGAAAATGGGACCCGCCCCGTAATCATTTCATACGACAAGACTCCGAAAGCGTACAAGTCAGAGGCAATATCCGCGGGCTGTCCATCAATCAACTCGGGGGCAAGGTAGAAAACCGTCCCTGCAAGGCTGCTTTCATTGGGAAGGTACGCTTCCCCTAGCGGACGCGCCAAGCCAAAATCAATCAGTTTTACAAAATACTGAAAACCTTGTTTTTCAAGCAGGACATTCTGGGGTTTGATATCACGATATGCAAATCCCTGCTCGTGGATATACGCAAGAACTTCACAAAGCTGCTTTGCAATATCCATAATTTTGGCAATGGTTAGTGCGCCAACTTCCGCAAGGTCTCTTCCCTGCAATAACTCGATAACAAGATAAGGCAAGGAATTATCATTATCTACAAAACCATGATCGTACAATGCGACAATATGTGGATGGTTCAACCTGGTTAGTATCTCAGTCTCGCGCTCGAACTGATTAAGGGAAAGTGCATTTGCCGTCTCTGGGTTAATAACCTTAAATGCCACATCTTGTTTCCGTTCGAGATCGTATGCTCGAAAGATGATTCCCATTCCCCCGCGCCCAATTTCCGCATCCAACCGATAGCGTCCATTTACAAGCCCGTCCACTCCAAAACCCAAACTGGTATTTTCGGCGGGTGTATCCTTGGAATCAAGTTTATGGAAACGGGAAAAAAACTGAGCCATATCCAGATTATAGTCCGCGCGATGCGAAGTAAAAAGCTTTTTCAAGTTTCAAGTACGCTATAATCCCACCATTCAATTGATATGCGCACCCTTGTCATTTCAGATATCCATGCCAATTTCACTGCCCTTGAGGCAGTGTTCAAGGATGCCGGGTCTTTTGACCAGGTCTGGTGTCTGGGGGATGTTGTAGGATATGGACCACAACCCAATGAATGCATTGAAAAGCTAAAAAAACTCGAAGCTATCTGCCTCGCAGGGAATCATGATGTTACGACGATCGGCAAGGCAGAGATTTCGGAATTTTCCAAAGATGCACAGGAAGTCATCTTATGGACTCGCCAGCAACTTAAAAGAGAAAACTTTGACTGGTTGCGGGCATTACCTGAAAACCCGCTCGTGATGGGAAATAACATCACCATTGTTCATGCCAGCTTGCGCGACCCGCTATGGGAATACATCACAGACACAAGCATTGCCAAAGTCAACCTTGAACTTTCTCAAACGCCTATTTGTTTTAACGGACATACGCACTTCCCCATGATCTTCCGCAAGCGTTGGGATGAGTGGCAAATTCTCGATGAATATCCCCGGACAAACTCGCCCATTGCACTCACTCCCGACCGGATGCTGATCAATCCCGGCAGCGTGGGGCAGCCACGAGACGAAGACCCACGCGCCGCCTACGCCATTCTCGATACACAAACAATGACCTATACACAGCACCGAGTTCTTTATGATGTTGCCTATGTGCAAGGTTTAATGAAGAAAGCCCGCTTCTCAAATCGGTTGATACGAAGGCTGCGTTTTGGGCAATAATGGAAGTTGGAGGTTGCCATGTACAAAAGAATACTTGTCCCGTTGGACGGCTCCAAAGTTGCGGAGGGGGTTTTGCCCCACGCCAAGTCCCTCGCCTATTCAGAAGGGGCGGAATTAGTCCTGCTGACGGTTGCTGCCAACCCCGCCATGGAATTCATGTTCTCAGACCCCGGCTCTGCCCAGGAAGCCATCTTTGAGCAGGAAGAAAAAAGCAAACAGTACTTGAGTGAAATCGAAAACAAACTTAAGCTGGAAGGTTTTCGAACATCCACCCTCATGCGGGTTGGGTCGGTGGCAGAAGTAATCCTTGGCGTGGCGGAGGAGCTCCAGGTGGATGCCATCGCCATGTCCACTCACGGGCGGACAGGTCCGGCACGTTGGCTCTTGGGAAGTATTGCCGAAAGAGTCGTCCACAATTCTGGGATTCCTGTCCTATTGATACGCGCAAAAGCATAGACGCTAACGGTTCAGACTCAGTTTGGGCTTGGTCCACGCTTGCGCATGAGCGAGTGCATCAGCCCAAGGCGGAGTCTGAGGCGCAATTTCGGGGGCAATAATAAACAGAATGTCAAACAGTATCCATTTTCGCAGTAACCATCACAAAATCCTTGTGTTTATATCGTAAATTGTGAGCACTCTTTTATAGGTTTATTTACGGGACTTAATCCAGCACGAGGTGCAGATGGTTCTTAATAGCCGCCCACGGAGTAGAGCAGCAAATACGCCATTAGACGTATTTGCTGTAAACCCTACTGCCTGCACCCGAGGAGAGCCCATGACTCATCAGGCATAATCCTTTCCCCATCGTTTTACAACTGTATCAAAAACAGAACATATCCCAATCTTTGCAATTTCAAGGAGAAACCATGTCTAAAGAAACTGTAAAAGACCAGGCTGAACAAAGTTTGGCGCGTATTATCTTTGCTTCGGCTGCTGGAACCATGATCGAATGGTACGACTTTTATATTTTTGGCAGTCTCGCTGCTGTGATTTCCAGCAAGTTCTACCAGACCGGAACTCCGCTGGGCGACATGATCGCCTGGCTTGCAGCATTTGCGGTGGGCTTTATTGTGCGCCCGTTCGGTGCGATCGTTTTTGGGCGTGTCGGCGACCTGATCGGACGCAAATACACCTTCCTCGTCACCATGACCTTAATGGGTCTTTGTACATTCGCCGTGGGCTTGCTGCCAACAGCGGAGACGATTGGACCCGCAGCAGGTATTATTTTGATCGCACTGCGCATTTTGCAAGGCTTGGCTCTGGGTGGTGAGTATGGCGGCGCTGCGACATACGTTGCAGAACATGCTCCCAACGGACGCCGCGGCTTCTACACGAGTTGGATCCAGATCACTGCGACATTCGGTTTGTTTATCTCTCTTGGCGTGATCCAAATTACCCGCACCCTGTACGGCAAGGAAGCATTCGAAGCCACCGGCTGGCGCGTGCCCTTCCTCATTTCAATCCTGCTTGTGGCTATCTCGCTGTGGATCCGATACTCTTTGCGCGAATCTCCGCTGTATGTGAAGCTCAAGGAAAAGAAGCAAATTTCGAAAAACCCCCTCAAAGAAAGCTTTGCCAATCCCCTCAATCTCAGATACGTTCTTTTGGCACTTTTTGGTGCGACGATGGGACAAGGAGTCGTCTGGTACACAGGTCAGTTCTATGCCCTCTTCTATTTACAAAAAATATTCGGCGTGGACCTGCTCACCTCCAACTATATTGTTGGCGCAGCGCTATTGGTTGGAACTCCATTCTTTGTAGTGGTTGGTCACCTTTCGGATAAATACGGGCGCAAACCTTTCATGATGGCGGGTATGGTATTGGCGGTTCTCACGTACCTTCCCATTTATCAGGCAATGGCAAAGTTCGCTCCATTCATTGGCGCCCCGGCAGATGCAGTTGTAAATTCCAGCTACAGCCCGGTAATGCTCAGCCTGTTTGTCTTGATTCAGGTTCTTTATGTGACCCTGGTCTACGGACCCATCGCGGCGTTCCTTGTTGAGCTCTTCCCCACCAAAATCCGCTACACGTCCATGTCTCTGCCGTATCATATCGGCAACGGTGTGTTCGGTGGTTTGGTGCCCATCATTGGCTTATCCATGATTCAAAATACTGGAAACGACTACGCAGGACTATGGTACCCAATGATCGTTGCCGCCGTTTGCGCAGTCGTTGGTCTTTGGAAACTGCCGGAGACCAACCATGTAGACATCGCATCGGATTCGATCGCGGGAGGCATGGGACCTATCGCTGTAAAGGACGAAATGTAATTTCACCGAACCATCTAAATCTTGATGTGAGGCGAATCCACACACCGCCTCACATCAAGACTACAGAATACAATTAGAAATTATTGACGTATTTTCCCAGCAAAATCACCAAATAGGATTAGAATAGTCTACGACAACTCAATTATTTTCAGGAGGCACTCATGGCAAAAAAGAAGGAAATGGAAGGCGAAGTCTATTATCCGTCTGAACAAGTTATAGAGCAGGCACGAGTAAAAGATTGGGAAGCACTCGCAGAAAAAGCCGACAAAGACCTTGAAGGCTTTTGGGCTGCCGAAGCATCTGAACTGGAATGGTACAAAAAGTGGGACAAGGTTTTGGACGACTCGAACAAACCGTTCTTCAAATGGTTTGTTGGGGCGAAAACAAATATCGTACACAATGCAATTGACAGGCACTTAAAAACACATCGAAAAAATCAACTTGCATTTATCTGGGAATCGGAAGATGGCAAGGACCATCGTACTTTCTCCTACTTTGCGATGAATCGTGAAGTCAGCCGCATGGCGAACATCATCAAAGCCATGGGCGTACAAAAAGGAGATCGCGTTACGATCTACATGGGACGCATCCCCGAGATCGCGTTTGCCATGCTGGCATGCGCAAAGATCGGCGCCATCCACTCCGTGGTGTTTGGCGGCTTCTCCGTGGACGCGCTTCAAGGCCGCATTGATGACAGCCAGTCAAAGCTCGTTATCACCATGGATCGAAGTTACAACAACGGCAAAGTGATCGAACTCAAGCGCACGGTCGATGAGGCGCTCAAGCGCTGTCCCACCGTTGAGAACGTCATCGTCGTCAAACGCGTCGGTGAAGATATTCCCATGGAAGCTGGGCGCGATCATTGGTACCACGACCTGCTGGAACTGCCGATCGCCAATGGGAAATGCCCCACTGAAGTCATGGATGCCGAGGACCCGCTATACATCCTCTACACATCCGGCTCGACCGGCAAACCCAAAGCCATCCTTCATACACATGGAGGATATATGGTCGGCACATATACCACCTTGAAATATGTTTTCGATGTCAAAGACGAAGACCGTTGGTGGTGCGCCGCCGACCCCGGCTGGGTCACGGGACACTCCTACATCGTTTACGGTCCATTGATCAACGGCGTAACCTCCTTTATGTTCGAAGGCGGTCCCACCTATCCCTACCCGAACCGTTGGTGGCAGTGCGTCGAGAAGTATGGGATTACCATCCTCTACACCGCGCCTACAGCCATTCGTGGATTGATGCGCTTCGGTGAGGCGTGGCCCAACAAGCACGATCTTTCTTCCCTGCGCCTGCTCGGCTCCGTCGGAGAACCGATCAACCCGGAAGCGTGGAAGTGGTATCACCGCGTCATCGGCAAGGAAAAATGTCCCATTATTGATACATGGTGGCAGACCGAGACTGGTATGTTCATGATCACCCCCACACCTTCCGTGCCGCTCAAACCCGGCTCAGGAACCCGACCATTCTTTGGTCAATCCGCCGAGATCGTGGATGAAGAGGGTAAACCGGTCGAAGACGGCAATGAAGGTTATCTTGTTCTCAAGAATCCGTGGCCCTCAATGCTGCGAACCATCTACGGTGATGATGACCGCTATGTAAAGCAATACTGGTCGAAAAACCCGGGCAAATACACCACTGGCGACTCCGCCAAGCGCGACAAGGACGGCTACTTCTGGATCATTGGACGCGTGGATGATGTGATCAAAGTATCCGGTCACCGCCTCGGAACTGCCGAGGTTGAGTCGGCGTTGGTGAGTCACCCCGCTGTGGCAGAGGCTGCAGCCATCGGTTTGCCGCATGAGGTGAAGGGACAAGGCATCCACTGTTTTGTCCTGCTCCGCACCGGCGTGACCCCGTCGCCCGAACTTTCGGAAGAATTACGTCAACATGTCGCCCAACACATGGGTGCCATCGCCCGCCCGGAAGAAGTCAAATTCCTGGATAAGCTTCCAAAGACCCGCTCCGGCAAAATCATGAGGCGCGTCTTAAAAGCCCGCGCGCAAGGACTTCCCGAAGGCGATATCAGCACTCTGGAAGAATAAATCGCCAAGACAATTAACAATGAAAGCTCCGTGAGTAATTCTCATGGAGCTTTTTATTTAAAAATTGCGGATTGCCAAAAATAGAATCTTCCATATAATGCTGGTTTGCAATTTATTCCAAGCCAGTAAAACAGGAGAAAACGGGATGAAAAAGTTCTTAAGCAGTGAGCTATTTTTGGGGACAATGATCGCCATCCTCAGCGTTCTGACGGCATATGTCAGCTATTTGGGAGCCATGGCAGATTCAAAACAGAATGAATATGAGATACAAGGCATGAAGGAATTAAATGACGGGAACGCGGAGTATTTGCGGGCAAATCAGGATATTACCCAAGATTACAACTATTTCGATAACTGGTATCTGAATGTTGACGAACGCCCGGAAATCGCTGAGTACTATCAAGACAACTTCTCCGAAGCACTGGCAGCCGCCGTTGACCGCGATCAGGGCATTTGGGATGACACGTATTACGATGAAATGTACACAGACGCTTTAACACTTTGGGACAACTCAGATACCGACTTTGAACTTGCCTCCGAATTCGATGAGCGAGGCGACCAACTTCAACTCGTCATGCTTGTTATGGCACTCGGGCTTGCCTTCGTCGCATGGGCATCCCTGTTGAACAACGAAAGCAATATGCGGGTATTCTTCGCGGCATTTGGCGCACTGGCACTTGCCGCAGGTCTGCTCGTCTTCGTATTTTTAGTTCCCGTCGTCGCAATATAAATTCATAAAGACAAGAAGGATCACTTCACTTCAAAAACAACTTCTGTCAGTTCCCCCGCTTCCACCTCAACGATACGTTCGCGCAAACCGGACGTATCGTTGAATGCGATCTTATACCGCCCTGCTGGCAGGCTGTTCAAGGCAGCATCTTCAGCATTTTGCTCAAACCCCTTCGCATACGACGTGATGTAATACGTAAACAAGACCGCATCGCTGCCCGCCGCATATCGCGTAATAACAAGCGGACGCTCGCGTTTTTCTTCCGAGCTTGTTTTCAATGTAATGGACATGGCACCTGTCCCCTCCTGCGGGATCAGCCAAAGCTCAGGGTTTTGAGTGGAAAAGTAATCCGTGTAGTCGCTTCCTTCGCGGACCTCGAAGTGGAGGTGCGCTCCCGTAGCACCACCCGTCGCCCCAACCTGACCGATCACATCCCCCGCTTTAACCTCAATCCCCGGCTGGACCAAAATAGCAGACAGATGAGCATACAACGTGTACATCTGATTCGTATGGCGAATGATAACCACATTGCCGTAGAAATCTGCCCAAGGGCTGAATAGAGTTGCTGTATCTGAATCTGCGAACACCACCGTTCCATCACCCGCGGCGTGGACGGGTGTACCGAAGGCGTTTTGGAATTCCACGCCGTGGTGCGGATCCCGCTTCCCGTTTGCTGTAGTCGCATAAAGGTAAGTTAGATCAACCTCATCGTTACCGGGCGGAAAAATAGGATGCTGAAAGAGAAAATGTCCAGCCATGATGCAGTAGTCGGCGTTCAACGGATCGCAGGGAATCGGCGTCTCAGTTGGCGTGGGAGGGATAAGCGAAGGCGTGGGTGAAAAAGTCAAAAAAGCAGGCGTTGACGTTGGGACGGAAAATGTCGGTGTTTCCGCAGTTATTGATTGAGGCGAATCCGTAGCGGGAATATTACAAGAAAAAAGTAGAAGAGATAAAAACAGGAAATAAATTCGTTTCATATAGGGAACCATTTTAACATCAGAGACAAAACCATATTAAGTTCATGTCAGGCATTCAGGAAACAATTATAAAAAATATAATGATCGTGCCCTCGCAGCAATACAGGAGAAGCACATGAAATTTTCGAGAACAATAAAGCTGACATTGACAAGCCTGATCATTATTCTTTCGAGCTTTAGCGGAAGACCCATCCCAGCAAAAGCCCAAAGCGACCAGATCATTTTTGCTGTAATTGGTGATTTTGGTCTGGCAGGTCAGCCGCTATTGGATGTTTCCAATCTTATCAAAAGTTGGAGCCCGGATTTTATCGTAACAGTCGGTGACAACAACTATCCGAACGGCGGGGCGGACACAATCGACGACAATGTCGGTCAATACTTCCATGAATACCTCATCAGATACAAGGGCAAATATGGCGAAGGGTCAGCCACCCGCCGCTTTTATCCCGCGTTGGGAAACCACGATTGGGTTTCAGGCGCTAATATATATTTCAGCTACTTCGGCTATTACAACAGAATTACCTATTATGACTTTATACAAGGCTCTGTGCATTTCTTTGTTTTAGATAGCGACCGCAGCGAACCGGATGGGGTCACCTACAACTCGCAACAAGGCATTTGGCTGCGAAAAGCTCTCGCCGCCTCCACATCTCCGTTCAATATTGTTGTGCTGCACCACGCACCGTATTCATCCGGTCAGCATGGCTCGACAGAATATATGCGTTGGCCCTTCAAAGAATGGGGCGCAGATGCCGTTCTCAGCGGACACGACCATATTTACGAACGCCTGCTTGTGGATGGCATCCCTTATTTTGTGAACGGAGTCGGCGGCGGTGAGCTTTACGATATCCGTGACATTCTGCCTGAGAGTCAAGTCCGCTTCAATCAGGACTATGGCGCGATGCGGGTGGAAGCCACAAGCAATACCATGAAATTTCAAATGTACACCCGTTCAGGCATGCTTGTGGATGAATACACACTTGGCAAACAGGCGCCTGCCGTCAGTTCCATCACCCGCCAAAACGCTGACCCGACCAATGCCGCCACGGTCAATTTTCAGGTCACGTTCACGGAAGCGGTCTCCGGCGTGGATATTTCCGATTTTGTTCTCAGCGGGAATCCCAATGGTGCCAATATCGCCAGCGTGAATGGAACTGGGAATATATATACGGTCACCGTCAACACTGGCGGGGATGGAAATATTCGCCTCGATCCCATCGACAACGACAGCATCGTCAACAGCCTTGGCATTCCACTCGGCTGGGAAGGTGCAGGCAATGGTAATTTCTCTACGGGAGAAAGCTACACTATCGACAAAACTCAACCTTCGGTCATCTCCATTTCGACGATAAGCCCAAATCCGACAAATGCCGATTCGGTAGATTTCGCCGTATCATTTTCCGAACCTGTCAGCGGAGTTGATATTTCAGATTTCACTCTCAACACAAACACAAACGCAACGATCATAAACGTCACTGGCACTGGGGGCAATTACACAGTCACAGCCGCAACTGGAAATGGTGACGATAATCTTCGCCTTGATTTCATCGACAATAATTCCGTGATCGATTTGGCTGGTAATGACACAATATCAAATTTCACAAGCGGAGCGTCCTATACCATAGACCGCACGCCGCCTGTAGTAACATCCATTACGCCGTCATCTAACGCTTCTGGCGTAGATTACATTGTCAATTTTTCAGAGCCAGTTACCGGCGTGGATGGAGGCGACTTTCTTTTATCCACCATCAATGGCGCAGTTATTACGAATATATCCGGCGCAGGGACTCAATATGTCGTATCCATCTTGATGCAGCCCGGCAGCGACAGCGTCCGGCTTGACATGAATGACGATGACAGTATTACAGACTTGCTTGGAAACCCTTTGGGCGGCACGGGTTGGGGCAACGGGAATTTCATCGGCAGCGTGTATAACATGGCGATGGATACGCCGATTGCATTGTCTATCACTCGCGCAGGCGCCAGCCCGACCAACTCCGCTAATATCAGTTTCATCGTTACGTTTTCCGAGTCAGTTGAAGGCGTGGACGCAGGCGATTTCTCTCTTACGAATGGAGCCATTATCACAGGCATTGAAAACTCGAATCCGTTCTATATCGTCAACGTCAATGCGGGAACAACTGAAGGTGAAATAAAATTAGACTTGGTAGACGATGACAGCATTCATAATGCGCAGGGAGTCAGCCTTGGCGGGAATGGGATCGGCAACGCAAACTTTACCAACGGCGAAAGTTATGTGATCGACCGCACGCCGCCGCAGGTGACATCCATCATCCGCGCCAGTGGGAACCCAACCATCAGCCGAACTGCGGATTTCATTGTCACGTTTTCCGAACCAGTTCTCGGCGTGGAAATGAGCGATTTTACCGTCACGCAATCGAACATCATAAAATCAACGGTCATCAACTTGCAGAACGCGAATCCATTCTATTGGGTTACGGTCGATACTGGTGCGGGGTCTGGCACGATCCGCCTCGATATGTTTGATAATGGAAACATCACAGACCTTGCTGGTAATCCGATTGCAACCGGCATTTTTACCGATGGAGAAAGTTTTTCAGTTGCCAAAACCACGGTTGATTTTTCCGCGCCGAATATTTACGCCCTGCCCAATGACGTATTAAATAATTCATCCACGCTCTCGTGGTCGTCCGTTCGCAATGCACAGGCGTATGAAATTTTTCTTGCACACGATAGCGGTTTCGCACAGCTTGTACTCACGCAAACCTTTACGGATACAAAACTCATCACGTCCGCGCCGCTGCCTGATGGAACGTATTACTTGCGCGTCCGCGCTTATGACAAGGACCTCAACCCGGGCAAATTCAGCAAAACCTATTCCTTCATTGTGGACACAACGCCTCCACCTCCGCCGACACTTGTCAGCCCGACCAATGGCTCAGCTACGCCGAAACGCCCGTGGCTGCAATGGTCCAAAGTGGACGGCGCGCAAAAATACCAGCTCGAGTTGGATATGAGTCCCGATTTTGATTCGCCCGACTTTACCGCCGCGACCACAAAAAACACTTTGCAAACAAAAGGTTTACTGAAAAGAACCTACTACTGGCGCGTACGCACCCTGGACAGCGCCGGGAACTGGAGTGATTGGTCGGAAGTCTCTTTCTTCAATGTGCGATAAATCAAAAAGCAGACTCGTTTGAGTCTGCTTTTTGATTCTTATAACTTTTGCCTTACACCTTTTGCAGAACAAAATACCAATAACGACGTTTTTCAAGATGCGGCACCTTCTCAAGTGACGCAACGTCGAGACCGGCAAAATGATAGAACTGCTTGCGCAGGATGCGCGGAATATACGTATCGACCAGGTAAATGCGGCGCTCGCGATCCAGTTCCATGGCTTTGAGCACGTTCTCCGTAATATCCTCCTGCCGGACGATCTTCATTCCGCTTTCCTCAAGCTGGGCATGCCACTCAGACACCTTTTCCTCGTAGCGCAGGTCTGTGTATAAAAAGTAACCGCCCGGTTTCAATATCCGCCTAACGTGATGTAAAAATTTTTTGATATTCGGGTAATACAGCGAAGCTTCCACATTTAAAACTATATCAAACGTGTCATCCGGATATTTCAGATCCTCCGCATTGCCATGTTCAAATTTCAAACCGTCAATATGATGATGCTGGTCACAAAACTCAATGGCTTTCAAGGAAAAGTCCACGCCCACATAGGAACGCGGCTTGAAATACCGCATGATAAAAGACGCTCCCCCGCCCCGCCCCGAACTGACTTCCAGAACGTCGGCATCGGTCCAATCCACATGCTCAGCCACATGGTGATACAACTGCAAAGGATAACGATGAATCTCATCGTCAGGCTCAAGCACGATCGGATCTGCCCCCTGATGGCGCGCCGAGTAGCCAAAGTTCATGAACAAAACATCGCGTTTAAGGATCAGCGCAGAAATGAACTCATACTGCAGGCGCGTCAACAGGCTTTTAATGCTGGGGAAATGATGAAAGAGGATTTTGTTCAGCATGTTTTTTTCTCCTGTGAAATGGTTGGAAAAGGCAACCGAAGTAGTTCAGTTGCCTAAAGACGCCGCACATTATAACCCTCCAATTTACGGGGAAGGAAAACTTACAAATTTGATTACGCCAAAGGCAGACGCAGACCCGCCCCGGTCATCTCATCATGCAGACGCACCGCCTCAGACTCACCCGAGCCTGATCCAACCACCTCGACAAGTTTGCACACACTGAAATTTCTGCTCGCCTGCTCATAGATCTGCAGCCAGTTATCAAATTGAATATCCGTTTCCTCACGCGGATATTTGACCTTGTACGCCTTCAGCTTCATTCGGTAAGGTTTTGGCGTCAACCTTGCACGGAAACACCCCTGCTTGCGGCAGATTGATGCGTAGAGCGGGTCAGTGTTGAAATCCTTCATCATCGCCAAAGTTGAATTGTCACGCGCATCAAAAGTCGAACCGGTTACGATCACCCGCGCGCCCTGGAAAGTCTCATAAAGCCTGAAACCGAATTGCCCGTATTTTGTCCCAGCCAGTTTCCGGATCATGTCAAAAATCTTTTCTTTATCGCCCGCTGGAGAGCTTTTCTTGAAGAGTCCGCCAAGAGTGGATTTTGGTTTGTCGATATCAAGGAACATTAGGTTTTCGGCATTCATCACCTGTGCCCCATAACGATTTCTGGTGATGATGGTTTTCTCGTCGACGACCTGCAATATTTCTTCGCGAATCTCGACCTCATAATCTTCGAAAACATTTCGATCGCCGTGAATTTTCCGTTTGATCTTCTCCAGCTTCTCCCTCGCACGAAGCGACGCGTCGTCCAGTGAGAGATTCGATCCGCCATATGAAGTAATCACCTTTAACTCGCCTGAAATATCCACCTGTGTTTTTTCAGCAACCCAGTATTTGAAAATTTTCATGAATACGCTCCTTCGTTCCAATTAGAAAATTATAGTATTCGCGCTTAAAAACAAACATCCACCAAATTGGTGATTTGGTGGATGCGGCAAAAAATCGGGGTTATTCTGGTTGGTAAGGCGCTTTCCTGTCAATACTGCCTACAAACTGGGGCAATTTCGTATGCCCCAGACTCTGGCGGATTGCCATATTCTCACCGAGATGATACCAGTAATGATAGATCGTACGTTGGAGCAGATTTCCATAAGTTCGCTGGATTTCTTTTCCATTGCTAATAACGTTCTGCGACAGCTTTTTCGGAGTTAACGTGTCAAGCCACGGGTCAGCGGCAGCGGTGATCTCCTTCCATGCTGCAAGCATCTCCTTCAGCGACGGAGTGCTGGCAGGCGCGCCATACGCAAAGTTATTCTCGATCTCAGGGAAAAGCCTGATTCCCTGACCAAAACCCAGAAAGTAGCGTTGTTCCTGCCACGCCAGATGACCAACATTCCAACTCAGGCAATTCATGGGAAGAAACCGCTTCTTCGCTTCCTTTTCCGTGACTCCTTTAATTCCACGCAGAAACTCACTGCGTGTAAATCTCAACTGCAACACAAGCGGATGCGTCATATCTACCTCCAGAATTGAGAAAGCCCCGGAGGATTTTCTCCGAGGCTTTTGGTTTTACAGATTCGTTCTTAAGCCAACTCTTCGTAATTCTCCGGCAGCCAGCAACAGAGGACCAACTCTCTCGCCGCCTTGACCTCGTCCATGCGACCGAACGGAGTGGTACTCGGCGCGTTATGGAGCAATTCAGGCTGGGTTTTGGCTTCGTCCGCGATCTTAATGAGCGCGTCCGCGAAACGGTCGAGGGTGTCTTTATTCTCGGTCTCGGTCGGTTCGATCATCAACGCCTCATGGACAATGAGCGGGAAGTAATTTGTCGGCGGGTGGAATTTGTAATCCATCAGACGCTTGGAGATATCCAATGCGCGGACATCGCTTCCGGGGAACTGTCCCTCCGCGACAAATTCATGCATACAGATGCGGTCAAACGGAATGTGGTAGGTATCGCGCAGGCGGGCTTGCAGGTAATTCGCATTGAGCACCGCGTACTGCGAGATGTCCTTCAAACCATCCGGTCCGTGCATGACAATGTAAGTGTATGCACGGACTAACCCGCCGCCGAAATGACCGTGGAAGGCTTTCATGCGTCCTATGGAATTCTCAGGGGTGACAAATCCGTAAAGCGGAGCAGTCTCATCATCGCCTTCTTCAAGGACGCCAACCAATGGCGAGGGCAGGAAGTCCACAAGACGCTGACTCACACCGACCGGACCGGAACCAGGTCCGCCGCCGCCGTGCGGGACGGAGAAGGTCTTGTGCAGGTTGAAATGCATTACATCAAAGCCGAGATCGCCGGGGCGGACAATGCCGAGAAGAGCGTTCAAGTTTGCGCCGTCGCCGTACATCAAACCGCCACAATCATGGACGAGTTTGATCACATCTTCGATATGCTCGTCGAACATGCCGAGCGTATTCGGGTTGGTAAGCATCATGCCCGCAACCGTATCGTCACAAGCAGCTTCGAGGGCTTTCAAATCAACATTGCCGCGCGCATCCGATGGAATGGTAACGACAGAATAACCGAGCATTCCGACGGAAGCGGGGTTGGTCCCGTGCGCCGCATCGGGGATGAGCATCTTGGTGCGTTTGGTATCGCCGCGCAGTTTGTGATACGCCGACATCATGAGCACGCCGGTAAATTCGCCGTGCGCGCCTGCAGCGGGCTGGAGCGTCACACCAGCAAAACCACTGATCTCCTTGAGCCATTCCTGCAATTCGAACATCAACGCAAGGTTGCCTTGCACAGTCTCAATCGGCTGCAAAGGATGAGTGAAAAGATAACCGGGCAGACGGCAGGTATCTTCATTGATCTTCGGGTTGTACTTCATCGTGCAGGAGCCAAGCGGATAGAAGCCGTCGTCCACGCTGTAGTTGAATTTGCTGAGCTTGACGTAATGGCGGACAACGTCCACTTCGGCAAGTTCGGGCAGAGGAAGCTCGGAGCGAAGCATCTCTTTGGGAGGCAGGGCAACTTCGGGCACGTCTGAGGCGGGCATGGTCACGCCAGTCCGCCCGGGAGAGGAGAGTTCAAAAATGGTGGGTTCAACGATCGTAGCCATTATTTCATCTCCTTCAGAATTTCGACGAGCGTGTCGATCTCATCTTTGGTGTTCATCTCAGTGACCGCAATAAGCAGATGATCCTTGAGCGACGGATAATCCTTGCCGAGATCATAGCCGCCGAGAATTCCGTTATCGAGCAGGTATTGATTCACCTCGCTCGCAGGCTTCGGACAGCACAACACGAATTCATGGAAGAACGGCTGAGTGAAACACATGCCAAAGCCATCGATCTTGCTGAGTTCGTTCGCCGCGTAATGCGCCTTTTGATAGCAAAGGTTCGCGACTTGCTGTAAACCGGTTTTGCCCAGCGTGGACATATACACAGCCGCCGCCAACGCAAGCAACCCTTGATTGGTGCAGATGTTCGACGTAGCACGTTCGCGTTTGATATGCTGTTCGCGCGCAGTAAGGGTCAGCACATAGGAACGCTGCCCGCGGGCATCAACGGTTTCGCCAACAAGGCGTCCAGCCATTTTATGAACGTAGGATTTTTTCGTAGTGAAGAAGCCGAGATAAGGTCCGCCATACCAAAGCGGAATACCGAATGGTTGTGCTTCGCCCACGACAACATCCGCGCCCATTGATGCGGGGGTCTTGAGCATGAGCAGCGCAGTCGGATTCGCAACGATGCAGACCAGCGCGCCTTTTGCGTGCGCGTCTTCGATGAGTTTGGTGTAATCATAGATGCGACCGAAGAAATCGGGATATTGCACGACAACAAGCATGGTCTGGTCGTCGACGAGTGCCATCAGGGATTCAGGTCCCGCCTCAAGATCGACATTGGGGTCGTCACCCGCTTCTTCGAGTCCCATACCCTGTGAGTAGGTGCGAATCACTTCGCGGTACTGCGGGTGGACCGTCGGCGACATAACGATCTTTTTGCGTTTGCCGCGGAACTGTGCGTAAGCAAGGTTCACTGCTTCGGCAGTTGCTGTCGCGCCATCGTAGTGCGAGGCGTTCGAAACTTCCATACCGGTGAGGTTGGTCATCAACGATTGATATTCGAAGATGGCTTGCAGTGTGCCTTGTGAAATCTCAGGCTGGTATGGTGTGTATGCAGTGTAGAACTCGCCGCGGCGCAGCATATGGTCCACAACGGAAGGGATGTAATGGTTGTATGCGCCCGCACCGAGGAAAGAGATCAAATGGTCGCGCACATTCTCATTGCTGGACGCCATATCCGCAAGACGCGCGGCGGCTTCCATTTCCGTGAGCGCAGGGGGAAGATCAAGGTTGGGAAAACGATGTTTGGCTGGTACCGCCTCAAAAAGATCGTCAAGCGATTTCACGCCGACAGTCTCAAGCATCGCATCCCGTTCCTTTGGGGAAATTGGGATATAGGTCATGGGAACTCCAGTTTTCCGTAATCAGAATCCAGGGATCAGCTAATTAAACTGAAAACTGAATTCTGTTCACTGGTTGACGATTAATGCTCTCTGCCCGTGCAATATGCTTCATAGGCAGCGGCATCCATTACTTCACCGGTTGTGCCGCCTTCGATCTTGATCATCCAACCCGCGCCAAACGGATCGGAGTTGAGGGTTTCGGGGGCGTCGGACAGTTCTCGATTTACAGCACTGACCTTTCCGGCAGCCGGAGCGTAAATCTCAGAAGATGCTTTCACCGATTCGACGGAAGCGATGGGTTTTCCGGCTTCCACTTCTTCGCCTTCATCCACAAGAATTTCAACAAAAACGATGTCGGAAAGCTGGCTCTGGGCATAATCGGAAAGTCCCACTGCGCCGGTTGCGGGGTCAAACCATTCATCAGACTTGGTGTACTTGAGATTGGAAGGGGTATTCATGTTTGGTCTCCTGTTTGAGTATTGGCGAATCAAAAGAGGACGCACGATTCTATCTTCGCGCGTCCTCTGTAATGGAACCTGAGAGATTAGTTTAGTGGTTGAATAGTCGAATGGTTACTAGTTATGCAGTTTTGAACCACCTAACTAATGAACCACCAAACCACCCAAGCCCACCAAATTTACACCGTCGGTATTCCTCGCGGAATTTTCCAGAGTGCTGCGATTCGCAGGGTCCTTTTGCCTGAGAGATTCATCTGGCTTCGCCTGTTGCCAGATTTGCACCTTCGGCGTCCTCTTGCGGGGATCTCTTCCCTGCAAATCGTTAATTTATATGTCCATTTTATGAGCGAGAGAGACGAGAGTCAAGGGAAAATTGAAGAAAAGAGACACAAAACCTCGAATTCGTTACATTCGTCGCGTACGCGGTTTGGACGAAGGTTTACGCTCAAACCGTGTACCTTTGCTGCTCTTCAAAGCGCTAACTTCCTCTTCCGTCAAATAACGCCATTGGCGCGGTTTGAGATCACCCAGTTTCAACGTCCCGATCCGCATGCGGACAATACGGACGACGGGAAGTCCCAGCAGTTTTCCCACTTCGCGGATCTGACGCTTCTTTCCCTCGCCCATGACGACTCGTATCCATGCGCCTTTTCCTGAGGTGGAGAGGAACTGCACATCAGCAGGCTGCGTGCGGTCACCATCGGTGAGGACAACGCCTCTGCGCCACGCCTCGAGCTGTTCATTGTCCGGGCGGCGAGCGACTAGGACTCTGTATTCTTTTTCATGCCCGAATCTTGGGTGAGTCAATTTGTTGGTGAGGTCGCCGTCATTGGTCATGAGGATCAAACCCTCAGAGTCGAAATCGAGGCGCCCTACTGGATAAAGATGTCCCTGCACAGGCACCAGATCCCGAACCGTTTTACGGTCGTCCTGTCCTTCCGCGGCAGAAAGCACATTGCGCGGCTTATACAAAGCGATGTACGTCATGGTTTCGCGCTTGGCAATGGGTTTACCATCGACAGTGATTGTATCCGCAGAAGGGTCAGCTTTTTGACCGAGAATCGCCAGTTTTCCGTTGACCGACACGCGTTTTTCCACTATGAATTCTTCGCATGCGCGGCGGGAGCCATAACCGGCTTGAGCAAGTATTTTTTGCAATCGTTCTTCCATGCGCAGCATTATAATGGATTTGAGAAAAGGAAGGCTGCAAATGAAAACGCATACATGCACAACAGAGGATGATTTCTGGCGCGCCCGTAATTTTCTGCGCGAAGTATTTCTGCTCAATGACAGACTTGAACATAGTTGGAACGTTGCGCGGCTCGACTACTGGCGCTGGCATTACATCAAAACATGCAACGTCTTTGATTCGGTGGAAAAGGGACTGGTGCTTTGGGAAAATGCCGATGGCAAGATCATTGCGGCATTGAATCACTTGGGAGATAGCGAACTCCGCCTGCATATACATCCACATTTCCGTTCGGCAGAGTTGGAGAATGAAATGCTCGATTGCGCTGAAGAAAATTATTACACCACAGCAAAAGACGGCAGACGGTATATTTATATGCCGATTTTTGAAGATGATTCAATACGGCAGGAGATCGCACAAGCTAGAGGTTATGAAAAAAGACCAGGCTGGGGACACCACTATCGGCGCGATTTGGAAGCGTCAATTCCCGATGCGCCAGTCCCCGCAGGATATAAGATCAGTTCGATGGGCGGAGCAGAAGATCATCCCCCTCGAAGTTGGGCTTCGTGGCGTGCGTTCCATAACGACGAACCGGATGAAAATTACGATGGAGACTATTCATGGTATGCCAATCTTCAGTCTGCGCCGCTATATCGCCGCGATCTGGACATTGTCGCGGTAGCGCCCAACGGCGGCATCGCGTCATTCTGTACCATTTTCTATGACGATTACACCCGCAGTGCAGTGACCGTTTTGGTCGGAACCGCCGTTGAGCATTGGCGGCGCGGACTTGGCAAAGCGGTCATCACAGAAGGTTTGAGAAGGCTCAAGGAATTGGGATGCACACGCGTCTTTTCGACCGGATATGATAAACCCGCAGATGCGTTGTACCGTTCTGTTCTGAAAGAGATGAAAGTCACGGACACGTGGTTGAAATTTTTATAGTCGCATCTCCCTGATTTCATTCGCGTTATTATTTTCAAGTAAAGGCAGAGGCTTTACACTGAATATCTTGCGGAGCAAAAGCACGAGCAGACCAAAAATCCAGGCGCAGACTGCGCTGAAAATGACAACTCCCTGTGCAACTGCGCTCATGGTTGTAAATAATCGAACGATCTGGTCTGCCGGCAGCAGATCCACAGTACCAGTCTGGGTGAGATGCGGGATATTTTCGATGGTTATAAGAGACGCCACCAATGCATATGCCGTCACGCTGGCAAATATTTGCGTCCCGCCAAGGATGCCCTGTGACAAGGCATAACCAAGCCAGTCGGAGCCGCGATAGTTTTCGTCAACTGGGTTTGAGGGTGCAGGCAAATATCCGCCAAAAAATCCAATAACTACCGAAAGTATGATCACACCCCACATATACCACAGCGGAAAAGGACCCATTTGAAAAAGAAAAGCCATATCGCTAAAATTAAAACTGAAAAATCCACGCAGCATCCACCACAGCATGTAAATCGAAAGAAGCGCCCAAACGCCGTACAAAATTCTTCGAGAGCCGGCTCGCCCCCATGATCGGACAATCCAACCGCAGGTCATAAACATCGGTGGAAGAATCATCACGAGACAAGCCATAAATGCTGTTAAGAGCAAAAACGGCGGGAACGAATTGATATCAGACAGATTATTCTCAATGGCGGTATTCATAACACTTTCCTGAAGGATGGACAGCGCCGCAATCATCACGATCAGGTTTCCCAAACCTGTAAGCGTGAGTGAGTATGCAGAAACTCGAAACAGCCAACCGTCAGGTTTTCGAGGCGATTTCCCCCACACATCCCCAGCATCGATAGCGGAAGCAAGTCCGCCCAGTGCGCTGACCAGCACGGAAGCAAATACAACAACAATAAAGTTCAAATAGATGGACGTTGCACTATTGGTGACTGCGTCGACAATCAAAGTCAAACCTTGTGCCTCACCAACTTCGGAATAAAAGGCTTTCAAGATTTCTTCCTGACCCAGCAGCCCAAAATGGAAGGCACCGAGAAAATCGTAAATGATGCTGCCCGCGATAATTCCAGCACCGGCACCGGCAAGCAGACTCTCGCGCCAATTTCCCGACCAGTTCCATCGGGCTGCCACCCACCCGAAAGAAAAAAGAGTCAATCCACAGAAACCGACTGCCGCCGTGGAAATCCAAGTCGGCAAATATGCAGCTTGATCCTGAAATATCCAATTTGACACGAGCGTTGAAGGATGGACAACATACCAGGGAAACCACAAAGCGATCAGACAAAATATCCCAGAGGTCAACCCCGAAAGCACAATTCGTATCCGCATACCGCCTCCTTCTTTATGAATTAGTGTACGGCAGGAAGCAGAAGAAATCAAATCTGGATGTAAACCTTAAAAACAAAAAGCGCGGAAATTTTCCACGCTTTTTGTTGAAAATGAAAATCAACCTTTCAGAAGTTCAACCTCAGATTCCGACTCAGTCGATGCGGCAAGAGACGGAAGTTCCATAAGCGAACTCAAGCCAAAATGCTGTAAAAACTCCGGCGTGGTGGAATACAGAATTGGGCGTCCCGGTCCGTCTGTGCGACCGGATTCCAGGATCAAGCCTTTGCTCAGCAAACTCTTCATCATGCCGTCGCTGTTCACGCCGCGGATCGAATCCACTTGCGGGCGCGTCACAGGCTGTTGATAAGCAATAATTGCCAGCGTCTCCAATGCGGCGCGGCTGAGGTGCGTCACCGCCTCGAGACCGAGGAAGGTTTCCACCAAAACCGCCAGTTCGGGAGCCGTCGTCAGCTGAATACGACCCGCGTTCCGCTGCAACCGCAGTCCCCGAGTCTGAAGCGCTTCTTCCAATTCCTTCAAACCGCGCTCGACCACAGAAGCCGTCACATCCAACGCCTGTGACAATTGTTGAAGCGGCACAGGCTCCGCTGAAACGAACAACATCGCCTCTATTTTCGCAGAAAGGCTAAGTTCTTCGCTCGAAATGGATTGAGATTCGCTCATGCTATAATTGCTCCGCTATTCAAAAATTCAAGAGTTTATATAAATACTATGAATACTAAATTTTCAATTTATTTTTCTTTTGCCGCGCTTGCTGTTTCGTCGCTGGCATGTTCGATATTCGTCGGCGGACCGGATTATCCGGCACAGCCCGTTCAGTCATCCCCGGATGAAGCACAAACCCTCAAAGATATGATCGAGCAGGCAATGATCGACGGCGCAGAAACCGGCGTCATCACGTTGCAAGTCACCGAAAGCCAGCTTACCGGTTATATCGCGGACAAACTTGCGCAGCAAGCCAACCCGCCATTTACCGACCCGCAGGTCACACTCCGCGATGGTCAAATGAATATCTACGGCAAGATCGCGCGCGGATGGTTCACTGCCAACATGCTCATCACAATGAACGTCACTATCGATGATGTTACCGGTCAACCGAAGATCCAGATCGTCACCGCAGATTTTGGTCCGGTGCCTGCGCCGGAAGGTCTAAACACCGCCATCAGTGCAGTCATAGACGAAGCCTTCACCGGCTCATTCGGTCCGGTCGCAGTCGGTTTCCGCCTGCAAACCATTTCCATTGCAGATGGGATCATGACATTGACAGGGCGGATAAAATAACGGCTGGATTATACCCGACATGCCACGCCTCTCGCTTCGCGCCCGCCCGGGCTTGTTTCACACCATTTTGCTTATTGCCACGCTGATAACCTCGTGCAAATCCCCGCAACTTAACAGCACCATTACCATCCACATCACCGCGGACGAACAGACGCAGGATGCAAGCGTCCCTTCTGGCGTGACCGTATCTCAGGCGTTGGCAACTGCCGGTGTGGAATTAGGCAGCCTCGACAAGACCGAGCCGCCGCTTTATACCGTCATCAGCGACGGCGATACTGTTGTTGTGACTCGCGTTGAAGAGAATTTCGAAACCGAGGAAGTGGTCGTTCCGTTCGAGCGGCAAATTGTGCGGAATGAAACCCTGCCGGAAGGCGAGACAAGGCTAGTTCAAGCCGGTGAGAACGGGCTGGAAGAGATCACCTACCGCCAGATATTGGAAGATAAAGTTGAAGTCACCAAAACTGTCGTGAAGACTGTGGTGCTAAAAGAAGCCCTGCCAGAGATCGTCATGGTCGGCGCACAGGCATCGTTCGTGCCTTTGAACATTCCAGGCACGCTCGCCTACCTCGCTGGCGGCAACGCGTGGATCATGGAAGGCTCAACGGCAAATCGACGTGTCATCGTCAGCACAGGCGATCTCGACGGGCGTATTTTCACCCTGTCGCCCAACGGCGAATACCTCGTCTTTACGCGCAAATCCAACAAACCGGCAGATCAGGAAATCAATTCGCTTTGGGCAGTCCGCACGCGAAACCTCGACCCGAAGTTAATTTCATTACAGGCAAAAAATGTCGTTCACTTTGCGGCGTGGATTCCCGGAACAAATTCGGTGGCGTATTCCACCGTCGAACCGCGAAGCACTGCTCCCGGCTGGCAGGCGAATAACGACCTATACCGTGTCAGCCTGACCAACGCCGGAAGTCCGCGCAGGTTGATCAGCGCGGGCAGTGGCGGCGTGTACGGTTGGTGGGGCATGTCCTTCGCCTTCGCACCAGACGGCAAACTTGCTTATGCACGTCCCGATGGAATCGGTCTGGTCGATCAGGACGGCGGATACCTGAAGCCGTTACTGGGAATCACGCCGCTCAACACTCACAGCGATTGGGCATGGATCCCTCCTCTTGTCTGGGGCGCGGACGGAAACAGTTTATACTTCGTCAGCCATGCTCCGGCGCCGGCACCCATTTCCAGCGAAGAGTCGCCTTATTTCGACCTCTCAGCCCTTTCGTTCAGTAATGAGGCGTCTGCAACATTGGTCGATTCGGTCGGGATGTTCTCTTATCCATCCATTTCGCCGATCGAATATGTTGGCAGGGAAGCGTCGTTTCAGGTGGCGTATTTGCAATCCATTTTCATCGACCAAAGCGATACCAGTCGCTATCGTCTGGTGGTGATGGACCGCGACGGTTCGAACAGCCGGGCGCTTTTCCCGCCGACAGATAAGAATGGATTGGAACCGCAGACACCTGCATGGGCGCCCGCGCCAGTGGATGGAGAGACCGGCGGTTTTCTTGCCGTCACGTATCAGGGAAATCTTTGGCTTGTGGACAGCGGCAGCGGCAGTACATATCAAGTCACCGGGGATGGGTTAATTACCCGACTCGATTGGAAATAAAATAAAAAAGAGGTAAATCGTAATGCGAATTTTGATCACAGGCGCAGCCGGGTTCCTTGGCTCTCATCTTTGCGACCGCCTTTTGGGCGACGGTCACGACATCATTGGGGTGGATAATTTCATCACAGGCAGCCCGGATAATATTGCCCATCTTGCCAACAATGAAAAATTTGAATTCTATAAAAGAGATGTATCCAATTACATCTTTGTGCCGGGACAGGTCGATGCGATCCTGCATTTTGCATCTCCTGCAAGCCCGAACCCGCAATCAAAATCGGGATATTTCAACCTGCCCATTCAAACCATGAAGGCAGGCGCGCTGGGTACGCATAACTGTCTCGGTGTGGCAAGACGCGAAGGTTCGAGATTTTTACTGGCTTCCACCAGTGAGATCTATGGAGACCCGGAAGTGCATCCACAGTCTGAGAATTACCCGGGCAATGTAGACCCCATCGGTGAACGCGCCGTCTATGACGAAGCCAAGCGTTTCGCGGAATCGGTGACCATGGCGTATCACCGTTTCCATGGGGTGAATACCAGCATCGTTCGTATTTTCAATACCTACGGTCCGCGCATGGACCTGGAAGATGGACGCGCCCTGCCAAATCTGCTCAAACAGGCGCTTCTCGGTCAGCCTCTCACTGTGTACGGAACCGGAAGCCAGACCCGCTCTTTCTGCTTTGTTGATGACCTGGTAGACGGAATTGTAAAATTGCTTTACTCCGACGAACATCTGCCTGTCAACATTGGCAACCCTGTGGAAATGTCTGTGCTGGAATTTGCCGAAGCGATCAACCGAATTACCGGCAACCCGGCGGGAATCACATTCATGGAGAATGCCCGCAGTGCGCGAGACCCGCAGCGCCGCCAACCTGACATTAGCCGGGCAAAGGAAATCTTGAACTGGGAGCCGAAGGTCGATCTGGACGAAGGCATCCGCCGCACCATCCCATTCTTCAAGCAAAAACTGGGGCTTGCATGATCCTGACCGATCCAAAAGAACGAACCCGCTTCCTCAAATTCGCGTTTGTGGGAGCGATCGGCGCCGTGATCGATTTCGGCGTTATGAACCTGTTCTCGCATGTGATATTCGAATTTTCCCTTGTCGTGGCAGGGACAATTTCTTTTATTTGTGCTGTCATCAGCAATTTTATCTGGAACCGTTATTGGACCTACCCTGAGTCGCGGTCGCGCCCCATCATCAGTCAGTTGGGAATGTTCTTCGTTGTCAATGTTGCTGGGATGGTGATCCGCATTCCCATCCTTCACTTTTTCGAGCCGCCGCTTTTGAATCTGGTGGAAAACACCCTGCACACCACCCATCTAACCGCGGAGTTTTATGCCAAGAATCTCACGCTCGCGGCGGCGGTTGGAATTGTCATGCTTTGGAACTTCTTCGTAAACCGTTATTGGACGTATAATGACATTGACGAAGAAATATAAGGCAGGAACGCATGGCTCAACGAATTTCCATTATCCCAATTTACAACACCAAAGGGGACGCGGACGCTTTTCTTCTGTATCCTTATCTTTTTAACCGAACCGGCGATTGGATCGGCTTTGTCACTCCGCAGCGCGAGGTCTATTCCGTGCTCGGGGAGTTTGTCGGCACGTTGACGAATGATCCGCGCATCGTGACCAAACGTGCTATAGATGAACTAAAACCGCATCTCGCCCCACCCCCGACTCCCAAAAGGATACATCCGCCTGCCAATATTCCGCTCGCGCCGCTCATGCCCGAACTCAGCCATTCCCTTATTGACGTTCTGCTCGATATACCAGAAAAGCTTCACACGCTGGACAGCGGCGAATTCCGGGAGGATATGGACTAGCAAATGACCAAAATCGCTCCAACAAAAACCTCCCGCGCCTCACGCATTCATTTATCGCAACTCATGCAGCCCGAACACGCCAACCACCACGGAAATGTCCACGGCGGATGGATCATGAAACTGGCAGACGAAGCCGGGGCGTTAGCCTGTATGCGTCATGCGCAGACTCGTGTTGTCACTGTCGCAGTCGACTCGCTCGTCTTCCGTGAGCCGATCAAGATCGGCGATCTCGTCACACTCACAGCGGAAGTCACCTACACCGGGCGCACATCCATGGAAGCCGAAGTACAGGTGGTCGCTGAAAATCCCATCACCGGCGAACGCACGCATACCAACGCGGCTTACCTCGTCTACGTGGCGTTGGACGATGACAACAATCCCACCAACGTTCCGCAATTGGTCGCCGAAACGGAGGAAGAAAAGGCACGCCTTGAAGAAGCGAAAAAACGCCAGCAAAGACGCATCTCCCAAAAGTAAGACGCACATTGAACACGATCAAACGTTACCCCATACTGACTCTATTAGTCATTAATATTCTCGTCGGTTTATTCACATTCCAAAGCTATGGCTACGCATGGGACGAACCGCTCTTTTACGAGTATGCCGACGCCCTACCGTATGCGTATTCCCCCAGTGAATGGTTCAGCGGACATTTCGATGTAAACAATGCCTTCGGTCCCAGTGCCACAGACCACGCCAACCGCGGACCCGCATACATCCTTCTGGCAAGACCGCTCACGCAACTTATACAAGTATTTGACATTGACCAAGCCTCAGCCTGGCACCTGGTCAATTTTTTGACATTTCAACTTGGGGTTTATCTTCTCTACCGCCTCGCCTCAAAATGGATGAACAAGTCTGCATCGGTAGCAACAGCCGCGTTTTTCTCATGGCAGCCGCTTCTTTGGGGACATGCGTTTATCAACCCAAAAGACATTCCATTTCTTACATTCTTTCTCGGGTCGGTCTGTTTTGGCATCGAGATGGTGGATGAATTAAAAAACAACGCCCGCCCTCACTTCGGCAAAACGCTGCTCGCAGCCTTCTTTTTAGGTATCGCAACATCCATTCGCGTGTTGGGACCGTTCGCCGCAATTTTGGTTGGACTTTATGCCCTGATCGACCTGAGACAAATCAAGTTCAGCCGCCTTGCATGGCGATTTATCCTTTATGGATTCCTCACCCTTATCGTCACCTTTGCAACATGGCCCTATCTCTGGCTGGCTCCCCTCCAAAAATTCGTAGAAGTTTTCTTTTTCATGTCTGATAATCCAACGCAATTGAACGTTCTCTTTGCTGGGAGCAACTATCAAGCTGGCGACCTTCCGCATCGTTATTTCCCGCTCCTTCTTGGTTACACGCTATCTGAGCCAACCTACTTTCTGATCGCAATTGGCATGGTGCTGGGCTTCTGGAAAGCGGATACGAAAAAGCGTCTTGCATTCGGAATCCTGCTGTTATGGTTCGGAACGCTGGTGGCATACATCTTTTTGCGCCGCCCCGCCATGTACGACGGATACCGCCATTTTCTATTCATCCTCCCGCCGTTGTTCATCTTTGCAGGTTTCGCCTTCGAAGCCCTGTTCAACTGGTTGAAGTCATCGTGGCAAAAAATCGCTGTGACGGTTCTTCTGCTCGGCTTTGGAATCATTCCCATTATCCAATTGCATCCGTATCAATATGCGTACTACAACAACTTTGCCGGCAGCGTCGGCGGAGTCTTCCGCGAATATGAAACGGAATACTGGCTGACCTGTTATAGAGAAGCCGTGCTCAAACTTAATGAAACTGCTCCTGAGGGCACTCAACTCTTCGTCAGGCGTGAGCCGTATATCGCGGCGTATTATGTCAACTCGAATATCACCGTCCGCGACTTCCGTACCGAGCAAAAGGATATGAAATCCGGCGATTACTATCTCGCCAATTCGCGCTCGAACGAAGACCTGAAATTTCTCGGCGACGAGCCTGCCGTGGTGGAGGTTTCCCGTCAGGGAGCCACCTTCTGCGTTATTAAACAAGTTCCATAACCCTGCTATAATCCCCGCGCCATGACTCCATCCCCGCGCCTGTTATTGACCATTGATTACGAATCCTGGTTTGCGCCTTCGCGCAGATACGATTTTTTGCCTCCCGAAACCCGCTTTCAACTAGACGAAGGCATCTCGCGCCAAGCCATCGACCCCATTCTTGAAATCCTCGGCGACGCCAAAGCGACGTTCTATCTCGTCGGTGAAATGGTGGGATGGTATCCCGAACTACCTGAAAAGATTATTCAAGCAGGACACGAGGTTGGTTTTCACTGCCATATTCACCGCAGACTGAACGACATCAAAGAGATCGAAAAAGACCTCACCGCTTCCGCAGAATGGATACAAAAACATAATGTGCGCGGTTATCGCGCGCCGATGATCAACACCGTGGAAGAGGTCTATCCGCTTCTCGAAAAACATAATTTCATTTACAGTTCATCGCTTTACGCGCCCGCAGGGACAGCCATAAAAAAAGGCGGTGTTTGGGAAATACCCGTCAGCACGCTTCCGCTTCTAAAGAGACCGACCGAATTCTTTGCGCCGCGTTATATGAATCTCAAACTTGTCCGCGGCGGTGAATTCCCATACGGCTCCAGCTTCATGAGCGGACTATTCCGCCCTTTGGTTTACAAGATCATCGAGCGCGAACTCAAAGCAGGCAGAAGCCCGGTTATCTTTTTACATCCGTACGAGATCGTCACGCCCGCGGGTTACCCGCAGCGCTTTATCGTCGACATGCTGCATCATCCACTTCTTTTTCCGTTCACATTCAATAAATCGAAGTTCCTCAAAGAACTGCTCAGGAACTTTCCAACCTCAACCATGCAAGACTATATAAAAGAACTCCAATGAACGTCAAACGAGTCAACTCCCTTCCCTACCCTTCGCTCGAGCCAAAGCTCAGTTACATCGGTCTCGACTCGTGGATGAATTTCATCAACGACGTTTACGGACATCCCGTCCATCGTTTTGCCGTTCTCGATGACGAACGTCCGCTTGGCGCGCTTTCCATGCTCGAAGTCGATCACCCAGTCTTCGGACATTATCTCGCCACCGCGCCATTTGGCAGTTACGGCGGCTTCACATACGAGAATATCGAAGCCCGCGACTTATTATTGGATAAAGCCCGCCGCCTCGCAGAAGACGTCAACGCCGAATACGTATCGCTCCGATTTGACGATACCGCCTCTCCCCCCGCCGACGGCTGGGTCGAACACCCCGTCTACTTCACCTACCTGATAGATCTCTCCGCCACTTCAGACGACTTGATGAAGCGCTTCTCGTCGGACCATCGCAACCACATCCGCAAATCCCTCAAAAAGGGACACTCCATCCGTTTCGGTCACCTCGACCTTTTAGACGATGCTTACGAAGCCCTCGCGCTCAGCATGCACGAACTGGGTTCGCCTTATCATTCGAAAACATATCTGCGCAAAATGGCAGAATATCTTGGAGACACACTCGAATTTGCGGTGACATACAATGCAAAAGGGAGGATCACCGGCGGCGGAGTTTTTATCTATCAAGGCAAAACCGTCTTCAACCTGCATGCCAATGTCCTGAGAGACGCTCGCTCCGCTTATACAGGCGAATTCCTTTACTGGTCTGTTATCGAACACGCCATGCAAAAGGGATGCACCACCTTTGACCTTGGTCGCAGCCTCGTCGGTTCTGGCAACGACATCTTCAAATCCAAATGGGCGCCGGAAAAGAAACCGCTTGCCTATTGGTTCTGGCTTTCTCCGGGTCATGAACTTCCATCTTTGAATCAAAAGAATCCCAAATTTCAATTCGCCATCGCGGCATGGAAGCGCCTGCCCAAATTCATCATCCGCCCATTGGGTCCATACATCATCCGCGGATTGGTCTAACTCATGCCACATACTTTGCATCCGCTTAAATCCATTCCAGCAGATCTCATTCCACGAATCGCTGAAATCCACATGGGAGATGCCGGACTGCTGACCAAACTCGGCTATCTCTTCGTGCTGCGATATTTCGAGAACGCTGTCAAAGATGAACGTGCCTTCGGCTTTTACGCGCAGGATGATGATACCAACAAGGTCATGGGCTTCAGCCTTGCCTCCCCGGAACCTTCTTCACTTACATCCAAACTTACCGAAGATAAAAACTGGTTCGTCAGGAATATTCTGAAAGTGATCTTCACCCGCCCGCTGGCGTTTTTGCAGATGGCAGTTTCCAGCATCACCATCCGCGGACAGATGTACGAGCCGAACACCATCGAATGCGTGTACTTCACTGTCGACCCGAATTTCCGCGGGCGCGGGTTGGGACGAACCCTTCAAAAAGCGCTCATGGACGAGGGACGAAAACGGGGGTATAAAAAAATCTACGCCAGCGTCGAAACGTGGAATATAGCCAGTCTCAAGGCAACGCAGGCGAACGGGTTTAGAATCATCAAAACATTCCGCGAAGGAATCTATTACAGGCACCGCCTGGAAAGCGAGTTGTAAATGACCACCCACCGCGAACGAATCCAAGCCTGCTTCAACGGTGAGCAGACCGATCAGATCCCCGTCGCATTTTGGCGGCATTTTCCTGAAGAAGACCAAAACCCCGAAACTCTCGCTGCAGCTACCATTAAATTTCAGCAAACCTACGATTTCGACATTGTAAAGGTCACACCTGCCTCCTCATTCGCAGTCAAGGACTGGGGCGTGGAAGATGAATGGCAGAACAATCCCGAAGGCTCGCGTGGATATACCAAACGCATCATCCAATCGCCGCAAGATTGGGAAAAACTCAAGCCGCTCGACCCGACAGCGCCGCATCTGGCTGCCCAGCTCAAATGCCTGAAACTGATCCGTGAAAAGGTTGGGGAGGATACTCCCGTCATTCAAACCATCTTCAACCCAATGTCACAAGCCAAGAATCTGGCTGGAAACAATCTGCTTTTGGAACACGCCAAGCACTACCCTGAATCTCTGGTTAAAGGGCTTGAAACCATCGCAAAGACTACGGTCAAATTCATCGAGGCTGTGCACGATACTGGCGCGGACGGCATCTTTTACGCGATTCAACACGCGCAGGGAAATATGATGGAGTTGGACGAATACAAGACAATCTGCCTGCCCTTCGACCAGGAAGTGCTCGATCCGGCAGAAAATTTTTGGTGCAACCTGCTGCACCTGCACGGCAAGGATATTTATTTCTCGCTGCTGCGATTGATGAACTTCCAAATCGTCAACTGGCATGACCGCGAGTCATACCCGTCACTTTCGGAGGCGCAGAGCGTTCACCGAGGCGTGCTGTGCGGAGGCATCCGCCAGGACACGCTTTACTCGGGCACGCAGGCTCAGGTCAAGGAAGAGGCGCTGGACGCCATCAAGCAGACGAAGGGTCGCAGGTTCATTCTCGGCACGGGTTGTGTCGTCTATTATCAGTCGCCGCATGAAAACATCCTGACCGCGATCGAGACTGCCCGATGAGCATTCGTGTCATTTCTGGAACGGCAAAAGGCAGAAAACTAAAATTGGTGCCGGGCGATACGACGCGCCCCGTCATGGACCGCGTCAAGGAGTCGTTGTTCAATATCCTAGCCAGTGACGTGCTCGACTCGAATTGGTGGGACTTGTTTGCAGGGACGGGAGCGATCGGCATCGAAGCCTTGAGCCGCGGCGCGACATCGGTGCGTTTCACCGACCTGAACCGTGCGCCCATCGAAACGATCAAGGAAAATGTGGAACACTGCCAGTTCGGTAAACAAGCCGAGATCAGGCGGGGCGACGCGTTCACCATGCTGGCAGGCAGGGCAGACCGGCAGTTCGAATATATATACATTGCGCCGCCGCAATACAAGGATATGTGGCTGGAAGCTTTGAAGTTGATTGACGATCACATGGATTGGCTGACAGACGACGGTTCGGTCATTGTGCAGATCGACCCAAGCGAGTATCAGGACTTCCCCCTGAATAATCTGGTTGAGGGTGAACAGAGAAAGTACGGAAACACCCTGCTGGTTTTCTACGATCAGAAATAGCGGGGTTAGTCTTCGTCTTCGGGATGTGAACCGAACACTCTTGCCACAGCCATTTTTATTTGTTCCTCTGAATGTTTCTCGCATGCCACAAGCGGACGGTCGGGGTTTGGAACGCGTTTGCCATCCGCGCTCATGACTTTACAGTCTAAAAATTTCCCTTCGGAATCATAAACAACATACATCTGGTGCAGTTTTCCGCAAACGATACAGCCGTGCGCTTCGCCGCGAGTCTGATTTTCTGCCATCTCTACCTCCAAAACAAAAAGTGACAGCCGTTTTGGGCGACTGTCACTTTTTTAAAATTATTTCTCCGTGATCGTGATCGTCTTGATCGCGTCACCCGTAAAGGTCGGGTTCTGCTGCGGATCGCGGCGGGTAATGCCGTTGACCACATCCATGCCGTCGACGACCTGCCCAAAAATAGTGTAGCCGCCATTCAAAAAGTCAGCCGGACCGAATGTAATAAAGAACTGGCTGCCGTTCGTGTCGCGCCCGGCATTCGCCATCGCCACAACACCGGCTTTGTCGAAGGTCAGATCGCTGTCTTCATTGACGAACTCGTAGCCGGGTCCGCCCATGCCGGTGCCGGTCGGGTCGCCGCCTTGAGCCATGAAACCTTCGAGCACACGATGGAAAGTCACACCGTTGAAAAAGCCTTCACGCGCAAGGAACACAAAACTATTGACCGTGATGGGCGCTTTATCCGCATAAAGCTCAATGGTGAACTCGCCGCCTTTCGCCATCTCAACCGTGGCAAAATACTGCTTTGAGGTGTCAATGGTCATTGGCGGAGGAGCGTCGTAGGTCTTCGCTCCACTACTCGCCGCTACAGGACTTTCAGAAGATGCGCCAAAAGAATCCCAGGGGACGTACTTCGTGAGAAAGAACGCCACTACCAGCAAAATAACTCCGCCGGCAATGATCTGAACCGAGTAATCCTCTTTTGCCGCCTTTGACTTTTTGGCTGCCAATTTCTTTTTTGCCATACAAAATCTCTCCTAATCGAATTTTCTTCATTATAACAACCTTGCCTGTAAATTCTTTTTCCTGTATCCTTACCGGAATGCAATCCTATTTCAAACGTCAGATCGCCCTGCCGCAGGATCACGGCTCATGGGTTTTCATTCTCAGTCCGTTAATAGTGGGGATATTCGCAGGCAAAACCTTCCACCTCGCAACGCTTTACCTCATCATCGCGGCGATGTCCGCTTTTTTGATGCGGCAGCCGCTAACCATGATCGTCAAAGCTGTATCTGGACGACGCTCCGCTGCGGATCTTCCCGCCGCCCGGTTTTGGGTGGTGGTCTATGGCATCATCGCCGCCGCAGCCTTAACCGGACTTATCCTCTCCGGCGACGGTTATATCCTCTATCTCGCTGTGCCGGGAGCTCCCGTCTTCGCCTGGCATTTGTGGCTCGTGAGTAAACGCGCCGAAAGAAAACAAGCCGGTATTGAGCTTATCGCAACCGGCGTCCTTGCACTGACAGCTCCCGCCGCCTTCTGGGTCGGTACAGCGGACTATAATCCTATTGGCTGGTGGCTGTGGATGCTGGCATGGCTGCAATCGGCTGGGAGCATCGTCTACGCGTACCTGCGGCTGAGTCAAAGGGAAATGTCGCAGGAGCAAGCCGCGGCGACGAGTCGAGGCGCGTGGTGGCGGATGGGCAGCCGCGCGTTCATGTACAACACGTTCAATGTATCCGTCGCATTGTTCGCCGGTATTTTGGGATTTATCCCGTTTTGGATATTTATCCCTTTTCTGGTGCAGTGGCTTGAAATGGTCTGGGGCATTACCCACCCCGCAGTCGGATGGAAGCCGGTGAAAATCGGCATGCGTCAGACGATCGTCAGCGCCATGTGGACGATCCTTTTCGTCATATTTTGGAGATAAAAAATGGATAAGCTAAAGTATGAACTATTGACTGAATTAAGCAGCAGGCTCGAAGCCGATCTGCTGAAAAGTTATCTCGAAGCGAACGATGTGGAAGTGGAGTTGTTCCAGGAGTCTGTTGGGCAAAACGCATTCCCCGTTACCATCGATATGCTTGGGCATGTGCAGGTCTTTGTTCCGGGCGAAAAGCTGGAACAGGCAAAAATATTACTTGAAAACTTCGAAGCGTAGGAACGAACTTATCGAAGCGCAAGTCAAGGCAGAAAATCATCACATTGTAAACCAGGAGCAACCATGGATTTTGATCTAAACGAAGAGCAAAAAGTCTGGAAAAAGATCGTCCACGACTTTGCGGAAAAAGAACTGCGCCCCAAAGCCCGCGAGGTGGATGAAAACGAAGAATTCAATTGGGAGGCATTCCGCAAAGCGGGACCAGTTGGACTGACAGGCATGAGCATTCCAGAGGAATACGGCGGCTCGAATGTAGATATGATCTCGAATGCCGTTGCATTCGAAGAATTGGGCTGGGGCTGCGGTTCCACGGCGCTGGCATTCACTGCGCATAATGGGCTGGGGACATCGCCCCTCGCCTTATACGGAAGTGAAGAACTGAAAAAGAAATGGCTGCCGCTCGTCGCAAGCGGACAGAACAAGCTCGGTGCATTGGCGTTGACCGAACCCGGCGCAGGCTCGGATATTCAAGGCGGCGTGACCACCAAGGCGGAAAAAGACGGGGATGAATGGGTCATCAACGGCTCGAAAATGTGGAACACGAATGCGGGCATCGCCGAGTACATCATCACCCTCGTTCGCACCGACCCCAAAGGCGGATCAAAATCTTTGAGCATGATCCTCGTGCCGACCGATTCGAAGGGATTGACGATCCATCCCGCGGAAAAGAAGATGGGACTACGCGGCTCCCCCACTCATGCTGTGACGTATGACAATGTCCGTGTTCCGCTTGGAAACTTGATCGGACCGGAAGGCAGAGGTTTGCAGCAAACCCTGTCAACGCTGGATGCAGGTCGCATCAGCATCGGCGCGATCTCCATCGGGCTTGCGCGCGGAGCGTTGGAAGCCGCTGTCCAATACGCGAAAGAGCGCAAGGCGTTCAATCAGTCGCTGTCTGATTTTCAGGCGATCCAATTCAAGTTTGCAAATATGGAAATGGAAATCGAACTCGCGCGGACGTATATCTACAAAGCTGCATGGCTCAAGGATCAGGGACGTCCGTACAACAAGGAAGCCGCCATTGCCAAACTGTATGCCACCGAAATGGCAGAACGCGTCATTTATGAAGCCATTCAAATCCACGGCGGCTACGGCTACAGCCGCGAATACAACGTGGAACGCATGTACCGCGACGCTCGCCTGATGACCATTGGCGAAGGGACCAGCGAGATCCAAAGGCTGGTCATTTCGCGGCATGTGCTAGCAAACTAGAAAAACAAAAAAAGGACGCTGACAAGCGCGGATTAGCGCAGAGGTCAGCGTCTTTTTTTAATTATTTTTTATTTCCTGACAATCACCCAAGCCGTCCCATCGGAGGCTTTTATTTCTTTCTCCCCTGTCGCAAATAATTGGGTAATGGCATCCGGCGCAAGGAAGTGACTGCGCATGAGCAAAAGCTTTTCGGCAACGGCGATCATTTTTACGCCAAAGGTGCGGATGTCCGGTTCTTCAATGACGAGAACGCCGCCGGGTTTCAAGACACGGAACATTTCATTCGCCGTATCCGCATGGTCAATGACATGGTGCAGGGCATCGACCATGATAACGCGGTCGAAGGAGTCGTTCGAGAATGGCAAAGACTCAGAAGCACCGCACACAGGTCGAAAGTCCGTGCGAGGCGAGTGGGCTAACATCCCAAAGGAAACGTCGGCAATGACGATATCATCCACAAACTCACGGATCGCAGAGGCAACGCGCCCGGTGCCGCCGCCAATGTCGAGCAGACGTCCGTTTACAGGAAGGGAGGCAACTTCGCGCATCGCATCTTTTTTAGAATAGGTGACGCGGGCATAAATGGGGGCAATGAAGGAGAAATGGTCGAAGCTCATGAGACGGTGATTAGATCCTTTATTTCGTCGTAGGTTGATGGACCGATGCCGGAGACATTCAGAATATCTTCGATCTTTTGGAACGGTCCGTTTTCGTTGCGATAGTCGATGATGCGTTGGGCAATGGTGGGACCAATCCCCGGAAGGCTGTCCAATTCCTGGGCGCTTGCGGTATTGATATTGACCAAGTCTTCATTGACAGTGGAAGACTCGCCCGTTGCCCCCGGCAGCACAAGCGGACTTTCGTTAGTATTGCTGCTCGTCGTTGACGGTGCTTCGCCGGACTTATATGGAATATCCAACTGCTGACCGTCCTGTAAAAGCGCAGCAAGATTGATGGTATCCACATTGGCGCTCGCAAGCAAACCGCCCGCCGCATCGATCGCATCCTGCACGCGCGCACCTTCCGCAAATTCGTACAGTCCCGGTCGCGGCACCGCGCCAATGACATGCACAGCAATCGGCGCTTTCGTGGGGGCGGGCAATAACATGATCGGCTCACCAGCGGGCGCGCGGGAAACAAAAAGCAAAAAGCCCGCAAGCGCAAAGCCAGCCATCACGCCGACCAATGTGTAAAGGACATTTTTCATACGGCGATTCTACTCCAACTTCATGACCAGCAAGTCTTCATTCGATTTGTGGACGACCTTCGAAAGCCTGAACAGTCTTACGATGCGTTGAAAATATCGCGGCATTTCATCCAGCAAAAGCGAACGAAAGCCGAATTTTACATACATCGGTCCGTTGTGTTCGATGCACATCAAATACAACGGGCGCGGCGTTCGCTCCAGCAAAATCTCGATGATCTTTCGCGCAATGCCCTGTCCGCGGTATTCGGGTTTTACCGCGATCGAAGCCAGTTCGAGGATGTCTTTCCCGTGAGGCTTGACCTGACCGCAGCCGACGACAACACCATGAGCATTCACCGCGACGATAAAACGCCTCCAATCCAGACCGGAGGGGTTGATACCCACCTCATGGATTAGATCGTCAATTTGAGCGGACTCTGATTCCAGCGCCGGGCGGAACTGATACTCTGCCATGTCACACCACTCCTGCCGCAACTAAAATGATCAACACACCGATAAACCAATGTATCAAAAACGGATAAAGAAACGACTTGGTACGCCAGGCGATCCACCCGAATGCGAATCCGCCAAAGATGGTGGAAAGGGTCTCCACTTCGGGCTTTCCGATATGCGCCAACGCGAAAGGGACAGCTTGCAGCCAAAGGGCTTCAGGTCCAAACTTGCGGGCGTAGGTGAATAGAATCCAGCCGCGGAAGAGAAACTCCCAGCCAAAGAGGTCGAGGAAGGTCGTCCACGGCAAGCCGAGGATAAAGCGCTGGTAATACTGCTGCATGGATGTATTTCCATGCCCAAGAAAATAGATTATTGGGGTCATTAGCAGAATACCGAGCAATGTGAAGATTAAGCCCAGTTTCCACTCGCCAAATGAAAATCCGTATTCACGCGGGTTTTCACGAAACACGACGAAGATAAGAATCAACGGGATAATCAAGTAGAGAAAGAAACGGTCCCAGTATTTGGTCGCAAAAAGATCGTGATAGCGGTCTGTCATCATCAACAAGGTACTGACGATGGTCACGAAAACCACTTTCCAGTCAAATTTCAGTTTTTCACCGATAAGGTATTTCATTTTTCTTTAGCAGTAAAACTTATCCTCGCAATTTTTCGATACGGCGCGCCAAATAAGGCGAGAAATATCCCTCATATTTTGCCCAAAGCTGGGGAAGTTTCCAATCGTTACCGGTGATCTTCTTACGGCAATTGAGCGAACCGCAGTGACATTCGAACTCGTCGTATGGTCCACCGTCAGACATGGCGTAATCGAAAGTTAATTGTTCGCCAGCTTCGATGTCGCGCATTGCCACAAGTCCGATCTGACCGGTAAAGCCAAGGTTCGGCTCACAGGAATGATTGAAGCAATCGTTCGGCTCTTTTTCTGCAGCAGTGAGAATATAAAGTTCTTCGTCAATTTGCAGAACACGCTGGGTGAAGCGCGGCATGGAAGGGTCGAGCTCACTTTTGTGGACGATGGTCCCGCCCCACAGGGAGACGAGTTCGCCTTTGTAGATGGGTTCAAGGGCGAAGACGCCGCATCCGCCTGAGTGGTAATTACGGGCTTCGCATTTCGGGTTTAAGTAGGAGGCTGTCATATTGGGTTGAGAAAATATCCAATGGTGAGAATCAAGTCAGGTACAGGCAGGGGGCGAAAAGTGAGACAGCCTCACGGCTGTCTCGTCATCTACTTCGTCTCGCCTTCGGTATCCGCTGAAGAGGCGGAAATCCGCTGGGCAAAAAAGATCGGCAGAAAGGTGATGAGAACCACGATGGTCGCCACCACGTTCGTGACGGGGCGGTCACGCGGACGCACGAGCTGGCTGAAGATCCAGATCGGCAACGTGGATTGTTGACCGGCTGTGAAAGTGGTGACGATCACTTCGTCGAAGGAAAGGGCAAATGCGAGCATGCCGCCTGCCACCAAAGCGGTTGCGATGTTCGGCAGAACGACATGACGGAATGTTTGAAAGGAATTCGCGCCAAGGTCCATTGATGCTTCGACAAGCGAACCTTGCATACGCCTGAAACGCGCAAGCACATTGTTGTAGACGGTCACCACGCAGAACGTGGCATGACCGATGACGATGGTCCAATACGAAAAAGGGATGTCAAGCGTGCCAATGGCGGAGCGCAGTGCAATACCGGAAACGATGCCCGGCAAAGCGATTGGCAAAACCAACAGAAGCGAAATCGCCTCCCTGCCGAAGAAATTGCTGCGATAGACCGCAGCTGCGGCAAGCGTACCCAAGACTAATGCGGCGGCTGTTGCAACGACAGCGACTTTCAATGAAAGCGAGAGCGCGCTCCACAAGTCCGCACGTTGGAGGGCGACGCCAAACCACTTGGTGGTGAAACCAGGGAGCGGGAACGTGTAGGTGGCTTCGTCGGTAGTGAATGAATAGAGGAAAATGATCCAAATCGGCGCATGGAGAAAGATCAAGCCGCCAAGTGCGCCGAGAACCAAAGCAGGGGAAGCGGAGTTGGAAGATCTAGAGCGCATCGAAAGCTCCCAATTTTCGGGCGATTAGCAGGTATACGATCATGATCACAATGGGTCCCATGGTGAAGGCTGCGGCGAGCGGAATATTCCCAGCCGTGCCTTGATAGGTATAAACGGCTTGTCCGATAAAGAAGCGGGAGTTTCCCAAGACCTGCGGTACGATGAAATCACCCAAGGTCAACGAGAAGGTGAAGATGGAACCTGCCACCACGCCAGGAAACGCCAGCGGTAGCAGCACCTGACGGAACGTCTGTGCGGGGTTGGCACCCAAATCGCTTGAGGCTTCAAGCAGGGATTTGGGAACACGCTCCAAAGCGGTTTGAATAGGCACGATCATGTAGGGAAGCCAGATATAACAAAAGGCTATGAACATTCCAATCGGCGAAAGGGAAAGGGATGAACCGCCAATGACGGGAATGGAAAGTATCTTATCCAGAATGAATTGAAGCCCGAAAAGATTGAAGAACCACGAAACGATCCCCTCCTTGGCGAGGATCAACTTCCACGCATATACGCGGACGAGATAACTCGACCAAAGGGGAATGGTCACCGCAATATAAAGATAGGTCTTTATCTTTTTCGGGGCAAAGCGTGCAATGTAATAAGCAAGGGGAAACGCAATGATCGCATCCGCAATAGTCACGGTCAGCGCCATGCTGGCGGTGCGAAAGAAAATACCCAGATTGGTCGGCGTAAAAAGTTTGGCGTATGTTGTGAGGGTAAATTGCCGCACCACCAACCCTGTAAATTCTTCAAGATAATAGAAACTGTTCAATAAAAGGGCAAACAGCGAGCCCAAATACACAACGACAAAATACAACAACGGCGGTCCCAGCAGCAAGCCGAGAACCAAACGCGGTCGACGGTATAGATACGTGGAAAGGCGATTAAGCACCCCTGCCTCCCAACACGCTGGTATGCGCCTTGTTCCAAGACAAACGCACAGGAAGTCCTTTGACGGAGTTCACATCGGCGGATGTGGTCCGTAGGTTTTGCGAAACGACCACCATATCCAATGTCGGGGCAATCTCAACAAGATAGCGTGTGTACAGCCCAAGATATACCACGTCGCGCACATTTCCTTCGACGGAGTGCATGTCACTGTCAACGGCTTCATCCATCGAACCAAGATGGATCTTCTCAGGGCGGATGGAAAACGTTTGCGAGGATCCGGTAATGCGCAGGGCGACGTCGCCGCTGATGACATTGGATGTGCCCACAAACCCCGCCACAAACTGCGACGCGGGATGCTCATACACTTCGGAGGGTTCACCAACCTGTTCAATTTTCCCCTCATTAAAGACCGCAATGCGGTCACTCATGGTCAGAGCTTCTTCCTGGTCGTGGGTGACGAAGATGAAGGTAATGCCAACCCGTTTTTGAATCGCTTTCAGTTCCACCTGCATTTGCTGGCGGAGTTTCAAATCCAATGCCCCGAGCGGCTCATCGAGTAGCAAAACTTTGGGGTGATTGATCAAGGCTCGGGCGAGCGCGACGCGTTGACGTTGTCCGCCTGAGAGCTGAGACGGCTTTCGATTCGCAAATCCCGAAAGCTGTACAAGGTCGAGGATTTCATCCACCCGTTTCGTGCGTTCGGCTTTGTCCACTTTTTTGATCATCAAGCCGTAAGCGATGTTATCGCCCACGTTCATATGCGGGAAAAGGGCGTAGTCTTGAAAGACCGTGTTGACATCACGCTCATACGGCGGGAGGTCGGAGACATCCTGACCATAAAGCATGATTCTTCCTGAAGTGGGGCGGTCAAACCCGGCAATCATCCGCAGGCAGGTCGTTTTCCCCGAACCGGAAGGTCCGAGCATGGAGAAAAATTCCCCGTCACGAACCTCCATATCCACTTGATCTACAGCGCGAACCTCGCCAAAATGACGACTTACAGACTCAAATCGAATTGCAGGGGTTGTCATGGCACTCCAGTGTAAATAATATTCAGGCAGGGATTAATCCCTGCCTGAATATTTTACTTCACGTTCATACGAATTAAATTACGGGATTATTGCCCGCCGCTGATGATACCAACGTAGGCTTCAACCCACTTACTGTACGGAACACAGCCGCCATCGCCAGTGCTGCATTCGGCGGTCGGGGTGCGCCAGAACCAGATCTTGTCGAAGTTATCGAAGCCGTTGACAGCACAACCCTCGTCGGTGAGCAGTTCATTGCCAGAACAAGCCGCAGGAACGGAAGGAACTGAACCAAACCAGGAAGCGAGGTCGCCCTGAAGTTTCGGATTCAGCGACCACTCCAACCACTTGTAGGCGCAGTTCGGGTGCGGAGCATCCACGTGCATCATGGTTGAATCCGCCCAGCCGGTGGCGCCTTCAACTGGAATGACGGAGGAGACGTTCACGCCTTCCATGAAGTTGACCTGGAAGGGCCATGAGCCGGAAGCCACAACGCCTTCGTTCTTGAAGTCGTCCATCTGGACAAAGGCATCATGCCAGTAACGGTTGATCAGAGCGCGCTGGCTGGTGAGCAAGTCCACAACGGCGCTGAACTGTTCTTCGGTCAGATCATAGGGATTTTCGATACCAAGTTCGGGGTTGTGATATTTCAGGTAAAGCGCGGCGTCCGCAATATAAATGGGACCATCATATGCCTGAATGCGTCCGGCATTGGACTGTCCATCGGGAAGGGTCATTTCTTCAAAGGTCACATCCCATGAGGTTGGCGCTTCGGGGAACACGTCGGTGTTGTACATCAACACGTTCGGACCCCACTGATAAGGAACGCCATAATGAACACCGTCCACTGTGTGCCAGGGAGCGTCTTTGAGGCGATCATCAACTGTAGACCATGAGGGGATCAGGTCGATATTGATGGGCTGAACCTTGCCGCCCGCAATAAGGCGGTTGGAGGCGTCGCCGGAGGCGGTTACGAGGTCAAATCCGCCTTCATTCATCAATGTAACCATTTCATCAGAGGTTGCTGCAACTTTGTTGGTCACCATACAGCCGGTCTGAGCTTCGAACTCGGTCACCCAGTCATAGGCGGGGTCAGTTTCGCCGCGCTCAATATAACCAGCCCACGAAATGATGGACACTTCCCCTTCCCCATCGCCGACTTCGGTCTTCATACCCGTTGCGGAGCTTCCACTGCCGCCGCAGGCAGACAGGGCAAGACTCGTTAAAACAAGCACAACCAACAAGTTGAATAGTTGTTTCTTCATCTTTCTCTCTCCTATTTCTTTGAATTAGTTTGAATATTCGTGTAACGGATATTTAACTCAATCTGTTTGAGATAGCCTCCTTCCAGGTTAAAGGGAAAGATAATTCCCCACATCCTAATTTGCGGACACGGGGACTCACACATTATAGTTAAGGGCAAGATTAGTCGTCAATCTCGAATTTCCGAATTGTACAAAGGGTTATAATTCTTCAAAAAACATGGAGACTACCGAATGACAGATCTTCCCATTTTCCCTCTAAGCGACGAACATAAAATGCTCCGTGATGCAGCACGAGATTTCGCAGAGAAAGAGATCGCTCCCATTGCCGCGGAGTTTGACGAGAGCGGCGAATTTCCTCATGCCACCATCAAAAAGATGGGCGAACTTGGCTTCATGGGAATCGAACTTCCAGAACAATACGGCGGCGCAGGCATGGATGCACTTGCATATGTCCTCGCATTGGAAGAGATCAGCAAAGTCGACGCCTCCCACGGTGTCATCATGTCAGTCAACAACTCGTTGTATTGCCACGGCATCTTGAAATTTGGGACTGAAGAACAGAAGCAAAAATTCATCACACCCATCGCTTCAGGAAAAGCAATTGGAGCGTATTCTCTCACCGAACCTCAAAGCGGCTCAGATGCCGGGACCATGAAGAGTCGCGCCACACGAGACGGCGATTCCTACATTTTGAACGGACGCAAATCCTGGGTCACCAGTGGACCTGTTGCGGATTATTTTGTGGTTTTCATGGTCACAGACCCTGAGAAGAAGCAAAAAGGTGTGACCGCTTTTCTTGTGGATGGAAAGACGCCCGGGCTTGTGCGCGGTAAAAAGGAGCCAAAACTCGGCATCCGCGCCTCAGCGACGAGTGAGCTAATATTCGAAGATTGCCGAATCCCCGCCGAGAATCGACTCGGTGCGGAAGGCGAAGGTTTCAAGATCGCCATGACAGTTCTGGATGCGGGACGCATCGGCATCGCCACGCAATCGCTTGGGATTGCCGAAGCAGCCTACGAAGCGGCGAGACAGTACGCGGGTCAGCGCGAGGCGTTCGGTCAACCGATCGGCGCATTCCAAGGCACCGGATTCAAACTGGCAGATATGAAGACGCGCATCGAAGCGTCTCGTCTCTTGATCTATAACGCCGCGCTCGCAAAAGAGAAGGCAAAGGAAACCAAAGGCAGATATTCGCTCGAAGCTTCGATGGCAAAACTTTTCGCCTCCGAGACAGCAATGTATGTGGCGCATCAAGCCGTGCAGATCCACGGCGGCATGGGCTACAGCAAGGAACTGCCGGTGGAACGATATTTTCGCGACGCAAAAATCACGGAGATTTACGAAGGCACGAGCGAGATCCAGAGGCTGGTCATTTCAAGGATCGAACTAGACTCGAAATAAACGTCGATGAATCAAACTCCTCCATGGACTCTGATTCCCACAGCGACAGCGATTCCCCTTTCGCTGTCGCTGCTTTTCGTGGCGCGCCACAAGAACGAACCGGCAAAGTCGGGTATCATCGAGTTTACGGTCGAATAAAGCGAAATGAGCAAAGCGCAGAAAAAGAAAAATCCCAGGATCTCGGTGGTTGTCCCTGCCTTCAATGAAGGTTTTCATATCTATGAAAACCTTCTATCCATTTGCGATTCACTTAAACGTTACTCCTTCGAGATCGTCGTCGTCGATGACGGCAGCAATGACGATACATTTTCAGAGAGCAAACGGGCTGCAAAAAAACACCGCAATATCAGGCCCATCCGCGTTGGTGCAAATGCAGGCAAAGGCGCGTCCCTTTTTCGCGGGTTTGAAAAAGCACGCGGCGATATCATCGTGTTCTTCGACTCCGATTTGGAGATCGCTCCGCATTACATAGTAAAATTGCTCGCCGTCTTGAAGGAACAAGATGCCGATGTTGTGGCTGGAGTAAAAGATCCCATCGCGAATCGCTTCCCAGCCCCGCGGCGATTGATGAGCGCGATCTTCCGCAACACGGTCAGTTTTCTATTTGACCTGAACATCACAGACACTCAAACGGGCATTAAACTTTTCAAGCGTGAAGTGCTTGAGAACTCCATTCCGCGCATGAGCGTCAGCCGCTTCGCATTTGACCTCGAACTCCTGGTCGCCGCCTCCCGGTTTGGGTATCACATCGTGGAAGTTCCAGTAGAGGTCTTGTACGCCCGCAAAGGCGGCATGGGACGCATGAACTTCATCAACATATTTGCCACCTTCACCGACACGCTTGGCATTTACTTCCGCGCCAGTTTTTGGCGCTGGCTCGAACCCGGTGCGGGCACAAAATTTTGGATGATCGTTTTCGTGCTGGGAGTTTTCCTCGCCGGCATCGGCTTTGCGAAGATCCTTTCTCCCATCATCCTTCAGCCAACATTGGACCGGGTCTCGTACATTATCTTTCTCAGGTTCATCCCGTCCGCCATACGCGACCCGATGCTTGCCATTACAGGCGTGCTTATTGTTCTGGTTTCGCTCATTCAGTTGAACAAAAGTCTACTCAAAGCTTTCGCCCGAAAAGACCGGGGCGACCTCGCAGGAATTTTACGGAAATGACAAACACCGCTTCACCCTCACTCGAAACTGCCACCTGCCCGATCTGCGGACCCTTCGCCTCAGCCGTTACCCGCTATGAATTTACGCCATACAACGTCGTGGAATGTTCATCATGCGGCTTGAACTATCTCTCCCCGCGGATGACGCAGGAAGCCATCCTTGAGCTTTACAAGAACGAGGCATACTACAACTCGAATATATCCGGTCAGGGCTACGACGAATATATGGAAATCAGCGAAAATTGGGTAAAGACGTTCATACTGCGCCTGAAACAGATCGCGCCATATAAATCCGCGGGCAAAGCCCTCGATATCGGCTGCGGACCCGGCTACTTCCTCACTGCCGCCCAAAAGCTGGGATTTGACGTACACGGGCTCGACCCGTCCGATTACATCGTCGAAAAAGCGCAAAAGACATGGGGCGACCGTGTCAAACTTGGCTTGATCGAATCCGCGGATTATGCACCTGAAAGTTTTGACCTCATCGTCGCATTCGACACCTTCGAACATATCTACGACCCGAAGAAATTCCTGCACGCCATTCACGGATTTCTCAAACCCGGCGGCGTACTTGCAATCACAACCCCCGACCCGACCAGCACGCTTTCAAAGGTATCCGGCAGGAACTGGGTTTCATACAAACTGCCCGAACATGTCTTTTACTGGTCACCTGAAACCATTCGCAGAATCCTCGCCGATGATTTCGAAGTATTGGAAGTCCGCAAGGCTGGGCAATATGCCACACTCGGATTTTTATTCCGCCGCGTATTCCGTTTGGGCAACGAGCCCGGCGCACTTCTCAGTGGTATCATCAATTTCCTGAATAAATTCAGCATCTATTCAGACAACGGTTCTTTAACCGCGATCGCGAGAAAAAAATAACCCGGCAAATAATGAAAACGATCCTCTTTCATAAACACGGTGGACCGGAAGTATTGGAATATACAGACTTCCCCACTCCGCAACCGAAGCCCGGCGAAGTTCTCATCCATCTGCGGGCTGCCGCGTTAAACCGCATGGATTTGTTCGTCCGCGAAGGCTGGGCTGGACTGAAACTGGAACTCCCTCACATTCCCGGCGCGGACGGCGCAGGCGAGATCGTTGAACTTGGTGAAGGCGCCACTGGTTTTCAGGTTGGCGACAACGTGGTCATAAACGTCAACCTTGGCTGCGGCGAATGTGACCAATGCAAGTCTGGTCACGACAACCTTTGCAGTAAATGGCATTTACTCGGTGAAACCGTCCGCGGAACGTATTGCGAATACATCGCATTGCCGGTCAAACAATTGCATAAAGTACCAAACGGTTTTGATCTGCATCAAGCCGCCGGTGCTGCCCTTGTCTACCAGACAGCCTGGCATTCGATGGTCAAACGCGGGGAGGTCAAGGCTGGAGAAACTGTGGCAATTGTCGGCGCGGGGGGAGGCGTCAATTCCGCATCCATTCAAATTGCAAAATATCTTGGCGCGAAGGCCATCGTGATTGGGTCGAATCAAAAAAAGCTTGAACAAGCCGAAGCCGTCGGCGCGGACATTCTGATCGACCGCTCGAAAGAAGAGGATTGGTCGAAGGCAGTCTTTTACGCTACCGAGAAACGCGGCGTGGATGTTGTAGTGGATAATGTCGGCGCGACGTTCCCGCTGAGTCTGCGCACGTTAAAAAAAGGCGGAAGGCTGCTGACCGTTGGCAACAGTGCGGCGCCGCGCTTCGAGATCGACAACCGCTTCATCTTTGCAAAACATCTTTCCATCCTTGGCTCCACCATGAGCTCGATTGCTGGTTTCCGCGAAGTAATGGATCTCGTCTTTGCGGGTAAACTCAAATCAATAGTCGACAAAACCTTCCCGTTGCAGGAAGCCGCAGCCGCGCATGAACGTCTGGAGCGCGGTGAAAATTTTGGAAAAATAACACTCGATATTTCTTGATAATGAATTTTATAAAACGAATCGCACCATTTGAACTCATTTTAGTTGTCATCATCCTCGGCACTCACTACTATGCCGCAACAGCAGACGCGTATGCATTCCCAAATAATTGGTTCGTTCGGGATGACGCGTACTACTATTTCAAGGTCGCTCAAAATATTTCACTTGGACTCGGCAGCACGTTCGATGGCATCAATATCACGAACGGATACCACCCGCTTTGGATGCTCATTTGCATTCCGATCTTCACGCTTGCCAAATCCGATCCAATTCTCCCGCTCCGTGTGCTATTGATGGTCATTGCGGTGATTCACACGGCTACATCCGTGATGATCTATCGGCTTGTCAAAACCCATCTCTCGCACGCAGTTGCCATTCTTGCGGCGGTCTTCTGGTCGTTCAATTATTACATCCACTCCACGGTGTATGAACTGGGACTTGAAACTCCAATTGCGGCGTTCTCTGTCGTGCTTGTGATATATCAACTGGCAAAGTTCGAAAAGGATTGGAACACAAAGCAAATTCCGCTCAAGCGGTTCGCATTACTGGGTCTTATTGCGGCACTCGCCATGTTCAGCCGCCTCGACCTTGTTTTTTTTGCGGTTCTCGTTGGAATATGGATCGTATTTCGGGGAACACCCATCCGCTACCTTCTCCCAATAGACATTGCGTTATTTTTCATCTCGATGACCAGCGCGGTCCTTCTGCGCACAGACTTCGAATCATACAACACCATCTACGCCTCATCAGCGGTCGAGGCAACGGTGATAGCAGTCGTCATCAAGATCCTTGCGTTGTATTTCTTCGGCGGGTATCAACCGTTACGGTCTGTTCCCATTTGGAAAACGCTTCGGCAAACCTCTCTTGCCATTTTAGTCAGTTCGATACTAACCGGCGGAATTTATATTCTTATTGTTCAAATGGGATTGGGAAGCAACTTCCCCCGCTCGGCATTTCTTCTCGATCTACTCATCAGCCTGATTCTCGTCTCCGCTTCACGCTTAGCCGCAGCCTGGTTCAGCAACCCAGCCAAAGTCCACGCTGAAGCGCCGCTGGCACAGCTCAAGTCAAAGTGGAGAATCTGGTTGAGCGAAGGCGTCGCATTTTATGGCGTTGTGGGCGGACTCCTGCTCGCCTACATGATCTTCAGCCATTTCACATTCGGTACCTCCAGCCCCGTCAGCGGACAGATCAAACGGTGGTGGGGCAGCATGGGAAACACCGCCTATGAACAACCGACGACAAATTGGGCGGCGTATTTTGGAATGGGCACCAACGCTTTCGAAACCGGACGTCCCTTCACAGACGCCATCTGGGAAGCGGAAGAAGTAATCAGACCCTACATTATCCGCGGCGCAGAAAAAGAGGACGAACGCTTCTTTGCAATATTGGCAGTGGTCGTTATCATCTTCATCGTGACGATTGCCTTAAACAAAAAGCGTTCGATGCATACATTTCAAAGTCTGGCGATTGTTCCATTAATGGCTGGAAGCATCATCCATATTCTCTCGTATACAGCCACATCCTATGGAGGCGCAAAAGAGTGGTACTGGATCAGCCAAATGATCCTGCTTACATTGATGTCCAGCCTGCTCCTGGACCTGCTTCTACGACCGTTCCGCCGCAATCAATATATAAATATCCTGCTTACCACCGTCACGCTATTATACGGCGCAAGTGCTGTGAATAATTTCTGGAAGTTCATTGACTACGCCATGCCGCATGGATATTTCCCTCCAGACCGTCCCTATATGGAAGTCGTCACATATATCGAAGAGAATACATTCCCGAACGAGATCATTGGCATGACGGGCGGCGGCAATGTCGGATATTTCATCAAAGACCGCACCATTGTCAACATGGACGGGCTCATCAACAGCTATGAATATTTCCATGTCCTTCAGGAAGGAACCGCCGCGACATATCTGCACGACCAGGGCATGACGGTTATTTTTGCAAATCCGCGTCTGCTGGCGCTTCCGCCCTATTACGGTCAATTTGCGCCTTACCTCGAAAGATATAGCAGCTACGGCGGAAAAGACCTCTTATACCTGCTCGAAGAACCTAAATATTAAAGAATGAAGCGTCCATTTTCAGTAACCCTCACCGTCTGGCTGGTGTTAATTGTATCGTCATGGAACGCCCTTAAAGCATGGACATCCCTCGCCTGGCAGGCAATTCTGGTGGAATACGCTGTGCAAATGCCGCCCATGATAAGTGCCGCAGCGGGAGTCTTATGGTTTATCATTGGACTCGTTCTCGCCTGGAGTATCTGGAGGAAGAAGATCTGGAGCGCGAAGTTTCTTCTTGTGGCGGCGGCAGTTTACACCGTTTGGTTTTGGGCAGAGCGATTGATCTGGCAAAATCCACGCCCGAATACGGCGTTCGCAATCGTTGTAAATCTTGCCTGTTTGATATTTGTATTTTTTACATCGAAATCACTATCGAGAGAGGCTTATGAACGAAACACAAAAAATCCAGCAATTGAATGATTTAAAAGCGCAAACCCGCCTTGGCGGTGGTCAGGCACGCATAGATGCCCAGCACAAAAAGGGACGGCTGACCGCGCGTGAAAGACTTGACTTATTGTTAGATCGCGGCTCTTTCCGTGAGATGGACCCATTTGTTGTTCACCGCACAACGGACTTCGGTTTGAGCGAACAAAAAATATTAAGCGATTCCGTTGTCACCGGCTGGGGCACGATCGATGGTCGCCTTGTCTACGTCTACTCGCAAGACTTTACTGTTTTCGGCGGCAGCCTTGGCGAAGTGCATGCGGAAAAGATCTGCAAAGTCATGGATATGGCGCTCAAGAACGGCGCGCCTGTTATTGGTTTGAATGATTCAGGCGGCGCACGCATTCAGGAAGGCGTTGTTTCTTTGGCAGGTTATGCGGATATCTTCCTGCGCAACACCATGTCATCGGGTGTCATTCCGCAGATTTCCGCCATCATGGGACCATGCGCTGGCGGCGCTGTCTATTCCCCTGCCCTGACCGATTTTATTTTTATGACGCGCAACACGTCCTACATGTTCGTCACCGGTCCGGACGTGGTCAAAACCGTTACACATGAAGAAGTGACGCAGGAAGAACTCGGCGGCGCCAGTGTCCACGCGGAAAAATCCGGTGTGTGTCATGTCGCTGCTGACAGTGAAGCGGATACGCTGTACCTCATCCGTAAATTGATGGGATACCTTCCGCAAAACAATATGGAAGACTCGCCGCTCGCCTCCACTTCCGATGATCCGCTGCGCATGGAAGAAGAGCTCAACAACATGGTCCCGGATGATGCGAACAAGCCTTACGACATCAAGGAAATAATCCGCCTCATTGTGGACGATGGAAACTTCTTCGAGATCCATGAGAATTACGCTGCCAACATCGTTGTCGGCTTCGCCCGCCTTGGCGGACAATCCGTCGGCATCGTGGCGAACCAGCCAGCAGTTCTCGCAGGCGTATTGGACATCGACGCGAGCGAAAAAGGCGCGCGTTTTGTCCGCTTCTGTGACGCGTTCAACATTCCCATCATCACCTTCGAAGATGTGCCCGGCTTTTTACCAGGAACCTATCAGGAACATAACGGCATCATCCGCTCGGGCGCAAAATTGCTCTACGCCTACTGCGAAGCAACCGTCCCGAAGCTGACCGTCATCACGCGCAAAGCATACGGCGGCGCATACTGCGTTATGTCCTCCAAGCACATCCGCAGCGACTTGAACCTTGCATGGCCCACTTCCGAGATCGCTGTCATGGGACCGGACGGCGCTGTGAACATCATCTTCCGCCGCGAACTCGAAGCCGCCAAAGACCCCGTCAAACGCAAGGCGGAGTTGGTTGCAGAGTATAAAGAAAAATTTGCCAACCCCTACGTGGCAGCCTCACGCGGATACATCGACGATGTTATCGAACCCAAGGAAACCCGTCCGCGTCTTATCAACGCGCTTGCCATGTTGAGCAACAAACGCGATTCGAACCCTGCCAAGAAACACGGCAACATCCCGCTGTAAGGCAAGGAGAGAATATGTTTAAAAAAGTATTGGTTGCAAACCGCGGCGAAATCGCTGTCCGCATTATTCGCGCGTGCCGCGAACTGGGACTTGAAACCGTCGCTGTGTTTTCGGAGGCAGATCGAAACGCACTCCATGTCCGCTACGCCGATGAGGCGTACCTGCTTGGTCCCGCGCCGTCCCGCGAATCCTATCTGCGCGCAGACAAGATTATAGACATCGCCAAAAAAGCCGGTGCCGATGCCATTCATCCCGGCTATGGTTTTTTGGCAGAGCGCGATGATTTTGCCGAAGAATGCGCAAATCATAAGATCGCCTTCATCGGACCCAAACCTTCTTCGATTGCGGCGATGGGCGACAAAGCCGAAGCGCGCGCAACTGTCATCAAGGCTGGAGTTCCCGTCGTGCCCGGCACCGAAGATGTGGGCAACATGACCGATGACGACCTGCTGCGGATCGCGCCGAAGATCGGCTTTCCGCTTCTTATCAAGGCGACGGCTGGCGGCGGCGGAAAAGGCATGAGAGAAGTCTCAAGCCTGGAAGAAATGCCAGCCCTGCTCGAGTCCGCGAGGCGTGAGGCAGAATCCGCTTTCGGTGATGGGAATGTCTATCTAGAAAAATTGGTCGAAGGCGCGCGCCACATCGAATTCCAGATCATCGCAGATTCGCACGGAAATGTTATCCACCTCGGTGAACGCGAATGTTCCATTCAGCGCCGCCATCAAAAATTGGTCGAAGAATCACCCTCTCCATTTCTTGACGACGAATTGCGCCAAAAAATGGGAAGTGTCGCCGTCAAAGCTGCACAGGCAGTGGATTACATCAATGCGGGTACCATCGAATTTTTGGTGGACAAAGACCGTAATTTCTACTTCCTTGAAATGAATACCCGTCTGCAAGTGGAGCATCCCGTAACGGAACTTGTCACCGGCATCGACATCGTTGCCGAACAGTTGCGCATCGCCCGCGGACGTCAGTTGAGTTACACACAGGAACAAGTGCAGTTTAACGGTCACGCCATCGAGTGCCGCGTAAATGCAGAAGACCCGTTCAACAACTTTATTCCGTCAACAGGCAGAATCACACACAGCATCATCCCCACCGGACCCGGCGTTCGCGTGGACACAGGCGTCTACCCCGGCTTCGAGATCACGCCTTATTACGACCCAATGATCGCAAAGTTGATCGTTTGGGGTGAGACGCGCGCGCAAGCCATCCTGCGTATGAGACGCGCACTGGAAGAGTACAAGATCGTCGGTGTGCGTACCAACATTCCCTTCCATCAAACGCTGATGGATTCACACCGCTTCATGGGCGGACAATTCGACACACGCTTCGTCGAGGAACGATTCTCGATGGAAGCCGCTTCCGAACTAACCGATAAAGAAGCGGAGATCGCCGCCATTCTTGCCACACTCGTTGCGCACAAACAGACTGAACTTTCCGCGCAGATCGTCCGCAAGAACGAACGCGATGCCAGCAACTGGAAGTGGGTCGGGCGCTGGGAAAGAATGCACCGATAGTTTTATTTTTGGGTTGACGATTTAGATTGAGGTATGCACATGAAGTATGTGACAACAATAGAAGGCAAGGAATTCGAGATTGAGGTGGTGGACGACCACCATGTCCGTGTGGGAGACCGGCTTGTAGCAGTTGACTTCGAATGGGTCAGCGGGCAGCCCGTCTTTTCGCTGATCCTTGATGGAAGATCGTTCGAGTCCTACGTCTATCAAGGCGACGAAGACTGGCAGGTTCTTCTACGCGGGCATCTTTATCAGGTACAGGTTGAGGATGAAAGGGAAAAGCGTCTGAAAGCCGCGGCAGGCGGGGGCGTTGCGGAAGGAGGCGAATTCCATCTCAAAGCGCCAATGCCCGGGCTCGTTGTGGCGATTCCTGTGGAAGAAGGTCAGGAAGTCAAGAAGGGCGAAGTGCTGGTCATCCTCGAATCCATGAAAATGCAGAATGAATTGAAAGCGCCGCGCGACGGCAAAGTGGATCGCATCCGCGTGAAGGCGGGTGAAAGTGTGGAGCAAAAACAAACTTTGTTGAGCGTGCAATAGCATGAACGGGCAGGAGACCGAAGTTAAGTTTTTTGTACGAGACCTAAAACGCATTGAAATGCGCCTTCGCGATTTGAAGGCGCATTTGATTCAGCCGCGTGTTCATGAAGCAAATTTGAGATTCGATAACTCGAATGACGACCTGCGCCGCGAATTAAAAGTGCTGCGCCTGCGAAAAGACACCGAAGCCAAATTCACATTCAAAGGTCCCAGCCAGGAAAATCAAGAGGGCATTCTACGTCGACAGGAACTTGAATTTACTGTAAGCGATTTCGACACCGCGAAGGAATTTCTGCACGCGCTGGGATTCCGTACGGTTGCATTCTATGAAAAATTTCGTACTACATACGATCTGAATGGCGCCCATGTGATGCTCGATGAACTACCCTTCGGAAATTTTGTAGAAATCGAGGGGGAAGATGTCACCACCCTGCGAAAGAATGCGGAACTGCTTGGCTTGGATTGGGATACATCTGTAAAAGCAGGTTACCTCGCCCTTTTTGAAAAGATCACTGAAAAATACCGACTTGAACCGGGTCAGCTTAGTTTTGATGCATTAAGATCAGTCCAAGTGAGCGGCGAAGATATGGGCATCACATTCGCGGACAGGGAATAATTCCACTATATGAAACGCACGGGCAGGGAAATCCTCGCAATCCTCATATTGTGCCTGATTGGCATATTCTCGATCATTCTTGGATCTTGGATATATAAACGTCACCTTTCCGAAACAGGCGCATGGACAGCGATCATCATCCTTTTCGGAATCTTCTTCATTTCGTTGACGTGGGCATTGATCCGCTTGATGCGCTGGCGAGATGAAAATCAAAGGGTGGTAAACATCAAACCGATGCAGCCAAGACCCGGCTCAGAAGGAACCGTCTACGGGCTAATACCGGGTGCGAAGTACAAGGTGTTAAAATCTTTCACAGATTTCTACGGAAATTCTTTTATACAAAACGAGATCCTCCAGTTTAGGGAACGCCACTTTTTACCTTACGACGGCGGTCACACCATTATCTTCGACCGAAAGACCCTTTACCTCCAAGAAGACCAGAATAGGGAAATATTGGATAATTTCTCGAAATATATTACAAAGGAATAAAATTAACTTCAACACAACGAGAAAACACCATGTTCGAAAAACGTCCAAACACCTTGTTAAAGTTTTTCTTCAAAGTTCCGTTATTCATGCATAAATTAGGTCTTGGGGGCTGGGAACGACTCATCGGCGCGCAGTGGATGTTGCTCGTCACAACGGGCAGAAAGTCCGGCAAACGCCGTAAAACTCTTGTGGACGTCATGGATTACGACCAGGCAAATGACACGTACTACATAGAAGCCGCCTACGGCTCACGCGCAGATTGGTTCAAGAATATAAAAGCCAACCCAACTTTTGACGCACAAGTCGGCAGACGGAAGTTTCAGGCAAACGCAGAGGAACTTACCGAAGGTGACACGGGCGAAATGTTGGTTCAGTTCTTTCGGCGCAAACCTGCTTATACCCGCTCGGTTATGGCAATGGTCGGGATGAAATTCAAAGACGAAAACGAACTGCGCGATCTCGGCAAAAACCTCACGCTGTTGGCTGTCAAGCCGCTATCTCGCGATCATTCTTCCACCCAGCAAACTCAACTTCCCCGTTAATTCCCAATAACACCTTCAAATTTGACTTAAATTCTTTAACTCCGCCCGATGTGACGAAGCGAACATCGCCCGCAGTTTGGTTGACACCTCCTCCCGCCTCAAGCAGACGTTTGACCTGTCTTGCCACTGCGGGAGCGGGATCGATCACCCGAACATTTTCTCCAACTATCTTCTCGATCAATGGAATCACGAACGGATAATGGGTGCATCCCAACACGACCGTATCAATATTATTCTCCAGCATAGGGTGCAGCGCCTCTTCCAAAATCGTACGCGTTTCATCCCCCGTCAGATTTCCACGCTCAATCTGCTGGACAAGTCCATTGCAGGTATTTTGAAATAACTCCACACCGTTCGCGAAACGTTCCACTACAGAGGCATACAAGGCTCCCTGAAACGTCGCAGGGGTTGCCAGCACGCCGACCTTGCCCGTTTGGGTTTTCTCCGCCGCCGGTTTGACGGCCGGTTCCATGCCCACGAACTGCACATCAGGAAAAGTCTCGCGCAAATACTTCAACGCAGCCGCCGAAGCCGTATTACATGCTACAACGATGATTTTGGCATTCCGCGCCAGCAGAAAACGTGTAATCCCCTCGGAAAAATCCTGTATCTGCTTCATCGGGCGCGGACCGTACGGGACATGCCCCTGATCGCCGAAGTAGACGATATTCTCGCCGGGCATTAACGAACGGATTTCCCGCAAAACGGATAGTCCGCCAACACCTGAGTCGAAAATGCCAATGGGATCAATATTCATATTAAGTGATTAGTCCGGATTCTTTTTGCGCACGTATAACAATTTTTCAACGCTGGCTACAACTTCACCCATGTCGCTCAAAACATCTACTTGAAAGACAGATTCGATCTTGCCCTGCGTATCAACATCGCGCCGGATCTCTTCCACTCGTTCCGGTGAAATATGAAAACGCGCGGATACACGACCCCGTCCCGGCTTCTTAAATTGGATGCTGGCGGCTTTGTCCCATACGATGTAATCCCTGCCAAGTTGACGCATCAGAATCAACATGAACCACGGGTCACACATCGAATACAAAGATCCGCCAAAATGGACGCCGACGAGGTTCCGATTGAATGCGGTCAATTTCATCTGGACATCAACTGTCCGCTCATCCACTTTACGCGAGCGGATTCCCGCACCAAGCATTGGCGGATACAAATTCACAAATCGTTCCTTCAAACGCTGACGGAGATTCATATCCCTTCTTTATTTCTTCGATGCATCCACAAAGGATTTGAACAGGTTTCTCATGACAAGCTGATCTGTCAGCCATTCGGGATGCCATTGAACACCCATCGCGTAGGGATGGTCGGGCAATTCCACAGCTTCGATCATACCGTCTGGAGCATGACCAACCACTCTTAAGGATGAGGCGACGTCTTTAAGTCCCTGATGATGAAGACTGTTCACCTGCAATAACGTCTCGCCGAAAATTTCCGCCAGTCGGGATGTTTCATCAATGTTGACAGGGTGTGCGATCGTTGGAAATTCCTTCTGGCTGTGTTCAAGCGTGGTATTGAACTGGTCAGGGATGTGTGTGAAAAGGGTGCCGCCCAAAGCAACATTCATCACCTGAATTCCACGACAAATGGCAAGGAGAGGCTTTTTATCATCAATGGATCGCTTGATAAGTGAAAGCTCCGTGACATCGCGAAGTTCATCCACTTCATGGATCTTCGGATGATCTTCGCCTTGAAAATATTTGAGGGAAATATCGCCGCCGCCCGAGAAAAGAACGCCCTGCAAATTCGAATATAACTCGTTGCGTACATCCTCATCGAGAATGGCAGGGATAAGGACTGGAACGCCGCCGCCTTGCACAACAGCGTGGATGTAGGTATGCTGCACTGCAGTAATATCTCGTCCGAAGGGACTTTTGGTGCTGTAGGTTGTGATACCGATCAAGGGTTTCGCCATGAAAACCTCCAGAAAATTTTCGCGCCTAAGGATACCACTTTTAACACAAACAAAAAGACCCCGACATTGTCATGTCGGGGTCTTTAGCTAACAGATTAGGAGAACTTTTCCTTGATACGTGCGCTCTTACCGGTGCGGGAACGCATGTAATAAAGCTGGGCGCGGCGGACCTTGCCGTGGCGTTCCACCACGATCTTGTCTACACGCGGTGAGCGGAGCAGGAAGGTGCGCTCCACGCCGATACCATTCGACGCCATGCGGCGGACGGTCACCGAAGCGTTGTTGCCGCTGTTTCGCAGGCGGATTACCAAGCCTTTGAACTCCTGGATACGCTCGCGTTCACCTTCCTTGATCTTGACGTGAACACTCACGGTATCGCCAGCAGCCAGCTGGGGGATATTCTCGTTGTCTTTTGCCTCTACGGCTTTGATCAGGTCTGCCATTTCCGTTCTTCCTTACTTTGTGATTAGGTTTCCAATATACGCGAGGGCGGATTATAGCACGGATATTCTCGTTTCACAAGCAAAATCAGGAATATTTTCGGACTGCCAAAACAGCATTGTGACCGCCAAAACCGAAGGCGTTACTGAGTGTAAGGGATATTTTGGCTTCGCGCGCCTTGTTCGGGATGTAATCCAAATCGCACTCGGGGTCGGGGGTTTCGTAATGAATGGTTGGAGGCAGAATTCCCTCGCGGATCGCGTTCACGCAGAAGATAACTTCCAACGCGCCCGTCGCACCCATCATATGACCAGTCATGGACTTGGTGGAGGAAACCGGAATCTTATACGCAAGATCACCCAAAGCGGCTTTGATCGCGCGCGTTTCGGCTTGATCGTTTAGCGGCGTGCTGGTTCCATGTGCATTGATATAACCAAGCTCATCCGCGTTCGCTTCGGCGGAAGCCAGCGCCATGCGCATTGCTGCCGCTCCGCCCTCGCCGTTCTCGTGCGGAGCTGTCACATGGAAAGCATCCGCTGTCGCGCCGTAGCCTGCCAACTCGGCGAGAATGACCGCGCCGCGTTTCTTCGCATCCGACTCGCGCTCGAGCACCAAAACCGCCGCGCCTTCACCCATCACCAGACCATCACGGTTCTTGTCGAAAGGTTGCGGCGTCATCGAATAATCGTCATTCCGGCGCGACATGGCGCCGACACGGTCGAACGCGGCAACTCCTGTGGAGGTGATGGTCGCTTCTGAAGCGCCCGTCAACGCCGCATCGATCATCCCTGTGCGAAGCATCATCAGAGCAGTACCAATTCCATCTGCGCCTGAAGCGCAAGCTGACGCCACCGAAAAGCACGGACCTTTGATCCCAAACTCGATCGCAGCCATCCCGGAACCGCCATTCGCCATCAACATGGGAATCAGAAACGGGCTCACCTTGCGCGGTCCCTCTTTGTAATTGGTAAGGGTCGCCTCTTGCAGCGAATGCAGCCCGCCAATCGCAGAAGAAATGATCACGCCAACACGCCCTGAATTCGAATCTGTAATTTCCAAACCAGAACTGTACAAAGCCTCTTTTGCAGCCGCAATCGCAAGCTGCTCGAAGCGGTCACGGCGGCGAACTTCACGCGCCTCCATATAATCCTCTGGGCGGAAATTCTTGACCTCAGCCGCAATATGCACCTGCAGCGGCGTCGAATCAAATAATGTAATGGGACCCACGCCAGACTTGCCCGAGATCGCGCTTTCCCATGATTCCTTCACGTTCAAACCGAGCGGATTTACAGTCCCCATACCTGTAATCACAATACGTTCCTGCATTGCTCCTCCGAAATAAATAAATTGAATGACATTAAAAACACGGGACTATTGATTTCGTCACGCTTTGCACAATCTTGACGAAAAGCGGTTCAGACCTCCCTGCCGCCTGCCAGCCCTCTCAAAATTGACACTACACCGGAAACAGACTCAGATCCCGCCACCCGTAAGCGACTTCCATCAACTGCGCGCCGCCAATCTCGATCGGCTTTTCGTAAAGATACGCGCCTCCCAACCTCTCGTAAAATCCGCGCGCAGGATGATTATCCTTCAACACCCAAACCATCATGGATGAACGCCCCAGTTCACGCAGCCCGTTCGCCGCCGCGTTGACCAACATCCTGCCAACGCCCTGCTTATGAGCCGCCCGCAGGATATAGATGGCGAACAATTCCCCGTCAAATTCCGTGCCTTTTAATTGCGGCTCGCCGTAATTGGAAAAACCGACGATCTGTCCGTCTATCTCGGCAACAAAAGCGTGATGGTACATATTATTATTGGCGGATAATGTATTGACCCATTGTGCCGTCCTTCGCTGAACGGATAGGTTCTTCAAAAATTCATCCGGTACGATACCAGGATACGCCTCCCGCCAAGCCGCCACATGGACTGTCGCAATAGCCGAAGCGTCGTCAATTGTCGCCTTGCGAATATCGATCACTTGTCACCTCGCCATTCTCTTTGAAGAAGCCCATAATAATATTCACTGGTGTATTTGCTATCAACCAAAAGGCTTTCGACAAAATGTGCCTCCCGGCGAAAACCAAGTTTTTCAAGCGTCTTCCACGAACTGACATTCTCCACATCACAATCCGCTGTGGCGCGGTGCAGGTCAATATCTTCAAAAAGATAATCAAGCAATGCGGTAAGCGCCTCGGTCGCAAAGCCTTTCCGCCAGTAAGCCGAAGCGACAGAAAAACCGATCACCGCCTGTCTGGCATCGTCATCCTTGATGCAAAACGCAGCGTCTCCAATCAGCGCACCAGTCTCTTTTAATTCGAGCGCAAGTTGAAACCAGTGTCCTTGTTTGGGCGCGTGGATGTCCTTCATTTCAGCGATAAATGCCTCACCCTTTTCGCGCGGATACGGAACATCCCAGCTTTGGTATCTCGCCACAGCCGGGTCGTTGCGATAGGCTAAAAACGCCTCCAGATCGGAAGCGTTGAAATTTCGAAGCAAGAGACGCTGGGTATGCAAAAACAAGGTCTATTCTCCCGGTTTCGGAATGTAATCCCCTTCGACCCATTCCTCGCCATTGGGACCAACTTCCTTCTTCCAAACAGGAACGATTTCCTTTAGACGGTCAATGCCGTAGCGGGCAGCTTCAAACACACCCGTATCCCGATGAGCCGCTGTACAAGCAATAAGAACCGTCGGCGTTTTGGGATAAAGTTTGCCAATACGCTGAACGATGGCAACGCCCTCGACTACGGGCCATTTCTCGCGAATCTCGTCCGCGACCTGCTTCATCTTGGCTTCCGCCATTGGAATATAAGATTCGTATTCCAGATATTCTGTTTCATGGGCATCGCCGCGGCTGGTCACACCGCGCACCATGCCGGTGAAGATCGCCGCCGCCCCCGTGGATGTGAGTGTGATTTTTTCCAGCAAATCGTTCAAGTCTATTTCGGATTCAGTGATGGAATAGATAGTAGGGAAATTTGAGGATTGCATATTGAATTATCCTCCCGAAACCGGCGGGAACAACGCGATTTCTGCACCAGTCGGCACAACAGCCTCATCGAAAGCATACTCGCGGTTGATGGTGATCAGAACAGACTTCATCGACTCTTTCAGGTTGGGATATTCCGCGCCGAGTTTTTCTTTTAGCTGCAAGATGGTCATATCGGCGGGAATATCCATTTCCATGGATTTCATGCCCGCGCGGTCACGGATGGTGGCAAAAAACAACAACTTAATATGATTCATTCTAAAACCTTTAAATTCACTAGATCCAAACGTCATTTGGAGCGGTATGGTCGGCATCCTGTACATTACCGGTATTGACCGTTCCCGCGGGTTCGACCAGCAAAATATGACATTCCTGCTCGGCTACAGGTTTGTGCTCCACGCCTTTGGGCACGACGAACATCTCGCCTTCGTGCAAGGTCACCTTGCCATCACGGAAGAGAATATCGAGATTACCCTTCACGACGAAAAAGACTTCGTCCGTTTCGGGATGGTCGTGCCAGATAAATTCGCCCTGAATTTTGGCGAGCTTGAAATGATAGTCGTTCAACTGGGCGATGATCTTCGGTGACCAGTGTTCTGAAAATTTGGAGAACTTTTCTTGAAGATTGACTGAAGTGTATTCCATAAGATTACCTGTAAATTAAGGTTCGTTGATCACGTCACCGCTCACGCCGCCGTGTTTTTCGATCAGGCGGATATTTTGAATCCGCATCGTTTTTTCGGCGGCTTTTGCCATGTCATAAACGGTGAGTGCAGCAACAGAGACAGCCATCAGCGCTTCCATTTCGACGCCGGTTTTGCCGGTCACTTTGGCAGTGGCGGTGATGACCACGCCGGGGAGTGAGTCGTCCAGCTCGAGGTCGACATCCACTTTGGAGAGAGGAAGAGGATGACATAACGGTATCAGGTCCGAGGTCCGTTTTGAGGCGGTGATGCCAGCAATTTGTGCCACGGTCAGCACATCGCCTTTTTTTATCTGCCCGGCACGGATCAAATCCAAAGTCGTTTTTTTCATGTGGACTTCACCGCGGGCAATCGCAACGCGGGCAGTATCCGGCTTGTGGCTGACATCCACCATGCTGGCGCGCCCGTGTTCATCAAGATGAGTTAGTTTGGACATGGAAAGAATTATAACCTCCCATTTTCCAGCACTGCGAGGGATGCGATATAATTCGCGGGCTTATGGATGGATTACTTGGCAATCAACTCGGCAGTTATAAGGTTCACATCCCCGAATACGAGGGACCGCTCGACCTGTTATTGAGCCTGATCGAACGCGCCGAAATGGACATTACAACGGTCTCACTGGCTTCGGTGACAGACCAATATCTCGCGCACCTGCAAAGCGTGGAGCAGCAGATACCGGATGAGATTTCATCGTTTCTGGTGATCGCCGCCAAACTGGTGCAGATCAAGTCTGAAGCGCTGCTGCCGCGACCGCCCGAGCGCGAACCCGGCGAAGAAGACCCCGGCGAAACACTGGTAGAGCAGCTAAAACTTTATAAACGTTATAAAGAGATCGCGGTTTGGATGGAAGAACGACAGACGAATAACCTGCGGACTTTCCTGCGTGTGGCACCGCCTCCAAAAGTGGAACCGAAGCTGGATCTTTCCAACCTGACCTTGGAGAAGCTGTTGGCGGCTGCCGAGTCGGCGTTTGCGAAGGGTAAAGAGAAGAAGCCGTTGGGGACGGTCATCACCGCGCCGAAAGTGACCATCCGCGAAAAGATCGACTTCATCACGAAGACGATGAAGAATATCCACCGCATGACCTTTAGCGGTCTCATCACCGACAAAGCCACCCGCGTGGAAATTGTAGTGACCTTCCTCGCGTTGTTGGAACTGGTGAAGCGGTATCGCGTGGTTGCCAAACAGGATGTGTTGTTTGGAGATATCGAATTCGAACGCAGCGAAGATTGGAAAGATGACGAGGAAATTGAGATCGAGTTTGAGTAGGTATAGTGAATAGATAAAAAAACGGACAAGGTTTTCCTTGTCCGTTTTTTTATACTAATCCTGGTGATAATTTTCATTCCGCTTGAAAATCCAATAATGAATAAATAATGCAATCATTGCGCCGAGGTTATCAAAGATCAAAACATCCGTGGCGGCAGGATGACGACCGGGCACAAAGGATTGATGAAATTCATCGGTGGCGGAATACAAGACAGCCAGCAGCCAGGCAAGTTTGTAATTTCGATTCGGGAGGGCGCGAAGATAAGAAAGTGCCAACAACCCGTACCCAATTCCATGCGCGCTCTTTTTGACGAAATAATCCAACCCGCCGAAATTCGGCAGTTCGTTACTCGTCCTTGAAGAGAACAAGAAAATGACGATCATTAAAATCAGGGCGGGAACCCATCGCGGTACAATATTAAGGATTTTATTCATGTGAGGTATCTTTGATCGGTGATGTGATATTAAAACAGGATAACGCGTGGCTTAAGTTCATCAATCCGCGCCGCGTGATTGTAACCGAGAAGCTTGATGAAGTCCGCAAAAGTTTGGGGGATGTGGAAAAACTTGTCAATGAGAATGGCTGGACAGCCGCGGGTTTTATCAGCTACGAAGCCGCTCCCGCCTTTGACCCGGCAATGAAGATAAAAGCCGCAAAAGATTTTCCGCTTTTGTGGTTCGGCTTATACGACTCTTTTCAAACACTCCAACAACTCGAAAACTTTGAAAATCTTTCTCCCCTAACATGGACTCCTGACACAGAAAAGGATACATACAACGCTGCGATTCAAACCATCAAGGAACGGATCGCGCAGGGGAAGACGTATCAAGTCAACTACACCATGCGCCTCCGCGCGGACTTTGAGGCTGATCCACGTACCCTATTCGGTCACCTCGCCCGAAGCCAAAACAAGTACGCCGCTTTTTTAGATATTGGTGACTGGGCAATCTGTTCTGCCTCTCACGAGCTTTTCTTTGATTTGAACGGTGAAACCATCGCGAGTCGCCCTATGAAAGGGACCGTCAAACGCGGTCGCACCAATGGCGAAGACAATACCCTCCAAAACTGGCTACGCGCATCCGCAAAAAATCAAGCAGAGAACGTAATGATCGTGGATATGATCCGCAACGATATTGGGCGCATTGCTGAAATAGGAAGCGTACACGTCCCTGAATTATTCTCCATCGAGAAATACCCCACCCTCTTTCAAATGACATCCACCGTAAAAGCAAAAACCAAAGTTTCAGTAACGAATATTTTTTCAGCGCTTTTTCCTTGCGCATCCATCACCGGCGCTCCAAAAGTCAGTACCATGAATATCATCGCGGAGTTGGAGACAAATCCACGCAGGATCTATTGTGGAAGCATCGGCTATATCGCTCCACATAGAATAGCCCGGTTCAATGTCGCGATCCGCACCGCATTAGTCGACAAAAAGAATAAGAGAGCAGAATACGGAATCGGCGGCGGCATCGTATGGGACTCAACGTCCGCGGATGAATACGGCGAAGCGTTGCTCAAAGCCCGTGTGTTGACAGACACTTTGGAAGAGGATTTCTCCCTTTTCGAAACTCTGCTTTGGACGCCAGAAGAAGGATATTTCCTGCTAGAACGTCATATTGCACGGATAATGGACTCGGCAATATATTTCAACTTTCCCGCCCAAAATGCAGACAAAAAGATTAGAGAAACGTTGAACGGGCTAATTTCAAAAGCTGACTCGCCCAAGCGGGTCAAGCTATCAATGAACTCTTGTGGAGAAATCTCAGGCGAGGTCAATGACTTTCAGCATAACGACAGAGTGTTTAGTGTTTGTCTTGCAAAAAAACCGGTTAACTCGAATGACCGCTTCCTCTTTCACAAAACCACCACGCGGAAAATCTATAACCAAGCAAAGATTCAGGGCTTTGATGAAGTCATATTATTTAACGAAAAAGGCGAATCGACCGAATTCACCATTGGCAATCTGGTCGTAAAAATGGATGGAAAATACTACACACCACCCATTGAATGTGGTTTATTGGCTGGAACTTTTCGGGCAGAATTAATCGCCTCCGGACAAGTTGAAGAGAGGATTATCCCAATTTCTGATCTTCACAAATACGAAGAGATTTTCCTGGTCAACTCACTGAGAAAATGGGTAAAAGTGAAAATAGAAACCACCCAATAGAAAACCACCTATTTAGTACCTTTCCTTTGTTATAATGCCGCCCGAAGTTGAGAGAAGGTAAACTAAAGAACAAACCATGAAATTAAATAAAAATTTCTATTCACGACAAGGACTCTGGACGCTCTTCCTGATGAGCGCTTTGCCAATCCATGTCTGGACCATTATCCTTGCACTGCGCGATTTTGATTGGGCGTCCACGCGAACCAATTCATGGGACGCTGTCGGTATTATTTCATACGGTCTATTATTCGCGGTAGTTGAAAGTTTGGTACTCTTTATCGCAGCAACAATTCTCGGGTTCTTCGTATCAGGCAAATGGGAGGAAAAGAGGCGCATCTCGTTATTGAGCGCATGGGTTATTATCCTGTCACTCTGGTCGATTTTTACACAAACTTATTTTCTGGCAGAAATGTCACCACCTAATTGGGTTGTCGCATTTTGCATTCAAACAGGTCGTCCATTGGTCGCTTTATATCTGATTGCACTGATCTTTTCATTTCTTTCATTTTCCATCCCGGCATTTTTTATTCTAAGGTCGGATAAAGCGTTAAAGATCACAAGAGAAGTGATTGATCGTCTCTCCTTACTGATGGCTTTGTATCTGGTAATGGATGCTGCCGGGCTGGTCATCGTCATTGTCCGCAATCTTTGAGGTATCGAATGAGTTATGGTTTAAGTCGACGAGATTTCTTAAAACTGGCAGGGCTGGCGTCCCTCGGCATGGTGGTGCCGCCCTCCGTTCAATTGGCAAGCAATCGCTTACAAGGCACGCAAAAGAATGTCCTAATCATCGTATTTGACGCACTTACAGCCTATAACATATCTCTCTATGGGTATGAACGTGAAACCATGCCCAATCTCGCGCGGCTCGCCAAACGCGCGACCGTCTATCACAACCACTTTGCAGGCGGAAATTACACCACCCCTGGCACCGCCTCCCTGCTGACCGGAACCCTGCCTTGGACACACCGAGCGCTCGGATTTAACGATCCCGCAATCGAGTCTTTTTCCAGAAAAAGCATATTCCATGCTTTTGATGATTATTACCGGGTCGCCTATTCCCATAACACACTTGTCAACACGTTGTTCGATCAGTTTTTTAACGACATCACTGAGTATGTCCCCCAAGACCAACTCTTTATCTTCAACGACAGCTTTATTCGAAAATATTTCCCAAACGATGAAGACATAGCCACAGTAAGTTGGGCTCGGGCAATCAAACGTTCAGAGGGTTTTTCTTATTCGTTATTTCTATCCCAACTGTATGAAAAATATCGTAATGGCAAGGTCGGAGAAGCTGCGCGCAACTACCCGTACGGACTTCCTAATATCAATAACGACAACTATTTCACTCTCGAAGACGGGATAAGTTGGCTGGCAGACCGAATGAGCGGACTTCCCAAACCATTTATGGGGTATTTCCATTTCCTGCCACCACACTTCCCGTACAAACCGCGCAAAGATTTTGCCGGTGCTTTTTCAAACGACTCGTTCGAACCAATCATCAAACCAGAGGACTTCTTCACAGAAGGAAGATCAAATGAATTCCTGCACAAGTGGCGAAATGTATACGATGAGTTCATTCTGCATGTAGACAGTGAATTCGCACGCTTATTTGATGCACTGGAGAAATCCGGGATTCTGGATGATACATGGCTGGTCTTCACCTCGGATCACGGCGAATTATTCGAACGAGGTATTTGGGCACACTCCACACCTACGCTCTATCAGCCCGTAATCCGGGTTCCGCTCCTGGTATTCGAACCCGGATTCCAAAGCGGAAGAGATGTGTATGAAAACACAAGCGCCATCGATCTAATGCCAACACTCCTACACCTGACCGATCATCCCATTCCAGATTGGGCGGAGGGACGCATTCTTCCACCATTTGCTACTGAGATTCTCCAGACAGGGCAGCCCGTCTATACCGTCAACGCAAGGCGAAATAAACCCACAGCGCCGCTGACCGAAGCCACAGTAATGCTTGTTCAAGACAATTACAAATTAATATATTATCTTGGGTACAACGATTACGGCGCAGGTGACGAATACTACCAACTCTTCGATATTCGCTCAGACCCAGAAGAACTGACCAATCTGACCCAGACAAAAAAAGATACAACTTCGCATCTATTAAGCATAATAAAAAAGAAACTCGACGAAAAGAACGAACCTTTCATAACAAACTGACATCTAAGATGATGGTGTTTCAGTCACCGTTGCCTCGGGGGTGTTTGTAGACGTTGGTTCGGTCGTGGAAGTAGGCACTGTAGTGGACGTTGGCGTGCCTGTCGCCTCTTCTTCGCTGGCAGCTGTTGACGTGGCAGTCGGCGTGGAGGTACTTCCCGACACTACGATCTGAACGTACACCGCCTCTCCAAATGAGACACCAGATGCGTTCTGAAGCCGCCAATACCCGGTATAAGAACCAGCTGTTGTCGGGGCGGTCATCTCCACCGACACATTGGTACTTCCCCCGGCGGGGACCGTATCACTCAACAATGTGGTCGAACCGCTCATAACGTTTCCACTGTAAAAGACAATGGAATATGATGTCGTCCATTCACAGGAGCCGCTGTTTTGCATGCTCCATGTTTTAGTAAAGGTTTCATCGGGAATAAGTATAGTGCCATCTGGAATTGTTACGTCGCTTAGATAGACCGCGTTATCACATCCCGTTGAGTTACTGGAAGAGGAATAGGAGATCAAATTAGCAGTTGGTGTGGACAAGCTCAAACTTGTAGGCAAAACCACCGCAGTTGGATCAGCGACGGGGTAGCTTGAACCGTGTTCGTTGGGAGAGGAGCTTGAGCAGACAGGGTCAAAGCGGCTTGGGTATAAATATCATCAACCGTATCCTGGTCAATCGCAGACAAGGTATCATCCGCCCCGCAGGCAACTAGCAGCAACGACAGAACTAAAGACAGCCAGACGATGTTTCTCGTTTTCATTTTTCACCGGAGTATTTTGTTATTCGAATGTCAGGCGGCGGCTTTTTCCGCTTTGCGGAACCACAAAAGGATCAGCCAATATGCGAGGAAGAAAACCGTGACCAACGTGGTACCAGCATACATCCATTGCACCCAGATCAGGGCGGAGTCCGAACCGGCGTACAGTCCATGAAAAAGGACTCCGAGATATGCGGCAACGCTCAAGTAGTGGATCTTGCGAAACGTCTTCATCGAGATCCAACTGCGGATGTAAAATGTCACGGTCACCAGTATGGTCAGGTAGAAACCAATGATACCGATACCTGTCCAGAATGGACGATATGCGGAAACGAAAGGCACAAGGACCTCGACCAAACTCAACGGCTCCGCTTTTTCGATAAGCAGCACCAACACATGCAGCACGATGAAACCGATGCTTAGAAGTGAAAGGTGTTCATGGAAGTCGTAGGTGAACATGCGCTCCAGGAATGAGTCGAAGATCTTGCTGCCGACGGCAAAACCCCAGACCGTGGAAAGCCAGAACAATAAATATCCCATCAGACCGGATGCACGAGAGACATACCACCAGATGTGAATGCTATCGAGTGCCAGAAAATCGCTGAAAAGTTTTATCGGCGATTCACCCAGCCCAACATGCAAAGCAAGCAGACCGAGTGCCATGATGACAATCCCGCCTGTCAGCGCGCCTGCTGCCAGCAGGGAGTGTTCGAACCTTTTGAGATTCATTACGAACCTCCTGTCCGCATTGGCGGCGAAAACGACTGCTGGGATGAAGTCACAGTAAAAGTTTGCACATCGTTGATCGTGAGTGATTCACCGGTAAGTCCTTCAACCGTTGGCATCGGTGCAAGTTCGGGCATGTTTACTGTAGTATCACCAACGTAGGTCACTGTTTCGGTTTCGGTTGCGCGGGCGATGAATCCCCAACCCAGCACAAAACCGATAACACTTGAAACAGCGACCCATACCCGTAAAAGTTTGCGATAAAGATTCATTAGTGATTTCCTTCGTTGTGACGTCCGTTTGCCGGCGGCTGCATAAAAGCGGACTGGCTTGACTGATTGATGGTCACTGTGCCGTCGCTGGCAATGGTAACCAAGCCGCTACTCTGCAATTGCTGGATCAACGTTTGATATTGCTGCAACTGCTGGTTTGCCAGATCGATCTGCTGATTGGCAGTTGTGATCTGCCGCGAAGCCTGCGCGATCATCTCCTGATATTGCGCTTCGCGAGCCTGATATTGCGAGACAACTTGCTCATACTGAGCCGCAGTCACATTTGAAACCTGTGCAGACGCTGCCGCATCCGCTTTGGCGGTGGACGTTCCGAGGGCGTCCTGCCCCATCAGGAACATGCCACCGCCAAGCACAAGGGTGATCAGCAGCGCTGCAATAAAAGCGGGAATAGTTTTTTTCATGGTCTCCTCTTTGGGCGAAATTAACTTTGAACTGTTTTCAATTTCAATCGTTGCAAAAGGTCAAATCCCTTTTGCAGTGACAATACGATAATGGTGATAATGCCGATCTTGCCAAGCGTCACGAGCAACTCAGACAAACCTCGCGACAAGGATGCACTGTGCTCATCGCCGCCATCAGGACGCTCCCCCATTGCCTGGAAGGACTGTCCGTCCGCGTTGGTCATTTGAGGCATCTCACCTCTCTGCGCTTCACTGCCGAACCCAATGTTGGTGTTTTCAACCAAGGCGTAGACTCCGCCTGAAACTGCGACTACAACCAGTAAAATGACGAGAATTCGTAAAACGATTTTCATGATTAACTCTCCTTTTCGAGTTGAACAGGGATGGCAACCAGCGGCTTGCGGACACGCGGTTGGAATAACCGGCGGATCGGGGCGACCATGTATCTGTCAACGTGAGTGACGATCCACTTCCAGTGCAGGGCAAAGTGAACGCCGAGCAGAATGACCGAAGCATCCGAAGCGAGATTGTGGATCGACTTCCAACTGCGGCTCACATCCAACTGGATTCCCAAAAAGGACATGACATCCTTGGAGATCATCAAGCCGCTCAGAAAAGCGCCTGTCATCGCCACGAAGAACAATGCATTCACCACATAGTTCAAGCGGGAAGGGCTGAAAAGATTCTTGAAGAAATTTCTCGTCACATTTACCAGCCAGTGCCAGTGGAAAAGCAGATGCGTCACAATGGCGGCGGTCAGCGATACTCCCAGCCATTCGTGGATCGTGTTCCCCGTCAATTTCGGGTTGGCGATCACCAGAAATGCCGTAAAGATCGTGATATCGAGAATGAGATTTGTTTTTGTAGAAGTTTTCATAATTCTTGGCTCCTTTCCCTGCCACGGTCTTTTGTAAGGAACCGTGACAGGACTAATTTTTTATCAACACCCGCATTCTATAAAGCCCTGCTGTGTGAAAGCCAAGAACAACCTGTGGAATCGCTGTGAAAACCCGCCTTCACTTTTTCTTCACAGCATTTTCACAGCAAACTTATTTATAGTTGTGTGTGATAAGATGTTGAAATATAAGAGGATTCATGCCCACTGTACTCGTAATCGATGATGACCCCAAACTTCTAAAAATGCTGCAACGTACGCTGACCTATGAAAGCCTCAACGTATTCACTGCAAGCAACGGGCTGGAAGCCCTTCCAATTGTGCAGGCACAAAAACCAGACCTGATCATTGTCGATTGGATGATGCCCAAAATGGACGGGGTCACTTTTATCCAGCGGCTGCGCGACGAAGAGAACAAAACCATGGTCCTGATGCTTACCGCCCGCGACGCCATCGAAGACCGCGTAGACGGATTGGAAAGCGGCGCGGATGACTACCTTGTCAAACCGTTCGCCCCCGCTGAACTTGTAGCGCGTGTCCATGCCATGCTGCGGCGCGTGGAAGCCAAACCCGAAAATCAAAAAGTCGCCTATTCCGACATCACGCTCGATCCCTCCACGCGTGAAGCCAAACGCGGCGACCTCGAACTAAATTTGACCGTAACCGAATTCAATCTACTTCACATGCTGCTGCGACATCCGCGCCAGGTGCTCGAACGCCGCCAAATCCTCAACGACGTCTGGGGTTACGACTTCGGCGGCGATGACAATGTGCTCGAAATTTACGTCGGCTACCTGCGTAAGAAACTCGAGGCGGGCGGCGGCAGCCGCGTCATTCAAACCGTGCGCGGCATCGGTTACGTTCTGCGCGAGGAATGATCATGTCCATTCGATTTCGTTTCACACTCATCTATACCCTCATCCTCGCATTGACATTGACCGCCTTCGGATTTGCACTCTATACCGTTCAGGCACAGGATACATTGAACTCGCTCAAACGGGACCTGAGCCTGAGTGCCAACAAAATGTCTGATGCCGCTCTCAAAGGGGATACCCACCACGGACCTCCCCCATCAGACCAACAACAGCCGCCCGACCCGATTCCCTTCGATCAATTTTCCAGCGATCAGGCGTTTCAGGGATTCTTCGAACGTGAAATCAACCGCATCCTCGACCCGCAAGGTAATCTGATCTCCAGTCCCTTCGGCAGACAGGAAGAAGCGCTTCCGTTAAGTAGTGAAGGATTGCTGGCTTTACAAAACAAACAAGATTGGTGGGAAACAGCGGAAATCTCCAGCGAAACTTTATTGATCTACAGCCGCCCCGTCATCGTGGATGACGAAGTGGTTTACATTGTTCAAGCCGCCGCTCCCCTCACTGAACGAAACCGCACACTGCAATCTCTTGCAACCACCCTATTAACAGCCGGTTTACTTACCACCATTATCGCGTTCGGTCTCGGCTGGCTCATCTCTGGAATTACCATCGCACCGATTCACCGAATCACCAACACCGCCAAAGAGATCGGCGAAGAGCGGGATTTCTCCCGCCGCGTTGACTATCAAGGTCCGCAGGATGAAGTCGGTCAACTCGCGAGTACATTCAATGCCATGCTTGCACGGCTGCAGGATGCCTTCCAAAAAGTGGAACACACACTCGAAACGCAGCGGAATTTTCTGGCAGATGTCTCACACGAACTACGCACACCGCTCACCACCCTGCGCGGAAATCTAGGTCTCCTGCGCCGCAATCCTGCACCCGAAGAGCAAGCCGATATTTTGACTGACATGGTGGATGAAAGTGACCGTCTCATTCGGCTGGTCAACGATCTACTGCTGCTCGCGCGCGCAGACGCTGGTCGTAATCTTGCAAAAGAAACCATCGATGTCTCTGCTGCGTTGGAAGATGTGATCAAACAGACACATCTGCTTGCCCCACAGCGGACGATCCGCCTAAATGGGGCAGACCAACTCCAGGTCACGGGTGACCGCGACGCGTTCAAACAAGTCATCATCGTCGCGTTGGATAATGCTTTGAAGCACTCGTCTGGCGATGTCAACATTGAAGTTCAAAAACTTGGCACACAAATCGAGATCCGCGTGCAGGATTTTGGCGAGGGCATTCCCCCCGAAAAACTTTTGCACATCTTCGACCGCTTTTATCGCGGCGAAGAGGACAACGTCATTCCCGGCTTCGGCTTGGGTCTATCGATCGCCAAAACCCTTGTAGAAAGACAGGATGGTGAGATCGAAATGCACAGCGAGGTCGGCAAAGGCAGCACGTTGATATTACGTTTTCATTCAGAGTCAAAATAACTTTTCGAAACCTGCAAGCAGTTTTGCAATCGGCGCGTAAACCCTCACCGTGGACTATTGTTATAATAAAAGCACCGCATTAGAAATTTTCAAAACTTTACTGGTTCCTTAGCCACCTATGTCCCTTTCGAAACGAACGGAGGAACCGATGAACCAGAACAAATCTTTTCCCTGGACAGCCGTCATTCTCGGAGTCGGATGCGCAGGCGTTATTTGCATTGGCGCTATCGTGTTGGTCGGCGGCGGTGTGGTCTACACCTGGATGCAGGACCAGGAAATCCCTTCTACTCCCGAGCCCGTTATGACTGTTGTAAAAGCGACTCCCACCATTGAGGCTGCGCTTCAACCTACGCCGTTGGCTGGTCCTGTTCTGACGGGTAAACAGCAGCTCGAAGAGTTCGCTCTTTTCGACGATTTCTCGTCTGACGCTTTGGGCTGGCCCATTTATGATGACGGCAAAACCATTATGCAATACGAAAATGGGATGTACAGCATTCAGATCACCGAGCCGGCATATATCGACTGGGCATATTTTCCAGCAAAGTTTGCCCCATATGAAATTCAGTTTGACGTACAAGGCTCGCCCGGTGAGCAGGACGGCACATTCGGTGTACTATGTCAGTATCAGGATGTGGATAATCATTACTATGTTGAATTCAACCTGCAAACCAGCTCCTACATTGTCGCCCAATATCTTGATGGAGAAGACATCGCGTTGACAAAGCAAAATACGGCGGGACAGTTCTGGTACGAGACCGATGCGTTAAACACTTCACAGAACGCGGTCAATAATATTGGCGTCGGCTGCTATTTGAACAATGTCATATTGATCATCAACAACCAACTTGTGGATAATGTCAACATCCCCACGCCTTTCACCGAGCCTGGAAACGCAGCCTTCTTTGTATACGCATTAAGCTCCGCGAACGAGGACGGTTACAAGATCTATATTGATAACGTCAATGCCTTTCAGCCGCAGCAGTAAGAGGCGAATATCTATCACCAAATAAACGGAATCAGCCGGGAAGTCACCTTCTTTTTGTATTCTTCATAGCCTTCCAGTTCCTCGGAAAGCATTTTTTCCTCCCCGTTGATTCTCACTGCCAGGGCAACCAAGCCAACGAGAGTGATAAGCAGACCGTAAAGCGACCCCAACAACAGCGGCGCGCCGATCATCATCAACGAACTTCCAAGATACAAGGGATGTCGCACAAAACCGTACACTCCCGTGGAAATCACCTGTTGTTTGCGTTCGCTCTGTATTCTGACCATCGTTGACAGGAAGGTATTTTCCATGGTCGTACGTTCGATCAAATACAATGACGGTATCAATGCAATTCCGCCCACGATCTTTAGCCACAATGGAAAGACGGGAGACCATTGGAAGCGTTCCGCATCCAATGGCAGGATGACAAGCCATAGTATGGCAATCACATACACAAAGGTCAAAAGATACTTATCCCATGCTTTCTGGTTATCAGAACCCGGCGCTTTTGTTCGTTCCGTAAGCAGGGCGGGGTCTTTAACGTAGAGATAGATCATGTTGAAAGACAGCATGAGTACGAACCAGAGGGAAAAAATCCACCCCTCCACCCAACGCACGTTCCCTCCCAACCATAGAATAAGGACGGGGAAAAACAGGGTGCTGATCAATAGGTTTATTGCAAACACCAACGGTGACATCTTTGGGGCTTCTGTAGTCATGACACATCTCCATTTTCAATTAGCGCCTAGGCCTAACTGTTTTTTGCAGAATTATAGAACTCCCCCAATAAAAACTCAATCAAATTATCCTTCCAGTTTATTCCTACTTGGAAGGCATTAAAAATCTCTTCGGGAAGATATATTCAGTATTTTCATCCTTGAGCCAATCGATCATTTTAAGAATGCCAACAAAATTGAGGACAAGTCCAAGGATGACACCCGCCACCCAATCCAAAGGCGTGGCAAGGTGATTATTAATAACCAAATATCCGAAATAGGCTGAAATGGGCAAAAATAAGACAATGGCAGTCACCATGCCTGGGTTATAAAGAGTTTTACCTTTTATGTTGAACAGAAAAGTGTGTGCGATAAAGTTACCCACAGAAACCAGGATTGTTGCAATTCCCAGCCAAAGAGCCTTTTCAGCGAAAACAGCCGCAAGCAGATAGGAAAACCAGCCGATGAAAACGTTGACAATAAAAGATGTATTGGTGTTAAGCGGATACCGATCAGGTTGTTTGCTTGAGAACATGACTGTATTCATCATGCCGGGAAAATAACCAGGGTAACGATATTCCTCGAATTGATGCAGAAACAGAGATATAAGACTCAACCAAAGTAATAACGAAAAGGGGTTTAAATTAATAAAGAACACAACCACACCCGCAACAAACGCAAGCACCAGTCCCACGTCAAACCAATGAAGCCGCATAAAGTTCATAGTTACTCCTTTTCCATCAAGTTATGATACAGCTAGGACCCTCGCCCGTTGGAGACAAGTTCGGAAGAGCGAAAAAGATTTTTTCTCAACGCCTCTATTTGCGAATTGCGAAATTCCTGAACAACTGACACCTCAGGGTCGAACACATCGAATCCATGAAAGGCGCCAGAAACAATATTCAATTCACAGTCGACGCCGGATTCCCTCAATCTTTGTGCATACGCAATATCTTCATCGTGGAAGATATCCAAAGTGCCAACTCCGATCCAGGCTGGCGGCAAACCTGAGAGGTCCGCGCGACGCGCAGGGACAGAATAGGCGGGTACGACTTCAGCTCCACATTCCCCTCCCAGATAAGATTCCCATCCAAACCGGTTGCTTTTATGAGTCCATGTGACATTGTTGCTGTCATCAATATCCGTGCGGAAAACCGTCCTGTCATCCAACATTGGGTAGATCAATAATTGAAAAACGAGTTCAACCTCTTTCCGATCATGTGCAAGTTGAGCAAGCGCGGCAGCCAACCCACCGCCTGCACTATTTCCACCAATTGCGACACGGCTTGGATCGATATTGAATTCCTGCGCATGAGATACCACCCACTTCAGGGCGGAGTAGCAGTCATCCAACCCGGCAGGAAACGGGTTTTTAGGTGCAAGGCGATAGTCAACTGAGACCACCGTAACACCAAGCTCACGAACATATTGAGCGCAACTGACATCATCCTGCTCCGGCTTTCCAATCACATATCCGCCGCCGTGCATCCAAAGTAACACGGATGTTGGCGCATCAATGGTTTTGGGTTGGTAAACTCTTAAGCGGATTTTCGTTCGTCCATCCTCGCGGGGAATGAAAACATTTTCAACATGCAAACCATTGAGTGCTTTGGAAGGCGGCATCAGACCCATCAATAAATTGAATAGCCAAATATTTCCCCTGCTGTAATTCACTTTGGGACTCATCTTTGCGGACGGCAATAATTCTGGATGTATCTTTGAAAATTGGCTGGTCATAGAATGGCGGTTCTCCTAGCAGAATTATAGGATATCCCAGCGAAAAAACAACAATTTGCATATCCATCCTCCCGCAAGTACAATCACCCATCATTCCACTTCAAGGAGACATCCCCTCATGAACTGGCTCAAACGAACTTGGAAAAAGATTCTTATTGGTTTCATTATTGTTTTGGCTCTTGCCGCCGCGTACATCTTCTATCCAGTGCACGAAGACTTGAGTTCTCTCGCAGATCGCGCCGCGAACTATGATGTGACCATCCTGCGCGATACCTATGGCGTGCCGCATGTTTTCGGTCACACGGATGCGGATGCCGCGTATGGTCTCGCCTACGCCCACAGCGAAGATGACTTCCTCACGATTCAGCAAGTCCTTTTGGCGGCGCGCGGTGACCTTGCCACGGTCTACGGTCCCGACTCGGCGCCAGCGGATTATCTCGTGGCGTTCCTGCGCGTGTGGGATGTGGTGGATGCGGAATACAACAATCTTAGCCCTGAGGTACGTGCCATTTGTGAAGCCTACGCCGATGGACTTAACGTCTATGCCGCGCATCATCCTGAGGAAGCGCTACCTGGATTGTTCCCTGTCACAGGAAAAGATATTGTCGCTGCCTCGGTGGAAAAATCTCCGTTGTTCTTTGGGCTCGATTCCACCATCGGTCATCTGTTCAGCGACAACCCCGAACCTGTCCCAACTCCTACCAAGGTTGCAACGAATTGGTTGTTTGGGATGAGCCCTTTCACCACGGAGAGCACAGATAACACGGAGAATTTAAAAAAGTTCTTCTCTGTGAACTCTGTGGCTAAACTCCCCGAACCCAACAACACCGTTGAATACAATTCCAACGAATTCGCCATCGGTCCCAGCCGCACATCCGATGGACAGACCTATCTCGATGTCAACTCGCATCAGCCGTATACGGGTCCCGTGGCATGGTATGAAGCGCACCTCCATAGTGACGAAGGGCTGGACATGGTTGGCGGCACGTTCCCTGCCTCGCCGCTCATCATCCACGGTCACAACCGTGACCTCGGCTGGGCGCTCACGAACAATCATCCCGACCTCGTCGATATCTATCGTCTCACCATCAATCCCGACAACCCGAATCAATATAGGTTCGACGGCGAATGGCGCGACCTCGAAGTGCGTCAAGCTAAACTGGAGATAAAGCTCATTGGTAATTTGCAGATCACAGTTAAGCGTGAAGCGTTGTGGTCAGTCTATGGTCCCGCCGTTCGCACAAAGAGTCAAACCTACGCGCTGCGCTTCTCATCCTTCGGCACCGCGGGCATTTGGGAGCAGCTCTATCGCATGAATAAAGCCACGAACTTCCAGGAGTGGCAGGATGCGATGCGGCTCGAGCAACTGCCGATGTTCAACGCCGCCTATGCCGATAAGTTGGGCAACATCTATTATCTCTACAACGGCGTGATCCCGATCCGTGACCCGAACTATGATTGGAGCAACTACCTGCCTGGCGATACATCCAAAACGTTATGGACAGAATACCTGCCCTTTGACGAACTGCCGCAAGTGATGAATCCACCCTCGGGCTTTATTCAAAACGCCAATGGGACTCCGTTTCGGACCACGCTCGGAGCTGGGAACCCCGACCCAAGCCTGTACTCCCCGACACTCGGCATCGACATGGATATTTCGAATCGTTCATTGCGGATGCTTGAGCTGTTTGGCAGCGACGACTCAATAACACCTGAAGAACTTGTGCAATACAAATTTGACATGCAATACTCAAAAGACTCTGTCGTCGCGCAATTCGTTGACATATTAAGCAATGCACAAATGCCCACACCTGAAACTGCTCAGGCGCAGGAGATCATCCGCAACTGGGATATGAATACAAATCCCGATGATGTTGGCACAGCGATCATGGTGTACACGCTTAATGCTTTAAGCGATAAATATCCCGATGCCATTGCTCTCTCCCGCATGGGACAATCCAACGTGAACGACGCCATCCTCATAGACGCTTTCACCGAAGCCGTGAAAACTCTCAACGATCATTTCGGTCGCGTGGATATGCCGTGGGGTGATGTCAACCGACTCATCCGCGGCGACGTCGATCTCCCCATCGGCGGCGGACCTGACATTTTGCACGCAACGTATGGCGCGTTACAAGAGGATGGTCGCTTGAAGATCACTGATGGTGATACCTATGTAATGTTGGTTATCTGGGATAAAGATGGAAATGTAACTACACAAAGCGTTCATCAATTCGGCTCAGCGACACTGCACCCCGAGTCCCCGCATTATGCGGACCAATCTCCGCTCATGGCAAATCGTCAACTCAAACCCGTCTGGTATGACGAAGCGGAGATACGCCAACATCTCGAAAGGGAGTATGTTCCCGGGGGGGGGAGTAATCCTCACCAATAAATATGGATCCAAAGAAGAGGTAAATTCTCAAATAACAGAATTCACCTCTTCTTTATTTTTTACAAAAAAAAGTTCACAGAAAGAATTTTCTCATCCACCAATCAACAATATTTTAAAAAATTATGGAAATCAGAACAAAGCCGTCGTACAATAAAAACGGCAAATATAAACTATTTCATATACTGAAATCACGATTCACTCATGACCGAACAAAACGTTTCCATTTCACTTAAACGCTTCCTGCTCATCGAGCAATGTCCTGCCGCATGGAAAAATCTGGATCTTTACCTTTTTCGAGACGAAAACGTAGCGTTTTACATCGGGCAGTCACATATTGCTTTTGCACGCGTCTGGGAACATTTGCTCAGCGGTTTTAAGGGACATTCCATCGTCGGACGCTTTATTTGGTGCAACTGGCCCAAGTCCATGAACTTCACGATCGAATTAGTGAGTTCGCAATCTGAGCAATTCAAGAGCGTTGAAAACGACTTGAACGCATCCGAAAGGCTGCTCATCCAACACTGGAAACCCTGTTTCAATGTCTCACTAAACAGCGAACCAACCGCCGTACCAGATTTCTATCTGCCGCCCAATGCTCCATTCAGGCGCAGGCGCGGATTAAATGCACTTCTCCACGAAGCAAAGCGGGCTGTTGCAGCAGAGGACAATGAACGGTGGATGCAGGATTTGGAGAAATAAACGCATAGAAAATAAAAGTTTTAAGGAGTTTAAAATCATGCAAATTGGAATGATCGGATTAGGGCGCATGGGCGCAAATATGGCAACCCGGCTTATGCGCGCAGGACATGCCTGCATAGTTTATGACCGCAGCGAACAGGCTGTTAAAGATATGGAAAAGCAGGGCGCAACAGGAGCCACTTCACTTAAGGAATTCGTTTCGGAATTGGAAGAGCCGCGCGTGGTGTGGATGATGCTGCCCGCCGCAGTCGTTGACCCGGTGTTGAAAGAACTCGCGGAACTTCTGAAGCCGGAAGATATTGTCATTGACGGCGGAAATTCGTATTACCACGATGACATCCGCCGCGCCGTGGAGTTGGAAAAGTACGAGGTCCATTATGTGGACGTCGGAGTCAGCGGCGGAGTCTGGGGCTTGGAACGTGGATACAGCCAAATGGTCGGAGGCGAGGCGGAGATCGTCGAGTATCTCGATCCTATTTTTGCCGCGCTCGCTCCCGGCATGGACGCCGCTTCGCGTACTCCCGGTCGCGAGTCCGGATCACACGCCTCCACAGCAGAAAACGGATATTTGCATTGCGGTCCGCATGGCGCCGGGCATTTCGTCAAGATGGTACACAACGGCATCGAATACGGCATGATGGCGGCGCTGGCAGAAGGCTTGAATATTCTTCACCATGCAAACGCAGGAACCAGGGAACATGAAGCGGATGCAGAAACCACGCCGCTGCGTCACCCCGAGTTTTATCAATACGACTTCGATCTAAAAGAAGTTGCTGAAGTCTGGCGGCGCGGAAGTGTGATCGGTTCGTGGCTGCTCGACCTAACCGCAGCAGCGTTGTTCGAAGATCCGCATTTGAAAAATTTCCAAGGACACATTTCCGATTCAGGTGAAGGTCGTTGGACAGTTTTAGCGGCGGTTGAAGAAGCGGTTCCGGCTCCAGTTATCAGCGCGGCTTTGTTCGCGCGTTTCAGTTCGCGCGGACAAGATGAGTTCGCAGAAAAATTAATGTCGGCATTGCGCTATGAGTTCGGCGGTCATCACGAGAAAAAAGCATGAACCCTGTTGAAGATATATCGCTGCTCATCGCCTCCTTCCTTGCCTCACTATTCGGGCAGGGCGGCGGCGTACTATACACCCCATTACAAATTTGGAACGGCATCAACTTCAACAACGCAGCGTCCACAAGCCTGTTCTTGATCTTGATCACATCTTTCTCTTCCACACTTGTTTTTCGCAAAGCGCATAAAGTGGATTGGGGATTGGCTCTCGCAATGGAAGTCCCAACGACCTTGGGCGCCTTCCTTGGAGGTATCCTCTCACACTACGCCTCAGCCCGGACCCTCGGGCTGCTTCTCTCCATTTTGCTTGGGATTGCAGCCTGGTTCATGCTTCGCCCGCCGAATACGAATGTACAACATATGTCCAATGCCCGCCCTTCTCGTTGGGTCTGGCACCGCATGTTTAACGAAGAATCCTATAAATTGGACCTTCGTCTGGTCATTCCATTCATGGCTGCCGTCGGTTTGCTTACCAGCATGGTGGGCATCGGCGGAGGCGCTTTGAAAGTCCCGCTGATGGTCTTGCTATTTGGCATTCCCCTTCCCATTGCCATCGGCTCCAGCGCATTCATGGTCGGGCTGACTGCCACAGCCGGTTTGCTTGGGCATGTCAGCATGGGACATTTTGACTGGCAGTCGGCATTGATCCTGGCAATTCCCGTTTTCATCGGAGGACAGATCGGCAGCCGTTTGTCAATCCGCTTGAACGCGCAAAGATTGAGCAAATGGTTTGGAGCCTTTATATTTTTGATCTCAGCGATCAGTGCGATCCATGCATTCACCATTTTGTAGGCGTTTGAAAAATAATCTTTTCTTGTAATACGAATCAATAAATGCTATTCTATTTTTAAGAATTGCCGACTTATTGGTCTTTCAAGAAAGGATTTATCATGACGGATACCGCCAGAATACGAGCCACCACACAACTCCACAAAACTCCCGCCGCGAATGCGCAAATTTCAGAATCATTGGGAGCAGGCACTCCAGTTGAGATACTTGAAGACCAGGGCAATTGGCTTCACGTGAAAGAAGTGCAATCGACTCATGCCATTCCTGGCTGGGCGCAGCGCGAGGCGCTCGCCTTCCCGCCACCAAACGGGACGGATATATTTTCATCTGTCATGCTTGCGAATAAGGAATCGTACGCATCTCTGTTTGCCTCAGCGAAAACAAAAGATACTTTGGCGTGGAAAGATGCCCCCGGATTGGAAAAACCGGATTGGATTCCACAGGTTCGCTGGGGAAAAATCAGCGCCGGTGAACAGCAGTCCATCAAGGATAGTATTCGCAACTTCTTCCAGTCCCATCAGGACAAATGGGAGACATGGCTTGCAAAAATTCGGGATGAAGGAAGAGAAGAAGACGCGAACGTAGATGAATGGCTGGCGGCGGTTCAAGGCGGACGGGACGTCTGGACCGTCCGCGCAGAACAGATTTACCCTGAACCTTCGACTCAAAAAAACGGACTTGGCTGGGCAAATGTAAACGACATCATGCGGTGGACCGGGAAGGTTCAACGAAACGACCAGGAAACGAAATACAAGCTTTGGTATGAAGTCAGCATGTTAAAGTCAGGAAGAATGCTTAACGGCTGGTACAAAGCCGACCTGATCGAACCTTATATCTTCCCAACCGAATCGACCGACACCACCATTGCCGCAAACCAGGAAACCCAATTCGACCTTACCAAGCCCATTCTCCGTCATCCCGCTGACCAGGAGATCGAAGATGCAATCGCTGCCAAAAGAGCCGCGTATCAATACATTGATATTTTCAACGTTTTGGGTATCCACAAGATACATCACAATTTATGTGGAGAGTTCTGTGCGGCAACGCTGGCAGGTGTGGACATCATCCCATTTCTCAATCAATGGAAAGATTCGTATGCAGATGCAGAAAAGATCATCCGCAACAACCTCCCCACCGGTCTTGGGGATATCAAGTCCATGCTTTCGCTGTTCAACCTTCCCCATGAGGAATTCCGCTATACGCCCAGCATAACTCCCGTCTCTCCAGTGCGATTATTAAAACTTTTAGAAGAAGGTAAAAAAGTATTTTGGGGTGTTGCCATTTTCAAATCCAATGGCAAATTATCTGGAACAGTATCCAATAGTTCAACCACGCGCCATTGGATCGTGCTGGAAGATTTGATTCCCGTAGGCAACAACGGCTGGGTGCGGATCTACAACCCCTTCCGCAACCGTGAAGAGGTATATACTTACGATTGGTTTATCCAATCCGTCGGTCAATTCGGCATCGGACTTTTGGTAGATAAAGCCTAGAAACCCCAATACGCTCCAGGAAACCACATGACAGATATGCTCGTTAAACTCTACGATCTACCCGAATTTACGCCAACAACCGCGCCTGAAATAATAATCCGCAAACCATTGGGAGCAGAAAAAACGCTTATCGTGAACTGGGTACGCGAAAATTTTGAGGAAGGTTGGGCAAGCGAAATCGATATAACGTTTTCCCGTTCACCCATTTCCTGTTTTATCGCACAACAAGATAAAGAGCTGGTCGGCTTCGCTTGTTACGATTCTTCTCCATTGGGCTATTTTGGTCCGACAGGTGTATTGGAAGCTTCTCAAGGCAAAGGGATTGGAAAAGCGTTACTACTAATGTGTTTGCATGAGATGAAAACCAAAGGCTACGGCTACGCAATAATCGGCTGGGCAGGACCACAGGAATTTTACGAGAAAGCCGTAGGTGCGTTACCCATCCCCGATTCAACCCCCGGAATCTGGAAAGATTATTTGGGCGGAACGGAATAACAAAACACGCCAAGAGGAACAATCTTTCCGGTTCGCAGACGATGAGCGCGAAATAAAGAAATAATTACAAATTACTTCTGCGACCAAAAGTGGTTTAGTTTCCCTTCCAATTCGCGAGCGTCTTTTACAACCTGATAGCCCTTCCAATGCGAAGGGAATAAATTGCGGTAGTGGGAATGGGTAAAACGTTCATCGATCAAGACAATGATTCCCCGATCAGTATCCGTGCGAATAACCCGACCGGTTGCCTGTAATACCCGGTTGAAACCCGGATATTGGTAAGCATAGGCAAACCCACTGCCTGATCGGGAATCAAAATATTCCTTGATCAGATCCCTTTCCAAGCCCAATTGAGGCAACCCCACGCCAACGATCACAACGCCGATCAATCGTTCTCCAACCAGGTCGATTCCCTCTCCAAAGACACCGCCCATCACAGCAAACCCCACCAGCGTTTTCTCGTTGGAAGAAGAAAACTGAGCCAGAAACTCATCGCGCGCTTCTTCCGTCATTCCACGCTCCTGAACCAGAAGCTGCCCTTCCGGCAGTCTTCCTTTGAGTCGCTCTGCCACTTCATTCAGGTATACATATGATGGGAAGTAAACCAGATAATTCCCCACACGGGTATTGAGGGTTGCTTCGACTGTCTCCGCAATGGCGACATAGGAGTCTGCCCGTTGCGCATACTTGGTGGATATTTTGTTGTGTACCAACAGCGAGACATTCTCCTGCGGAAAGGGGGATTCAAAAATCCGCCTGGGATGATCCGTCTGTCCCGTCAAAAGTTTCATGAAGTAATCCATTGGAAGAAGCGTCGCCGAGAAAAAGACGGTTGCTCGGCTGCGTTCCAACGGGACCGTCAACATAGGTGCCGGGTCCAGGCAAAATAATTTTGCTTTAAGGTCAGATTGTCCTCGCCTCTCAAAATAGGAGACATAGAAGGTATCAAAATATTCGGCAGTACGAAGGTAGTTACTGCATAGGAAATAAAATTCCAATAACTCCTGCCGGAATTCCGCAGCAGTTTGATTTACGACCAGCCAGTCTTCCGCCTTATTGCTGAACTCCCGGATCGCTTTGAGCAACTTTTCGGGTAGTTCATGCTCGATCAACGCACCTGTGTCTTCCGCCTGACAGGCTTTGCGTTTCTCCAGTAGTATCTTATTGATCTCAGCCAGCTCCTTTGCCAGCCTCGGCACGTGCGGCTTTAACACACGTTGGAGTTGCAGCACTGTTGACTTATCCAGTTCCGCCGAATACATGGCTCTGGCTCGATCCGGCAAATTATGCGCTTCGTCAACGAGGAAAATATACGGCTCAATGGTGAGGTCAAAAAAACGGTGGAGATAGACGCGCGGATCAAAGACGTAGTTGTAATCGCAGATGATGCAATCCACCCATAAAGCCAGGTCCAAAGAAAATTCAAAAGGACATATCTCATACTTTCGAGCGAGTTCTTCGATGACCGGGCGGGTAAAAACCTGATGCCGGTCAAGTTCCTCCAGCGCATCTTTTACTTTGTCAAAATAACCACGGGCGAAGATGCAAACTTCCGGGTCGCAGTTGACCGGTGGACAAAAACATATCTTCTCTCTGGCAGTTAGCGTCACGCTTCGAAAATACAGATTCGACTGACGCATATCATCCAGTGCCTTTTCTGCAACCAGCCGACCTGATGTTTTGGCGGTCAGATAAAAGATCTTTTCAGCCAATCCTTGCCCAAGAGCTTTGACGGATGGAAACAGGGTCGCAATCGTCTTTCCAACACCCGTAGGTGATTGAATATAGGCACGTTCTTTCTCACGAATGGTTCTGTAAACCATGACAGCCATATCCCGCTGACCCGAACGATACTCTTCATAAGGAAATTCGAGTCCAGCAATGGATTGGTCGCGCCGGGTTTGCCATGCTTGGACCTTTCGAAACCAGTCCAAATAACGAGTGGTCAAATTAGAAAAGAAAGTTTCCAGATCAGCCCACAAAAAACGACGCTTGAAGGTCTTTTCCTCCCGGCTGTCCAATTGATAGTAGGTCAGATGGATGATAATCTCGTTTAGATGATGCTGCCGGGCATACATGTAGGCATAGCATTGTGCCTGTGCCCAATGCAGCGGATTGTGATCCTCACTCACCAGAGCCAAACTTAGTGTGGTTGTTTTGATCTCTTCGATGATGACTGGATCAGTGCCGGCATATAAACCATCGATTCGTCCCCGTACCACTAAAGGCGGATCACTGCCTTCGACCTGGTGGATAATCTCGACTTCAGCTTCATACCCTTCAGGTCGGGAGCGCTGCACGCGCTTATGTCCCTGAGTTCCGAGTTGGGCGCGGTCCCGCCTTTGAAACCCGCCCGCGGACAAGTCCCCCGATTGCAACACAAATTCCACCAGGCTCCGGACAGACACGTTATGCGGCGGATTTATATCGATCGGAGAGGTTGCATCATTATCCATTTCGCCTGAAATTCTAGCATGGGTTGGGCAGCACAGGATATTCACATTTGAATTAATTACATTCCCCCTATTGTGAAAAACACATTTAGCTAAGAACCGTCGCAAAATTCATGAATTAGATAACAAACTATAAATTCTTATGAATGGATTCCATTCAACAGACAAGATATAATTCATTTTAGTACTCGTAAGTAAAAGAAGCCTTGAAGGAAGCGAAAACATGAGCTTTGGCATCACTAAAACAATCCCACAAAAAGAAGGCATCGAATCCGTCAATGTTTTATACGATGGAACAGCAGGGGAATTTGAATTTCACATGGCAGGCAAACCGTCTCGTTTAGGTATCGGTGACTACGTCTACACCATTTGGCAGGATATGGTTGTTGGGCGTTGTCAGATCGTGCGTATTGAACCTGGATCCATTAATCCAGATTCAGGCAAGCCACGCAGCTTGATCTTTGTAAAGACGCCCGGGCAAAAGTTAAGGAAACCGTACCCACGAGAGGGACATCGCGGCACTCGTTACTACGATGGCTTAGAGTGGGTTGAATAAAAATTGGGTGTTTCCCAAAACTTATCACCACTGGAATTGAAAATCTCATGAAATTAATCGAAAAATCTCTAACTATTGCACTACACGCCTATGCAGGAAAAATAGATAAAGCAGGCAGGGAGTACATTCTCCATCCGCTTCGGGTCATGGAAAAAATGAAAATTGACGAGGAAAGGTCTGTCGTGCTTTTACATGGCAGTTTCTAAATAATGAAGATCAAGAAGATTAAGGTTCATAAAAAATCTTTTTTTGAAAGCCTCTTTGCATCAAAAACATCCCAATTCGCATGAACAATATCCTTCCCCACATCCTACAACTTCAACAAAAGCCTGCTCCCTTCACGCCGGGAGAGCCGCTATTCTGGAATGATCCGCACATATCGTCGCAAATGCTGAAGGTGCATCTCAATCCAGACATTGATGCCGCCAGCCGCAAACCTGAGACCATAGATCGCACTGTCCAATGGATTATTGATACGCTTGCCTTGAAACCCAATGATGCACTTTTGGATCTAGGCTGCGGACCGGGCTTGTACGCCTCTCGCTTTGCATGTGCTGGCTTGCAAGTCACAGGCATGGATTATTCGCTCAATTCCATTGAATATGCCAAACATTACGCTCATGAACACAGCTTAAATATCGATTACCGCCATCAAAACTACATCGAATTGGAAGTTGAAAAACTGTACGATGCGGTTCTTTTGATCTATGGGGATTTCTGTCCGCTCAATCCGCAGCAACGCTCAACCCTCTTGAAGAACGTGACTCGCGTGCTCAAACCTGGGGGAAAGTTTATATTTGATGTCACCACACGTGAACATCGTAAAAAGCATGGCAATAAAAATAGCTGGTATGCAGTCGAAAGCGGATTCTGGAAACCGGGTCCACACCTTGTACTGGAGGAAGGGTTCGATTACCCGGAGCAATCAATTTGGCTCGATCAGTACACAGTCATAGAAGGAAGCGGAAAAGTTTCCGTCTACCGAAATTGGTTTCAGGATTACACACCTGAAACCATTACCAAGGAATTGGAGCAGGGCGGCTTTTCTGTCGAGAGTTTATGGGGTGACCTGACAGGGACGCCATATTCTCCAGATGGCGAATGGATCGGAATTATTGCCGGTAAACAGTGACAAAGATGGCGGGGTCATAAAGAGCATCGAAGACCAGCAAATTGAAGCGGCGCGCAAGTGGATGAAAACGTAAATATTCAGTGCAGATCACATTCATAGTCAGAGATCGTAATCGCGCAGGTTAACTAGCTCATAATCGGCATATAAATCCTAGAAGAAAACGAGAACTTAAACACAAAACATCCCATCAATGTGACGGGATGTTTTGTGTTCATAATTTTTTAGGAAACCCAACAAAGACCGATACGCCCGCATGATCGATCCAGAATTTCAGATCGCGTTCACAGCTAGCGACTGTGACTAGAGCAAGCCTTTCTGCGCCTCTGTTTTGGAGGAAACCGACGAGCGCTTTGGCATCTCCAAGCCTTGCGGTCCACGGTTCATAAAAATCTCCTTGTGCTGGAGACTCTTTAAATCAAAAACCGTCGGGCTACCCGATTTTAGGGAGCCTGACGGTCTTCGATTGACGTTTAGTAGCGGGGGCAGGACTTGAACCTGCGACCTTCGGCGTTCCTGATTATTCCTAACTACACAGAGTTCGTAGCACCTAGAACTTCTATTAAATTTTTCTTGGTTTCGCTTTTGCTTTATCAAATGCTGCAAGTAATTTCGAATAGGTATTAATATACTCAAATCTTTCTATTATTCTCCCTAAGTACACTTCGTCGTCGTCATTGGTATGCAACATTTTTTGAAGTATAACAAGTTCATTAAAAAGCTCATTAGGTTTTTGCAGCAATGTACTAAACAAGTTCGCAATATCTCCCTTCAAATATAGTGCAATGCTCGCATAATAACCATAAAAAGGGTAAAGAGAAATAATTTCATTCATGAAAGAATCTAAAAACTTTTCTCTTTCGCCCCTTTCTCTTTTGATATATTCTGCTCTAAAATTTATTGATATTACGCCTAGTGTCATTGTAATTTTTTTAGAGAATTCCTCTAACTGGTTAATTCTTTCTAAAAGAATTTGGTAATTCCGTTCTTGGTTATTATTTTTACTTTGAAAGAAGTTTGTAGCAAATACACCTATCAAAGATGAAAAAATACTAATCCCTGCACCAATCAAAAGGTTTAGAGTTTCTTTATCCATAAGTTCCTCCTTTGCAATAACGTTTTAGTAATTCTAGCGCTCCGATTAGTACCTGCTTATGCTCGTGCGTAGCATGTTCTTGTAGGCGCTTGGTATGAAGCGGATTTCTTTGACTGGACAGCGAGATTTGGTATGTTGCGGAACGGTCTTGACTGCTGAAACGGTGCTGGCTTTCAAAACCTATCGTTCCATTACGGTATCGAAGATGGTAGTACCTGTCAATCTAACAAGCGGGCGAGAAACGGAATACAACATCGCTTTGGACTGTTGAAACGGTACTGGCTTGCTTCCCTTGCCCCGCTCCCGCGCCTAGCTCCCGCAAGCCGCAAGGTTGTTATTCATTTTCATCATTAGGTGGTTGCATGTATTCTTCTGGATGAATCTCCATATCCATTTGTTTATAAAAATAGTTTTCAAGGTCTTCTAAAATTTTCAAAACAAATTCTTTGTCTCCAATTGGTTCAACAAATTTAGCAAACTCTAATACTTCTTTTTCAAAAGGTGTATTTGCGTCACTTGTCCATTTTTCTGTAAAAAGATTTGGCGGGAAGAATGACGAAATCGGTTTTTGAAGTTCTACAGCAAAATGAACAAGTGTAAGAATTCCTATTTCATATTTTCCATTTTCAACATCGGAAATTGTTCCTTGTCGCTTGTTCATGATTTTTGCTAATTGTGCCTGGCTGAGACCTTTTTCCTCCCTGGCTTTTCGGATTAAATCACCCATTCCAATTGTGAATTCATTTGGGCTTTTCAGTTGATTAGTCTTTAGCAGTTTCCAAAATTCAAGCTGCTTTTCAAAATCTTTATTCCTGCTCATTTTATTCTGCTCCCAAATCTAGGCTTTGACACTTCAAACTTTATTTCGTATAATTACCAATACGAAATAAAGTTTGGCTTTTCTCCTATAGTAATCATAAGCGCACAGGGAAAAGAGTACAAGGTCAAAACCTTTTGGAGAATTCTCAATGAGCGAATTACAAAATGCATGGTCTGAGTATGTCGCGGGGTTTGCCCCTTGGTTGTCGTTTTGGTCTCTTACCTTTGCAGAAGCGGATAGAACGCATGATGTCACCCGGTCCGAAGCTGAGTTCCTTTGGCGGCGGCTCGTTCAATCACTCAATCGTGACCTGTACGGCAATCACTATACAAGAATTGTCGGGCATTGTTATTTCTCGTATGCTCTCGCTTTTGAGTATCAAAAACGCGGCGTGCTTCACATGCACGCTCTGGTGGACAAGCGCACAAATTGGGAGTTTGCTAACCGGCTCTGGCGCATGATGGCGGGCATTATCAAGATAAAGCCTGTCGCGGATTTGAACGGCGTTTCCCATTACATGAGTAAGTACGTAACAAAAGGCGGTGATTTGGTTTTGTACCGCGCATCCGTTGATAAAGAACCAGCTTTCAAGCCATTGTGGTACATGGCTTAGGCTGTTCTGAATAACTATTCACAAAGTCGCCTTACCTGTATCCTTTTTTAAACCTGTAACCTTTCGGGCGGCTGTCGGAGTTGACCTCGCACTCCGTTATCAAGAGGGTCTCGCAGAAGCCGCCTTACCTGTATCTTATTTGAACCTCTAACCTTTTCTCGGTGGCTGACGTGATGAACCTACGGCAAAATGCTTAGGCGAAACGAATTGAATAAACGTTATTAGTAACTTTCTCTCCCTCAAAGTAGGGGCGCGGGGTTCCCTCGCAGGGGTGCGCCCCGTTTGGGAGAGTAGCTAAATCAAAACAGGCAAAGCGGTACTGGCTTCGCCTTGATGCTACCGCTTTGCCTGTTGATATTGTAAAGAAAATAATAATAAAAAAGAGGTGATGATGTGCGCTCCCCTACCCTAGCACAGGTAAACAAGTAATGCCGTGACATTACTTGTAAGCGAGGTCAATCGAAACAAGCAACATCACGGCGTTGCAATTCTATCAAATAAGCGAGGTCAAAATGTTCAAAAAGTTAGGTCAAATTTCTGCAACAATATTGGCGGGTCTGCTCTTGGTTTACTCGGCTACTCGTTCACTCGATTTTATTTCTCTCACGCTTCCCCCTGATAAACAAATTCTTGCTTGGTTCGGTCTCGCGGCTCTGGATGGCGGTCTCATCGCGTGGACACTCGCCTACCTGCACGGCTCTAAAGGCTGGCAACGTCCGATAGCTTTCGGCATGGTCGTTGTTGACCTTCTCGGCGTTATTACCATGTTCACGATGGACACGCTATACAACACAGGGCAAAACGGAATGACGATCACCATGACAGCGGATGAAATTTACTGGGCGGTGCTTGGTCTCTCTGGCGTTATCGGTCTCAATATCGCGGCAACGGTGGCAAGTCATCTTATGTCACCAGAAGCACTTCGGGCGCAAGCCGAAGAAGAAGCAGACGACAAAATCGAGACGGCGACACTGGCACAAATTACCAATCAAGCGGATACACTCGCGGCGGAAATCGCTCCTGTCGTGGCGGCTGATTGGGTCAATAAAAAACGTGTCCAGCACATGGCGAACATCGGCAATACTCCTGTAGAGGGTGACAATTTTTTCGGAAAGAAGTAACAAAGGTCAAAGTCAAAGCTGTTCGGGTCTGCTCTCGGTGTGGTGAAAAATATCAAGCGTCTGCACGGTCTCGCTATTGTTCAAACGCTTGCAAACAGGCGGCACACAGGGAACGCAAGAAACGCCAAAATGTAACAGCTTGATACTTTGTTACTGTATAGGGTAACGCTTCGGGCGGCAGATGCGAGCGCAGGCGCGAGCTGTCCGCCCGAAGCACCCGAAACAGACAAGGCAAATTATGACAATTATTCTCAAAGGTCGTTTGAATGGCAGGCAACGCTACAAGGCTAAACGTCTGTTTGACATGATGTACTCTCCCAAAGAATTAGCGGATGAAATCGGGATAAGCACGGACGTAATTTACAGGGGCTACTTGCCTTTGGGTTGCCCGCATGAACGCAACAATAAAAACTATGTTTCGATAAATGGCAGGGCGTTTTTGAATTGGTATGAAAAGACCTACGCAAAACTTACCCTTGCCGATGATGAAACATTTTGCAAGACCTGTAAAAAGGCGGTCAAGATTATCGACCCTGAACAAAAGCAAAAACAAGACCTTGTTTATCTTTTGAGCGTTTGCCCTGTCTGTGGTCGCAAGCTGACAAAAATCATTTCAAGTAAAGGCAGGGTTGCCAATGATAAATAAAACAAATTGGCGGTTGGCAAGAAAATTCCTAGCGTATCGGGAAAGTGTGGATTTGCTTTCTAAAGGTTCGATGAAGATACAGGACATTCACATGCGTTATCTTTTGGAATGGGCGCAAGAGGTGTCATTTCGTCAGGCTCCAACAATTAGACCGTCTTACCCTCAATATTTGCTTTCAAGCCGTATGGATGGCGAAGAGGGGCGGTTATCTGCGGGGTATATAAAAAAGGCACTTGCTACGGCTCGCATGTTTTTTACTTGGCTGGCTGATAACGAAACAGGGTACAAAAACATTAAGCAATCATGGGTAAAACACTCAAAACAAAACGCTTATCTGATACACCCAAAAATAAGGATTACGTTACCATCCAAGAAATTTTAGCAATCGCAGCACGTCCAGCACATTCTGTTTTAGAACGACGAACGCGGGCGGCACTGGTCTTTCTCTACCTGTCGGGCATGAGAATAAAGGCTTTTGTTTCTTTACCCCTCCAAGCCGTTGATATTCCTAATCTCTGCATTTATCAGTACCCCAGCTTGGGCGTGAGAACAAAAAACAGTAAGGCGGCTAAAACCTTCCTGCTGGACATTCCCGAATTGCTAAAGGTTGTTCAAAAATGGGATGATGAAGTAAGGGCAATATTACCTAGTAACGGCTTTTGGTTTGCTCCGCTTTCACCTGACACAAGCTTGATAGATCCAAACGCTTTGGAAGTGGGGGAATATCGAGACGCAAAAGCGCGTAAAAATTTCAAAGAGTGGATGGCGCAAGAAAATTTACCTTATCACTCTCCGCACAAATTCAGGCATGGACACGTGCATTATGGACTGGAACACGCGGAAAGTATCGCGGACTTCAAAGCAATCAGTACAAACGTGATGCACTCGAATATGGAAATTACGGACACCTTTTATTCGGTTCTGCGGGATGATGAAGTCAAAAACCGAATTGGCAATTTGAACAAAAAAGGGAAGTCAAGCGACAAGGCAGAAGCTATAAAAGTCCTTGAAAATCTGCTCTCGGAATTGAGAAAAAGCCGTTAAAAGAGGTCGACCAGATTAATAAATCTGGTCGAAAGTAGCGGGGGCAGGACTTGAACCTGCGACCTTCGGGTTATGAGGGTCAATCTTCGACCACAGACTTAAGATCTACGGCTGCCAACTTCAAGCTTAACCTACGGTTTTTGGTTTAAAAGAGCCTTTAGTTTTATGACAATTAAATAATCGTCTCAAATGTTATAGCACAAAATAAAATTTATTCAAGTAGTGAAATTTAAGGATGTACAGATATTAAAACCGCATCTCCAAAGTATAAAATTATTAAAATCCAGACACATCACCAGACAAGATATAATTCATATGTATGAAACACGCCACAACAAGCACAGGTGATCAGTTAACTGGCGCTCTCCATGCACTGGGAGTAAATTTCATCCTGGGTGGTAAGGACACCAACGAGTCCCTGCATAGACACCCTGCACGTTTAATCGCTGCATTGGCACAAAGTGATGAAGCCCGCCTGCGTCTTTCACTCATCCCCCTGTTTCTCGAACATCCTGAATATGCATCACACGTTCGTAATATTTCAAAGAATCTTGAGACTTCGGCAAAGTTAACTTTGCAATGTTATTATAGTGCGGCAGTCTGGCTGCAGAGAAAATATCAACCCAACACGGTATATCTGCCCGACTATTTTTCTAAAGACCTGAA
>JACKAV010000007.1 GCA_020634895.1 Anaerolineales bacterium | reverse complement strand
TCCCTCCCCTTTCCCGTTTGGTTTGACCTTCTGTCTATGTTCCAACAGGTATCTAACGCAATGAAAATCAGCCCAAATATACTCTGCCTTCTGGATGTAAGCAGTATATAATAGGCTTAAGAAATGGTTTGAAGCGGAGCAAAAACATGTATAAAGACAAAGCGGACGTAAAAATCATATTGCCCCCATATCAAGATAAGCCAAGCCAAACAGTTGCGTTGAGCTTACCAATTGATGTTCCTTTGGAAAGATTAATGCCTGCTATTGCCACAAAACTTAATTTGCCAAGTGCTACAAATGAAAACAGACAGATTCAATATTCAGTAATCCTTGAATCAACAGGCGAAATTATTGGAGACCAAACTAAATTAGAAAATCTGACACTAAAAGAAAACGACAGTCTTAGAATTATTACCAGTGTCAGCGATATTGGTAGTCGTGAGAGAAAATTGCCAATTCCAGAGAAAGAATTACTTGATGCAGTAGGAAACACTGCTCCAATATACATCCCTGCAAGAGAAAATTTAGCCATTGGGCTAGTGCCTATTGACTTGGTTTATCGACTAGAAGAACATAGATCTGATGAAATCAAATGGCAGAACATACTATGGGTATTTATTGGATCAGTTCTTGGAATGGTTATTAATTGGGTAACTGCTGAGAGTTTTACCGTAAACAAATATTCGCTAATTATCGGATCTGTATTTGTCATAATGATAATATTCTCTGGGTCATCTGCTTTTACTTATCATAGGAGAGCGGAAGATGTGAGAAAAAAACTAAATAGTTTTTCTGAAAGAAGGTAGATTATGCTTGGTTTAAATGCATTTGGTGCCCAGTATGTTTCTCAAGTTTCAGTATGGGATTTGGCGTCAGAGGATAGTCTTACGCAAACCCTAGATAAAGTCTATCGGGTAATCGAAAAAGATGTAAATGAATTACCACAAGATCAATTAAGGAGAATCGCAATCGAACATCTTGAATATCGTGGTTCTCAAATTCAGAGTAATCAATTGGCTGAATTGGAGATTGAATTGAACCCCAAAAAGGTTGCAGGCTATGCCTTTCAAAACTTTATAGATGCACTTGTAGATGAGTTTTCAAATACACTTCAAAGATTCAACTATAGGCAAACAATGTCTGAATTTATTCAAAAGATCAAGTAGAAAATACCAAACAGGAGCAAGAATCAAGTTATGGCGTCCAAACATCAAACACAGCGTGGAAAATTTATCGTATTCGAAGGTCTCGATGGTTCTGGCACATCAACTCAAGCGCGGTTATTGCAGGAGGCATTGATTAATGATGGGCGTGAAGCATTCTTAACATCTGAACCAACGCACGGTCCCGTAGGTAATTTGATAAAGCTGGCGATGACTCATAGGCTTTTTTTTTCAAAAAACATAGATAACGATGACAAGCAGTTAGCATACTTGTTTGCCGCAGATCGTTTTGATCATCTTTATAACAGTGTGAATGGCGTTTTTGAACATCTTGATAAGGGCGCAATGGTTATTTCAACAAGGTATTTTCTCTCTTCATTCGCTTACCATTGTAATGATGATGATGATGTCGAATTAGTCAGACGCCTAAATAAGGATTTTCCACCAGCAGATATAACATTTTTTATTGACTGCCCACCCGATATCTGTATACAGAGAATCAACTCAACGCGTGCAGTCCCTGAAAAATATGAAAATCTAGTAAAACTTGAGTCGGTTAGAAAAAACTATCTAAATGCGATAGATGAATATGAAAAAACGGCATTGATTTACACTTTAGATGGAACGCAGTCTCAGTCATCCCTTCATGATGAAATATTACAAAAACTCAAGGATGTCCTATGACATACCAACAGATCAAAAATCTAAAAGAGATAGTAGACATTGCGGTAGGAGAGTGCAAAGGGAAAGACGAAGTAATTAATCTAATAATAAAATCATGTTTTTCGATTGACTTAATAGACAATCCATTTGAAGGATTGTTTCTTGAAAAAGCACGCCTTTGGCAAGCTCCCACAAAGCCCGAATCATTACACATTAATCATGGTAGTTATATTCACAAGTATGGCGATGGAATTCAATATATTATCGATCAATTAAAAGAAAAACCAGACAGTAAACGTGCCTTATTAAGCCTTATCAACATGAAAGACATTATCAAAAGTGAAGACTTCCCTATTCCGTCTTTTTTTGTAACACAATTTAGTCTCGATGAAAAAGATTTGTATTGTACGGTTTATTTTAGAGCACTTGAGGTGTCTCAGTTTCTGCCGATAAATTTAACTGAAGTATGTTTGATGTCTCAGCAAATTCGCAGAGCAATACCATCCATAAATAGACTATTCTTTTGCTTGCATGCCTTTAAGGCATATTACAAACCAAATTTTGATACCCTAGTTAGAGCAGAAATCGACAGACAACCTAGGGGAACTATTGCAGTTTGTGTCTTTAATGGTCAAAAAGAAAGAATTCGAGAATTATTGCAATCCAAATTCAACGATTCGTCAGTTATTGAAACAGCAGGAATGGAAGAGCTTTACAATGCCCTAGTTTCAAATCAAGAAAAGAATCCTGATGCCTATCAAGACGCTTTTGTTCGTTCAGTGGGTAGAGCATTACAGGCATTGAATGAGTTGCGAGAAATAAGAACAAAGGCTTCTCACGGTGACCTAATTCAGTCTTTGGAAGACACAGTTCGCAAACATATAAGTGAAGCACTAGAAAGGTTGTAACATGCAAATCCGAGAAATTATGGATCTTCAAAAAGAATTTGACTTACAGCATCAAGGAAAAATCCCTTTCTTTGAAAAAATTTCGGATGAAAACATTCATGTCCTAGAACATTTGCTGGTTTGTTTGATTGGAGAGGTGGGGGAAGTTTCGAATATTACAAAGAAAATAGTGCGCGGTGACAAAGAGCTTACATTATTAACCATGAGACAAGATATAGCAGAAGAATTGGCGGATGTTTTTATTTATCTCATAAAAATATGTAACCAGCTTGATGTTGATTTAGAAAAGGAATTTATCAGAAAATTGGAGATAAACGAAAAAAGATTTAAACATTATGAAGGCAAATGATTATCTACAATACAGAAATTCAACATTTGCATTTATTGACCTCCTTGTAAAGCTAAGCCAAGAGGGAGAAATGGTCATGAGCAGGGGCGGAAATACCAAAGAAATAACTTCAGTTTCAATTTCAGTTTCTAATCCGATTGAAAGAGTTCTTATTCTTCCATATAGAAATAATAATATTTTTGCCACAATAGCCGAAACTCTTTGGGTAATGAGTGGACGTAATGATATTGAATTCTTGAGCTTCTACTTACCTCGGGCTTTTGAATTTTCTGATGATGGGAAGGTATGGCGAGCAGGATATGGACCTAGAATGAGGAATTGGCATGATCAAGTAGACCAACTCGCTCAAGTTTATGAATTGCTAAGAGCAGACCCTTACACCAGAAGGGCGGTATTGTCTTTGTTTGATCCGATTTCGGATTTTTTGCCAAGCAAAGATATCCCTTGTAACAATTGGCTGAATTTCATTGTTAGAGATAATAATCTGAATTTAAATATTGCAATTCGAAGCAATGACTTGTTTTGGGGATTTTCTGGGATTAATACCTTCGAATGGAGTTTTTTGCAGGAAGCTTTGGCTTTTTGGCTAGGGACACAAATTGGTAAAACATCGTTTTTTGTTGGTTCATTGCATTACTATGAGAGGCATTTTGCGTCAGCGGAAAAGATTATTTCTGCCAGAGAGTTCAAATCCGTATACGATTATGGATTTAGTAGCCCAAAATTTTCGACCTGCTTTCAAGATTTCGATAACGAGTTAACAAAATTATTTCAGATAGAAGAGCTCATGAGAAAAGGAAAAATAAGTTCAAATATAAAAGAATTTGAGGCGATATCTGATCCGTTACTGGAAGTCTTTGGTCAAATGCTGTGGGTTTACAGTTTATATATAAGAGGAGAATCAATGTCCATCATTACAAGGCATATAGAAAATATTCCTGAAAGCGATTTGAAACTTGCTGGTATTGAGTTCTTCCTTCGTAAATACAAGAACCTTGATTGGATCTCTCTTTCGCAGGATGAGAAAGACTTTTTATCTCAGTTTGTCGGTTTGGAGGATTGACAATGACGAATTTGTTTATTTGCCCTCAAAAAGAAGGCAATATTTTTGGAACGCCAACTCTTAACTTGTTCAACACAAGGGTTGTTTGTTTGGACGACCTTGAAGAATCTATAACAAATGAATATGTTACCCAAGCACTACATGATTCAAAAAATATAATACTTGAATTATCAAACCAGTCAACAGATATGGGCTACATTGCGCACAATGCAATTCAACTGGGAAAGACAGTGGTGGGCGTTTACAAAAAAGGTATAAAACTAGACGCGGTCTTTTTTCAAATCAAAGCAGATAATTGGTACTTGCTCGAATACTCAACAGGTGAAGAGGTTCTTGAATTTATCAAATCCATTCATCATTAAGGTATACCTGAAAAGAGAGTAATCCTCCCTCGAAACAGCGAACAACCTCCCGCGTAGAAAGAAACGGAAGTTTTTCATCCCAAAAACAATCATCGGGTAAAATACCGCCACCATGTCAAACGAAACCACACAAGTCATCTACTCCATGAACAAAGTGGGACGCATCGTCCCGCCCAACAAACAAATTCTGCGCGACATCTCGCTCGGCTTCTACCTCGGCGCAAAGATCGGCGTGCTCGGTCTCAACGGCGCGGGCAAATCCACCCTGCTGCGCATCATGGCGGGCGTGGATAAAGACTACATCGGCGAAATCTCGCAAGCCAAAGGCTACACCTACGGACTGCTCGAGCAGGAACCAAAACTCGATGAAACAAAAACAGTCATCGAAGTTGTCAAAGAGGCGGTGCAGCCCATCGTCGAAATGCTGGCGCGCTTCGATGAGGTCAACGCCAAGTTCGCCGAACCCGACGCCGACTTCGACGCCCTCGTTGCCGAGCAAGCCAAGTTGCAGGAACAACTCGACAAGCACGACGCCTGGAATCTCGACTCGCATCTCGAAGTGGCGATGGAAGCCCTGCGCTGCCCGCCGTCGGATACGCCCATCAAGGTCTGCTCAGGCGGAGAAAAGCGCCGCGTCGCCCTCACCCGACTCCTGCTCACCGAACCCGATGTGCTCCTGCTCGACGAACCCACCAACCACCTCGACGCCGAGTCCGTGGCGTGGCTCGAACATCACCTGCGCGACTACAAAGGCACCGTCATCGCCGTCACCCACGACCGCTACTTCCTCGACAACGTGGCAGGCTGGATCCTCGAACTCGACCGCGGCTACGGCATCCCCTACAAGGGCAACTACTCCTCGTGGCTCGAACAAAAACAGGAACGCATCCGCCTCGAAGAGAAAGCCGAATCGAAACGCCAGAAGACTCTCGAACGCGAACTCGAATGGATTCGCATGGGCGCCAAAGCGCGTCAAGCCAAGGGACAAGCCCGCGTCAGCGCCTATGAAAAATTGCTCAATCAAGAAGCCGAAGCCCGCCGCGAAGAACTGGATATCTACATCCCGCCTGGTCCGCGCCTCGGTGACGTTGTCTTCGAATTTGACAAAGTGACCAAGAGTTACGGCGACCGCCTCATTCTTGACGAGTTTTCTGCCACCGTTCCCCCAGGCTCCATCATCGGGATAGTGGGTCCGAACGGCGCAGGCAAGACCACCCTGCTCAAAATGATCATCGGACAGGAAAAACCCGACAGCGGCTCCGTCAAGATCGGCGAGACCGTCAAGCTGGCGTATGTCGATCAATCAAGAACGCTTGATCCAGAAAAAACTGTCTACGAAGAAATCTCACAAGGCGCTGACACGTTGGAACTCGGCAAGCGTAAGATCAACGCGCGTGGATATTGCTCCTCGTTCAACTTTGCAGGCTCCGACCAACAAAAGAAAGTCGGCATCCTCTCAGGCGGTGAACGCAACCGTGTTCATCTTGCAAAGACATTGACCGAGGGCGCGAACGTCATCCTGCTCGATGAACCGACCAACGACCTCGACGTCAACACCCTGCGCGCCCTCGAAGAAGCCATCGAAGAATTTGCAGGCGTCGCCCTCGTCGTCAGCCACGACCGCTGGTTCCTCGACCGCATCTGCACTCACCTCATCGTCTTCGAAGGCGACTCCATCACCAAAATGTACCTCGGCAACTGGTCCGATTACGAAACCATGATGATCGAAAAATTCGGAAAAGACCTCACCCCGCATCGGGTGAAGTACAGAACGTTGAAGAGATAATGCGAATCATGTCACCCTGAGCCGAAGCCCAGAACGAAGTGAAGGGGCTGGCGAAGGGTCTCTTACATCGTGGTAGAGATTCTTCGGTCGCGAAGAACGCTCCCTCAGAATGACATATGTCCCGTAGGGGCAGGGTCTCCCTGCCCTTTTTGTTTCATCCCAACATCAAGGGCGACGAGACGTCGCCCCTACGTTTGATTACGAAACAATGATGATCGAGAAATTCGGCAAGGATCTAACTCCGTACAGAGTCAAATACCGAACGCTGAAACGATAAACGTCCGTAGAGGCGGGGTCCCCCCGCCCTTTTTTGTTTCATCACACCACCAAGGGCGACGAAACATCGCCCCTACGGTAAACAGAAGTGACAGTCACCACATCCACTCCGCTACGCTGCGGGGTGCTTCGCAAAGGTGACTGTCACTTTTTATAACCCACTGTGTTTCTAATTTTTAGCTCAACGATCAAAAAGGAGACTTCAAAATGAACAAATTAAGATGGTGGTTTCGCGTGATCGGTACGTTTTACCTGCTCCTGACAGCCATGAACCTCTTCAACCTATTCTTCACAAATGGGCAAATGTTCTCTGATACATTGCCTGCCCCGTTTGGTTCTGACGCATCCGCCGTTCGTACCTTCACCGACGCGTGGATGGTCTTCGTCTTTGAGCTGGGCGTGCTGGGCGCGATGTCTTGGGTTGCCTCACGAGACCCAATGAAGAATCAGATCATGGCTTGGGTCATCATCTGGGCGGAAGTCTTTCGCGGCATCGTAGCCGACGCCATATGGATCACGCGCGGGTATGCGGTTTCCAGTTATGCCGTTTTCATCGTGATCCATATCATTATTATTGTCACAGGCTTTCTTTTCATCCGCCAAATGCAGGCTGAACAATAGACGGCAACTCGGTCGCGAAAATACATATCGGGTAAAATATCAAATAATGAAGAAATAAACTCCCACAGGGGCAACAAGATGTTGCCCTTTTTATTTCTACCTGCAAGAAACACACAGTTTGCCTTTCACTATAAATTCGTATAGACTCTCTGTAGAATGTTCACCATCACCCCCATCGTTATTGCGGTGCTGATCTCCACGGCGGTAAATATTGTCGTCACCGCCGTCAGTTGGCATCGGAAAACCACCCGATATGGTCTGTACTTTGCGCTCGGCATGACGGGGGTCACATTCTGGACGCTCATGTCCTCGCTCGACTATGCGGCTACATCATTGAACCTGAAGATCCTCTTTGCCACGCTGGAAGGCTGGGGATATATGAGCGCCCATCCCTTCTTTGCAATGTTTGCAATGTCTTTTGCGGGATATGACTGGATATTGGAAAAGAAGTGGGCAAAAGCCTTTTTTATTTTCGTGCCTGTTACCAATACTCTATGGGTCACAACGAACAGTCTGCACGGACTGGTGTGGCGGGGATTCATTCAAAAAGCCGATAATGTTGTTGTTTTTGTGCATGGTCCCGCATATGAGTGGATCTTTGTATCCAGCCACTTATTGACCGTGATCATTATTATCAGCCTTGCAATTGCATCTTTCAAGGGATCTGTATTTTCGAGAAGACAGGGGCAAATCCTTCTTGCTTCCATTTTATTTGCCGAGGGAACAAATATTGCCTACAACTTAAGTTTTGGCGTGGAAGGGGTGGATTGGACAAGCGTCGCCTTCTCAGTGATAGGCGCATTGTTCCTATGGGCGCTATATGGTCAGAAATTCCTGGATATCGTACCCATTGCCCGTGAAAAACTAATCGACAGTTTAAGAGACGGGATGATCGTGTTGGATTCGCAAGGGCGGATCGTGGACATGAACCCATCGGCGGCAAAAATGATGGGACACCCATCTAATAAACTGCTAGGCAGGCGAATAGAGACATTATTGCATTTTCCGCCATCCATCCTCGATCAACCACCCGATAAGGAAGTACGCTTCGAACTGGAAGTTGGCGGCACGCCCCAGCGTTACTTTGACGTTCTCATCTCTCCCCTATTAAATGACAATGCCAACGTGGTCGGTCGGCTCATCATTTTCCGCGACAATACCGAACACAAAATCATACAGGATGAGTTGCAGCGGCTCGCCAGAACAGACGCCCTGACAGGGTTGTTCAATCGCGGCTATTTTTTTGAGCTAACCGAAAAAGAACTGGCAAAATCAATCCGGTATAACAGACCTCTGTCCCTGATTCTGTTTGATCTCGATCTATTCAAAGAGGTCAATGACAAATACGGACATCGTGCCGGGGACCAGGCGTTGATAAGCATCGGTAATTTATTACGCAGAGAACAGCGGGAATCAGATATAGCAGCCCGGTATGGCGGGGAGGAATTCGTACTTTTGTTAAGTGAAACAGACATCAACGGCGCAGCAACCACTGCGGAGCGTCTGCGAAAACTCATAGAATTCATGCCTGTGCATAATGATGAAGATACATTCCAGATTTCTGGCAGTTTTGGAGTGGCTGGAAAAGAATTGACCTCCGCGAAAACCATCGATGAATTAATCTCGCAGGCAGACCAGGCATTGTATGAAGCAAAGAGGGACGGCAGAAATCGGGTGGTTTGTTACCGTTGAAATACTTCTTGACTTGCAAGGGCAGGGCTGCGAAGAGCCCTGCCCTTTTTGTTTAATTCCAACAAGAGGTGACGTTTCGTATCCCCTGCGTTTTACAGCCCCGAACCATTCAGCCCGCGGTTTGTCCGCGTATACCCGACCCACATTACTACACCGACAATCAGGCATACAACCGCCACAATCGGAGAGTCCGCCCACATCCATTGGGCTTCGCCTGCGCCAAACTTGAATGAGACGGTAAACAGGCTAAAGAAGATGGCGAAGGCAAGATAAAGCGAGCGTTTTCTCAACAGGGATTTTGTGTTTTCAAGTGTTTTCATTTCATTTTCCTTTGGTAAATTGATATTGGTTTTCTCCAGCGGCTTGCCCTGCTCTGCAATGAGTTCGGCAAATTCAGGATTTTCTGTAAGAAATTCCTCTATTAACGTACGGGTATCTGCGCTGGCTTCACCAGATAGATAAACAGGTAACAGGTCGGTAATAACATCACGTGTGATCTTCATAATTAAGACTCCTCTTGTCCGCGCATATATTCGGTCAATTTCAGGCGAGCACGATGGACTTTGACTTTCGCAGCAGCCAGTGAAATATTCAAAATACTGGCGATCTCTTCATAAGATAGTTCGTTCTGCAATCTCAATACCAATGCGGTACGGTCCGCTTCAGGCAGGGTTTGGATGAATCGCATTGCAGCCTGCAAACTCATGGATTGTTCGACCAGATCATGAGGTCCGGGTTGATGCGATAGCATTTCCCTGCTCAATGGGACATAACGCTTCGCGCGGTTCGACCCTTTGTAAGCCAGGTTTCTCGCAATCGTCAGAAGGTAGCCTTTGACGGTTTCGGACTTGATCTCTCCGCTGGCAGTCAGGGCGCGCACGAAGGTCTCGGAGGTGATGTCCTCCGCATCCTGCGCATCCCCGCAAAGCCAGTAGGCGAAGCGATAAACATCCTGCGCATACAACTGGTAGAGTTCGTGAAAGTTGGTGACCATGCGATTTCACAGATATTATCCCCTGAACCGAAAAAAGTTACAGATCCGCGTGACATCGGTAAAATATCGAGCCATCAGGAAGGGCTGATACTGGTACAAAATCACTATAGAAATATTATGATTTGGGGGGTCAGAATTGGTAGAATATTGAACTGGCAGCCTTACCGGTGGAGTGCCGGGGTGAATAACTCTTTTTGTCCTTTATGTATATTTCAGGAGAAACTTAATGAACAACAAAAGACTCTTCATGGTGGCAAGCCCGATCTTGATCATGTTCCTGCTGGCGTGCAGCGTACTTTCTGGCGGGGAAGTTAATGAGGAAAGCAGCGCCAACAGCGTCATAGAGCCGATCCGCCAATGGGCATCGACCGCTTCCGCCAGTTCAGAATACGGAACCGATGGCTGGTCCGCCAAACAGGCGACAGGCGCGCCTAATACCACCGAATGCACCGACTCGGTCAATGCCTGGGCTTCACTAACATACACCGATGGCATCGAATGGCTTGAGGTTGGGTACGACACACCGGTAGCGCCCACTCAGATCAATATTTATGAGACCTACTATCCGGGTCAGGTGGTAACCGTGGAGGTACGCGACGAAAGCGGAAACCTGCAAACCGTTTGGCAGGGAGAAGCACATGTGGAAAGTCAATGTCCGCGGGTTTTCACCGTCGATGTGGCAGGTATCGACTATAAAGTGACCGCCGTAAGAGTCTCTTTGGACCAATCGGCAGCGAACTATTGGGGTGAAGTGGATGCGATCGAACTGGTAGGAACTCCCTAAAGCAAAATTCACCCTGGCTGTCAGGTGGGGCGGGTCTCGCATCCGCCCCTTTTCTGTTTAATCCGTGAGCAGCACGTACGTCGCTTACATACACCATGAAATCTCATTTTTGCAAACATCCGTCTGGGGAAATACTGGTATCATAAAAACCCCAAAGGTTTTGGGAATAGTAATGAACACACCACAAAAAAAGTCTGATATACCGAATATCCTTTCTGATGAGTTTTACCAGACCATCTTCATGCAGGCGGGCGACGGCATCTTTCTGATCGACGAACAGGGTGTGATTCTGGAAGCGAATCCTCGCGGCTGCGAGATCATGGGCTACCCACTGGATGAATTACGCGGTCAGCCTGTGATGAAGTTCCATCCCGCCGATGAAATTGACCACATTCAAAGGGAATTGGCGCGGCTTGACAAGGACCAACTGGTTACCGTTGAAAGCGCGTTCATCCGCAAGGACGGCTCACGGATTCCTGTTGAGATCACGGGGAAATTATTATCCAACCACTACATCATTGGATTACTGCGCGATATTTCCGAACGAAAAAAAGCGGAAAAAGCCACGAGGGAATTGCTCTCAACCGATTCACTGACCGGACTCTATAACCGCCGATATTTCTTCGGTATCGTTAATGTGCTCATCGCCGAATCCGCACGTTATGGGCATCCCGTTACATTCATGCTTCTCGACCTCGACTATTTCAAAATGGTCAACGACACGCATGGTCACTTGAAGGGTGATCTGGCGTTGCAGCACCTCGCAAACAGCATCCGGTGTGTTACGCGGGCATCCGATGTTGCCGCACGGTTTGGAGGGGATGAATTTGTAATTTTCATGCCGAACACGAATGAAGAGCAGGCGATTAATATGGCAGAACGCCTGCACAAGTTCCTGGCAGGGAATCCAGTTCCAAACCTTGAAACCAATATTTTCGTGACAATTAGCATCGGGATCGCCGGCATTTCCGGTTCGCATGGGATGACTTCCATAGACACATTACTTGAGCATGCCGATCAGGCACTGTATTTATCCAAACAGCAGGGGCGCAATCAAACCCGTGTATGGTCAATAGAGGGATACAATTCAGCAAACAAAGATACATACTCTTGCAAGAAATAAGCTCGATTGAGTAAACCTGGCACTGGTAAAATGCTCATACTGCAAATATGCTAGAAAAGCAAAAGGGTTCATCCACCTTTTGGGGTAGATTTGACCTGCCGACCTGGTTATTTTTTGGCGCGCTGGTTGTATACCTTGCCACACGCCTGATCGGGTTGGATCGTTTCCCCATCTATTTTTTTACCGATGAAGCGAACCAGACTTTGTCCATTGCAACCCTGGTGGAAAACAACTACCGCCTGGACGATGTTTTGCTGCCGGCGTATTTCCCCAACGGTTTGTACCAAAACCTGGGGTTAAGTGTCTACCTGCAGTGGCTGCCCTACCTATTGTTTGGCAAATCCGCTGTGATCACGCGCATGACGTCTGTTCTCGTCACATTGATCGCGGCAATATCGCTTGGGCTCGTTCTGCGTGAGATTTACAAACTGAAACACTGGTGGGTTGGGACGTTATTCCTCTCGATCACTCCCGCCTGGTTCCTGCACTCCAGAACAGCATTCGAGACGGCGGAATTTGTCGCGTTCTATTCGGGGGCTTTATGCGCTTATCTCTTTTACCGATACCGTTCCCCGCGTTATTTGTTCATTGCCCTTTTTCTCGCGGCTTGCGCATTTTATACATACAGTCCGGCTCAACTCATTGTCCCAGTGACCGTGATCGCCCTGACGCTTTCCGATTGGGGATATCACCGACAGAATCGCCGCACCGTGTACCGCGGAATGGCACTGGCTTTCCTACTAAGCCTGCCTTATCTCCGCTTTTTCTTCTATAACCCCTACGTTCCCTTCATGCATCTGAACACGCTGGGCTCATATTGGATGGCAAATACCCCATTCCTTGAGAAACTAAGCCGCTACATGTCGGAATATGCAATTGAGCTGAGCCCATCGTATTGGTATATCCCCAACATCCGCGATCTTCCCCGGCACTTGATGAAAGGCTATGGTCATATCATGCTTGCCACACTGCCGTTCGCAGTTGTGGGGTTTGCATCTATTTTGCGCAATCTGCGTCATCCGGCAAATCGCGCCGTCTTGATCGTAATGCTTGCATCTCCGTTTGCAGCGGCATTTGCAGGTACAGGTATTACGCGCGCCCTGTCATTTGTTATCCCTGCAAGCATCCTGACGGCATTGGGATTCGAGATCGTTACAAACTGGATCCTCGATCCGCGCAGCAGGTTAGAGAAACTTGACTCCGGCTCTGGTCCGGACCGGAAGCGGGTCGCAGCAAGCCTGTCACTTTTCATAGCTGGAGGCGTGCTCGCATCCCTGCCCGAAATGCTTATTGACCGCGTTGTGCTTTGGGGAATCGTAATTATTCTTTCGATACAAGTTTCCGGCTTGGACGCGTATCTTGCCAGGCGGTTGGGAAACATCCAAAAGATAAAATCGTCCCTTCTTTCGAATTCAAGACAATCCATCCTTGCGGTTGTTTCATTTATCATCTTAACCAGTACGAATATCTGGATGTTGAATGACGCGCTGCAAAACGGACCGACCTGGTATACAGATTACGGGCTGGGCGGAATGCAATATGGCGGGTTTCAGATATTCAGCGTTATCAATGAATACCAACAGGAACATCCCGACACAAAGATATTCCTTTCCCCAGATTGGGCAAACGGGACAGACACACTACTTTTCTTTTTCTTCGGCAAACCCTCCCCCATCGGGCTGTGGAGCATTCATGCGCATATGAATGAAAAAATACCATTGGATGATTCCATGCTGTTTGTCATGACCCCCGAGGAATATCACCAGGTGGTTGGAAGCCCGAAATTTACAAATGTGCAGGTGGAAAAGACCGTTCCCTATCCGGATGGAAACCCTGGGTTCTATTTTGTCCGGCTGCGATACTCAGCGAATATCGACGACATCCTCGCCGCGGAAGAATCGGCGCGGCGGGTATTGCAAGAATCCCGCCTGACCATCGCCGGAGAGGAAGTGAAACTGCGTTATTCAAAATTAGACGACGATAGACCCATTGACAATCTCTTCGACGGCGATCCCCTGTCTTATGCCAATACAGCCGAGGCAAACCCGTTCGTCGTGGAATTGACCTATCCCTCCCCCCATACCATCAATGGGTTTTCGATCGTGACCGGCTCTGCGAAAGTATCCATCACACTGACAGGGTATGCCCGGGAAGGGTCCGAACCGGTGGCATATAACTTTAAAGGACAGGGGTCGATCAGCAATCCCAAACTGACCTTTGAACTTCCCGCTCCGCTAACCGCCCGGATCCTGCGTATTGAACTATTAGAAATAAATAACAAAGAACCTGCATTCGTTTATATATGGGAAATCAACTTTCGGTAGGGGAATTTTTAGCTGTGCTGTTATTGCGATACGAATACAAAACCAGAAAAGAAGAGGTCTACAAACGCAATGCTCAGGGATAAAAAGGTAACTCAAACTGTAATAATCTTTCTCTTTATTTATCTTCTCAGTTCTTTATTTTTAGCATTTGGAAGCAAAATAGTTGCACAACGCGGCTTTCCGCTTGGGTTTGATATTTATCTGCGGTGGGAAGCCGCACGCGCATTTTGGCAGGGACAATCCCCCTACACAGACGAAGTTACCGCGCGGTCTGATTTTGATATCTACGGCAGACCCAGAGCCGAAGGAGAAGTAGCCTACACCTTTTATGACCCGGCTTATACGGCAATTATATTATTCCCGATCAGCCTGATACCGCTCCATTGGGCAGGGGTGCTTTGGAGCGCACTAGGGCTGGCAATATTGATCATGCTGTTATTGTATTGGGGATGGAACATACGCCCCCGTCCCGCCCCATGGCTTTTGGGGCTCATCGTTCTTAGCGGAATATTTTTTCGTCCCGCCATAATGACGATATTGAATGGACAATACTCCCTGTTTATCGTTGGTTTAGCCATCCTTAGCTGGTGGGCAATTTCCCGGGAAAATTACTTTTTATCCGGAGTTCTACTGGCAATCAGTACGATCAAGCCATCCATTTTTCTTTTTGTGCCATTTGTGATCATCCTATGGGCGCTTCGGTGGAAAAAATGGAACATCCTGACCGGTTTTTTTGCGTCTCTGGCTGTGCTCGGTATTGTCACGCTCATACAAATTGGCTGGTGGATCCCTGATTTCCTTTACCGCCTTCAAGAGTACAGTCAATCCTTAAGCCAGCAAATCATATTTTCATGGTCACTAAAAGATGTAATTTCCTTCCCGGGAATACTTTGGCTCGCGCTAAGCGCCGCGCTTCTGTTCGTTGGTTTAAAACAATTAGGCAACCATGATGAATTCCCATACCTTGCCTGCATGGCGGCATTGAACTTAAATCTGATCGTTACGCCTCATATCGTGGAATATGACCTCGGAGTCTTGTTAATTCCACTATTTTTTCTAGGCACAAAATGGTCTGGAACACGACGCGGCATTGCCGTCTGGCTGTTCCTCATATGGTTCCCCTGGATTTTATGGTTTATCACGATTTGGCTCGGCGGGTCGACCCTGCAATGGCAGAACCTGGTCTGGCAGAGTTTCCCCAATTTAATTCTGGCAGTAATTTGGTATAAGATCATCTTTAAGAAGGACCTTGCAACTTTAAGAATTTAATATCAGCAATTTCACCATCCTAATCATTTTCATCAAAAGAGGCAGAACATCCGCCTCTTTTATTTTATGAATTTGCCCAAAGCCAAGCCGCATCTTTTCTGCATTGATTTTCCCCTGAAATTTGAAATAATGTTTCATATCCCACCTTTTATTACAGGAGACAACGCGCGGTAAAATACGATAACGAATTAACGCGCCGTCCAGTCCAAAGGAAATATATGAAAGACAAACAACCCCAGCCAGAAAAAAAGCCGCTGGTTCTGAATAATATCTATGGAGATGCCAGTCAGGTCAAGAGGATATTCTACTGGTTCACCACTTTTATCCTATTTGGGCTGTCCACAGGGATATTGATCGTCCTCACCACACATAACAACTTTGCCGCCACCTTTATTGCAATAAGTCTTATTCCGATCATTGCCACATATTACTTAATTCATCGGGAACAATTCGAGTTCGCAGGAATGTTTCTTGCAATTCTGATGATCGCCATGAACACCGTATTGGCATCACGCGGACTGGGAATCCACCACATCAGCAACCTCGCATATCCCGCCATCCTGATCGTTGCCAGCCTTGTAACACGCACGCGCACAATGATATTCCTGACCATTCTTTCCATTCTCAGTATGGGATGGCTGGTCTTCGGCGAAATATACGGCTTATACACCCCAAACCCATTGATTCACAGCGTACCAGGAGATTTTCTATCCGCGTCCCTGATCATTATATTAACCGCCTTAATGGTGCGGCTGCTCTCAAGGTCATGGTTCAGTTCCAACCAACGCCTGCAGACCGAATTGCAGGAACGCAAACAGACCGACGAAAACCTGTCGCAGCGCGAAGCCATTTTGGATGCGGTCGCCCAATCAGCGGAAACATTGTTCAAAACTCTGGATTGGCGCATGGAGATCGATCATATGCTGGAAAGATTGGGAAAATCCATTAACGCCAGCCACGCGTATCTATTCGAACACCGTACCAACCCCGATGGGACCGTAACAGGTTCCATGCGGGCGGAGTGGTCTGCGCCATCTCTGCCCAGCGATATGGACAACCTGCTCTACCAGAACCTGCCGGTACGCGAAAACGGACTGGAACGCTGGTACAAATTGTTGGAAAACGGGCAGCCATTCCTTGGAGACCCGCTCAATACGACACCGGAAGAAATGGAGATCATCCATTCGCGCGATATGGAAGCCGTGCTGGATGTTCCCATATACGTCAACGGAAAGTGGTGGGGAGTGATCGGGTTCGACGAAGTCCGGTATCAGCGAACCTGGACCAGCGCAGAAGTGGACGCGCTCCGTATCGCAACGAATGTGCTCGGCGCAGCCATCCAACGTCAACTCGATGAGACCGCCCTGCAAAATGAATTACACCAACGCAAGGCACTTATCGAAGAACTCGAATCCAAGAACCGCGAGCTGGAACAGTTCACCTACACTGTTTCGCACGATCTAAAAGCCCCGATCATCACCATCAAAGGTTTCCTCGGCTTTCTCGAACAGGATATTTCGAAGGGAAACCAGGCGCGTGTTCAACACGATGTAACCCGCATCAGCGAAGCCGTCGATAAAATGAACCGTCTTCTTGGCGAACTGCTCGAACTCTCACGTATCGGGCGCATGATGAACTCGCCGGAGGATGTTCAATTTGAGTCTTTGGTAAAGGATGCGCTGGAGATCATCCACGGGCAGATCGAAGCCAGACAGGCAGCGGTTCAGACTCAGCCGAACCTGCCCACCGTCCATGGAGACCGCCAGCGCCTGACAGAGGTCCTGCAAAACCTGATCGAGAACGCCGCCAAATACATGGGCAGTCAGACAAACCCGCTTATCGAGATCGGTCAACGCGGCGAGGAGGATTCCAAACCCATCTTCTTTGTCAAAGACAACGGCATGGGTATCGCGCCGGAATATCACGAACGCATCTTCGGTCTCTTCAATAAACTGGATGCCGCCAGCGAAGGGACCGGCATTGGGTTGACACTCGTAAAAAGGATCGTCGAAGTTCACGGCGGCAGAATCTGGGTGGAAAGTGAAGTTGGGCAGGGGTCCACCTTCTTCTTCACCCTGCCGCGCAGCTAGCCTGTCGTCACCTTCAAGCGGGGTAAAATAATGGCGTATTTCACAATATCTCCCAAAGATCAAACATAATGTCCACAAAGACGACAAACAAAAAGGAACAAGATTCATCCGCCCATGCCCTGCAGGAAAGCGAGTTGCTATTTCGCAGCTTCGTTCAGCAGAACATTGACGGAATCATGTTGATCAACACTGAAGGCATTGTCGCGGAATGGAACGAAAGCATGGAACAGCTTTCAGGCTTCAAAGCTGTGGATATGATCGGTCTGACAGCATGGGAAATACAATTCCTCATAAATCGGGAAGAATCCCCGTCGCCTGAGCGATACGAACAGGTCGAATCGTTCTATAGGGGAATTTTGCAAACCGGCATCGTACCAGATGAGCTGCGTCCTCGTGAGACGACCCTGATAACAAAAGAAGGCAGGCGCATCTCTGCCGAGCAAAAGATTTTCGTCATCAAAACCCACAAAGGGAATTGGATCGGCGTCATTGTAAGAGACCTGACCGAGCGCAATCGGCTGGAACGAGAAATACAGAATGAGCGTGACTTCGCCCTGCAGATCATCAACGCCCTCGGGCAGGGATTGACAGTAACAGACCAGGAGGGAAATTTTATTCTGGTGAACCCTGCTTTTGCCAATTTACTGGGATATGAACCGACAGAATTGATCGGCAAAGGTCCGCGGGACATTTCGGGCGACAAGGATGGAGGTACGCTAACAGAAGCGCTTCAAGAACGGCACAAGGGAAAAACAAGTTCGTATTCCGCCGTCCTTCGCCACAAAAACGGCAGGCGCATCCACGTACTCATCACAGGAGCCCCACGTATAAAAATGGGGGATTATATCGGTACCATCGCATCCATCACCGACCTGAGCGATATCCGCCGCGCAGAGTCTGAACGCGAAGAATTGATCAGGGAACTCGAAGCCCAGAACGCCGAATTGGAAAGATATACCTATACCGTTTCACACGACCTGAAGTCTCCGTTGGTTACGATCAAAGGCTTCCTCGGCTACCTGGAAGATGACATAAGCAAAGGGAATGTCGAACGCCTCAAAAAAGACATGGAACGCATCTCCAGTGCGGTCGATAAAATGAACACCCTGCTGCGCGACCTGCTCGAACTCTCACGCATCGGCAGGATCATCAACCCGTCTGAAACAGTGGCTTTCGATGAGCTTGTCAATGAGGCGGTCAAGCTCGTTCATGGGCGGCTTGATATGTACCAGGTCGAGGTTCACATCCAAAAAGATCTGCCGTCCGTTTCCGTGGATAGACCCCGCCTTGTGGAAGTCCTGCAAAACCTGATCGACAATGCAGCAAAATATATGGGAAAACAACCCGCACCGCGCATTGAGATCGGTCAGCATGGAGAGGAAGGCGGCAAACCGATCTTCTACATCAGAGATAACGGCATCGGCATCCCGAATGAATATCATGAACGCATCTTCGGGTTGTTCGATAAACTGGATGCCAATAGCGAGGGGACCGGTATTGGACTTGCCCTTGTAAAAAGAATTATTGAACTCCATGAAGGCAGGATCTGGGTCGAGAGCAAAGCGGGAAATGGCGCAACTTTTTATTTCACTTTACCAGGCGGCTAGATCAATAACTCTTTAACTAAAAGGGCGAAGGAGCAGTTCCTTCGCCTTTTGTATTACGCATCTATTACTGCAACTTCAACCGATTGGATCGGCGGCAGGTAATCTGCCATCAGGTCCCAGCTATCGCCATTGTCGCGGCTGTAGAACAACTGTCCCGTATTTGAGCCGACATAAATTCCCGCATCCTCAAACGTATCGGTTGCCATCGCCTCGCGCAGAATTACCAAATGCGCCTTATCCGGCAATCCTTTTGTGAGCCGCATCCACGACTCGCCCGCATCCCGGCTGCGCCACACAGAGAACTTCCCGTCCACACTCATGCGATATTCATCGCTTTCCTCAAGCGCCACATAGATCGTTCGCGGATCGGTGGGATGCACAGCGATCGGAAAACCAAAACGCGCAGGGAGCTTGCCGTCACCGATATCAACCCAATCGTCACCGGCGTTGTCGCTGCGATACACGCCGCAATGGTTTTGTTGATACAACACATTCGGGTTCGAAGGGTGCATCGTTATCTTATGCACACACTGACCAAATTCCGGAAACTTATCAGGCATGAAATCGGCGCGCACATTCTTGTTGTACGGCTTCCACGTCTGCCCGCCGTCATCGGTGCGGTAGCAGCCCGCCGCCGAAACGGCAATGTACATTCGCTTTTCATTTGTTGGATCAAGCAGGATCGTATGCAGACACAAACCACCCGCACCCGGATTCCACTGTCCGCGATGCGGATGGTCATAAAGAGACTCGTTCAATTCCCATGTTTCGCCGCGGTCTTTGGATATAAACAGGGATGCGGGCTGTGCGCCTGCATAAAGGACATTCGCCTCATTCTCGCGCCCTGGCTTGATATTCCAAACCTTGATCATTTTCTCAGGGACGGCTTTGATGCTCTCGCCGCCTTCTGAACGGAATGCTTCATCCACAGTGCTTGCAGGTCTGCCCGATTTCGACGGGCGCGTGAGAACAGGCACCTGCTTCGCCTGTGTCCACGTCGCGCCGAGATCATCCGAATAATGGGTGGTCGGACCATAAACGAAATGATCCACAGCCGCATGGAGGCGCTGATCGCGCGGGTCCAATTGCATGTGCATCATGTTCCAGCTCTTAAACTGAATATCGCCAACCTGCCATTTCTTGCGTGCGGAATCACTACTGAAGATAAAGCCGCCCTTTTTTGTACCCACGAAGACCATCACCTTTTTACTCATTAAAGTCTCCTTTCGTGCTTGCCCAATAAAGAAAATATGTTCTAATTATTATACCACGGGGTTTGCCGAAAACAAAAATAAAATTACAAACGATACATGACACCGCAAATTGGCAGAGGTAAAATCATCCCACCGAGTTAATACAGGAAATCAAGATGGCGAAGTTAAGATCTGAACAAACAATCAATCCGAATGAAATCTACGGGGATTCAAAAACGATCTCGAACACACTCTATTGGTTCGCAGGTCTTATATTCCTTGGGCTGATGGCAGGAAGCATTATTCAGATAACCGCTGGCGATATAAAACCCGCCATATTTACTGCATTGGGGGAAATACCGGTCCTGGTATCTTTGTTTCTGGTTCGCAATAAAAAATTTGAAGCCGTATCAACATTCCTCGCACTCTTTTTGATACTGCTCATCACCATCACAGCCACCAACGACCTGGGGGTTCACCATATCAGTGTGATCGGTTATCCGGTCGTATTGATCATTGCCAGCCTGGTCGTTCGCAAACAGATCATGAACCTCTTGACGGGTTTCGCGATCATTTGCGTCGGTTGGCTGGTCTTTGGGGAGATTTACGGTTTATATACTCCGGCAGATTTGGTGCAAAGCGTACCGGGCGATTTCTTCACCATATCCATTATTATCATCATCACTTCCCTGATCATTCGCAGGGTTACCGAAGCCTGGTTCGAAAGCAGCCGCCAGATGCGCCGGGAACTTGCCAACAGAAAGACCATGGAGGAAAAGTTCCGCATGCAGGCTGACCGCGCAGAGATCATGGCATCCCTATCGAGCCTGTTTACCCATGCCAGCCAGGATTACCAACTCATCCTTGACACAACCGTCAGGCGCTGTGCAGAGTTGATCGGCGATGGAGCCAGCATCCTCTTATATGACCCGGAAAGCGATTTTTTACAGCTTGCAGCCGTATACAACCCCGACCCAAGTGCCACCGAGACATTCACAAAAGAATTATCAGCACGTCCGGTCAGAGTAAATGAGGGCATGTACGCAAAGGTTATCAAAGATAAAAAAGCGGTGCTCGTAGAATCGATCCCCATTGAAAAATTAATTGAACAGTCCACGCCGGAGAGGCGGGAGTATTATCAAAAGCTGCCTCTCTACAGTATGATGCTTGCGCCCCTGCACACGCAAGACAAGGTCCTCGGCGTGATCGGGCTGGGACGTCACACTCCGGGCAGGAACTATACGCCGGAAGACCTTACCTATCTTCAGGATATTGCCGAACGCGCTTCACTCGCCATTTTGAGTGCCCAGACACACAAAGAACTTCAGCAGGAATTAGCAGAGCGTAAACGCGCAGAAGATGCGTTGGCATTTTCAGAGGAAAAATTCTCGAAGGCGTTCGACGTTGTCCCGGTCTTGATGAGCATCGAGGATACAGACCACACCTTCATCGATGTGAACCGGGAATTTTCGGAAACACTCGGCTTTAAACGTGAAGATGTGCTTGGACAAATGGCGTCTGACATCAAGATATACGCATCTCCCGAAGATGGAGAAAGCCTCCGCAGGGAACTCATCGAAAAAGGCGGACTGAAGGATTTCGAACTGCGATACAAAAAAAAGTCCGGGGAGATCGGCTTCGTCCTTATGTCGACGGAGAACTTCGAGATCAATAACAATTCCTATTCCATCACTTCGGCGCTCGATATTACGGAGAGAAAGCAAGCCGAAGCAGAAAGGGAGAATCTGATCGCGGAACTTGAAGCAAAGAATGCAGAACTGGAACGGTTCACCTACACCGTTTCGCACGACCTGAAATCTCCGCTGGTGACAATTAATGGCTTCCTCGGCTATCTGGAAAAAGAAGCGGCTGCCGGAAATATTGAGCAGTTCAGAAAAGATATCAGGCGTATTTATGGCGCGGTAAACAAAATGCAGAGTTTGTTGAACGAGCTATTGGAACTTTCGCGCATTGGACGATTGACGAACGAACCCGAAACGTTATCGTTCGAAGAAATCGTCAACGATGCGATCAAGACCGTTGAAGGTCAGATCGTGAAGCGCAACGTGGAGGTGAAGATCCAAACCGGGCTGCCAAAAATCCACGGAGACCGGCAGCGTCTGACCGAGGTCCTCCAAAACCTGATCGATAATTCCACAAAGTTCATGGGAGATCAACAAAACCCGCTCGTCGAGATCGGTCAGCAAGGACGTGAGGACGGGATGACGATTTTCTTTGTCAGGGACAACGGTATCGGTATCGCGCCGGAGTTCAGCGAAAAGATATTCGGTTTGTTCAACAAGTTGGACCCCGAGATCGAAGGGACAGGTGTGGGGCTGGCGCTGGTAAAACGCATTGTCGAATATCATGGCGGCAGGATCTGGGTCGAGAGCGAAAAGGGAAATGGTTCCACATTCTTTTTTACTCTGCCGAATGGATAAAATGCCATTATGTTAAACAAAAAGCTCGCCCGCAAAACAAAATTTCAGGGTGAGCATTTTGTTTGTATATGCCTTCAGCAACTTTTACAGCTCACTCGACCTTGATAAGCGTGGTGAACATCTCCACGATCCTGGGTTCAAGATGCATGCCGGATTGTTCCTGAATATATTCCAACGCTTTCTTTTTGTCCCATGCATTGCGGTAGGGGCGGTCTGACGTGAGCGCATCCCACACATCCACAACCGCGAAGATCCGTGCAGAGAGAGGGATATCCTCTCCGCTCAAACCACGCGGGTAGCCGGTGCCATCCCATTTTTCGTGGTGACAATAGGGGATATCCAGCGCAGGGCGGAGATACTCGATGGGGTACAACATATCGTAGGCATATTTTGGATGCTGCCGCATTTTATCCCATTCTTCATCGGTCAATTTATCAGGCTTCAAAAGGATCGAATCAGGGATACCCAATTTGCCCATATCATGCAGAAGCGCGCCCCTGCGAATATGTACAAGCTCCTCGTCTTTAATACCGAACTGTTTTGCAAGTTCAAGGGTCATCTGGGTGACACGCTGCGTATGCCCTTCCGTTTCCTTATCACGCAGGTCCATGGCATGCGACCAGCCTTCGATGGTCTTATCGTATGCATCCAGAAGCTGCTGGTGTGTTTTCTCGAGGTTCAGCCGCTCTTCATGCAGTTTGCGGTAGCGGTTCAAACGTGTGATGCTCAATAACCTTGCGCGCAGTTCATAACGGTCTGGGGGTTTGGTGATGAAATCGTCCGCGCCGGCATCCAGCCCGTTTAGCAGGGATTGCCGGTCGTCCAATGCCGTCAGGAACAGGATGGGAACCTCCGCAATGGATTTTTCCCGGCGGATCCGGCGGCAGGTTTCGAACCCATCCATGCCCGGCATCATCACATCCAGAAGGATGATATCCGGCAGTACCGCGGTTGCCAGTTCAATTGCCTCGAAGCCATTCTCTGCCAGAACCAGTTGATAGCCGTCCGCTTCAAGAATGGACACGAGAACATCGCGCCCACCCGCGTCATCGTCAACAATTAGAATGGTGCTTTTCGCATTATCCATTTATATTCCTCCGGCTTCCAGAAAGCCAGTTCAACCATCTCTGACCACAGGGATGATCAACTTGACAACCAACCCCGGTTCATCCTCACGGTTCTTAATGGCGCTGGTCCCTCCTGCCCCCCAGACGATCGCGTTCACCGTGGACAAACCCAACCCCATTCCGGGTGCTTCACCTGTAAAATCCTTTTCACCCTGATAGTACGGCAGCCAGGCTGTGGTCAATTGCTTTGGCGAAAGAGTAATACCATTGTCAATAAATTGGAATTCTATCTTATACGCCTCACCGGGCGTGACCTTAACCTGCACATTTGGCGAACCCGCCGGGTGAAACTTCCGGGAATTCTCCAGAATTTCCCAAAGCAGTACTTCGACTGATTGTTCGGGGAGCACAATATGTATCTGCTTCAACGTCTCCGGCATGGACACTGATAATTGAGAGATCCCAATTTCAGCGGCGACCCCCTCAACCAGCGCCTTGAATTCCGCAAGGCGAAAGCTTTTCGTACCGTCGATATCTGTATATAGTTTCGAATACGTCAATACACGATCAAGGGTTTCAGAGAGACGTTTGGCGCCCAGCAAGGCGGTCGTTGAAAATTCCGCGATCTCCTGCGGCGACATTTTTTCCGCGTGCCGTGAAAGCAGGTCGAGGCTGGAGATGATCTGCGTCACGGGCGTGCGGACTTTATGCGTGATCGCCTCGCCGAAACTGCGCGTGTTGCGTCTGTTCAGGATCTCGGCGGTCACATCCCGCAGACGGATGATTCGTGAAACCGTCTCTCCTCCTGGAGTCTCAAACACAGATGTTTCAAGCCAGAATTCATGTGCTGTGTTGGTCTCCGGGCGGACCAGATATCGGATGTGCGCAGATTGCTTCGTGGATGGTGCAGGCCAGTTCTCCCACGCTTCCTGCGGCTGGGGTTTGTATTGACGTGAAGCGATCTCCAGAAAGGTTCCAGCTACCGGGGTCGATGTATCCATATCAAGTCCAAGAAAGAAGCGTGCACGTGGATTCGCGTACTCGATCTCGCCGCCGTTCTGAATCAGCAGGTATCCATCGCTGGCGCTTTCGGTGATCCATGAGAACATCCAGTTACGTTCATGAAGAAGGCGGTATTTGTTCAACTGCGTAATGGAACGCACACGCGCGCGCAGTTCGGCGCGGTCAAAAGGTTTGGTGAAGAAATCATCGGCGCCGGCATCCAGACTGGCGATGCGGATATCGCGGTCGTTCAAGGCGGTCAGCATCACGATGGGCGTCTTGGCGATGTCTTTATGCTTTCGCAGCATCTGGCAGACTTGAATGCCGTCCATTTCAGGAAGCATGATGTCCAAAAGAATGAGGTCTGGTCTTAGTGCGACAGCCTTCTTCAGCGCATCCTTTCCATTGGATGCAAATTCCATTTTGTACCCCTGATCATACAAAATGGATTCAACCACCTGCTGCCCGGCGGGTTCGTCATCAACAATAAGAATGGTAGGAGTCATAGTTTCTCAATTCCTTCAAGCCGCTAAACAATTTCGTTTTGCACAAGTCACCAGGAAGGACCGTCCCTCATTCCAGTCTTAGGAATCCCGGTCAACCATTCGGTACTTGACAGCCAGACGTACCAATCCTGCAAGGTTTCGAACCCGCAATTTTTCCATCAGGTTGGCGCGGTGTTTCTCAACGGTTTTCTCGCTAATGGTCAGAAACTCGGCGATCTCGGCGCTGGTATGTTCCTCGGCGATCAATTGCATGATCTCCTTCTCGCGCGGCGAGAGGATCGTAAGCGGATCAAGCTCACTGGTCGGGCGCGGTTTGAAGGCATTTTCCATGACGATCTCAGAAATCGGACCACTGAGAAACTTTCGCCCTTCGGCGATCTCATGCACTGCCTGCACCAGCTCATCACTGACCGATGATTTGAGAACATAGCCGTTTACGCCGCTTTGCAGCGCCTGGTAAACCAACCCTTCATCGGCATACATGGACAATAAAAGGATGGGCGTATTGACCTTCCTGCTGCGCAGCTGCTCGGCAGCCTGAATGCCGTTCAGGCGCGGCATCATAATATCCATGATCAGCATATCGGGTTCGAGCGTTTCGGTCATTTCAACCGCCTCCTGTCCGTTGGAGGCTTCGCCAAGAATCATAATATCGCCCACTTTCTCAAGAATCGCGCGGATGCCAGCCCTGACCATAAGATGGTCTTCTGCAATCAAAATTCGGATCATGATTTCTCCCTGTTATAAGATGTTCCCAGTTTTAGCGGCAGGGAAGCGGATAGGATCGTGCCGCCGTTCTTTCCGGAGCGGAGGTCGAGATTTCCCCCAACCAAAGAAACGCGTTCCGTCATTCCAACAACGCCGATGCCATTCGGTTTTTCCTTGCCATCGGGCAGCCCCCTGCCGTTATCCTGCACTGTGAGGATGGCGTGGTCATCTTCAAGGCTGAGTTCCACCCAGGCTCGGCTGGCGTTGGCATGTTTGGCAATATTGGTCAACGCTTCCTGCAGAACGCGGTAGAGGATGATGTGATACATATCGGGGAGTTCCTCCACGCCATCATCGATCTCAATGGACACCGGTATATGACTGTGACTGGCGAATTTGGAACAATGCGACTGCAATGCCATTTTCAAACCAAGCGCACTCAACAGCGGCGGACGAAGGTCATGCGCCAGCCTGCGGATCTTGATCATGACCTCATAGGTCTGGTTGTGGAGTTTTTCGAGCCGCTCGAACAGGTCGACCTCTGGAATGGTGAGGTCGCTTTGGAGGTTTCGAATGTCCATGAGTTCTGCCGCCAAGAGCTGACCAAGTTCATCGTGCAGCTCGCGGGAGATGCGCATGCGTTCCTCCTCTTCGGCAGAGACGAGCCGCTGCGCCATATCCCGCAGACTCTCACGCTGTTCGAGCAGGGTGTGGTAGCGGTTGAGGCGGGTAATGGTGCGCACCCGGGCGCGCAATTCCTGCAAGTCGAACGGCTTGGAGATAAAGTCGTCGGCACCTGATTCAATTCCCTCCAGGCGTGAGGCGTTGTCATCCAGGGCGGTGATCATGATGATGGGCACTTCCTCAAGCCCGTTCGTAGCGCGGATGCGGCGGCATACTTCGAAGCCGTCCATTCCGGGCATCATCACGTCGAGCAGGATCAGGTCGGGATGCAATTCCTCCGCCTGTATCAATGCCTGCTGTCCATTTTCCGCCATATGCAGGTGGTAGCCCTGTTCGATCAGAGCCGATTCAAGTGTGTCACGGCTGGCGGCGTTATCATCCACGATCAATATTGTACTTTTCATTGGGAGTCTCCCCGGTTGGCAGGAATATATTTTTCCACGGTGGCGAGCAGGGCGCTCAAGGTTACCGGCTTGCTGAGGTAATCGTTCATTCCGGCTTCAAGGCAGCGCTCACGGTCGCCCGCCATGGCAAGGGCTGTAAGGGCAATGATCGGAACCTCGGTCAGTCCCAGTTCACCACGGATGCGCTGGGTGGTTTCGATGCCGTCCATTTCGGGCATCATTACGTCCATCAGGATGAGATCAGGCTTGGTCTTTTTTGTATGCGCAATGCCTTCAAAACCATCCTTGGCTGTTAGAACCGTATAACCGTGATGTCCCAAATAATCGCTGATAAGCATGGTGACCGCCTCGGTATCTTCGACCAAAAGGATGATCGGTTTATGCGCAGCGCCGCTTGGGCTCAAAGCCTGTGCGGCATGTTCAGGGACAGACTCAGGGGAAAGCGGAGCGGTCTTTCCGACTGCCCGCCACGGAATGGTGATCGTAAAACGGCTGCCCTTATCGGGTTCGCTTTCCACGGTGACGCTGCCTCCATGCAATCGCGCCATCTGGCTGACCAGTACCAGCCCCAACCCTGTGCCCTGACTGCCGCGTGAAAGCCCGGCATCCAATTGAACGAAAGGCTTGAAGAGATGGCGCAGGTTCTGCGGGTCGATGCCGATGCCGGTATCCCACACAACGAAGCGGAGGTTGTCATGCGCATCGTTCCCTTGAATGTCCAGCCCGATGCTTCCGCCTTTTTGGGTGAATTTGACGGCGTTACTCAGCAGGTTGACCAACATCTGCTTGAGGCGGCGCTCATCCGCCATGACCGTTTTGACCGAGCTATCGATCTCGAATTGCACTGTAACTTCCTTCTTTTGCGCAATCTGCCGGATCATGCGCAAACTGGCGTTCGCCACCGAGTTGACATCCACTTTGGAGAAATCAAGCTCGATCTTTCCGGCATTGATCTTGGCAAGGTCCAGAATGTCATTGATCAACTCAAGGAGGTGCTGGGCGCTTTCCAAAACGGTTTGCAAATATTTCTGTTGACGTTCGTTCAGCGGACCCGATAACTGCTCGAGCAGGCTTTCAGAAATGCCGAGAATGGCATTGAGCGGCGTGCGCAGTTCATGACTCATGTTCGCAAGGAACTCGTCCTTCAGACGCAGCGCGCGTTCCATTTCGGCATTGGCAAGACGCAGCGCATCCTCAGCGTGTTTGCTAAGTGTAATATCGTGCATGGAAGCAAGGAAATGCCGCTGCCCTTGCAAATTCAATGCAAATACGCGCGCGCTGATATCGCGCATTTCCCCGCTGATATGCCTTACCTTATATTCAAGGCTGGCAATATTGCTCTCGCTGTGAGGCGCATTGGCGATCAATGTGGAAAGCCCATCCATCAATTCACCGGGAAGAAGCCCCATCTCTGTGATGTAGTGACCGAGGAATTTTTCGCCTTCAATGCCCGTCAGCGCTTCAAAGGCGCGGTTCACGCGTATTACCCTGCCAGACCGGTCGAACAGGATGGATGCATCAGGTGTTTCCTCGAACAGTACACGATTCTGCTGCTCGCTCTCCCGCAAAGCCTGTTCAGCCTTCTTGCGTTCGGTGTTATCGAGCATGGTGGAACGGCTCATTGCGTAGCTGCCATCCTCGTTTCTAATGGCTGTAGCATTGATCAGGGTCGATATAACGCGCCCATCCTTGCAAACGAAATCAAGTTCCACATCCCGCAGAAAGCCCCTTTCCATAAAGAGCGGATAACTCTTTTGGAAGACGGGGAGGCTGTCCGGCGCCACAAAATCAGTGATCTTGCGCCCGGTCAACTCATCCCTTGTGTAACCCAGCCAGTCCAATTCGGTCTGATTGATGAGAATGATCTTTCCTTCTGCATCCAGAGAGTGATAGCCAGTGGGAGCATTATCGTACAGGTCCTGCACTTCGGCGGTACGCTGGCGGACGCGGTCTTCCAACTCCGCAAACAGCCGCGCATTGGCTATCGCCGCAGAAATATGGAACGCCAATGCCTCCACAAATTGCAGGTGGTCTTTCGTATGGGCATTCAACTCAAGACTTTGCACCTGGAGGATTCCCACCACCTCGCCGCGAATCTTAAGCGGAACGAGGATGGCAGAGCGGACCCGCTCATCCTCATCCTGAACTGTTTCAACAACCTCAGCCTTCTCATTAAAGTAGAGGTAATCTTCCGTATTCTTCAACGCGCTCTCATAATCCGAAAGAAGCAGAGATTCGCCGCTGCGAATGACCATGCTCTGCGTCCCCTTTCCCGGCGGTTCCAACTGAATGGACGGGAAACCTGAAACATCCTGCGGACCTTCCTGGGTTTGCAGGTAATCACAGGTGAGCAATTCCTTCTCAGGATCATAGGAAGACAGAATAAGAAAATCACAGGACATGGTCGAGGAAATATAACGGTGGATCAGGGAATAGATGATGCTGATATCGAGTGTGGCGCTGATGGCGCGCCCGGCGTCGGCGAGGTTCGCAAGGTCCTGGGTACGTTTACGCAGGTCGCGTTCCATGAGCTGACGCGTCAGGGCGGTTTGCAGTCTCTCCGCCATCGTCTCCAACAGGTTGGTTTCCTCCTTCAGGAACGGACCGTCATCCTCCGGGGGAAATTCCTTTAGATAGACGATCTCAATGAGACCCGTGCGTTGATCTGGCAGGCTAAAGCCAGCTTTTTGCATCCACGGGGTTTCGGTAAATCCCTTTGAGCGGTATTCCCAATCGCCCACTGTGATGCGCGCGGCAGTAAAGCCGGGATACTGCCAGGCGGGGGGAAGAATATCCACCAGCAATTGAAGAAGCTCCGTCTCCGATAATTCCGTATCCTGAAAGAGGCGTGAAGCCTGATGCAGGGTGGTGAGTTCCTTGACGCGTTCGCCCAGGTTATGAATAAGAATCTGACGTTCCTGTTCGTCCCTTTTGTGCTGGGTAATATCAGTATGAGTGCCCAGCATGCGCAGCGGTCTTCCATCGGTATCGAATTCCACTGCTTTGCCGAGTGAAAGGATCCATTTCCAGGCGCCATTCTTCATCTGTTGGCGGAATTCCACGCGAAATTCGGGCAGCAATCCGTCGACGTAATCTGAATATATCTTGGCAACCGCATCCCTATCGTCCGGGTGGAGGCGGTCCAGCCAGGCTTGATGCGTCTCCATGAATTCTTCCGGGTCGTATCCCAGCATCTCGGCATATTCCCGATTGACGATGGTTTCGCCAGTCTTCAGGTTCAGGTCATAAAGTCCCTGTTTCGATGCGGACAGTGAGAGCCGCAGGCGTTCTTCGCTGTCTTTCAGGGCTTCACCCGCCATCTTGCGGTCGGTGATGTCGATCATCATCTTCAACATGAACTGTTCATCGTCCAATTCGAGCAGATCGGCGGAGAACAGCATGGACCCGATCTCACCGGACTTTTTGCGGAATTGGTTCTCAACAGCGTTGATCCTGCCCTTTTGGTGCAGCGTATCTATATATTGCTGCCGTAGTTCAGGTTCAATATACATGTTCAGGTCGAGGGTGGTGTGACCCAATACTTCCGAATTTTCGAAGCCAAGCATATTTAGAAATGCCTGGTTGGCGTTGACGATCTCGCCGTCTTCGATCCGCGTCAGGATGATCGCCATTGGGCTGGAGCGGAATATCGTGGAGAAGCGCTCTTCACTGGCACGCAGCGCTTCGTCATTTATTTTGCGCTCGGTGATGTTATGGGAGGTGCCATACACCTCCAAATGACCGTTCGCAGGGTTGACAAAGAAACGGGTCGTGGATTCCGTCCATACCGTGGAGCCGTCCTTGCAAGGCTGTTCAAGCTCGTCGATAAATACGGCGGCGACTCCCTTTCCAAACTCCTCGACACGACCGGGGAGAACCTGCTCCAGATATTTCGAAGAAGCCGGGGAAATTGCATCCTTCACACTCTGTTCCATCGCCTCCTGGCTGGTAAAGCCGCGCAGATGGAGCACCGATGGGCTGACGTATCGGAAACGCGAAGTATCCAGGTCGAGCACCCAGATGACATCGGATATGTTCTCCGCCAGCAGACGGTAACGTTCTTCACTTTCACCGATCCGCTCCAAAGACAGTTTGGTCTCGGTAATATCCTGTGAGTTGACGACAACCTGCTTCACCTCCCCCTGCGCATTTCTGATAGGCTGAATGCTGGCACGGTACCATTTCGTTTTCCCCTGCAAACTGGCAACGAACTCTTCGGTCAATCCCCTGCCGGTTTCGATCACTTTGCGGGTCTGCGTCAACTGCCAATCGGCTATTTCCGTCGGGAAGAGCTCATGCAACTTCTTTCCAACCATAGCTTCGGGTGAGAGCGAGAAGCGCTCACTTCCGATCCGGTTCATGTAGTGGAAGGTACCGGAAGCGTCCAGCATGGATACGGATGAATCCAGGCTCTCGATCAAACCGCGATATTTTTCCTCGCTCTCGCCAAGTGCCGCCTTGGCGCGCTGATAAACGATGACGTTGCTGATTTCGGCAGATAGCGTTTCCAGCGCCGTGCGGGCAAACTCCGGCACCTGGTCCAACGTATGCGAAGCGATATTCATGCAGCCCAGAACTTTTCCCTGATGTTGAATGGGAATCATTGCAATGGAACGCAGCCCTTCGCGAACATGGTAATCGGCGGCTGCAAGATGGGGTTCATCGAAATATATGGATTCTCCAGAGAACACCACTTTTGCGTTGGGGGTATCCTCACCAAACCGCTCCGTGCTGCGGACGAAATCCCCACTCAAGCCGACATGATATACAAGTTGAAGCTCGCGTTTTACCTGATCGAACAGGTAAAATCCGCCGCTATCCAGTTCCGAAACCTGCAGGGCAGCGTGCAAACAGCCCGCCCATATTTCTTCATCGTTTAGGTCAGCATTCGACAAACGTGCCAGGTCGCGCTGGGCAAATATCAAGTTCTCGGTCTGTTTTCGCTGCGACACATCCCGGATGGTACTTAAGACCACCATTTCGCCATCCACCATCGTGTGAGAACTCAGGCTGATCTCCACCGGAAATTCGAAACCGTTCTTGTGAAGTGCGTGGATATCGCGTTCAACGCCGGTATTCAATTTTTGCGGGTCCTGCAGGTAACCAACACGATGATCGGCATGAATGCCGCGCACATCTTCCGGGAGAAGCTGATCGACGGACATCCCCAGCAATTCTTCCTGCGAATAACCGAAGATGTTCTCCGTTTGCTTGTTCGCCAAAAGCACCTTTCCGAACGAATTGGTGATCACCATGGCATCGGGTGTTGAATCCAAAAAGCCTTTCAAACGCACTTCGCTTTCACGCAGCGTCTCTTCAGCCTTCCTTCTTTCGGTGATATCGATGCCAACGGATTGAAACTCCAACGCTTCGCCGTCCGGATTGAGAATGGGCGTATCGACCCACTGGTAATAGTGCACCGATCCATCCGAAGCGGTGATCATGTTCTCGTATGTGATGGAACGGGGCTGACGGCTCTCATCCCCATAGAAAACCGCCTTCTCGCCCCGCGCCTCACGCGGAAGAAAGTCTATCCATTTCCTGCCGATCACTTCCCCTTCCACGCCGTACATCTTCTTGTAATTCTCATTGGCAAAGGTCAGGGTGGTATCCGGTTTCCAACGGCATAAGCCAAAATCCAATGTTTCGACCAATGTGCGGTATTGAGATTCGCTTTGCTTTAGCTTTTCCTCCGCCTGCTTGCGTTCGGTGATGTCCAGAAAAGCCCCCAAAAGCCCGATCACTTCTCCATCGGCGTCATGGAGTGGAGTCTTGTTCGTATTCAACCATATCGTTCCACCGCCAATATTCCTAAACGGCTCGATGATATTTTGTATAGCCTTGCCGCTTTCCATAACGGTCTTATCGTCCTGGCGATATTGCTCCGCATACTGTTTCCACGGCAGTTCGAAATCGTCCCTGCCGATAAGCCGATTCGGATCTTCAAAACCGGCATCTTCCGCAAACAGGCGGTTACATCCCAAATAACGCAGGTCCTTGTCCTTCCAGAATACGCGTACAGGGATCGACTCGATCAACGATCTCAGCGTGCTCTGGGATTGTTCAAGCTGGCGGACGGTTTGTTCAAGTTCCCGCTGTTTAATTCCCAGTTCATCTTCGAATTGGGTGCGTTCGGTCACATCATGAACGTTCAAAATAATGCCTTGAACGGCAGGGTCATCTATCATGCTCGTGCCCAGGGCATCCACAATACGCCATTTGCCGTCCTTATGAAGGATGCGGGCTTGAATCTTGTTTGGAGATGTCCCCGGTGTTTGGCTGCGATGTGCAAACGACCGGTTCACAATGGGAAGATCATCCGGGTGTACGGTTTCGCGGAAATCACGACCGATTAACTCCTCCGGGGCATATCCAATGATACGCTTCGAAGAAGGACTGACGAACGTAATCTTCCCCTGACCATCGATCACCATGATCATGTCGGCAGCGTTGGCGATCAATGCGCGGAAGCGTTCCTCGCTTTCCATGACAAGGGTTTCAGATAATTTTCCCTCTGTGATATCCCGATGTGTGCCGATCATACGGGTCGGTTCACCGTCCGCAGACCATTTGACCACTTTGCCGCGATCGGCGATCCATTTGAAACTGCCGTCCTTGCAGAACATACGGTATTCACTTCTGTAGGAATCCGTCTTTTTGGTTAGATGTTCTTCCATGGCGGCAAGAGCGCCGGGCAGGTCATCCGGATGGACGCGGGATTTCCATTCGTCCCGTGTATCGCCGATCTCGTGATCAGCATACCCCAGCATCGACTTCCACCCACTGGAGTAAAACAACTTCTCGGTCTTAAGGTTCAGGTCCCATACGCCATCGTCAGAACCTTCCAACGCGAATTGCCAGCGTTCTTCAGCCTCCCGCAGGGCGGTCTCCATTTGTTTGCGTTCAGTGACATCACGTTGTATCCCAAAATGACCCGTGATGTGTCCCTGTTCGTCATACATGCAGAGGTAATCCCCTTCGACCCACATGGGCGAGCCGTCAAACCTTTGCTCGAATGTGTCAATGTGCAGGTGCCCCTCATCGAAGAACTGCCGCCACGTTCGCCTTCCCTGTTGAATATCATGGGCAAAAATATCGTTTGGGGTCTTGCCCATGAATTCTTCGCGGGTCGCATGATATTGCTCCAGCATGGCGTTGTTGATGCGCGTCACATGTTGGTGCCCGAAAACATAATCCAGTGTTTTTTCTTTATCGACACTTTCATTCCACTGGATGGGTTCGTCCATCATCATAAAGAAAAAGCCATCCAACGACTGGGAAAAGAACATATCAAGAATGGCTTCATTTTTCTGTTCCGCCTTTTTCGCCCGTTCACGGTCTGTCAGGTCTTTGATCACAGCCAGAGACCCGGTCATCTTGCCGTCGGCAATACGGGGTGTGCTGGTGATCATCACCGGAATAAGACGCCCGTCGGCATGGATGAGGCGCGTCTCATACGTACTCGTTTGCCCCTGCTTGCGGGCTTCCCAGGCATGCTTGAGCTTATCCTGATCTTCCGGCGCAGTGACATCGTGCGGGTGTTGACCGATCAAATCCTCAGGGTCAACCCCAATCATGCGGGCATACGCAGGATTGACATACTCAAAACGGCTCTCATTATCAATAATGGTCAGCCCGGCGCCCATCGTATCCATTACCTGTCGAATAAAATCACGCCCCTTCTCCATATTTTCCACCAAATGACGATACGACTCAGCGTTTTCCAGCTCAGCGATCCGCTTCTCAGCCGCCTCAAGCTTTTCCAATAACTCGGCTTTTGTCATTCTACTGTTCATGGGCTTTCCTCTAACACAAAAAGGGCTTTTGATTATTTTCGCACATTGTTTGGTTGATTCACATGGGGGGATTCCCTACCTCCAAAATACGGGAAAAGCGCCCAAATTGAAAGGGAATTCCCACAGCAGGATATGGATACAAATCACCAAATGAATACAGGAGAGCCCGACTGAGGGATTCACCTTGTAAATGAAATAATGCCGTCAACTCAGGTACGCGGAAGGTTGACGGCATGCAATTTCTAATCACCACAAAATTCATCGGAAAAATAATTTTTCCCCTCATCGCCAGCGCAGCGCTTCTGTTCTCGCAGATATTTACACAACTGCGGGATATTTTCACACTTGCAGACATCACAAACGATGCTCCCCTGTACGCCGAGATCCTCTCCGCCGACACAGCGCTTCAGACCGCGCCCGAAATTGCCCAGCCCTCCCAACCCTTGGATTTACCTGCAGCCGTCTCCAACCAAATCGTGGAAACAGCGCCAGCCTACCCCTACGCCAACCCCGCCGGATGCGCCGTCACCCAACCGCAAGACCTGACACCTGAACAGATGCTTGCCAACGTGCAAAACGCCATCGGCGAAAAATACAACCTCGCCGAACGCCGTCAGCTTTATATATGGAACGGGTCACTGGGAACCATGCTCAACGTCACGGATGATCCGTTCGTCTATGAATTCACCTTCAACGAATTCCAGCATCCGCTCACATATCTCGGCGATGAAGTCGCCACTGTCTTCCTCACGCAGGGCTTTGTAGTCTGGTTCCGCGAATACAACGGTAGTTTCCGCTTATTGGCGATCCCCATGACAGACGGCGTGCTTCAATCACAGTGGGCATCTTACGTCACTTCGTATTGGCAGGAAAACGGCACACCGAACGATGCTTATATCTACTCCGTCATGAAAAAACTCCCCTGCCACTGGGTGATCGACTCGGGCTACGTCACGAACGAAACCGTTGACAGCATGTTCAACCTCAACTGGCAGGTTCCCGATTACCTCGCCGCCGGGCGGCAATACCTGGCACAGAACTGCGCGGAAGCCCAACGTGTTTCGGAAGAAATGATCGGCTACCCCAACCCAGCCAGCATGTGCGGTCCGCTCGCATGGACGATCCTGCGCGATGCCAACAGTTTCCCGTACCGCATCGGAAGCTGGTCCGCAAATGCGGCAGCCTTCACCGGCGCGAACCCCAAATGGAACGATCAACCGTGGGGCACGTTCGACCCGGCAACCTACACCCTCTTCCACACAGACCAGCCGATGGGCAGCTATGACTTTCAGACAAACGGAAATCTATACACCGGCGACGTGATCTACTCCTACGCCACCCTTTACGTCACCCCGGGATATTTCGACCACATCTTTGTCGTTGCGGGTATCGATGAGAACAACACCCGCCTGACCATCTCGAATATCGTGCGCAATATACCTGAACGCGACTGCATGATCGAAGAACTTCCCCTCTACACTCCCGGTGACCTGACAAGCGGCGCCATCAACTACGAGTGGAATGGTTACGGCTCCGGTCGCACCGGCACGAGCGGCTTCGATGTCTTCCGCTGGAACTGGGCAACGTATCACAACAACGGTCAGGCAATGCAATATACCGTCCGCTGGGGTGATACGCTCGAAACCGTCGCCTTCGATTGGAAGATCTCCCCTGAAATGATCGAACAGACCAACCAGCTCGCAAGCGATGCCCAACTCATTCCGGGACAGGTCATCATACTGCCTGCTCTCGTTCAACCCGCACATTAGAAATAGTACCCCACCCCAAAAAGACCCTCACCCGGCTTTAGAAGTTTTACCGGGTGAGTGTCTTTTTAATTCATTGGACTTTCTACAAAGGACTCGGAAATTTCTACTTTCCGCCTGACGTAGAAATTTGAGACTCCATGGTTGTACCTGAAGTAGAACTTCAGGACTCCACAGTAGTCAGGCTAAAAGCCTGACCTGCAATCGACTTTTATGTATTTAACAACGCCTGCAATTCACCTTCGTATTTTTCGCGCATCCGAATGGACAGCGGCGACGCAAGATGTTTCCGCAGGTTTGCTTCGTCTCTATTTTCCTTCTCATAATGATCACGATACACCTGAACCAACGAGAGTGTTTCGCCGGTGTATTTCTCAACGCGGACATCTTCTTCCACCGTAAGAGTCCCTTCCTGCAGCACGCGGACATAAAAGCCGGGGCGGTTTTCCGCGCTGAATTTCTTCACCCACTGCGGATCTTCCATCCGCGTGGCGAACGTACTGCATGGAATGCGCGGACTCGTCACTTGTAATTTCACCTCCCCGATATAAAGAAAATCTCCAATGTTCAGGTTTCCACATTCCAAATCGCTGATGGTCAGGTTATCACCAAACATGCCGGGATGCATTTCCCGTCCGGTTTCCTGTTCCCACCATTGATAATCCGCTCCGCCGTAGACGTAAAGCGCCTGGTCTGGTCCGCCGTGATGTTTTGGGCTGCCGATAAAATCATCTTCAATTCCAAGTTTGGTGATCTGAACCGGTCCCTGCAACGCGGATTTATAGATACCCGTGATCTCTTCCCTGCCTTTGTTGATCTGAGTCTTTTCCTTACCTGCATTTATACTGATCAATTTCATGATTTGTTGATTCCTCTTTTAAATGATACATCGCGCAACACAGATGTATTATCCCATCAAGTGCCGCGCGATGTATCAAGCCTTCAAATTTCTAATAATTCGTCGTTCTATCGATCAGGCCGCGCTCACGGGCGAATTTATCGCACCAGCGAAAGACCCAGATGCTGATGGTCCCAAAGAAGATGCTTAGTCCTACCATGATGCCGAGGATCTGCAAATCGCTGAAATTCGCCAGCGTCGGAAACGCCGCGGCGACATTCCCAACCAGTGAGCGACGCAGAAGCTCAAGCCAGTATGTGGTCGGCATGAAGTATCCGATCGGACGCAGCCAAGCCGGCAGTACATCCAGCGGGAAGATCGCGCCGCTGAAAATGTACAACGCGCCGGCAGTCGCTTCGCCGATAAAGCCTTCGTGGCGGGCAACCGTCAACGTGACACCAGCCAAAAGCAAGCCCAGAAGCGCCAGCATCACCACACCGACGATCAACGTCACGATGAACAGGAGCCAATCCACTTCCGCGAAGTTGATATTGACATTCAGGAACCAGATCCCCGCCGCAATGGTGATGACCACCGCAATGGAACCGGTAATGAAGCGCGCCACGCCGCGTCCCAGCAAATAAATGGGAATGTTGATCGGCGCAATGTACATATATTTCAACGTCTTGTAATGCTCACGGTCATCGACCACCGCCCATGAGACGCCTGTCATCACCGCGCCGACATAAATGTAAAAGGCGTTGCCCAAATAAATGTATGGGAATAACGGGGTGTCAAAATTGCCGCCCGAAATGATCCCATACATAACCACTAAAATCGCCGCACCTGAGATCGGTTTGACGATGGAATACACAGCAAACAGGAACGGGTCGGTCCAGTTCGACTCGATCACCCATCCCAGCCACGCCGCCATACGAAACGAACGCCATGAAGTTGAATTTTGCATAAAAACTCCGTATCAGGTTCCAGGTATCAGGTGTCAGGTTCTAAACCTGTAACTTGGCACCTGATACCTGACACTTTCTTTATTATCTCCGACTTTCCGTGATCCTGCCCTCGCGTATGGCGATCTTCTCGATATGCCCAAGCAGAACTTTTGCCGTGACGATAAAGACCACACACAACACAGCAAGGATGGTGATCTCAAGATGCACCGTCAAAAAACCGAACTTGAAGCCGGTCGGGAAGATCAACTGACGCATGGCATCCATGCCGAGCGTAAGCGGAATGATCGAAGCGCCCGCCGCCACCCAGAACGGCAGCGACTTGATCGGGAAATAAAAACCGGACGCGAGAAAGATCGGTTCCTGCGCAAGGTTCGCCATGTGCCAGGCTTCGCGCCCAAAGAGCAGGAACGCCGACGCCATCATCATGCCCATGCCGTACAAAGCAACCATCGCCAGCATGAACACAAGGATCAACTGCACATAATTCGTCACAGTAAACGATACACCGAACAGCCACACACCGATCAACGTTACAACGATTGCTCGCAGCGCGGTCGCCAGCATGCCGCCAAGCGCCATACCGAGCAAAATCGCCATCATCGAATTCGGCGCCATGATGTAAAGCGCAAGGTTCCCCTGTTCCTTTTCCCAATACAACTGGCTCGACATGCTCCACAAAATATTCATCCAGAACGCGGTCATCGCGCCGCCCATCACAACGAAGCCGATGTATTCCTCTGGCGCGTTCAAAGCGCGATACACGAACACATACGCGACCACACCCAGTATCGGCATGATGAGGTCGAACACCAGCCACGAAACTTCACGCTGCTGCCCGACAATGCGCGGATATGCGCGCGCGATGATGGTATTCCAGAACAATCGCCAGCCCGTGTATTTGCGTGAATATTTTCTACTCACCGCTTCCATGTTCTTCCTCCTCAGCCATGCTCCGCCCAACCAGATCCACGAACACATCTTCGAGGGTCGGCTGACGCTTGGTCAGGTTCATCACCTTCACTTCCTTTTGTGTGAACAGGTTGATGACGCGCGCTAGAGCGGATTCTTCGACCAGACTCAGACTCAACTTCGCGCCTGTCTCTGTCTCAGTCACCGCCGCCTTCGTGACCTCGGGCTGGTCCAGCAAATTTTGCTGTGTCAACCCGTTGAGCGGACTCACCTCGATCTCGAAGAGCGCATCCTTTTGCAGACCCTGCTTCAACGCGGTGGGAGTATCGCAAGCGAGCACGCGTCCCTTGTTGATGATGGCAACGCGGTCGCAAAGTTCTTCGGCTTCCGCCATATAGTGAGTTGTCAGCAGGAGCGTGCGTTCTTCGTCTGCTTTCAGCCAGTCGAGGATGAACTTACGGACGTCGCGCATGGCGCCCACGTCCAGACCGAGAGTCGGCTCGTCGAGGAACAGCACTTCGGGTTCGGTGAGGAATCCGCGCACGATGTTCATCTTCTGGCGCAGACCGGTCGAGAGGTCGGATGATTTTGTGTGCATCCTATCCTTCATGCCGACCATTTCGAGCAACGCCTCGATGCGCTCGTTCGCTTCCTTCGAGGGCACACCGTAGAATTGCGAGAACATCCACAAATTTTCACGCACGGTCAACAGACCATAACCCGAAGACTCGCCGCCTGAGACCATGTTGATCTTCGGGCGCACCACTTCGGGTTCAGCGTGGACATCCAGTCCGGCAACACGCGCCCAGCCCGAGGTCGGGGAAAGAAGCGTGGTCAGGACTTTGATCAGCGTCGTTTTGCCGGCGCCGTTCGGTCCCAATAATCCAAACAATTCACCGCGTTCCACCGTTAAGTTAACATTCTGTAAAGCGACCAATTCCTTGCGCTTTTCCTTCTTGCTGCCGCGCAGTTTGTAAATGCGACCGAGATCGTTGGTTTCGATTGCAAATGAAGCGGACATAATTCTCCTTAAAATTTTGTAAGCTATATCGTTGTGTTTCCGTTTATCAAACGTAGGGGACGCGTCAAGCGCCTTTTGAGCATGCGTGATAAATTTGCATGCGTAACAGATTCTCTTCTCCTCCTTTGTAAGAGAGCCAGGGTAGGCGACCCTGGCTCTCGCACATTAAAGGGACTGCCGATGGAGGAAGGCAAATAATCATATCAGCCAGTTATTCAGTGGGCAAGACAGATATCTGCTGTAGTCATGATAAGGGCGGGATTTTAGAAAATAAGTTCTATTTTACTACGGTTCGATTTTGTGATGTAGAATTCACCCCATGTCAAATTCAATTTATAGGCAGCTGCTTCCATCCGACACGGAAGCGGTGGCGGAGGTTATTTCTCAGGCATTCGTGGATGATCCACTCGTTTCGTTCATGCTGCCGATCAGAAGAACAAGAATACAAACGTTGAAAAAATTCTTCAGGGTCTATTGCGAGCTCGAGATCCATAACGGGTGCGGGTTCGGTGTCGGTGAGCCGTTGGCAGGAGTCGCATTTTGGAAGTTCCCAGACCGACAAGGTAGTTCCATAAGTGTAAAGTTGTTGGGAAAACTCCTGCCGCTGATGTTCACCATGTATCCAATTGGTTTTTATCGGGCGCGCGAAGTCATGAAGCGGATCGATGATCTGCATGAAAAATATGCGGCTGAAGCACATTTTTATCTGGATAATCTCGGTCTGCTCGCCTCTTCACGCGGACAGGGGCTTTCATCGGGTCTGATCCGCCCGTTCCTGGAATTGGCAGACCGGCAAAAGGTCATCGCCTACACCGACACGGTGACAGAAGCCAATGTGCCGTATTACGAACACTTCGGTTTCAAATGTGTTGAGGAAAGCCCGGTGGAGAAGACAGGCATCACCGTCTATGCCTTGCGCAGACCTGTGCAATAAAACTTTATTTTTAGGAGAGAGAATTTTATGAGTGACGAATATATTCCCAAGATCGCCATGAGCATCCACGCCCACCCGGACGACCAGGAGTTTTCCATTGGCGGGACGCTTGCCAAGTGGGCGCGTGCGGGCTGCCAGATCATCTCCGTTACCATCACCAGCGGAGATTCGGGCTCAAACGACCCGGCAAAAGACGGCAGCTACAAAGCCGAACTGGCACAGTTACGTGAAGGCGAACAACTGGCAGCCAATAAAGTACTTGGCGTAAAAAGAGCCATCTTTCTGAGGTATCCGGATGGGGAACTTGAGCCGACCATTCAGTTACGAAAAGAACTCACCCGCATCATCCGTGCCCAAAAACCGGATGTGGTCGTTACCGGCAACCCCGAAGCCTGGTTCTACGGCAATGAGTATGTCAATCACCCCGACCATCGCGCCGCGGCACAGGCAGCCTGTGAAGCAGTCTTTCCGTCGGCGGGATCAAGGCTCATTTTTGCCGACCTGCTCACGGACGGGTTCGAGCCGCACGACGTCAGGTATCTATATGTCCACGGTACCGAAAAGCCCGATACCTGGGTGGACATCACCGAAACGATCGACGTCAAAGTGAAGGCGCTGCAACAGCATGCCAGCCAGGTGCCCGTCGATGAGGTCGAGAAGTGGATGAAAGAATGGGCAAAAGAGGACGCAAAGGACAAGGATTTCGAATACGCCGAGTCGTTCCGGGTGATGAAAATTGCAGAGGAGAAATCTGAACAATAGAAAATGAGTTTCATCAGCTACGATTTTCTTATATTCTTTTTGATCGTCTTTATTCTATATTGGCTCACGCCCGGGCATAGATGGCAGAATATACTTCTGCTTGCGGCAAGCGCTGTTTTTTATGGCTGGCTGGCTCCCTGGCATACGGTCATATTGTTCGTTTCCACAAGCATCGATTTCTTCCTTGCGCTTGGCATGGCAAGATGGAAATCACGCGCTTCCATTTTGATGTGGGTGGGCATCGTCCTAAATCTTGGACTACTCGCATCGGTCAAGTACTTCTTCGTATACGACGATGCGCTTGCAGTCTGGGCGCAGCATGCCGGTTTTTTAATTGATTCTTCTTTCCTATCAATCATCCTGCCGCTGGGAGTTTCTTTTTATACCCTCAAGAAGATCAGTTATCTGATCGAAGTACGCAGGGGGACATTCCCGGCAGCACGTGATTTCATCGCATTCGCCGCTTATGTATCTTTTTTCCCCCAGGTGTTTTCCGGCCCCATTGACCGCCCGCAGAAATTGCTCAGGCAATTGGAATCTCCCCGCGTCTGGGAGGCTGGTCATTTTTATAATGCCTGGCAATTAATTTTAATGGGTCTGTTCAAGAAGATCGTGATCGCAAATACTGTTAAAGTTTTTGTAGATCAGATATTTCTTATGAAAGAGCCATCTCTTGTATTCCTGATCGTTGGCGGGCTGGGGTTTACGCTTCAGATCCTAGCCGATTTTTCATCCTATACCGATCTTTCACGCGGCGTTGCATTTCTGCTCGGGCTAAACACATCTGAAAATTTCGACAAGCCGTATTTGTCCTTCACTCCCAGCGAGTTCTGGAATCGCTGGCACATGTCCTTTTCCTTCTGGCTGAGGGATTATATTTTCTTTCCCATCCGGCGCATGCTCCTTCGGGCACCGAACATACCTGGGTTCGTCGCACAAATCGTTCCTCCGTTGGCGACCATGTTCCTCAGCGGGTTGTGGCACGGCACTGGGGCAACCTTCATCGTTTGGGGGCTTTATTATGGCATTTTGATCGTCATTTATCAAATGCTCGGGATCCGGGGCGACTGGAAACCCATAAACCCGTTCAAACGTTTTGCAACGTGGCTGATAATGTTCTTTTTCATTGCCTTTGGCTGGGTTATCTTCCGCGTCCAATCCCTGAATTGGATGTGGCACGCACTCACCAAATCGCCTTTTGCCCACAGCACAGAAGAAGTGACGGCTGCATTGGTCATACTGACAATGATCTCGTTCTATGCATTCCTGTTATTCATAAAACATATATTCGACCAATATGGTTCCAAACAATTGAATCTCCATGCGCTCTACTACACCTTCGCAACAGTCTTGACAGTCATCTTCATCAACTCATCCTCACCTGATTTTATCTACTTCCAATTCTAATGAGCTCAAAGTCACTATTCTTCCGATTCCTGGTTTTCATTTTCGCCCTTTTCCTATTCAGCGGATTTATCCTGCCTGCGCACTACAACATTCCCTATCCTGCGCCGCTCGGACCACAATTCGACCCGGATATTAAAAAGACGAACATTACAGAAATAGACAACTACCAACCTGACCTTATCCTGATCGGAGACTCAGTCCTTTACGAGGGGATAGACCCGGCTCTTTTGACCGAGGAGTTGGGCGTCCGCTCCTATTCATTGGCAGTCGCCGGATCCGGAACCGCATCATGGTATCTGGTCATGAAAAATGTGATCCTTGAAGCAGAATACCATCCGAAATATATTGTTATCCTCTTCCGTAACACAATGTTGACAGTACCCCAATATCGCACTACAGGCAGGTACTTTGAATTGCTCGATGATTTTGCAGGCAAAAACGAATCACTTGTAACTCAACTGGCTTTCATCAACGAAATGAGCCCGCTCGAACGATTTGCGGAAAGATACGTCCCCATCTACAGCGCGCGGCTTGAAATACGTCAGGACCTGGACAACTTGATCCGCTACACTCCCGCTTCCATTTTTGGCTGCAACCGCAACTGCACTGACGATGCGGTGGATTCCATCTTTGGCAGGGAAATGGACCCAGTAGCGCTCAACCAAATGATGGAAGACGCCGCCTCAACGTTATTTGCGTCCAAGGAATTGGATTTTGACAAACAGATTGATGCTTCTTTTTTGCCTTATATGATTCAACTTGCTCAAAGGAATAATATCGAACTCATTTTCGTAAGAACAAAATTTTTTGGTCCAAGACCATCTAAATTAGCCCAGTACACCGCATCACTTGATGCTTATCTCACAACTCAAAAGGACGTATATCTGATCGATTACTCCGATGATCCATTGGTCAAGGATGAATATTACAAAGATTCCCTGCATATGAATCCTTATGGGCAACATGAATTCACAAAAATATTCGCAGATAACCTCAAGCGGATCATTAAATAAAAACTGGCAGCCCAGTATAGACGACTGCCAGAGTGATTTAAATGACTCTGCTTAAAAGAACCAGTGACCCAGCAATGCAGACCCCAAGGTCATGCTGATATTGTCCACATCTTTGAAATGAAGTGACTCGATTAGCGTGCCTGTCAACGCAATCGCGGCAATGGGAAGCAGATAATCCGTGTACGGAGCCGCAAAGACACCTGCACTTATATAAATAAAAATCATTACCGCAGAGAAGACAAACCCACCCACGAATACACTGACCATTCCCGCCATGGACTTATCCTTGCTCCACGGCAGTTTCGGCGAAGGGATGCGCCTGCCAAAAATATCTGCAATACCGTCGCCGCCGCACATCATCATCAATGCGATGATACCGATCGGGGAATTCCTCCAATAGACCAGCGTCAACACCACGAACATGATGCCGTAATACAGCGGACCGCGCAGGATTTCCTTCGGGTCGCCGGTGCGGGACATGGCATCCACTGACGCTTTATCTTTGATAACACCGAAACCGATCAACGCAAATTGAACCGTGATCGCAAGTGGAACCAATGCCGCGAGCCATCGGGCGGAGGGAGCATCGTCGAAAAAGAACCAGCACAAAACAAAGATCGGACCCGTTCCGATATGAATCAGCTTGCGGCTGAGCTTGCTGTCGATCCAGCCACGATGGGCAAAAAAATCCATGATGCGTAAAAATCCAAGTGCAATGGCGAAGGTGATAACGAGGGCAATGTAGTTGTTCAATGCAAATCTCCTGAGAAAAATTTTCTATTTATAACCCCACACCCTCTATCAAAGACTCCCAGGTTTTAAAATGAACGACCCCAGCCTGATCGAATGCTTCAGATTTGGCGCGGCTGCCCAGAGTCAAGCCGAGGGCGCGGACGTTTACATCAAAGCCGTTCAATTGGAGGATGCTGCCAGCCGCCTGCGCAGAGCGGATGCCTCCCATCGTATCTTCCACTACGATCAATTCAAATGTGCGCGGCAGACTTGAGAAGATGCTGTTCAGCCGACCCGATGTCTGCCACTCCGCTGCGGCTTGTATCGAAGACCATTCCTCCCCGGTAAAGGCGGCGGCAACTGCCGCGAGAGATTGAACAGGCGAAGGCTTAAGAAGCGAGGCGGCAGCAACTCCATGCTGCTTTTCGTAGTATTCCAAGCGTCCGTAACCAATGAGCGGGATGTCATTCAATCCAACCAGATCCAGTGCGGCTTCCGCTTCAGGAGCATACCCCATGTGAGATGTATCCACATCACGCGGCGGCGCGGATGGGCGGGCGGTGATGGAGGCGAGGTATATATCCTGTTGGAGCAGTTTTGATCGCGTTTTATCTGTGAGGTTGGATCTATCATGAGTATGCAGGCACGACTCGGTTTCCACTTCAGTGGGTAAATTGTAGGTTTCACTAAAGGTATGGCTGCCAAGTGAGAAATGTTGAAAGAGACGAGTCGTTTGCGAAAAATAGACATTCCGTGAATCATGCAAAAGATGGCGGCGCAAGGTGTCTGGCAGGTTCGGAAAACACCCGTTCAGCAAAGCGGACTCTGTAGGGTACACATTCGGCAGAAGCTCGAACTCCGGTATGACCAGATCCGATGAGGTATATCCGTTCATTCGGTTCCCGATCTCCACCGCAGCGGATTTCAGGTCAGCGGGTAAATTCTCGCTGCCAGTTTCGGCAAGGATATTATTCCATGCTGCGCCAAGCAAAAATGGGACCATGTCCCATTCGCTAAAAATGCCTCGTTTTTCCAGCTCTGCAATCTTTTCCTCGTGAAAATCAAAATGCGGAACTTTCATCAGGGATGCAAAATAATTAAGTGTTGCATGTAATGCCGCACGATACCCGCCCGGCTGGACGAGTACGCCGTCAATATCCAATAAAATGATTCGCTTCATTTATGCCGCTTCTCCAATTCGGCGACGACATGCGCCGGAGTTAACCCACGCGCCGCAAGCAGAACGAGCGTGTGATACGTCAAGTCTGCTACTTCCTCAATTAATCGCTGGTCTTCCTGCGCCAGCGCCGCGACAACAACTTCCGTCCCTTCTTCACCGACCTTCTGCGCGATCTTCGGCAAGCCCTCATTGAAAAGGCTAGTGGTGTAGGATTTCTCACTCGGATTATTTTTTCGATCTTGAATTACATCAAACAACCATTGAATGCTCATAGTATCTCCAGTTTGCATGTTTACAGGTTAGAAAGTTTGAACGTTCAAACCTTCCAACCTTCTAACCGAACTTCCGATAAAAACACGTCCGCTCACCCGTATGGCACGCCGGACCCGCAGGCTCGACCAGCACCAGCAATGTATCCGCATCACAATCCACGCGGACTTCCACCACCTTCTGAACATTCCCCGACGTCCCGCCCTTGTGCCAAATCTCCTGCCGACTGCGCGACCAGAACACTGCTTCACCTTTTTCAAGAGTCAATCGCAAAGACTCAGCGTTCATCCAAGCCATCATCAACACATCTTTAGTGAAAACATCCTGCACAATGGATGGGACTAATCCATTCGCATCATATTTAATCTCACTCAACAACTCATCTTTCATCTTTCCTCTTTTTCTAACTGAACACTGGTTACTGATTACTGGTCACTTCACAATCTCACTGGTACACCCTGCAATCTCAATTCCTCTTTCAACTCCCCAATCCTCAACTTCCCATCATGAAACAACGACGCCGCCAATGCCGCATCTGCCATGCCTTTCGTGAGCACATCCGCAAAGTGACTGGGCGTCCCCGCCCCGCCCGAAGCAATGACTGGTACGGAGACCATGTTCGAGATGATACTGGTCAATTCCAAATCATAGCCTGCCAGCGTACCATCGGCATCCATGCTAGTGAGCAGAATTTCGCCTGCGCCCAACTCCACGCCACGGACTGCCCACTCGACCGCGTCCATGCCAGTGGGTGTGCGCCCGCCCGCCACGTACACTTCCCAACTTGAGCCATTCCTGCGTGCATCCATCGCCAGCACAATGCACTGCGCCCCAAAGCGGCTCGCACCTTCAGAAAGCAACTCAGGTCGCTTCACCGCCGCCGAGTTGACGCTGACCTTGTCCGCGCCAGCCAGCAACAAATTACGCATGTCGTCCACTTCGCGGATTCCACCGCCGACGGTCAATGGCATAAAAACCGTTTCTGCCACTCGGCTGACCAACTCCAAGGTTGTTTTGCGTCCTTCATGCGTCGCAGAAATATCGAGAAAGACCAACTCGTCCGCGCCTTGCTCATCGTACAGACGCGCCTGTTCCACAGGGTCGCCTGCATCGCGCAGATTCACAAAGTTCACGCCTTTTACCACGCGTCCATCTTTGATATCCAAACAAGGAATGATTCTTTTTGCTAACATAATTCTCCAATCGGTTGAAAGTTGCAGGTTAACCTTCAAATTTCAACCTTAAACCTGCAATGCTTCTCGTAAATCAACCGTCCCATCATACAACGCCCGCCCGATGATACAGCCCGCCAGCCCTGCATCTTTCGCCGCTTTTACATCTTCAATCGTATGCACGCCACCCGAAGCGATCACATCGAGTCCACTGCTTTCAGCCAACTCGCGGGTGGATGGGATATTCAGCCCGCTGCCCAAACCGTCGCGGCTGACATCGGTAAAGATAACGGTAGCAAGCCCAAAGGTCTGCATTTGAAGCGCGAGGTCAAGCGCAGGCACGCCGCTGTTATCTTTCCATCCCCGCGTGCGGACGAGTCCATCGCGTGCATCGATTCCAACAGCAACATGATCCGCGCCAAAACTTGTTAACGCATCGCGCACAATGTCGGGCTGCTCTATTGCGATCGTCCCTAAAATGGCACGGCTCACACCCAACTTCAAAACATCAGCAATCGCATCCATCGAACGAATGCCGCCGCCAAATTGCACACGCGCACCGAGCTTTAAAATCGACTCAAGCGCATCACGATTCGCGTTATCACTTTCACCGAACGCGCCATCGAGGTTCACCACATGCAACCAAGCCGAACCAGCATCGATCCAACGTTTCGCCGTCTCGGCGGGGTCATCGCTGTACGATGTTATCCGCGCAGGATCGCCTTCTTTCAACCGCACCACTTTGCCGCCGCGCAAATCAATTGCAGGATAGATTGTAAACATCACGCCTCCACAAAATTTTTCAAAATGCGTAGTCCCACCGCCTGACTCTTTTCAGGATGAAACTGCACGCCAAAAATATTTTCACGCCGCACTGCGCACGCGTAATTGATTCCATAATCGGTTGTTGCAATTACATCGGATGAATCTCCCGCCTGACAATAATACGAGTGATTGAAATAGACATACGCCCCATCTTTTATCTGACCAAAGAGCGCCGCTTCTTTCTTAACTGTGAGTTGATTCCACCCCGTATGTGGAATCTTCACTGACAATGAATCTGCAAACTTCACTACCGTGCCGCGCAACAGACCCAAGCCTTCATGCTCGCCCATCTCTTCCCCGATCTCAAACAAGGCTTGCATCCCGACACAGATTCCCAGCATCAGTACGCCGCGTGCAACGACTTGCTTCACGGCATCATCGAGCCCCTTGGCTTTCATGCCATCCATAAAATCGCCGAATGCACCTACGCCGGGCAGCACAACTTTCTTGGCATTCAAAACTTTTTGCGGGTCATCTGTTCTTAAAACATTTGCGCCAACACTCTCAAGTGCTTTTTGCACTGAGCGTAAATTACCTGTGCCTGCGTCAATCAAAATGATTTCTTTCATAAATTTCCTCTCGCTCCCTCACCCTAGCCCACTCCCACAGGGAGTGGGGACTCCCTTCCCCTTCGGGGGAAGGGTTGGGGATGAGGGCGAATTACAAACTACCTTTTGTCGAAGGGACGGCGCCGCCCCGCCTCGCATCAAACTGAGTGGACATATCCAACGCGCGCGCCCAGGCTTTGAATAAGGCTTCGGCTTGATGATGGTCATCGCGCCCGTACAAGACTCGCGCATGGAGATTGCATCGCGCCTGCACCGCAAACGACTCGAAGAAATGCGGGAACAACGTCACAGGGATATTGCCTACATACGGTGTATGCCATTCGACTTGCACCACGGCATACGGACGCCCCGACAAATCCATGGCTACATGTGCGAGAGTCTCATCCATTGGTGCGAAGCTATCGCCCATGCGGATGATGCCTTTGCGGTCACCCAACGCCTTATCGAAAGCTTGACCCAACGCCAGCGCTACATCCTCCACCGTGTGATGGACATCAATGTGCAGATCGCCTTGGGCATTGACGGTCAGGTCAAAGATTCCATGCACAGCAAGATGTGTTAGCATGTGGTCGAGAAATCCCACGCCTGTGGAAATTTCGTGTTTGCCCGTGCCGTCTAGATTTAATTTAATTTCGATCTGTGTTTCGTTCGTTTGACGGGATACTTCTGAAGTTCTCATTCGTGCTCCATTTCTCGTAGGTCACGTTTTCAACGTGACATATTTTCAATTGCGAGTTCGTCACGCTGCAAGCGTGACCTACATTTTCTTTAACGCTTCAATCAACACATCCGTATCACTTGGTCTTCCAACACTAATGCGGACGAAGTCCCTCAGCCCAGGCTTGTTGAAGTAGCGGATGAAGACTCCGAATTCCTGCGCCAGCCTTGCTTTGAGTTCTGCTGCATCACGTCCGTTCACTTGGCAGAGGATGAAGTTCGATTGCGTAGGATAAGGCTTGAGATACGGAACAGCCGTCAGCGCGGAGAAGAGGCGGGTTCTTTCATCCTTGAGTTTTTCGACCAACACTTTCAACTCATCCACATTTTCCAGTGACGCTTGCGCGGCAACACTCGCCGCCACGTTGACATTGTACGGCTGCTTGGACTTCCACAAGATGGGCATGAGCCATTTGGGGAACGCGCCGTAGCCAATGCGCAGACCTGCCAACCCTGCCCACTTGCTGAACGTGCGCAACACGACGAGATTTTCACGCTGCGGCACTTCACGAATGCGGCTCAAACTTGCCCCAAGATTTTCACCTGCGAATTCAATGTAGGCTTCATCCAGAACAATCAAAGTTGGTAAATCAAGTAATTTGTCAATTATCTTCGCGTCAATAACAGAACCGTCTGGATTATTGGGTGAGGTGATGAAGAAGAGTTTCGGCTTGTGTGTCTCAACTGCCTTACGAATGGCGTCCATGTCCAGTGAAAAATCTGCGTTGCGTGGGACTTCGATACAACGCGCGGCATTCAACTCGGCATCGAAGGGATACATGCCAAATGTGGGTGGGCAGGAGAGGATGCACTCGTTCGGTTCAAGGAAGACGCGCATGAGCAGATCGAGCAATTCGTCCGCGCCAGAGCCAGCGAGAAGATAGTCTTCGTCCACACCTGTGAACTGCGCCAGCGACTGACGCAATGCCCGCGACTCAGGGTCGGGGTAGATGTGGGGGAAATTCATCTCTGCCAATGCTTCGCGGACAGCGGGCAAAATGCCATACGGATTTTCGTTCGCGTCGAGTTTGACGATCTGCGACGGTTCACGCCCAATTCTTGCCGATAAGATTTCAAACGGCTCGATGGGGGTGTAAGGTGGAAGGGATTCGAGGTGGGTTCGGATTTGCATAAGGTCTCCTTTTGACCGTGGACTGTAGACCGTGGACGGTGAAGAAAGTAATTGGTAAATGGTAATTGCGGTCTATGGTCTATCGTCCATCGTCCGCAACAACGCTGCATTCGCGTGCCCGTCCAAGCCTTCGGACTGTGCGAGGGTGGCAGCGGTGGGACCGACTGCCTGTGCGGTTTTATCATCCAACGCCACAAGGCTGACGATTTTGACAAAGTCCCAGACGTTGAGCGGGGAGGCAAAGCGGGCGGATCCGCCTGTGGGCATGACGTGGCTAGGACCTGCTAAATAGTCTCCCAGCACTTCAAAGGAATGTTCGCCCATGAAGACGCCGCCCGCGTTATTGACCTTCTCTGCCCAGCGCCACGGTTCGGTGACAGATAACGCCAAGTGCTCAGGCGCGTACTCGTTGGCGAGGTCAACGGCTTCGGCAAGGTCGTGGGTCAGCACCGCGCCGCCGCGATTTTCAAGCGAGGCGACGATGATGTCTGCGCGGCTGCGTTGTTCAATTTGATTCGCAACTTCGGCTTGGACTTTTTGAATGAGAGTTTGGGAGGGAGTTAGAAGAATGGCAGAGGCGAGTAAATCATGTTCGGCTTGGGCGAGCAGATCAGCCGCGACCCAACTTGGATTTGCAGAGTCATCGGCGATAACCACTGTTTCAGTGGGACCTGCCAACCCGTCAATGCCGACAACGCCGTAGACTTGTCGCTTGGCGAGGGTTACGAAGAGGTTGCCAGGTCCAAAAATTTTGTCCACGGGGCGGATGGTTTCGGTGCCGTACGCGAGCGCGGCGATGGCTTGCGCACCGCCGAGCGGATAGATTTCATCCACGCCTGCGACGGCACAGGCGGCGAGAATGATCGGGTCTATGGAAGAATTTTGATTCTGCATTCCTCCTTCTGCATTCTGCATTTTCTTTGGTGGAGTGACAACAACAATCTCTTTCACGCCCGCCACTCGTGCAGGGATGGCGCTCATCAACACGGTCGAAGGAAGTGGAGCCGTACCGCCGGGGACGTACAAGCCGACACGTTGAATGGGACGGATGATCTGCCCGACGGTGCCGCCGAGTTCGTTGGTGAACCATGAGGTCAGCGGTTGTTTTTTGTGAAAGGCTTCGACGCGGGCTGCGGCTTTTTCGAGCGCGTCACGCTGCGCGGAAGTGATCGAATCAAGCGCGGACTGAATCAAAGCCGTCGAAACGGGAGCAGGCTTGAGATCCAGAGAATCGAGGCGCTTTGTCCAATCTTGCAGGGCGGCGTCACCGCGAGTCCGCACATCTTTCAAAATGCGAGTCACGGCGGCTTCGGCGGTTAGACGTTCACCAAAAAGTTTTTCGATGTTGTCCATCACGCGCGCGCTGACGGGGAATTCATCAGGCGGGGTGCGTTTGAGAATGGTTTGGCGTGCGGTTTGCGGGTCGTATTGTTTCATGGTTATCCTTTCAGTGCCGCGAGCATGGCGGTGTAGCGCGGCGGCTCTTCTTCGAAGATATAGGTGACGGGTGAGACGATTATGCCGCTGCCGCCGATGGCGCGTAATTCGCTGATGGCTTGCGGCAGGCGTTTGCGCGGCACGACGATGGTGACGGAATGCCAATCTTGATTCGGTTCGCGCGTGATGATGGGGCTGACGGTGGGACCTTGCAGACCGCCGACCGATGTTTCTTCAAATAGTTTGGATGCGATCGCTTCGGGACTCCGCCCGCGCATGTTTGCAATGACCAGAAGATTTTCCTTCGCCCGCATGTGCGCCTCAATGTACTCGAGCAAGCGACGCGCCATCTCCAGCGCAGATGGATTCGTCTGCAAGGCTTTGCGGTTTGCAATGAGCGCGGCTTGCGAGGCTTGGATGACTCCATCACGCAGCGCACGCAAACGATTATCTTGCAGGGTCTGACCCGACGAAACAAGGTCAGAGATGATATCGGCGTAACCGATGGTAGGCGCGGTTTCGAGAGTTCCTTCGGCGGTGATGAGCGTGTGCGGAATCTCTTGTTGATTGAGGAAGCGTTCGGTGAGAACGGGGAATTTTGTCGCCACTCTCAGCGGACGGTTGAGAGTCGTCACATACTTTTTCAGTGATGGAATGTCGGTGACTTCATCCCATGCTTCGGGGATAGCGAGCATGAGCGCACAGCCGCCATAGCCAAGTTCGTCATGCAGGACAATGATCTCGCTGTTGTCGCCGCGATTTTCTTCGAGCACGTCGATGCCCGTGATGCCAAAGTCCACGCTGCCTTGGCGGACGCTGACGACGATGTCGCCTGGGCGTTGAAAGAGGACGGTCAACTCAGGAAGCGCGGGCATCTTCGCCTGATACTGACGTGGATTCAGTTTCTGCACAGAGAGTCCGCACTCGGCGAGGAAGTCGAGCGAGTCGTCCATGAGGCGTCCTTTGGAGGGAAGGGAGAGGCGGAGGGTTGAGCGTTGGGTCATAAAAGGTTTCCTTTAATTTTGTATCTGGTAGTTGCCCCCTCCGCCTCCCGAAGGACATCGGGACGATGTGCTATCGCAGGCACCTCCCCCAAATACGACGGAAGTTCGTCCGTCGTATTTGGGGGAGGACGGGTGGGGGTAGATAACAAAAAGCCCCGACGCAGGGTCGGGGCTTGATGAGGTGAAGTAAGAGTATCTGTCAGTTTACAGGTACGCACACATAAACCTCCCGACCATGCGGAGGTTGAATGTGATGATGGTGGTGCTTGAGCGCGGACTTGTAATTCATGTTGGGCGGTATTCTATGCCGGGGCGGGGAATGAGTCAAGGGAAATGATGAAGAAAAGATTAACACAAATTGCCCGAATGATCGAATGGCTCGAATTTTTATTCGTAAATTCGCGTTAAGAATTTTTGCTTTTCTCTCCATGCTATAATCCGCAATCGTTTGACCCAACCCATGGAGGAACAACCTTTGCGTACCAAACTCACCATTCTCATGCTCGCCCTGAGCATTCTCCTCGTCGCCTGCGAAGCATCCGCAAGTGGCGGAGCAGCCCCCGCAGTTGAAGGCTACATCACCGCCCTTGCAAGTAAAGACCAAGCCGCCCTCATCTCCAACTCCTGCGCCGACTGGGAAGATGACGCCCTCATCGAACTCGACTCCTTCGCCCTCGTCGAAGTCACCGTGGACGGAATGTCCTGCACCGAATCTGGTGCAGACGGCGACAAAACCCTCGTCGACTGCACCGGCATGCTCAACATGAGCTACAACGGCGAACCCCAATCCCTCGACCTCGCCGACCGCACCTACGAAGTCATCGAACAAGACGGCAACTGGCTCGTCTGCGGCGTTCGTTAAGAGCAGAAAACAGTAGGTCAGTGAACAGTCATCAGTCAAACCACCACTGATAACTGTTCACTGATAACTCCCTCACTTTCCACTCCCCACCCAATGAAACACCTCTTCTCCAAAGAGAATCTCCTCGCCCTCCTTCTCTGCCTCATCCTCATTGCCCTCGTCATCTTCACCGCAGACTCGAGCCCGACGTGGATCTATCAAGGCTTCTAAATGGCGCTTGAAAATATTCTGATTCTCGCCGCCGCCTCGCTCCTCTGGGCAACGATCTTCCGCAACCACGGCAGAACGTGGTTCATGCTCATCGTCAGCGTCATCGTCATCTTTTGGCTGCAACCCGCCCTCCCCATCCGCGGCGCCGACTTCTTCACGCCCCTCGCCACCCTCACCCTCGTCGTCCTCACCTGGTTCATCACCGCCGACGACGAAACCCGCAAGCAACGCAAAAATTACATCACCCTCGCCATCGTCGCAGGCGTCGTCCTGCTCCTCAACCTCACCCGCTTCCTCCCCGCCAACTTCCAACTCCTCACCGCCTCGCGCCCGCCCCAACTCGAAACGACTCTCGTTATCTTTTTGATAACAGGACTGACGCTGTTAGCTTTATCTCGTCTGACACGTTTCAGCGCTTCTTTCTTAACAGTGGGCTTGGTTCTAACCATCGGGCTTTTTCTCGCGCTGAAAGTTCCCACCCTCACCTACTGGACGGTCTACTTCCTCCGCTCACTCAGCGGGCAAAATGTTGACGCATCACGCATTACGGATTTCGCATGGCTCGGCTTCTCCTACGTCGCCTTCCGCCTCATCCATACCATCCGCGACAAACAATCAGGTCGCTTCCCCGCCGTAGACGTGGGCGAGTTCATCACCTACGTCATCTTCTTCCCCGCCTTCACCGCCGGACCCATTGACCACATCGAACGTTTTATTAAAGACCTCCGCGCTCCCTTTGCTGGCTTAAATCTCGAAAAATTTTATTCCGCAAGTCAACGTTTACTCCTCGGCTTGTTCAAAAAATTTGTCATCGCCGACGCGCTGGCGCTCATCGCCTTGAACGACACGAACGCAACCCAAGTCACTTCCACATTTTGGATGTGGATCATCGTCTACGCCTACGCCTTCCAGATCTACTTCGACTTCAGCGGCTACACCGACATTGCTCTCGGCATCGCCCAACTGCTCGGAATCAAACTCCCCGAAAACTTCGCCTCTCCCTATCTCAAACCCAACCTGACTCAATTCTGGAACAACTGGCACATGACTCTCACCCAGTGGTTCCGCGCTTACTTCTTTAATCCCATCACCCGCTGGCTCCGTTCATGGCAAAAACCTCTGTCCATCCCGATGATGATTCTGCTCACGCAAATCGCCACCATGCTCCTCATCGGCTTCTGGCATGGTGTGACATGGAACTTCACCCTCTGGGGCTTATGGCATGGGCTCGGACTCTTCATCCACAACCGCTGGAACGACGCCACCAAAGCCAAAGCCGCCGCATGGGCAACCACGCCCGCAAAACAAGCCATCCTCAACATTAGCGGAATTCTGCTCACCTTCCACTTCGTAGCTATTGGATGGATCTTCTTCGCCCTCTCCTCGCCCATCACCTCGTGGCAGGTGGTTTTGAAATTGTTTGGAGTCTAAAGTCTCGTCATTGCGAGGGCGGTGCTCTTCCGCCCGAAGCAATCTCATAAGCATACCTAGAGATTGCTTCGTCGGGCTATCGCCCTCCTCGCAATGACGGAATAATAATCACATGAATCAAGAAATCAAACCCCTCAACGTCCTCATCAAGGGACTGCTCTTATTCGTCCTCTTCAACCTCGTCATTGCCGCGTGGCAACCGGGGGTTGGACAATTCTCGCTTTACAACATCCTCTACCCGGGGCGGGAGCGATTGCCATTCGGCGAGAATCCCAAACAATCCTACAACCTCAGCCTTTTTGACCTAGACGCGATGTTCGCCTCGCATGTCATCGCGGGTACACAAAAAACAGACGATGAATTCCGCGTCGTTATCGTCGGAGATTCATCGGTGTGGGGAACCTTGCTCAAGCCAGAAGAAACCTTGGCAGGACAACTCAACGCGGACAATCTCAACGCCTGCGGAAAAAATGTCCGCGCATATAACTTGGGCTACCCAACGATTTCACTCACCAAAGATGTCATGCTTCTCTCGTATGCAATGGACTACGACCCCGACCTTGTCATCTGGATGACCACGCTCGACGCGTTCCCGCTGGAGAAGCAGACGTCCACGCCGCTGGTGGCTAACAATGTAGAAAAGGTTCGGGAACTGGCGACCAGCTACCAGTTAAGAGTCGAGGCGGATGATCCCAATTTCGAAGTCAAATCTTTTTGGGAAAAACGTTCGTTGGGAATCGTCGCGCGAGGGCGGACTTTTTCCGCTTGCAGATCTATGGCGTGATGTGGTCTGCCACGGGCATTGACCAGGTCTATCCGTCTGATTATGAAAAAGCGCAAACCGATTTCGAGGCGGATGAAAGTTATCACGACCTAACCGCGCCACTGACCGAAGACCAACTCGCCATCAATGCATTGGAAACGGGTTTTCGGGTTGTGGGGGAGACACCCATGCTGCTCGTAAATGAGCCGATGTTAATAAGTTCGGGCGCGAACAGCGACATCCGCTATAATTTTTTCTACCCCCGCTGGGCGTATGACGATTACCGCGAGATCATGACTTCGTTGAGCCAAGACAATGGCTGGACGTATGTGGATTTATGGGACACCGTGCCTGCGAATGAATTCACCAACAGTGCCATCCATCTCACGCCTGCGGGAGAGAACATGCTGGCAGAAAATCTCGCGCCGTATATTTTGGAAAATTGCAAATAATTAATTCCGTCATTGCGAGGGCGGTGCTTTTCCGCCCGAAGCAACCTCATGACTATATTTGGGGATTGCTTCGCCGCAAAGAACAAGAGCGCGGCTCGCACGCGTGCCTGCGCACGGTACAGGCAATGACGAAATAGGAGCCTAATGAAAGCACGTCAACTTTTTCTTTTATCTATTCTTTTGCTTGCCGCTTGCACAACTGCACCAACAGCAACGCCCCAGCTTGAAAGTAAATCCACGTCCACACCGGAAGTAACAGAAACAGCAACGGAAGAAGTTGTTGCAGTGACTGAAAAATCCGCGCCAACACCGCGCCCCACGCTCGGACCCGACGAATGGATGACCCTGCCGGTCGTCCCGCAAGTAACAGACACCGCGCGTGAAATCTACACACGCGGACAGGAACTCGGGCGTGACCCGACTCACTTTTCTAAAGTTGGTGACTGCCAAACCAATACAGGTTTTTATCTGGTAGATTTTGATTCCGAAGGAACTTATAGCCTTGGCGAATATTCCTATCTGCAAGATACGATTGACTATTATCAAGGTTCATTCTCGCGCACCAGTCTTGCCATGCGTGACGGCTATAATGTTGCGGCAATCCTCACGCCATTTCGTGCCGATCCGAAGAAATGCGAAAAGGGCGAGAACGCCATCCAGTGCGAGTTCCGCCTGTATAATCCCAGCATTGCCATCATCAGTTTGGAAACCAACTTCAACGACCGTCCCGCAGATGATTATGGCAAGTATATGCGTCAGATCATCGAATACACCATTGAGCAGGGAGTAGTTCCGATCCTTGCCACCAAAGGTGACAATGTCGAAGGCGACAATAGCATCAATGCCGAGATCGCTGAAATTGCCGTAGAATACGATATCCCGTTGTGGAATTTGTGGGCGGCGCTTCAACCTCTGCCGAATCAGGGTCACGACACGGAGTTGAACGACGGCTTCCACCTATCGTTCTCACGCAATTTCTTTGATAAGCCCAAGAATATGCTCAGCGGCTGGCCATGGCGCAATCTCACAGCTTTGCAGGCGTTGGATTCTGTAAGACGAGGATTGCAAGAGCAGTAAAAAATAATCCCGTCATTGCGAGCCGCGCACTTGCATTTTGCGGCGAAGCAATCTCCAAACTTTCTCACAGGATTGCTTCGCCGGGGAGAGCGCCCTCCTCGCAATGACGATGAACTAATAAAAGGAATCAACCATGACAACTGAAATCATCACCCCAATTGCAAAGTTCATTGCCGAAAAAATTCTCAAACAGCCAAATAAAGTAATCTCGCCAGATGAAGCTCTCATCTCCAGCGGACTGATCGACTCATTCAGCCTGATGGACCTCGCCCTCTTCATCGAAGATACCTTCGGAGTCCGCATCGAAGACACCGAATTGAACGCAGAGACATTCGATAATCTCACTCAGCTTGCTGCACTCATTTCTTCCCGCAAGTAATTTTTTTGTACACGGAAAAACACGGATTTCACGGTTTTCCGTCCAATAAGAATTAATCCGTGCCGTCCGTGAAAATCCGTGTACTAAAATATGACTACCTTACCCAATCTCCTCCAACGCTCCTATCAAGAAGCCCCTGACAAGACCAGCATCATCCTGCAGCACGCCGGTCAAGCGGATAAACCTCTGACCTATCGTGACCTCATTCAGGGCGCGAATCGGTTTGCACTCACATACGCCCGCGAAGGAGTCAAACCCGGCGAGGTGGTCATTTTGATTCTTCAACACGGCGAGGATTTGGTCTACGCCTTCTGGGGCGCGATTTTGCACGGCGCGATTCCGTCAATCATGCCGTTTCTCACCGAGAAACTCGCACCTGAAAAATATCGCGCTGACCTCGCTTCACTTATCTCCATCACCAAGCCGACGACCATCGTCACCTACCCGGAATTTGAAACCGAAGTGCGTGGCGCACTTACCGAAGGCGATTCGGTGAAGCATGTGATTCTTGCAAACACCATCGAAGCCGAGACCGAACCAAACTTTGAAACCTTGCAAGGACTCAAATCTTCGCCCGAAGATATTGTCGTCCTTCAACATTCTTCCGGCACAACCGGCTTGCAAAAGGGCGTGGCGCTTTCGCATCGCGCTGTGCTCAATCAACTCAACGCCTACAGACAAACCCTGCGCATCGACCCCGCGCAAGATGTCATCGTTTCGTGGCTGCCGCTCTATCACGACATGGGCTTCATCGCCTGCTTCCTCATGCCCGTGCTGCTGCGCATTCCGCTCGTCAACATGTCGCCTTTCGACTGGGTGCGTGCGCCATACAAACTTCATCAAGCCGTTTCGCAATATAAAGGCACGCTCACCTGGCTGCCCAACTTCGCATACAACTTTTGCGCGCACAAGATCCGCGAGCGCAATCTTGAAAATGTAAACCTCTCTTCGTGGCGCGCGATCATCAACTGCTCGGAGCCGGTTCACGTAGAAAGCCATGATATTTTCTTCGATAAATTTTCGGCGTACGGATTGAAGAAGTCTGCGCTGCAAACATGTTACGCGATGGCGGAAAATGTCTTTGCCGTGACTCAAAGTCCGCTGGATGGAACGCCCGCCGTGGATGTGATCGACCGCGAGACTTTCATGACCCAGCGCCTCGCGACTCCGCCGATAGCAGGTCAACCATCTATGAAGATGACCTCGTCTGGGAATCCTCTGCCCAATACCAAAGTCCGCGTGGTGGACGAATCCTTCAACGACGTATCAGATCGCACCGTCGGCGAGATCGCTGTCCAAAGCGACTGTATGCTGACTGAATACTTCAACCGCCCCGACGCCACCGAAGCCGCCATCAAAAATGGCTGGTATCTCACCGGCGATTACGGTTACATCGCAGATGGCGAGTTGTACGTTTCAGGCAGAAAGAAAGACCTCATCATCGTCGGCGGCAAGAACGTGTACCCGCAGGATTTGGAATCGCTTGCCAGCGAAGTGGACGGCGTCCACAAGGGACGAGTCGTCGCTTTCGGCATGTATGACGAAGAAGAAGGCACCGAGGAAGTAGTCCTCATCGCCGAAGCCGATTCGACCAACCCGTCAGAGCAAGAGGCGATAGCGGACGCCATCCGTAAACACGTCACCAAAAGTTCCGCCATTGCGCTGCGTCATGTCAAAGTCGTCGATGATAAATGGATCATCAAAACATCCAGCGGCAAAACGGCAAGGTCTGCCAACAAAGAGAAATTCTTAAACGAACTTCAAAACCAATAAACCCAACTCGCTCTGATATCGGAGCGAGTTTTTATTTTGATGGGTGAAAGCACTTGACAAAGCCGTCAAAAATGCCTAAAATAATAACTGACCAGTCAGTCACTTATCAGTCACAGGAAACCAACATGTCCCCCCGCCCCGATGTCAGCGACGAACGCAAATCCCAAATTATCAATGCCGCAGAAGGTGTCTTCACTAAAAAAGGTTTTGATGAAGCGCGTATGGATGATATTGCCGAAGAAACCGGTTTGAGCAAAGGCACGCTCTACCTGTATTTCAAAAGCAAGGACGATCTCATCATCGCCATCCTCGACCGCATGTTCCAGCGCGAGTTCAAACAACTTGAATCATTGGAACAGGAAGACCTGTCTGCGACCGATGCGATCTGGAAATTGACCGACCTGCTCACAAAAGATATTCTCAGCATGATCCGACTCGTCCCCATCGTATATCAATTTTTGGCGCTGGCGTTCCGCAACAAATACGTGCAAAAGGCGCTCAAGCAATACATCAACCGTTACCTGGGCATTCTCATACCCATCGTCCAGCGCGGCATCGATGCGGGCGAATTTCGTGAAGTGGACGCGCGCGAAACCGCCATTGCAATGGGCGCCATTATCGAAGGGACATTATTGCTATGGGTCTACGACAAATCGCTGATCGAGCCCGAAGTACACATCCGCTCCGGCATGAAGTTACTTTTGGAGGGTGTGCAGGCACACGCATAAGTGTGTCTTTTTTTAAGTAAATAACTGACTGAACGGTCAGTATAAAGAGGAAATGATTTGATGAAAAGATCTGTGATCGACACTCAGCCCGCAGGAGCCCTGCGTTTTGGGCTTCGTCTGCCCATTTGGTTTTACCGCTTCAAACTCGGCTGGATGCTGGGTGACCGTTTCCTGATGCTGGTCCACACCGGAAGAAAAAGCGGACTCCCCCGCCAGACCGTCATCGAAGTGGTCAAGCACGACAAAGCCGCCAACACCTATTACGTCGTTTCCGGCTGGGGCGAAAAAGCGGACTGGTATCAGAACATCCGCAAGACGCCGCAAGTGACGGTCCACGTGCGCGGGCGAAAGTTTCAGTCAGAGGCTGAGTTCATCCCCGTGGAAAAAGCCATCGAGATCGTTAATGATTACGCAAAGGAACATCCCATTGCATTCAACGAGTTGAGCGGATTGTTCTTTGGCGAACGAATGAAGCCCGGCAGCGACGCGCCGGAACGTATCGCGCGCAAAATGCCGATGGTGGCATTTCAAGTTAAATAGGAATCCGAAAGTTCTACTTTCGTAACCCCGAAGTAGAACTTCGGGAATCCAAACTACAGGAAGCCAGACTAAAGGAGTAAAAAATGCAAATCGTAATTTTGATCGTTGCCATGATCGTTGTCGGTTTGATCGCCGGTTGGCTGGCGGGACCGATCTGGAAGAACAAACGTCCCATCGGCGTACAAGGTGACTATATTGCCGCGGTCGTCACTGCCATCGCCGTCGGTCTGATGGATTGGTACGTCATTCCCGCCATGGGATTCAGCACCAATATGCGCAACCTCGGCGTGGCAATGGAGCCGTTCCTCGGCGCGCTGCTGGTTTTGTGGATTATCCGTGCTGCGAAGAAATGATAGTGGGCAGTAATCAGTGTTCAGTTGTCAGACTGATCACTGGTCACTGATCACCGATTACTTGTGATTGTAATGACTCAAATTATTGAAATTACAAACCTCATCCGCGACTTCAAAAACACCCGTGCAGTGGACGAATTAACCCTGTCCGTTGAAGCGGGCGAATTATTCGGGTTGGTCGGTCCGGACGGCGCGGGAAAGACAACAACACTGCGTCTCTTAGCTGGCTTATTGGATATCACCGAAGGCGAAGCGTCTGTGCTCGGGTTCGACCTGAAAGAGAAGTACGAATCGGTCAAACCGCATATCGGGTACATGGCACAGCAATTCAGTTTATACGGCGAATTATCGGTGATGGAGAATTTGCAATTCTTCGCCGAATTGTTCGATGTATCGCCAACGGAAATGTCCGAGCGTACGGAACGATTGCTGGCTTTTGCAGGTCTCACCGAATTTAAAGAAAGACGTGCAGTAGATCTTTCCGGCGGGATGCAGAAGAAACTTGCGCTGGCTTGCACGTTGATCCACGAGCCGGAGATCCTTTTGCTCGATGAACCCACCACTGGCGTGGACCCGATCTCCCGCCGCGAGTTTTGGAACATTCTCACCGAACTGCATTTACAAGGGACGACCATCATCGTCAGCACGCCGTACATGGATGAAGCCGACCGCTGTTCGAGAGTCGGGTTGATGTATGCGGGCAAACTCGTCGAGTGCGATTCGCCAAAAGGGATACGGGAAAAGCTCGAGGGCGATGTGATCGAGATCCAGCCTGAAGATTGGCAAAAGACATTGAAGGTTGTATCAACCCTGGGCGGAGTCCGCGAGGCGCAGACGTATGGAGAGTCGATCCACTTGCTGGTCGATTCAGGGAAGCGGCGTCTGCCTGAAATCGAATCCATCCTCAAAAAAGAAAAGCTCGCGTATCGCAGTATCCGCATCGCGCCTGTGCGGATGGAAGAAGCGTTCATCTCGTTGATCCGGAAATTGGAGGCATGATGTCACTGAGACATATTTGGGCTGTAACCCGCAAAGAGATCAGCCACATCATGCGCGACAGAAGCACGCTGATCCTGGTGTTGTTCACGCCAACATTGGTATTGTTGTTGATGGCGTACGCATTGACCGTGGACTTGAAAAATATTCCCATTGCTGTTCTGGATTTTGATCGAAGTCAGACATCGCGTGAATTCATTCAACAGATCACAGCCGGGCAGGACCTTGATCTTTATGCCTACGCCACCAGCATGGACGAGATCAACTCGATGATGATGAAGGGACAGGTCAAAGCGGCGGTCATCATCTCGCCGGGATTTGCAAGCGACCTGCAGGCGTTGAAGGGAATTCCGCTGCAGGTCATCATCGACGGCACCGAACCCGAAAGCGGAAATTTTGCAGTGGAGCATATCGCCCAACGCGCAGAGGAATTTATTGATGGCGCATTGACAAAACAATTCCGCGCACAGGGCATGGCAATCGACACATTGCAGCCGCTCGATCTGCGCATCCAAACCTGGTACAACCCCGACCTTAAACCGCGCAACGCTTTGATCCCCGGTTTGATCTCGATGGTGCTGGGTTTCCCTGCTCTTTCCGTTGCGTTGACGCTCGCGCATGAACGCGAACACGGCACGCTCGAACAATTGCTCGCCACCCCCATCGCTCGCGCAGAGTTGATGCTCGGCAAGATCATCCCGTACATTATTGTCGGCTTGCTCAATGTGATCTTCATTCCACTGCTATCGATATGGTGGTTCGGAATTTCGCTGAACGGGAGTTTTCTGCTGTTCTTTGCGCTTTCGGCAGTCTTCATGTTCGCGGTCTTGAGCATGGGGATGATCGTCGGCGTCTTCATGCGGACTCAAGCCGCCGCGCTCGCTCTTTCTTTTTTGGTGATCTTCTTCCCCGGCTTTTTCCTCACCGGAATTTTCTTCCCGCTGGCTTCGATGCCCGAGGAAGCGCGGCTCGAAGCGCTGGGTCTGCCCGGCACGCATTACGCCATCATCACCCGCGGAATATTTCTCCCCGGCGTCGGCATGGATGTGCTCTGGCCTTATGTGGTGATGATGCTCGGTCTGGGTGTCGGTTTTACTGCTTTGGCGGCGTTGTTCTTTAGGAAGAAATTGGCGTAGGGGCGAGGTCCTCTCGCCCAAGGGCAGGGGAACCCTGCCCCTACAAGGAAATGCAATGCTTAAACGAATTTGGTCTTTAGCTATAAAAGAATTTATCCATCTCCGCAGTGACTGGTGGATGCCCGCCTTCATGCTCATCGGCGGCGCGATGGAACTGCTCGCTGTGGCGTGGGCAACCTCGCGTCCGATCACCAATCTGCCGATCATGATCTTCGACCAAAGCAAAACCGCCGCCAGTCACGCGCTCGTCATCGGGCTGGAAAACACAAAAACCTTCGCGGCGCCGCAGCAGGTCAACGATATGCAAACCATTCAGGACGCGATGGATCGCGGTCAGATCAACGCCGCCGTGATCATTCCGCCCGATTATGCGGAGCAGTTGCAATCGTTCGTTGGACACCCGACCCTGTTGGTAATCATCAACGGCGCGGAGAACACTCCGGCGCAGGCGTCGAATCGAGCCATTCAGGGTTTGGCGCGGGATATAGATCAGCGCATCTTGATCCAACGCCTTGGGCTGAGTGCTGAACAATTTAGCGGATTCAACCCGAGTCTGCGGGTGTGGTTCAACGAGAATCTATCCGAGGCGTTGTACACCACTCCCGCCGAGTTGGGCATGATGCTCGAATTTACGGTCCTGCTTTTTGCGGCATTGGCATTCTCACGCGAACGTGAACTCGGCACGATAGAACAATTGCTGGTCATGCCTTTCTCCTCCCTTGAGATCATCATTGGAAAATCCATTCCGGTCATCATCGTTGGCTTCGCCGATTTCCTCTTGATGCTCGGCATGGTGCATTTCGCCTTCGATGTTCCCATCCGCGGATCGTTTCTCCTGCTGATGGTACTCGCCTTCGGGTATCTACTGGTCGAGCTTGGCAAGGGACTTGTCCTTTCGGTCATTTCGAAGACGCAGCACCAGGCATTTCTGCTCGTCCTCCTCGTCGGCATGGTGGACTTCATGTTCACCGGCTACGCAGCACCTGTTGAGTCCATGCCGCAAGTCTTGCGGTGGTTCGCAAACGTCATCCCTGCCCATCACTGGCTGACCATTCTGCGCGGGATCGCGCTCAAAGGCGCAGGCATGGACGTGCTCTGGCCCAACGTGCTGGCTCTCGCGATCCTCGGCACTGTGATCGGCGCGTTCTCACTGCAATTCGTGAGGAAGGCTCTGGATTAAGAAGTACCAGTATTCAGTGTTATCGGAGACTTATGAATTCTTCTCAACCTGCAATTACCGTAACCAATCTCACCAAACGCTTCGGTGACTTTACCGCCGTGAACGGAATCAACTTCGAAGTTCATCGCGGAGAGATATTCGGCTTTCTCGGTCCGAACGGATCGGGCAAGACGACCACCATCCGCATGATGCTCGGGTTGATGACGCCCACCTCCGGTTCCGTGGAAGTGCTCGGCATGAAAGTCGACGGCGACACGCGCAACATCCGTCCGCGTGTGGGATACATGTCCCAGCGTTTCAGCCTGTACAACGACCTCACTGTTCTGCAAAATCTCAATTTCTACGGCGCCGCATACGGACTTTCAAACTCGGAACTGCACACCCGCATCAAGGATGCGCTTGCAATGGCTGGGCTTGAAGGACGCGAGAACGCCAAGACAAAAGAACTCTCCGGCGGCTGGCGTCAGCGGCTGGCGCTCAGCGCGGCGATCCTTCACCGCCCCGAAGTGCTTTTCCTCGACGAACCCACCGCAGGCGTGGACCCGATCTCCCGCCGCGCGTTCTGGGACCTGCTCTATCAACTCATCGCCGAAGGCGTCACGGTCTTCGTCACCACACACTACATGGACGAAGCCGAACACTGTCACCGTCTTGCGTTCATCCAATACGGCGACATCATCGCATACGGCACAGAGGACGAGATCAAAAACGAAACCATGCGCGGCGAAGTGCTCGAACTCGAACCGTCCGATGCGCCGGAGGCAGTCAAGATACTGCGAGCCGCGCAAGCCGAGCAAAGACTCATGCTCGAAGAAGTGGAACTTTACGGCGCGCTCGTCCATGTGGTTGCGCCGAATGTCAGGAAACAGGAACGTGCCATCAAACACGAACTCGAGAGCGCAGGCATCCGCCCCGGCAGCATGTCCGTCATCGAACCTTCGCTCGAAGATGTCTTTATCTCTGCAATGAAAAAATAAATGAAAAATAATTGGAGGACCCAATGAAAAAAGTTTTTCTCACCGTTACTCTGCTGATCGCGCTCTTTACCGTCGGCTGCGGAGCAACCAACAGTACGGCGATACAGGCTTCGGGTCAGATCGAAGCGAAAGAGATCGCAGTCGCGCCGGAACTATCGGGACGCGTCGTCGAAGTCCTTGTCAATGAAGGCGACTCGGTCAAGGAGGGCGATCCGCTTCTGCGCCTCGACGACAGCCTGCTTCTGTCCGAGCAGCAGAGTGCCCAAGCCATGCTGGACTCTGCCAACGCGAGCGTGCGGGCAGCGCAAGCCACATTGGATTCGGCGCAGGCGCAATACGAACTGACGCTTTCCGAAGCGCTCGCAACGGAAGACCGCCAGGAGGCGTGGAAAGGCACCAAGCCCAGCGAGTATGACCAGCCCATTTGGTATTTCTCGAAAGCCGAGCAGATCCAATCGGCGCAGGCAGAAGTGGACGCCGCATCCGCCGCGTTGGATGAAGCGCAATCACGGCTCGAAAGCGTCGGCGCACGCGCTGGAAGTTCCACGTTCATCAATATCGAGCAGGCATTATCCGATGCGCGGATGAAGTTCGAAGTTGCCCAGACCGTGCTCGACAATACCAACGGCGCATCCGATGGGACCGATCTGCGCGACGCCGCGCAAACCGACTACGACGAAGCCAAGATCGATCTCGACGACGCGCAAAAGGATTACGACGATGCCCTAACCACAGACGGCGCAAAAGATGTTCTCGAAGCCCGCGCCGATGTTTCTGTTGCGCGGGAACGTTATTTCGCCGCGCTTGACGCATTGCGCTCCCTGCAAACTGGCGAAGACTCATTGGCTGTGACCGCGGCGGCGAAGGCTGTCGATCAATCGTCCGCGGTGTTGGAACAGGCGAAGTCTGCGGCGGCGGCGGCACAAGCCAGCCTCGACGCCATCAACACGCAAATGGACAAACTCACTGTCCGCTCGCCGTTGAATGGAGTGGTGCTGGTGCGCAGCATCGAAGCGGGCGAAGTCATTCAGGCAGGCATGCCCGCCATGACAGTCGGCAATCTGGACCAACTCACGCTCACTGTGTACATTCCCGAAACCGAGTATGGTCAGGTCAGCTTGGGACAGACTGCCAGTTTGAGCGTCGACTCCTTCCCTGATGAGGTTTTCACAGCGAACGTCACGCGCATTTCGAACCAGGCGGAATTCACCCCGCAAAACGTCCAGACCAAGGAAGGCAGGCAGACCACCGTCTACGCCATTGAGCTTTCAGTGGATAACAGCACAGGCAAGCTCAAACCCGGCATGCCCGTGGATGTGACCTTCGATCAATAACATTGGGAATCCGATATAAAAATTTAATTTATCAAAGTTCAACAAAAAAGAACCGGCTTACAGGTCGGTTCTTTTTTTGAATTGTAGAGTAAAACATCCTTAATATACATTTATACAATTAGCTGCGAGGATGGTATCATCGCGCTATGACTACTGCCAGAGCTCAAGCATTTTCCAATATAGCATTCATCAAATACTCAGACTAGAAACTCGGTCGAACTAACTGCCAGACTGGTTTTCGCCCCTAATTCAATAAATAACTTACAATTATTGCGTGTAGAGGAGCTAACGGAATCTAAATTCGCGGCTAGTTTCAATTGGGGATAGGGAATTACCCGAAGCCCAAGCCGCGTTCCTTTAAAGAGACATAACGGTAATTTCCAATTACAAGATGATCAAGCACATCAATATCCAATAATTTACCGGCTTGCACGAGAGCACGTGTAACAGCAACATCATCAGGGCTGGGGGTAGGATCACCGCTTGGATGGTTGTGTGCAACAATTATGGCGGGTGAATTACGACGAATTGCCATCTTAAACACCTCTCCAACTCGTATTTGAGACGAGTTAACTGACCCTTTGTAAATTTCAGCTATATCAAGGACGTGATTTCGGGTATCAAGAAGCAGGACGCGCAAATGCTCTTGCTCTAGAGTGGACATCTCATACTGCACAAGGGCTGCAGCATCACTAGGGCTGTTGATAGTGTTGCGCTCTCCCGGAGCCTCAAGTATTAACCTTCGACCTATATCGGCTGCAGCCTTCATTTGTGCAGCTTTGGACTCGCCTATACCACGCTGACAGACTAGTTCATCAAAGGGGGTTTTGTACAATCCCCATAATCCACCAAATGTATTAAGTAGCCGCTGACTTATCTGCACGGCATTTTCGCCGGGGAGACCAGATTGCAACAATAAGGCAAGAATTTCGGCGTTAGAAAGTGCTTCCGCACCCAAGCATACCAAGCGATCTCTAGGTTTCTCCAGATAATTTGAAGAATTTACGAGTGATCTAAGATTTATGATGTGTTCTTTCATAGCCCCTTCTTGACTCCATCATAATCTATTTTGACTTGCTAGAACTATGTAATTGTGTTCTTAATATAAATAACAAGATATAGTACTCGCCAGAATAACAGAACAGCGATTATGATTTATTGTTCCTCTTTGGTTCTATATGATCGGTTTTATCTATCTATTCAAAGAAGCCGGTCTTATGGTTTAGAAGCCTCAAGTATTTTTCGCAATGAATTAAGGTACTTGTTAATGATTTGTTTATTTACATTATTAAACATGTTTTGGTAATATTTTCTTTAAGTCGTCCAATAATTGTGGAAACTCTAAATATCCAGCAGATGTGCTAATATGTCCTCCATTGTGAACTACATTCAATTTAATTTGAAGGTGCTGAGCGACCTCTTCCCCAAATTTTAGCGGAACGTATGGGTCATTGTCCGAATTATACATAAAGAAATTTTGACACTTTGATCTAATTAATGCCCAATCAACATCTTTTTCTACAAAGGATTTATTTATTTGATCAAATTTTTCATTCCCTAAAAAATGCATAAACCCCGAAACTAAAAAGCAAGCTTTAATTTGATTCTCTAATGTTGCCACCTTCCGTAAAATAAAAGTGGCACCAATGCTATGACCAACCAAAATAGCTTCACTATCTAAATCTTTCACTTGTTCATTAAATACCTGAAGCCAGTTATCAAGCGTCTGTCCTTCTGGGGTGGGCAGCTTCGGAACAGAAACCCTATAACCTAATTCTCTTATTTTGGAAGCTAACCAAGGAAACCAAGCTTCCTCAGGCGAACCATATGCGCCATGTACAATTACTACGTGGTTATTTGACATTTTTTAGCTCCTTACTTATATAATGATCTATTTACATTATTGTAGTCATATTAGAATAATCTTGGATTATGTACTATATTGTTATGTTAATTTCCAGATGGTAAAACGCGCCAGTTACGATCATTAGCCACTTTTTTTAATTTGTCGTCAGGATACACAGCTACAGGAAATTTACTTAATTCTAGCATAGGAATATCGGCAAAACCATCGCTAAATGTAGATATTAACTCTGATTCTCCTAATAAGTTTTTCAGACGTAATACCTTCACTGATCCTTGATTTGGCTCACCTAAAATACGACCTGTTGACCTTCCATTAATTATTTCAATTTGAGTACCTAATACAATAACCCGATTATTTATTTTTTTTCCAAATTCCGATAAAATATTGTCATACGTTCCAGAAACTAACACGATTGAGACTCGTGAATCTAACTTTGCAAGTTCTTCCAATACATCTAGCCTTCTTTTAGGCCAAAGTTCGTTTTCAACAATCCAGCTCCCCATTTGATTAAGTAAACTCATATCGAACCCTCTGAACATTGTTTGCATTGTATTTACAAGATGGACTTTAAATTTATCTCTATTGCCATATCCAGCAACCGTATACCTATCCCATAAATAGTTAGGGACGTAATGCGATAAATACCTCCAGTAATAATGATGGTATTGCATATACCGATTAATCCCTTTCCATATTCCTCCTGTTGTTAATGTGCCTTCCAAATCAACGGCTACATATTGTCCCATGTGTATTTATCTCCATAGATTATTCAAAGTATACGCTGAACAATCATAACATGATACAAATTTCTCCAAAAACAGGGTGCTGAAGGAAATAGTGTTTATTTGAAGCGAATACAACAATAATCAACAATAAAGCGTACTTATTCTTCACACCACGATATTCCAAGAGAAGTTGGCTTGAAATGTACAGATAAATCCAAGCACAGAGGAGAATTAATTATATATGCATCGGCATCATCACTGAGTATTAGATTTTGCATACGCATTGCCATATTATCAAGGCCAATATAATTAATAACGATAGGGAAGACGTGATTATTAATTTTTCCACTCTTAAATAATTGGGTGAGTATTGAGAAACCTTTATTCATTGTAGGTGCTCGCTCCACAACATGTAATTCGCCATTTTCAATTTTAATAATGTACCATGTTTTTACGAGTGTAGAAGGAGGTATTTTGCTATGTATACGTCCCCCTTCATACATAGGGATAATATTATCAATCAAATAATACGAACGAAGTCTTTCTTTCAGAGTATTAAGATGTTCCACAATGGACGGGAGATTAGATCCACCGATTACATAATTCATAGCCTCAATTGCAAGTATTCCGTGTCCAAGTGCAACCTGAGAAGAATCCACAACAGTAATGTCATTTTCTTGAAATAACGCATCATCTACTGCCATGCTTCGAGCAATTACTGCAGAGTCATATGTTCCACTTGTCTTTGTTGTTAAGGTAAGAATTAAGCATTGTTTGTATCCATCAATTGCAAATTGCTTAATGCTATCGTAGAACTGGGATGGGTTTGGTCGGGATGTGGTTAGTGGTAAAGGTGAATTAAGGTATGGGTCATAGTCTTTAGATTGTGAGCCAACGAAATCGGTTACTGAATCTAATCCAATCTGTATAAATTGTGAAACAATAGTTACAAAAGGTTTTATCTTATCTGATGGGAGACTAACACAACTGTCTAGAATAATAGCAACACAAGGGAGGTTCCTCCCTGATTTTTCCGTGCCTAAACGAGGAGTTTCCTTGACCGATTTTGAATTGGTTGTTTTTATATTGTTCATATTGAAAATATATTCAAATATTACAATGAAAAAAACTGGGGATATGACTTGTCTAGGAATTATAAATCTTTAATTTAAACGTGTCAAACAAGTACCTAAAAAGTATGAATTGACATACTAAAACACATCACGTTTAACTATTTGGCATGGTTAGATAATTTGGATAATTGTTTCTATATGAAATTCAAAATTGAATTTTGGATTGTTTGACAAAAATTATTAGCCTATATATAATGACTTACTATCTAAATTTGGAATGGGTAAACTAGCTTTAGGAATACGATAGGCAAAATTATTCAATTTTTTTCTAATTGGCAATCTTTCATTCCCGTAAGGAAAAAGCTTAGTGTTAATATAGGTCGCTATGTTGTCAAATCCAATATTTCACTGGAGTAACTCTTCTGAAAAGGACTCTTTTTCTATACTCAATTGCAATTGATAATATAGTTGATAATGCCTTTTCATTAGGGTTTAATCCTCCACCTAAACCTTTGGGTGAAAACCTTGACGAGGGTATTTGTAGATGAACAATAATGCCACGACGTTATATGATGAGTTACAAAAATATTGGCTTGAAAGGGAGCAACAAGGCAGAATTTCTGCAAAACGGGGAACTCTTGAATTCGGTCCGAAGTTTATCGATGGAGGAGGTGGAATAATCTTCCGCCATTTGAAAAGAGATGGTTTTGCAACATTTTTAGTGCCTAGGGTGCCTCAGTGGGATCCATATTCAGCATATTACGAAGAAGCACGAAATGCTTCTAGACGGGGGTTAAGGATAACCCGCTTATTTATTGTCCCTCATCCTCATTATCTTCGCCAAGAAAGCTTAAGAATCCATTGGGAATTGGATAAAGAAGCAGGCATTGATGTTAAAAGTTTGATACTTGCCCATCAACCACCATTATTACCTTCAACTCTTGATTTTGGTATTTGGGATGATGAAATTGTTTGCTGGGTACTTAGATTGCCTGATGAAAATAAACCTGCCCCAATAGAATGGGTAGTATCCCGTCGAATTGAAGATTTAAGTAAATACCAGGCAGTCAGAAATGATCTTCTGAATCAGCAAACGTCTACAATGTCTCCAATCATGTTGGATCGTGAATTATCGCTTGATGAACCTCTGTTGCAGTCTGCTCCACTTATGGAGATGCTCTCGAGTTATTTATGCAATGGTGGGAGCATGGATAGAGACAATTGTTCTTGGTATCATAGCGCATGGCAATACCTTCGTCTTCTTGACCTTGTTTCTACTCCTTCTTGGCATCCAAATTTTTATATTAATCGTCTGGTTGATGATGTTACAAAAGGAGAGACAAGAAGAGTATTGATAACGGGTACGGCTGATTATTCCGTACTTGCTTATGTAATTGAAGCATTTAATCAAGTTGACGTAAAGTGTGAGATTACAGTATTGGATTTATGTGAAACACCCCTGCACATATGCAGATGGTATGCAGCAACAAAGGGTTACAATATTCGAACTATAAGAGCAGATCTTCTTGAATTTGAAGAAGATGTTCATTTTGACAAAATTGTAACTGATGCATTTCTGACAAGGTTTAATGACATTGATAAACCACGAATTCTGAAGAAGTGGTATGACCTCCTTGGAGAAAATGGTAGTATAGTAACGACTGTCAGACTTGAGGGAAAAACTAACCAAGAACCTATCGGTTCATCAGTAAATCAAATAACTGATTTTAGTAAGAGAGCTAAAGATCTTGCGGAAATATGGTACACATTCGTTAGAAAACCTCCAGAATATGTCGCGTCCCTCGCTGAAGAATACGCGAGACATATGGTTAGTTTTTCGGTTCCTGATGCCGAAACGGTTAAAAAGCTTTTTATCGATGCTGGGTTCCGAATACAACTAAATGAAAGGGTTGTCAAAGGAGAAATGAAACAAACCATTTACGGAGAGATCGTAGCTTGGAAAAGCTAGGTTTCTATAAGCTATATTTTTTTAGAACTATTGAAGTTCTACGCACAATAAATAGGCACTCACTACTCATCAGACTCCAGACTTTGATTAGGAGATACCATGCCAAGCTATAGTAAGAAGTCAATTTTACAAATGGGGAAAGCAATAAGCGAATACTGGAATTCATATAGCGATGCCATTTCAATCGATCAGAGAAATGAGCGCAGTTGGCTTGACACTAGAATTACGGTGGAAAGAAGAAATATAATATTGAATGGGGCTATAAAATTGGTAAATTCATTCGCACTGTTAGAAGGAATGATTTTAATTAACGAAATCTTTTCTGATGATGAATTTGGCAAAACGGTTAGATTTTCTTTAGGTTCTTTACCTTTATATGTTGTTACCTTAGATAATCCCGAAGTGCTATTATCGGATAGCGGGATTCAAGAATACTTTTCGACTCTCCAAGAAAACCAACTTAATTTAGTTATTATTCCAATCCCCCTGGATAGGCGATTGTGCGAATCTGCTATCAATGCGCGTGCAAGAGGAATTAATGTTGTCTTGATTCCCCCGGCAGATATAGATGAATTGGCTTCATCTTCATGGACACTATCGGAAATGGCACGCTACAAAATCTTTAAGGTCTTCCTTGAGGGGACTAATGATGCGGATGCAAAATATATTAAGTGGGAGGTAGAGAGATTTAGAAATGAAGTAAAAAAAATTAGACGTTCAAACGACCTGATCACTATTGATGAAGCAATTAAGAAAATAAAAGACGATCCTAGTGAATGGGTTAAACATCCAAAACTAACGGATTTAACAACCGCATTGGAAAGTCGAGATGCAATCATATTGTCTGGACCAAGCGCAAGTGGCAAATCTACTCTTGCATTTGCTGCCGGAAAGCAAATGTTGATCAACAACAGAGAAAATGTTGCGTATATTGATGCAGGGGAGCTAAATTCAGATAAGGTGCTACATATTGGGTCCGAAATTTTTAATCAATTTGTCAATAATGATAATAACAGTCTATTGCTAATTGTTGATGATATACATACACAACCATCCTTATCACGTCATTTAATAGGATTTGTAAGAATGTTGCAAAGCTCAATTCTGTCAAGCAGATTAAAGCTTCTTGCTATATCTTGGCCGCATTATATTGGAACCGTAAAAAAACACATGTTGTTACCGAAAATTATCACGATAGAGGCCGCCGATATAAGCGAAATATTAATAAGGGAATTTGGAAAAGGCTTAAACAAAGAAAGTAAGCAATCTATCAAAGAACGAGCGGGTGAAGATTTACTTATTCTCAGAATGTGGCTTGATAATGTAGGTGAGAGTTTCAACGCAAGCAAAACCATTAATGATCTTGCTTCAGCGGTTTGGCAAAAACGCAGTGCGAACTTGAGGGGAGAAAAAGCTCCGCTTCGAAGAGCTGTTTTTATTGCATCTGCAATTGGGAGATATGATTGTGATGTGTCCAAATCTTTCATTACATCTTTATCAGGCATCGAAGATGTTCAATTAGATGAGTTGGTTCGTTCCAAGATATTGATGAGAAAAACTGAAACAAAATATTCGCTTCCTCATAGGTCATTTGCGAATTTGATGGCAAAGTATTTCAACGATCAACAAGATATATGGGAATGGCTCAAATCAAACAGAAGGATAACTAGAATTGGAGATCTGATTGTTCGATACTTCGAATCATTAGCGCCATCTGAGATATGGTCTACACTGGAATTAATTAATTGGTCAGGAGGGATAAAGGTTACAAAAGAATCACAATCTCGGGTTGATGTGCTCATAGAGATATGGAAACTAATAGACGCACTTCTAACACGAATATATGAACAACAGAGAGAAGATTCTTCATGGGCAGGAACAATTTCATCTGCAGCATTTGCCTGTGAAGCTTTGAGTTCTGTAGGCAAATTTAGTGAAGCAAAAGGGAGTCTAGAAGCTATAAGAAAATGGTATTCGATTGAAAATGGAAAGATGAAAGTTGATATTCAGGAGCTGTCTACGGTTGAGGATTTTAGAAATATTCGATCCACTATGCGAGAAGAGGAGATAGATAATACAGCTAAACCAGGGGGTGAATCAAGTGATGAAATAAATATTGAAAAGTTTCATGAAAATTGGGCAACGGGAATTGTATTAGTAGCTGAAGCATCGGTTGGGGTTTTATCTGACATTGAACTTGAAAATCTCGCTCGCTCTATAGAAGGGCGAGTAGAAAAAGGGGATTATTTTTATCCTTCGCGTGTCCCATGGTGTACAGCACGCATACTAATGGGATTAGGGCAATGTGGCAGAAACATTAATAACAGCACAGTTGTGCAAAAAGTTGCAGATTGGTTAATGCGTGGTCAGGTTGAGGGAGGGGCACGAGACGGCAATTTATGGAAATCAGGTACTGGTCCTTGGAATTCGTCAATGGAAGTTACGGCAATGGTTATATTAGGATTATTAGCTGTCGGTGTTTCTACCCAAGAACCTAGATTAGTAGCAGCAAATAATTGGTTAATAGAACAAAAAAAGCGAGGGGAATGGGTTAAGCCGGGGCAGGAATTAGATGGAGCATTAGCAGCTGAGGCATACTTAAAAATGCATGGAAGCTGGAGGGATATACAAGATGAGGTTATTACTTTAGCAAATTGGGCAGATAATATGGCTTTATGGAGAAATGCAACAATAAGTTCAAAAGAATCATTTGACCAATCCTGCCGGGCTGCTCAAGTAGGTTCGTTTTTGATAAAAGTTATGTGGTCAACGCTTCGAGAAGAATTGCCGCATTTGCTCAATGCTTTAGGTTTGTCTTCTCAAGAAATCCAGGGTACTGAAGATGAGAGCCGAAATACCTATATAGTAGAATCAGCCGAATATGACTATGACGTTGCCATTTCATACGCTGCCGAAGATAGTAAATATGTTAATGAAGTTGCTAAACATCTAAAAGACGCTGGAGTAAATGTGTTTTTTGATAAATTCTTACAAGTTGAATTGTGGGGAGAGAACTTATACACGCATTTGGATGAAATATATCGAAAAAAGGCACGATACTGCGTAATGTTCCTTTCTATTCATTATGCAAATAAAGCTTGGACTTCTCATGAAAGAGAAAGTGCCCAAGCACGCGCTTTTAAGGAAAATCAACCATATATTTTACCTGTTCGATTTGACGAAACTGACATCCCTGGAATTGTTTCAACAATTGGTTACATTGATGCGAGTAAAGTGAGCCCGAAAAAGTTAAGCAAAATGATTATGGACAAATTAGCCACACGCTAATTATGGTGGTACATATAATTGTATAGAAAATAAAATGAAGTTGTTAGCAAATTGAAGGTATTGTTTATCTGAACTAATAATTGGCAAGGACAGAGTAACCAATAATAAAGACGCACAACATTTATTTTGCGACATTGCTTCCAGAGGAAGGTGTTTTGGTGTTCCCAATAATAACTTGAGACCAGGCTAGATTTTCTAAGCGAACGTCCCATAATATATAGAAGACGGCTCAAAATTTCTCGTTGGCAAAAGGTTGAAAAATATTGGATGTTGCGCCAAAATACAAAGATAGCAGTCCATTGACTTACCTATGGCATCCACAGACCGTGAACAATACTATTTCGAGTTAGACACCATCGTTGAGGATGCGAAAGAAAAAATAATACAAGAGGGAAAATATCCACCTAAAGCCTTCGTCGAAGGCAAAATTGGATCGATAGAAACCGAACTTCCAGAAATACCAGAAGCTTATGAGGACAAATTGGCATACATGGCAGCCCTTGGGCAACTAATGGCGGAGAGTGGCAGCATTGGTGAATTACTCCAAGTGTTTGTCGTTTCAGGTGGTTCCCTTTGGAAAACTGAGAAGGCGATTCACTTGGAATTTTCAGAGACCACCTGTACCGAGGCAAAGCCCGTTTTGATCGTAAGCGGAGTTCAACTCGAAGAGAGAAAGAAAAACCTCATTATTTTTGAGGTTTTGAAGGGGAGCGAAAAACAGGTTGTGGGCTTTCTTGACCTCTTGCTAGAAACAGATATTGGAATTCCCCTGGAAACACCTTTGGAGGATGGCTTCATCGCCGGTTTTCATGGGGCTGTGACCTGATGCTTTACTTACCTTGATGCTTGACAAAGTAACTCAATCCCACTAAGAATCCCAAAGCAAATAGCACAGATAATCCAATTGAAATAAGCCTTTCATCTGCAATCATACTTTCACCACCCCCTTTATAAGTTGATATGCTACAACATATGCCCCGGTAAAGCAACAAACGCCAAGTAAAAACATTCCCCACCGGATTGGAGCTGTTCCAGGCACCAATTGCCCAATCACAAACCCGACGAACACCAGGTTTCCCCAATCCATGATCTTATCGGCTAGAAGTTCCGCCCGTTTCCTTACCATGTGTGCATGATAGCATTTTGGAAGATCAAACACAAAATCCAGACCGTTTAAGGATATACCCTAAGCGACAATATTTGGGTGTCCGCTTCCCTAGGTATTGCCATTTTTTTGTTTTTCGCCCTTATAATTCGCCTTGAACTAATGCACCTACACAACCTAAATATCTTTACACTCTGATACCCATGTCTGGCAGCGCAAAAGGGAACATTCCCCAGCCGGGTCTGGATGAATTGATCCCGCTTAGTCTGGCTGCCGAATTTAGCGAGCTATCTCACAGCCATCTCCGTTTGCTACTTCGAGATGGCGAGATCGAGGGTAGGAAAATGGGGCGTGACTGGTTCACCACCCTCCGGGCAGTCAGGGCATACGAAGCTCGCATCCGCAAGCCTGGTCCAAAAGCACCTGAGCAAAAATTATAGGGTTGACAATTACAATCTCTAGCGATTATAATTATTTTGCTTTACTCCGTTTTACCACTCATCAAGCATTTCCCTTTTGTGTGCATTCGTCCATAGCGGCCGCTCATCATTTACGAAAGGAGAGTGTGACATGGGCGGCGGATCTGGCTAAAGCAACAAGGCGACAGGAACCGCGGGCCTGTCGCCTTTCGTGTTCAGTTACCAATCCCACCGGATAATATAATGTTCGAATAATCTGGGCTTGTATTTTTCCCATGTGATCTTCCAATGCCCGTTTGCCGTTCGTTGTACGGTGTCGCTCCCCAGGTTCGTGGTTTTGCGGATATTGTTCTCAACCAGTCGGACATTGCGTGGCGGTCTCCCCTTTGGAAAGACTACACTCATTCTCAATCTTCGAGTCCGGCTACTAACATCGGTTTCCCAGAATCCATCCGGCTTGAGAAAGCCGTTCTTGATCTTCCATTGAATATTGAATTCATCCGTATCTCCCCTATTCTTTACATCCCGTAATGAGATCAAGATGTAGGTTTTATACCCTATCTTGTAGCGATCTACCGGAACACCAGGTTTGGCTTGATAATCGACAAACTGCTCTCCATCTCCCCAACCATAATCCTGATAGGCAATGATGTCATTTTGTAAATAGCGAATTTTCTTGCGTTTTGTGAAGGTGGCCTCTTTGCCGTGTGAGTCGTGTAATTCAAGAGTCGAATCATACTCAATTACTTCATATACACCCTCATCGGTCAGACCACGAAGTACCTTACGTCCAAACTTCCATGCTTCGGCAATAATTTCTATCCACGGCAAACCAAGCACGAGTGCCAAATTTTTTGTAATGCTTGCCGGTTGTTCCCCTTGTTCGCTATCAGGCATTACTTATAGCATAGCACAAGCCAAACCAATTACTTCTCAATCTTCTCGGCGGATGATACTGAATGGGTATCTATGTCTACGTTAGCGTCTGCTGCGCCCTCGGTGCGTTTAGTAATCTCTGAATCCACTTCAGCACGAGGTCTGGCAAGACTTTGACTTTGTTCTCGAATTAACCTTGCCTTTAGCGGATCCGCCTCTCCATAATAGAGTTTGACATATTCCTTATTTCTAGCATCAAAAGTGTCAATCACGTGTTCTTTGAGTCTTGGTCTACCCAAGTCTTTATCATCTTCTATAATTTTCGCCTTTGCACGATACGGATACAAGTTGGATAGTTCATTCGCAGTTTGCATCATAACATCGGAATAAAGTCGCCTTTGCCCAGGGACTATCTGATCCACTTTTCCCCTCTCATAATATCCCTTGTATTGTTCGGATGGGACACGTATTGGCTCCCAAGTGGGATCGGCCTCAGGGGGAGTATTATCGAACTGAGAGGAAAGTTCCAGTCCATCTACTCCTGTAACACGAAAGCTTACAAAATTTCCCACATTAAGCGCAGAGCCTTTGTTTTCATCGGTTAGCTGATCTCTGAATTGGTGGGCGACCACTAAATCTACAGCATATTTGCGTGCCTCGGATTGGAGTGTAGAAAAACTCACAGAAGCAAAGTTTTGGTACTCGTCTACAATGACATGGAAAGGCTTTGCCTGGCGTTCTGCCAGCGATTTGTCTCGCCTGCTCATGGCTGCGATCAAGATCATGTTGATAAGGAATGAGCCCAGGAGCGCTGAATTGTTTTCGCCAAGGTCACTCTTGGCTAAGTTTACTAACAAGATTTTTCGCTCCTCCATCAGCTCTCGAATTTTTATCCTGCTTTCAGATTGCCCAACAATATTACGCATTTGGTGGTCAAGCAGAAAAGGTGTTAACTTATTAACAGTCGAACCCACAAGTTCGAATTGTTTTGCAGGAGAGTTTTCGGGAAACCCTTTCCAAAAATTTGCAAGAAGAGTCTCCTGAAATCCCTTTGTATGCGCCTCTCGATAACCCTTATCCGTGAGGAGTAATAGAACCTCCAAGATGGTTGAGCCAGGTATCTTCATGGCTGTCCACAAAGTATGAGAAAGAACGTGTACCAGGCGGGGTCCCCAACTTTCTTCGTTCATACGAGCCAGCACGCTCACCACATGATCCACAACCCTACCCACTTGTTTTTTATCATCTCGATCACATTCCAAGACATTTATACCGAATGGAAACTCTAAATCGGATGGATCAAAAAGGATCACATCCTTGATACGCTCCTCTGGTACACGTTCCAAGAGCCAATCGGTCATATCGCCATGTGGATCGATCACACAAACACCATGACCTTCTTTCATGTCTTGATACGCAATGCTTTGTAATAATGTCGTCTTGCCTGTTCCAGTGGAACCAATGACATATATGCCCCGTGAACGAGCATCTGCATTAATCGAGACAGGTTGATTGGTATTAATGTCTTTTCCAAGTACTGTCATGAGTATCTCCCAGGGGTTTTAAATTCCTACCTGACCGAGATCAGATAATTTATCGTAAATAGCCTGCTGAATCACTTGAACCCATTCGTAAGACGATCTAGGAGTAAATGTATAGAGCGATAACTCAAGTTGAGCCCCCATTGGGTTGAACTCATATTTCACAGTAAACCCTTTGGCATTGCCGGAAACCATATCCACAATCCCGGAGGGGGTGCTGATCGGGATCGCCATACCAGATAGATCAACCACCCGTATGTCACGAATTGAAGCATAAGAGACGGATATAACGGGTCCATCATGACTACAAAGGATTAGGGCAGTCTTATTTATTGCCAAAGCGACCGGCTGGCCGTTTCCAAGCCCCGGCCCACCTCCCAAGTGAACCACTACGCCTCGAGAAGTCCAATCCGCAGGTATCATAAACTTTCCTGTATGGATACCGACATTTTCTTTCAAAGAGAATAAGACTAATTTACTGTTCACTTCTTCTGCTGTGGTCTGGAACCCTTGCCCAAAGTACGATGATAGTTATCCCTGTACTGATATATGACTTGCATTAATTCACGCGCTTTCCTTTTCGACCTGGTTGCAAAAAAGACATTTTGTGTACGTTGGATTTCCTCATCCCAAAAAATAACCCGTACCCCATCATGGAAGGGATCGGCTGCACCTAATAGATCAAGACCTGGAATAGTGCGGAGCACAAAGGCACCACCACTCCCTAGCCCGCGTTTCTCGGCATATCCCGTCTGAGCGCTTGAGAAGTTTGCCCAAGGAATCGAGAATAAGGGTTGATTATCACCGGCATCAAAGATTGACAAGTTGCTTGGATAGGCAACTAAATTTACATTTATCGTCCGTTCCCCAAGATACGAATGTCCCTCCAAATATCGTACAGAAGCAACAAACACACTATTCATTTGAATCTCCCTTGAAAATAAACAGCAACAGAAATGAAAAGAGAGTTTGGCAGATTTTACTCCAAATTCTTTATAGGAATATCAGCAGCAATGATATGACTTAGCAAATGAAACAATCCGTCGCTTATACAATCAGTAAAAAGCTTTCAACTACTTCAGAATAATAATCTTAGGTAGCACTCAATTACTCGGGAAAAGATTTTTTTTCAACAGACTCGATAATCTCACAAATTGGCATCCCTGGGTAAATACGATGTTAGGCAAGTATTTCCTGGGGAATATTCATAAGTACATAGGCATAATCCATGCCCCATATATCCATATTTTTCTCTCTCATTAGCTTCATCCCGTCTTCGCTAGAAAGCCATTCGGGAACGGCGACTTTGAGCTGGTCTTTAATGTCTTCGCCAGCTAAGTCTGTCAGGACGTTCCATTCGAGCAATGCATTGTCATGAGCTTTAAAACAGTAGTGTGTGGTTTTCCAGGTCGATCTCAGAAAGAGATTCTGCGTTCGTTTATTCTACTCTCCCCTATGTAGTTTCATGAGCTCTTGTAAGGACTTGGGTTGGAAATACAGATCCCGTTCGATGGGCAACCCTAGGAGACCCCGAGCTTCCTCAAGTTCCGAAAGAGCGAAATATCCCAGTTCCAATTCCAAACCAGAGACCAATCCAAAGAAGATGTCTTTTCCATCGAATTCACTGGCGTACCAAGTCCAATTACTATCCGGGGTAAAGAACTTGACAAGTGCCAAGGCTGCCAAACCAATCTCTTCGTTGGCGTAGAGCGGCGGAAGTATTGTTCTGATCTCTTTCGGTAGCAGTTCATGCCCCCTAGATATGTTTCCCATAAAACCATAGTAGCAAATCTGTCAATGATTATCCAGAGCCAGCCACAACCGGACGGAAGCAGACCTCCCCGCTGCCGAACCAGCCGCCTTTAGCGGGACAGGTCGCTAAAGGCAACACTCTCCCCATGCCAGCAGGATCGCGCCTGACTGACCCTGGATGCGTTTGCCTCGGATTGCTTGTAATCCAAAGCACGTATTCCAGTATACAGAATTTTGGATCGTTCTCGCCAAATAGCGTAGGCGATCAACCCTGTAGTGTCATTTCCCGCCAAGCAGTTGAAAATGTGACGGTACGAATTGCGAATATTTAGTCTTCTTGCCTGTTCCAAGCATTGATCGATATTGTTGAGAATCACCCTACTCTGCTTTTGCATCTTCTTCCCTTTTCTTCCTTCCATATTGCTCTAAAGCTACACTGACGATTCTCCATGCCGGTAATGATTTGCCTGTCTGTAACCGGTGTTGATCTCGCAACCCCTGAATGACTTGCATTGCGCCCTTGCTTAAATCAGTAGTGATTCGGATGCGCGGAGTGCCCTCCCCTACCCTCTTAGGAATTTCTGGTTGAATGGCTTTCTTCTGAGCCGGTGGCTGGAAAAGGCTCTTCTTCCCGGTTACCTCTGGTTCTCCCAACCCGATTGTCTTTGTCACATTCATAACCTCAACTCCTCGATCAATCGACCATAGGCTTTTGCTCCCTTGCTGGTAGGTGCGATCTCGAAGATACTGCGGGCGCGTCCGATCGCTTTTTGTAGATCGTTGTTTTTGGGGATGGATGTATTGAGGGCAAGTCCAGGATACATATTCTTTATTCTCTCCAGTGTATCTCTGGTGATCGAATATTGATCTGCCAGGGTCAGCAGAATCCCTTTGATGTTTGGCTCCCCAGCTTTGAGCAGGACTTCGTCTCTCACCAAATCCACGTTCTCCTTCATTCTTGCGATGGCATCCAATTCCAATTTTCCCGGAGAAACCATCACGATCACCTCATGAGCCGCTGCCAGGGCGTTGACCGCCAGCGGGTCCAATCCTTTTCCGGTGTCGATCAAGACCACCTCGAAGGCATCATCAGGCAACTCGTCCAACAGCCTGCGCAGTCGGGTTGGTCGTTGACTGAGCTTGAGAGCGGCATCCGCTAAATCTGCATTCGACGGGATGATGAAGAGATTCTTGTACCGACTAACTTCCAAAGTGACTTGCTCGATCCGGTAATGACCGGTGAGTAAGGCGTGAGTGGTGGGAGGGACATACCCATCCCCTGCTTCTGGGGCGCGTTCGCCTAACAAGGCATAGGTGACATCCGCTTGAGGATCCATGTCGATCACCAATGTCTTTTTTCCCTTCTGGGAAAGACCTACTGCCAGATTGGCAACCGTGGTGGTTTTGCCTACCCCGCCTTTGTCGTTGGTAAATACGATACGTTTCATGTTCCCCTTTTATGCAAAGTCAGCATGACAGGATTGTGGGGAAATGTCAAACTGTCAAGTCATACAGGCAGTTTGGTGCAATCACTGAAATCTGTTTTTATGCCATGCCGTGAATATGGCAAGACACAATGCTGCCAAAATGCCACACTGTCTTTCTGTCAAGCTGCCATTCTGCTTTGGCAAGATTTAGGTATCCAGAAATACCAGGGGGACAGGTTCGGCGCGATCTACGCGCCGCCAGATTGGGGAGTGTAAGAGGCTATCTGGCGTGATTTTATCGAAAGTAGTGAAGTAGAACAACCCGTTGACCTTGGCATGATTGGCTTGACTAAGCATATTCGCCAACCTGCGTTCTCCGGTAGTGACCACCAACCAGCGTCCACTGCGATGACCGAAACGTTTTTCGTATGCCTGGCTTTTGAGGTAAGCCATGCCAGGCAGGATTTTCTCCCGAAAGAAGCGCGGGTTATCCTCAGTACTGCGGTCGATTTCCAACAAATAGCGGATGCGATGCTCACCAGTGTTGAGCATGAAGAAGCCATCCGGGCGGATATTTCTGGTGAGCTTCCTGTCTTGAAAAGAATAGATGACTTTATCCGGATATGCCCAAAACTCGCTCTCTGGGATCCAATTCTCCAACTGGATTTGTTTGTCTCGCTTGCAAGCCTTGAGCAGGTCAAGGCGGAAATCTGTGACTGCCAAATCATGGTCGAGTTGGAACCAGCGTGGTTCTTTGCGCCAGTAGAATTCTGGGAGGGGAGTTCCGTTCAGGCTGGCGATGAGTTCAGCCCCTTTTTTATCCAGCCAGTAGATCATTTCTGATATTCGCCTGCGTTGATCCTCGCCAGGGCGGGCAAGGTAGCCATTTTGGTAGAGGAGTTTGAGACGTAGTTCGGTTTGGCTTTTTCCGGTGAAGAACAGACGTTGGATTTGGGAGAAGCTCAAAACTCCATCATAGGCATGGATGGCTTCCAAAATGCGTGTGTCGCGTTCTGTAAGGCGCATAGCGGGCGGGTTTAGCACTCTGCCGTACTTCGGTAGCTTTTTCTTCTTTTCTGCCATAGGGACAGTATAGAGAAGCTAATGGGGATTGTATACGAGGGAGTTAGATGGGGGTTAGCAAAAAAATCTAGATTATACTTATCATTTAGTGGAGTTGTTCAAAAATCCGTAGTAAAACGTAAGTTCGCTGGTGTAAGTTCCGTATATTGTGTGCTCATCTTAATGCTGGGCAAACTTCTTGAGAATTGGGTGAAAAAGTGCCAAGAATTTTTGACAATATCGACATCAAGCTCCTCCCTGACCTACAACAAGCAATGAAAGATGCTTATCGGGCTGATTTTTGCGTTGGCTATTTCAATTTGCGTGGATGGAAACACCTTGACCAGCAGATTGAGCAATGGCAAGGAGGTGAAGAAAATTGCGTACGTTTATTGGTGGGAATGCAAAGACTACCTCAAGAGGAATTGAAGCAATTTTATAAGTTTGCCAATGACGATAAAGAGCTCGATAACCAGACAGCGATACGCTTAAAAAAGAAACTTGCGGAAGAGTTTCGTATGCAATTGGCGATTGGAGCGCCAAGCAATGATGATGAACAATCGTTGCGAAAATTGGCAATTCATTTAAGAGAAAAAAAGGTAATTGTTAAACTTTATCTAAAGACGGGGCTACACGCTAAACTTTATTTATTTCATATTCACGAAACACGAACACCCACCATCGGATATTTGGGCAGCAGTAACTTAACTTTTGCTGGTTTATCGAGCCAGGGCGAGCTCAACATTGATGTTTTGGACACCGATGCAGCTAACAAACTATCTAATTGGTTTAACGACCGATGGAAAGACCGTTGGTGTATTGATATTACAGATGAACTGGCAGAAATCATTGAAACCAGTTGGGCTGGGGAGCAGCAAGAGCGGCTCCCTTATCAGGTCTATATCAAAATGGCATATCACCTGTCGCAAGAAGCGCGGACAGGGTTGAATGAGTTTCGGATTCCCAAGGATTTTGGAAACCTATTATTTGATTATCAGACTGCTGCTGTGAAAATTGCGGCGCACCACCTCAATAAACGCGATGGTGTGTTGATCGGTGATGTGGTTGGTTTGGGCAAGACCTTGATGGCAACGGCGCTAGCTCGAATCTTCGAAGATGATTATGACTTGGAAACATTGATCATCTGCCCAAAGAACCTTGTAAAGATGTGGGAAAGTTATAAGGATCAATTCCGATTGCGGGCTCGAGTATTATCAAGCAGTCTTGTACTGCGTGAACTTGCGGATATGAAACGCTATCGCATTGTGGTGATCGATGAGAGCCACAACCTGCGAAATCGAGAAGGAATGACTTACAAGGCTATTCAAGAGTATGTTCAGAAAAACGAAAGCAAGGTGATATTGCTTTCAGCAACTCCATATAACAAGACCTATTTAGACCTGAGTAATCAGATCAGATTATTTCTTCCTGAAGATAAGGAACTTCCCATTCGCCCAGAACAGCTTTTGAAGGAATTGGGCGAAGCTGAATTTGTCAGTCGTCATCAGTGTGGCGTACGGACTTTAGCTGCTTTTGAGAAAAGTGAATATCCAGACGACTGGCGGGAATTGATGCGCTTGTACATGGTAAGGCGTACTCGAAACTTCATCAAGCAGAATTATGCCCAGGATGATGGTGATGGACGGAAATTTTTGCTCATGGCGGATGGAAACAGAGCGCATTTTCCCAACCGCAAACCAAAGACGGTAAAAGCTGAACCGAAAGATAAGAATGAACTTGACCAATATTCACGCCTATATTCTGACGATGTCGTGGAGGTGGTTAATTCACTGACATTACCGCGATATGGGCTTGGAAATTACATAGATAAGAAAGCCATTCCTGCGCCAACAGCCTCAGAGAAAAAACAATTGGACGATCTCTCACGCGCAGGGAAGCGCTTGATGGGATTTAGTAGAACCAACCTTTTCAAACGCCTCGAATCCAGCGGCGCAGTTTTCCTTGAATCCATTGAACGACATATTTTGCGTAATTACATATTTTTGTATGCGCTTGAGAACAACCTGCCAGTGCCGCTTGGCACACAGGATGCCAGTTTGTTGGACACGCGGAACAATGACGAAGATACCGACTTGTTCAATTTCATTGACGATCCCAATGAGGACGAAGCGCCTGATGAAATGGTCAGGGAAGCGGACTCTGGGACAGAGTCAAACTTTAAGACAGAAGCGGAGTTCAAAAAGCGTGCCAAGGAAGTGTATGAGCTGTATCAAACAGCCTACAAGTCGCGTTTCAAATGGATGTCGTCACGATTGCTCAACAAGAAACTTGAAAAAGACCTGCAAATAGATGCGCAAGCATTGCTGGGGATTTTGAACAAGGCGGGCGCATGGGATTGGAAAAGAGATGACAAGTTCAATGCACTATACGACTTGTTGACCAGGAAACACAAGAATGAAAAGGTGTTGATCTTCACCCAATTTGCCGATACGGTACGATATCTTGAACAATGTTTGGATGACAAGAAACTAAAAAATTTCGCCGCAGCAACGGGCGGGTCGGTTGACCCAACTGCGCTTGCCTGGCGATTCAGTCCTGTCAGCAATGGCACGAGAAAACAAATCCGACCCGAAGACGAGCTACGTGTTTTAGTGGCGACTGATGTACTCAGCGAGGGTCAGAACCTTCAGGACTGTTACGTTGTTGTCAACTATGATCTGCCGTGGGCAATTGTACGATTGATACAACGTGCTGGTCGTGTGGACCGTATTGGGCAAAAAGCTGAGAATATCTTCTGTTATTCGTTCCTGCCCGCAGAGGGTGTGGAAAAGATCATCCGTTTGCGCGAGCGAGTAAAGCAGCGCTTGAAGGAAAATGCAGAAGTCGTCGGTTCGGATGAATCCTTCTTTGAAGGAGATGATGACAATAAAAAGGTCATTGACCTGTACAACGAAAAAGCTGGCATCTTGGATGGTGATGAAGAAGGGGAAGTAGACCTCGCATCCTTTGCCTACCAGATTTGGAAGAACGCCATAACACTCGATCCATCCTTGCAGAAAAAAATTCCTGAGATGTCACCTGTTTCTTACGCGACGAAAAGCCATCTCGTGAGCGAAAAAGAGCCGCAGGGCGCTATCGTTTACCTCCGCACAGCGGAAGGAAATGATGCCTTGACCTGGGTGGATAAAAATGGAAATACTGTCACTGATTCGCAGTATTCAATCCTGAAGGCTGCTGAATGCGCGCCAAATACGCCGCCACAACCACGGCAGGAGAATCATCATGAGTTGGTGCGGACGGGCGTGGAAAATGTCGTCAAGGACGAGAAATCCTTTGGCGGCAATTTGGGACGACCCAGCGGAGCCCGTTCGCGTACCTATGTTCGCTTGCAAAATTATATTGAGAAGAATCAAGGGACGATCTGGGTTACCCAGGAACTGCTCAAAGCCGTGGATGATATTTACAAGTACCCATTGCGAGAAACAGCCCGTGATGCTCTCAGCAGACAACTGAGAGCCGGGATCGAAGACCAGCAACTGGCTGAATTGGTTGTTTCTCTAAGATCCGAAGATCGTTTGAACATCATTGAAGAAGACCAGATCGAAGACAGCCGGGAGCCACAGATCATTTGCTCTCTTGGCATCATACCAGCGGAGGAATAAGTGCATGTCGTTTAGAATCGCGGAAGCAAGGAAAGAATTACAGGCGTTTGACCTCAAAAAGCTCTTTATCGAACAAATGGGTTGGGATAACCCGGGCGCGGATATTACGATTCGGTTTAATGGGCAAAGCATAAAATTAAAAGCTGTTGCCCAAAAACGCGGCCTCAGTGCTTATACCGTTCCCCCCATTGATGGAAAAATTCCAGACTATGCCACCCGCCGAAAAATAGAAAATGAAGTACGGAAGATCATTGCTGAACATGTTCTTATTTTTACGAATGCCGAAGGGGATACGTTACGCTGGCAGTGGGTTCGCCGAGAAGCAGGGAGGCCAAGCACTGCCCGCGAGTTTGAGTTCATAAAGGGCAAAAACGGCGACCCACTTTTACAACGACTTGAGAAGATGTATTTTTCGCTGGAAGACGAAGAAACTCTTGGTGGCATCACAGATGCCACATCGCGGGTACGTTCCGCATTCAACGTTGAAAAGGTAACAAAGAAATTCTACGAACGATTCAAAAAAGAACATGATGACTTCTTAAAGTTCATCAAGGGCATTCCAGACAAGGAAATGCAGCGGCATTATGTGTCGGTGACGTTGAATCGATTGATGTTCATTTACTTCATTCAGAAGAAGCAGTTCTTGAACAATGACCCCGATTATCTACGTCACCATTTGGCAGACAGCAAAAAAAAGGGCAAGGACAAGTTTTATACTGACTTTCTGTGTCCGTTGTTCTTTGAAGGATTTGCCAAAAAGAAACGCAGTGCGGAGATCAAGAAACTCCTTGGCAATGTGCCGTACTTGAACGGCGGTATCTTCGAGCAGCACCAGATCGAGGAATTGCACGGTGAGAAGATCGAAATTCCTGACAAAGCCTTTGAGCAGTTGTTTGATTTCTTCGATGACTATCGTTGGCATTTGGATGAGCGTCCCAACAAGGATGATAAGGAGATCAACCCCGATGTGCTGGGGTATATCTTCGAGAAGTACATCAACCAGAAGCAGATGGGCGCGTATTACACCAAGGAAGATATCACCGAGTACATCAGCAAGAACACCATCATCCCTCATCTCTTCGATGTGGCGCAGAAGGAATGCAAGGTCGCCTTTGAAGGGGATGGTTCCGTCTGGCGGCATTTGCAGGCTGACCCAGACCGCTATATTTATGAAGCAGTCCGCAAAGGCGTAGATAAAACTTTACCCGCAGAAATCGCCGCGGGGGAGTCTGATCCGAAGCGGCGGGAGGGGTGGAACAAGCCTGCTTCGGAAGAATTCGCTTTGCCCACCGAAATCTGGCGGGAGGTGGTCGCCCGCCGCCGTCGCTACCAGGAAGTGAAGGAAAAATTATCGAGAGGCGAGGTCACATCCATCAATGACCTGATCACGCTCAATCTCGACATCCGCCAATTCGCTCAGGATGTCATTCAGGACAGCGACGCCGACCTGCTATTGGCGTTTTGGAAGGCGATCTCGCAGATCAAGGTGCTCGACCCCACCGTGGGTTCGGGCGCGTTCCTGTTCGCGGCGTTGAATGTGCTGGAGCCGCTCTACGAAGCCTGCGTGGAACGCATGAGCGCGCTGGTGGAGGAACTCGACCGCTCGGGGGAGAAGCACAGCCCCAAAAAGTATGAGCCGTTCCGCAAGGTGTTGGAGCAGGTGCGCCACCGTCCCGATGAGGATTACTTTATCTTCAAGTCCATCATCATCAACAACCTATACGGCGTGGACATAATGGAAGAGGCGGTGGAAATTTGCAAACTACGCCTGTTCCTGAAACTGGCTTCGCAGGTGGAGCCAGACCAGGCGAAGGAGAATTTGGGGATCGAGCCGCTGCCCGATATTGACTTCAACATCCGCGCCGGGAACACGTTGGTGGGCTTTGCCACGCGCGAGGATGTGAAACGCTCGGTTCAATTCGGGACGGTGGGCGGGGTTCAGTCCGAGAAACTTTTTGCCATGCCCGAAGAGGATGCGCAACTCAAACGCATTGAAGAGAAAGCCGAAGATGTGGACAGGCTGTATAAACTCTTCCGCCAGCAACAGACCGAGTTCGGCGGCGAAGTGCGCCCCGAAGACAAGCGCGAACTGCAAAAGCGCCTGCGTGAATTGGAAAAGGAATTGAACGTCCTGCTGGCAAGGCAGTATGCCATTCACAACCCCAAAGGCGAAGCCTACAAAAAGTGGCTTGAGTCGCACACGCCATTCCATTGGTTCGTGGAGTTTTTTGGGATTATGCAAGACGGCGGATTTGATGTAATCATTGGAAATCCGCCATATGTTGAGTATAGCAAGGTAGAAAAAGAATATCAAATTCAAAACTACATTTCTGAAAACAGTGGAAATTTGTATGCATTTGTAGTTGAAAGAAGTATAAATATCTCTTCACCTAAAGCCAATATAGGATTGATTGTACCTATGGCTCTTGCAAGCACAAAGAGAATGCAAGTTATCGTTGATGAACTAGTGAAGCAATCGGAATCACTATGGTTCAGCCATTTTGCTGGCGATTCGTATCCTGGAACGCTATTCAACGGTGTAAAAGCACAACTAAGCATACTTCTATCTCACAAAGGAAAACCATCAGCCACTATATATTCTTCGCGTTATCAACGATGGTTTCAGGATGAACGAGATTATATCTTTTCAAATATGATCCGATTTTTAGATGTGACTCAGAATTATTCCCAGCAAGGGATTGTTCGAATTGGAGCAGAGATCGAATCTAATATTCTAAAGAAAATCAAGTCCAAAAAACCATTAGGTCTAAACTTAAACAGGGACAGAGAGGATATTTTTTACAGAAACTACAGCGGTAGTTACTACAGATTATTTTTTGATAAGGAACCACCCTTCATCAAAAACGGTAAAGACTCACGGTCGCATTCGACATCAACATTAGGTAGTACAAAACAAGCAAATAAATATTTATTGCTTGGTGCGCTTAGCGCAACCTTGTTTTTCTGGTATCACCAAAAAATTTCGGATGCATGGCATGTTTCGCGCGAACATATTGACGGATTTGGTTTTGATCCAGAATCATTAAATACTGAGGAAATGAAGAAAGTGAGCAGTCTATCAAAATCATTGATGGACGATTTGTGGAATAATGCAAAATGGGTGCATTACACCCGAAGAGGCGAAACTAACGATTATCAAGAGTTTTACGCACGCCAGTCCAAGCCGATCATAGACGAGATCGACCGCGCGCTGGCGCGTCACTACGGGCTGAGTGATGAGGAGTTGGATTTCATCATCAATTATGATGTCAAGTATCGGATGGGTGCGTCCGCTGGGGAGGAGGGGGATGAGTGAGGTAGCAAAAAAGCCTGACGTTATGCTTAAGGAAGCCTACGAAGTTTTGAGCGCCGAAGAGAAGTTAACTGAACTTGCCAAAGGTCAAACTGTAGAGCAAGTTTATGAATTTATTCGAGACAACAAGCGCAATAAAGTTTCAAAATTTGTTTACAACCGTTTCTATAGGCGATATTTAATGCCATCTGAATGGGTAGATACTAATTACAATTCTGGCTTCGCTCAGATGGCAATCTGTTGCTTGATGATAGAGGCAATGGAGTCTTTTCGCAATGGATGGGAAGACACAAATAAGCTCAAAGATGGCGATAACAAGAAAATCAAAGGTGGGAGGATATTTGGCGATTTCTTCAAGCATTACGGAGAGTTTGCCGACTTTAAAGACCTTGGTGATGAATTTTATGACAGTATTCGTTGCGGGATTCTGCACCAAGCCGAATCCAGGAATGGTTGGAAAATAGTGAGGGATAAGAAATATCCGTTATTGGATGACAAGAAAAGAATTATTCATTCGACTAAATTTCGTTACCTCATGAAAACGAGTCTGAGAAAATATTGTAAGGAACTGGAAGAAAACGATGGCACATGGGACTTGTTCAAGACGAAGATGGCTTATGTTATAGCGAATTGTCACAAGAAATAGTGCAATCATGAATCTTCCACACTTAACCATGCCGAACGGAGAAAAAAATGGACGCTAAGAGTCTCAAGTTGTCAAAGGTTTTTGCAAGTGGTGGTGACGTGCATTATGTTCTTCCACACTTTCAACGTGAGTATGCATGGGAAAAAGAGAATTGGCAGACCTTGCTTAATGACGTAATGGGCTTGTATGAAGCATATACACCTGAAAAAGAACCCGAACATTTCATGGGGGCATTGGTTGTTATCCAAGATGGTATGCGAAATGGCGTTATCCCCGCATTCAAGCTTGTAGATGGTCAACAAAGATTAACAACATTTTCTCTCATGTTAAGCGCTTTTGGTAAAAATATCGAATCTTCTCATCCTGCAATAAACAAACGAATTAGTCGCTTGCTTACCAATCCTGATGAAAGTGATTTGTTATTCTTCAAGTTAATTCCAACCACGAAATACGGGGATCGTGATGCTTACCTTGCTCTGCTTAAGGGAGAAGAGTTCCCTAAAGGGATTGATTCTAAAATCCCTGACGCTTATCGTTTTTTTGATAAAGAGATAGGAAATCGAATCAAAGCCAAGACTATAGATCCTGAGCTCTTTTTCATTGTATTGGCAAACAGTTTGCAGGTAGTGTTTATAGACTTGGATCAAGGTGAGCGTCCGTATGAGATTTTTGAAAGTCTGAACGCAAAGGGCAAACCGTTATCGCAGGCGGATTTGGTGCGCAATTATATTGCGATGAAGTTGCCTGAAAAGCGCCAAGCCGCGATTTTCAATAAATACTGGTCAAAAATTGAAACAATACTTCAGGAAAAACGAAATGTAGGAAAGTCTAGCATTGGGGAATTGACGGCTTTTCTTCGCCACTATTTAACCATGCGAAACGGTGTCCTATGCAATCGAGCCCATGTTTACGAACGCTTCCGTGATCGCATTGAAAATGAAACTTCATCAACCGATGATTTTGAAAATGAAATTGCTGAACTAAAAAATTACGCCGAACATTACAACCGATTGCTTCGTCCAGAGAATGAGCCCGATCAAGAAATAAGAGCAAGGCTTTTGCGCTTAGATATTCTGGAAGTTTCAACTGCTTATCCCTTCCTTTTGGCGGTATACGAATCCTACTCTCAAAAACATCTTAGCGGGAAAGAATTTGTAGAAGTATTGGAAATCCTTGAAAATTATATTGTCCGTCGATACCTAACGAATGATCCAACCAATTACCTAAATAAAATGTTCCCCACGCTTTGGAGGGAAATCAATCCCAATAAATTGGCTGAGTCCCTCAAAAAAGTAATAATTACTAAAAACTACCCTGCTGATACTCGAGTACGAAGGGAGGTTTTGACTGAACAGGTATACGACAAACGGATTCAGACTAGCAATAAAATAATCTTGGTTTTAGACACTGTAAACCGTTTCCTGTCAGTTAAATCTGGTGGTTACACCGTTCTTGATAATCCCCCTACCATTGAACATATTTTGCCTCAAACGCCAAGTGCCGAGTGGAAAGCACACTTGGGTGCAAATTGGGAAGAAATCTACACAGAGAACCTCCACACGTTTGGTAATCTAACCTTGGTTACTCAGGAATGGAATTCAAAGCTATCAAATTCATCATTTGAAAATAAAAAGAAATTGCTTGCCTCTCATGCTCTAATTCTCAACAAAGAATATTTCAAGCAGAGCATCGCTAAGTGGGATGATAAAGCAATTCAAGACCGTGCGAATTTTCTTGTCGACACGATATTGGAGTATTGGTCTGAGTTAGGTACTCCGCCCGTAGTACAAAAATCAACAGGATCAAAACCAAAATCATTGACTATTATGGGGCAATTATTTGACGTTACGTCTTGGCGAGATGTTGCTTTCTATACCGCTCAAGTAATTAGTGAATTGATAGACGATTTTGATACAAGGATTGCCGCTCAAATGCAGTCTTATTTTGACAGGCAAGAATATAAGTCTGCTTGTAGGCAATTACCTAATGGTTGGTGGATATACTTGAACTTGTCGGCAGTAAGTGTAAAAAGTATGTGCCGTAACATGATTTCTTTGGCAGAAATTTCAGAAGAGGATTGGCAACTGGAAGAAGAATAATTGAAAGTATATGGAAATTAAATCTCTTTACCGAGATCAATCGAATTATCCGATTACATCTCAGGCATGGTTTAGAGAAATTGACTACATCGGCAATATTGAATTGATCAATACTGCAAAGTTGGCAATATTTTCGTCTGCCAAATGCCCTGCAAGTCAAATTCTCAGAGCACATGATTACGCAAAGGAAATCCGAAACGGTGAGATGGGAATTATCAGTGGCTTCCATGCGCCCGCAGAGAAGGAAGTGCTTGAAGTTTTACTGAAAGGTACTTGTCCTGTCGTCGTCGTTTTGGGGCGCAGGCTGGAAAGGGCGAGAATCCCTGCGGCGTGGGAAACTGAAGTTGAAAAAGGCAGGATGCTGGTCATCTCGCCGTTCAAGGAATATCAGAAATATGTCACGAAAGAAATTTCGTTGAAGAGAAATGACCTTGCGGCACGAATTGCGGGGCGCGTGTTGATAGTCCATGCGAGTGAGGGAGGAAAGTTGCAAACTCAAATAGAGGCATGGAAAAGTAGCGGGATAAGAATAGACTATTTGTAGTGATACATCAATAAAATTCTAATCTTCGATCTGGCTAATTTGCAGTACACTTAAATTGGTCAGGTTCCCAGCCACTCTTGCACTTTTACATAGTCATAGCCATTACATGCCGAAGGGGGGTGATAGTTATGTTGAAGTTTCTGCTTTATCTCTTCTTGATAGCCAACCCTGTGGGTATAGCTATAGTAGAGTTTATCGTTTGGGAGTTATTCTCAAACGGCCGTTGGAAAGAACGGCAAAGGCAATCAAACCCTGCCTTATATTGGCAGAATCAAGCTCTCGCGGCAACACGTGAGCTTCGTGAGTCTCAGATGACATCACGGCGTCAAATGGATGCGCTGCAATCCAAGTTCCGCATGGAACTAAAACAAAAGGAGCGCGAGATAAAGTTATCTTAACGCTCCCGTTGATCTTGGTGTAGAGTTGGTTTGGGAACCTGCCTACACCTTTTTATTTTAACACTACAGTCAAGCTATCGGTGGAAAAGACTACTTGCCTTTATTCAACAATAAACCTGCTAATTCTTTCACCGCTTGCCTGAAGTCTGTATCCTGCCACTTCATCCAAAAATCGATAATGCTGCCACCTCCACACCCTGCAAAACAGTGCCAGTAGTTCTTTTCTGCATTCACCGAAAAGCTTTGATGGTGATCGTCGTGAAAAGGGCACAAGCCCCGACCAGCAGGAGAGAGTTCGACATACTGCCCGACAAAATCCAAGACGGTCACACTGCGCTTGATTTGAAGGGATAAAGTCTCCCCAACCGCCTCAGACTTGACCAAAGCTGGTTTGGGGACGATAGCCTTGTACTGGCTGATAAATTCATCAAGCGCAGCTTTATCGACCGTTCTTGGATTTGAAAGCAAGTAGATCTGATCTGCGAATGTTTTGGCAATCGGCTTACCTCCGGGGGTCACGAACCCATATCGTTGACCATCTTTTTGGTGAATGCCAAAAGGCAAGCGGATCAATGAGCCTGGACCCTCCCCAAGCTTGTCCTGCTTTGGAAATAATTCAATTTTGCCCAAGCCACTCGAGGCGAGAATTTGCTTCCCAAACGCCCGCGCTACTTGACCGGGAATCGACCGGTCAAAGAAGATCCACATATGTCCACCTCTTCGACTCGCCTCAAGATAGGAGGGGATCCCAGCTTTTTCCAGGCTCATTGATATTTCCGCCAGGCGCGCCAACTGGAGATCGTCATCAGCATCGATGACAGCAAACCGCGCCTTGTTATCTTCGCCCAAAACGTATGTACCTAGCGTCAAATCGCCGTTCAAGTGGGCAATGAGATGCTTTTCCTCGAGCGGTTTGCGGATGCAGCAATAGCGTCCATCCTCCAGTTGGCGTGCATAAAGGTCCTTTCGTTGTATAAAGGTTTTCGCCAGGATGCCAGCATAGGCATAAAGTTCAGGGGATTGCGCAAATTCTTTTTTCATCTCGTACCTCCACCCTCAACTTAGCATTTTGAGGAGAAAAAGTCTCCGGCTGAGTTAGCGGCAAATAAGCCGAGCCAAAAAGCGAGGTACGAAATGAAGATACTGCGCCGCAGGCGCTACCGCTTCCAAGGCTGCCGGAGAGGTCAGGAGAAACCGGCAGCCGCACGTGTCGGCGTCGAGGACGCCGACTGCCAAGCGCGGTAGCGAGGCAAGAGTCTCACGCAGTGAGTCTCTTGCCGAAGCGTGGCGCCGAGGAGCCGGAGGAGCGTCAGCGACATCTGGCAACGAGGGAACCCCTGCCACACGGACGCAGGTCGGGAGGCAGGGGCGCAGCGCTTGGCAGTCGGGGTACGACCGCGAAGCGGCAAACCCGACACGTTGACCCGACGAGTGGGGGTCTGGACATACAGTCTGTTTTCCGGCGGCACTAGCCTGTGCTGTGCCAGAGGAAAATCTGTCTGTTGGACATGGTCTCCACGAGGAGGGGCAAATCTCCTGCTCGAGCCAAGCGGTTCGATGCCCGCAGGATCGAGACAAACCCCGTGCGAGCCACCCGTGGTTACACCTTGGGGGTCGCGTGGGGGGAATATATTTATTCTTAATATTTGAGTACAAGGATTGTTCATTTGTGCAATTCCTTGAATTTAGATGGATGTGGCGGGATAAATTGCTTTTTGAATTCAAAAAAAATGAAATATACTAAGACTGTATCTTAGTTCTCTGATTATTAGTAACTGTATATTATTAGTGTGCCAAACTGGCATTGCAAGAAGTGAAAGTTTGGCATGTCTAGAAGTGCCAAAATGGCACATCAGTCTGGGGTTACTTGTGTTTTCTCCAGAAGGAGGCTTTGAGGTGGATAGTGTAGAGATTGGGTCTGCCCTGACCCCTGCGAGTGATCGTGATAAGGCCGACCGTTTCCAATTCTGAGATGTATCGCACCACACTGCGAAGTCCGCTTCCCATATCTTTGGCAAGGCGATCCTGTCCGGGGAAACATTCATCTTCTTCGCGGGCGTATTTGAGCAACATGGCATAGGTGAGTTTGGCACCGATGGAGATTTTGTCGCTCTCGAGAATGAAGTTGGGGACGCCAGTCCAACCGCGTTGGGTCGCAATGTCTGCCCCCTTCAAACGAAGGTTCCGATCTTTGAATGCGGTAGTATCCCCCAGACGTTGCATAAATTTTTTAATGAAGTATTTCAATGCTATAGAGATTTTCGCACTATGTCAAATATAAATTTAGGCTCCGAAACTTGATCAATCGTTATTAGGAGGTAAACAATGACGACAGAGTTCGTTAATTACTACAAGGTTTTACAAGTCGATCCAAGTGCAGATACGGATGTCATTGAAGCTGCATGGAGGAAACTAGCTTTTAAAAACCACCCCGATCTAAATAAGACCCCGGGTGCCGAAGAGAAAATGAAATTACTCAATATGGCAAAAGACATATTGATGAACCCTGAGCGGCGGCGTCAATACGATCAACAATTTTCTAGGGCAACTCAAACTCCCGAGCCAAAAAGTACATCCGGGTCATATGAATATGAAACTGATGAGGATGATGTTTGGGATGAAAGAGAGGTTCGAGATTTAGCCTTACAGTTCCTGAGCTATATCAGGCAGGCATTGAACGAAAAGAAATACCGAATTGCGCGAGAAAAACTATATGTGTTCGATGGGCTTGGCACTCAACCTGAAGGATATGGTGTATTACCCAGATTCGACAGGTCAATTCCTGAGTGGCAGGAAGCGAAGCGGTTGAATGATCTTGCAAACCAACAAGCCAGCAGCTTTAGTGTAGGTCTTGCAATTGTGTCAAGTATCCTTTATGCCATCGGGGGCGGTTTTATAGGTGCATTGGTTAGCTATTTTAATTCATATGGCTTTGAAGAGGTCATTTTGAATGGTTTTCTGTTCGGGGCTATTGGATTCGGAGTAGGCATAGTGCTTGGATTGATAGGCACTATTGCATATTCAATGATGTTTGCTGGAAATTGGGGCTATGGGACGGATATGTTTTTGGGTCTCATGGCTCCATTGGCAATTGCTTTCCTGCTCTCGATTGGCTTCTTTATTCTTGTCTTGTTAGTCGCGGGCGCATTTATATATGCGGCATCTAGCGGAAGCAAAAAAAGGTAGTGGACCATTTGATCTATAACACGGAAACAGATAAATGCCCCATTCTTTAACTGTTAGACAGCGCGAATATCTTGACTTTCTTCGTGACTATATAAAACAGAATGAGAGCTCACCTAGGTTGGAAGAGATAGCTGAACACTTCAGTGTAAAGCCGCCAACTGCTCATAAAACCTTGGAGTCCCTCCATAATAAGGGCTACATCTATTTTGCCCGTGATAGCGTCTCAGGCTTCTTTATAAGGCTTCTGGAGCATGCTGGAACCACAGAGACTATTGTTGAAGTAGTCATTGCCGGAAAAGTCAACCGTTATGGAGAACTCACGGACTATCCACAGAAGCATGGTCATTTTGCAAGCGTTTTACAAGGTGTATCTCCAGAAAATGTATTTGCATTGGTAGCCTCTGAGAATATCCCAGAAGCGAGTATTTTGTGTGGAGATATATTAATCTGTGGCATTGCTAAGCGTCCTCAGCCTGGGGATATTGCTATCATGCCTTTTGGAAGAAGTGGCAAACGTTTTCTTCTTTGTCGAATCCACAGCCTAACTAGTGATAAGGATTTGGACAATCTGGAAGTATCAAATCAGTACCCAATCCCTGAAAAACTTTTGGACACTTCACTAGGGCAGCGTTTCAATTGGACTCCTTGGGCATTGAGTCAAGAAACTGAGAAGTATTTCCTTCAAGAAGCGGAGAAAGAGAAAATGCCTCTACGAGCCATACCACCAGAGTTAGTTATGGGGACGATTTTACGTCTGACCAGGCATTTAGCTTTTTAAGAATGCGCGCCATAAAAGGGGAGAGACATAGGGTGAATTCAAGGCTAATTCAACCAATCACAACCTGACTTAGATACCTTAGGATGGGGGTCATAGGTATTGGCTAATGATTCAAAACAACTTTCTGTCTCCAGATAAAGACGCTGAAAAACGCCAAGCTCTGGCGAAAATTTACAGCCTTTTAATCAAATTGGCTGAAGATGTTGATGCGCCACGTTCGGAGACCAAGCAAGAAGAAAAAGAAGTCCCTGCACCTTTAAAAGAGAATATCCCACCACAGGGAAGAGTATAATTTGCCATAGAGAATTGGATATGGCAACAAATGGTGATTGGTTGAGTGTTAGTGAAGCGGCTGAATTAAGCGGTTATCATCCCGAATATATCAGACGCTTGATTCGTGATGGGGAAATAGAGGCTAGGAAGTTTAGTATTGTCTGGCAAGTTAAGCGCATTTCGCTCCTTGACTACATAAAAATTGCTAAATCAAAAACGGACAAAAGATACTCCCCAAAATCGAAAAAACAAGTATAATTAGTTTGTAGGTTACAACCTATTTTCCCTTGAGACGGGCGTGAGAAGTGCAGCAACACTTGACACGCCCTAACCCAACCCACCGATAGCGCGGCGGATGGGCTATATGTAATTATAGCCGCCCTGGTGGGATTCACCGGGGCGTTTTGCTTTCTTGCCGGGGGAAAGCGAAATGCTCCAAAAGGAGTAAAAAATGTCTTTACAACCTCCGTTGGAAGGTCTGGCTGACTACCAGCCAGGTGAACGAACTCGTTTGATACTTGCCCTTGCCCAACTTCGCGAGGAATGGCAGATGGTGGCAAAAGGAGTGAGTCTCTTAGAAATCGAAATTCCTGTAGGCTTGCTTTTGAATGATATTGCCAACCGGCTTCATCTGACGCCCCAAGAGCGTTTCGTATTCTTGGGCGGTAGTTTGATCGATGAGGTCGATAGTTTTTTGGAAACTCGTATAGCGAGAAAGCTTCCAAATTAACGATGTGAACTGTTCCCGGCACAGTTCATATTCGAGAGGCAATATGAAATTAGCAGCAGTTTATTCACGAGTAAGCACAGACGAGCAATCAAAAGGGTATAGTTTACAGACCCAAACTGATGCTTGTATTGCTTATGCTAGAGAACGCGGTTACACAATCACCGAGACATTCTCGGATGATTACACAGGAGCCGCCCTAGACCGCCCCGCATTGAACAATTTGCGCGACTATATGGCGCATAATCCGCTTGAAGTGGTTATTGTCTATGATATTGATCGCCTGGCTAGGAAAAGCGCATATCAGGTTTTAATTGAGGAAGAATTCAAAAGAGTTGGCGTGGTAATTGAGTTCGTGATGGCACAGTATGATGATACTGACGAAGGTCGACTCCAAAAACAGATCAGAGGGGTGATAGCTGAATATGAGAAAGCCAAGATTATGGAACGAAGCAAGCGCGGCAAACGCGGAAAAGCAAAAAGTGGCTATGTCCTTACAGGTGCCCGCCCGCCCTACGGCTATAGTGTTATATCAGAACCGCATAAAGCATGGCTTGAGGTCGACGAGGATGAAGCCGCGATAATACGCATGGTTTATGACTGGTACGTCAATGGGGACGAGAGTGGCAAACCAATGTCAACTAATGCTATCGCCAAACGATTGACAAAATTAGGCATTCCCACTCGTGGTGATAAACAAAAGCATTTTGCAAAAAAGCTTGGAAAAGGGGTCTGGCAACCCGCCATGGTTGTTCATATTTTGACCAACGAGGCTTATACAGGGACTTGGTATTTTGGAAAAACCAAAATAATAGATGATGGGAAACATAGAGAACCTCAGCCCAAACGAGGACTAGGCAAACAAGTTCCCAGGCCACGAGAAGAGTGGATACCTGTAAATGTTCCTGTCATCATTGATTCTGAGACTTATGCCCGCGCTCAAAAACGCAAGGCAGAAAACAAAAAAATCCTTAGTGGACACACTGAATACGAATACCTAATGAAAGGGCGGTTAACATGCTCAAAATGCGGATATTCTATGAGTGGGCATACAGTGAGGAACAAACACATATATTACCGATGCAAAGGAAGAGATCAAGTTGTAAGCTTGTGCGATATGCCGAGTGTGAACGGTGATTGGGTTGATGCAATAGTGTGGAAATGGGCAAAAATGATCGTTGAGGATCCTGAAAACCTGCGCTATGGGTTGGATTTAATTCAGGAAGAATTGCATCATGAAAATAGTGCATTGCTTGATCGTCTATCTATAATTGAAGAGCAAATATCAGCATATCAGGCACAATTGGATAAATTACTTGACCTTTATTTGGAAGGGGATTTCCCAAAAGAGGTTTTGACTGATCGCAAAACACGGCTAGAGGAAATGCTAACTAATCTTCATAAAGAGCAAAATGATCTTGCAGGACATGTTCGTCAAGTGACATTAACAGACGATCAGTTATCTTATATTGAAGAGTTTTGCGCTAAAATTAGAAATGGGCTGGGAAAAGTCGACTTTAATGCCAAAAGACAAATTATCCAGCTTCTAGATATACGTGGAAAGATAGCCTTCGAAAACGGCGAAAAGGTGCTTTACCTAAAATGTCTGATAGATTTCCAAGATCCGCAACAAGTATCGCGAGTGCTAATATTGCCTTTATCAAATATTGGGGGAATCGCAATAATGAAATGCGCCTCCCTTCCAACGGATCGATCTCCATGAACCTTGATGGATTATTCACCCGCACATCGGTTTCATTTGGGGCGGGTAAAACAGATTCACTAGCCATCAACTCCAATGAAGTGACAGGCAAAGGCTTGGAGCGGGTTTCGTATATTTTGGATATTGTCCGCGAGAAGGCAGGGATAAAAGATCGCGCCGAAGTGACTAGCGAGAACAACTTCCCATCCGGCGCGGGGATCGCATCTTCGGCGGCGGCGTTTGCGGCATTGGCAGTGGCGGCTTCCAAAGCGGCGGGACTTGACCTAAGTGAGCCTGAACTTTCGATCCTCGCAAGGCGTGGATCAGGCTCCGCCTCACGCTCCATTCCGGCGGGATTCGTCGAGTGGAAAATGGGCGAAGACGAAGCCGACTCCTACTCCTTCTCCATTGCGCCAGTCGATCATTGGAATTTGGCAGATTGTGTTGCCATCGTCAGTGCTTCGCACAAAAAGACCGGCTCCACAGAAGGACATGCCATCGCAGGGACGAGTCCGCTGCAAAATGCGAGAGTTGCAGATGCAAATCGAAGGTTGGACATTTGCCGCAATGCGATCCTCAAAAAGGATTTTGAAGCGTTCGCAAACATCATCGAACACGACTCGGATATGATGCACTCGGTCATGATGACCTCAAACCCGCCACTGATGTATTGGCAATCTGCTACCGTGGAAATTTTCCATCAGGTGCGCGAATGGCGCGCAAGCGGACTTCCCGTCGGCTACACGGTTGACGCGGGACCGAACGTCCATGTGTTGTGTTTGGGCGAGTACAAGGCTGAAGTGGAGAAACGTCTGCGCGAGATACCCGGCGTGAGTGACGTGCTGGTTGCGGGCGTCGGCGGCGCGGCGAAAGTTATTCAGGAAACTGTCTAAAAATCCCATTGACCTGGAATCCTGAAGTTCTACTTCAGGATTTGCATATAACCCGAAAGTAGAACTTTCGGATTCCTGTCACACTCCCAGAAAACCGAATCAAGCCCGAGCGGGGAAAGAGGCGTTTTTCCGTCTTAGAAAACATTAACGCTGGCAAGATATAATCAATCCATCGCGTCTAATTCGCGTGAAAGGATTTTCAAAATGGAATTTGGCTTTTTAACGCTGGTCATCTTTTTCTTCGCCCTCAGCGGGATGATCTTCGTTCATGAACTTGGGCATTTTATCGGCGCGCGCTGGGCGGGGATCGAAGTGGAGGAATTCGGCTTCGGTTTGCCGTCTTATAAGCTCGCCACCCTGTTTACGTGGCAGGGAACGGAATTTACGATTCATGCCCTGCCGTTGGGCGGATTCGTGCGACCCAAAGGCGAGAACGACCCGAACGTGCCCGGCGGGTACGGCGCCGCCAGCCCATGGAAACGACTCGTCGTTTTGGTTGCCGGTCCGTTGATGAACCTGTTGACGGCAATAGTCGTCTTCTCGGTGCTGATCGCTTACGAAGGCATGCCTATTTCTGGCAAAGTGAAGATCGACACGGTGGCGGATAATTCGCCCGCACAGCAGGCAAATATTCAAGCCGGTGATATTCTGGTTTCGGTCAACGGGCAGGAAGTGACCGATATTCAACCCGCGATCGACATCATCCGCGCCAATCTCGATAAACCGGTTGAGATGGTCTTCGACCGCAACGGCGAAATGGTGACCATCACCGCCACGCCGCTTTCAAGCCGAACCTCACAGGAAGGTGCGTTGGGCGTTGGGCTTACATACCCAACCCGCCCGGCGACATTCTGGGAAAGTATTTCCGGCGGCGCATCAGTGACAGCGTTGCAGGCAGCCACCATCGTCTACCTGCCGATCGCGCTTATTCAAGGAGCCATCGCTCCAGATCAGGCGCGTCTTGTCGGCTTCAAGGGAATCTATGACCTGTTCAACTTTTCCGTGAAAGAAGATGTGACCAGCCGTCAGGAAGCCGCCACCCAGGTGCAGGCAGCCCCCAGCGGAACCAGCGCCCCCAAGCCGACGAATTTCACGCTGAACCTTATCGGTATCTTGAGCGTTTCACTCGGCGTCTTCAACCTCTTCCCCATCCCTGCGCTCGACGGCGGACGCATTCTCTTTACCCTGCCTGAGATCCTTTTCAAGAAACGCATCCCAGCCGAATGGGAAAACATGGTGAACGGCATTGCCATGCTGCTGCTTATCGGACTGATGTTGTTCGTCAACATCATGGACTTCGTTAATCCCGCCCAACTCCCAACCCCATAAAACCATGACAGAGTTAACTTTTCAATCCGTCCTCGATCACCTGCTCGATTCCAAAAAGGATATTCCGCAGGGTCATCTTTCCCATTACTCCGATCTCGACCCCAAATCCCTGCGTCTCTTTTTGGACATGTGGGGCAGCGTTCCCCAGGACCGCAAACTTCTGCTGCTCGACAGGCTGAACGCGCATCTCGATGAAGATACGATCGTCTCGTATGAGGATATCGGCAAGTCGCTTCTGGAGGATGCGGATGCGGAAGTCCGCGCCCGCGCCATTGGATTGCTCTCCGAATCAGACGACCCCAGGCTTGTGGACACACTTCTGGGCATTTTCCTCAACGACACCGAGCTCGCTCCGCGCTTAAAGGCGGCGAATCTTCTCGGTGAATTTGTCCTGCTCGGCGAACTCGAAGAGCTGGACGAAGCTCACCTGCACGAGATCGAAGAGGCGTTGATCTCCGTCATCCGCAGCGACGAAAACCCCGTGCTGCGGCGTCAGGCTGTGGAAGCGTTCGGCTATTCGGGACGCGAGGAATCGGTGAGCATTCTCGAATCCGCTTACGAGCGTGAAGACCCGCTTTGGGTCGCCAGCGCCCTGCGCGCCATGGGACGTTCCCACGACAACCGCTGGAACGACAGCGTCCTCGCCAAACTACTGGATGTCAACCCGCGCATTCGATACGCGGCGGCGGAAGCGGCTGGCGAACTGACCATCGAAGAAGCTGCCCCGGTCATGCTGCAAATGCTGGAAGACGAAGAAGAGGACGATAAAGTCACGATGGCTGCGATCTGGTCATTGAGTCAGATCGGCGGCGACGATGCCCGCGCTTACATCCTCAGTCTGCTCGATAACGCGGAGGATAACGACATCACCGAGTTTCTCGAAGATGCGCTTGAAAACCTCGACTTCAACGAGCAGTTGAACAAATTTGACCTGCTCACGCTTGACGAAGACGGCGACCTCGTCGAACTTGATGAGGATGAACTCGACTACGAAGACGATTAATAGAAATAACAAACAAAAAACTCGTCCTGAGATTATGGACGAGTTTTTTTGTTTAACTCACCTTACGCACCCTCATCCCCAGCCCTTCCCCCGAAGGGGAAGGGAGTCCCCTCTCCCTTTGGGAGAGGGTTAGGGTGAGGGAAAACAGTATTACTTTCAACAAACTACGTAATGTGAGTTGTTTAGGTCAGAATTTATTATTCGCCATACACAAACAAGTCGCCAATGGATTCGCGGTTGAAATTGTGGCGGATCGAATCGGCAAAGACGTTGCCAACCGACAGGACCGTCAGCTTTGGGTCGCGTTTATCTTCGGGAATATCCACCGTATCGGTGGTGACGATCTCGCTGATCTGCGGAATGGCAGCCAGTTTCTCAAGTCCGCCGCGGGTGAAGACTCCATGCGTACACATGACCATGATGTCTTCCACGCCTTCTTCGATTATCAAACGTGCCAACTCGGCAATGGAGCCGCCGGTGGCGATCTCATCATCATAGATCAGGGCGCGTTTGTGTCCGCTGACCTGATTGCCGACAAGTCCGCTGATGCGCACTTCCGTATCGGACACACGCTCCTTGTTCCCCGCAGCGACAGGCAGGTTCAGGCTTTTGGCGAAACGCGCCGCGGATTTGGCTTGTCCCATATCCGGCGAAATGATGATCATACCGTTCAGGTCGCGGTTGGCGAGATGCTTCTGGAAGACCGGTCGGCTGCTCAATGGGTCGGTGGGAATGCGAAAGAACCCGTGCACCTGCGGCGAATGGAACATCATACTCATTACATGCGTGGCGCCTGAGGTCTTCAACAAGTCCGCGACGAGGCGGGCGGTGATGGAAATGCGCGGCGCGTCCTTTTTGTCGGAACGCCCAAAGGAATAATAGGGAATAATGGCATGGATCTCGGAAGCGGCGGCATCGCGGGCGATGTCCAGCATCATCAATAATTCCACCAGATTATCGTTGACCGGCGTTGAAAGCGACTGCACAATATACACCCGGCGGTAACGAACACTGGCACCCAACTGAATATACAGGTTGTCGTTGCTGAATTTTTTTATGTGCGTCGCCTCCAATGGGATGCCCAGTTCGGCGGCGATGCTTTGTGCCAGCGGTCTGTTCGAACTGCCACTAAAAATCCGCACCTCATCGGCGGGGATGGATCGTTGACTCATAATTTTCTCCGTTTCAATATTATGCTTTGATTATCGCACAGACCCGATTTTTATGGAAATTTGACCATCTAAATCCGTAATTTTTGTCACGTTGGCACGCGGGGAGTCCATGCTATACTGCGGGAATGGCATCAAAAACAGTTCACCTCAATTGGAATCCAGAAACAAAATTCAGTGCAAGCAATCAGAACGATGTTCAGATCCGCATCAGCCAGCAGAATGCGATCGGCGCTTCGGACCTGCTCCCCATTTCATTGATCGGCTGCTCTTCTCACGATGTGGTCGAGATCCTGCAGAAACAGCGTCAGGAACTGCACCAGCTCAACGTCAGCGCCGAGGCGACTCAGGACGATGATCCGCCCTGGAAGTTCAGAAAGATCCACATCACGTTTCAGGCGGTCGGTAAAAATCTCGATCCTGAAAAGGTTCGCAAAGCGATACTGCTGAGCGAGGAAAAATACTGCTCGGTCTATGTCACATTGAAGGACGTGGTCGAGATCACGCACGACGTTGAAGTCGTCGAAGCGGTGGAAGCGTAAAGCAAAATCCCTTCCTTTTACGGAAGGGATTTTTTATTTAAGGGTCAGGCTTTGATGATGCCCTTGCGGATGGCGTAGCGCACCAGCTCGGACCGCGAGTGGAGATTCAATTTACGCATGATGTTCTCACGGTGACGCTCCACGGTCTTCGGGCTGATGAAAAGCGCCTCGGCAATTTCGTTGTTGCTTGCGCCTTCCGCCAGCATGGTGAAGACTTCGTGCTCGCGATCAGTGAGACCATCGAGGTCGATCTTTTCACCAGCAGGGCGGTCGGTGTTGAGATAATCGCGCACAAGCAGCTTTGCCATTGAAGGGTATAGATAGACTTCGCCGTTCGCCGCCGCGCGGATGGCTGTGATCAACTCTTCGGGCGCGGCGCGTTTCGGCACATAGCCCGATGCCCCCGCATTCAACATTTGGAAAAAATATTCCTCATCTTCGTGAATCGTCAACGCCACGATGTTCACATCCTGGAATTTCGCCTTGATCTCACGCGTGGCTTCGATGCCGGTCTTGTCGGGCAGACCAATATCCATCAGGATCACGGTCGGTTGGACGCGCTCAGTCTCCTGCAATGCCTCGGCAGCAGAGCCAGCTTCACCGACAATCTCAACATCCTCCTGCCCGTTAAGCAGCATCTTCAAACCTGTGCGCACCACAGCATGGTCATCCACCAATAGCAAACGGATCGTCATGTGTTTTCTTCTCCCTTCATTTCCAACGGAATGACCGCTTCAACTTCTGTGCCGTAGCCGGGGCGCGACGAGATGGTCACGCCGCCGCCCAAAAGTGCGGCGCGTTCCTCCATGCCAGCCAGCCCCAATGAGACACGCCCAATGCGGCTTTGCACGTCCTTCATTTCGAACCCAACGCCGTTGTCAAAAACATGAATGCGGACATCCTTTTGGAGGTAATGGATCTTGACGTTGACCGTGGTCGCTTTTGCGTGTTTGACGACGTTATTGATCGCCTCTTGCACGATGCGGAAGATGGTGATCTTAACGGCATCGTCGAGCATGGGTTCATCGCCTTCGAAGTCGACGCGCAACTGCATGGCAGTCAGTTCATGGACCCGCGAAGCGTACCACCTGACAGTGGCGGAAAGACCCAGATCGTCGAGGTGCGCAGGCCTGAGGTCCGAAATGATGCGCTGCAGCTCGCGGATGGAGTCTGATGTCAGCGACTGGAGCTGCGTCAGGGTTGATTGTCGTTTTTTTGCGTCGGGCTGGTCGGCGAGTCCGCGCAAGCCCATGCCAATGGCTGTGAGGGATTGACCGGTTTCATCATGCAGGTCACGGGCAATGCGCTGGCGTTCCGCCTCCTGTGCGCCAACGACGCGGCGGAACAGTTCGGCGCGCAGATATTCGCGCTGCTGCGATTCATGAAGCTGTGCCGCCTGAAGTTCTGCGATCTTGCTGTCGCTTTCCACCTGAAAGGCGCGTAAAAAACGAATGACGAAAAGTGAAGCAAATGTGGCAGTCACTGCCCGAAGTAATTGAATGGAAAAGCCAAAGATGCTTTGGAACAGGTCTGCGTTGAGGTAGGTTGAAGGAGATAAAGAACTGGGTGTTGTGAAAAGTTGACCAACGAGGCTGTACCAAACGAACGCGACCGACGCCCAAAGGCTGTCACGCCCGAAGCTGACCAGCCCTGCCCGCCTGAATGCGCGTTGTTGGACGACCAGTCCTGCGGCGGCGAGCAATCCCGCTGGAATGGCGATGGAGTAACGAGTCCATACATCCGCTATGGTGTAGATCTCTTCCACTGGATATTTGCTTTTAAATATCAGCAGCCCATAGACCCAGATCGCTTCGAGCCCCAATGGGATGATGAGGCTTACCCGCCAGGTCGATTCGCTCCCCAGAACCAGATAGGAGCCAAACGCGGCAAGGGATAAGAATGAAAAAGCAAGGATGGTAAGTGCAAAGAGGGGATAGATGCCCGACCAGAATTCGTTGAAATGCCCCATTTCCTGGAACATTTCCAGCCATTCGTGCGCGGCGTGGACCAGACCAAACCCAGCCAGCGGTCGAAGCGCCATACGCAGGCGCGCATCCGTGGAACGTCCACCTTCCATAGCCACCAGCAGACCCATGCTAAAGAACGCGAGTCCGTAAAAGAAGTAGATGAGGACGAAAGGTGTATCCATGTTTTTTAAGGAGACCCCAAAAGCAGAATACCGCCTTCAGGGTCCCGGGTGGTTATATCCTATTCATTCTGTCTTAGGCGTGTTCCGCAGGTACGGCAGAAGCGGTCGCCGCCTTTGGCGCGTGTACCGCATTGCGGACAGTACACACCCGTCCCTTCGCCTTCGGCGCTGGCATGCGAACGTTTGCGGCGCGACTTGGATTTGGACGAACGTCCCCATTGGAAGTAATACGCCAAACCGCCAACGATCATGATAACGCCCAAAGCGCCAATAACATAAGGCAGGCTGTTTGCCAGCGAGACGCGCCCGGGAGTATCTTCATTTACCGGTTCGGCGATCTGAACATTCTGAGATTGAGAGACCAGTGTATCGGTCGACTTATCATATTGCAGTGTCAACACGTATTGTTCGCCTGCGGCAAGCTGTACGGGAGCACCTTCATAATAATTGAGTCCGTTGGAACTCTGCTGAGAAACGTAATTGGGATTTAACGTTACAGAGGTCACATCCAACGGTTCCAGGAACATATACTGAAAAGCGTTGACCGCGTAGCCGTCATTCCATAAATAGGAAAAGATGCGCGTCTTGTCGTTGAATGTCAGGGGCTGATAATACTCGAACCGATACGCAATATCCTCTTCGATGACCATGCTGAAGGTTTGATACTCGCCGTCCACGACCGGACCCGTATACGGGTGGTCCATGAAGCGGCTGTTTCCCGCGTCAGAAGCGACAGCGACCAGGCTCGCCTCAGCCGGGATGCGAAAGTCCAACGTAACCGGCAGGGTGGTGTTGGCGGCGGTTTGGAAATCGACGATCACCAACATGCTGGGGTCATCGTATTCGGGCCACAGTTGAACGGTCACGAAAGACAGCGTTGTGTCTGACTGGGCAGACACAGAAAAGGGGAATGCAAAGAACATTCCCAACATAAAGATCAACATCAGTTTGCGCATATGCGCCTCCTAACGATAAAGTTTTTCTTATCTTACCATGCACCATTTTTAGGGGACAGAAACGAAGTCACCACCTGTTATGGATAAATGTCACCGGTTTTGTGGGATGCAAAGATAACAAAAAGGCTGTCCTTTTACAGACAGCCTCCTTTTATTCAAACAGGTTAAGCCTTTTTGGGTTGATCACCCTTGCCGCTATCCTTTTTCTGCATATCTTTCAGGATCTTCTCCCGCATGGCTTCCACCTCCGGCGAGCGTTGCGGTTGGGCGGTCTCGGTTGCCAGCGCACCGAACCGATCAGAAAGCAGCATGGTCAGAAGACCTTCCATGATATTGCTGGATTGACTGCCGTTCTCGCTGCCGCCGCCCACAACCACGCGCGGAACCACGTCCACGCCCGATTGTTGAATGGCTTCTGCAAAGCGGTTTAGCACCTGCTGCGTCACCTGGAACTGCGGACCGCCGTATGCACGTACCTGTTCTTCGGTGGCAAGCGCCTGGGCGATACCCACACGAGCGACCTTCTCCGCCTCAGCCTCAGCCAGCGCCCTGATCTGCTGCGCCTGCTGGATGGAACGCTCATACTCCGCCTTGCCCTGGTTCGACTGAATGCTGATGCTTAACTCTGCCTCGGTCATTCTGCCCTGCATGGCGGCACGCGATTCGGCTTCACGGAGTTCGCGTTCCTTCACCGCAGCTTTTTCCTGCTGCGAGTAGGTTTCGACCTGCTCCTCCGCAACCTGACGCTGACGTAACTGCGTCAGGATCGTTTCGATCTGCTTGTCGCCCGTCGGCGAGGACGGGGTACCGATCAACACTTCCTCAAGCTCGAGGTTGTAATGAGCGAACTTTTCCTTCATCTCCAAACTGGATTGCTGCTGGATCGCACTGCGTTCCTGCAAAAGTTGGATCAACGTGCGGGTCTGGGCAACGTTCTTGAAGTACGCCGCAACCATCGGGTCGAGCGTCTGTTCGACGAGGCGCTTGATGTCGCCAAATCGTTGGATGACAAGCGGCGCTTTTTTGTAGTCGATATGCACCACCACCGAAAGCGGCAGCGACGGCTCGAACGCGTCCTTGGTAATAAGCGAAACCTCGGACAGATTCTCATCAAAGTTATACGCGCCGACCTCGTTCTTGATCCACTTCAAAATAAAGTTGGTTGTCGGTATGGGGATGACCTTGCCTGCATACGTGTTGAACGGATATTTACCGGGTAATAAGGCTTCGTTCCAAACACCGCGTTGACCGCGTGTGACAAGTTCGCCGTGATGGTATTCACTGCCGGACAGGTCTTCGCCCTGTTCGCCCGTATACGAGACGACTACACCGACATTACCGACATCGATAACTGTCTTTTGGATCATCTCAACCGTGGCAAACAATCGGTTGATGTAATACGTACCTTCCACCAATACCTGAAGCTGACGTCCGCGCATACCGCCTGCAAGCAGGAAGTGGTCTGCGTCCTGGAACTTGTTGTGATAGACATCCGCATTTTCGGGGTCGTCTCCCACTACCGGGGCGATGATCTCGCCCTGCGGCAGGGATGAACCGTCATGCACGGTGACAATACCGATCGTGTCTTCGTTATCTTTGATGATGACCGGGCGGAAACCGTCGCGTTCTTTAATAACCTCCGCCATACGGACGATGACAGCGCTATCGTCACGGCTTAACGGCAGTGAATAGACGCGCTCCTCGGTAATGACAACGAACTGCATCAAGTTAAAAGCGTACGTACCTTCACGCAGAATGAGCCGCTGCGGACCTTTTTGTCCGCTGTTCTTTAAAAAGGCGGTCACATCCTGAAAATCGTTTGCTGTCACATTCGAAGCCAGCACCTGTGCAGGCTCGAGCGGGGCGCCGTCGCGTGCGAAAACGTACCCGATCTTGCCCTGCGTAATTGTCACCAACGGGGCTATATGCACCGCGTACTGGATCGGCATCAGATAATGCAAACCACCGCGCAGAATCTGCGGCTGGAAGCCTGTCTCACCATTCAATGCGATCAAACCGGATTTCAACGTACGAAAGCCAAAACGCTTTTCCACAACGCCGACCCGGTTGTTCGGGATAAAACGGATTCCCGACAAAAGCACCAATCCCACAAGGGCAGCCACCCCTAGAACCAACGCCAAGAAAGTATTCATTTTTTCTCCTTCGCCAGTGATATACGCTTTAGCGAAGGCAGGGTTGCTATTGTTTGAAGGAGTAGCCGATGGAAATGACGACCAACAGGAAGGCAAGGACAAGGATCAGGATGCCGCCAAGCCAGAAACCTGTATAGACGAAGACAAATCCGATCAGGACGATGGCTGCCAACAAGGTCAGGCGGGAGATGACATCATTATCCTTTTCAGGGTTTTCCTCACGCCGCATCATATAAAGACCATAGCCCATTCCAAAGATGCTTAGCAAAACGGCGCCCCATGTGTAATAGATCCCTTTCCCGGGGAGGAAGAGGATGTATATACCGCAGGTACTCTCCCGGTCTGGTAAAGGGTAGGCAGCGTGCAGCCAGGCCCGGGCGAAGATGAAGCGCTTCAAGTCGATATTCTCAGGTCCGACCGCCCAGCTCACCCGTCTGGACTCGCCGGGTTCGAGCGTGAGATTTTCTGTCGAAGCATTCATCACAAGCGGGGTGCTGATGTCGGCGATGAGTGATGGTGCGATCCTTCTATCGGCGGTGTTGGTCACTCTGACCGAAAAGGAACTGGTCTCGGTTGGCGTCATGATCACAGGGCAGCGCAGGGTGGTAAAGGGACTGCCGCCAGTGCGGTCGAAACCGTAAAAAGAGGATTCCAGGTCTGCCCAGGTCGATAAAAAGATGAGCAACAAACCGAGAAAGGCGCCGAAGATATACAGCGCCATGTAAATATGTGTTTTGGAAGTCTGCTTGTTCATTTATTCTCTTTCGTTTAAATAAGCTGGATTGTATCCCTTCCGGGGCAAATTGCAATAATCGAAAACGCCGGGAGTGTCCATCATAGAATATAAGATAAATCTCTGTGCTCTGTGGTAAATATCCACTAGATTATTTCCGAATACAGACACTTCTAAACGCCGGAATGCGCGCGATTTTCCATCCTTATAATCGGGTATACTTCGTTCCGCTTGCACGGCAAATCCCCTGCAAAGACCTTGATTAAGATATTATTGAAAGAGTATGACCGACCATATCCGAAACTTTTGCATTATTGCGCATGTAGATCACGGCAAATCCACGCTGGCAGACCGCCTGCTTCAATTGACAGGCACCGTTGCCGACCGTGACATGACCGAACAGGCGCTCGACTCGATGGACCTTGAACGCGAAAAAGGCGTCACCATCAAGGCGTCGGCTGTGCGCATGTTCTACACAGCGAAAGACAACCAGAAATACGAACTCAACCTCATCGACACTCCGGGGCATGTGGACTTCGGCTATGAGGTTAGCCGCGCGTTGAAAGCCTGCGAAGGCGCCCTCCTCGTGGTGGATGCGACCCAAGGTATCGAAGCGCAGACGCTCGCCAACCTTTATCAGGCGCTCGATGCGGACCTCGAGATCATCCCTGTTATCAATAAGATCGACCTCCCTTCGGCTCGTCCCGACGAGGTGGCTGAGGATGTCGGCAGCCTGCTCGGGGTCGACCCGGAGACGGTTCTGCGCGTCTCAGCAAAAGACGGCTTGAACGTGGAGCAGATTCTCGAAGCGATCGTCCAACGCATTTCCCCGCCCAAAGACGCAGACGATCAACCGTTGCGCGCGCTCGTCTTTGACGCACATTACGACTCCTACAAAGGCGTGGTTGCCTACATCCGCGTCTTCGAGGGTCGCATCAAATCGAACGACACCTTGCGCATGTTCTCCACCGACACAGACTTACGTCCGGTAGAGATCGGCATTTTCTCGCCGGGGATGAAACCCGTGGACAGCATCGGCTCCGGTGAAGTTGGATACGTGGCGACAGGATTCAAAACCGTCCATGAGTGCCGCGTCGGTGACACGATGACGCTTGCCTCTGCTCCGGCGAAAGATCCACTACCCGGATACTTTCTCCCCAAGCCGATGGTCTTCGCGGGCATCTACCCCGTCGAAGCGGACGACTACACCGAACTCCGCGACGCACTGGAAAAGCTGCAACTCAACGACGCATCATTGACCTACCAGCCTGAAACATCACAGGCGTTGGGATTTGGCTTCCGCGCGGGCTTCCTCGGCTTGTTCCACATGGAGATCATTCAGGAACGCATCGAGCGCGAGTATCTGCTCGATGTTCTCTTCACCGCCCCGTCTGTGGAATACGAAGTGCTTACCAGCACGAACGAAGTCGTCAGCGTGGATTCGCCTGCAGAATTGCCCGACCCAAGCAAGATCGTCGAGGTGCGCGAGCCGTGGATGAACATCGAGATCATCACGCCCACCGATTATTACGGTCCCATCATGGACCTGGTCACCAAGCGGCGCGGCATTTTCAAACAGCAGGAACATCCCGCTCCGCATCGGGTGCAGCTCGATTTTGAGATTCCGCTTTCCGAGATCATCGTGGATTTCTTCGATCATCTCAAGTCGCGCACCAAGGGTTACGCCTCGCTCGATTATCAATTCCTCGAATACCGCGCGGACAATTTACAGAAGCTGGAGATCCTCGTCAACGGTGACCCGGTCGACGCGCTGGCAGCCATCGTCCATGAGAAGGATGCGTACCACAAAGGTCAACGCCTCATCACCAAGCTCAAGGACTTGATTCCGCGCCAGTTATATGATGTTGCCATCCAAGCCGCTTCGGGCGGAAGGATCATCAGCCGCGCCAATGTCAAAGCCACGCGCAAGGATGTGCTCGCGAAATGTTATGGCGGCGATATTTCCCGCAAAAAGAAATTGCTTGAAAAGCAGAAACGCGGCAAGAAGCGTTTGAAAATGGTGGGCAATGTCGAAATCCCACAGGATGCCTTCATGGCAGTCCTAAAACTGGAAGACGAATAGATCCTTACCACAGAGAACACGGAGAAATAACAGAGTCTCCGTGCACTCTGTGTACTCAGTGGTGAAAATTCATGAAAGATTTAAAAAAAATTCTCCCCGGTGCGATCATCAGCATTGTCTTGATCGCGGCTCTTCTTTATTTTGTCGACTTCAAGACCATGTGGGAAGCCATCAAGAACGCAAATTATCGCATTCTTGCCGGGTCGGCTGTCCTCTCGTTTATATGGCTCTTCGTCCGCGCCAAGGTCTGGCAGACTTTGATGCGCGACAAACCGAGATATAAAGAGGTTCTATTTGCCGCCGGTGAGGGATACCTGCTTAATGCGATCCTGCCGTTTCGCCTCGGCGAGTTGGGACGCGCCTTTTTGCTCAGCCGCAAATCGGATTTGACGTTCAGCGAGATCCTTCCGACCATCGTCATCGAGCGTGTCACAGACCTGGTCTTTTCGGCGGCGCTTTTGCTGATCGGTTTGACCTATGTGACCGATACGCAGGGTTCGGCACGCATCGGCTACATCATCGGCGGCGTGATGATCGTCGGGCTGGTGATGATGTACGTACTAGCACGCAACCGTCAATGGGCATTGGATGTCTTTCACAAGCTCAGTGCGCGCTGGGAAGCCGTGCAAAAATTTGGCGGAAGTTTCCTCGAATCATTCCTGACCGGGCTTGCTGTCCTCACTGACGGCTGGCTCTTCATGCGCTTCCTTTTTTGGATGACGCTCAACTGGCTGGTGGCGATCGCGGCATATTACTTCATGACGCTGGCATTCTTCCCGCAGGCGCAGTTGACGTGGATGCCGTTCCTGCTCGGCGCCGCGGCTTTTGGCGGAGCGATCCCTGCCCTGCCCGGCGGCGTGGGAACTTTCGAAGGCGCAGTCAGTGCGGCGTTATTCCTCTTCACCAAGGACCAATCCACTTCATTGGCAGTGGCGATCACGGCGCGTTTGTATAATTACCTCAACAGCGGCGTGGTTGGCAGCATTGGTCTCATCCGCGAGGGACAGTCCCTTTCGGGCGTTTACAAGCAATTGTTGAATTTACGAAACAGAGAACAAACTGAAACATCGGAGAGTTGATATAGAATGAAGAAGAATTATCTTGTTACAGGCGGCGCAGGCTTTATCGGTTCGAACTATGTTCACCGCCTGCTCAAGCGCGGGGAGAAGGTCACCATTTACGACAATTTCTCACGCGGAGGCGCGCCGCGCAATTTGGATTGGCTGAAGGCTGAATTCGGAGAGTCCGCTTTCGAGGTGGTGGTTGGGGATGTAAGAGACGCTTCCAGAATAACCGAAGCAGCTTCAAAGTCCGATGTGATCGTGCATCTGGCAGGACAAGTCGCAGTGACCACATCCGTCACCAATCCGCGCGATGATTTTGAAGCCAACGCGCTGGGAACGTTCAACGTACTCGAAGCCGCGCGCGCATCGGGACGAAAACCGATCGTCATCTATGCCTCAACGAACAAGGTTTATGGCGGCATGGAAGAAGTGGAGTTGTTCGAGGAGCCGACGCGCTGGCGTTATAAGGACCTGGTGGACGGCTGCCCCGAAAGTCAGCCGCTCGATTTTCATTCGCCGTATGGCTGCTCGAAAGGGACAGGTGATCAATACGTGCGCGATTATGCGCGGATGTACGACCTGCCTACAGTTGTGTTTCGCCAATCGTGCATCTACGGACCGCGTCAATTCGGCATCGAAGATCAGGGTTGGGTGGCATGGTTCATCATCGCCGCTGTGATGGGACGCCCCATCACCATTTACGGCGACGGCAAACAGGTGCGAGATATTTTGCATGTGAGTGACCTGACCAACGCATATGACCTCGCCGTTGAGAAGATCGATATCGCGCGCGGACAAGTCTACAACCTCGGCGGCGGACCGTCGAATGTGATGTCCATTTGGGCGGAGTTCCAGCCCAAACTTGAAACACTGCTTGGCAAAAAGATCGAAACCGCAAGCGGCGACTGGCGTCCCGGCGATCAGCGTGTTTTCTACGCCAACGTCTCGAAGGCGAAAAATGAACTCGGCTGGGAGCCGAAGATCAACGTGGATGAAGGCGTGAACATGCTGTTCGATTGGGTTTCGCAAAACAAGTCGTTGTTCTAAAACTTAATGAACGCAGATGAGACTCGAATCATATTCGACTTATCTGCGTTCATATATGGTTAAATAAGGGGAAGAAAGAGAGGTAATTTTGCAGGAACCCTTTAAAACACTTGCCGAAAACTTTATAAATTCCATCCCAAACCTTTTTTCCGCCGCCCTGATCATCATTGTTAGTTATTATGGCGGCGTACTCTTGAGCCGGCTGCTGAACAGGGGGTTGGTACGAAACAAGGCAGAGGAAGGCGTTACACAACTTCTTACCCGCACGACCAAATGGGTGGTCTTCGTTCTGGGTCTCATTACAGCACTTCAAAAATTCTTCGATGTCACCGCTTTTCTAACCGGGCTGGGCATTCTTGGTTTCACCATCGGTTTTGCGCTTCAGAACATCATGCAGAATTTTGTTTCAGGCGTGATCCTGCTTTTGCAGCAACCGTTCAAAGTGGGGGATGCCGCCAGTGTTGCCGCTCATGACGGAACCGTGCTGAAGATCGGCTTGCGCACAACCGAGATCAAGACCTTCGATGGGCTTTTCGTTTTCCTTCCCAATGCCGACATCCTTTCGCAGCCCATCGTCAATTACACCCGCGCGAAACTGCGCCGAATCCAACTTCCTGTTGGCGTGGCATACGACTCAGACACCGAACTCGTCCGTGCTGTAATATTGAACGAGTTACAAAAGGTCAAAGGGGTTCTATCTGACCCCGCGCCCCAGGTACTATTTCATACGTTTGGCGGCTCCTCCATCGACCTCGATATATTTTTCTGGGTCGACACCACCGACCCGCACATCTCACCTTTCACCGCAAAAGATGAAGCCCTGACCCTGATCAAGAAAGCCTTTGAAGAAAAAGGCATCGATATCCCATTCCCGATCCGCACGCTTTTGATGCCGGAAAAGAAATAGACCGCACGCAGCAAAATGAAAATTCTCACCGTTCTCACCTACTACCGCCCGCACACCAGCGGACTGACCATCTACGCCGAGCGCCTTGCGCGCGCCTTTGTCAAACGCGGACACGAAGTGACCGTGATGACCACCCAATACGACCCATCCCTGCCGGGCGAAGAAATAATGGACGGCGTGAAAGTCATCCGCGTACCGGTTGCAGCGCGGGTCAGCAAGGGTGTGCTCGCGCCCACGTTCGGGCTCGTCGCCACCAAACTCGTCTGGCAGCATGATGTCGTTCAACTGCACCTTCCGCAGTTCGATGCGCCCGGCGTCGCATTGCGCGCGCGCTTGTTCGGCAAGCCCGCCATCCTCACCTATCACTGCGACGTACAACTTCCACAGGGATTGTTCAACCGTCTCGTCAACCTCGTGGTGGATTTTCAGAACAACATGGCTGGGATCCTGTCGAATCACATCGTGACGTACACACAGGATTACGCAGACCACTCGCCCTTCCTCTCCCACTACGCCTCAAAACTGACCCCGATCCTGCCGCCCGTCCAGTTGCCGGATGCAACGCCGGAAGCAGTTTCTGCCTTTGCTGAAACGCATCTCACCAAACAGCGGAATCCCGTCATCGGCATGGCAGCGCGCTTCGCTTCAGAGAAAGGCGTCGAGGTCCTGCTTGATGCGCTGCCCGTCATCCTGAAAAAATATCCGAAGGCGCAGGTGTTGTTTGCGGGCACATATCAGAACGTGATGGGCGAACAAGCCTACTCCGACCGGCTCATGCCGCGCATCCACGAATATGAGATCAACGGCAATTGGAAATTCCTCGGCAACCTCGACCCTGTGCAGATGGCGGCGTTTTATCCCAACCTCGATGTCATCACCGTGCCGTCGCTCAACTCGACCGAAGCCTTCGGGCTGGTGCAGATCGAAGCGATGATGAACGGCGTGCCGAGCGTGCCGTCTGCGCTGCCGGGTGTGCGCCAACCGGTGAAGATGCACAACACCGGCGTCGTCTCCGAGATCGGGAATTCCCAAAGCCTCGCAAACGCCATTCTCGAAGTGTTGGATAATAAGGAAAAATATAGCGGCGACATTCCTGCCTTGAAAAATGCCTACGACCCTGATTCCATCGCGCAGGAATATGAAAAGCTTTTTGCCAGACTGATGAGGAAGAAGTGACCGATCAGCGTTCGAAGGACTTTGTATTTTTGCAGGTTAGTTCCCTGCCGTATTTTCGCGCACTTTTGCGCGCCGTGGAATCGGAGTTCTACCAGGGACTGCCGCTGCCGTCCCCGGTCTATGACGTGGGCTGCGGCGACGGTCATTTCGCCTCGCTGACCTTCGACAAGAAGATCGATGTCGGGCTGGACCCGTGGCGCTTTTCGATGCGTGAAGCAAAAAGATACAACGCCTATAAATCCCTCATCCAAGCCGATGGCGCGCAGACACCCTTCCCGTCGAATCACTTTGCCAGCGGACTCAGCAACTCTGTTCTCGAACATATCCCGCACATCGATGCAGTTTTGAAGGAAACCGCCCGTGTGCTTCAACCCGGCGCGCCCTTCTATTTCTGCGTGCCGAACGCCAACCACTTCCGTGAACTTTCGCTTCGGAAAATTTTCGGCAAGCCGTACGAGATGTGGTTCCGCAAGATCCAGCGCGTCAGGCATTCCGACCACCCCGATGTTTGGGAAGAGCGCCTCGAACGCGCGGGCTTCAAACTGGAAAAATGGTGGCATTACTTCTCGCCGTCCGCGCTGCGCGTGCTCGAATGGGGACACTACTTCGGCGTACCATCCGTTGTCGCCAAAGCCCTGACGGGTAATTGGATCATCTCACCCACCAAATGGAACCTCGCCCTGACCGAGAATTTCATCCGCAAATACGCCTCCACCGAGCACATCGAGAACGGGACATACACGTTCTATATCGCAAGGAAGAAATAGCAGAGCAGGCTGAAAATAAAGAGTGAAACGTGGGTTTGCACCTCACGTTTCACTCTTCGTGTTTAATGTTGCCATACAATTTTAACGGCTCCCATTATCTGAATGAAGGCAAAAATAGTATAGAATTGTCCCGCACTGTTAGTCCATTAATTTTTTGAGAGAGTACATGGAACAGGACAAAAACACCCCTAAAAATTCTGAACCCACCGTTCTTGACCTTTACAAATCAGCCACCAAGGATTGGGCTTCATTCTTTAACTTTATCCAAACCGCATGGAACGCGCGCCGCCGCGAAGAATTCAATCAGGCACTGGCGCAGGAAACTGCCCAACCGGTCATCGTTGAACGAACAGAAGACCCCATACGTTCCGACACCTTTCCATACCGCACTGCGCTGGCATTTTTTCTCGCACTGATCGCACAGGCGTTGGTCGAGCCGCCGCTGCGGCTTTCCATGATATCCGTCGTTATCTATCTCGCGGCATTCGGCGTTGCCTTTTGGTCGTATCAAGCCAATGAGTGGCGGCTGCCTGCGCTGCCCCCCGCATGGCAGGTCAAAGATCCGCCTTCCATGCGGCTCATCCCGCTTGTTTTATCGGTCTTTTTTGGCGCTACTGCTTTCGTGCTTTTTGATGGCAACCTTTTCTCCTGGACGAATATAACTCTCTGGCTTATTTCCATCGGGTTGTTGGTATACAGTTTGCGGGTGAACACAAATCACCAGGAAATTTCTACAACTCCCCTCACCGGCAATCGCAAATGGCTTTGGTACGGATTGATCCTCGCCGTTTTTGGGTTGGTCGCTTTCTATCGGTTCTACCAGATCGACACCCTGCCCAACGAACCGTTCAGCGATCATGCTGAAAAGCTCCTCGATGTTTACGACATCACCCAGGGGGAGCCCCATATTTTCTTCGAACGAAATACCGGGCGCGAAGCCATCCAGTTCTACTGGACAGTGATGCTGATGACGATCCTTAATACCGGCATTTCGTTCCTGAGCCTCAAAATTGGTACGGTTCTCTTGGGGTTTCTCACGGTTCCATTCATTTTTATGTTGGGAAAGGAATATGGAAACGATAGGGTGGCGCTCTACGCCCTCTTCCTCTTTGGAGTTGCGAGCTGGCCCAACATCATCTCGCGGATCGGACTGCGCTTCCCGCTCTATCCGCTCTTCCTGGCGCCCACGCTTCTTTATCTGACCCGCGGCCTGCGGACGCGTAACCGTAACGACATTATCCTCGCCGGTATCTTTCTCGGACTCGGGCTGCATGGATACAGTCCCTTCCGCATTGTGCCGGTTTTTGTGGCTGTCATCTTTTTGATCTATTTCCTCCACACGCGTTCGCTTGAAAACCGTCAGCAAACGATCTTCTGGTTCCTGATCGTAGTGATCGTTTCTGCCTTCGTCTTTTCTCCCCTGCTGCGTTATTGGCTCTCCCGACCGGACCTGGTCAACTACCGCGCCTTAACCCGCATGAGCGGCGTGGAACAAGCGCTGCCCGGACCGGCTTGGCAGATATTCCTTTCCAATTTATACAATGGTATGTTGATGTTCAATTGGGACGACGGCAGCGTTTGGGTCAATTCTGTAGTACACCGCCCCGCATTGGACGTCATCACCGCAGCCTTGTTCGCAATCGGCTTCGTTTTCCTGATCGTACGTTACATCCGTCAGCGCGATTGGCGCGACCTGGTTTTGCTGGTCTCGCTTCCGATCTTAATGCAGCCGTCTGTTCTGTCATTGGCATACCCGAATGAGAACCCCGAATTGAACCGCGCCGGCGGAGCAGCGGTCACGTCGATCTTGATCGGGGCGATGGCGCTCGATGGTCTGGTGACAAGTTTCGGGTCCGGGTTGAAGCGGAAGATCATCGCATATGGTATGGTGGTTGTCTTGTTTGCGGGAATCGCATATTCCAATTATGACATCGTCTTCCATCAGTTCAAGGATGTGTATGATCGGTCCACATGGAACTCGAAGGATATGGGGAAAGTCATCAGTGAATTCCGCGATACATACGGACAGACGGACACGGTATGGATCGTGCCATTCCCGTACTGGGTGGATACACGCCTGCCGGGCATCAATGCCGGAATCCCGAACCGCGATTTTGCATTGTGGCAGGATCAACTTCCTGAAAGCTTGAATATTCCCGCGCCGAAATTGTTCATGTTCAAGGATGAAGATACTGAAACTGAGAGAATTCTTAGGGAACTCTATCCGAACGGTAAACTCACCCTTTATACTTCACCTATTCCTGGCAAGAATTTTTACGTCTATTTAGTGGAAAAATAAATTCAGGAACGGATCTCTGATTGCATCCGTCTCTCCATAACGCTCATGACCAACGAAAAACACCCGTGGCTGTACGATCTTTTATTTGTCCTCATCCTGCTCATGGCAGGGTATTTGCGAATCGCCGGGTATAACTGGGGCGAAGGCTATCACCAACACCCTGATGAATTATTCCTGACCGGCGTGTTGGATAACCTGCGCGCGCATGCCTGTGAAGACCCAAACCTTCCGGTGGATGCCTGCCCGCCCGAACAAAGACGCTGGCTGACGCCCGCCGAATATTTCGACAGCGCAACTTCCACGCTAAACCCCTACAACCGCGGGTATGGATTCTTCGTCTACGGCGACCTGCCGATGACCGCCATGCGCGTCCTTATGGAAGCGATCGGCAATGACGCCATTGAGTCGTCCAAATACTTTGTGCGGCAAATGTCTGCCCTTGCCGACCTTTTCGCTATCTTCTTTTTATATCTTATCGTCTCGCGTTTATATGGGCGTAAAGTGGGCGTGTTTGCCGCGGCGTTCTCGTCGCTGGCTGTGATGCAGATCCAGCAATCGCATTTCTTCACGTCCGACCTTTTCGTGAACCTATTCCTGTTCCTTGCGCTTGTTTTTGCAACCGGCATTCTAGAGTGGCAAAAGAAGAAAAAGAATCACGACCCGGAAACGAGCGAAGAAGACCAGCTTGCCAGCCCTCCAACTTCCGCTTTGCAAATATTCGCACATCCGCTTTTCTGGCTCTCGATCGCGTTCGGGCTTGCCCTTGGCATGGCAATGGCATCCAAGATCAATGCGGCGGCGATGGCAATCGTTCTACCTCTGGCGTTCTTCGTCCGCTGGCTGGTATATGACCGCAACAAAAAACTGGATTCTACCTACTGGTCTCAGATCCTGATCTTTCTTGTCGCAGGCGGAATCGCCACCATCATTTCCTTCCGCATCTTCCAGCCGTACGCTTTCGATGGCTTGCTGCTCAACAAGCAGTGGATCGAAGGCATTTCCGAACAGCGCACACAAGCCACGGGCAAAGCCGACCTGCCATGGAACCTGCAATGGGCACGCCGCACCCATCTCTATTCATTTGAAAATCTCACTTTGTGGGGTCTTGGTCTTCCGCTCGGGCTCCTTGCGTGGGTGGGTTTCCTGTTCATGGGATGGCGCATCTTCAAAGGCGAATACCGCCACCTCATGCTATGGGGCTGGACGGCATTCTACTTCGGCTGGCAATCGCTGCAATTCAACCCTACCATGCGGTACCAGCTTCCGATCTATCCGCTGCTCGCAATGATGGCGGCTTGGTTCATATTCGAATTCCCAAAAAATCGTAAGCAGATAGATGACAAAACACAAACGACGATCAACCGTCCGCGAGCCATAATTGCAGCCATCATCGGAAGCTCGGTTCTCGTCCTCACCGCGGTCTGGGCATTCGCCTTCCAAAGCATTTACCTGCGCGACGAAACCCGCATGGCGGCTTCACGCTGGATGATTCAAAACATTCCGGGCGCGGTCAACCTCTCCATCGAAACAGACAGCGGACTTTACAATCAGCCGCTCGCCATCCAGCCCGGCTTCCCCATCACATCAGACAGCCCATATCTGCTGCAGTTCGTTCCCCAAAAGAACGGCACATTGACCGAAGTAACCTTCGGCTTCGCCCACAACGAGACCGGGACGCCCGCTCCGGTGAACCTGACTCTCGTTTCCGTCTCACAACCGGACCTCGTACTTGCGCGCGCCACCACGCTGCTTGATACCTCGCCGACAGCGGAAGCGCGCGGCGTGCCGTTGACATTCACTCTCGATAACATTGTTCCGCTTTCAAAAGATCAATCCTACTCGCTAAAGATCGAAACGCTTGGCGCCCCCCTGTATATTGAAGGGTCGTCGATCTCCAATGAGACGGATTACGACTGGGGTTTGCCCTTCCGCGTTGACGGATATGATCCCTTCGGCGGAATTTACAGCAACGACGACCTTGTGCTGCAAGTCTACTGGTCTGACGACAGCAACAAGATCAACCGCTTCGTGGATATCCTCTCCAAAGCGGATTACATCGTCATCCCCACCAATCACCAGTATGCACAGATCACACGCCTGCCGGAACGTTATCCGCTCACGACGCTGTACTACCGCGACCTGATCGGCTGCCCGGAAGGACAGGAGATCATCGAGTGTTACCGCCTTGCCCAGCCCGGCATGTACGAAGGCAAACTCGGTTTTGAACTGGCAGAAGTCTTTGAGTCGTATCCAACGCTGGGTCCGCTGGTCATCAATGACGAACGCGCAGAAGAAGCCTTTACCTTCTACGACCACCCCAAAGTACTCATCTTCAAAAAGACGGATGCGTTCGACGCGAACCAACTCCGCGCCATACTCAGCACCGTGGACCTGACCAAAGCCGTTCCGCTCACGCCGACGGAGTTCAACGATTTCAAAACGCTGATGCTGCCGGAGACAAAACTGGCAAGTCAGCGCGCGGGCGGCACATGGACAGACTTGTTTAATTATGACTGGCTGCAGAATAAATATCCCTACGTGGGAATGTTGATCTGGTATCTTTTTGTTTTCGTCCTCGGAGCATTCGCCTATCCGATTGCGCGTTTAGCATTACCCGGTTTGAAGCAATATGCGTATCCATTGGGTAGGATCGTCGGTTTGGTATTGCTGGCGTGGCTTGCATGGATGGGCGGTTCGGTCGGCGTGCCGTACACGCGGGTCAGCATCGGCGTGGCACTCGGCTTGATCGTGGTAACAGGCGTCGGCTTGTGGATGAGGCGCAAGTCCGAATTCAAGGACGATTGGACAAACCATCGCAAGTTCTTCGTCATCGCTGAGATCGTCTTCCTATCCTTCTTCATCATCGACCTGCTCATCCGCATCGGCAACCCCGACCTGTGGCATCCCGCCAAGGGCGGCGAACGCCCGATGGATTTTTCGTATTTCAATGCGGTGTTGAAGAGCACGAGCTTCCCGCCGTATGACCCGTGGTTCGCGGGCGGATATATTAATTACTACTATTACGGTTTTGTGCTGGCTGGCACGCCGGTAAAACTGCTCGGCATTGTCCCGTCCATTGCGTACAACTTCATCCTGCCGACCTGGTTCGCGTTGGTGGCAACCGGCGCGTTCGTGATCGGGTTCGGCGCAGTCGAAAGTTATAAGGCGAAAATTGAAGAGCAGTTTTCCAAATTCAATCTTCAACTGGTAACGGGACTCGCCGCTTCGATGTTGACCGTGCTGCTTGGCAACCTTGGGACGATTCAACTGCTCTTTAGCGGCTTCCAACGAGCCGCCGCGCCGGACGGCGTCATTCCAGATGGGACGGGATTTTTCCAACATTGGAGTTGGGCGCTGCAGGGCATTTGGAAGATACTGATCGATGGTGCGACGCTTCCCATCGGACGCGGCGACTGGTACTGGTTCCCAAGCCGTGTCATCCCGCCGGGACCCGGCAACGAGATCACGGAATTCCCGCTGTTTACTTTCATCTACAGCGACCTGCACGCGCACATGCTGGTGATGCCGCTCTTGTTGTTCATCATCGCATGGGCATTGGCATTCGTACTTGCCCGCGCCAATTTGACTCGCGGCGAGTGGATCGCTTCCCTCGGCATTGGCGCATTGTTCATCGGCGCATTGAAACCGACCAACACATGGGACTTGTACACGTATTATCTTTTGGCTGCCATTACGGTGGTTTACACACTGTTCCGTTATTTTGATCTTCCCCTCTCTCTGCGGGAAAAGATGAGGGTGGGGTCAAACGCACTCCCCGCCTGGGTCGGAAAAGCCGGACTGGCTTTCGGCGCCGCTGCGCTTCTATATATCCTCGGTTCCCTGTTCTATCTGCCATTCCTGAAATCGTTCGGACAGGCGTATAACTCGGTGGCGTATTGGGGCGCATCCCGTACGCCGTTCTCTTCCTACTTCACACAATGGGGTTTGTTCCTCTTTATCATCACGGCATGGCTGATCTGGGAGACCCGCGAATGGATGGCTGTTACGCCCGTCTCGCGTTTGAATCGTCTGCGCCCGTACGCCGTCATTTTTGAAATTGCCATCGCGGCGGTCATTGCCTTCTTCGTGTTCTTCATCGTCGAAAAAGCGACCATCGGATTCCTTGCGCTTCCACTCGCGCTTTGGGCTGCGATCCTCATCCTGCGCCCCGACCAACCGGATGCGAAACGCTTCATACTCTTCCTCATCGGCACGGCATTGACCATCACCATCGCCGTCGAATTCGTCGCTTTGGTCGGTGACATTGGTCGCATGAACACCATCTTCAAACTGTATCTTCAAGCGTGGATGATGTTCGCCGTCAGCGCGGCAGCGGCATTCGGCTGGCTGCTGCCCGCCTTCTCCGGGTGGAGACCCAAGTGGCGCGCAACCTACCAGACCGGAACTTATATCCTTTTGGCGTGTGCCTTCATGTTCACGTTGACAGGCTCCACCGACAAGATCAGCGACCGCATCAATCCCGACGCGCCGCACTCGCTCGACAGCATGGAGTACATGGCACATTCCCAGTTATGGGATGGTCAGACCATGGAATTGAGCGAAGACTACCGCGCCATCCGCTGGATGCAGGATAACGTGGAAGGTTCGCCCGTCATCGTGGAGGCGAACTGCACCGAGTATCGCTGGTGTACGCGCTTTACCATCTATACCGGTTTGCCCGGAGTCGTCGGCTGGAACTGGCATCAACGCCAGCAGCGCGGCAATTTCGCACCGCAGGTACAGGATCGCGTGAACGAAGTCGGTATGTTCTACACCTCGATCGATATTCAATCCGCGCTTGCTTTTCTAAAGAAATATGATGTAAAGTATATAGTCGTGGGACAGTTGGAACGCAACGTGTATCCCGTCATTCCAGATATCCCGGACGGCTTGACGAAATTCCCGCAGTATGAAGGCGTCTATTGGGATGTCGTCTATCAAGACCTGAACACGACCATCTATCAAGTAAAACCTTAACTATAAGGAATGCCATGATTCTCCACATCACATCCAAACAGGAATGGGCAGACGCGCAGGCAAAAGGCGAATACACTGCGCCGAGTCTCGCCGCCGAAGGTTTCATCCATTTTTCTACGGACAAGCAGGCGGTAAACGTCGCCAACGCTTTCTACAGCGGGCGAACCGACCTGGTCTTGCTGCTGGTCGATGAAAGCAGACTCAAGCCCGAGCTTAAGTGGGAGCCGCCTGCCGGTCCGCCCGCGGATAATATCTCCGAAGCGGATTTGTTCCCGCACGTCTACGGTCCCGTCAACCTGGATGCCGTCGCCTCCGTTCTGGACTTTCAGCCTGATCCCGCCACCGGAGCTTTCACCCTCCCCAACCTCGGCAACTGATCACCGTTCACTGACTACTGTACACTGATTACTGATTACTGATAACCAATGACCGCCTTCCTCTCCTGGTATCTCATCCTCACACTGCTCGGCTGGCTGACCTTTCCGCTGGTCTATCATCTTTTTCCGGCGCTGAAAGACCGCGGCTACACCCTCGCGCGGACGGCTGGTCTGCTGATCTGGGGATATATCTTCTGGCTGTTTGCATCGCTTGGCTTTGCGCGCAATGACGTTGGCGGAATCCTTTTTGCAATGGCAGTTCCCATTGCTTTGAGCGTTTTGGTCACCGTCAATCGCAGAAACGAGATCGCCGATTTTCTCAAGTCAAATATCGCCCTGATCGTTACGACCGAAATTCTTTTCTTGATCGCTTTCGCTTTTCTTGCTTTTGTCCGCTCGGCAAACCCCGAACTTGCCAGCACCGAAAAACCGATGGAGTTGATGTTCATCAACAGCATCCTGCGCTCCGAAACCTTCCCGCCGCATGACGCCTGGCTCTCAGGGTATGGAATTTCCTATTATTACTTCGGCTATGTGATGACCGCCATGCTCGCCCGCCTTGCGAACATCAGCGGCAGCACGGCGCACAACCTGATGACCTCGCTCATCTTTGGGCTGGGTGCCATCGGTTCATTCGGCATTGTCTATAATCTGCTGGGGTCTTCAAGAAATGCAAATCATCAAACAGAAATTCCCGAAGCTCGTCCTTCATCGTTCATAGCATCGTCTCTGCTCGCGCCGCTCTTCCTCCTTCTCGTTTCGAACTTTGAAGCCCTATTGGAAGTTCTTCACCGCCTCGGCATCGGCTGGACAAAAAATGCCATAACCGGCACATGGAACGGTCCATTTTGGGCGTGGCTCGACATGAAGGAACTTTCCCAGTCGCCGGTCCAACCCTTTGGCTTTGTTCCCGACCGTTATCTATGGTGGTGGCGCGCTTCGCGTGTGATCCAGGACTATGACATCATCGGCGGCTTCCGCGAAGTCATCGACGAATTTCCCTTCTTCTCCTTCCTGCTCGGCGACCTGCATCCGCATGTGCTGGCAATCCCCTTTGGTTTGCTTGCCATTTCCGTCGCGATGAACATCTTCCTCGGCGGCTGGAAAGACGGGAAAGTCAACCTCATGGGCGCGCAATTGACGATCAGCCCATCCGGCTTTTTCTTCGCCGCGCTTGTCCTCGGCGGTCTCGCCTTCCTCAACACATGGGACATCCTCGTTGCCGCCGCACTCATCGTCTTCGCATTCGTCCTTTGGCGCGCCAGCGAAGAAGGCTGGAACTGGGAACGTCTCGAAGACCTATTCCTATTTGCCTTGCCGCTTGGCATCGTTTCACTGCTGGCATATCTCCCGTTCTACCTTGGCTTCTCGTCACAAGCGGGCGGCATCATCCCCAACTTCATGTTCGTCACCCGCGGGACTCATCTTTGGGTGATGTGGGGAACGCTGCTGATCCCCATCTTCGCTTTTCTAATTTATCTTTGGACGAAGAACACGCCTCGCCCGAACTGGAAGCTGGGACTCACCATCGGGCTGGGATTCACCCTTATCCTTGTCCTGCTAACCTTCTTCCTCGGCATTCTCAGCCTGCTCGTGGAAAAAGACATCATCAACGCCACACTCGCCTCCTACAATATGACCGTCGCGCAGTATCTCGGCGCGACGTCCCTGCGCAGGCTGGCGAATATTGGCAGTCTCATCACGCTGCTGGCAGTGCTGATTCCCGCGCTGGCGTTCCTGTTTGCAAAAAGTGAAAAACAGGAAGAGGATGAAGAGAGTGAACAAGCAAATACATCTTCACTTTCTTTTGTCTTTCTTCTGCTGACTCTTGGCGCCATTCTCGTCCTCGCCCCCGAATTTGTTTATCTGCGTGACCAGTTCGGCTATCGCATAAACACCGTCTTCAAGTTCTACTATCAGGCATGGATTCTCTGGAGTCTCGTCGCCGCCTTTGGCGTGGGATATGTCCTGCAAAACATGCGCGGATTTGCGAACATCAGTACCCGAGTGGTGATGGGATTGGTCATCTTCTGCGGGCTGCTTTACCCCGTCCTGGGTTTGATGACCAAGACGAATAACTTCAACCCCGTTTACGGTTTCGACCTGAACGACTTTGCCCGCGTCCAGCGCGAAAACCCCGACGATGCCGCCGGAATCGAATTCCTGCTGACCCAGCCCGAGGGCGTCGTCGCTGAGGCGGTCGGCGGAAGTTACAGCTACTATGGACGCGTCTCGACCTATACCGGCTATCCCACCGTGTTGGGCTGGCCCGGTCATGAAGCGCAGTGGCGCGGAGGCTACGAACTGCACGGCACCCGCCAGCAGGATATTGCCACGCTGTATTCCACCGCCCGTTGGGATGAAGCCAGAACCATCATCGACAAATACAACATCCGCTACATTTTTATCGGCAATCTCGAGCGCGCCACCACCGCCGTCAACGAGGAAAAGTTCGTGCTTTATCTCAAACCGATCTTCCGCCAAAACGGAACGGTCATATACGCTGCGCCGTAAACATTCCTAATAGAAAACTTTTTTGTACACGGATTTCACGGATTCTCACAGAAAAAGATTTTCCGTATTTGTCCGTGTATCCGTCTGATCCGTGTACTTACAACACAGCCTCTTAAAAAGTAAACCCCGAAGTTTAAGACTTCGGGGTTTACTTTTTAATTTGTTCAACTTATTGTACCGGTCCGGTCGTGTAAAGCGGATAGCCTTTGTCGTACCAGGCTAAAAGCCCGCCCGTCATGCTGGTGGCGTTAAAGCCCGCATTCAACAAGATATCGCGTCCCTGTTGGCTGCGGTTGCCGGAGTGACAGATCACCACGATCTCCTGATCCTTCGGCAGTTCGCTCAAGCGGTTTGGAAGTTCATCCAGCGGAATGAGCGTGGTGCCTTCCACATGATAATCGTCCCATTCAGCCTGCGTGCGGACATCCAGCAGGAAAGTGCCAGACGCGTATTTCTGGTAGGCTTCATCCGCGCTGATGGTGGCAGCAGAACCTGAACCGCCGCCCGCGCTGGCGATCAGGAAGATGATGAAGGCAACGATGGCAACGACGGTGATCTGACCGGCTGGTTTCCTCAGGAAACTGCCCAATCCGCCGCGCGACATGGAACTCTTTTTTCGGGTGGTTTTCTTCTTTGACATTCTATCCTCGCAATTAATGGTTTCGTTACCTTTTTGGATGCAGAAATCATCCGAAAGTTACACGCGATCCGCCTCTTATGAACCGAAGGATTTGACCGCAGTATCAAGGTCCGTGAAAATCTCGAAAAATTGCTTTAACCCGATCACATCCAAAACCTGCTCCACCGCCGCCTGCGGACCAAGCAGCTTGACGTGCTCGCGGGCGGTCGCGTCCTCTTTCGGGTTGATCGCACGAAAAGTGGGACGACCGCCATCCTTCCCCTTGATGGATTGCCCCGAATAGATGCGTGCCAGCGTATGAAGCGCCATCAATCCGGCACTGCTCACATAAGGGACTTTGGTCAGGTCGAGCAGCAGATTCCGCGTGCCGTCATCGTAGGCTTCCTGCGCCTTGATGATGACCTCGGTGTAGTTGGAAGAATCCACATCCCCTAAAAGGTGCATAATGGTCACGTTCGCTTGTTTTGAAAAAGAGATTTGCATGAAGGTCTCCTATTATCTGAAATTGAACTCTTCAAAATGGATATTCTTTTTATCGATACCGGCTTCGACGAATTTCCTCTCGAAAGCCCGCACCATCGGGAAAGGTCCGCACATATAGACGTGATGCATGTTTGCGCTGCCGCCTGCGTTTTTGACGATCTCGTCCACCGACAATGAACCGTGGATGGAAGAATGACGGATATGCAGGTTCAAACGCGGATGCGTTTTGGCAATGTCTTCTATCTCATCGGCGAAGATGGTTTCCTCAGGGTGGCGCACAGTGTAGTAAAAATCCACATCGAAGGGCAGATCAGTTTTGAGGTCCCGCAGGAACGAAAGGAAGGGCGTAATGCCGATCCCACCCGCGATCCATATCTGCCGCTCCCCGCCCGTCTTATAGTTGAACATCCCATACGCACCTTCGATGAACGCATCGGTGCCGGGTTTTAGATGTTGAAAAAGGTGACGCGTAAAATCGCCGCACGCCTTGATGGTCACACGCAGTACATCTTCATGCGGCGCGCTGGAAATCGTGAAAGGATGCTTCTCCTTCAATACCTTGTCGCCGGTGAATTTCACAAAAAGGAACTGACCGGCATGGGCGTGTTTGATGGGTTTGCCTTTGGCGCGCATCACCACTTCGGTCGTGGATGTGTTCGGATGGTTGACCGCCTCCACCGTGTAGGGAACCTGTTTGCCCAAAAAGCGGCTGAGGACTTCGGTGTAAATGTACGAACCGATGCCGAGAAAAACAAATATCTGATTCCAGTTGATCGCCATGCTGTGCGGCGCATTCACCGTGATCGAATGCAGATAACCGAGGATGAAAAATATGCCGATGAACCCGTGCAGGCTTCTCCAGCCTTCATAGGTTCCACTTGTAAGTTTATCGAGAAAAGGGATGCGCGGCGCGAGCGTCGGCATGACGATGGCGACAAAGCCGAGAAAGGCAACAATTGCCAGATAATTTCCCAACGCAAGGTTCTCGATATGCAGCGGCACGACCAAAAGATGCACGAACATCAAAAGGAACGCCGCCGTGGACATATAACGATGGGTCACATACATTTTGTCCAAGCCGCCGAAATACGGCTCCGCCCAGCGCGGGCGTGTGGAAATGAACAATGAAAAAGACATCAGTGTAATGACCAGCGAACCGATGGTCATGCCAACGTGATAACGCAGGTAATTTTCCACGCCGTCGCTGTTCGGCGGGAAGAAGATCCAAACGATTACTGTGGTTAAAGCCAAAACTGCAAAGACAATATTTCCGAGATTGCGCTTCATATACACATACCCTTAAATCAACAGCGATGCAGGCATGCCTGCATCGCTGTTAAAACTTATCCTATGAAAATGATTCAATCGCCTTTTGCCTGTCGGTGAAGATCTCGAAGAACGATGAAAAACCGACCATCTCCAGCACATTGACCACTTCGGGGCGCGGATTGAGCATTTTCACATGCTGCTGCATGCCGCTCTCCCGCGATTTATTAACCGACTTAAGCGCCGCCCAACCGTGTTCAAGGTCCGGCATTGCCTCACCGCGCAGGAGCAAAGCCACCACATGTAATGAAACCAGTCCCGCACTTGAAATGAATGTCAGGTCGCTCATATCCAACAGGATGTTCTTCGCTCCGCTGTTCAGAACTTCCTGCGCAGACGAAATCAGTGATTGGTAGGTTTGACCGTCAAGCTGCCCGGATACTTGAATAATCGTGACCGGCACTTTCCCCTGTTCGTTAGAAATTTTAATATCCATTTTCTCTCTCCTGAATGATTTTCAATTATAAACCCGCTTTACGCGTCAACCGTTCAAGGCGATGGTCGATCTCATGCAGCCAATGATTGCGAACATACGCGGGAAGGTCTGCCTTTTCGGTTTGAGTGCGCGCAGACTTCGTCCACTTGAGCGCCGATTTAACATCGCGCAATTTATGCTCGAAATATTTTGCCAGCTCGATGTGAGCGTAGATATGACCTTTCTTCGCCGCCGCCTTCCACAACTCGATGGCGCGGTCGATGTCGCCGCGCCTTTTTTGCAGGATGGAGATCCGCTTCACTGCCACGCCGAAATCTGATTCGTCCAACCCGAGCTCGAGTCCACGCTCGTACAGACGCGCCGCTTCGTCCCAGTGACCGAGGTCTTCGAACAGCTTGCCGAGCGCAATGAAATCGAGACCATGTTCCACGCGCCCATCGTATGGGTCTGACAAAATTTCGCTCATATGGCCAAGCAGTGCCGCCATTGCCACAACATCCATTGCGTTGTGATAGAACACGCCGCCCAGCGGACGTGCGTCGCCAGTGCGGAGGTAATCAAAATACAGCCACGGCACTTCATATCCCGGCACTTCTTCGGAGGATCGTGTAAAGCCCATCACATGTTCTTCGAGATATTTCAACGTCCGCGATTCGAGGCGGTCACGCCAGAGCCGCCGCGCAAGCGGAAGCAGGTCGATATGAGCGTAATCCTTGAACGGGACTGGAATGCGGTGCAATGAATAACGCGTAACAAGCAGCGGCGCATCGAATGACTTGCCGTTGAATGTGACCAGTCCCTCACACGGCGCGAGGAAGTTGATCAGCGCTTCGAGCATGGCGGGTTCTTCCGCCGGGTCCCGTAGAAAGAACTGCTGGAGCGTGAACTTCCCGTCCACGAAGCGGGCGGCGCCGACGAGAAAAGCATATGTCCCTGTGCCGCCTGAAACGCCGGAGGTTTCGGTATCGAGAAATGCAAATTTATGGATGGGCAGGTCCGCGATGCGCGGGTCTTTTGCCCACTGCGAAATGACAGCAAGCGGAAATTCGGAATACGGTGAGACTCCCCCGTGGAAATATTCTTTATCGTAAACCTGCTCAGTGATAAACGTCTCGCCGCGCGGAGAGGAGACAAAGCTCCCATCGACGACCGAGTCAATAGACCGAACATCCGCCTTGGGCGGAGTCGGAAGCGTGTCTGCCGTCTTCACACCGAGTGATTTAAGTTTGTCTGCAAGCGATGACATATCCGCTATTGTATCGCCATTATCCGTGATACACTTGCGCGAAATTTTTATGAGCTCAAAACTTCCCCTTTGGTTGAAAATTTTATACGGGTCAGGTGATTGGGGCATCTCCAGCATTGGTATGATGCGCTCCATTTTTTACGCGATCTATTTGACAGATGTTGTGGGCATCGAACCGCGGCTCGCGTCGTTGGGCGCGTTGATCGGCATCATCTGGGATGCCGTCAACGACCCCATCATCGGCGTGCTAAGCGACCGCGTCAAATCGAAACTTGGCAGGCGACGCCCCTTTCTTTTGTATTTTGCGATTCCCTTTGGGATTAGTTTCGTGATGTTATGGTCCGCGCCGAATTGGGACAGCCAGATCGGTTTGTTGACCTATGTAACGCTGTCTTTCATGATCTCGGATACGCTGGTGACGTTGGTGGGCGTTCCGTATCTTGCGTTGACGCCCGACCTGACTCAGGATTACGACGAGCGCACGTCGCTGACGAGTTTCCGCACCGTCTTCCAACTGCTTTCGGCAATGGTGGTCGTGGTGGCTGCGCCCATGATCGTGGATGCGGTCATTCAAAACGGCGGCACCCAGCAGCAGGGATTTATGGCGGCGGGAGCCGTCTTCGGAGCTATTGGGGCGCTGCCTTTGCTATTGATCGGCATTTTCGTGCGCGAAAAATATTCGTCGGAAGATCAGGAAGAGATCCCATTTCGTGAGACCATACGCATTGCGTGGCAGAATGTGCCATTCCGTTACGCTGTCGGTATTTATATGTTCAACTGGTCGGCAGTGGACATGGTCGCCATCACCTTTCCATTCTTCCTTTTATATTGGGTGGCACAGGGAGACCTGCTGGCAAAGATCACCATCTTCGGCGTGGACCTTGCGCTTGAGTCGGCGTTCTTCGGCACCATGATGCTTTCGTGCGTTCTGTTCGTTCCGCTATGGATGTGGCTCTCGGAACGTTTCAACAAGATACAGGCTTATATTGGCGGTATGACCGCGTGGATTTTGGTGGAACTGCTTATCTTCACCATTCAACCCGGCGAGACGAATTATCTTTTATTGATCGCGTCGCTGGCGGGAATTGGCGTTTCGGCGGCGTACATCCTGCCTGATTCCATTCTGCCCGATGTGATCGAATGGGACGAACTCCGCACGGGTCGGCGGCAGGAGGGAATCTATTATGGTATCCGCACGCTCATCCGCAAGCTGACGGGCGCGCTGGTCATTTTCGTTACTTTGCAAATTTTAGGCTGGTCGGGCTATCAGGCTCCCCCGGAAGGCGCAATTCTATTTCAGCAGCCCGATACGGCTGTGTTCATGATCCGCTTGATGGATTCATTCATCGGCGCAGGCATCTTATTGGGGACGATCATCCTCGCATGGTCGTATCCCCTTACGCGCGAGAAGTATCAGAAGATACAAAAATTGTTGGCGGTTCGCAGGAACAAAGCAGGGGCGGGTTAACCCGCCCCTGCAAATTTATATCATTGTCGGTTCTTCGTATTTGCCGAAGACCTTTGTCATCACACCGATGATCTCCCCCAACGTGCAATAGGCACGCACACAATCCAGAATATACGGCATCGTGTTCTCGGTCCCTTCGCAGGCGATGCGCAGGGCATCGAGGGTTTGTCCAACGCGTCCGCTGTCGCGCGTTTTTCTCACATCGTTAAGACGCGCCACCTGACGGGTGTATCCGTTCGGGTCCATGCGCAGGATCGGAATGGCAGCCGGTTTATCGTCCATGTAGGCATTGACGCCCACGATCTTGCGGCGGTGTTCATCGATCTCACGCTGGTAACGATACGCCGCATCGGAAATTTCGCTTTGCATGAAACCTTTCTCCAACGCCGGGATGACTCCGCCCAAATCCTGGATGCGCTGGAAGTAGGCATACGCATCTTTCTCCATTCGGTCTGTTTGCGCTTCGACGAAGAAACTCCCCCCAAGCGGATCGATGGTATTCGTCACGCCGGATTCCTCGGCGATGATCTGCTGGGTACGCAGCGCCACTTTGACCGCATGTTCAGAGGGAAGTGCGAGCGCCTCATCCATTGAATTGGTGTGCAGACTTTGCGTCCCGCCAAGGACGGCGGCAAGCGCCTGTATCGCCACGCGGACGATATTATTCTCCGGCTGCTGCGCGGTGAGCGAGACTCCCGCCGTCTGGGTATGGAAGCGCATCAGCCATGAGCGCGGATTCTTCGCCTTGAAAGTCTCGCGCATTTCACGCGCCCAAATGCGACGGGCGGCGCGATATTTTGCGATCTCTTCGAAGAAATCGTTATGCGCGTTGAAGAAGAACGAAAGACGCGGCGCGAATTCGTCCACGTCCATGCCGCGCTCGATGCCCCAGCGGACATATTCCATCCCATCCGCGAGCGTGAACGCCAATTCCTGCGCGGCGGTCGAACCCGCTTCACGGATGTGATATCCCGAAATGGAAATGGTATTCCACTGCGGCACGTGTTTCGAGCCGTACTCCATCGTATCCACCACGAGGCGCATGGACGGCTCCGGCGGGAAGATAAATTCCTTTTGCGCGATGAATTCCTTGAGGATATCGTTCTGCGTCGTCCCGCGCAGTTGATCGGAGCGGACTCCCTGCTTTTCGGCGGCGGCGATATACATCGCCCATATGATGGCAGCGGGCGAGTTGATGGTCATGCTGGAGGAGACCTTGTCGAGCGGAATGCCGTCCAGCAGAATTTCCATGTCTTTCAGCGACGAAACCGCCACACCGCATTTGCCGAACTCACCGAGAGCTTCGGGCTGGTCGGTGTCGTAGCCCATCAAAGTCGCCAGGTCAAAGGCAATGCTCAAACCAGTTTGACCCTGATCGAGTAAGTATTTGAAGCGCTGGTTCGTCTCTTCCGCAGTGCCGAAACCCGCGAACATGCGCATCGTCCACAGTTTCGAGCGGTGAAGCGTCGGGTGGACTCCTCTCGTATAGGGGTATTCGCCCGGGTTGCCGAGTGAAGCGGCGTAGTCCAAATCTGCAACATCTAAAGGTGTGTAAAGTCGGTTGATCGGTTCGGAGGAGGTAGTGATAAATTCGTTGGCACGTTCGGGCATTTGGTCCAATGCCTTTTTGAGCGCGCCTCCTTCCCACGTCTTCAAAGATTCGTTCAGTTCGTCCAGCTTTTTCTTATCGTACATGGCAGCTCCTTTTTTGGATTGAAAGGATTATACCGCCCCAAAATCAAACGCAAGGGCAGGGGTGGTATACTCGCAAAAAGGTAATTAATATGTCCCGCATTGATATTGACGTTGACCCCTGTGATCACATCACCGCTGACGCCATCGGCAAGCCCGGTCAGCGCGTCTTCTATTTACATGCCTATCAGGATAAGCGCACCATCACCATCATCATCGAGAAGGCGCAGTTGATCTCGCTTGCCATCGGCATCGAGCAATTCCTCGGGCAGCTCAGCCAGCAATACCCCGAACTCGAAGAAGCCTCCGGCGATTACGTGGAGGAAGTGATGCGCATCAATCCGCCCGTAGACCCGCTCTTCCGCGCCGGTGAGATCGGGCTTGGCTACGACAAAGACCGCGATCGCGTGGTGGTCTTTGCAAAGGAACTCCTCACCGAAGAACAAGACCCTGAAGAAGCCTCACAAGTCCGCTATTGGGCAACGCGCACGCAGCTTCGCCAGCTCGCCCGCTGGGGACAGGAAGTCTCCTCGCGCGGACGCCCCCTCTGCCCGCAGTGTGGTCAGCCCATGGAGCCGAGCGGGCACTTCTGCCCAAAGAAGAACGGTCACCTGCATTAAGCCAATTTCAGGTTGGAGGTTGCAAGTTACAGGTTTGAACATTCAACCTTTGGCTTGCGACTTTTAATTTTTATGAATACCCCTGTCTCCTCAACGATCCGATCCGCGCTCACCCACGGCGACTACGAACTTCGTGGTCAGTTCATGCTTGGCAGCAACTACACCTTTCTTGTAGATGTTCACTACGAAGGCGAAACCTATCAAGCCGTGTACAAGCCGAGCAAAGGCGAACAGCCGTTATGGGATTTTCCCAATAACACGCTCGCCCTGCGCGAAGTCGCTGCGTATCAATTGAGCGAAACGCTCGGCTTCCACATCGTCCCTGTCACCGTTTATCGCACAGATGGTCCGCACGGACCCGGCTCCTTGCAGCAATATGTCGATTACGACATCGAATATCACTACTTTAACTTCACGGTGGAAGACAAGCAAAAGCTTCGTCCCGTCGTCCTATTCGACCTGCTCGCCAACAACGCCGACCGCAAGGGAAGCCACGTCTTCTTCGACGACAAAGCCCATCACCTCTACGCCATCGATCACGGCATCTGCTTCCACGAGGAATATAAACTGCGCACCGTGTTATGGGACTTCGCCGGTCAAGCCATACCGGACGAATTGCTCGCGCCTCTCTCCTCGACCGGGAACTGGTCTGCCCACTTTGAGTCTTATCTCAGCCCAAGCGAGATCGAAGCCCTGATGTTACGAGCCGAAGAATTATGTGAAACGAAGGTTTTTCCAAGTCCTTTACAGGGACGAAGAGCCTATCCCTACCCGCCGATTTAAAACTTGTTGAAGGTTGCATGTTGCATGTGCCAAACCTTCAACTTTCAACCTGAAACAGGAGTCATCTCATGCACTACAACCTCGCCCTTATCGGATTTGGCAATGTCGCCCGCTCGCTGGCACGTTTATTACTTCGCAAACAGGATGTATTGAAATCGAAACATAATGTGACCTTTTCCTTCACAGGCATTTCTACCGGTCGTCATGGATTTGCCGTAAACCCGAATGGCTTAGATATTGAAAAGGCTCTCGAACTTGTTGAAAGCGGCAAAGATATATTTTCTCTTTCATCTTTGGAAGTAAAAAGCTCGCTGGATGTCATCAAAAACTCCCAAGCCAATTTCATGTTTGAGAACTCCCCCGTCAACACGCAGACGGGACAGCCCGCAATGGATCACATCCGCACAGCGTTGGAATTGGGAATGCACGTCAGCACCGCGAACAAAGGTCCGGTCGTACATGGCTATCGCGAGTTGACCACGCTGGCAGAATCGAAGGGAAAAAGCTTCCGGTTTGAGTCCACTGTATTGGGCGGCGCACCCGTTTTCTCGGTCATGCGTGAGGCGTTCCCGCTCGCGGAATTGGAATCCTTCAAAGGTATCTTCAACGCCACGACCAATGTCATCCTCTCTCGCATGGAAAGCGGCGAGACGTATGAACAGGCGCTCGCATACGCCCAAAAGATCGGCTTGGCTGAAACCGACCCCACCAACGATGTGGACGGTTGGGATGCCGCCATCAAAGTTGCCGCGCTGGTGACCGTGTTATGGGATACGCCCATGACGCCGCAGCAGGTCAACCCGACTGGCATTCGCGGAATCACTTCTGAGATGATCGCCAAGGCGAAGGCGGAAGGCAAGCGTTATAAATTGGTTTGCTCTGCTGAAAAAGTGGATGGAGAGATCAAAGTCGGCGTTTCCCCGCAACTGGTCGATTCGACCTCACCGCTCTACGGCATGATGAACTCCAGCACGGGAGTCACCTTCCGCACTGATGTCATCATCGATTACTCAATTGTTTTATCCGAAAAACCCGGCATGACCGGCGGACCTGTCGAGACAGCGTATGGGTTGTTTGCAGATTTCGCGAATATTGCGAGTATCGTGAAATGAAATTCGTAGGGGCGGGGTGACCCCGCCCCTATTATATTTTAGAACACCAACAAAATTACCAACGCCAAAATAGCGGGGACAGCCTGAATATAAAAGATGCGTTTGCTGACAGTGAACGCGCCGAAGAGTCCCGCAATGATGACACAGCTCAAAAAGAAAATCTTCACCGGGTCGCCTGCAAATAATCCCCATAACAAACCTGCGGCGAGGAATCCGTTGTAAAGTCCCTGATTCATGGCAAGGGTTTTGGATTGCTTTGCCTGTTCTTCTGTCATGTGGAAGGTTTTCATGCCGAACGGTTTATCCCATAAGAACGTTTCCAGATAAAGAAAAAAGAAGTGCAAGAGGGCGACGATAACGATAAGAATGTCGGATACGAGTTTCATGATTTCTCCTTTGGTAAATGAGGTGACAGTCTCTTTTAAGTATAGCAGGTGGAAAACAGAACAAAAATTCTGTTATACTGACCTCACCCCCTGCCCCTCTCCTACGAGGAGAGGGGGGAGAAGATGAAATGGCAAAAACAAAAACTCATACCCGATATGTCTGCCAGCAATGCGGGCGAGTCGCTGCTTCATACATGGGCAAATGCCCGCAGTGCGGAGCGTTCGACAGCATGGTCGAGGAAGTCGTCCACGATGAACCAGTTTCGAAGAAGGGAGCGGCGGGCGTCCGCGGATTAACCGGTCGTTCGCAACCGCGTCCCATTTCCGAGGTCAGCGGCGATGATGAAGACCGCGTCCACCTGCCCATCGGCGAATTCGCGCGTGTGCTCGGTGGCGGCATCGTCCCCGGCTCCATCGTGCTCATCGGCGGCGACCCGGGCATCGGCAAATCCACGCTCATGCTGCAAATGGCAATGGAAATGGGCAAGGTCCAACGTGTGCTATATGTCTCGGGCGAAGAGTCGGAGCGGCAGATCAAGATGCGCGCTTCGCGTCTATTCAACGGCGGGAAAGAGTTACCGAAGGATTTGTTTTTGGTGACGGAGACGAATCTCGAAGTGATCCTGAACCACGTCCGCGAATCAAAACCGGACCTGTTGATCGTGGACTCCATCCAGACGACTTATCTCTCCGAATTGGATTCGTCCGCTGGCTCGGTATCGCAGGTGCGTGAATGTTCGTCACAGTTACGCGAGTTGGCGAAGAACACCGGCGTGACGGTCTTCATGATCGGGCACGTCACAAAAGAAGGCGCAATCGCCGGTCCGCGTGTGTTGGAACATATCGTGGATACGGTCCTGTATCTCGAAGGTGACCGCTTTCAGGCGTATCGTCTCCTGCGTTCGGTGAAGAACCGCTTCGGTGCGACATCCGAAGTGGGCGTGTTCGAAATGCGCGGAGGCGGCTTAACCGAAGTGACCAATCCGTCCGAGGCGTTTCTAGCAGAGCGGCTGGTCAATGCCGCTGGTTCCGCCATTGCCGTGACCATGGAAGGGACGCGTCCCATCCTCGTGGAAGTGCAGGGATTGACATCCCCGACTCAATTCGGCAATGCGCGCCGCACACCCAACGGCGTGGACTTCAATCGTTTGCTGTTGATTACGGCGGTGTTGTCCCGCCGGGTTGGCTTGAAACTCTCCGAGCAGGATGTTTTCGTCAACGTCGTCGGCGGCATCCAGATCGACGAACCCGCCGCGGACCTAGCCATTGCCGCCGCCATCGCCTCCTCATGGAAGGATGTTCCCATTCAAGCCAATGTGGTCTTGATCGGCGAGATCGGCTTGGCAGGCGAATTGCGTATGCCGGGACAGATGGTTGCGCGTTTGCGTGAAGCACAGAAACTTGGCTTCAAAACTGCCATTATTCCGAAGGCGTTACGGAAGGGCGAAGAATACCCGAAAGGCATCGAGATTGTCGAAGTCCGCTCGGTGGGACAGGCATTGAATGAAGCGTTGAAAAAAGAGAAATAAATTTACAGGTACTGATATGGCGACTTTAGCGCGAAGAATGAAATTGCAGGAAGGTCAACTTGCGGTTTTGCTAAACGCTCCCGAAGGAGCATTGCAGGAACTGGAGCCGTTACCTTTTGGGGTGATCCTCTCTGAAAACGGGAAAATCCCTGCCGATTGGATTCTGATCTTCGTCAAAAATCAAGCGGAGTTGGAAAAGGTCCTGCCAAAAGCACTTAAGCTTTTTCAGCCAGAAACACTTTTGTGGATCGCCTACCCCAAGAAAACCTCCAGGATCAAAACAGACTTTACCCGTGATACGGGTTGGTCTTTTTTGCAGGATAAAGGCTTGCGTTGGCTGACCCTTGTCTCGTTCAATGAAGACTGGTCCGCTTTCGCCATGCGCCGCGTCAAGTCCGGCGAGCCGCAGCAGACTTTTGTTTAGGAGTAAATTTTATGTGCAGAAGTATCAAACCCCTTAGAAATATGGACCATCCCGTCACCGAGCAGGAAATCTACGAAGCAGCTCTGCAATATATAAGAAAAGTGAGCGGATACCGCAAACCGTCCAAGGCAAATGAAGAAACGTTCAACAAAGCAATCGAAGAAGTGGCGGAATCTACGCGAAAGATATTGGCAAACCTGAAAACGGTTGAACGTTCAAAAGTTACAGGGTAAAGGTTCAACCTGCAACCTTTCAACCTTCAACCCAGTACTCCCTCCCCGCAACCACTCCCCGCTTTCCAGCGTATACCTCCTCAGGCATTAATAACCCGAGGAGGTTTTTCGTATGTACAAACTTTTTACTTTTATCGCGATTCTCGCGTTGACCGTCCTGGCTTGTGGAATCAGCACCCCTGAGCCGCCCACCCCCAGCCCGGAAGTGACCGATGAGATCAACGTGAAATATCCAGACTCGAAAGAAATCAACCTGAATCTCAAATTCGGCGCAGGCGAGTTGACGCTCAACCCCGGCGCAGACGTGCTTGTTAATGGCACCGCCACGTATAACTTCAAAGAACTCAAGCCGGAGATCGTCGAAGAAGATGGCGATGTCATTGTCCGTGTTGGAAACGGGAACGTCAACATCATTCCAAATCTCAATAATCTCAAGAATGAATGGGACTTGGAACTCGGCAGCGCCCCCATGAACCTTTCCATCGACTCAGGCGCGTACGATGGAAAGTTCGAATTCGGCGGGCTTGCCCTCACCCGGCTCGACATCTCAGACGGCGCGGCAAGCGTGGAACTCTCCTTCTCCGAGCTGAACCAAGCCGAGATGAGCACCTTCACCTACTCCACCGGCGCGTCCAACGTCAAATTGACGGGGCTGGCAAACGCCAATTTCAGCCTGATGGATTTTTCCTCAGGAGCGGGCGATTACACTCTCGATTTTTCCGGCGACTTGCAGCGCGACGCATCCGTCAAAGTCTCAACCGGACTCAGCAATATGATCCTCGTCATCCCTGAGGGAGTGAACGCAGAGGTCACAGTGGAGGGTGGGCTGTCGAATGTGAGTGCAGGCCCCGGCTGGGAAAGAAGCGGAAAGACCTACACTCAAAGCGGTGAGGGTCCGACCCTGATCATCATCGTCGAAATGGGCGCAGGAAACCTCACGCTGACACATTAATCCGCAAAATCTCCATTCAAAAAGCAACCTTCGTAATTCGGCGCAAAAGGTCATAATTGATGGGTGACCTCTATCACTTGCCTTGTAACAGCGTTCACAATAAAATCGTGATTGTAGGTAGGTTTTACCTATATTAAGTGAGGTTATATGCAGATCACCCGTCAAGCCGATTACGCTGTCCGCGCCATTTTGCATCTTGCACGCAATGGTGACACACGCACAGCCACCAGCACCATCGCAGAGGAACAAAAGATTCCCCCGTCTTTCCTTGCAAAGATCATTTCTCAGCTTTCGATCGCAGGGTTATTACACACATCACGTGGCGCACGCGGCGGCGTAACTCTTGCACGCGAGCCCAAGGATATTTCACTGCTCGAAGTGATCGAAGCCATAGACGGTCCCATCCAGCTCAATGAGTGTGTTGGCGAGGCAGGTCTCTGTTCGTTCGACGACAACTGCCCGCTTAGACCAGTCTGGTGCGAAGCGCAGGAGCAATTGGTGGGGCGCTTAAAAGGAACGAACTTCGCAGATATGATAGCGACAGGACAATCCTCCTCATAAAGCACAATCAAATAAAGCCTCTCGGCTATAATAGCCGGGAGGTTTTTTTATTTCACCAGCAAGGATGTACACATGAAACATAACCGAGGATTTTTGACCGCTGTCGTACTTGGGATGACCGCTTTGGCATGTGCCGTACCGGGATTGCCCTCCGCCTCACCGGTCCCGCCGACAGCTGATACACGACTTGAGCGTATGGTCGCTGAGACTGTTTCCGCCGCCCTGGCGCAGACGCAGCAAGCTGTTCCCACTGCCACCGAAGTCCCCACAGCCACGCCGCAGCCGACAGCGACTGTCCCGCCGTCGCCCACTGCGACCGAAGCCGCAAGCAGCATGCTGGATAAGAACGCCGACGGTACGAGCACCTTCATCGACATACGTGGTAAATACCAGGTTGTCATTCCCATGCAGTGGCTGGCGCTCCGCATAAATGAGCCGGAGTATGATGCGGCGCTTCAATTACCCGAAGCCGAAAATCCCGCCATTCAACGTTCGCTCACAACCATCAAAGACCAGGACCCGAACGTCTTCCGTCTCTTCTTGCTGGACATCGCAGAAGAACACGTGGACAATGGCTTTGTAACCAATATCAACTTCGTTTGGGATCAGCAAATGGAAGTATCGCTGCAGGACGATACAGACCTCAAAACGCTTGCGGCGGGTCTGCCCGCATCCCTGAAAGATGCCGAGGTGACCGGTACTGAGATCATCACAACCCGGAACCAAATTCCGGCTGGCATCATCACGATCCGCACGCCCGGTCTGACCGCAGATGGAAATTCGATCACCATCTTCCAAAAGCTGGTCTTCCTCGATTTGCCCACAGGCACCCTTTCCATTACACTCTCCACCACCGAAACCTGGCAGGAAACCGTCGAACCGTCTTTTGACGAGTTAATTAATTCGTTCATGATTCTGGAATAGGAGCATACCCATGTCCAAACCCCGCGTTATCCGCGCGCCGCGCGGTACTGAATTGACCTGCAAGAACTGGCTCAGCGAAGCTCCTTACCGCATGATCCAGAACAATCTCGACCCGGAAGTGGCGGAACGACCCGAAGACCTCGTCGTCTACGGCGGGCGCGGACAAGCCGCGCGTAATTGGGAATCTTTCGACGCGATCCTTGAATCGCTGAAGAATCTCGAAGAAGACGAGACCCTGCTCGTTCAATCGGGCAAACCTGTCGTTGTGTTCAAATCCCACAAGGACGCGCCAAAGGTATTGATCGCCAATTCGAATCTTGTGCCGCATTGGGCGACGTGGGAACACTTCGATGAACTCGCCAAAAAGGGACTCATCATGTACGGGCAGATGACCGCTGGTTCATGGATCTACATCGGCACGCAGGGGATTCTGCAAGGGACATATGAAACCTTCGGAGCACTCGCCAAACTCAAAGGCTGGGATTCGCTCAAGGGCAAATTTGTCCTCACCGCGGGGCTGGGCGGAATGGGCGGCGCACAGCCGCTGTCCATTACGATGAACGAAGGCGTGGGACTTATCGTCGAAGTAGACCCCGAACGAGCCGAACGCCGCCGCGCCATTGGTTATGTGGATATGGTCGTGGATAACCTCGAAGAAGCCATGACCCTCGTCGAAGAGAATGTCAAGAATCAAACTCCAAAGTCCATTGGGCTGATCGGCAACGCAGCCGATATCTACGACGAACTCTCAAAGCGTGGAATCATTCCCGATGTAGTGACAGATCAAACGTCGGCGCATGAGGCGTTGATGTACGTGCCATCCGGATTATCGGTCACGGCGGCGAATCAATTGCGCGAATCCGATCCCGAAAAATATAAAAAGATGGCAATGGATTCGATGGCAAAGCACGTCCGCGCGATGCTCGAATTCCAACGCAAAGGCGCGGAAGTTTTCGATTACGGCAACAACCTGCGCCAGCAAGCCTACAACAACGGCGTGACCGACGCGTTTGAATTCCCCGGCTTCGTGCCCGCGTATATCCGCCCGCTGTTCTGCGAAGGCAAGGGACCGTTCCGCTGGGTGGCGCTTTCCGGCGACCCCGAAGATATTTACACCACCGACCAGGCGATCATGGAACTCTTCCCCGAAGATGCGCACCTGCATCGCTGGCTAAAGATGGCAAGGGAGAAAGTCCCGTTCCAGGGATTGCCCTCGCGCATTTGTTGGCTGGGATATGGCGAGCGCGTGAAAGCCGGTTTGAAATTCAATGAACTCGTTGCGACTGGAAAAGTAAAAGCGCCGATCGTGATCGGACGCGACCATTTGGATTCGGGATCTGTCGCTTCACCCAACCGCGAGACCGAAGCGATGAAAGACGGCTCAGACGCGATTTCAGATTGGGCGATCCTCAACGCATTGATCAACGCTGTCGGCGGAGCGACATGGGTGTCGTTCCATCATGGCGGCGGTGTCGGCATGGGATATTCCCAGCACGCCGGTCAGGTCATCGTGGCAGACGGAACGCCCGAAGCCGCCAAACGGTTGGAACGAGTCCTGACGACCGACCCAGGCATGGGCGTGGTCCGACACGCGGATGCGGGGTACGAGATCGCCATCGAAGCCGCGAAACGTCATGGGCTGAAAATGCCGATGTTGAAATAAAGCTCTCTATTAACCGCTGGAGTAACTTCTCTGAAACGCCTTACCCTTTTACTGCTTTCATTTCTTCTCGCCGGATGCGGAGCCATCCCCAACATTTGGGGCGCCTCCCTGCCGCCTCTGCCCTCGCCGACAGCCTACGTTCTGCCAAGCGAGACGCCGACCCTTGCGCCAACCTCCGAGGCGACGCAAACTGCCACCGTCACAGCTACTGTTACAGCCACATTCACACCGTCGCCGACCTTCACTCCCAGCCCCACACCCCTGCCATCGCGCGCGGATATCAAACGCGCCATCATCATCAGCTTCGACGGGATGCGCCCCGACGCCATAGACCTGGCGCCCATGCCCAACCTGATCGCGCTGCGCGACGCCGGAGCGCAAGCCCCGCTGACCGCGCGCACCATCGACTATCCCGCCACGCTGCCCAGCCACGCCTCCATGCTGACCGGTATGTGCATGGAAGACCACGGCGTTATCTATAATAAATATTTCATGTACATGGGGTACGCTAAAGGACCGGATATCTTCCAACTCGCGCACGATGCGGGCATGAAAACAGCCATGATCGTCAGCAAGGATAAACTGCGACAACTCGCCGAACCCGAAACCACAGACGTTTTCGAGATCGCCTACGGCGAACCTGCCATCCAACGCGCTGTCCTGCCGGAACTCGATACCGACTTTCAACTGATGTTCATCCACTTTGCCGGACCCGATAACCGCGGTCACAAATACGGCTGGATGTCCGGTGAATACATGAAGGTCCTGCGCGAAGGCGACGCCGTGTTGGGAGAGATCATCAACGCGCTCAAAGCCAACGGCAAATTCGACAGCACCTTCTTCCTCATCACCTCCGACCACGGCGGGCACGACAAGAATCACATCGGTCTGATCATCGAAGATTACCGCATCACGTGGATCGCCTACGGTCCCGGCATCGCCCCGCAAGTGATCGACTTCCAGCTATACACCTTCGACACCGCCGCCACCGTCGCCTACGCCCTCGGGCTCCCCATTCAACCCGAATGGGCTGGCATTCCCGTGTATCAAATTTTTGGAGACCCGCAGCTTCAATTCCATGAAAAATATCCCTGCAAAACGTGACAACATCCCCCTCATGCCGAAACGACTCTCGATCCTGATCCTGCTCACGATCCTTTTACAAGCCTGTGTGCCTGCTTCCGCCTCAGAGCCCACGCCGACAACTGTCTTATCGTTACCCACACCGACCCTTACGCCGATAGCTCCGCAGCCCGCACCCGAAGAGATACAGCCGACGCAGGTATTGGTCCCGCCTCAGCCCATCTCGCGCGTGCTCATCGTCACCTTCGACGGCATGCGTCCCGACGCCATCGAAGCCGCGGACATGATCAACGTGAAGGAACTGATGCAAAACGGAGCGTACACCCTGCACGCGCAAACCGTGTATCCAAGCTCCACGCTGCCTGCACATGCATCCATGGTCACCGGCACATGTCCGGCAAAACACATCGCGCGCTGGGACGAATACGTCCCGCAGAACGGATACGCCCTCGGCACCGACATCTTCGACCTGACCCACGCCGTCGGCTTGCGGACCGTCATTGTCGCTGGTAAAGAGAAGCTACAGCAGATCACCGAGCCAACCAGCCTCGACTACTGGGGCTTTATCGACGAAACTGACAACACCAAAGACATCACCACTTTGCTAAACATGGGCAGGGAACAGGTGAAACAAGGCTTTGGTCTGATGCTCATGCACTTCCCCAACGGCGACCTCGCCGGGCACAAATACGGTTGGATGTCCAAGCAGCAATTAAGCGCCTATCACGAAGACGACAAATCCTTTGGCGCGCTGCTTCAAACGATGAAAGACAACGGCTTTTATGATGGCACGCTCATCATCATCACCTCCGACCACGGCGGACACGAAACCCATCATGGCACGAACATGCCCGACGACCTGACCATTCCCTGGATCATCTATGGTCCGCAGGTGGTACCGGGCATATTGAAGACCCAGGTCTATATCATGGACACGGCGCCAACCGTCGCTTTTGCGCTTGGACTGCCGCTTCAAGCCGAATGGGATGGCGCACCCGTCTACGAAGCCTTTGGTCTGCCCGTTGACCCCAACCGCGTTGGCGGCTGCCCCGGAACAACGCCTTAGAAACTGTTTCTTAAAAGTATTTTTGGGACACGGACAACACGGAGACGTTGATCTTCACGGAAAGATCATTAAAAAGACCCGTTTTTGTCCGTGTTTTCCGCAAACTCCGTGTACAAAGATTAGGTAACCAAGACTTAAGAAGCACTCTCTTAGAAAAGGAAACCAGCCATGACCCAAACCTACGATGCCGTCGTCATCGGCGCAGGCGTGATGGGCGCCAGCATCGCCTTCCATCTCGCCGAGCGAGGACTCAAGACTGCCATCCTCGACCGCAAGGTGACCGCCTCCGGCGCAACCGGGCACTCAAGCGGACTCGTCCGTATGCACTATGATCTCGCCGCCGAATCTGCGTTGACGTTTGCCAGCTATAAAAATTATTTCAGCAATTGGAAAGAACGTGTCGGCGGGGAATGCGGTTTTCAGACGACCGGCTTTTTACAGATCGCCCAGCGCGAACACGAAGATAAACTGCGCGGCAATGTTGCCAATCAGCAAAAACTGGGAATCAATACCTCGGTCGTTTCCGCCGATGAAGTGAAGAAACTTTTCCCCGATCTCGTCACGGACCATTTCGACTTCGCCGCCTACGAACCTGATTCAGGTTACGCCGACGCCACGCTCACGACCAATTCATTCATCGAAGCCGCAAAACGGAACGGCGCGTCGTTGATACAAAACTGCGAAGTGACCGCCGTCCACGCCAGTGGCGGGAAAGTTGTCGGCGTGAGTACAACCAAAGGCGAATTCTCCAGCCCGATCGTTGTCAATGCGGCGGGACCGTGGGCAAAGCTCGTCGCAAGCCTCGCAGGCATCGAAGTCCCGTTGGAGACGTGGACTCACGATGTCGCCTTCCTGCATCGTCCGCCGTCGCTCGGGAAAATCCCTGCTGTGATCGATGACGTCATCAATTGTTATTTCCGCCCCGAAGGCAGTGCGTTGATCCTCGCGGCGGGCGAAGATGAATCGATGCGCGGCGAAGCGCCCGATGCCGAAGACCAGACGCCCACGCCGACCTTCGTCGATAAGCTCATCGATGCCATGCTCCAGCGCATCCCGAAGCTTGAAGAGAGCGGATTGCATTCCATCCATGTGGGGCGCGACGGAATCACGCCGGATCAGCGCGCCATTTATAGCGGAACAGAATTGGGCGGCTTTTATCTCGCCTGTGGTTTGAGCGGAACCGGATTCAAAACGTCCCCCGCGGCGGGCGCGAGTTTGTCTGAGCTGATCGTGGACGGCGAACCCAAAACCGTGGACATTACGCCATTTCGTTTTGAGCGTTTCGCCGAAGGAAAACTGCTGGAAGGTGAATTTGGATACGGGAATATTTGGAAGTAAGTACGAAGCAATCTCGCTCTCAAATCTTGGGATTGCTTCGCCGCAAAGAGCGCGGCTCGCAATGACGAAAATCCAATCATTTCCAATCGACTACCTAGAAATAACTTTAAGAAGCAATAACAATGCCAAGTAAAAAATCGGAATTAAACCTCACCGTTCGACCGCTTACGCCTGACCTGCTCCCTGCATTGACAGATCTCTTCGGCACACAGGGACCAGTCGCACAGTGCTGGTGCATGTATTGGCGCATCGGCAACGACTATCGCAAGCGTCCTGCCGAAGCGAACAAAGCCGATTTTTATGAACTGGTGAAGAACAATCCGCCGATCGGCTTGCTGGCATTCAGCGGTGACCTGGCTGTCGGCTGGTGTCAACTCACTCCGCGCGATGCGCTCCCGCACCTGGATAAAACCTGGCGGCTCAAACGCGTGGACGATAAACCGGTCTGGTCGATCTCCTGTTTTTACATCCGCAAAGGCTGGCGCAAAAAAGGCGTGACGTCCGTGCTGATCACCGCCGCGTTGGATGCGGCGCGAAAAGCCGGAGCGCCTGCACTCGAGGCGTATCCGCTCGATGCGGATCTATCACCCAGCGCATCGGGTACGGGGTTTGCATCCACCTTTGAAAAGCTTGGCTTCAAGGTCGTTGCCCGGCATTTCCCTCCCCGCCCGATCATGCGTTATGAGTTTTAAATCATGCACCCGCCGCTTTGAACGCCGCGCTGACGATCTCCTGCGCTTCGGCAAAGATGCGGTTCAAATGAACTTCATCTACAAAACTTTCCGCGTAAATTTTATAAACATCCTCTGTCCCTGAAGGGCGAGCCGCAAACCAGCCGTTATCGGTCACAACTTTCAGCCCGCCAATGGAAGCGTCATTGCCGGGGGCTTTTGTTAGCCTTGCAGTGATTCTTTCACCGGCAAGCGTATCCGCTTTGACATCATCAGGCGCGAGATTTTTGAGCACGTTCTTTTGCGCCGGGTTGGCTTGCGCGTCGATGCGTTTGTAGACTGGCGCGCCAAATTTCGCCGTCAGGTCTTGATAATGCATGCCCGGGTCGCGTCCAGTCAATGCAGTGATTTCCGCCGCGAGCAGGTCAAGGATGATGCCGTCCTTGTCGGTGGTCCACACGCTGCCGTCCTTGCGCAGGAAGGACGCGCCCGCACTCTCTTCGCCACCGAAGCCAAAAGAGCCGTCCACCAGCCCATCCACGAACCATTTGAACCCGACCGGGACTTCGTTCAACTTGCGGTTGAGCGACTTCGCCACACGGTCGATCATCGAAGACGAAACCAGCGTCTTGCCAATCTGCGCCTCCGCACGCCAGCCGGAGCGGCTCTGGAACAGGTAGTTGATCGCCACTGCAAGGAAGTGATTCGGGTTCATCAGCCCCGAAGACGGTGTGACGATACCGTGACGGTCCACGTCCGGGTCGTTGCCGAAGGCGATATCGAACTCATCCTTCAAGCGGATGAGTCCCGCCATGGCATACGGCGACGAACAATCCATGCGGATCTTGCCGTCATGGTCGACGGTCATAAACGAAAAGGTCGGGTCGACGGCGCGGTTCACAACGGTGACGTTGAGCTTGTAAACGTCAGCGATGACGTCCCACATATTGACCGCCGCACCACCCATCGGGTCCACACCGATGCGGAGTTTGCCGAGTTTATCCATTTCGATGACATTGCCCAAATCCTGAATATAAGGCATGGCAAAGTCATGTTTTTTCGTCGTATCAGCGGACAGCGCCTGCCTAAGCGGAATCCGCTTTACGGCTTTGAGTCCATCGCGCAGAATCTCGTTGGCGCGTTTTTGTACAACGTTCGTGATCTCCGGTCCGGCTGGACCACCGCTGGGCGGATTGTATTTGAAGCCGCCATCCTGCGGCGGATTGTGCGAAGGCGTAATGACCACACCATCGGCAAGCCCACTGGTGCGCCCGCGGTTGTAAGTAAGGATGGCATGCGAAACGACAGGCGTGGGCGTGAAGTCATTCGAGATGCGAATCTCAAGTCCATTTGCGGCGAAGACTTCGATCGCTGTTGACTCGGCAGGTTCGGAAAGAGCGTGCGTATCCCTGCCGATGAAAAGCGGACCGGTTATCCCTGCCTGCTGGCGATATTCCACCAATGCCTGACATACCGCCAAAATATGATCCTCGTTGAAACTGCCTTGAGTGGAAGTACCGCGATGACCAGACGTGCCGAACGAAACCTGCTGCGACGACTCTTCGGGGTTGGGCGATTCGGTGTAATACGCAGAAACGAGACGCGGAACGTTCGTCAATATCTCACGCGGCGCGGGTTGACCAGCAAGCGGATGCGGCATAGCGACCTCCAAGGGAAATGTTTTATCTATTATAGCAAGTTGAAAAGGAAGGTGAACGTTTAAATGTATAATCCCGTCCATGTCCATTACCTACCGCAAGGCAACCCCTGCAGATGACCCCATCACATTCAACATCTGCATGAAATCGCTCGAAGAGTTCAGCCGGCGCAGCGGCGTGCAAGCCATCACCGGCGCGAACGATCCCGAAACCCGCGCAAATCTTTGGGATATCCGCCGTCCGTTCTGGGAGCATCTTTCGCAGACCAGCGACAACTACTGGCTCGCCGAAAAGGATGGCAAAGCCGTCGGCTATGCCCGCAGCATCCTGCGCGAAGATCACCGCGAGCTGACGGAGTTCTTCGTCCTGCCTGAGGCGCAGTCTGCGGGCGTGGGCAGGGAGCTTCTCCAGCGCGCCTTCCCGAACGATGCGCCACATCGCTCAATCGTCGCCACTACCGACCACCGCGCAATATCGCGTTATCTTAAATCCGGCGTTTATCCTTTTTTGACGGAACTTTATTTCGAGCGGACTCCCGAACCTGTGACATTTGAATCCGATCTTACCATTGAGCCAGCGGATGAAAACCCCGCCTCTCTCGAAGCCCTAAGCGGACTCGACCTTGCGATCCTCGGTCACCGCCGTGAGGTGGACCACCTATTTCTGATGCGTGACCGCAAGCTGTATCTTTACAAACGAAATGGGACTGTCGTCGGCTATGGCTACATCCACCGCGATTTCTACGGTCCGTTTGCATTGCTAAATGAAAAGGACTTCCCCGCCGTTTTGTCACACGCCGAAAACGAAGCGCATAAAATGAACGCCCCCGTGGTGGGATTCGAAGTCCCGGCAAACAACACATCCGCCATAGACCATCTCACAAAACGAAAGTATCGGCTGGAAGGGTTTATGGGGTCGATCATGTCTGATGAACCGTTCGGGAAATTCAAGAATTACATCCTCACCAGTCCACCCTATTTTTTGTGAAAATTTCATGTCACTCTGAGGGAGCGTGCCTTTCGCGACCGAAGAGTCTCAGCTATAAGAAGTAAAGACTCTTCGCTGCGCTCAGAGTGACATGACCCATTACGACGGAAACAACTTCTCGAACGACTCGGGGCAATACTTCTGCACCATCTCGCTGGAAATCCCATTCTCCTTGCAGATCTCTTCGTACAGATCCACGCTTGGGCGGCGGATGCGCTGCTGGGTGTCCACATCCAACCCCCACAGACCGAAGCGTTGAGTCCAGCCGCGCTCCCATTCGAAGTTATCCACCAATGACCAATGGAAGTAGCCCTTGACGGGCCAATTGAAATTGACCGCCCGCCAGACCTGATGCAAATGTTCCACCAAATAGCGCGGACGCATATGATCGTCAAAATCCTCCACGCCGTTCTCGGTGACGAGAATAGGCAGGTTCGGGTAGGTGCGTACGATCCACTTGAGCGAGTCGAAGATTCCCTGCGGGATGTTGGCGATGAAGTTCGTACTGCTCATATCGGCATCCTTCGGGAAGCCGCTGTTCGAGAACAATTCGCCGGGTTTGGTAATGTCGAACCAGACCGTATCCACTGAGTAATAGTTCAAGCCAAGATAATCCTGCGTGCCTTTGGCTTCAGGGATGTTGAATTTGCCCAACGGGGTTTTCATCACGCCGGTCGAAATGCCGGTGGGAAACCCCATATTTACCCCATCGTAGCGGATCTTGCGCATCAAAATATCCAGCGGCGACCAACTCAAACGCGGGACCATCGGACGAAAGTGCAACGCATAGCCGACACGCGCCTCTGGCTGCAATTCGTGGATGGCGCGATACGCGGCAGCATGTCCGCGCAGCATATTGGCAAGCACCTGCATTGCCAATTTCATATCCGTTCTGCCGGGCGGGAACGCCCCCAGCCCATATCCGCTCAGGGCATATACATTCGGCTCGTTGATCGTCACCCACAGGTTGGTGTATTCCTTCAACGCGTCGACCATTTTACGAACATACCTGGCAAACAAAGGCACGATATCCTGTGTCTCCCAACCGCCCATTTCGCTCACCCATAGCGGATCGGTAAAATGATGCAGCGTAACCATAGGCGTCATACCGCGATCCTGCAATCCGCGCAGCATGAGGCGGTACTTCTCGATGGCATCCTCATCCCACGAATCAGGCGTCGGCTGGATGCGGCTCCACTCCAATGAAAGGCGATGGGCGTTCTGTCCCGTTTCGGCGGCGCGGTCGAAATCCTCGCGCCAGCGTCCGCTCCACCAATCGGCAGCCACGGCAGCCGAACCGTCGGTATGACCTTCCTGCTCCCACTTCCACCAATTGTTGTTCGTGTTATTGCCTTCCACCTGATGCGAAGCGGTGGCTGTTCCCCACAAAAATCCCTTTGGAAAATGATATGTTCCTTGAGGCATGATGTTCTCCTAATCCTTCGTCATTGCGAGGGCAATGCCGTTCCGCCCGAAGCAATCCCACAAACCAATGTGCAAGATTGCTTCGTCGGGCTGTCGCCCTCCTCGCAATGACGGGTTATTTGCGATTCAAATACGCCAGATACAACGCAACCGACCCCGCCACAGCCGCGTTCAGTGATTCGATCTTTCCGCGCATCGGCAGTTTCAAGACGATGTCGCATTTCTTGCGCGTCAATTCATGGATGCCTTCGCCCTCGGAGCCGACGATGAGTCCCAACGCGCCTTTGAGGTGACGTGACCCCGCCTCGACCTCCGCCCCGGCTTGGTCCAAGCCTACCAGCCAGATGTCGGCATCTCGAAGCGCGTCCATCGCCTGCGAAAGATTGGACTTGGCAATGAGCATATGTTCGCTCGCCCCCGATGACGCATTCACCGCGGACGGCGTCACTTCGACCGAGCGCGCCAATGGGATGATGATGCCATGCACACCGACAGCCTCCGCAGTGCGGATGAGCGTGCCGAAATTCTGCGGGTCTTGCAGTGAGTCGAGGATGAGGATAAAGGGCGGCTCGTCTTTGGCATTATCGAGGATGTCGGTTACATCTACATAGGGGTAGCTGCTGACCTCTGCCACCACGCCTTGATGATGCTGGTTGACCTTGTCCAGTTTGGTGCGGGGTGCGCGAAAGACCTTGATCTTTCTTTGCCCCGCAAGTTTGACGATCTCTGCCAGTGTGCCTTTTTCCTGCGCCCCTTCGGCGATCTCAATGGAAAATATTTGCCTGCGTTTTGCGAGCAAGGCTTCATGGACTGCGTTACGAGAGTAAATAAATTCTTTCATACAATGATGTATTTTACTTGATAACGACCTGCACAAATTCACTTAAGCGATAGAATCAACCCATTCCAAGGAGCTTCAATGAAAAATAAATTTATCCTTCCATCGATTGTGCTTTTGCCTGCCTCGCTCGCCTATTCGTTGACCAGCGCGCCCGTAACGGAAACATCCACTATTCGAGAAATAAAATGAAAACCACACTAGACGTTCCCATTCTTTTCACCACGCGCATCATCCGCATGTTCTGTTACGGATTCCTTTCGGTAGTCCTCGTACTCTATCTTGCCGAATCGGGACTCACCGAACAGCAGGCAGGCTTGCTCTTCAGCTTCACGCTCGCCGGAGACGCAGGCATTTCCCTCTGGCTCACCACCCACGCCGATAGTTTCGGGCGCAAGCGCACACTCATCGTCGGCGCATTGCTTATGCTGGGTGCGGGCATCATCTTTTTGATGACGAACAACCTGATCGTTTTGATGATCGCAGCAGTCATCGGCGTCATCAGCCCAAGCGGAAATGAGATCGGTCCATTCCTTTCAGTGGAGCAGGCAAGTTTGAGTCAGCTTGTTTCGGATAAACTGCGCACCAAGGTCTTTGCATGGTACAACCTCGCCGGTTCATTTTCCACGGCAATCGGCGCACTCGCTGGTGGATGGCTGGCGCAGCTCCTTCAAGCCGCCGGTTGGACAGCGCTCGACTCATACCGCTACATCCTTACCGGATACGCTGTCGGCGGTCTGCTGATCGCAGTCCTGTTCATGCAGATCTCCTATGCGGTTGAAGTTGGAAGTACAGACGTGGAAGAGAAAAAAGTTCTGGGTTTGCACAAGTCAAGAAAAGTGGTCTTCAAACTCAGCAGTTTCTTCGCGCTCGACGCCTTTGCCGGAGGTCTCATCGTGCAAAGCATGGTCGCTTATTGGTTCCATGTCAAGTTCGGCGTGGATGCGGGCATCCTCGGCAGCATCTTCTTCGGCGCGAACATCCTCGCGGGCATCTCGTCGCTGCTGGCGGTCCGGATCGCAGAAAAGTTTGGGCTGATCAACACGATGGTCTTCACGCACATCCCATCCAACATCCTTTTGATCCTCGTGCCGTTGATGCCGTCCCTGCCGCTCGCCATCGGGACTCTGCTCCTGCGTTTCAGCATTTCTCAAATGGATGTACCCACGCGTCAATCCTATACGATGGCTGTTGTGGCTCCAGACGAACGGTCCGCCGCCTCGGGTGTGACCGCCATCGCGCGTTCGGTCGGCGCGTCTCTCTCCCCCGCATTGACCGGTATATTCTTTGGCATCCCTGCCCTGTTCAGCGCCCCCTTCTTCTTCTCCGGCGGACTCAAGATCGTCTACGACCTTATCCTCTGGCGCGAGTTCCGCATGGTCAAGCCGCCGGAAGAGAAATAGAGCATCACCCTGAGCAAAAGCGAAGGGTGACATGACTAGGAGAACCTCATGTCCACTGCCCCCAAAGCACAAATCCTTCATCTCGCCGAAATGGTCGAATATCAGGAAGGTTCCGTCGTCAGCCGCCAGATCATCAAAGCGGACGCGGGCAATATCACCCTGTTCGCCTTCGACACCGACCAGGGCTTGAGCGAACATACCGCTCCCTTCGATGCGCTTGTCCACATTCTCGAAGGCGAAACCGAAGTGAGCATTTCCGGCGTTCCCTACCGCCTGTCCGCTGGCGATGGCATCATCCTCCCTGCGAATGAACCGCATGCGTTGAAGGCAATACAGAAATTCAAAATGTTATTGTCAATGATACGAGCGTAAGTCACTTAAAACAAAAGAAGAAGGTCGTATGATCTTCTTCTTTTGTTTATCTATTTTATAACTTTGCCACTACTTCAGGGTCGTCTTGATACTTCAGCAAGCGTAACCCTTCAAGGCGTAATGCCTCAGGGAATAATGCCTTATATATCTTACAATTCGGCGATTTGACATCATACCGCCCGGTTGCGCGGTGCGTTTCCAGCGGACAGCCTCCCGCGCACCAATGCCTCCACTCACAAGACCTGCAGCCTTCCTTTTCCATGACCGGCAGGTTTTGAATTCCGATCTGGTCCGCGCGAATGAGTGCCAGCGGGTCTTCCGCATGAACATCCGTTACCGGTTTGCGAATATGCATCTGGCACTTGGCAACCTGCCCATTTTGATCAAAGACGAGATAGTTTTGTCCCACACCGCATGTATGTGTATGCGGCGCAGATAAATTTGCCCTGTCAATAAGCCCACCTAAAAACGATCTGCGCGGCAGATTCTTTTCGATCACGTTGAACGCCGCCAACATCCCGTCGATGATCTTTTCTTCGTCCAGCCGCATATCTTCATGGGTAGCGGAAAGTTCATTTTCGCGATAGAAGTTCAAGCTAAAAGGAAGGTCACGCTCCAGGATCCAAGCCATCAGTTTCGGCAGTCCCTGAGCCGTGCGGCTGCTGACCGTGACCGAAATACTTGGGGCAAGTCCATGTTCCAGGGCTAGATCCACTGCATCAGCCACATCATCAAATGTTCCACGTCCGCCAGCATAAGGACGATGAGCATCATGGTATTGTCCCAGCCCGTCCAATGAGATCATCAAGCGCAGACCCAATGTATTCAACGCTTCAACGATTTCTGAAGTTAATAGAGTGCCATTGCTTAAAACCACGCCTTCCAATTCAATGTCATGCTTGTCAGCCATTTGTTGAGCGTACGCGTGCAATTCCTGAACAAGCGAAAACCGCAGAAGCGGCTCCCCGCCCGCATATTTCAATTTGACCTGTTTAAATCCATTGGACACAGCCGAGCGGAAAATCGCATCCACCGCAGTATGTCCGATTTCAGATGACATATCCTCGCGAACGTGGGGGAGATAGCAATAGGAACACCGCAAATTACAGCGGTCCGTAAGGTGGAGCCATGCCGTAAGGATTTGCGGCGATGAATTAAACTGAGCAGTTGTTTTATCGTTATGAATCTCCAGCAACCCAAAATTCATCATGCTGGTGATAACTTCAAGATTGTCTGAAGGGTCAATCGGTCGAGGAATACGAAAAGACTCCAACAAATCTCTTCCCAAAGAATTCAAAACTGTTATGCCGCTACCTGTAGAGCGGCTACATGCCAACAAGTGGTTATCGCCCAAATCTTTATAAAACAAATCAGGGGAACTAACAACTGCAACAAAGGGCTGGGGAGTTATCTCATCGTTGCTTGCACACACATTACATGCACAATCACACTGATCGTTTTCAATAAGTTGATTGGCAGATAAAACAATTCTGCTATTATTTAATTCGCTCACACAGGCGCAGTCGCAATCGCAGTCGCACTGTCCCCGGTCTGCGCTGGGAAGCGTCGGATGAATAACGGGATGGAGCAGGGTGTATCCTGTCATGCCTTATCCTCCTCATCTTCCACGCCCATGATCTGCTGGCACATATTTTTCAACGCCGCAAGTTTTGAATATTTTTGATATTCCACCTGTTTTATACGTTCGCTCACCCCACCTGCCAGCGCAGCACTTTGTTCAGTGGTCAGATCAGGATCCAAAAGGGATTCCTTTAATCTGGCAAATGACCGTTCTATCTCCAATCCGCTTTTTCCAGCAATCAAACAAGCTGCTTCACCCAGGGCATGCCCAGCCTCAAGATACCTTCCTTTATACATGTCAATACGGGCGTGATTCTCAAGAACGTAGCTCATGAGGACATCATTTTCCAAATCTTTGGCAGTTTCCCACACGTCATCTAGAATTTTGTAAAGGACAGTTTCGTCAATGTTTTCATTATTCAGCATTAAGATCAAAGCTTTTTCGATTTGTGACCTGGCGACTTCCCAATGGTTGCCAATGGTTTCAGCCAGATCAATGCTCTTTTCCAACGCTCCAAGTGCCTCAGTATATAGATCCGCCACTTTTGTCGCGTGATCGGTTTTCTTATTCCTCATTTCGTCTCGGAGGTAAGAGGCGTAATGACGGCACGTGCGCCCGTATAATTGTTGAAGGCTCGCCTGCAAGGCAAAGGAACCTCTGCTTTCAGCCAGCTGAATACCACTGTTCAGGTAGGCGATCGCATCCTCAAACTTGAGCAAATGACGTGACACATTTGCAAGAGCGCGGTACGTTTGTGTTTTCCCATTGTTATCTTCAAATTTATCAAACATGGGCAACGCCATTTCAGCATACCGCATGGCATTGGGGAGATCGCCCTTTTCCCTGTCGATATCAGATTTTGTCAGATAGGCGTATGCGAGAGTCCTTTCCTGTCCCTGCTTTCGATGTTCGGCAATTGCAAGGCTGCACAAAGTATCAGCCTGATCCAGGTCACCATTCAAACGATAGGTCCAAGCAAGATTATTTCTCACCGTATTGGCTGCATCCAAACTTCCAATTCGGCGGAATAGTGTCAAGGCATCGTTAAAATGTTCTATAGAGTCGTCCAACCTGCTCATATTGCGGTACAAACGCCCCAAGTTATTATGCATGATCCCCTGCGTGTTTGCATCCTTGGTGGATACCGCCATCTTCAATGCCTTGCTAAAGTTTTCCTCCGCAACGGCCGGTTCATTTTCGCTCAAGGCGCCCAAGGCAGCATGGGCAAGAATACGTTCATTTTCTCCCAAGTCTTCCTTCATTAGGACTTCCGAGAAGATTCGTTTTGCCTCGGTTGTTTTTCCACGGCGACGCAGCCCGTCGGCATCTCGCAAGGAGACCTTTTCCTTATCCAAGCCAGAACGTTTGAGCTCATCGAGCATAAATTGGTCGCGGATATAACTGTTTTCATTGTCATAGAACGCCTTATCGAAGAAGTCAAATCCTTCCGCTTCACCCAGTTTGCAGGAGTAATGCAGGACTTCCACCTCCAACAACCAGCGCTCCATATCCTCGGCTTTTGCCTGCGCACCCTGTAAAAGGGTAGCACGAGACTCACCTAATAGATCCTGCTTTCTTTCTTTCAACTCTTTAATACGCGGAAGATAGTAATTATTTATTGCTGTCGCCGCGAGGTGTTTTCTTTCCGTTCCGTTCGAGTCCAAATGTTCCCAGGCGTGTTTCTTGACCAGATCACGCATCTCATCATGTAAAGTGCATTTCTTTGGAGTCGAACCAATATATTCCTTTACAAATGGAAGGTCCAGCAATTGAGACAAAATTTCATCCGCCCTTGTATCACCAACATTCAACAACACTGATAACAGCCTGCTATCCATACGCCGGTCGATATGTGCCATGTACAAGGATGCAATGTCAAGCGGATTTTGTAATTCACGCACCTTCGAGATCAGCTCGAACTCGAATTTATCCAATAACTCCCTGCGTCCCTTTTGGGAAGCGGTCATTTCGCGCAATTCTGGCAGGCTTTTCTCGATTAGAACAGGCAAAGGGATACTCTTTTGAAGCCATTCCACCGCCAGTGAAAGTAGAATAGGACGCCCTTCCGTAAGCAATTGAAGCTTTTCCCTCATCTCGGGCGGGATGATACGATGCTCATCACACTCAGTAAAAAAATCATCAGTTTCATCATCATCGAACCCGGACAGGGGAATATGAAGAATGTTCTCCCCGCCAAAGGAAGCAGATAGCAAAGGCATGATCTTTTCGAGGATATCCTCATCCTCCAATTTATCCCTGCCCGCAACGACAAAATTTGTTCCTGGAATCGCCTTGAGCTTCTCATTAATCCCAGCCACCCAATTGTCCTCCGCATAATGACTGTAACGCAGGGCAATTTCAAAGGTATCTGTGATCCGCAGCAGTTTTTTCTTATGGGACTTCAGGTAGGCATCGATCTCCCATATACAGGCATAGATTGCTGCCGCCTCCAACCCGCCGGGAGCGGATTCGACACCCGGCACCGTTTCCAACTCGTTGAGTTTTTTTACAAATCCCGGGAAGTGCTCCCGCCCAATCGAATCAACCAGATGAATCGCCTGATTGAGCATGGTCATCGGCTGCTCTGCCAGGTCAAAATAATCAACCACCCCGCCTTCGTTAAGATTATATTCGCCCATAATCTTACGAATGAGAGAGGTCTTTCCAATTCCCCCCGCGCCTGTGATGAAAACCAATCCATGAGGATTCTTTTCAAGCCATTCCCGCGCATGAATCAATTCCTCTCCCCTGCCTACAAAGGTTTTGCTAATCATGGTCATCCTCCATCAAGATTCGAACAACGGAGAAAAGTCCCGCGAACCATAGCGCTCGTGGAACAAATATTTTACGTCACCGTCATTGTTTAATTTCTCAATGATGGCATGTTTGATATCATCCAAAGGAAGCTCGCTGTGGTTGATCGCAGCCAACAATACCTTCCATTCCGAGATAATATCTTCATTTGAAAGCCCGGTAACCTGTAGAGAATGAAACAACCACTCTACAAAGAACAAGTGCAGGCTATGGTGGCTGGACTGCATCAATTCACAGTATAAAGATCTGGCGCATCGATGTATATTCTGGATGTGCTCATCATCCTTGCCAAGTCCATGAGCCAGATCGAGGTATAAAATGCGGCGAATAATATCATCGTGATAAAAAAGCTTTTCAGCGTTCGGAGGCTTGAGGATATTGAATTTACATAACTTTCCAAGGAAACTAATATCCATCAACTCAAGCACCAGATTTTCCCTCCGCAAATTTTGGAGAGTGTTCAAATTGATAAGCCTGAAAGCACAGACTGTTTTTATATCCTTCTGCGCCTGCGGCAAGGGGAATTGACGCAAAACTTTTTTAGCGACACCGGAGATATAGTTCTTGATCAGTTGTTCACGATAATCTTTGAAATAATCCTTATATTGCCTGAATCTCCTAAGCGCCAATTCCTCCAAAATATCGGTCACCACCTCAGGGTGTCCGCCGCTCAAATACTGTAATTCGTATGAAATTTCCTCAATAACAGAATTTTCCAAAGAGATATTATCTTTTGCCGCCCTATATTGGACAAGTTCCTGTACAGGCAGGTCGTCAAAAGCGGACAAGGTCAACATTTGCGGCGGTTTTAGCCGATACTTCTGCGATGCCTCTTCCCAATTTCGGTAATTTACCCAGAAGGTCTCCGTATCGGTTCCAACAAGCAAAACCCGGACTATTAATGCCGGGTTGTTCTTTTCGTAATCAGCATACGAATTCACAATAACATCATGCAGAACTGATGAAAACCACTCGACCGTTTTGGAATTAACAAAATCAATGGAATCTATAACAAGCAGAATACGCCGCGATGTGCCGTCTTTGGGAGATATGCTCAACTTTTCGAGGATATGGGAGCAAACCAGATCATTAAGCCTTTTATCATCCATATCGCTTGTAACTGGCGACCCCGTTATTTGTTCCACCAGATATCGGATTGCGTAATCCGAATCTTTACATTCGCGCATATCAACATACACGCAAACCCAATCATCATTCAATTCAACGTTGCCCTGAATACCCTCCATCAGGCGTTTTACGAGGCGGGTCTTCCCGTATCCTGTAGGGGCGCTGATCAACGCGCATTGCCAATAGGTTTTGTGAAGTTTATTGGGATCAAGTGTAGCTAATTCGATCTTTCTGTTTACAAATTCAGAGTCTGTTTTTGGCTTTTTGCCGCTCGTTGCGATTCCCCCAATGGGTGGAGCCTGCTCCCGCCTATCGAGGAGCGTTGCCAAAAGCTCACCATAATTCTTTTCGATATATGGGTCCCCTCTCAGGTCAACGTAATAAATTCCAAGCAGCCAGGCTGGCGCAGAATATTTCCATTCATCCCCTCGTAAAACTGGAATTATTTTTTGCTGGTTGCGGTCAACAAGAGACTCGCCGGTTAAAAGCCCGCCTTCATACCCTACTCCCCCTTTACGTGCATCAAATCTTTCCTTGTAACGCGGAGTGCAAACACAAAGGACAAAGTCGCTTCCCCGTACTTCCCGTTCCATAAATTCAGGGGTGTTGTCACCCGGACCTGTATGCCACTTATCAAGCCGTGCATCCACCCCATCTGCCCTTAAACGAGACGCAAATGACCGCACCCACTCTTGATGTTCGTCATCATCCCAAGAATAGGAGACAAATACTTTTGGCGGCTGGATTACCATCATCCCTTTCCTCGAATCTGTATCGGAATTTTGAAAACAGGATGGACTTCACAAACCCGGCAGCTACCCAAAACAATTTTTAAGTTTTATCTCTTGCTTTAACCACTAAAGAATGCCCGTTTCTTAGTATAGGTCAAATTATCGGGGAAGGCAATATCCTCGATTACAACTGCATCACACTCGGTCGCAACCCCAACTCGTCTATCAAGCCATTCAACTCATCATCAGATAATCTTCTCCCCTTGCCGGCGTAGGCGGTGAGCATGGCTTCGGTGGTGTTCGTGCCGAAGGAGCGACCGTCGTAGCGCGGCGTGGTGGTGGTGACGGTCTTTACGCCTCTTTCTTTAAGTAGGGCGATATTCTCCTCGGTAGTTGTGTTCGTCACGACGGTTTTGCCTGCCAGACTCTTCGGCATGTACTTGCGCATGAAGAGAAAATCCCCGGCGATGAGATCAGACTCTTCAAAATATTTCACGTATTTCGGTTCATGTTCGGCACCGTCACTGCCGTAGAAAATCATACTCATGGGAAAGTGACTGACAATAGGCAGCATGACTCGCGCAACGCGCTTGAAGGATGGGATTCCATAAAGCGGGATTGGAACTCCCAATGCCACCATCAAGTCACCAGAGACGATCTTATCTGAGACGTCGGCAACGGCTTCGGCAAGCCCAAGCCGATCCACAGCGACAGGGATGAATGCCTGCTTGAAGCGGATATCGCCCAACTCGGCTTTTGCCAATTCAAAAACGCGACGCTCGAGGGTGTGCTTGAGTCCGCGGCCGTCACAGAGTGGAGTCTGCGTCACACCAGAGACAAGCTTGAGCGCAGCATGAAGCGGATACTCCTTTTGGCCGAGGCGCAGGTATAAATCCACGCCGCCCACGCCGAAGGCATCCACTTTGCCATCCAGATCCAAATAAAGTTGACGAGCCTTTTCCACGTCGCCATCGGTACCGATGCGCTCGACCTGAATCTCCACGCCGTTGAGATCGACGGTAACTTTCTTATCGCGTTTCGAACTTCCAAGACTGATGCCAACTGCTCGTTTCATCTTCCCTCTTACTCGCTTACGAATGGATTGTTTTTCTTTTCATGCCCAACGGTGGTTTGCGGACCGTGACCGGAAAGCAGGATGGTATCGTCGGGCATGGTGTAAATTTGCTCGCGGATGCTTTTTTCCAACGCGTCCCAATCGCCGCCGGGCAGGTCAACACGACCGACGCTTTCGTTGAAGATCAAATCGCCGCAGAAACATATTTTTTCTTTTTCGTTATACAAAACGCAGTGACCTCTCGTGTGCCCCGGTGTAAAGCGGACTTCGAACTCGTTCGAGCCGAGTTTCATTTTCATACCGTGGACAAAGTCGATGGTCGGTTCGGGACCGGGATCGATATCGAAACCGAAGACTGCCGCGCCGCCGCCCGCGCGCCAAAGGACATGGTCTTCGGGATGAAGCGCCACATGCGGCAGCGGATTCATTGCATCGGCAATGGCAGCCGCGCCGCCGATATGATCGAAATGCGCGTGCGTATACCAAAGGTGACCGATGCGCCATCCGCGTTCCTGCGCTGCCTTGTAGATGATGTGCCCATCCCATGAGGGATCAACGACAACCGCTTCTTTCGTTTCGGGGTCAGCGACGAGATAAGCGTTGGTTTGTGCGGGTCCAAGAGTAAATGAAATGATCTCAAGCATAGACAACCTTTCGAGGAAGGAAGATCGAACTGACAGCGATGGATACCACAATCATGGCGATAGCAAGTGGATAGACGACCATCGGGTCCAGCTCGAATAAATACCCCGCAATAGGCGGCGTAATAATAAAGATGATCGAGCTAATGGTTTCCATAATACCGTAGGCAATTCCCATCTGAGAATCATGCACCAGATCGCGAGCCTGAGCCAACGCCATCGGACGCCCGGCGCGGAAACCGCCAAGCAGAAAATAGCCGAGCGCCAAAAGAGGAAGCGCCGATCCCTTCCAAATAAAAGCGGCGAAGAGAATAACCAGCCCTTGTGCGTATAAAAATCCATAGCGGGGATTGGTACGACTGAGCGTGATTGCCATCAATGAATTTCCCAATGCGCCTGCCGTGAAGACCCAACCCGTCTGGCTTAGGGAAAGTCCGCGCACATCTTCAAGGAAATTCGGCGTAAGCGGCTGGGCAAGGTACATCGAAAAAATCGCAAACGCAAGAACGCCCATCAAAGTGATGAAACCTTTGTTATCCCGCAAACTTTGCGGAGGAGCATCGGGGTCTTGATGATCCACGGGCTGGCGTTTGATAAAGAATATGAACAGATTCGAAAAGATGAACACGAACGCCGCCACGTAAAAACTCATCCGCATTCCATAATGGTCGCCAATCCAGCCGCCGGTGACAGGTCCCAGCACCATGCCAGTCGCAAAGGTCGCCGTTGTCAGAGAAAGCACCGTGCCGACCGGTATTTCTCCGCGGGCGGCGGTCACGTAACTGCTCAATGGCGATGAAACAAAAGCGGTCAAGCCGTAGGCGAACAGTCCAACCAGAAACAACGGCAGTGACTGTGCAAAAGCCATCAATGCAGTCGAGACCAAGCCAAGCACCCATGCGACCCAAAGCAAAGGTCTGCGCCCAAAACGGTCCGCCATGCGCCCGGCAGGGATGTGCGTGATCGCCATCGAAAAGCCGAACGCGCCAAGGATCAATCCGATCTCATACTTGCTCAAAAGAAATTCAACATCAAGATAGATCGGCACAAAGTTAAAGAACATCCCCTCGCCAAAACCCCAAAGCAGCAAAGCAGCCGCGATGAAAAACAAATTGCGATTCAAGTTTCCTCTTTGATGAAAACACGACTTACTTATTTTCTACTCTACGGATAAAATCCCGCGCCAGTTCGAAGACCTGATGACGAGCCGCATCGCGCGTGACAACGTGACCTGCTTCGACCACATAGGCTTTTGTCTTATCTTTGGCATTCACCAACCCATCATAGAGCCGCTCAACATTTTCCGGCAGTACATACTTGTCGTTCTTTGAGTGTATGAGCAGCACAGGCTTGGTCACTTGAGGCAATGCCTCACGCGTGGCAAGGATAAGGCGTTTCATCTCTGCAATCGAGCGAATGGGATTCTGCGGGTACGAAATATGGCTTTTAAATGCCTCTTTATCGAACCAACTTTCCCCCGGCACTTCAGCAGACTTCGGCAAAAATTTTACAAAGCGGCTGTAAAGCTCAATATATTCCGGCGAGTAATCTTTCTCATCCTTCGGCAGCGCATACGGCGTGGACATCGCCACCACGCCCGCCACGTCCAGCCGTGTGGACATGAGCAGCGAAAGCACGCCGCCCATCGAAAGCCCAACCAAAAAGATTCGGTCGGTCATGCCGCGCAGAAGGTTGTAGCCATCTTCTACTGAAGCCGTCCAATCCGTCCAGCGCGAGCGGATCATATCTTCCGGAGTGGTGCCATGCCCGGCTAAACGAATGCCCAAACAGGTATAGCCTTGTTCATTCAGGTAGTCGCCCATCCAACGCATTTCTTTGGGTGCGCCGGTAAAGCCATGCACAAGCAAAATGCCCGTGCGATTGCCGGGCAATAAGAAGGGTTCAGTTGTAGGAATGATTTGGGTGTTCACGTTTTGATTATATCAACCCAATTTGCAAAAGGATTTATTAACGGATGGATTCGTTTATAGCAGATCAACCAGCCCGCGCAACCCCAACTCATACGAACGCCAACCAAAGCCGGTCACTTTTCCTTTGCACACAGCCGAGACAAAAGAGACATGCCGAAACTCTTCGCGTGCATATACATTGGAAAGATGTACTTCAATCACCGGAATCACAATCGCGGAGATCGCATCACGCAGCGCCACCGAGGTATGAGTGTATCCGCCGGGGTTAAAGACCACACCCACAGCCCACGTCCGCGCATCGTGCAGGGCATCGATCAACGCGCCTTCGTGATTCGATTGCAGGCAGGTCACTTCCGCGCCCAACTCTTTTCCAAGCGCGATCATCTTTTGGTTGATGTCTTCCAATGTCATTGAGCCGTATACTTCCGGTTCACGCGTACCAAGCAAGTTCAAATTCGGTCCGTGCAAAACTAAAATCTTCATTCTCACCTCACCGATCACTATTCACTTATCACTGATTCCAAATCATCTACGTTCACTAATTCAACTTTACCAATTTCCACCGGCAACGCAAACCGAATCGACTTTGCATTCTTCTTTTTATCCATCCGCATGGCTTGGATGATTTCATCTCGCGGCATTTCTTCGGGGATATGGATGGGCAGTCCCAACGCCTCAAACGTGGACTCAATCGCCTCGACCGTGCTTTGGCTTGCCAACCCAACCCGAGCCGCGTACCTCGCCTCAGCCGCTGTGCCAATGGCAATTGCCTCGCCATGTCTTAGCTCAAACTTGCTGACAAGTTCCACAGCATGACCAACGGTGTGACCCAAATTCAACTTTGCGCGGATTCCTTTTTCATACGGGTCTTCTTCGATGACTTGAATCTTCACCGCCATCGCGTGATTGACCACATCTTCAAGATTCGCTTTCACCCAGTCCATGCCGCGCTGACACATGGCGAAGAGTTCCGGGTCTGAGATGATGCCGTGTTTCACCACTTCCGCCATGCCGGAGCGCAGCTCACGATCTGTCAGCGTAAGCAAAAGGCTTGGGTCTGCAATGACCAGTTTCGGCGGATGAAAAGAGCCGATGAGGTTTTTTCCTTCCGGCAAGTCAAATCCAGTCTTGCCGCCCACAGATGCATCCACCATCGAAAGGAGGGTCGTGGGGATGCCGATCCAATCGATGCCGCGCATGTAAGTGGACGCGGCAAAGCCGGTCATATCGCCGATGACGCCGCCTCCGAGGGCAATGACGGTACTCTTGCGATCAAGTTCATTTTCAAGGAAGGCTTTCCATAGGTACGAAACGGTTTCGAGATTTTTATGCTCTTCGCCCGCAGGCACGATGACGGATTTTATGTCGCCGAATTTTTCAAGATGATGCTTTGCCACATTTTCATCGGTAACGATGAGATTGCCAAAAGGCGGATTGCCAATCTGCCCTACGAGGACATCGTATTCACCCATGGCAGAGAGATGATGCCTACCAAGTTTGATCTGCGCTTCGCGTGCATTTTGTTCGGCGGGCTTATTATCGACATGATGTTGCAGCGGAAACGAGTTGTAATGCTCTTTGCGCTTTTCGAGCAAGGCAGTGAGTTTGTTCTTCAAGTCACCCGCAATCAGCGGACGTTTACCTGGGTCACGTTGAACACGTTCAAGCAAAGTTGGCAGTTCTGCCATGAGCAATAGAACTTTGCCCTCGCGTTCAGCGATAAAACGATTTGATTCACGCAGCAACGCGCCGCCTCCAAGTGCGATGACACTATCCTTTACACCAACAAAACTCTTTAGAGCGGAAGATTCGTAGGCACGGAACATCTCCTCACCTTCCTGAGCCATGATGTCTGAAATACGTTTACCTATATTAATTTCGACTTCACGGTCAAGGTCATAGTATGGAATCTTTAGCTTACGAGCAAGGATCTTGCCAATTGTAGATTTACCCGTTCCAGGCGGACCATAAAGGAAGATGTGCGGCATGGCTATTCCCAAAATACGTGAGAGACATTATCCATTGATAAGTCTTCAAGTGTGGCTTTGCGCAGGGTTTCAAAACGCGGCTTCATTTCATTGAGCGAGTCACCGCCGATCTTTTCGAGCAGGGCATCGGCGAGGACGAAGGCGACCATCGCTTCAAGAATCGGAACAGCTCTCGGCACAGGGCAGAAATCGGAGCGTTCATATTTGGTGGGAGATTCTGTCCCTGAAGCAAGATCAACTGTCGGCTGGGGAAGAAGCGTGGTGGCTATCGGTTTCATCGCGGCGCGGATGACGATGGGCTGTCCGTTGCTCACTCCGCCTTCGGTGCCGCCTGCGCGGTTGGTGGAGCGTTGAAGGTTGAAAGTTGAAGGTTGAAGGTTGATCGGGTCGTGGGCTTCGGTGCCAATACGTTTGGCGTTCTCGAAAGCATCGCCAACCTCAACTCCTTTTATTGCCTGAACGCTCATAATTGCCATTGCCAGTTTGGCTTCAAGGCGGCGGTCCCATTGCACGAAACTTCCCAAGCCAACAGGAAGATTGAGCGCAACAATTTCAAGCACGCCGCCGAGGGTATTCTTGCCGTGGATGGTCTTTTCGATTTCAGCGCGCATTTTTTCAGCGGATGCTTCGTCGGGACAGCGGACATCGCTCGATTCAGCCGCATCAAATCGTGACTGATAACTGCTCCCGTTAAATTGCGCTTCGACTCCGCCGATAGCGGATACGTATCCGCCAACGATGATTCCGAATTGGGCGAGAAAATGTTTGCAAACAGCGCCAGCCGCAACGCGCATGGTGGTCTCACGCGCGGAGGCTCGTTCCAATGCGGGGCGCAAATCTTTGTATCCGTATTTGACCGCGCCGGTTAAATCCGCGTGACCCGGGCGTGGGGCGGTCATCGGTTCGACCGCCTTACCCTTCCATTTGACATGGTCATCGTTTTGCACGAGGAGCGCAATTGGTGCGCCGGTGGTTTCACCACCCATCACGCCGCTGAGAATTTGCACGGTGTCTTTTTCGATCTTCATACGTCCGCCAGAGCCGTAGCCTTGCTGACGGCGGGCAAGCTCTTTGTTGATAATATCCGTTGTTAATGGCAACCCAGCAGGGATGCCGTCTAGTATTGTTGTTAGTGATGGTCCATGTGATTCGCCTGCGGTGAGAAAACGTAAGGGCATGGGAAACTCCAGTTACATGTTGAAAGTTGAAGGTTGCAAGGTGTGTGATTGGTAAGTGAAAAATGAAAGAGGAAAGAATTAGGGCTCGATGGCTTGATAAAGAATATCACGCGGCGGGTTGTGACCTGTCCATGTTTCAAAGGCGAGGGCAGCTTGTTCGATGAGCATTCCCAAGCCGGTGGAGGCGTTCAATCCCTGAGCGCGAGCATCGCGGACAAGTTTCGTCTCACGTGGGTTATAGACCAGATCATAAACGAATGTGTTTTTGGAAAAAATCGTGTTATCGGGCAGCGGCGATGTCTCAGTATTGGGAGTCATGCCAAGAGGGGTGGTGTTGACGATCAGGTTGAAGGTTGAAAGTTGAATGTCAAAAGTCGAAGATTGAAGGTTGGAATAACCTGCAACTTGCAACCTGTAACCTGCAACCGAATCCACTAATTGTTGGGCTTGTTCAATTCTTCGGGCACTAATCGTGACATTCCAGCCGTCATTCGCTAAAGCATACACTACGGCTCGCGCAGAACCTCCCGCGCCAAGGACAATTGCCGATTTTCCAATTCCCGATTCTCGATTCCCGATAAACTGCTTAATGTCGGATAGAAAACCCGGCGCATCCGTATTATCGCCGATGAGTTTATCCCCTCGCATGTAAATCGTGTTGACCGCGCCGATGGCTTGGGCAGTTGACGTGAGTTCGTCCATGAATTCGATCACGTTCTGCTTGTGCGGAATGGTGACGTTGAGTCCATGAATTTCGCCAGAGCGCACGCGGATGAGTAAATCTTGTAATGCCTGTTTATCTTCGGGGGGAATGGGGAATAGGGAATAGTCTCCTTGCAAACGACATGCCTTTAATGCAGCGGTATGAATCTTTGGTGAAAGAGAATGTCCGAGTGGATAACCGATGAGCCCAAGGTTAAAGGTTGAAGGTTGAAGGTTGCCAGGTTGCATAATTAACTTTCCAACTTTGAACTTTCAACCTGTAACTGCGCCAGCACATCAAAGAAGTTGGGGAAGGTCTTGGATACACAAGAAGGGTTTTCGATAGTGACTCCGTCAAAGCGCAAACCGATGAGTGAGAATGCCATCGCCATGCGGTGATCGTTGTAGGTTTGGACGGTTGCGGGCTTGAAGGTTGAAGGTTGAAGGTTCAAGGTTGGGTGGATGGTCATGCCGTCTTCGTGTTCTTCGACTTGAACGCCTAGACGAGCGAGTTCGGCGCAGGTTGCATGGATACGATCTGTCTCTTTGACGCGTGCCGAGGCGATGCCGCGAATACGGGTTGGTGAATCAGCAAACGGGGCGATTGCAGCGAGGGTTTGGGCAGTGTCTGGGATGTCGCGCATGTCGATATCCACTCCGTGGAGAGACGAGTTCCGAGTAACGAGTATCGAATTATCATTTTCTTCCACTACACAACCCATTTTCTTGAGCACATCCACAAAAGCGACATCGCCTTGCACAGACTTGCGTGAGATATTTTCCACTTTGACCGTCCCTCCACAGATGGCTGGGGCAGCAAAGAAGTAGGAGGCGGCGGAGGCGTCAGATTCGATGGCGTAAGCGGCAAGTGGCGAGCGGAAAGTGGAAAGTGGAATCATGAAAGATTGATATCCATTGCGTTCTATCTCAACGCCGAAATCCTTCATTATAGATATGGTCATATCCACATACGGCTTGGAGTTGAGGTCAGTGGTGAGTTCCACTTCGATGGGAGATTGGGCATAGGGAGCGGTCATCAGCAGCGCAGATAAGAACTGACTTGAAATATCACCTGCTATTTTTGTTTTGCCGCCTTTTAACCCCGAAGCATTTATTTTCACTGGCGGGCAAATCTGTCCCTCACCCTCCGCCCTCTCCCGTGGGGGGAGGGGACTTATTGATGCGCCCAACTGAGTTAACGCCTCCACCAAATCACCAATCGGACGTTCGCGCATGCGCGGTTCGCCATCGAGGATGTATTCACCGTTTCCAAGCGTAAGGAATGCAGAGAGGAAGCGTGCCGCCGTTCCCGCATTGCCGATAAAAAGTTCAGCGTGCTTTGCAGGAATTTTTCCGCCCAAGCCGGTGACGGTCATCGTGAAATTTTCTTCATCCAACTGCACATCGAAACCGAGAGTCTGCAAGGCTTTGGCGAAATAATGCGAATCATCAGAAAACAATGTATTCGTTAAATGCGTTGTTCTATTTGCAAGAGCTGCGATAAGCAATGCGCGGTTTGTCAGCGACTTGGAGCCGGGAACGCGGACAGTCGCATTCAGCGGATGTGTGATCGGGGTGATTTTCAGCGAAGAAGTCATTGAGTTAACGTTTGGTATTTGGTTTGCGCTTCATTCAAAATGGACTCGAGTTTTGCAAAATCTTCTACCAACAAAGCGGATTCGATCTCGGCAAGCTGTGTTTGCATTCCCTGCAAGGCGCTCAGTACATTCTCGCGGTTCGATTGCAAGACACCCAACATCATCGAAGAGGATGTCCCTGCCAAACGGCTGGTGGATTTGAAACCGGGTCCAACAAATGAAGTCACATCTTCAGGAGTGGTAAGTGCAAGCGCGGATGAGATCAAAAACGGCAGGTGACTTGTGGATGCAAGAATGCGGTCATGTTCAACGGCATCGAGAGTCTTCGCTTTTGCGCCCAGCGCTTCGATAATTTGTTTTGCAGCGGACAACGCCCGTGAAGATGTTTGTGTCAAAGGAGTCAACAGGAATGGAGCGGCAAAATACAAAGTCCGTTCTGCATTGGCGAGGGAGAGCTTTTCCTTGCCGCAGATGGGATGTCCGCCAATGGGGTCGAAGCGTTCGGGCAGGCGCGACATCGCTTCAACAACCAATCGCTTCGTCGAGCCCAAATCCATCACGATGCAGGGATTGGGCATGAACGAAGGCAACTGCTCCAGCAAAGACAAAATCGCAGGGACGGGCGCAGCCAGAATCACAAGGTCCGCTTCGGGGAGCAGCGTGGCAGGGTCACTGCCAGCGTAGTCCACGATATGCTGGGAGAGAGCAAGCTCGAGCGTGGGTTGATGCGGGTCAATCCCATAAAGCGCCGCACACTTTCCGCGCAGTCCCAACGCCAGCGAGCCGCCCATCAATCCCAATCCGATGATGGCGATCTTTGACTCTGCGAGATTAAAGTCAGGCTGCGACATCCCTCACCCTAACCCTCTCCCACATGGAGAGGGGACTCTACGAGTTTGCGGTCAACCGCTTCAGCCACCGCCTTGACCTGCTTCACCATTTTGGCAAAGGACTCAGGTGTGAGCGATTGCTTGCCATCAGAGATCGCATGCGCGGGATCGTGATGTACTTCGACGATGATGCCGTCGGCGCCGGCGGCAACGCCCGCACGCGCCACTGCGGACACGAACTCGGAATCGCCGGTTGAGTGTGAGGGATCGAGAATCACGGGCAGGTGAGTTAACTTTTTCAAAACGGGAATGGCGTTGATGTCGGTGGTGTTACGCGTTGCAGTTTCAAATGTACGGATGCCGCGTTCGCAAAGGATGACGTGATTGTTACCGCCGCTGAGAATGTACTCGCTTGCCATGAGCATCTCTTCGATGGTGGCAGACATGCCGCGCTTGAATAAAACCGGCGTGCGCGTTTCACCGAGGGCGCGAAGCAGGTTGAAGTTCTGCATGTTGCGCGCGCCGAGTTGAAAAACGTCGACATATTTTTCCATCATCTTAATTTGTGAGACTGCCATCACTTCCACAACAATGGGCAGACCGGTCTGCTCGCGGGCTTCCGCCATGTATTCAAGACCTTCTTCGCCAAGTCCCTGAAAGGAATATGGTGACGTGCGCGGTTTGAAGACTCCGCCGCGCAAGGCGTTCGCACCTGCTTCTTTGACAGCTTGCGCAATCTCCAAAATTTGTTCGCGTGATTCAACGGAACAAGGTCCGGCAATGATGGGAACTTCATTTCCACCGACATTGAAACCGTCGAGTTGGAAAACCGAATCCTGTTCGTGGAACTGACGCGACGCCAGTTTATACGGTTTGGAAATCCGCTGCACTTCGATCACGCCGGGAAGCGCTTCGAAGATTTCTTTTGCAACATAATGCCCATCACCGACCGCGCCGATGATGGTCTGCTCCATGCCAAAAATAGGATGTGAAGATAGGTGATTCTTTTCGATCACGGCAATGACGGCGTCGATCTGTTCGCGGGGCGCACCGGGGCGCATAATGATCATCATGATGAAACTCCTGAATACAAAGGTTGAATTATGAAGGATGAAGGATAAAGCAAATGCCTTGCATTGCTTCTCGCTTTTACTGACAACTTTTTACTGATCACTGTCTACTGTTCTTCACGCCCAACCCTGCTTCACATAATCGTCCTGGGCAACGGCAAGTTTTCGTCCCATAATTTGGGCGATCTGCCCAACCTGCTTGACCATCTCAGCAAAGGCTTCCGGCTTGAGAGACTGCCTGCCATCAGAGACCGCCTTCGCCGGGTCAGGGTGGACTTCCACAATAAGTCCGTCGGCTCCGGCGGCAATGCCTGCACGGGCAATGGCAGCCACAAATTCTGAATAGCCGGTTGAGTGGCTGGGGTCAAGAATTACGGGCAGGTGAGTGAGGCTCTTCAAAACGGGGATTGCATTGATATCGGTTGTATTACGCGTGGACGTTTCAAATGTGCGGATGCCGCGCTCGCACAACATCACACGATTATTTCCCCCAGCCAAAATATATTCGGCAGACATAAGTAATTCCTCCACCGAGGCAGAAAGTCCGCGCTTCAATAACACTGCGGTACGCGTCTCACCGATGGCGCGCAGCAGGTTGAAGTTCTGCATATTGCGCGCGCCCACCTGCAGCACATCCACATACTTCACCATCACATCCACCTGCACCTGAGACATGATCTCCGCCACGATGGGCAGCCCCGTCGCCTCTCGTGCTTCTGCCAACAGTTCGAGCCCTTCTTCACCCAACCCCTGGAAGGAGTACGGGGATGTGCGCGGCTTGAAGACGCCACCGCGAAGCGCTGACGCGCCCGCCTCTTTCACAGCCAAAGCTGTTTCAATGATCTGTGAGCGACTCTCCACTGAACACGGACCGGCAATGACTGCGATCTCATTTCCTCCCACATGGAAGCCATCCAACGGAATGAGCGAATCTTCCGGGTGAAACTGGCGCGACGCCAATTTATACGGCTTGGTAATGCGCTGAACGAGGTCAACTCCGTCCAACCCTTCGAAGCGCTCAAGCGGAATACTATGCGTCTCGCCGATGGCGCCGATAATGGTCGCTTCCACTCCCTGCGAGAGATGGACGTTCAATCCCGCGTCTTTTATATTTGCGATCACCGCTTCCACTTGCTGCGGGGTCGCGTTGGCTTTCATTATGATCATCATGATTTCTTCTCCAAAAAAGTTTCAAGTTGAAGGTTACAGGTTACAGGTTGGCAAACTTTCAACGTTCAACCTTGAACCTTCAATCGCTTTTACTGCGCGGCAACCAAGTCGGGTCTTAGTTTGACCGCATCGCGTAAATACACGTGTTTGACATCACCCTGGGGCGTTTCCGTATTCCAATTGACGAGGACACGGATCACCTTTGGCAGACTGCCTGGGACGGGTATCTCGCGGGCACACATCATCGGGACCATGCTCCAGCCCATTTGACGCGCCGCCTGCGCGGGGAAGGTCGAGGCGAGGTCTTCAGTCACAGTGAAGATGGCGCTGCCGATATCTTCCGGCGTCATATCCTCATTTGCTTTGACGATCGCTTCGAGCAGTTCCCGTGTTGCCTGAAGGATAAGGTCTGGTTGATCCTCTGCGACGGTCGTCGCGCCGCGAATTCCACGTATTGCCATAAGTACACTCCTTTTGTTCCCCCTCTCCCTCTGGGAGAGGGATGCCAAAGGCAGGGTGAGGGAAAAATAAAATAAAAAAGAGCGAGACCGCGTGGTCTCGCTCTTTTTGCATACAGTATTTGCTGTCTACTTAAGCGCCGCCACCGGCAACCGGGCTCCGGAAACCGTAATAAAAATAAAAGCTAAACCAACGGGTGGACTTAAGCATTGGGCGCTATTCTATGCACGTCAGGCGAATGAGTCAAGGGGCAAATTTATTTCCCAGCCAATACGATCTCAACCGGCAGCCCCCACATGACGGATTCACTCACATCGCGGACATTAAATCCCGCCTGTTCCAGCATCATCCGCGGAAGGATCGGGCGGCAATCGGCGTAGGCTTCGAAATGCGCATGGAACCATTCATAGATGCGCACCGCCACGCCGGGCGGACTTTGCTTTGCCATTGCCACGACCACAATTCTGCCGCCGGGTTTCAAAACCCGTTTGCACTCCGCCAGCACGAGCGGAATTTCCGGCGTATCGAAAAGCTCGAGCGTAAAGCTCATGAAAACGCCGTCCACACTTTGGGATGTGAGAAAGCTCAAATCTGCGGCGTCGCCGATATGCAAATCGACGTTATCTTTCAATCCCTCATCTTCAAGCCGCTTCGTCGAGACAGCAAGCATCCCATCGGAAATATCCAACCCGATCACACGTCCAGCCAAACCGACTGTGCGCGCAAGCGTCACAAGACAATGACCCGTCCCAAAGCCGATCTCAAGAATCCGCTCGCCTGAATGCGCGGATAATTTCTCCAAACCCTGATCGCGGTATTTCTTCTCGGAACTCCCCGACAGCGCATCGTACCAACGGCTGAGACGGTTATAACTCGACCGCGCATCTTCCTTGGAGCGTTCAACCCGGCTGACCGAAGTTTCCATCTTTTCATTCCTTTTGGAGAGAGCTTTATAAATCAAAATTCACCACAGATAAACACGGATGAACACCGATTCTTGATAAAAACCCAATTCGTCCGCAATTTCAAAACACTCCCTTAAGTCCATTATAGGACGGATTCAAGATGTATAATCATTCTCGTATGTCCATCCTTTCAGGCAAGCACATCCTACTTGGGGTCACCGGTTCCATTGCGGTATACAAAGCGGCAGACCTGGCTTCCAAGCTGACACAGGCAGGGGCAAAGGTGGATGTGATTCTGACCAGCGCAGGGGAAAAGTTCGTCACACCGCTCACCTTTCAATCCGTCACCGGTCGGCGCGCATTCACAGACAAAGACCTCTGGGGCGACGAAGCCCACGTGCTGCACGTCAGCCTCGGCAAGACCGCGGATCTGCTCGTCATCGCTCCCTGTACAGCGGACACCATGGCAAAACTCGCGCACGGCATCGCGGATAATCTACTGACCGTCACCGCCCTCGCCGCGACCTGCCCGATGTTGATCGCTCCCGCCATGGATGGTGGGATGTTCGACCACCCCGCCACGCAGGAAAATCTCAAGACGCTTCAGACTCGCGGTGTGCTGGTCGCTGGACCCGCAAGCGGGCACCTCGCTTCAGGCTTGAAAGGCGTGGGACGCATGCTCGAGCCAATGGAACTCCTCGGTCATATCCGCATTGCGCTTGGCAAAAAGGAAAAACTCGCGGGCAAAAAAGTCATCGTCACCGCCGGAGGGACGCAGGAAGCCATCGACCCGGTGCGCGTCATCACCAATCATTCGTCCGGCAGGCAGGGATACGCCCTCGCCCAAGCAGCTCTCGATGCCGGTGCCGATGTCACCCTCATCACCACACCGACTGCGCTCACTCCGCCCGTTGGCGCGGAAGTCGTCAACGTAAAAAGCGTGCAGGACATGCTCGACGCTTTACTCAAAGAAAAAGGCGACGCGCTCATCATGGCCGCCGCCGCGGCGGACTTCCGCCCGAAAAGTGCAGCGAAGGATAAGCTCAAAAAACGCGACGGCATTCCGCAGATCCAGCTTGAGGCGGCGCCCGATATTCTGAAAACAGTGGCAGGCTCCGGGTCCGGGAAGAGGCGTTTCAAAGTCATGGTCGGGTTTGCGGCGGAGAGTCGTGACCTGCTGGAGAACGCATCCGAAAAGCTGAAATCCAAAGGCTTGGACTTTATCGCCGCGAACGACATCTCTGCAACGGATGCCGGTTTTGCCGTCGAAACGAATCGACTTACTTTACTATTTGCAGATGGAACCCAGGAAACATTGCCGCTCATGAACAAGAGCGAAGCGGCTGAAAAAATCATCGAACACATTGCGAGGCTGTTGGAATAATATGCGTATTTTGGTCATGTCGGATCTTCATGCGAACTACACTGCGCTTCAAGCTGTTTTGAAAGATGCCGGGGAGGTGGATGAAACCTGGTGTCTTGGCGATCTCGTTGGGTATGGTCCCGACCCGAATGCCGTGGTGGAGGAAATTCGCGAGATCAAGAATCTCACCTGCCTGATGGGTAACCATGATGTGGCGGTCGTCGGCAGGATGTCGCTCGAAACGTTCAATGGCGATGCCAAACGTTCGTTGACGTATCACGAAAAAGTGCTGACTGCCAGCAACATGGATTTCATCAAGTCGCTGCCGTCGAAGGTGAAAGTCCGCGGCGAAGCGACCATGGCGCACGGAAGCCCGCGCGACCCGTTGTGGGAATACATCCTCAACTCGACAACCGCCAGTTTGAACTTCGATTATTTCGACACACCCTGGTGTTTTGTGGGACACTCCCACATCCAAAGCAGTTTCACATTGAAGGATGAAACGGGACGCGTCGTCGTCGAACAGACCAAACCGGATGTGGCGCTCGAACTCCACCCGAAGTTGATCCTGAACCCCGGGAGCGTGGGTCAACCCCGAGACCGTGACCCGCGTGCCGCGTACGCCATCTACGACACGGAAGCCCGCACATGGACTCCCCGGCGTGTGATGTACAACATCGCCGAGGTGCAGGAACGCATCCGCGCGGCGGGGCTGCCTGAAAAACACGCGGTGAGGATCGGCGAAGGCTGGTAGTTTTGGATGATGGACAACGGACGGCAGATCATGGAAAATGATATACAGCCGTCCGTTTTTATTTTATATAATAAGGGCGGAACTAAATCGTCGTAATGGACGTCCTTTTGGTAGAGAAATCGCCGAAAGAAAAAGGAGAAAAGAGAAATGAAACGCCTGTTACCCTATAGTTTTTTGATCATTGCATCCATTATCCTGGGCGCGTGCGGCGCTGCGCGTTCCACGCAAACCATGGAATCTGCGCCTGCCGCTGAAGCGCCGTATTATGACGGCGCCATCCCCGCGCCGGAAGCGGGCATTGTTAGCAGCAACGATTATTCCGCAGAAAAAGCCGCGGGCGAAGGCGGTGGCAGCGGCGTGGACGCCACCCAGGTGGAACGTCTTGTCATTCAGAACGCCGACCTGTCCATTGTCGTATCGGATGTCGAACTCCGCATGAAGGAGATCGAAGCGATGGCAAACGATATGGGCGGCTTTGTAGTTTCGTCTAATCTATATCAAGGCTACACTCAGGATTACACGCCCGTCCCTGAGGGAAGCATCACCATCCGCGTACCTGCCGAAAGACTGGATGAAGCGCTGGGTCTGATCAAGAAGGATGTGGTCGAGGTCCAGACCGAGAACCGCTCCGGCACCGACGTGACCGCCGAGTATGTGGACTTAAAGTCCCGCCTCAAGAATCTCGAAGCCGCCGAAGAACAGTTGACCGAGATCCTCAAGAATACCGAAGACTCCGACCAGGTGGTCAATGTCTTCAATCAACTGGTCTATTACCGCGAACAGATCGAGGTTGTAAAGGGACAGATCAAATATTACGAAGAAGCCGCTGCGCTTTCATCCGTCAGCGTGCGCCTGATCGCCGAAGAGACCATCAAGCCGGTAACGATCGGAAAATGGGAACCGAAAGGTGTTGCGCTCGAAGCCGTTCAAGACCTGCTCAATTTCTGGAAGAATTTTGTGGATTTCATGATCCGCTTCATCATCTACACCCTGCCTGTTCTGGTGACCATTGGCATTCCGCTTTATCTCATCTTCCTCGGACTGCGCTGGGTCTTCCGCAAGATGCGCGGCAACAAAAAGAAGAAGGTCGATCAGCAGGAACAAGAACCAGAAGATAAGCAATAAAGAGAAAGTAACCAACGAGAGGACGGCATAAAGCCGTCCTCTTTATTTCTTCCGTGAGTTTCGTGTACTAAAAAACCTGCTTTATAATCCCCATATATGGACGCACTCATTCAAGATGCCAAGACGCTTTTCAACGTTCACCTCACGGCGCGGCAGGTGGTGTCGCTCGTCAACTACGAAAAGGAGTTGATCGAGTGGAACCAAAAATTCAACCTGACTGCCATCCGTGACGCGGAGTCCATTCGCACCAAGCATTTTCTGGATTCCTATTCCTGCGTGCTGGCGTGGAAAGCCAATCCGCCAACCCGCCTTGTGGACGTGGGTACCGGCGCAGGGTTTCCGGGCATTCCGCTGAAGATCGTTTACCCCAATATGCACGTCACGTTGGTGGAATCTGTCGGCAAGAAAGCCATGTTCTGCCAGCATGTGATCCAGACGCTTGGGCTGGAAGACATAGAAGTCATCCACTCGCGCGCCGAAGATATTGGACAAAAGCCCGAGCATCGCGAATCGTATGATTGGGCGGTGGCGCGTGCGGTGGCGAATCTCAACATCCTGAGCGAATACCTGCTTCCGCTCGTCAAACTCGGCGGGACGATGCTTGCCCAAAAAGGTGAAAGCGGACCCGCCGAAGCGCAGTCCGCTGAAAAAGCGATGAAAATTTTAGGCGGGAAACTAAAGCAATTACACCCCGTCCATTTGCCCGGCGTTGCCGACGACCGTTATCTCGTGCTCGTGGAAAAGGTCGCAGCCACGCCGCCGAAATATCCGCGCAAGGCGGGGACTCCGATGAAGACGCCGTTATAAGCAACGGGCGAGGTGACCTCGCCCGTTCAGCATTAATTCAGCAGCCTTCTTCTTCAACGATCGTGATCTTATCGTCCTTATTAGGAATAATACACAGGAATTCAAACGGCTCTTCGCCCGTATTCTCATACGAGTGGATCGCGCCTTCGGGGATGAAGACCACATCTCCCGTCTTGACGTGATGCGTTTCGTCACCGATGGTGATGGTCGCTTCACCGTGCAGGACGAATTGCTCATGCTCCACTGTATTGGTGTGACGCGGCATCCCGCCGCCGGATTTCATCGAGAACTTGCGTAAAGCGAAATTCGGTCCTTCCTGCGAGGAGATCAACACCTGAATGGTCGTGTCTTTTCCAGCGGCGACGTCCTTTGCTTCCACATCGGTTGAATGTTTTACGGTCATAACAGCCTCCAACTTGATTTTACCTCGCTGCAAATGCGGCAAAGTAGAAACCCCGCCGCGGGAGTGTCCATTATAGAAGATAAAGAAATCCTTCACCACAGAGGGCACAGAGTTCACGGAGAAAATAAAGGCAAATCTCTGTGGTCTCCGTGTGCTCTGTGGTGAATATCCACTAAATTACTTCCGAATGTAGACACTCCTCCCTCTGCGTTATAAACTTGTTGTGATTAATTGCTTTATCAGGATTTGGGTTTGTCTGCCCACATGCAGGCAAGCAAAAAGACCTCGGCAGCTTTGGCATAGTATCCGATCGCGCTGGATGTCCCTGCCACGAACTGTTTGTTGCCCATGACCACCCACAGGACGATGGTCAGCACGGTATAGCCAGCCAACACCCACCAAACCAGGTTATGCCGCTGTTGAAAGAACGCAATGGGAAGAAAATAAGCGCCCAGCAAACCGAGATAGCCCAATCCGTTCAGGGTGAAACCAATATCAGGAAAAAGAGAAAGGTGGAAATAAGCGGTCAACAACACCCCCAGGATGATCCCATAGTGCTTAAGACTCAGTTTCATATGTAGCTCCTTTGGCATTATTAAAATCAGGCGGATACTTAAGCATGGACGCTATCTACATCCCTTCTTCTTACAATGGAATTTTTGGAGTTGAGATGTCATTCTGAGGAATAAAGCCTAAAATTTTTATAAAAGTAAGCCGCCACCTTTGTTTTTCTCCGTGAACTCCGTGCTCTCTGTGGTGAAGAATTTTTTATCTTCCATGATGGACACTCCCAGTTTTTATAACGTGTTACAAAATGAAAGAAGAGAGAGTACAATACGAATGTTTCAACTTTTCCCCGTCGCTTTTCGGCGGGTACCTAACCCCCAAGGAGATTTTCCCCCATGTACCACACTATTATTATCGTTGGCAATGTCGGCAAGGACCCGGAGATGCGCTATACCCCCTCCGGTCAGGCAGTGACTTCGTTCTCGGTGGCAACCAGCCGCCAGTACACCTCAGGCAATGGAGAACAGGTCAAGGAAACCATCTGGTTCCGCGTTTCTGCATGGGGTAAAACGGCAGAGGTCTGCAATCAGTACCTCAAAAAAGGCTCCAAGGTTTTGATCGAAGGACGCCTCACACCAGATAAAGCCACCGGCGGACCGCGCGTCTACACCCGTCAGGATGGAAGCGCCGGTTCATCCTTCGAAGTGACTGCCGCCACCGTCCGCTTCCTTTCATCACGCGGAGAGGTCGACAGCGGACCCTCCTCCGGCGGCATGGAAATGGCGGAACTCCCGCCGGAAGACGACATTCCATTCTAATGACAATTACCAGACCCTAAGGGAGCAAGCACCTTAGGGTCTAATCGAAAAAAAATAATGACTACTCCACAAACTCCCCCCAAACCGACCGGTCCCATTCTTGAATTACCGCAAGGTGTGGAACCGCAGTATGTCAACCTCGCACGCATCGCCCACTCCCCCTCCGACATCGTCATCGATTTCGCGCATCTCCTGCCCGGCGAACAGCGCGCAAAGATCCGCTCACGCGTGGTCATGACGCCGCTCAGCGCAAAACTTTTATTGAGAGCGCTTACCGAAAACATCGCGCGTTACGAAGCCGCATACGGCGAGATCATCATTCCTGTCAACTCCTCCCTTGCCGATAATCTTTTTAAACCGTTTCAACAACCACCTGAACCGCCAAAAGAATAGCCATGCACAAACTGGAATCCATTGCAGAACAGATCCGCAAGACCTTTGACATCCGCACAGCCGCGCGTGACCAGGCGCTTTCACAGGCGCGTCAACTGACCCGCGCCTGCTCGCTCGCCATCCGCGCCGTACACCGCGACGATACCGAATCCATGCAGGCGCAATTGCTCGAAGCGCACCATCTCGCGGATTCGCTCAGAAACTCGCTCACTTCGCACCCTGATCTTTATCACGCTGGATATACACAGGATGCACTCAAGGAATTCGTGGAAGCGAACGTCACCTGCGCCTTGATCAAAAGCCAGCCGCTTCCGACTCCCGAGGAGCTGTCCGTTGAACCCGCGACCTATCTCAACGGGTTGGCGGAAGTGGTCGGCGAATTACGCCGCCGCACATTGGATATTCTCCGCCACGGCTACTCGACCGAAGCCGAACGCCTGCTCGGCGTAATGGACGAGATCTATTCCATTCTCGTCACCATGGATTACCCCGATGCCATTACCAACGGACTTCGCCGTCAAACCGACCTCGCGCGCGGCATCATCGAAAAGACCCGCGGCGATATCACCTTCAGCCTGCGCGGCGGACATCTCGAACAATCCATCAACCGGCTGCTCAGCCAATTAAATGGCGAACAGGCTACAGGTCTGGGTGGAGGCGGGTCCATTCCCAATATGGACGAGGACGATTAGTCATGGCGGCAAAAAGAGGCGGACGCCGCTATCCGTTGGTCGTGTTCACCACGATGATGAGCCGCTGGTGGACGGCGGTCTTTGCGCTTGGGCTTGCGATGATCGTGCTGGCTTGGGCGGTGAGAAGCTGGGGATTCGAACAATGGCGCTGGCTGGTGTTGGGAAGCCTCGGCATCTTCTTCGCTCTGATAGGAATTGGCATGTGGCTGATCCGCAAGAGCGCATATGTGCAGCCGTTCAGCGACCACCTCCGCCTCGTAACGCCCCTCCTGAGATTGAACATCTCGTATAAACGTTTTCGGCGTACAGCGTCGGCAAATATGGGTTCGATCTTCCCGCCCAAAAGTGTTGCGAAATCGATGTATGACATCGTCGCGCCGCTCTCAAAAATGACCGCCATCGTTATCGATGTGAGCGCAATGCCCATGTCGCAAACTGCTTTGAGGCTTTTTCTTTCCCCGCTGTTCTTCAAGGACAAGTCGCCGCATATTGTGATTCTGGTCGAGGATTGGATGCGCTTCAGCGCGGAAATGGACAGCATGCGCAACGGCAGCGATGTTCCCAAAACCCAACACCGGCGTGATATTTCCATTCTTTCCAAACTTCCTAAAAAATGAACATTTACTTTGCCTGCTCCATCACCGGGGGACGTGAGTACGAAAGTTTTTATCGGCAGTTCGTCGCCGCCCTCGAAGCGGATGGGCACGTCATCCCCACGTCTCACCTTGCGAAAGCCGAAGCCCTCGAAGGTGAACGTCAACTTTCCCCGCAGGATGTTTATGAACGGGATGTCAACTGGATTCGGAATTGCGATGCCTTGATCGCCGAAGTGAGCGTACCTTCGCACGGTGTGGGATATGAGATCGGCTATGCGTTGAACGAGGGCAAGCCGGTACTCTGTCTCTATCAGGAGACGCGCCGCGTATCCAAGATGATCACGGGGAATTCCCATCCTGCCTTAAAAGTTGGTTCGTACGCTGTATTTGACGATGCTGTCGCACAATCACACAAATTTTTGGACACACTGTAACCTTTGTGTGATTCATCACACATATTAAGTGACATATTACGATGCCCAAACCAGGGAATTTGCATTAATATCTTTGCCGGAGACGGTTGCAGACACCTCTAAAAAAGATCCTGTCTCCTCCTTTGGCGAAAGCTGCCGCCGGGCGAATACCCCGGCGGCAGCATTTTTAAGTCCATGAAACTTACTGGTTCTACTCGTGTGTAGGGAGAATTACAGCAAATGTCGAGCCAACGCCCACAGTCGACTCAACCCATACCCGCCCTTGATGGCTTTCCACAATGGATTTGACGATTGCCAACCCCAAGCCGGAGCCTTCCACATCGGCAGGGCGGTTCGAAGCTCGGAAGAACTTCTCGAAGATCTTCCCCTGCTCTTCCTGCGGGATGCCCGGTCCACTGTCTGTGACACGGAAGATGATCTGATTCTCCTGCATGAAAAGATGCACTTTGATCGTGCCGTTTTCAGGAGTGTACTTGATGGCATTTCCGACCAGGTTATCGATCATCTGACGGATACGGATCGGGTTCGCCCGAAGCGGCAGGAGATCATCCGAAACACTGGTCGTCAACTGAATCCGTTTGTTTTGGATCTGGCTTTCGAACACGTTCAGGGAATATTCCAATACATTGTCCAGGTGGACAGATTCGCGCCGGGTATCAAAACCGGATTCAAGCCGTCCAAGATCGAGCAATTCATTTACCAGGCTTGTCATATGCTGGACACTTGCCTGCAAACGTTCGAGAAAATCGCGCTGCGATTCGTTCAACGCCCCCGTCCGTTCGATCAATTCCATATAGCCCATAATGGCAGTCAACGGCGAGCGCAAATCATGCGAAACGGTATGCACGAAATCGTTCTTCAAGCGGTCGATCTCTTTCAGATAAGAAATATCCTGCATGGTAACAGCACTGCCGATGCGCGGCAGCGGAGTGTACTGCGCGTTATAGACACGCCCATCGTCAAAATTGATCTCATGATATTTCAGGGAACCGTTGCGAGTGCGGTCGATCAACGCCTTCAGATCGGCATTGGGAATCACGTCCTTGACGTATTGACCCAAAATTGAACTTCCATCAAGCCTGAAAATCCCATAGACGGTCTTATTCGCCAGCAGGATGCGATGGTTTTCATCCAGAACGATCACGCCATCCTGGATATTGGAAATGATCGCCTCAAGCTTGACCCGTTCTGCTTCCGATATTTTGGCTTTTTGCTCCAGCGACGCCGTTGTGCGCCTGACCTCACGCCGGACCCAATCCCCCAGTTTTCGGGCGCGGTTGAGCGTGCGCTGAACTTCGTTCACAATATCATCCGTCTTCAACGGGGGTTGCAGACAGCCGCTCAATCCATTCTTCAAAGCGTTCAACGCCAATTCAGGGTCGCCGCTCTCCGAATACATAATGATGGGCATGGTGGGAAAACGTTCCAAAATGTCCACAGCGACCGCAAAACCGTCTTTATTGTCGAATTTCTCCTCCACGATCATCAATGCCGGAATGGCTTCATGGGCAGATTTCGTAAGAGCTTGATGGTCATTTGCAATGGCAGTCTCAAACTCCGAAGCCTGCAATACCCGCGCCATGAGATCCAGGGTCGGGGATGAGTTCATTGCAAGCAGAATAAGGTCTTGTTTCGCCATTGGTATATTGGAGTTTCCTCCTATTTTAGAGTCGTGATCGTATTTTCAGACGAATGCGCCAGCCGCTGTAAAGCAGCCCGCACCGTTTCGAGTGCCTTCTTTTGGTCAGGCGTCAGCGTGCCGGGCATTTCTGTCAGCACAAGATTAAGCGGATACACCGCGGCATCAACCTCATCGCGGATGGTTTTTCGCAACGCACCAAGAGAAGCGTAACGATTCTTTTCACCCACCCGTGCGTTTTCCGCCGTCTGCTCGATGGCGCGGAATAATCTCGCATTCACAAGGGAAATGGAGGCATAATCCGCCATGGCTTCAAGCATGGTCTGGGCATCCCGCGAAAATTCGATGTCATTCTTGCGCACCACGATCATCAGCCCGATCACTTCGTTCTTGATCTTGATCGGCACCACACCGGCTGATTTTCCAAGTGAGGCAATCTTGAACTTCTGCAACGGGGAGCCGTTCATAAACAGGCTTTCACCGGAAAGCGCCACCAGCGAGCTGATGCCGTCATCCAATTGCATATTCATCTTCTTCGACCAGACTGCCGGCAGCCCGCGCTGGGCGCGCAGCAGGAAAACATTTCCCTTATCCTCGCGCAGCATCAACCAGCACATATCCGCCTCGCCCAATTGCACGGCGCTTTCGAGGATGCGGTCGAACAGGTAGCGCTGGTCGGTGACCGAGGTAACCGCCTTCGCGATCGAAAGGATGGTGGTCATATCGCGCAGGCGTTTTTGCAGTTCGTTATTTGTCGCCTTTAATTGACGGTCGAGCTTCTGCCGTTCACGCGCTTCCTGCGTCTGGCGCAGGGCGCGTTCGACGATCGAAACCACTTCAGCGTCGCGCAGGGGCCAGAACATAACGTCTGTGGCGCCGAGGCGGAATGCCTGAATGGCATCGTGTTCCTGTCCTTTTTCGGCAAGCACAATGACGGGAGATTTAATGTTTTGGGAAGAAAGCGCCGCCAACAGGTCTTTTCCGCTCAAACCGGGCAAATTTATATTAGCAATGATCAGGTCTGGGGGAGTCTGAACCGCGAACTTAATCGCTGAACCAGCCTCAGCCATCATCGTCACTTTATATCCCAATGGCTGAAGGGCTTGTCTTCCGATCAAATCGGCACTATCTGGGTCGTTATCAACTATGAGGACGCGTTCCCCGGTAGGCATGTAATCTCCTTGCGGAAATTCTATCACCTTTTCGATTACAATCTTAAGGATGAATTTCTCGAAATTCAAAATCGCCGTGGTAATTCCTTCCTTTAAAACGGAAAATGAGATCGTTTCCGTTCTAAATGGAATTCCTTCATTTGTCCGACATATTATTGTCGTTGATGACGCTTCGCCCGATTCAAGCGCGGACCTCGTAGCTGCCGCCGCCAAACGGAACCGACGCATCCTCCTCATCCGCCACGAGGCAAATCAAGGCGTGGGCGGAGCGATGGTCACCGGCTTCAAAAAGGCGCTTGAACTCGGCGCGGAGATCGTCATCAAACTGGACGGCGACGGTCAGATGGACCCGCAGTACATCCCTGCCTTGATCACGCCCCTGATCGCAGGCGAAGCCGATTACGCCAAGGGAAATCGTTTCCGCGATTTTGCGTCTCTGCAACAAATGCCGCTGATTCGGCGGGTCGGCAATCTGGGGCTGAGCTTTCTCACCAAAGCCGCCACCGGCTACTGGAACATCTTCGACCCAACCAACGGGTATTTCGCCATCCGCACAGAACTGCTAAAACAGCTCCCGCTCGACAAGATCGATAAAAGCTATTACTTCGAAACCTCCATGCTTTCGCGTTTGTATCTCCTGGGCGCCGTCGTGCAGGATGTGACCATTCCGGCGCGCTACCGCAATGAGATTTCCAGTTTATCCATTCGCCGCGTGCTTTTCGAATTCCCATACAAACTCGTCAACACGTTCTTTCGGCGCATGATCCTCAGATATTTCATCTTCGATTTTTCGATGATGTCCATTTATCTACTAACGGGCATCCCGCTGCTTTTATTTGGATTGATCTTCGGCACAATCAAATGGATCCAATATGCAAAGATCGGAATCCCTGCGCCAACGGGCACGGTCATCCTGCCGACCCTTGCGGTCATCCTTGCGATCCAAATTTTGCTTTCCGCCATCGAAATAGACCTGCATGCCACCCCGCGTAAAGCCATCAGCAAAGCGCTGGCGTGAAATGGAATCTCAACCTTATATTCCCGGATTCAAACCCGCAGACTCTGGACCGCTCTCGCGCTTTTTACCCGCGCTGGAAGACGGTGTTATTTCGGCGTGGCTTTCGCATCAAACGCTGACCAGTAACTGGCTGCTCGACCCATTCGGATTCTCGCCGAAGCTTGTGCTCGAAGCCGCCCGCAGCGGATACCGCGTACTCGTCACGGCGAATAATCCCATCACGCGTTTTTTGCTTGAGATCTTCGCCAACCCGCCGCCTCAAACGGAATTCACCGCCGCGCTCGCTGACTTGGGCGCTGTCAAAAAGGGGGATGAACGGCTCGAAGTCCATCTACGTTCCCTTTACACCACAACCTGCGAAAATTGCGAAAAACAGATTCCCGCCTCCGCCTTCCTCTGGCGCAAAGGCGCGGATGTGCCGTATGCGAAGATATATGAATGTCCGCACTGCAAAGACTCTGGGGAACGTATCACCACAGAAGAGGACAAGGAACGCGCCAAAAAGATCGCCGCTACCGATGCACTGCACCGTACACGTCTGTTCGAGCGCGTGGTCTCCTTGAAAGATGAAGACCGCGTCTATGCCGAAGAAGCCATCGAACACTATGCGCCGCGTCCGCTGTATGCGTTGAGCACGATCCTCAACCGGCTGGATGGATTAAATCTTTCCCCAATACGCCGCCGCGCAATGACGGCGCTTGTCTTATTGGCTTGTGATGCAGGCAACTCGCTTTGGGCGCATCCGGCGGAACGTCCGCGACCGAAGTCGTTGAGCACGCCAAATCAATTCCGCGAGGACAATCTGTGGACCGTGCTCGAGCGTGGAGTCGCCATGTTTGCTGAATCAGGCTCAACGGTCCCGGTGGAAGCGTGGCCCAGGAAAGTCCCGGAGACTGGCGGCATCTGCATCTATGAAGGTCGTCTCAAAGACCTTGCGCATGAAGTCAAACGAGAGATTCCGATCTCGGCTGTCATTGGTTCCATCCCAAGACCCAATCAGGCGTTTTGGACTTTGTCCGCTTTGTGGGCGGGATGGCTGTGGGGCAAGGATGCGGTGGAGCCGTATAAGGTTGCCCTGCGCCGCAGACGATATGACTGGGCATGGAACGCGACGGCTACATACGCAATGTTCGATCATTTGAATGAATTACTTGCGGACGGTCTGCCCGTCTTTGGTGTGATGACCGAACCGGAAGCGCCGTTCATTACGTCGGCGCTAACTGCCGCGCAGGCGGCTGGCTTTACTTTGGAAAGTATCGCCCTGCGGACTCAGCACGACCCGGCGCAAATCATCTGGAAGAGCAGACAAAAGCCGAAGCCTTCTCCAATAAATATAGAGAAGATTCGAAAAGCCATGCGCGAATTTTTATCGGCGCGCGGCGAACCGGCAGGATATTTACACCTTCATACGGCGGGATTGATTGCACTTGTCGAATCAAATGCGCTCAAACAAACGGAAGACGAATTCGATCTCGCCATGCGAAAGACGCAAACAGCAATGGAGCAGGCGCTGCGGGAAAGCGACGAGTTCGAGCATTTCTCGACCGGCGAAGGCGTGGACACAGGCATGTGGGGGCTGTCAGCTTCTCCCGTGAAAGGGAGCGAATCGCTATCCGATAAGGTTGAAGTGGCTATTGTCACCTATCTGCAAAAGAATCCGACTGTCATCTTTCTCGAAGTGGAAGAAGAGGTCAATCAAAAATTCACCGGATTGATGACGCCGTCCAAAGGGTTGATCTATGCGGTGTTGAACTCGTATGCTGAAAAGGACGGTGGGAGTTGGTCGCTGCGAAAAGAAGACGTTGCCTCGGCGCGGCGCGAAGAATTGAAAACCATCTTCGCCCTGCTCGATGACATCGGCACGCGGCTCGACTATAAATCCGCAAAAGACGAAAAGATATACAGTTGGTTGGAAAACGGAAAGCCCGTGCGCAAGTTTTATATTCTGGCTTCGGCGTTGGTCCACCGCGCGTTGGAATATGCCGACGAACAAACCGTCATCGTCATCCCCGGCGGGCGCGCCGCATTGGCAGCCTATAAACAGGAACGCGATCCGTCTCTCAGGGAGAGATTGAAGAAATATCACATCGTCAAATATCGTCTATTGCGCAGTATCGCAACCCTGCCCATTCTGACGCGCGAAACTTTCAACGAACAGATCGCCAGCGACCCGGTGGAAAAATCCACCCGGCAGATGATGATGTTCTAACCCAAAATATATTCACTCAATGAAAAAATTTTTTATCCTGCTCACGCTCGCCGTTCTTTTATCCGCCTGCATTTCAGTGGATGTGGACGAACCCAGCACGCCCGTTCCGCTGGACTTTGTCACCGCAACACTTCCGCCGACCAAAGTTGGGTACGTGCCGCCCACGCTGACCGCCACTCCGGCAATCACCTCCACCCCAACATTCGTCGTCACCATCGACCCGAACTGCAAAGACAGCGCCGTCCTCGTCCGCGATGTGACGATTCCCGACGGAACAAAAATGCAGCCCGGCGAGACCTTCACGAAGACATGGGAATTCATCAACAACGGGACCTGCCCGTGGTATGGATACACCCTCAAGTTTGCCGCAGGTGACCAGATGGCTGCGCCTCTTTCCGCGCCGATAGCGGATACGCTTATCAAGGAGTCTGTCCTAGTCTCGGTGGATCTGACCGCCCCCTCAGCGGACGGTTCCTACACTGGTTACTTCACCCTGAACAACCCGAACGGCAGGGACGTTCCCATTGGCACCGAAAAAACGTTTTGGGTCAAGATCACCGTCGGCAACGGAGCGACGACCATACAGCCGACCACATCCGGCAGCGTGAACTCACCATCCGCATCCACAGGCGGAAGCGCGAACTGCAACGCGTCCACCAACAATGATTACGTCAACCAAATCGCCAATCTCATCAACAACGAGCGGACCAACGCCGGTCTGTCCATTTTGACCGTCAATCCCTTGTTGACGAATGCCGCCCAAGCCCACGCCGCCGATATGGCTTGCAATAGCAGTATCAGCCACACCGGCTCGGACGGTTCATCCCCGTATGGGCGTGTGCTTTCTGCCGGGTATGGCGGTGCATTCACCGAAGAGATCATCTACGGCGGGGGCGGTCCGCAGGCGGCGATATCGTGGTGGATGAGCGACCAGGTCCATCGCGACGCCATCCTCAACGCCAAATCCACGGAAATGGGCATCGGGTACGCCTATTATTCAAATGGCTCGTACGGGGATTACATCGTGGTGGATTTCGGAAGATAACAAACTTCTGTAATGGGCGGACATAAAACATCAGCGCAGGGAACTAAAGTCAATTTTCAGCTTGGGATCAGGATACCTGTTAATACCTTCAAGCTTTACATGGTTTCCCCCATTGCTTGCGCGGAACCGGCTGCATACACTAGATGAAGTAATTTTTTCCCTGCCTGATGATTTGAATATGAAAGGAATAATCAATATGAAGAAGTCGTTATTCACTCTTCTGCTTTTGTTGACCTTGCTGGCAACTACAGCAGGGTCTGCCTTTGCCGGGTCGGTTGTGGAACTGGTCGGTGTGAACAATAACCGCAGTGGTCCCTCCTTCACCTTCCGCGTGAGCGGCGAGTTTTCACAAAGCGAACTGGAAAGCGGCTTCGTGAAAGTCGAGGGCGGGGATTCCTATCAACTCCACTGCGCTCAACAGGACGAGACCACCGTAGTCTGCCACGTCTCCAAAAAAGCGGGCGGACAAAATGTAGTCGTCAGCTTCGGCGGCTCCAAATTCTGGACTGTCGTCCCTGAGGAAAAGGTCAGGCAGTATTGCTATAACGTCTACGAGCCTCTCACCAAGGAAGAATATGACGCAGGGTACTGGCAATGGATGAATCGGGGTGTTCATTGTCAGGATGAGCCCGCCGTGAATGGCAATGATTATTATGGATCATCCCCTGCTTTTCCATTCGACAATTGGTATATCTTCTCAGAAGACGGCATTGACGATTTCCCTTGCGGTCCCAGCGGAAGCTGCGGCGGGTATGATCGCAACTGGAGCAACCCAGGTGAAGGTTATTACCTTGCAATAATGGCATAAGAAACATTTTGAAGAATCAGAAAAGCCTTTCCTAGAATGGAAAGGCTTTTTGTATCTATCTTCCCCACCTTGGGTGGAAATTGAGCATGTATATTTTCAAATAGCTCAAATGGGGGTTACGTCGTTATAAACTTTGGAAGCGCATAATACCAAAACTCATCAATCACAAAGATGATCTCCTATAACAGAATTTGTAACATTGTTCATCACACGGGACAAAAAGACGATGCGCGCATCAGAGGTTATCCCCGGAATATCGCCTATCAATGTAAGGGTTTTATCGTCTTCGCTCAATTCGATCTGGACATTACCTTTTTTCAAATAGGAGCCGCTGACAGTTGGGTCATACTGTAAAAGAGCACTGCCCATAGCCGCAGGAGTGCCTGCACTTTCAGGGCGTACGGCAACAGAAAAACGGTACTCCGTTCCATATTGATCTCCTGTCAACAGGTTATTGTCTATATCGATAAGAACATCCCATCCATTGAAGAAATTTGTAACCCCGGGGGTGGCGTATTGGGCAAGGTCTTTGGTAACTTCTCTCATGGTAAATACTGCTGTCAATGTTTCACCGCTTAATGAGGAAGATGCCTCGGTAATATCGAAGACAGGTGGAAGCGTACTTGCCGCCGATTCATCTTCATCCGTCCTTGCCTCTCCGGGGTGACATGCATTGGGAGAGGGAAGCCCCACGGGGATGTTCAGCCCAGGGTCTTCTTTCAGCCATTGGATCGGGCAGTGTTGAACCACATCACCCATACCTGCCGGAAGGCTGACAGGTTGTTCAGCGCTCACCGGATCGAGTAAATCCACACCGCCCTCCACACCAGCAAAACTTTTGTTTTCATACAATAAATTTCCATCGGGTGACCAGCCGCAGATGTGTGTATTCTCGGGCGTTTCCACCGGGCTGCCAGTTTGAACATTAACCACTTTATCCATTGGCGGGAGTGTGCCATTCGTATCCGCCTGACCCGTCTCTGCCCTGGAGTCAGATTCGTACCCAATGTGAATAAAACTCTGATCCGGCGACCAACCAATGTTGCAGTTGTAACGCGAGTCGATATCATATTCTGTCAACAGGGAAAGCCCGGTAAAGTTGGAACGGGTGACATAGAGCCAGTCATGGTCCCTAGGCAAGTCGCGCCGGATAATGAATGCAGCTTGGGCGGCATCCGGTGAAAAAGCGAGGCACTCGATCCGGTCGTCCCACTCCAATCCTTCAATAGGAATATCTTCCTGCTTCGAACCGTCGGCATAGAGCAATTGAAAATTGGTGATAAAAGTCATTGGTAAAATAACCTTGCTACCGGGATGCCAGACGATCTGCCAACGACCATTGTTTACAGAGTCGATCGATTGAAGCGCTGCACCGTCGCTTCCAACCGAATAGAAGCGAGTCAACTGATAAGCGGCAGCGACGTATGTCCACGCGGCTCCGGCGAGTTTCGTCCCGTCGGGGGACCACTTCCAATACACACCGTATGTATCTGGCGGCATTGGCAATTTGATCGCAGATTTATCTTCGAGGGTATATATGTAATCTTCGAAAATACAACGAAGACGATTATCAAGAGATGCGCAGATCGAAACGTATGCTTTTTTTAAGTCAGGTGAGAGATCGATCTTGATCGGCTTTTCATAGCCATAAGTATAGGATTCGCCGGACTTATCCTCCCCTAGTATAAATTTCAGTTCATCGCGGGAGATCAGCACCTGGGTTTCGCCCGTATCCGGATTTACAGAAACGATGTTTTTCGTATCATCGTAAATGATCGAACCATTCGAGGTTGCCAACATTGTTGGCTGCCGCACAGGTTGATCAGTGGAAACGGAAGCGGGAGTTGAAGTAAAAGTTTCAACCGGCATTGGAATATCCGGCGTGGTAGTGGAGCCAACCTGTTGTGCAGTACATGAAATAAAAACCAAACTAAAACTGACAAGGACATAGATCAGCATTCGCGTTGAAGTCATTACTATATTCTCCCATTGGATATTGCATAAGCCGCATTATAAACCCACGCTGATAATAAAAGATGATGATATTTGACGTAAAATAAACAAAACAATTTTTATCCACAAACTCTTTAATAACAGTTTGCAATTTACCAACAGGTCATCAAAAAGCTATTGTGGAATTTCTCCGCATAAATATAATTTGATTTGTAAGTACATTGTCAAACCACAGTAAAAGGGAGTACCACAATATGAAACGCGCTTTTTCTTCAATATTAGTTTTGCTCGTTCTGCTTGCGCTGACCACCACCACGGTCTTCGCTGGCTCTGCGCTCCAACTGGTCAAGGTCCAGAATAATGGCGCAGGACCCACATTCACCTTCCAGGTCACTGGCGAGTTCTCAGAAGCTGAACTCAACGGCGGTTTTGTGCAGGTGGAAGGTGGAGATGCCTATCCGCTCTACTGCGTTCAGCAGGATGCCACCACGGTTGTTTGCCACACCTCCAAGAAGGTGGGCGGACAAAACGTAGTAGTGGGATTTGGCGGCTCACGCTTCTGGACTGAAATGCCTGAGCAATATAACCGAACCTATTGCTACAGCGCCTGGGATTATTGGGATTTCACTGGTTACCAATGGACAGACTTTGGTCCGATTTGCCAGGATGAACCTGCCCACGAAGGACAAGAAGCCTTTTACGATTACCCACAGGAGGATATCTATGGCGCTTGGGTTGTATTCTTTGAAGACGTAACTGGCGCTTGCGGCGGGACAGTTCCTGCTGGTCCGGCATACTATTATCCATTCTGCCCCTAATCCCTAGTTCTTTTTGTAAGGTACGAGTAAGCCCTGCCGAATTGGCAGGGCTTTTTTTTACCTTATCTTCCCCATCTCGGCTGCCAATCGGAGACGGGGTTGTTCGTTAATCGGGTCAGTCCTGTGCCGTCAGGGTGGATGATGTAGAGTTCGTTGTTACCGTCGCGGAAGGAGGTGAAGGCGATCCAGTTGCCGTCGGGGGACCAGGAAGGTCCGAGGTTGTCGCCGCCATTGGTGAGTTTGACCAAGCCGGTGCCGTCCACGTTGATGACATAGATGTTACGGTCACCTTGCGGTCCGCGATAGAAAGCCAGTTTTGTGCTGTCTGGCGACCAGGTGTTGCGTCCGCCCATGTTGTTGAGGTTGGTGACCTGACGAATGTCCGTGCCATCGGCATTCATTACAAATAACTGACGTGCGCCTGCACGCGACGATGCAAAGGAGATCATCGAACCATCGGGTGACCATGACGGGTCGATATCGTCCTTGGTGGTGAGCGCGTGTGGATTTTTTCCGTCGGGCTTCATCAGCCAGAGACCATTGCCGTTGTTGGTGAAGACCACCCATTCGCCATTTGGGGAAAGTTCAGGCGCGTAGAGTGAGCCAATATTCTTCGTCAGTTGTTGAAGGTTATCTCCATTGATATCAATGGAATAGATCTCGAAATTTCCGCTTTCACGGGAAGAGAAGAAGATGGTCTGTCCATCGGGTGAAACGGACGGGTAGAACGCTGTCGCTTTGAAATTGGTGAGCTGTTTGCGTCCGCTGCCATCGGCGTTGAGCAGACAGATCTGGTCGATCTGATTCACGTAACAGGCGAAAGCGATCTTTCCGCTCGGCGGCGGGGTGTCGTTGAAGGAAGGGTTCGGCGTGGGGATAAATTCAATGGTTGGAATCAGGCTGGGGGTCGAAAGAGGCGCGGCAGAGTCAGTAGGGAGAATCAACGTCTCGGCGGTGGGAGGGGCAATGAGAGTCAGAAACGGCTCGGGCGTGGGTGTTCCCACAGGCCCATTCGCAACAACGATCACTGCATAGCCAATAAGCAGGCACAACGCGAGAAAGCCGATGACCAGACCGAGCAGCAGGGATGATTCGATAAAAGTGAATTTGCGCATAAAATTTGTAGGTCACGCATGATGCGTGACCTACTTGATCATTTCAGAATAAGTTTGTTCCAATCCATCAACGGCTTGACGTGATCGAGCGGAACTTCTCCTTCAGGCACATAACCGACAAACGAACGATTGTAGTTATCTTCGGTGCCGTCGTCGAGATTCCAACGCAGGGTGTTGCGGAAAATGCCAAGACAGGAGGTGCCGCGGAAATCGTCGGGCAGGGAGGTTTCGAAAGTGTAAACGTATGTGCCGTCGGCGATGTCGACCACTTCGATGACGGTCGCTTCGTGGATCCAACGCAGCCATTGAGTTTGGGTGCTCTTCTTTTTATCCGCGTCAACGGTGGTGCGGGTGCGGGTAAATCCTCCGCCTTTATACTCCCACGGGATGGGAACGGGAGCGGCGTTCTTTCCGCCTTTGGGCTGCGGACGCTTGCCAAGATATTCGGCTGGGACCAAGCCCACACCGTTCGAGTCTTGCGTCGGCTTCGGCACCTGCCACTGACTCGGCTGGCTGTTGACATATCTCAGCCAAAAGATGCTCGCGCCCTGGGTGTAATTTTCCGCGCCGGTGGGATGCAGGAAATACACATCGGGCGTTTTCGCGGCAGCAAGTTTCACATAGCGGGCGGCGTTATCGGTCAGACCGCCGGGAGGGAGATGTCCGCGAATGTGCTGGGAGTGTTCGGCAGTCTCATTGCAGACCGCACGCGTGACGATGATCTCCTGCGTGCGTCCGTGTTCGGGGCGCCACATACCGGTGTTGTCGGTCGCCCATTTGCTCAGGATCGGATACAGGTTCAGGTCGGCGAAGCGCGTTTTATCCTCTTCGGGAGTGAACGTCTCCCAGCCGTCTGCCGTGACATTATTGACCCGCAACTGGGTAAGCATGACGATCCACTTCCACGCCCATGCCGGGAATTGGGACTTCATCGCCGCCAACTTCGCCAGGGCTTGGTCGGTGGTTAAGGTCATGAACTCGTACCGAGCCTCTTCCTGCACCAAGGACTCAAGACCGGCGCGTTTGGTCTTCGGTCCGTTGGCTCTGACGCCCTGCATATGCAAAGCGACTTTATCCTTCCAGGCTTTATCGGTCGCTTTGGCAAGCGCGGGTTTGTTCGGGTCGTTCCCGTCGTATTGGGCGATCTTTTCCGCGCATTTCGCAGCCACGTCCGCATCGCTGAGAGCGGCTTGAGCTTTCTTGACCTCGTCGAGTTTCAATCGGACGAGCAGGTCTTTGGGGTCTGCCCACGACCCATGCGCGGATTTGTATCGCATCCCCGAAAAATGGACGATCATGTATTGCAGCCAAAGCGGGAAGCGCTTCGGCTCCTTTTCGAACCGCGCGCGGATATCCGCCAACAGTTGATATTGATCCTTGTCTTCGAGAGTTTTGGTGTACTGCTCCACCTTCAAGCGGACGATGTCCTTGACCGTGACCGGAATCTTCGGGTCGTAGTTGACGAGAAATTCCTCTTCGGTGACCTTATAGTTCGGGTCGGCTTTGGTGAGCTTGTACCATTCCAGTTTCGGACCGCCAAGCTTGTCATAGGTCGCGTCGAACTCGCGCAGTTTTTCCATTTCCTCCAACACCATCGGCAGCGCGGACCCGTTCTTGAGGTTGTATTCCGCTTCCACTTTGGGACGGTTGGGGTGATCGGGCAGCATCCCTTCGAGCTGGCGCTGCAAATAGCGGATGCGGTCACGCAAAAATCCCAACTGGGTTATGAACGACTGAATGCGCATCTGGACAAATCCGCGCTCACCGCGAATATCCTTGGGCCAGGCGGAAATGAAGAGATCGTGGTTCTTCTGGATCAACGCCAGAGCTTCCTCTTCGATCGGGCTGTATTGGACGAAAAAGCCCTTGACGTCCTTCGTCATGAAATAATTCTTCAAGCTGAGGTATGCCTTGAGTTCCGCGGCGCGCGCCATGTCCATGCCGTTTTCATACTCTTTCACATCTGCCGAAAGCGTGGAAATATCCTTATCCTTATATTCCGCCCACAGGTCGGCTTCCTTGTAGTAAATAAGGAAGTCGCGCAGTTTCTGTATGCGCATCGGGTAGATATCCTTGAGTAAAATGGGGTTCTGCCATTGGAAATTATAGATTGCAGCCATGTTCTCTCCTCTTAATTAATCAAACACATTGCTTCCATTGTAGCGAATTTATGAGTTTTTTCAACCTGCGGTAAAAAACTCCCGGGGTCTTAAGAGCCGCGGGAGTTTCAAATCCGTAAATAATGAAAGACGAACTACGTCCGCTGCGAAATGGGCTTCAAATATGAGTCGAGAATCTCATCCATTTCTTCCAGTGACCGGCAGACGAAAAGCATCGGGTTGAAGGCGTAGACCGTCTTTGGGATGCGCGCGATCGTCTCGATATTGAACGGCACAATGATGACCTCTCCGCCAAAGATGCCTGTCGTTTCGATTCGGAGGTCTTCATACATCAATTGCACCACGTTCCAGCCCATCGACTCAGAGGACATCTGTCCCTTTTGATGGAGCGCGTTCACCCCGTCTATGATGCGAAACAGGTCTTTCTTCTTCTCGAGAAACTGCTGCTCCAATTGCCCATAGATATCGCGGGTATAGTCGATGACGTTGTCACGCCCGAGGCGGTAGAACTCCATGATGGTGCGCGTCAATTCCTTGCGCCCGGAAATGATCCCCGCGCCAAAGACAGTAAAGCGGTTGTCCTGTACCACCAGACCGAACTCGGTGCTATACCATGCCAACCGCTTGATAACCTCGCGCTCCTCCTGCGTTGCCTTCAAATAGGCAGGCGCAAACTTGTCTTCGATGCGCGCATAAAATTCCTGCGTCAGGAACGGCAGGTGACCGAAAATATCGTGGAACATATCCGGCTCGGGCGTGAACTCCATCTGGTCGCGCGTCCGCAAATAATCGGTGATGAGGAAAATGCGCTGGGCAAATTTCTTGTACCAATCGTCTGCAAGCGTATACCGCACAACGGTCCGCTCGATGCGCCAGCCCGTGCGCGGCGTGATATGGTCAACAAGATGCTTCAAGGTCGGGATGTGCTTCGGGTCCAGTTCCAGAAGTCCCATGCCCGTCCGCCACTCTTTGCAAATATGTTCCGTTAAATAAGACTTGTAAACACCCGCGAACAAGTCCGCCCAAATGGCGTGTTGTTCGTCTGAAAAAGTGATTTCCTGATTTTCCTGCGAGTATTCACTGGAAGGGTCGACCTGCTGCTTGGCAATATCCCCTGTATAAACCGGCACGTTTTGATCACTGGTCATGCTTTTGCACCTTTCTCAATAAATTGTAGGAACACAAAACATCTGCAATCGCGATAACGTTCAATTCATGTTATCACCACCAAAAAAGAGAGTCAAGAATAGGATAAACCTTGTCAGGTTTTGAAAATGATAAAATCAATTTAATGACCGATCTGAGAGGAAAAACCGTTCTGATTACGGGTTCTGCCCGCCGTTTGGGGCGTCTCTTCGCCCTTGCCTGTGGACGCGCCGGTGCAGACATCATCATCCATCACGGACACTCGCCCGCCGAGGCGGAATCTGTCAAAGACGAGATCGCCTCACTCGGACGCCGAGCCTGGATCCTCCCTGCAGACTTCTCCCAACCTGAAAACGCATCGCAATTAATCGAACGCGCCAATGAACTGAGTCCGCTGTACGGATTGGTCAACAGCGCCTCCATCTTCGAACCGCTCTCCATGCAGGAGACATCCCTCGGCGATTGGAACAATCACCTCAACATCAATCTGACTGCGCCGTTCTTATTAAGTCAGGCGTTTGCAAAATCCATTGCTCAAGCTGCCGTCTCCGGCGGCGATGACAATATATCAGGGCGCATCGTCAACATTCTCGACTGGCGCGCCCTCCGCCCTAGCGCGGACCACTTCCCTTACACCGTCACCAAATCCGCGCTTGCGGCGATGACCAAGTCGTTGGCGGCTGCGCTCGCGCCACGCATCACCGTCAACGGGCTGGCGTTGGGCGCGATCCTGCCGCCCGCGGATAATTCGTCCGCGAAGGATAAGGTCATCGAGGCTGTACCAGCTCAAAGGTGGGGTGAGGCGAACGAAGTCGAAGATGCGCTTCTGTTTCTGTTATCCGGTCCCGCTTACATTACCGGCGAGATCATCCACGTGGACGGCGGCAGGCATTTAATTTAATTTTGTCATTGCGAGGGAAGGCAGCAAGACGAAGCGCAATGACATCATAGGAGATTTATGGACAAAGTATTCATCAAAGATCTATTGGTGCGCGGCATTATCGGTATCCGCGATTGGGAGCGTGAGAAGCAGCAGGATATTCTCATCAATATCACGGTTTACACCGATACCACCCGCGCCGCCGAAACGGATGATATCAACGACTGCGTGGATTACAGCGCGCTGGCAAAGAAGGTGCAGACTCATGCCGAGACCGCCAAACGCCTCACAGTGGAGGCACTGGCAAACGATCTTGCGAAGTTATGCCTCGAAACGCCGTTGGTAAGAAAAGTTGTTGTGCGTGTGGAAAAGCCCGGCGCGGTTCGGTTCGCCAAATCCGTGGGCGTGGAGGTGGAACGCAAGCGTGATGAATGAAACCCATCGCATATACCTGAGCCTCGGCTCGAATATCGGCGCGGAAACTCATCTTCCAAAAGCTGTTGAAATGCTGCGTGAAGAGGGGAAGGTCGTATCTGTGTCTTCGGTATGGGAATCGGAATCGGTCGGCTTCGATGGACCGAATTTCCTGAATGCCTGCATCCTGTTCATCACTCCGCTCGCGCCTGTCGAATTCAAGGAAAAAGTGATTCGCCCCATCGAATCAAAGCTGGGACGTGTGCGCAGTTCCGAGAAGAATGCGCCACGCACCATCGACATTGATATTGTGCTTTACGATGAACGTCCGCTCAATACAGATTTTTGGGAATATGCTTTTGTCGTCGTGCCGCTGGCGGAAATATTGCCGGGTTTTAAACATCCAGCCAACAGCGTGGGGCTTGCCCAATTCGCCGAGCAGTTGAAAGGTCAGGTATGGATGCGAAAGCGGGAGGATGTGCTGCTCTCTCCCGCGGATTCTAGATCCGCAGAGGCTCCGCGCCGCGGTTGAGGTGATCCAAAAATTCCTGGCGGGTGTTGATACTCTTGCGGAAAGTGCCCAGCATGGTGGAAGTTGTCATGCGGGCATCGTGTTTTCTAACGCCGCGCATCATCGCGCAAAGATGCAAACCTTCGACGACCACCGCCACTCCCTGGGGATGGAGCAGGTCGTTGATGAAATCCGCGATCTGACGGGTCATGCGTTCCTGCACCTGCAGGCGGCGGGAGAACATATCCACGATGCGGGGGATTTTCGAAAGACCAAGTACCTGGCTGTTCGGGATGTACGCCACATGCGCGCGTCCCATGAACGGCAGGATGTGATGTTCGCATAAACTAAAGTATTCGATGTCGCGCACGATGACCATGTCGTCATAGGTCACGTTGAAGACTGCGCCGTTGACCAGTTTTTCGACGTCGGTGCGGTATCCGCTCAACAGTTCGGGGTACATGCGCGCGACCCGCTTGGGCGTGTTGACCAACCCTTCACGGTCCGGGTTTTCGCCAAAAGCTGCCAGCATCGCGCGGACGGAGGTTTCAATGGCTTCCGTATCGATCTCTTCATTGAAAACAGGGCGTTCGTCAAAATCTTCGTTTGTTTCCGGATCTATCATTTCAACTCCGATATTGGTTTGGTTCCCCGATTGTATCTGATTTAATTTCTGGGGGAGTGAAAAGCTCGCGGTCACATATTATGTTAATTGATTAAATTTCCTGCAAAAGCCAAAATCAAACCACAAAGGCATGGAGATATTAGAGAGTGTTTCTTAAGCCTCATCTTTGTACACGGAATTCACGGAAAATACGGACAAAACAGGTTTTTCCGCAAAGACCAGTGAAAATCCGTGTTGTCCGTGTCCAAAAAGCCTTTAAGAGACGGCTTCCTAGAGATTCACCTTTGTTTTTCTCCGTGACCTCTGTGATCTCTGTCATGGTCTTCTCAAAGCCTGAAACTCAGAGATTCTTATCCGCTAATCTCCGCAAATTCGCGCGGATTTTTTGTTTTTTTGCGAAGATTGGCGGACTTATTTTAACTTTGAGAAAGAATTGTGATCTCTGCGATGAAGGGTTTCTTTATCTTCTATGACGGACATTCTCCATTTTCTGGAACCCTAATTTTTTGAAAATTCACAGCTAAAATATCAGTCACCAAATTAGAAGTGGAGTTTAAAAACGTGAACAACGAACTTTATTTGAAAAGCAGTTTGTTCGGCGCATGGCTGGGACTTGTCTTTGGCGTCATCCTTGGGGCAGCCACGGGCGTTCTGAGCGGCTCATGGAGCGGCATCCAGTTCGGCGGCGTAGTTGGAGGCGTGATCGGTGTCGTCACCGGCTCCCTTACAGGCGCAATCACCGTCCGCACCGCAGGGACGACTGGCGGGGTCAGCATCGGCGCTTATACAGGCATGGCGTTTGGCGCATTTCTGGGTCTGCTCCTCGGCTTGTTCCTGCCCGAATCCTTTCGGTTGAGCGTGCTCAATCTGGATAGGCTCATCCTGAATGTCATCTTTTCGGGGCGGTTCGAAGCGGCGTTCCTCCTCAGTTTTCTTCTCTCTGTCCTCGCCACAGCCGTCGGCGCATGGATCAGCGGACGCAATCTTAAGCCGCGCGATGTGACGAATCTGCGATGACCCGATGGTATAATTTTGCCGCCTAATTTTTAAATTTCCCAACCAAATACGGTTATTTTCTGAAGGAGAACGACATGTCTGGTCATTCAAAATGGTCCACTATTAAACGCAAAAAAGGGGTGGCAGATGCCAAACGCGGCGCAATTTTCACCCGTCTCGCCCGCGAGATCACCATTGCCGCACGCGAAGGCGGCGACCCCGACAGCAACTTCCGCTTGAGATTGGCTGTGGAAAAAGCCCGCGGCGAGAACATGCCCAAGGACAATATCGAGCGTGCCATCAAGAAAGGCACCGGCGAGGACAAAGACGCCGCCGTGTTCGAAGAACTGATGCTCGAAGGCTATGGTCCGCACGGCTCTGCCCTGATGGTCTCCTGCGTCACCGACAACCGCAACCGCACCATTTCTGATGTCCGCCACATCTTCAGCAAATCCGGCGGCAACATGGCGGAAGCGGGAGCGGTCGGCTGGCAGTTCGAGCACAAATCCTATTTCTCATTCCCGTCCAGCATGTTGAGCTTCGACAAAGCCTTTGAATTGGGCGTGGAAGCGGGCGCGGATGATGTCGTCGACGGCGGCGAAGATATCGAAATCTTCGGTCCCGTGGATGCGTTCAAGACCATCCTCGATGCGCTGCAAAAAGCCAGCGTCCAGCCGGATGAAGCCGGTCTGCGCATGGTGCCCAAACAGGAGATCGACGTCAACGTGGAAGAGACCCTCTCCGTGATGAAAGCCATCGAAAACCTCGAAGAGCTCGACGATGTACAGGACGTCTATCACAACGTGAAGATGTCCGACGAAGCGCTCGCGGCTCTCGAAAACGCATAAGAACATTAACCACGACGGGCACGAAGAACACGAAGGGTTTTCCTTTGTGAACTTCGTGTCCTTTGTGGTTAAAATGGATATATGACACTCGCCCTCGGAATTGACCCCGGTACCGCAACCACAGGCTACGGACTCGTGCGCCTCATGCCAGACGGGGAGCTGGTCGCTGTGGACTATGGGGTGATTCTCACGCCGAAAGAGGCGACTCCCTCCGCACGGCTGGAAATGCTCTACGACGATCTCAACAAGATCCTGAAAAAGCACAAGCCGGAATCCGCCGCAGTGGAAAAGTTGTTCTTCTCGAGGAACGTCACCACCGGCATTGCAGTAGGACAAGCCCGCGGCGTGGTCCTATTGGCGCTTCAAAAGGCAGGGATGGACATATACGAATACAGTCCCAACGAAGTCAAACAAGCTGTGGCAGGATACGGCTTTGCCGAAAAACGTCAGATGCAGGAAATGGTGCGGACGCTCCTGCAACTGGAAAAGATTCCCAAACCCGACGATGCCGCCGACGCGCTGGCTGTCGCCATCACCCACCTAAACACAGCACGATACGAATAATGCACCAGAAGTCTATCCGTCGCCCCTGCATGTTATTACGGTAAAATACGAACATGATCGCAACCTTACGCGGAGAAGTTTCACACGTTGAAGAGAACGCCCTCATCGTCGAAGTCGGCGGCGTGGGCATGAGAGTCTTTGTCCCGGCGCCAGTGCGGACAAAAGCCACAGCGGGGGAAATGCTTTTTTTGTTCACCCATCTCGTCGTCCGGGAAGATGCGCTGACTCTCTACGGGTTTGAATCCCAATCCGACCGGGATCTGTTCAACATCCTGCTCGGCGTCGATGGTGTTGGTCCCAAGGTCGCGCTGTCGGTTTTATCCACGCTCACGCTTGAGACCATCCAGCGCGCCATTTTTTCCGATGAAGAAGAACTGCTAAGCAAAGTTCCCGGCGTTGGAAAAAAGACTGCGCAAAAAATGGCGCTGCATCTCAAAGACAAACTCAAGCCGACGGATACGCTCGCCAAAGTTGCCGCGCTCGCCGACTACGACAGCGAAGTCCTCGCCGCGCTCACTGCACTTGGCTACTCCGTCGTCGAGGCGCAGGCCGCGCTGCAATCGCTCCCGAAAGATGCGCCAAAGGATGTCGAAGAACGCCTGCGCGTCGCCCTGCAATACATCGGCAGATGATGCGTCTCCCTGATTTTCTAGCCAAGCCAACATTTAGTCTCATCTATGAGATACTGCGCAGACGGCGCGGGACTCCCACACCGCCGATGATCCGCAAAGTGGAATTGCCGGATGAGGAAAAGCGCCTCGCCTTCGACGCGCTGCTTGACTCTACCCTTCAAAGCGGACTCAACTCCCATATCTCGTACAACCTACCCTACCCCAAAGTGGATTTTCTCCATTACATCTGCGACTGGCGCGGATTTGTTGTACATGGTTCGCCCATACATGATCTGGAAGCGCTCGAACCCATCCGCAAAAGCCATGACTCTGGTGAGTTCGGCAACCGTCAGCAGATATTCTGTTCGCCTGACGCTGCCTGGGCAATGTGGTTCGCCATTTTGGATAAGGAAAAATACAGCTCCACCCGCAACGGATGCCTGCGCGTGGGGACAGGCGACAAACGCCTCAAGTATTATCACTTTGAACTGCGAAAACAGGACGAAGCCGATAAGCCCTTCACCGACGGCATGATCTACATCTGCCGCGCCGAAGACTTCCCCGACAAACGCCCGGAGCCGTTCCTTGATTTTCTCAACGGTGAGGTCGAAGAATGGGGCAGCACCAAAGCGGTCACACCGTTGGCGAAGCTGTCCGTTTCGCCAACAGATTTTCCATATTTGGATAATGTGGCATATTCACTGTAAGCAAAAGAGACTGTCGCCTTGAAAGGGACAGTCTCTTTTTATGTTTGAACAAGTGGAAAACTTCTAACGCTGAACAGAACGCGGTGCCGGAACCGCTTTTTTGGCGGGGAACAACGTATCGATAACAATGCTCACCAAACGGACGAACAAAAGAAAGAGCAAACTGCCTGCCGAAAACCAGTAATACTTCTGCGCCCAAACCATGCTGGTATCCGTTCCGCTAAAGATGGCGTGGAAGATTCCCACAAAGTACATGGCGAAACTAAAGTAATGCAGTGAGCGCCATGTCTTCTGTCCAATCATCGGGCGGATGTAAAAACTCAACGCAACGATCAGCCAGATATAAAAGCCCAACTGTCCCACGCCCACCCAGAACGGACGGTAATTGGCTGTGCTAAATGGAATCAACACCTGCAAAAGATCGAAGCCGATATAGTGGTCGCCCATCAGGATCAATGCATGGAATCCCGCGAACGCCAAACCAAGCAGACTTACATACTCATGGATCGCAAACGTGGCGGGCATGCCGGGCCACAGCCGCGCCATTTTATTCGTAATACCCAGTCCCAACGCCATTGAAAGCCAGAGCAGGGAAAGCGAAACAAAGGCTGTGGCGCGAGAGAGATACCAATATATTTTGGGATCGTTCCCGCTCAACGAAAAAGCCATGTTCGGCAGAAAATACGGCAGCAATAAAGTTGTCACCATCAGCCCAACCACAGACGCTAAAAGGAAAAGCAAAAAAGATTGAAGGCTGACAGAAGATTCATTGAACTCATCTTGAGATTGCATGCATGGCTCCTTGCAAATATTCGGGCATGGACTGGCTGATGAAGACCTCGCCAGAATCAAGGATCATCAACCCCGCATAGGACGGGTTTTCCTCGATCCACGCGAGACCCTTTTCCCTGCCGAGGATGAAAGCGGTCTTTGCGGCGGCTTCGGCTTCGATCACTGTCGGCGCGGTGACGGTCACGCGCAGAACCTCCGTATCGACCGGCAGTCCGGTATTGGGATTGATGATGTGATGATGAAGCGCCCCATTGCGCCGCCACTGACGGCGGTCCTTACCGGAAGATGCCACACCGCCACCCATCACATGCAAAACATCGAAATCGCCGTCATCCGCAAAGGGATTGGATACGCCAATGGGCCAGGCGCTGCCGTCCAAACGAGGTCCGCTGATGGCGATGTCGCCGCCTGCGTTCATCAGGCATGGACCATATTCCCGCAGACGTTCCACGGTCTGATACGCCGCCCAACCCTTTGCCACTCCGCCAAAATCCAAATGGACTTCTTTGGGAAGGTTCAACGTCCTGTTTTCAGGATCGGCGACCACCGTCGAAAGCGGATGCGGCGCCAGGATATTCGGCAGTACGCCAAATTGCTCACGCGGAAGGTCGTCGAAGGAACGGTCATAGCCGGACGCCAGGACTGCATCCAAAACCGTGGGCGTGACCAAGCCTTCGCTGCGTTCGTCCGCCCATAACGCGGTTTGGAACACATCCCAAAGCGTTGCGCTGACCTCTATCGGCTGGTCAAAGGTTCGGTTCAGGCGAGACAGTTCACTGTCCAGTCTGAAGCGGCTGAGCGACTGCTCCCATTCCTCGAACCAGTTCGGCACATCCCTCAAAATTTCAGGCGTGGCTTCCGAATCCGTTTCGAGGATGGCGAGCATGTCACTGCCCATGGCGCGAAAGCGGTAACGGTGAAGCATTAGGATGATTTGGTGGATGTTACAGGCTGGTTGGCTTGCGCCGGTGCGCCTCCACCACCTCCTCCGCCAGAGTTTTCAGAATTGCCGCCACCACCTCCCCCGCCGCCGTTATTCTTGCGGACAACGATCACCTGCGGCTGCGGCGCCTTGCCGCCATATAAAATGGTGTAGCCGACCGGCGGCATGGTCACTTCGGGGGTGGGAGGTTCGACGATCGTGGTCGGTGTGACCGTGGGAACCAGTAACGCCTGTTGCTGCTCTGCGGCAGCTTTTACATCTGCATTTGCTTTATCGGGTCCGGCGAACACATTCCAGAAGGCGATCACTGTTGTCATCGAGATCGCGGCGATCGCCAGCTGAATGTCGGACCATTTATTAGAATTCGTTTTGGGAGCCATATGCCATTTCCTTTCTAGTCGTCGTGACCTTCATGCTCTCCATGACTTTCATGTCCTTCGTTTTCTTCATGGCTCTCGTGCTCACCGCTGTTATTGCTGGAAGTATTTCCATTGTTGTTATTATTTTTCGCCTGCCCGCTGTTGCCATTGTTGTTGCTGGAAGAAACCACCACAACGGGTTCCAATTTTGTATTGGCAATGATCACACCAGTGGAACTCACATACACCAGATCGCCCGAACTGAATGTGATCAAATATGTGGGCGCGCCTTCATAATCGACAACTTCCACACTGTACACATCCGAATTGCCAAGAAAATCGATCGCGATATTCGTGGCTTCATCAGGGGTAATAACAAGGGCTGCAACCTCTGTCGCTGTTGCAACCGGCTGCGAAAAGGACGCGGCTTCCACCGGCTGCGACACGACCTGCACCTGTGTGGGCAGTTGGGCAGCTTTCTCGGTATTCGTCTTAACGACCTGTTGATACGCCGATACAACACCGAACATGGTTGCCATCAGGAAAACGGTCAATAGGGCGGAAATGAACAAGGTACTTTTTCTCATGATCTAAACTCCTCAAAAATCGGGTCTTGGTCTGTCTTAACTCCCAAGTCGGCTTCGGATGCCAAAAGTTACGGCTGTAAATTAATCGGAGATTAGAGAAACGCTGTGAAACCCTCTCATATTCCGTTTCCCCGATTTATGAGCAGCAAATCACTTTTTGTTTTGCTTTATAATCTTTTTTTATGAATAGATTCAAAAATATCAACAAGCGTTGGTTCATATTGGCTGCCGCCGCTGTTGTCATTGTCGCCATCGCGATCGCCTTCGTCCCGTCAATAAAAAGCCGCGTCGCGACCCAATACGAACTCATCCGCACACGCGTGGTGTACTTTTTTAACCCGCCGAGCGAAGCCGTTTTCGAACCCAGCGAGACAAATCCATTAACCGTCGAAACCGTCGTTGCGACCGTCCGCGCCGAGATGATGTTGACCATGACTCCGCAGGTCACAGCGACGCCTACGCTGCAGGCGGGTCCCACCGCCAAGCCGACGGTCACATCCACGCCCGTGCCTGATTCGGTTATCCTGCCGGGTGTGACCTACGTCGATCAGCACGGACGGTGGAACTACTGCGGTCCCGCCAATTTGACGATGGCGCTCAATTTCTGGGGCTGGAAAGGCACCCGCGATGACGTGGCAAAAGTCGTCAAGCCCGGCTCGCCCGATACCAAGCTCAACTTCATCGAACGCGGACTGCCCGACAAGAACGTGATGCCGTACGAACTGGTAGACTTTGTCAACACGCAGACCGTTGAATACCGCGCCATCTACCGCTATGGCGGCGACATAGACCTGATCAAACGCCTCATCGCGGCGGGCTTCCCCGTCATCGTGGAAAAGGGATATTACGAAAAAGACTACACCGGCAAGATCGACTGGCTGGGACATTATCTCTTCACCACCGGTTACGACGACGCACGCGGCGGGTTCATCGTTCAGGATGCCTATCTCAAACCCGGCAAGGACCTGCTCAGTCCGTATGACGAATACGAAGACGGCTGGCGTTCCTTCAATTACCTTTTTATAGTTGCGTATCCCGCCAACCGCGAAGCGGAAGTTGTCAACGTCCTCGGCACCTGGTGGGATGAAAAATGGGCAGCCCAACACGCCCTGGAACTGGCGGAAAAAGAGCTCAAGACCTTGAAAGGCAACAACTTATTCTTCGCCTATTTCAACAAGGGCACAAGTCACGTCGCGTTGAACCAGTTCTCCGACGCATCCCTTGCCTATGATCAGGCGTTTCGTCAGTATGCCAATTGGGATACCACCAAAGGCAACCGTCCGTTTCGGATGATGTGGTACCAGACTGGACCCTACTTTGCCTACTATTATTCCGCCCGCTATCAGGATGTGATCGATCTTGCGGACACCACACTGTACGACACGATCTCCAAACCCACGCTCGAAGAGTCCCTGCTATGGCGTGGACGTGCCTACTACATGATCGGCAATACCAACGCCGCCGTCGCAGATTATCGCGCCGCACTCCAAGTCCATGCAGATTGGTTCCCAGCGGTGCAGGCGTTACAGGAATTGGGATTACAGCCATGAAACTATTACATTTTGCAGACGCACATATCGACATGGCAAACTACGGACGGCATGACCCATCCACGGGGCTGCCGCTTCGCGTATTGGACTTTCTCAAATCGCTCGATACGATTGTCGATACCGCCATCGAACGCAAAGTGGACATGGTCATCTTCGCGGGAGACGCCTACAAGGACCGTTCCCCGGCTCCGACCTTTCAACGCGAGTGGGGTAAACGCATCATGCGTTTGTCTCAGGCGAAGATTCCCACCCTGCTTTTGGTCGGCAACCATGATATTTCCCCAGCCATCGGGCGTGCGCACGCATTACAGGAATTCAAGACTCTGCAAGTTCCTTATGTAAAAGTTTTGGACGCACCAGAACTATTGAAACCAGAGAATTTATGGGATTTGCCGTTACAAGTCATTGCCATGCCGTGGGTGGCGCGTTCCGGCTTGATGGCGTCACTGGAGATGAGCGCTGAGAAACCGGAAGAGATCTACGCGAACATCGAATCGCGCATATCGGAAATCATGGACGATATGCTTTCACAGGTGGATGATTCGCTTCCGGTCGTGCTGACGGCGCATGCTTCCATTGAAGGCGCAAAGTTCGGCGGCGAAAGATTGGTGATGCTTGGCAACGACCTTGTGTTAACAGGTTCATTGGTAAAGAATCCAAAATTCAGTTATGTGGCGATGGGACACATCCACAAGCCGCAGGATGTGAACGAAGGTCACCAGCCGCCTGTCATCTATCCGGGTTCGATAGAACGGGTCGACTTTGGCGAGGCGAAGGAGGAACGTTTCTTCGTCATCGCAGATGTGGAAAAGGGGCACGACACAAAAGTAGAGTGGATCCAACTGACAGGGGTGAGAAAGTTCATAGACCGCCGGGCAAGCCTGAGTTCCAGTGAGAACGTCACTGAGTCGCTTAAGGAGGCATTGCCCAAACCGAAGGAAATGTCTGGGGCGATCATCCGGCTTGTGGTGGATTATCCAAGAGAATGGGATTCGCTGATCGATGAATCCGCTCTGCGGAAATACACAGCAGACGCGTTCGAATTCCATTTTGTCAAACGCCCGCAGATCGAGTCGCGTGTGCGCATCGACGAGGGACAGGTGGTGAGCAGTTTGAGTCCGCTGGACCTGCTTGGTCAGTATTTCGATGCGGCAAAAGTGTCGAACGCCGACGAGCTGCAACAACTCGCCCGGGATATCATGTCGGAAGATTTATCCGAGTCTTAATCCTTAAAAAATTACTCACACCACTTGACACCTCGCATCGGACATCTGATACTTGGGCATCCTTCTCAATCGAGGTACTCATGTCCAAAGAACAATCTCGTTATCGCTGGTTCGTGGTCGTTGTGTTTTTCTTTTTCATGCTGCTGCATCAGACCGATAAATTGATGATCGGTTCCCTGCAGGTGCAGATCAGCGACACATTCAACATCAACAATAAACAGTGGGGATTGATAAATTCCGGCGCGTTGATCGTGGCAACCATTTTGTACCCGATCTGGGGATATTTATATGACCGCTTCTCGCGCACCAAGCTGCTTTCGCTGGCATCTTTCATTTGGGGCGCGACCACGTGGATGAACGCGATCGTTCGAAGTTTTGGCGGGTTCCTCGTGACCCGTGCTTCGACCGGCATCGACGACTCTTCGTACCCGGGTCTTTACACGCTCATTGCTGATTACTTCGGTCCGCACCAACGCGGAAAGATTTTCGGCATTCTGCAGCTGGCGCAGCCGCTCGGGTATCTGGTCGGGATGATACTCGCGTTGATCGTCGCGCCTGCCATCGGCGGATGGCGTTCGGTCTTTTATCTTACAGGCACGCTTGGGTTGGTCATCGCGGTCCTCATTTTCTTCGGTGTCAAAGAAATGCCGCGCGGCAGGGCAGAGCCGGAATTCGATGATGTAACAGAAATGCAGACCTTTAAATTCTCGTGGGCAGAAGCCAGAGAGATCTTCAAAAAGAAAACCATGTGGTTCATCTTCCTGCAGGGATTTGCAGGTGTGTTCCCGTGGAACGTGATCACGTTCTTCTTCTTCGCCTATCTTGAAAAAGAACGCGGCTATGACGCCAACAGCATCCTGTTCACGATGGCACCGGTCATCCTCATCCTCGCCAGCGGATATTTCATCGGCGGGGCGGTCGGCGATTATGCGTTCAAGTTCACCAACAAGGGTCGCATCATCGTCTCAAGCGTTGGCGTGTTGATGGGCGCGCTCTTTATGTACCTCGCCATTAATACCCCCATCGAAGCGCGGACTCAATTCTTCGTTTTGATGTGTCTTACCGCGGTCTTTATGCCGCTTTCCTCTTCCAACGTCACTGCAACTGTGTATGACGTGACCGTGCCGGAAGTCCGCTCGACGGCGCAGGCGGTGGAATACTTCATCGAGAATGGAGGTGCGGCGTTCGCTCCCATCATCACCGGTGTGATCGCGGACATCTACGATCTTAAGACTGCCATTGTCCTCATCTGTACGGTGGCGTGGGTCTTATGTTTCTTCTTCTATCTCGGTGCGATCTTCACCATCGACAATGATGCGCATCATCTTCGCGACCAAATGGCGGAACGCGCCAAATCCATGTAACATCATTGCGGGGAGCGTCATGACGCTCCCCGCAATTTTTTATCCATGCAGTTTTCGCAGGATCAGGAGGGACAAGCCCTGCACAGTTAGAGCCGTCAATATTGCCAGACCAAATGAAAGTCCGAGACTGACGCGTTCGATCAGCAATCTCAAAACGACAAAAAAGCCGATATAGGCGAACATCCCATAAAGCAATCCGCGCAGGACATGCGCTGCAGCGGCGGGTCCATGATTTTTATGGGCAAAGATCGCAAGGATGGTCACATACAAAGGAACCATCGCAAGCAGCCCCGTCATACGCGAACCGATGAACGGGGCAATCCCCGTCAGAAACAAAATAAAGCTCGTGCCGATCAACACACGGATGGGAATATCCCAACGGTTCAATTCGCTGTTTCCGGGTTCCACGTCGCCTTTGGGCATCAAGGTCAAACCGATGACGGCTGCCAACGTTAATGCCGGAGCGATAATAAAAAATGGGAATGTGTGAGACTGCATAAAAGAAATGCTCAACGCGAAAAGGACAAAACTCCCCAAGAAAGCAATATACCAACGAAAACGAGTTGCCAGCCAGGCAAATGTAAGAGCGTAAAGCACAAGGGAAATACCGCCGCTTAATACGCCGAGGATGGAGTCGGCGGCAAATGCAGCGCCGTGACTCAACGCCACGAAGAAAACGACAGGACCAGACGTGAGCGGCATGCCAACGATCCACCCGCTGACGGCGGGTCCCCAGCGGCGTCCTGCCAGACTCGCCGAACCTATGATAAGCGGGGCAAGGATCAATTTCAGAACAACAATATTCATTTCAATTCCTGTTAGTGAAACCTCTTAAGTACACGGATTGGACAGATCACACGGACTTAGTCTCGGTAAGAAACCATAAAATCCGTGTGTTCCGTGTTCGAAAGGTTTAAGAGATCAACGCGTCATAAAGAACACTGCCAGCAAAATGGAAAAGTCACCTGCAATGTGCCCAAGCACGGGAGCAAGCAGACTTCCATCCCTGCGGTAAAGCTGACGCCAAAGCCAGCCAGCCGAAATAAGCACAAAGAATATCACCAAAACAGACCACATCCGCGCCTTATCCCAAACGATCATCAAGTGATATCCGGCATAAACAACGTCGCCGAGATATAGCCGTCGGGTATCGCTCCCCAAATTGCCGCGCCAAAAATATTCTTCAATGAATGGATTTACGAGCGAGAAATAAAGAATGAATCCCACCCACGTGGATGAATTCAAGCCAAGCACAGCGAGCCGCGCAGGAAGGTCAGCGACGATGCCGAAGATATTCCAAAGCAAGTAAAGACCAAATCCGCTTGAAGCGCTGAGGATGACACTCAATGCAATGTGACGGAGTTTTGCCGGTTTGAAAAAAACATCGACGCGCAGGCTTGATCGCAAGAATGCCAACGCAATGAGAATCGCCAAATGAAAACCAATTAGCGTCACCCAGGCGTTCTTAAAAACAAACAACCCTGCCCACACAGCGAAATAGGGCAAGATCGGCGCGAACCATTTTGATCTCATTGGGAATTATCTTATTTGATCTCGGTGATGATCGTCCGTTTTGCGCCAGCGGACATCAAAACCGCCGCCACCGACTCCGCCTCAGCCTGCTCCACCAACGCGATCATATTTCCGCCGCGACCTCCCCCGCTGAGTTTGGCTCCGAGCGCATCGGCTTTTCGCGCCGCATATACAAGCACATCAAGCTCCGGTGAAGAGACGGTCATTTGCCGAAGAAATTCGTGATTCTGATTCATCAACTCACCGAGCAGTTCGGGTCTGCCGCTTTCGATGAAGTGACGCGCCATGGTCGAGATTTGTGCGATTTCGTTGAAGATTGTCTCAAAGCGGTTCGAATCTCTCAGCCACAAACGGCGGACATCGCCCACTGATTCCTTTGTCGGCGCGGGCACACCCGTATCGCCAATGACGATCGTGAAAGGCTTGCCGGGTTTGAACGTCTCAATGGGTTTGCCTTTGAGATAATAAACGGGCATGTTGTAGGTGATGACCGTATTGTCGATGCCGGAGGGTGTTCCGTGGTGGAGTTTTTCTGTTTCGAAGACAAGGCTGTTGACATCGTGGTTGGATATCGCTTGATCTAAAAAGCCCGCAAGCGCGCGGACCAACGCCACCGAAACCGCGGCACCGGAACCAAGTCCCGCCGCGACGGGGATGGTGGAGTCGATTTTCACATTGATGTTCGGGAAAGTGGAAATGCCGAAGCGTTGAAAAACCGTCAGAATAACCGCAGCAATTGGATGGTTGGGAGGAAGCGTGGAAAGTTCGGCTTGCAGGTCAATGACCGGGGCGTGGATCCAAACGCCGGGCTGATCCGAATCCAAAACTTCCACATCCACTTGTACTTGATCCACCGGCACAGCCAGCGCCGGACGGTTGTAAACAACGGCGTGTTCGCCGAAGAGGATGATCTTGCCGGGTGCGAAGGATTTCATGAAAAATAGAAGATGGCGATGACGGATACTGCCCAAAGGAACATGGATATCTGGAATGGACGATCGGAAATCAAAACCTCTTCCGGCGTGCCGCCCGCATGTTCAACTTCGATCAGGTAAAGATAACGAAAGATCGCGTAGACCATGAATGGAATGGTCAACATCATGGAATGATTTTCAGGCACATTGGGCGCGGAGAATGTGTAGAGCGAATACGCCACGATGGTGGTACCGGAAACGATCATGATGTATTGATCGAGCAGGGGCAGGGTATAGCCATCCAACACTTTGCGATGCGAACCCGCGTCGTGGGTAAGCAGGGCAAGTTCGGCGCGGCGTTTGCCAAAGCCGAGGAAAAGCGAAAGCAGGAACATCACGATATAAAGCCACGGCGAAAAACGCTCAACATGAATGAGCGTAACGCCCGCACCAACACGCAGCACAAAACCCGCAGAGATGATAAGCACATCCAGAATGGCGACGTGCTTGAGCGATTGCGAATAGGCGAGATTGAGAATGAAATATCCGGCGACCACTGCGCAGAAAGCCGGGGCAAGCAGATATGCCAACACGAGCGTCACAACAACCATCACAATGCCCGCAGCCCAGGCAGTACTGACAGGAAGTTTTCCCGACGCGATGGGACGGTTCTTCTTTTCAGGATGCTGGCGGTCCGCTTCCACATCTGCGAGGTCGTTAAAGATATACACGCTGGATGAGATCAGGCAGAACAACGCAAATCCGGCAATTGTGCGCAGGAACGAATCAACGACGAACAATTGCTTGTCGAAGACCAGCGCCGCAAAGATGAAAACATTCTTCGTCCATTGGCGCGGACGCATGGTTTTGAATAAGGCGGATAACATGGCGTTATTTTACCTGTAAATTATGGCGACCAGAAGTTTCCGCTCATTACCATCATGCAAAGCAGGTCTATTGAGTCTTCGTAATAATCGATATGCTGGTCATACACAGCATCATAGACCGCATTCAACCATTCCTGTTGGGCGGGATCGTTCATGGCGGCAACGCCCATCGGCGCGACAAAAAAGGTCGTGAAGTAGTCGCTGTCTGGTAACGGTTCGCCGCTCAACTCATATCCCGAGCGGATTCTCAACGGGTCACCTTCGGCGCTGGCTTCGATCCAATGAGAGATTTTTTGCACAAGGAAACGCGAGAGCGAATCATCATGCAGTAAGGCATCCGTTCCGACCCGCCACGGAACGCGCCCGGCGTTGTAGTTATAAGCGCCATCCGTCACTTTTTCCAAAAAATTTTCGGGGGCAGGCGCGCCATTCACGATGAAATCCGGCATCAAGCCGGTCTCCGGGCTGTATTGTTCCTGAATATCCGCCATCAGGCTCTGGCTTTGAAAAACCACATCGTCCCAAACATCATTATTTGTGGCTTTTCCAAATGCCCGAAAGTTAACCAGTATAAAATCCGAAGAGCGCGGCGTGAATTGGTTATACTGCGGCTCGCCCACATTGACCCAATCGCCGAGCATCGGCAGATGACTTTCCGGTCCAATCGTGGATTCCAGGATTCCCGCGATCATATTATCGGCTTCGGCTTTGTAATTAAAACGTCCATCGCTGCCCCATTGCGCATCCGCGAGCAGCAACCCAAAGGCAATATCCGCGTCTCCATCGAAAGCGCTGGCACTGCCTTCTTCGAGCGGCACGTTCCAATCCATCAGGCGCGGATCGATCTCGCTGTGGTGAGTATCCACAAACGCCCACATGCCGTCGAAAATGACCTGTGCTTCGGGGTCGTATCCCGCCATGATGGGCATGATCACCATGCCATAACCCTGCCCTTCCGAAACAGTTGTCGAACGGGTTGGTTCATCCTTACCCAGCACAACCCGATACATCATGATGCCGTCCGAAGTTGTCCCTGCCTCGGCAACATAATTTGCCTTCCAATAATCGTAATAGGCGCGCACGTCATCGTCCAATTGTTCCTGTGTGCGATGATTGGGCAATATACTGTTGGGAGCATACGTCACATGTTGAGGGAAGGGTCGTCCATGCGGCGCTGGTGTGAAAGTGGGCATGGATGTCGGTTCAGGAGTGGATGTCGCTACAGCGGGCGCGGCAACACAAGCTAACATTAAAAAGACCAGTAAAAAAAGATTTTTTCTCATTTCGTCTCCGTTTGCTCCTTTATATCACCACCCGCAGTAAAATAAGAGTCATGTCTAAAGTTCGTTTGGATGTTCTACTCGTGGAAAAAGGATTGGCGGACTCACGCGCCAAGGCTCAAGCTCTCATCATGGCGGGACAAGTGCGCGTCGCGGATCAAGTCGCGCTCAAGCCTGCCACCATGGTTCAGCCTGATGCCACGCTGACAGTGGATATGGGTCCACGCTTCGTTTCGCGCGGCGGCGAAAAACTTGACGGCGCCCTCGAAACCTTCGCCATCGACGTGACCGGCTTCACCTGTGCGGACGTCGGCTCATCCACCGGCGGATTTACAGATTGCCTGTTGCAACGCGGCGCGGTGAAGGTCCATGCCATTGACGTGGGAAAAGGCATTCTGCACTGGAAACTGCGCAATGATCCGCGCGTGGTGGTGATGGAGGAGACGAATGCGCGCTTTGTAGAGTCGCTGCCGGAGAAGATCGACTTTGTGACCGTAGATGCATCTTTCATTTCATTGAAGACGTTATTGCCGGTAATTAAAAAATGGAAAGTGGAACGCGGCATTGTTGCCTTGATCAAACCACAATTCGAAGCGGGTCGAAAGGAAGTTTCGCGCGGCGATGGCGTTATCCGTGACCCGGAAATTCACCAGCGTGTGCTGACAGATGTGCTGACCTTCGCAAAAGAAGAAGGCTTCGGGCTGCGCGGACTGGTCAAATCGTCGCTGCTGGGTCCCAAGGGGAATGCCGAATTTTTGGTCTGGCTGGATATGACGCCAAATGAAACAACGGTCGAAGACCTCGTTAATGAGCTTTTCCCTGTAAGTGAGAATGAGCCTGAATAGCACGACATTAAACTAAAGAACATGCAGCGACCTTACTCAAAGATCGTCTTAATCCTACTAATTTTCATCAGCGCATGTCTCGCTCTTTTGCGCTTTGACTCTCTGCAAGTCGGCGCTTCATATGATGATGCCCATTACATCATCCTCGCCGAAAGTCTTGCCAGCGGACAAGGCTATGAGCTTATCAACTTTCCGCGCCCGCAGATCGAGCGGAATTTCCCGCCGGGCTGGTCCTTACTGCTGGCGCCGTTCACGCTGGTCTTTCCCAAAAATTACGACGCGCTTAAAGTCGTTTCACTGGTTTTGTGGCTGGCTTCCATTTTTCTGGTTCACAAACTTTTTTCCAAACGGCTCGCTTCCCCCCACCTCGAAATATTGACCGCGCTGGTCGCATTGAATCCATTGCTGGTCGGCACATCGGTGACGGTCATGTCGGAGTCGGCGTATCTCTTCTTCTCGCTGCTCGCGCTGGTCGTGTTCGATAAATTGGATGAAAAGAAAATCGGATGGCTGATTCTCGCCGTGGTGTTGGCATTTTACGCGCAGCAGATCCGCACCATTGGAATCGCGTTGACCGTCTCGCTTTTGATTTATCTTCTCTTCTCACGCCGCTTTCGTGACTTTGGAATTGCGTCTGCGATTCTGATCGGTGGAATCCTGCTTCAGGCGTGGATCAACCTCCGCAATGGCGGGGCAGTCTTCTCGTCCGGGTATGAGGCGCAAGTTTTGAGCGGATCGATCCTCGGGAAGATCGGTCAGGTCTGGGCGAATGCATCCGGCTATTTTGACAATGTCATCACCGGTTCGTTGATTCCTGTTTTCGGCACAAGGCTTGATGCGGCTCTGGGAATTCCGCTGCTTATCTTTAATATCATCATTCTTCTTATCATCGTCGCAGGGATATTTTCCATCAAGCCGAAGTTCGAATGGATGCATATTTATTTTGTTATATACATGGCGGGGATTTTGGCGTTTTGGAACCCGAAGGTGGGGAGCGTGAAAGCGCGGTTCCTAATTCCCATTTTGCCTTTCCTGTATCTTTATTTTTTGATCGGGCTGAATTGGATTCTCCAAAAAATATTTCGAGAAAATGCTAAAATCGCTACACGAAGTTTGTATGGCGTCGTTGGAATAATTGCGCTGATTCTTCTGGCGCGGAATTTGATGGATTGGCGCAGTCCCATTCGAAACCAAATGACGGATCTGTCAATTGGCACAAGCTGGGTCGCTGAGAATGCGCCCGACGATGCGGTTGTGATGGTCAATGAACCTGTCCCCGCGTATGTGCATGTGAAGCGCAAAACGATCAACTTTCCCAAAAACGGACAGGAGTTGGAGAAGTATCTTCAAAATCAGGACATTGATTACATCGTGATCGCGCCGCTGCTGCAATCGCCAAGAAACATGGAGTTGAGCAAGGATGTAAAGGAAATACTGACCGAGCTTGAGGCGTCGCCGGAAAAATATATTCCTGTGTTCGAAGATGCAGAGAATAACGTCAGGGTCTACGAATATGTATCCCAATAATAAAAACATCCCGATGAAATTCATCGGGATGTTTTTATACAAATTAGTCGGTCATATTTTTGACACGGGTGCGTTCGAACATGGCAACGAGTGTCAACACAGGGATCGCCCAGCGTTCCTGCTGGTCGTTCAAGTCGCCGAGTTTCTCAAGCGTATATTTGTCCACAAACAGATCAGGCTGCTTCTTGAGTTTCAAAACCGTAGGTCCATAAAGATTGCCAAGCTTGAACTCATAGGAAGGCGAATAAGCGCGCGCTGCAAAAGGCAGATTGAGAATCTGCTTTCGGGTCGAATAAGGCAGGAAGTCAAACCAGCCGGTACCGCGTGAAGGGACAACCCAGCCGATGACATTGCCATCTTCACGGTCTTTGACTTGATAAACAAGTCTCGCAGGCATCTGCGAACTGATGGCAGTGTTCGCGAAATTATTCGCAAAATTGGCGGCAACGTTGCCAAGCACACCGCCAACGTCCGCGCGTCCGTCGCTTTGCATCACAGGAGTTGAAGAGGTCACATTTACGCGGATATCTTTGAATTCTTCCATGCGTGCCCAATAATCGTCCACATGAGCAAGGGGCTGTCCGTCCGCGGCGACGATGCTCCACTCGGTAGACATGCTTGCGATCTGGAACAGAAAACGGAAAGCAGTATCGCCCTCCGCGCGGTAAACCTGCTTCCCGCCGCCATCGACGAAAGACATACTGTCCTTGAACGAAATGAACGGGTCGCTGGCGCGCATAATGAATTTACCGTCGCCGTTCTTAACATCCACCTGACGCCCAATGCTGATCATGGGGAACTCAAACTTGATGGGATAACTATACATACGATTGACTCCTGTGTGATTTGAATAACCTGTCCCATTTTATGGATTCGCCAAACTCTTGAAATAGGATATCGGGGGGATTTCCCCCATAAACCGCCATGTCTTTGGTACTATATCGGTCGATAACCAGTGTAAAATTGCATCACTTCCAATTTCAACAAGGCTCATGGATCTATGTCATCACAGGCGTTAGCCAATACCAAACCTCTCATTACCAAAAATTCGTCCGAATTTAAACAGGATGAATACGCATCCATCCCGACCGGGGAACTGGTCGTGCTTGCTGTGGCAGTTCTCCAAGCCGACAGCGCTCCCGTCGCCGTGGAAGAGATCGTCTCGACCTGTTTTCGGCTGTTCCCGCATAACTTTGCGTTGAAGAACTATTTCTACTGGCCCGACTCCGCGCTGGTAGCCAGTCTGCTTCTCGAGGCAAAGGAGAGCAAACTCCTCAAAGGCAGCCAAACGGACGGTTACGAAACAAGCGGAAAAGGCAAACAAGCGGCAAAACATGTCGCCAAGTCACTGGGAGTTGCCATACCCGTTCCGCCAAAAGTGGAAGTGCCCGCGCCGGTTGTGGAATCCGCTGAAAAGAAGGAAGAGCCAGCCGTTCCCGCAAAAACGGAAGAGAAAGTAGAAGCGCCTGCTCAAGAAAAGAAACCATCCAAGCCGAAGGCAAAACGGGCGGCGAAGACAACCAAAAAAGATACAACAAAAGCAAAGAAAACGTCTGCGAAGAAGCAGACGTTGAAAGCTGCCACTCCTAAAAAGACGACGACAAAAACGAAACCCAAGCCGAAGAAAAAGGCTGAGGAAACAACATCACCTGCGCCTGCGGAGAAGAAATCTGCGCCCAAGCCGAAAGCAGAGACGAAAAAGACTACCAAGACCAAAACAAAGTCAGCGCCAAAACAGGTCAAGCCGAAGACTCAAAGCGCAAAGAAAAAAGTAAAACCTGCGCCAGCACCCAAGGCAAAAACGCAGAAGGCAAAAGAAAAAAGTAAAACGACCAAGGCAGCTGCCAAGCCAAAGGTAAAGTCAACACCAAAACAGGTTAAGCCCGCGCCAAAGCCGAAGGTCAAAAAGGAAAAAGCGAAATCTGCGCCGAAGGCAGAAGTAAAGGAACAAGTCAAACCAGCGAGTAAGCCAAAGGTAAAGACGCAAAAGCCGAAAAAAGAAAAAGCAAAAAGCGCCCAACCTGCGCAGCTCGCTCTGGATCTTGCTCCGCCCGCAGAGAAGAAAAAAGCCAAAGTCCGCGCGACCAAACCCAAGCCGAAGGAAGAGGCGAAGCCGGTCAAAGCGGAAGCGGCGGCTCCTGTGGCGGCATCCAAAGAAGAGAAAGCAAAAGCCGTGAAGGTCATTCGTCAACTTGAAAAATCGGATGCGTATCAACTGTATAAACGCAATGGCAAACGCTCGCAGATAGGCGAGTTCGATTTCCGTGACATGCTTTTCACCACCATGGAATCTTCTGCTGAGACCTTGAAGCGCAACGTGGACCTGTTCAAGCGTTATGCAGAAATCCTTTTCCGAACAGACCTCATTGCGTTCCTCGAGTTTTGCGAAGAGTATTTCGCAGCTTTATTGACCCCGAAAGTAAAAACATCCCTTAGAAAGAAGTGACAAGAAATATATGGCAGGAAGTAGAAAATTACAGTACGCCGACCGTGTTGCGATCCAACAGGCTGATCAGGCGATTCGCAAAGACGTGTTCCGCGCACTGGTGGAAATCATTACCAATAGCAACGACAGTTACTCGCGCCTCGAACAGGCGGGCTGGTCTGTAGGCGGCGAGATCTATATCGACGTACAACGCAAGCACAAGAACTCGATCATCCGCGTATGGGACCTTGCCGAGGGCATGAACGATTCGCGCATGGACAAGGTGGTGGGAACTTACGGCGAAGCGACCAGCGGCATCAAGGAAGATAAGAATGTGCGTGGCATGTGGGGGCGCGGACTTAAGGATTCCATCTTTGGGCTGGGGCATGGATATGTCCGCTCGTTCAAGGGCGGGAATTTCTATTCGTGTTCGCTGCTCGTCAAGAACGGCGTGCCGACATTTACGCTCGATGAACCTGTGCGGGCGTTGGTTCCGATCAGGCAAAAGTATGGAATACATGAAGGCAACGGGACAATCATTGAGGTCATTGTTTCGCGCAATGACGTGAAGGTTCCGCAGTTCGATAACTTCCGCAATTATTTGCAACGACATTTCGAACTCCGCCCGATCATGAGCAATCCGCGGCGGAGGATCATCCTGCGCGATATCGGCAGGGATGGGGAAATCCGCATGGAGCACACGCTCAGTTATAAGGCGCCCAAGGGCGATAAAGTGCTGAGCGAACGCATCAAGATTCCCGAATTTCCCGCCTCGGTAAAACTGGAGCTGTATCGCTCGTCCATTCAGCTTTCCACACGCGGAGAGGAAGGCGATTACGCGGATGGCGGTCTGCTGGTTATCAGCAAAGGGATGGTCGTTTCGCTGACCATGTTCAAGTACGAGAATGACCCGGTGGCTGCCTATTTCTACGGAACACTGCAATGCGATTATCTGCATGAGCTGTTGAAAAATGACGAACCCGTCCTGACCGCCACCCGTGACGGCATCAACTGGTCGCATCCGTTCGCGAAGGCGGTGAAGCTCGCTGTGGAAGCAAAACTCGAGCCGTTGATCGAACGGGAACGCAAACACGCCCTGCGCGAAGAGCAGACCAAGCTCGATAAAAAACTACGGCAAAAGATCGACCGCGCCCTGCATGAGTTGAATCACATTGCGCTCAGCGAGTTGACCAACCGCAGGGAAGGCGATACCCAGATCCACCTGCCGGATTCAGGCATGGTCTTTGTGCCCGAACGTGCATATGTGCAAACCGGCAAGATACTCACTCTCATCTTGCGCGCCGACATCACAAAAGAAGCCGAGGACGGCAGCATTGTCAACATCTCATCGAACAGTGAGGAAGTGATCGTTCAAACACCGCAGGTTGTATTGAAGCCGCACAAGGAAGACCCAACCGTCGGCGAAGCGCATGTACGCGTGGAAGGCAGGCAGGTCGGCGAGGAAGGTATCATCACCGCGCTTCTGGGCAGACTGCACGCACAGGCGATGGTTCAGGTCCACTCCAAGAAAGAGGCGCTGGTCGAGTCGCCTTCGCGGAGCAACAACGCGTTGTTCAACGACATCCGCTTCGATGACCGCATGGACCCGCGCCAGCGCGTTTACTTTGACCGCGTCAATTCGAGCATTGTCATCGCGACGAATGCCCCATCTGTGAGAATGTATCTGGATGAGAACAACCGCCTCGACACATCCATAACGGGGCAGGTGCTGTTGGCGGAACTCGTCACTGAAGCCGTGTGCCGCGAGATCGCCCGCGAAGGCGTGGAGAAAGGCAAGTTCCTCGTCCTCGAAGGCTCCGAAGCGGACGCGATCCAAAACCACTTCATCCGTTTGCAGAACCGTTACTCGCATTTGATCCACGAACATATTGTGACGATGGAGTAACAGGAAAGATAAAAGAAGAAAGACGGAAGATTCAAAATCTTCCGTCTTTTTGTTTCGGGATAATGTGCTACGGCAGTTTCCATTCCTCTGGCCAGCCGACCGGTAATTGGGCATCTTCCGGAACCGGCTCAAGGAAAGCGCTCTTTGCAAGGTCTGGGCAGTTTGGAATATTGTGATTGTAATAATCATCGTTGCCCGGGTCGAGCTGCATGTTGGCGGCATCCCACCAGGGACCTGAATAGCCGGGGGAGGGAGCCCACATCAGGTCGCGATAATCATCGCCGGTATGAGAGATATTGTCCGCGCTGGCGTGGTTCTTGCTACATTTCGCGGCAAATCCCAGAGAGTGGACCATCTCGTGAATCACACCCATATCTCCAAAAGGATCTCCCACACCATAATGGTCATTGGTGCATGAATAGCCGGCATTGTTCGCAACAGGATACATCCCAGCCAGACGCCCGGGAAGGTCCGGGAAATGCGAAGCGTCGGCGCAGGCATTCGGGGCGGAACTGACGTCAAAGAATGCGACGTAGATTTTGCCGGGTCTGAACACTCTCATCCTGTCCAATGTCTGTTCAAGATAATCGCGGTTGAAAACATTGCTTCCATACGCCTCAACCGTATTATCGAGGAACTCTCTATTTGTCATTTCCAATTGGACAAAGGTTATATCCAATTGACCCTGATACGTATCAAAACGCACAGTTGACCCGCCGGACTGCTCGGAAAACCACTCGTTAACCGCATCGACGGAGCGGGCAATCGTACCGTCAGTATCCATCTGGCGATCCTTTGCGTCGGCTGGTATGACGTACAAAACATGGAATTGATACAAGTCGGGATAATCGTCGGGGCGGTCGGCGTAGGCGCGTTCCGAAGCCGGGATGTCAGGACCAAACGTCGGCGCGGGAAGAGGCGTTGGCTGATACACAACCTGCAGGTCGGATCCGATCTCAAAGACCTGTCGTTTTTCGCTGGTCGCCACAAATTCCGAGATCACATTTCCGCTTTTATCCACCACCTGCCAGGCATGCGTGCTGTATGTGCCGATAGAAGTGGCGCTTTGAGGACCAACCTGGGTGAACGATTCAGCCTGTCCCTCAAAGTTGATCCAGTTGATCAGCAGGAGTTCGTCGGTATTGTTAACGATTTTCAGGTCAACTTCTGCTCTGCCATTCCCCGACTGCAGAGTGCCAGTCCCTTTATCGAACGGATTCTGCGTCGGCAGCGGAGGTCGGGTCGGAGTAACCGTTGGCAATGGCGTATCGGTTGGCAGGGCAGTATTCGTTGGAGCGCTGGTTGCGGCGGGTGCGTCTGTTGCTGGTGTCCCTCCCTGACAGGCAGTTAGCAAAAGTGCCAATAACAATGACAATTTCGCAATGGCATGATGTTTCATAAATGTTCTCCTGATGGATTTTTTAGAAAATTTTACTCTTCGTAAAACACCCTACAACTGCCAAATTTGAAAGTTCAACAAACAATCTTGTTATCCGCAATATGTGTCATTAAAGATTCGATAATGCTCAACCGCCAAACAAAAAGACCGCCAAGGCGGTCTTTTTGTCATTCTATTCTCCTAAATTTTTTATCGCACCGTCAGCCACACGCCGAAGATGACCACCCCAAACCCAATGATGCGTTGAAGGTCGATCGTCCGCGCGGTCATGCCGAGCAGACCGAAATGGTCAAGAAGAGCCGCAACCAGAATTTGTCCCGCCATCAAACTGATCAATGCGCCCGCCGCGCCGATGCGGGGAATCGTATATCCCATCACTGTGATCACGATCAATCCCAAAGCGCCCGCGGCGAGCGCATACCACGGAACATTCTTCCACTCGCCAAGCCGCGATCCAATGAACGCCATCGGGATCAAAGACGCGATCGCCCCGCCAATGTGGATGATGAAAACACTTTCCAATGCGCCCAATTTCTGCGTGATGATGCTGGACAAAGGTCCCTGCACACCGATCGCCATTCCACCCGCCAAACCGATCAAGATGATAAAGAAAAGAGTATCCATAAAATTCCTTTTTTGCAGGGTCGCCCCCACGTCAATTTATTCTTCCACGTACGGAACATAATCCGCGCGGGCAATTCCCTGTTTAAATGCCGTATCCGCCACGGCACGCGCAACCGCAAGATGAACCTGCTTATCAAGCGGACTCGGCACCAACTCGCCATGCGGCGTCATGCGTGCGATCGTCTCCGCCGCAGCCACCAGCATCTCCTGCGTGATGCGCGGCGCGTTCGCATCCACTGCGCCGCGAAAGATTCCGGGAAAACCCAGCACATTGTTCACCGACTTTCCATCCGCTGCAAACGCCGCGCCGCGTTCCATCGCAACTTCCGGGTCGATCTCTGAATTCGGGTTCGAGAGCGCGAGGATGATCTGTCCCTTGCGCACCATCTCGGGCTTGATGAGATTCGGCGCGCCGGTCGTTGCCACCACAATGTCGCACTTCGCCATAATCTTTTTCAGGTCAGATTTGACTCCGCCAGCTTTTTCAAAACGATCCAACGCCTCTGGACTCAAATCCGCGCCATAGACCGGATTCCCCGTCAAACGCATCACCATCTGACCGATGGCCTGCCCAGCCGCCCCAAGCCCGATCTGCCCGATGACCGCTTTCTTCATATCCATGCCCGTTTCGCGCGTGGCAACCATCATCGCCGCCGTAGAGACAACCGCCGTGCCGTGCTGGTCGTCGTGCATGACGGGAATATCCAACATGGCTTGCAACCGCTCTTCGATCTCGAAACATCGCGGCGCGGAAATATCTTCAAGCTGAATGGCGGCAAAGGTTGGGGCAATCGCTGCAATGGCGTTGACTATTTCATCCGTGTCTTTTGTGTTCAATAGAATCGGAATGCCTGAAAGTCCCACCAACGTTTCCATGAGCATGGCTTTGCCTTCCATCACAGGCATTCCCGCCAGCGGACCGATGTCGCCCAACCCCAACACTGCCGTTCCATCAGTGACGATGGCAACCATGTGACTGATGCTCGTATAAAGCCGCGCCTGAGACGGGTCTTTCGCAATGCGGTTGCAGACCTCCGCCACGCCGGGGGTGTAGACACGCCGCAGCGTGGTCAACGATTCGATGGGGTAGCGCGAACGGATGGCAATCTTCCCCTTCTGATGCAGTTCCAGCACCTCATCGCGCACCTCGATGATCTTTGTGCCTTCGTTGACTTCCATTGCGCTTAGAACTGCGGCAAGGCTTTTTTCGTCTTCCGCGGTAATGGTGATGTCGCGTACAACATGCTGCGAGGTCTCGGTCAACAAGACCATGCTGCCGATATTCCCGCCGGCCTCAGCAATGGCGGTCAGCAGTTTTGCCAGCACGCCTTTCTTCTGCGAATTCCGAATCCGCACGATGCGTAAAATCTTTTGATCCCAAGCCATGAGACTCTCCTTTTGTCGATTCGTTTTGATTTTAACGCGAATACCGCGAAGTGTCTCCGCGGTATTCCAAAGTTGTTATATCAATGAAGAACTTCTATATCAAATGCTGGTGTAGTTCATTGAACGTATGTATGACCACGCAATCCGCATCGGGGAAGAGAATGCTCGGGTCGAAGAGAACAGGCATAAGTCCGGCACGATGCGAACCGACCACATCTGCATAGTAATTATCCCCAACGTACATCGTTTCATGCGCCGCGGATCCCGCCAGTTCCAATCCGCGTTGGAAGATGCGCAAATCAGGTTTGAAGGATTGGACCTCTCCGGCAGCCAATATGAAATTGAAATAGGAGTCGAGCTTGAGTTCCTGCAACTCCTTGTGATACGGTTCATCGCGATTGGATACCACGCCCAGGATATAACCAGAATCTCTCAGGCTTGAAAGCAGCTGGGGCGCTTCTTCGGGGATATACACTTCGGGGTTGTAATTCTTCCCCATATGTTCTGAAACCTCGGGGGCGAGTTCTTTTGCGATTTTCGGATCGATGCCAAGCGCAACAAGACGCCGCCTTGCGAAGTTGACCCAAAACTCTTTGGATTCATGTTTGAAGGTTTCTTTATCTTTTTGGATCTCGAGCGAATTGGCAAAGTAAAAATGTTCCCATCGTTCGGCGCGGGTCTTATCTTCATCCGAAAAATGGACGTTGATGCTTTTGAGGTATTCGAGGAAAACCACACTGCCTGAAGGGACGTTTAGGCGGAGTGTTCCGTCAAGGTCGAACAGGATGGCTTTGATGCGTTTTGATTCCATGAGTCTCGCTTATCCGCCGATGTGCGACATCTCCACTTTGGGAAGTGGGATCGTATTCTCAGAGCGGATCTCCGAATAACGGTCTGCGCGTTTGCCCCAGATGTTTTCGATCTTGTGCGCGATCTCTTCATCCGACGCGCCGCTGCGGAGCATATCGCGGAAGTCATGTCCCTTGACGGCGAACAGACAGGTATAAAGCTGCCCTTCCGCAGAAAGACGCGCGCGGTTGCAATCGCGGCAAAATGCCTGCGTCACAGATGCGACCAAACCGATCTCGCCGTTACCGTCTTTATATCGCCAACGCTTTGCCACTTCGCCGGGGTAGTTCGGGTCAATCGGCTCGAGCGGCATTTCTGCATTGATAATATCGACGATCTCTTTCGCAGAGACCACCTCTTTCATACGCCAGCCGTTGGTGTGACCCACATCCATATATTCGATAAAGCGCAGGATGTAGCCCTTCTCGCGGAAGAAACGCGCCATCGGCAAAATGCTTTTCTCGTTCACGCCGCGCTTGACCACCATGTTGACCTTGATCGGCTCAAGCCCTGCAGCTTTGGCGGCATCCATGCCTTCGATCACTTTTTCGACGGGAAAATCCACATCGTTCATGGACTTGAAGATTTCATTGTCCAGCGAATCAAGGCTGACAGTCACTCGCTTCAACCCGGACCTTTTGAGCTGATCCGCGAACCGGGGCAGGAGTGAACCGTTGGTGGTCATGGTCAGGTCAAGGTTGGGAATCTCCGACAGCATGGCAACGAGCTCAGGAAAATCCTTGCGCACAAGCGGTTCGCCGCCGGTGAGACGAATCTTCTTCACACCGAACGGAACGAAAATACGTGCAAGGCGGGTGATCTCTTCAAAGGTCAGGACTTTATCACGCTGCAAAAATTGATAATCCGGACCGAAAACTTCCTTGGGCATGCAATACACACAGCGAAAGTTGCATCGGTCTGTTACGGATATGCGCAAATCGCGCAAGGGACGGTTAAGGGTATCAAACAGGTTCATGGGACTTCTCGAAAGCATATATTTCTACAAAAAAACGCACTGAGTGGGTGATTATATCAATTTAATATAAATAAACTGCAACTGCAATTGACGGAGGGTATCAGCCATGCTATCATGACATCATTATTATTTTAAGGAGTTATCATGAGTCTTGAATTTATTTTTCGCATTATTGGGATGATCGTACTGGCAATTTCGGGGGGATACCTTGGATTTGACCTTTCAAGATTTACACCAGAAAATGCCCTCCGTACGACGGTCCTCTTCAGTTTGGTTGGCGCATTAACGGGGCTGATCCTTACCCCTTATTTCACCACCCGCCCCGCGAGAGCGATCCGCTCCCTGCTGGGAAGAATGACCGCTGAAAGTCTCTTCGCCGGGTTAACAGGACTTGTCGTCGGCTTGTTGATCGCCGCATTGCTGGCATTTCCGCTTTCCATGCTGCCGCAGCCGTTCAATCAGATATTGCCGTTCCTTGGCGTTTTGATCTTCGCTTATTTCGGCGTTTCACTTTTTGTGATGCGGCAGGGCGACATCATGGGTCTGCTCAGCGCCCTAAGCGGACGCAGCGAAGGCGGCGGTTCATCCTCCTGGAGCAACCTTAACCGCAATATTCTGCTCGATACCAGCGTCATCATCGACGGGCGTGTGTCTGACATCGCCAAAACCGGCTTTCTGCCGGGGACGCTGCTCATCCCACGTTTTGTTCTGAATGAACTCCAATATATTGCGGACTCTCCCGATGGACTCCGCCGTCAACGCGGGCGCCGCGGCATGGAAGTTCTCGCAGAACTGCAAAAACTCCCCAATCTTCTCGTCCGCATTTCGGATATCAACGTGGACGGCGTGCGCGAGGTGGACGATAAACTCGTCGTTCTCGGCAAACAACTCAAATGTCCGGTGCTGACCAATGACTACAATCTCAACCGCGTCGCTGAACTTCAGGGCGTGACAGTCCTCAACATCAACGAACTGGCGAATGCGGTCAAATCCGTTGTTTTGCCGGGCGAAATTCTGCGCATCAATATCATGCAGGAAGGCAAGGAACACGGACAGGGCGTCGGCTACATGGACGACGGCACGATGGTCGTGGTCGAAAACGGACGCGACTATATCGGCGAATACATGGAAGTCAACATCACCAAAGTCCTCCAAACCGCCGCAGGACGCATGATCTTTGGTCGCGTGGAAGAAGAGAACGGGAAGAAGAGTAAGGGCAAGTGATTAGTGAACAGTGATTAGTAAGCAGTAAGCAGGGCGTCGAGAGGCGTCCTGTTTTTTTATCCCTTTCATCTGTGTGAATCTGTGGTTAAAATAGAAATATGCTAAAAATCTACAATACCCTCTCCCGAAAAACCGAAGAATTCCAGACCCTCGACCCCGGCAAAGTTCGCATGTACGTCTGCGGTGTCACGGTCTATAACGACGCGCACGTCGGGCATGCCATGTCTGCCATTGTGTTCGACATCATCCGCCGCTATCTCGAATATCGCGGATACGAAGTCAAGCACGTCATGAACTACACCGACGTGGACGACAAGATCATCAACCGCGCCAACCAGCTCGGCGAAGACCCGCTTCAACTTTCGGCGCGCTATATCGCGGATTACGCCAACGATCTCAAAAGCCTCAATGTGCTGCCTGCCACTGCCAACCCGCAGGTCAGCAAAACCATGCCGCTCATCATTCAATTCGTCGAAGGATTGATCGAAAAAGGTCATGCGTATCCTGCAGAAAATGGCGACGTATACTTCCGCGTGAACAGCGACGACGATTACGGTCGTCTCTCCGGGCGCAAACTCGAAGACATGCAAGCCGGAGCACGTATCGAGATCGGCGAGCAAAAGGAAAATCCGCTCGACTTCGCGCTATGGAAAGCCGCCAAACCCGGCGAAATTTCATGGGACAGTCCGTGGGGCAAAGGGCGCCCCGGCTGGCACATCGAATGCTCCGCCATGAACCTTGCCGAACTCGGCGAACAGATCGACATCCACGGCGGCGGCAACGACCTCATCTTCCCGCATCACGAAAACGAGATCGCCCAAAGCGAATGCTACACCGGCAAGGAATTCTCGCGCTACTGGGTGCATAACGGCATGCTCCAACTCGGCGGCGAAAAGATGTCCAAGTCGCTCGGCAACATCATCAGCATCAAGGAATTCCTCGCGCAGCGCTCCTCCGATGTGATGCGCATGCTGGTCTTGAACGGGACATACCGCGCGCCATTGATGTTCAACGACGACACGCTCGACGCCGCGGAACGAAACGTGGAGCGCCTCAAATCCACGCTCAAGCCTGCCTCCCCCTCCGCCAGCGGACTCAACGCCGGAAACGCCTCCACCCTCGACATGGCGGTCGAATCTGCGAAGACCAACTTCACCGAAGCTATGGACAACGACTTCAACACCGCAGGCGCAATTGCTGTGTTGTTTGAGCTTTCCAAATCCGTCAACACCGCGCGCGATAATGGCGCCAATGCCGATCAACTTCAACACGCACAGGATGTCTTCAAACAACTGGCTGGTGTTCTCGGGCTGACGCTCGAAGAGAAAAAAGGCTCAAGCGAACAGGAAGCACAAGTCGAAGCGTTGATCGCAGAACGCACCGAAGCCCGCCAGCAGAAGAACTGGAAACGTTCCGATGAGATCCGCGACCAGTTAAAAGAAATGGGCGTCACCATCGAAGACAGCAAAGACGGCACCACCTGGAAATGGAGTTAAAAGTTGTAGGTCACGTTTGAAACGTGACCTGCTTTATTGCAGTCAGTTTTCAGATGTATAATTCAATCATCACAACGACTTTTCAAGGAGAAAATCCATGCGTAGAATGTTTGGCTTTTTGATCGGCATCTTTACCGGCGCACTTGTCGGCGGTGTGATGGCTTTATTACTTGCCCCCGAATCCGGCGAAAACCTGCGCGGACAGTTGCGCGACCGCGGACAGAACTTCCTCAACGACGTCCGCCACTCGGCAGACGTGCGCCGCATCGAACTCCGCAGCAGGCTCGAATCGCTGAAAGCCCCCAGGGAAGAATTCTAATATTTACAACAGGGTCACTCACTTAATAGAAGAGTAAAACTCAACCACCCTTTTCATATTCGCCCCATACTCCGCACGCGCGGAGATGATGTTCGTGTTCAGACCTGCGGCTTCGGTTCGCAGGTCTTCTCTTTCCAAGCCCAAAAGGATCGCATCCGCTATCGATTGCGGATCGTTCGCATCGAACAGCAAACCGTTCTGCCCATGCGTGATCCACTCGCGGATGGACTCAAGATCGCCCGCCACAGGGAAACATCCGCACGCCATCGCCTCGATCAACGTATTCGGCGTACCGTCGTGAATGCTCGGCGAAACCACGATCTGCGCGCCGCGAAAAACTTTCCCCATTTTTTCATGCGGAAACTGCGGCAGCAACTCCACCGCGTCCTTGATGTTCAACTCGTGCGCCCACTTCATCGCCTGCGGTTCGGACTGCATACCCGTACATAGAAATTTCGCCTCCGGTCGTTTCGCCAGCACAAGCGGAATCGCCTTGAAGAATGAATCGTTGCGCACATACGGGCGGACTCCGCGCGGGTTGATGACGATCGGTTCTTTCACCAATTCTTTAGGCGGATAAAAAACATCGGCTCGGATTCCGCCATTGCCGGGCGCCACCAGCGTCGGCTTATCTTCGCCCAAGCCCCATTCCCTAGCCAGCCGCACATCGCGTTCAACATCCGCATGCAGACCGTCAACGGACTGCATCACTCTGCGCGTGGAATATTTCATCAACGGCGTGGACGGGGCATGCAATGTGAAGTCATTCCCCCAAATGGATACAACGAAAGCAGGGCGAGCATCCAGCCCGTTGAGCGCGGAAGCCGCCAGCATCCCTTCGTAGGGAATGCGCATCGCATGGACAATATCCGGCTGAACCTCTTTTATGAACGCCCGTAATTTTCGCGCGGAAGCGGGAACGGTCAGGGGACCAAGCCACTGCCGAATCTTGGTCCGCAAGCCCAAAGTCCGGGATGAGGCGCTGGAGGGAGCGGAAGTCCGCTTTTTGGCGGCGCTGAAGGCAACAGGTGTAAATTCCGCCCGCACAACGGGAAGGTCTTGATCCCATTCGAAGGTGGAGGCGATAAAGACCTCGTCGCCGCGGTCTATAAAATATTTCATCCAATTGCGGGAAATGGGGGAACGGGCGTCGGTGACAAATAACAGGCGCATTCTGCGATTATACCCACACGCCCTGAAATGCTGCAAAATTCCAAAGATTTAGACCGCACTTTGTAGTATATTTAAGGCATGAGCGCAGGACGCATCCTCATTGTTGAAGATAATATGGATACGTATGAGCTGGTCCGTTTTATTCTGGAAAAGAATGGGTTCGAGACATTTCTAGCCATGAACGGACGCGACGGGGTTAACGCCGCAACCAAGCAACAACCTGACTTGATCATTATGGACCTTTCGATGCCGGAAATGGACGGCTGGACTGCCACGCGCCTGATCAAAGGCAACTTGCAGACCTCTGCCATTCCGCTGATCGCGCTCACAGCCCATGCCCTGCCCAGCGACCGCAAACGCGCGTTCGACGCCGGGTGTGACGAATATGTTACCAAGCCCATGGACCTGCTTGATCTGCTGGAAACAGTCAACAATTGGATGGACAAGCTGAGTCAGATGGGGTGATTTGCATTATTACTGGCTCAAGAAATTGCAGACTCACAATGAACCTGTAAAAAGCCAAACTGCATGAATGATCTCAACAGAGCCAAATCTTTCAAATAAGAGGAAACAATATGAAACAAATTTGTGTCGTCGGCGTTGGATACGTCGGTCTGGTGACCGCCGCCTGCTTTGCCGATTTGGGTAACCGCGTCTCCGCGCTGGACGTCAACGAAGAGCGCGTCGAAAACCTGAAGAAGGGCATCATGCCCATCTACGAACCAGGTCTGGACGAACTCGTCAAACGCAACATGAATGCGGGCCGCATCACATTTACCACGTCCTATAAGGATGCTGTGAAAGATGCTGAATACGTTTTCATCGCGGTGGGAACTCCCTCCGGCTCGGATGGTTCGGCGGATCTGCAATACGTGGCTGCCGCGGCGAAATCCATTGCGGAGAATATGACCGCGCCCGTCATCATCATCAACAAGTCCACGGTTCCGATCGGGACCGGTGACTGGGTCGCTGACATTGTGAAGGGTGCCCAGCCGAAGCCGATGGACTTCGCGGTGGTCTCCTGCCCGGAATTCCTGCGTGAAGGTTCCGCCATCGGCGACTTCATGAATCCGCACCGCACCGTGATCGGCTCGCTCGACCGCGACGCTGCGAACAAGGTCGCTCACCTGCACCTGCCCCTGCGCGCACCCATCGTCATCACCGACCTGCGCACCGCGGAAATGATCAAGTACGCCAGTAATGCCTTCCTCGCCACCAAGATATCCTTCATCAACGAACTCGCCGACCTGTGCGAACGCGTCGGCGCGGATGTGAAGGAAGTGGCGGCAGGCATGGGCTACGATGCGCGCATCGGACGTCACTTTTTGGATGCGGGTCTCGGCTGGGGCGGGTCCTGCTTCCCCAAGGATGTGGAAGCGCTCGCCTTCATGGCAAAGGAAAAAGGTCTCAACCCGAAGATCCTCAACAGCGTAATGGACGTCAACTACGACCGCCGCAAGGAAGCCGTACGCGTCACAGAAGAGATGCTTGGCGGCAGCCTCAAGGGCAAGACCGTGGGTCTGCTTGGTCTGGCGTTCAAACCCAACACCGACGATATGCGCGATGCTCCCGCCATCGACATTGCCGAAACGCTGGTCAAAGCCGGTGCGAAGGTCCGCGCGTATGACCCGGTCGCGATGGATGTGGCACGTCCCATTCTCCCGGCGGTGGAATTATTCGATGGGGCGTACCAAATGGCGGATGGGTGTGATGCGTTGATCATCGTCACCGAATGGAACGAGTTCAAGCAGCTCGACCTCGATAAGGTCAAGGGCTTGCTCAAGTCCCCGGTCCTTTACGACGGGCGCAACATCTACGAGCCCGGTCGTATGAAAGAACTGGGCTTCACCTATCGCGCGATAGGACGATAACAAAAGGGTAGGTCACGCTTGAGGCGTGACCTACAAGTTTTATGACAGATACTCCTCCCGTTTGTAATTACGAAGGTTCCGATTATCAGGAAGCCTTTTGGGAAAAAGGCGGGCGCGCCTATGAAGACCGTGCCGAAGCCATTGCGTTGAAGCGTATGCTCCCCAAAGGCGGCAGGCTGATGCTTGAACTTGGCGCCGGCGCAGGGCGCAACACGCCGCGTTATGCCGGTTTCGAACGCATCGTCGTTTTGGATTATTCGACCACGCAACTGGCGCAGGCGCAGGAAAGGCTTGGTCGCTCCGATAAATACATTTACGTGGCCGCGGATGTATACCGCCTCCCTTTTCGGACCGGGTTGTTTGATGCCGCCACGATGATCCGTGTGCTGCATCACATGGCGGATGCGCCAAAGGCGCTCGCTCAGATTCAGGCGACGTTACAGCCCGGCGCAACATTCATCCTTGAATTTGCGAACAAGTTAAACCTGAAAGCGATCCTGCGTTACTGGCTCGGCAAACAGCCGTGGAGTCCGTTCACGTTGGAGCCTGTCGAATTCGTGGAATTGAATTTCGATTTTCATCCCAAAGCCATCCGCAAGTGGTTGAACGAACTCGGCTTCACCCTCGAAAAAATGTTGACCGTTTCACACTTCCGCCTTGGGCTGCTGAAGCGGATCATCCCTGCCAACCTGCTCGCCGCTGTCGATGGACTCTTCCAACCGACGGGCGCGCTTTTTCAACTCACGCCCAGCGTTTTCGTAAAAGCAGTCCTGCCGGGCGAGGCAAACGTTGACATCCCAGTGAATGTGATCGATCTCTTCAAATGCCCGGATTGCAACAGCGGCGGTCTGAAGGAAAAGGAAGATTATGTCGCCTGTCCATCGTGCGGGGCGAAGTGGTCGGTCAAAAATGGGATCTACGATTTCAGGGAAAAGATGAAGTAAAAAAAACAATACGCGCTCCAAATGGAGCGCGTGTTTGATTTAAAGCAAATAATGATCTTTATTCCTTCATCAATGGCAGGCGGATGAAGAAGGTGCTGCCGGGGAATTTCTCTTCATCCAAGCCGGGGCTTTCGACCCAGATACTTCCCTGCAATGCGCGGACAATACCGGAGGCAATGGCGAGTCCCAGCCCGGCGCCGCCGCCTTTGTAATTCGTGCGGCTGGATGAATGCAATTGCACCTCGCCCATTTGATACAACTTCTCGAAAATGACCTTGTGATGTTCCGGGTCGATGCCGATGCCGGTGTCTTTGATGGCGATCTCCGCCATCTTGCCGCGTTTGGGATCGTCCACCACCCAGGCGGAGATGTAGATCGAGCCGCCGTCTGGAGTGAACTTGATGGCGTTGACAATGACCTGGTCAAGCGCCTTCTTCAGCAGTTCAGAATCCGCCAACAGCGGGGGAATCGTTTTGATGGAGTCGTCCAATGTAAAGGTCAGGCTGCGAGCCGTGAGGTCATCCACATAATCCTTGTGAATGAGCCGCAGGATCAGGCTCAAGCTGACCTGTTCATAATGCGGGGTGATGACCTGATTTTCGAGCCGCGCCACATCCAACATGCTGTTCACGATCTGATGCAGGCGATTCGTTCCGCGCATCACACCTTCGATGGCATCCGAAAGCATCGGGTTGGCTTGCACGGTCGCGTCCATTTGAAGCATGCCGAGAAAACCTTTGACAACGGTCAACGGTGTGCGAAGTTCGTGCGCGGCAACCTGAATGAACGCGGATTTGTTCTTATCGTGCTTTTCAAGCGTTTGATATGCCTGATTAAGCTCTTCAACACGCTCGGAAACCATGCGCTCCATCATCTGGTTCATGCCGGTCACTTCATGATAGAGCCGCGCATTTTCCAACGCCACGGTCGCATGCTGCGCAAATGTAGTGGCGAGCAGGCTGTCATCCTGCGTAAAGGAAACATCCGCACGGCTGAGCAGCAGCATCCCCACAACGTTATCTTTTGAGTACAAAGGCACGCCCATCCATGAAAGGTCGCGCGGAAGCCATTCGGGCTGCGACCATTTTTCCGCCTTGTTCACATCTTCAACAACCAGCGTCTCGCCTTTGCGCGAAACAGTCGTATAAAGATTGCTGCCTTTGAAATTTAATTTAAAAACGGATACATCCGCACCCTGCGGCATGCCGCGATGCGCCTGTATCTGCGGTTCTCCGTTCACATCCTCCATATACAGGACGCCGCGTTCATACGGCAGCATTTGGTTCAACTGCTCGAGAATCTGATCCGGAAGCTGTTCAACGGTTTTCAAGGAGGATAGCTGGCGCAAAGAGCGCGCCAGCGCTTCAGCGCCCTGACGCCGCTGCTGTTCGGAAGAATATAACAGTGCATTTTCGCTGGCGGTTTTTTCCGCCACATCACGCGCACGGCTGAGTTCCTCCGCACGTTCGCGGGCTTCGCTCAACAGACGTTCCACTTCGCGCTGCGCCTGTTCACGTTGATTGACCAACAACGCGCGCAGCATGGCGCTGGAAAGCAGGTTGCGCACGCGGACGTACACGTCCCAATCATCGGAACCCATTTCCGCCCACATGAAACCGAAACGATTGCTTGCCAGAGAAAGCGGCATGACCACCGCGTCGTAGCGGCGGTTTACCGGAGTCTTACCGCGCGGCACAAGATGCCCCGTGGCAAGGCTGGAACGTTCCTCCGGCATGGTGAAGCGTTGGTCGTCATACTGCATCAACAGACGGTAATTCTGCGGCGGCGGCGCCGACGTGGATGGTGCATCCGTATCGCCGTAGTACATCACATACCAGCGCCCAATTCCAAGATACGGAAAATGCCTGGAAATGGCATCGCCGATCGCTTCGAACGTCACCGCAGAAGCCATCGAGAAGCTGAAATTATTTAACAGTTCTTCCTGTTTTACGAACTGCAATCGGCGAAAAGCCTGCGCCCGCTGCGAAAGTTCCCCCACCAGCATGCGTGCCTGTTGAAAGAGATTCTCCGCACGCAGTGTGGTCGTTGTGCTCGAAATACCGCCCAGCGCATATTTTCTAAAAGTGGAAATGACATTCTGCCAGACGTTGAAATCGTACCCGTTGCGCTGAAGGATATCCACCATTTTTTGGATCATCTTCAGGAACGAACCATTCTTGTCCGTTTGGTGAAGGCAGCCAAGAAAAGCATCCCATGCCTGCCCGAAGACATCCACATATTCTTCATATGCGGGCACACTTTCCGGAACCCCGGCGGCGGCAAGCAGCGCATTGATGGCGGCAGTGCGTTTGTTCTCCAGCCTGCCGGTATGCGCCACCTCTTTGGGAAGAACGACTGCACGATGGATACTTTCCGGCAAACAACCGCAAGACCAGCGCACGACCAGTTCCGAAGGAAGGATTCGTATCTCCTCTACACCTTCCCCTTGTATCCGCTTCATCAACGAATGGAACGCCTGCACACCCCCGTCATACAGGGATTGCCGCACGGTTGTCAACGGCACGCCCATCGACTGCGACTCGCTGACATCGTCGAAACCTGTCACGGCAATAGATTCGGGCACACGCAGTCCGCGCTGCTGAAGCGCCTCCAGTATCCCGAACGCCATACGATCGTTGGAAGCGACGATCGCCTGCAATGCCATGCCGCGTTCATCCAACAAAGTGCGCACGGCGGCGCGCCCGCTTTCAGCGGTGTAATCCCCCTCCGCCACCAAATGTTCATCATGATGGATGTTATGCGCCTTCAATTCTTCGAGAAAAGCATTGAAACGCTGCTCTGCCTCGATCTGACCAACAGGTCCCCGCACAAAAGCGATGCGTTCATATCCATGCTCCTCGATCAAATGCTTCACAATGGCACGCATACCGCCATCGTTATCCGCGATGATCGAAGGAACGCCCGGCTGCGGAATGGCGAACGATGCCACCGGTACAGGCGCGAGAAAGCCGCAAAACTCATTGATCTGATTCTCAGAGAGACCATGCGCAATATCTGCGGCGAGCAGAATGCCGTCGAAATGCGCCGGTTTTATCAGGTCGTATAAACCATAGGAATTTTCTTCATTGTTCGCCGCCTGAATCACAGACGGCTTTCCACCCACAAAACACACCACGTTCACATCCCCTGCGCGAGCCGCATCCAACACACCCGCCATGAACTCGCTTCCCCACGCACGGTTCAATTGCGCGCCAAGCACGGCTATTGTTTTTCGTTTCCCTGAAGGATCTCCAACTCTGATCATGAATGACGAAATTATAAGTCAGGATAATTGAGTGGAAAATTGCAATTTTGAAAGACTATTTTCTTTTATGTAAACAAAAAGGGAGCGCAGAGTATGTGCTCCCTTTCACAAGCCTGAAAATATTTATCGAATTTCGATCTGATACGTTGCCAGTTCGCGGGTAAAACGCGTGGTTCCAGAAACGACCAGATACGCCGTTTCACCAGGTTTTAGCGAGATCGGAATCTCTGCCGTCTGGTCTGCGCTCACGGGAACGATCGTCACAGTTGAGTCGCCGGAGATGAGCGCCAGTTTGAACGTCTGCGGGAGGATATTCTGGACACGCGCAAAGCCGTCCGCGACCCAGCCGCCATCATCCGCCTCAAAATCGGACCTGTAGCCTGCCGCGTCGACCGAGACATCATCCACCATGAAGCCTTCTCCATTGACCGCCGCATCGGTGATGTATTCAAAACGGATGTATACCTTTTTGCCTGCATACTCTGAAAGGTCGACCTTTTCTTCGATCCAGTCATTCGTCACACCTGTGTAGCCCCAGCCGTAGGAATTACCGCTTGGGTCGGTGCCTGTTCCCGAAGGCGTGAGCAGGATATTCCATGTTTCGCCGTCTTCGGAGGCTTCAACGTACACATAATCCCAATCGGTTTCGATGTCGTACCAGGTGCGGAAGGACATCTCAACCGGACCGCTCACGTTCGTAAGATCGAACTCGCGCGTCAGGGTCATATCTGACTCGTCGCCCTTGTTCGACCAAAAGGCGTAGTCCCCGGAATAGGGATCAGCGGGCAGCAATCCGGTCACGGTGGAGCCGGTAAAGTCGATGGTGTAATCGCCCTCACATTCGATGGCGATATAGTCCACGCCGTATTGATGAACCGTACGGGTAAATGGATCCTGCGGGCAGTCATAGACCGTTTCCGTTGCAGAGGCGCGGTGCGCGCCGGGATAATTGTTGTAGATATAGCGCCCATCGCCAATGGATTTATCCAGCAGGAAGTTGGTTAACACCCAATCCAAATAGAAATCATCGGCAGTGATCGGCTGACCGGTCAGCGGGTCTGTGGCGTTGATCTGCGCCAAAACATCGTCCACGCTTTCCAGACCGTTGACGGGATCCTTGACCAATAACTGTGTGGCTTCTTCACCAAAACGGTCGAGGAAGTAGGTCATAAACAGGAAACCGGCGCCATAATGCGGCGGAGTGGCATCCTGATCGTTGGGCCAGTCGTTCAGTTGCAGGTCAGGGTTGGCAATATAAGACCAATCAAAACCGCCGGTGGCAAAACCGTTCAAATGGACAGCCAGTTCAGAAGACCCTTCGTTGAGCCATGAGGTTTCATTCAGGTCGTTGTTCCAGTGGATCATATGCTGGAATTCGTGCGCCAGAACCGCGTAGGCATAATCGCCGCCGAGCGGAGTGTTATCCGCGTTGAAGAGGAACATCTCATGGGCATTCGAATATTCCTGAATGAGCGGGTGGGTCGAATCGGAGGAAGAGAAATATCCCGCCACCGAGAAGCCAAGTCCGCGGGCATACAGGATGTAGATATGCTCGTCACCGTCGATGCCGGGCGACCATTCGCTGCCAAAGAACTCGCGGTCGGTGGGATAAATATCATTTTCAAAAGTATCCACCAACGCCTTCATATCGCTTTCTTTAATATCCAAACCATCCTGCACCCAGAAATAGACATGCGGAGCTATATAACGCAACGTCGCTGAGACCTGATTGTTCTCATTTGCATCCAGATCATGCACCCAGAAATTCTGCTGCTCTCCCACCACGCGCGGAGACGCGGAAGTTGCCATCACCTCAGGGATATCACAGATATTGCCCAAACGACACGCCAGTTCGCGCGGATTGTTCTCAGGCACGACCGTATTCTCCAAAGTTCGAACCGTTGCTTCAAAGGACGAATCCGTTGCAGGGCGGGTCAACTCAGGTTCCTCGGTCGGCGCTACAGTAACAAACGGGTCAACAAATACGGGCGAGGTTGGGTCGGAGAACGCCTGGCTGAAGGTGTAATAGGCGTATCCACCGATGCCCAAAACCAGCAAACAAATACAACACAATAAAACGATGATTCCGATCACAATTCCCGTCACTGCATTGGATGATTTATTTTCGTTTGTATCCATTAAGGTTCCTTTGGTTTAAAAGATTGCCCGATGATACCCTTGCCGGCTGAAAAAGGGATTAGGAGATTCGGGTTAAAAGCACAGCGCGGAACTTTCGTCCCGCGCTGTCGAAACTTACGCGTCAACTTCCTGTTTGGATTTCTTTTTCCTCGATGGGGCGGATGAACTGAAGACGATCTTGTTCTCATTCGCGTCCACATCCACGACCACTTCAGCGCCGTCTTTGAACTTACCGCCGAGCAGTTCCACTGAAAGCGGACTCTCGACGTACTTCTGAATGGCCCGGCGCAGAGGACGTGCGCCAAAAGCCGGGTCGTAGCCTTCCTTCGCCAGCCACGAACGGGCGGCGTCTGTCAACTGGACGGTGATATCGTGGGCGTTCAAGCGGTCTTGAACTTCCTTCATTTGCAGGATGACGATCTGCTCCATCTCTTCCAGCGAGAGCGGCGAGAACATGATGATCTCGTCGATGCGGTTGAGGAATTCGGGGCGGAAGGCGGCTTTGAGCGCCTTGTCGATGTTATCGTGCGCGGCGCGTTCAGCTTCATCCGATTTTTGCGGGAGGAAGCCCAAAGTGCCGCCTTTTCTCACGTATTCAGTACCCAGGTTCGAGGTCATGATCAGAACCGTGTTGCGGAAGTCCACCACATTGCCCTGACCATCCGTCATGCGTCCGTCGTCCAGTATCTGGAGCAGCGCGTTCCACACTTCGGGGTGAGCCTTCTCGATCTCGTCGAACAGCAGCACGCGATACGGTCTGCGGCGGACAGCTTCGGTGAGTTGACCGCCTTCTTCGTAGCCGACGTATCCGGGAGGCGCGCCAAAGAGGCGGCTGACGGTATGCTGCTCGCGATACTCGGACATGTCCACACGCACCATTGCGTCTTCATCGTCGAACATGAACCACGCAAGCGCCTTCGCCAATTCCGTTTTACCAACGCCGGAAGGTCCAATGAAAATGAACGAACCGATCGGGCGGGCGGGGTCTTTCAAGCCGGAGCGTGCGCGACGAATGGCATCGGAGACGGCATGGATGGCTTCTTCCTGCCCGATGATGCGCTCGTGCAGACGAGCTTCCATGTGCAGGAGTTTTTCCGATTCGGTTTCCAGCATTTGCGTTACCGGAATGCCCGTCCATTGATGGACAACGGCGGCAATATCGTTCACGTCCACGACTTCATCGAGATGATGTTCGGCTTCCCAATGGTCGCGTTTGTCGTGATATTCCTCTTCGAGGCGCAGACGTTCGGCTTTCTTTTGGGCGGCTCGTTCGTAATCACGCTCCAAACCGGACTGTTCCTCTTCGGCTTCCAGTTTTTCAACTTCAGTTTTCAACGCCTTGAGATCAGGCGGCATGGAGTAGAGCGCCACGCGCAATTTCGCGGCGGCTTCGTCCATCAGGTCGATGGCTTTATCGGGCAGGTGACGATCCGTCACATAACGATCCGCCAGGTTCGCCGCAGCAGACAACGCCTCATCCGAGAAGCGGACCTTGTGATGCGCTTCATAGCGGTCACGCAATCCGTGCAGCATCTTGATGGTGTCTTCGACACTCGGCTCATCCACATAGATGGGCGCAAAGCGGCGTTCAAGCGCGGCGTCCTTTTCGATGTGTTTATGGAATTCATCGAGCGTGGTCGCGCCGATACATTGCAGTTCGCCGCGAGCCAGCGCAGGTTTGAGCATATTGCTCGCATCCATCGCGCCCTGGGCTGCTCCCGCACCGACGACTGTATGCAGCTCGTCGATCATCAGGATGACATCACCCTTCGCGCGCTGGACTTCCTCCATAATGGCTTTGAGACGTTCTTCGAACTCGCCTCGGAATCTGGACCCGGCGATCATCGCGCCCAGATCGAGCGCCACTACCTTTTTGCCTGAGAGGATCTCCGGCACGTCGTTGGTGGCGATCTTCTGCGCAAGTCCCTCGGCGATGGCAGTCTTACCCACACCCGCTTCGCCGATGAGAACGGGATTGTTCTTCGTGCGGCGTGAAAGGATCTGGATCAGGCGCATAATCTCGTTGTCGCGCCCGATGACCGGGTCAAGCTTGCCTTCGCGCGCCAGTTGGGTCAGGTCACGCGAGTATTTTTCGAGGGTGCGGTAACGCGTCTCGGCTTGCGGATCGGTCACACGCTGTCCGCCGCGTAGGTCTTGAATGGCGTCGTACACGCGGTCGCGGTTCAACCCCGCGGATTCCAAAATGCGCGCGGCAGGAGTATTGCGTTCGGTGAGGATCGCCAAAAAGATATGCTCTGTCGAGATATATTCGTCCTTCAAACGGTTGGCTTCCTCGTTGGCAAGGTCGATGATCCGCTTGACGCGCGGTGTAATGAAAATTTGTCCCGCCCCGCCGCCGAAGATATTCGCCTTCGGGCTGGCGCGCAGGGTCGCATCGAGACGCTCGGTCAACGCCTGGGCGCTGACGTTCAGTTTTTCCAAAATTTGGGGAATCACCCCGCCGGGCTGTTCGATCAACGCCAGCAGGATGTGTTCAGTATCAATTTGATTATGCCCATAGCGCTGGATGATCTCAGCGGCACGCTGAGCAGCCTCCTGGGCTCTCTCTGTAAATCGGTCAAATCGCATCATAAGATTTTCTCCTGTAGAGACGGTCACAAACCCCGTCTTTACTACAATGGAGGCATTATAACTTACGCCACATCGACAAATTGTCAACACGGCGTAAGAGGAGTGTTAGATTTGAATGTTTTCAGCTGTGTTTAGGCTTGCCTGATCGAGTGGATATCCAATTCACCTATTTTCAACCCAAAACCACCTAATCCGTCCGTAGACTTTATTTTCAATAGCATGGAAAACTCAGGTTGAAGTTTCACCAGCTGTTCAACGCTGGTTACCTTCTTGCTCATATCCGCAATCGCGTCTGTGGCAGCAAGTACCAGAGTGGAACGCACATGTGAAGCCAGCATTTCAGTATCCGGCAGTTTTTCCTGAAGCAATTCGACATCTGTAACGATCAGTGAACATGACCCCTTGATATGAATCATGACCATCTCCGAATTGAGTACTACAGCGATCGGCATGGGCGTTCCCCACAATAAATCTTTAATCTCTTGCATTGGCAAATAGGTGTTCATATGATTCTCCATTTTCCATCACATGGCGACGAAACCCAACGGGTACATAAACGCAGGAAGAGATTGACGCAATTCTCCCAAATGTAGTGCAGGATACAAAAACAACTTCCATTTTGTATTGTGCAATAAATCACATATTGTTATTTTAATGATTATCGCTTCGATAAGAAATGGTACATTATTCCCAAACGACTTCTGGAACGTTGGTTACGAATAAAACCCTGTCCACACATTCCAATTATCTCGTTATAACGCTTATAATCATTTCACCATGTCCTCCATTACTGTCCCGGCGCGGAGTGAATACCATCCCAATCTGCGCCCGCTCAATATTTTACGAGATCTGCCTTCCGTGGCGGACCTGATCGAGCAGTGCTTCTCTGCCACTATGGACAGTGACGGCAGGCGCTACATTCAAGACATGCGCCGTGCAGGCAAGGACAATTCCTTTCTCAAGTGGGCGAACCGCGTAGCCGATTCCACTTCCCTGCCGCTGACAGGCTACATCTGGGAAGAAGATCACCGCATCGTTGGCAATATCAGCCTCGTGCCGTTCCGACAGCACAAACACCGCCTGTATCTCATCGCAAACGTCGCCGTGCATCCCGATTACCGTCGGCGCGGAATTGCGCGCGCGCTCACCGAACGTGCCATGCAGCACGCCCACGAGAAAAATGTGGACGACATCTGGCTGCACGTCCGCGCGGATAACCCCGAAGCCGTTCACCTTTATGAAACGCTGGGCTTCGTCGAACGTTCACGCCGCACGACCTGGCAGGCTGTGACAGAATCCAAGATGCAGCAACAGGAAACGGATATTTCCATCATGTGGCGACATCCGCGCTTTTGGGGGAAACAGAACAACTGGCTTTCACGCCTCTACCCCGACGAGTTGAGCTGGCACACCAGTTGGAACTTATCCATGCTCAAGCCGGGATTCTTCAACTGGCTCTACCGCATGCTTCTGGATATGAACATTCGGCAATGGGCTGCCATCCGTAATACGAAAAGCCTGGGAGCAGATGCGCTGCTCGCCACGCTTTCGTGGATTCCGACCGGGCGTGGAGAAAGCTTGTTTCTGGGAGCAGGCGAAGGGTCCGCGCCGGAGGCGGTGACCGCGATCCTGATTCAGGCACGGCACGACCTGCGTCCGTTCTATCCGCGCGTTTCGCTTGAGTTTCCCGCCGGTCGATTCGATGAAGCCATCCAGGATGCGGGGTTCAAAGCCAACCGCACTTTGTTGTGGATGCAGGCAACCTCTTGAGAAATTTTGCGTAATACAAATGAGTGCGCCGCGCCTTCTTTAACAAGCGTACACGTTCTCCCGTGAAGGCAAAAGGGGTGCGGCGCACAATTCAACCTCATTCCCAAAACGGGAATGACACCACTTACAAGGAGAGACCATGACCAAATTTATCATCCGCTGGTTGATCAATGCGGCTGGCTTATATGCCGCCGTGTGGATCATTCCCGGCATCGACTATTTCGGCGGCTGGGTGGGCATCTTTGTGCTTGCCCTGATCTTCGGCTTATTGAACGCGCTTGTGCGCCCATTGCTCAAGTTCCTGACCTGCCCGCTTATCATCCTCACGCTTGGGTTGTTCACGCTCGTCATCAATACCCTGATGCTCATGCTGACCAGTGCAGTTGGACAGTCGTTCGGGCTTGGGCTGACCGTGGACGGCTTTTGGTCTGCCCTGCTTGGCAGCCTTGTGATGAGCGTCGTCAGCATCGTGATGAGCGTTATCTTCCGCGATGAGCTAAAGGGCAAGAAAAGCTAACGGACGAATTCTTTCAATACCGAAAACAGTCACCTGCAAGGTGGCTGTTTTTTGAAGTGTCCATCATAGAAAGTAAAGAAGTCCTTTACCGCGGAGAGCACAGAGTTCACAGAGAAAAACAAAGATGAATCTCTGTGCTTTCCGTGTGCTCTGTGGTGGATATCCAATAAATTACTTCCGAATGTAGACGCTCCTTTTTTGTATCCCAGCCTTTCCTGTATAATTTCATCCATGATCCTTATCACCGGCGCAACCGGATTCGTCGGGCGCGCTCTCGTTCGCCAGTTATCTTCCATCGGATATCCCGTCCGCGCTCTCATCCGCCCCTCTGCCCGCAGTCCGCGGCTGCCGAAAGGCGTGCCCGTGGAAGTGGCGGTGGTCTCGCTCGCCGATACACGCGGTCTGCGCGCTGCCATGCGTGACGTGGACACGGTCTTTCACCTCGCCAGCGCGGAGAACCAGGGCGCGCGCGGAAATCTGCTCGTCACCGATATTCAAGGAACGCAAAACCTCGTCGACGCCGCGGCAGATGCCGGCGTGGATCGATTCGTGTATCTCAGTCATCTTGGGGCAGCGCGCGCTTCGGGCTATCCCGCTTTCAAAGCCAAAGGCATAGCCGAAGAATATATCCGCGAGGGGAAAACGCCCTATACCATCATCCGCACTTCGCTGGTCTATGGACCTGAAGATCATTTCACCAATAACATCGCCCGCCTCATCCGCGCGGCGCCGGGGCTTTTCCCCGTCCCTACCGGCGGACGTGTTGTAGTCCAGCCTGTTTGGGTCGAAGACCTTGTCACTTGCCTGGTATGGGCGATGCAAAATGAAGCGACGCTTAACCAGACCTATGAAGTCGGCGGGAACGAATTTTTTACATTGCAGCAGATCATCGAAACCATCATGGAAGTGACCCACCGAAGACGATTGTTGGTTCCGCTTTCGCCGATCACATTGCGGGCGATCACTGTTTTTCTCGAAAGTATTTTGCCGCGCTTCCCGATCTCATCCTTCTTTATCGATTATTTCGCTGTCAACCGCACCACCGCCGTGGACTCCATGCCACGCTACTTCGGCTTGATGCCCGCGCGCTTCTCCTACCGCCTTGATTATCTTATCCATAAACGCTGGTATCAACGTTTGTGGAGCGCCGTCTCAGAAAGATTATCCCCTCCACAGAGAACAGAATAAGATGTCCCTGCCAAATATCCACTTAATCGAAACGCCCGAAGAATTGCATCTCGTCGAAGATCTCCAACGCGAGGTCTGGCCCGGCTCCGAAACGGATGTCGTTCCCATGCACATGATGGTCACTGTCGTCCACAACGGCGGACTTGTCCTCGGCGCATTCGAAGAGGAAAAACTCATCGGCTTCGTGTACGGCTTCCCCGGTCTTGAAACCACGCCCGATGGTCCCCGCCCGAAACATTGCTCCCACCAAATGGGCATCCATCCCGATTACCGCGATTCCGGCGTCGGCTTCGCGCTCAAACGCGCGCAATGGCAGATGGTCCGCCATCAGGGACTCGATCACATCACATGGACGTATGATCCGCTGCTCAGCCGCAACGCCCGTCTCAACATCGCCAAGCTCGGCGCGGTCTGCATTACCTACCGCGAATCGGAATACGGCGAAATGCGCGACGGTCTCAACGCAGGTTTGCCCTCCGACCGTTTTCAATTGGATTGGTGGATCAATTCCCGGCGGGTGGAAAAACGACTCAGCAAACGTCCGCGCCCGACGCTCAAACTTTCGCACGTCTACCGCAGCGGACTCCGCCCCTTATACACGCCTCACACCCGGACCGATAACCTGATCCAGCCGCCTGAGTTTGTCCCGCCGCTGGAAGATCGTCTGCTGCTGGTCGAGATTCCCGTCAACTTTATGGAGCTCAAGTCGCAGGATTTTGCCCTCGCCCGTGACTGGCGTTTCTTCAGCCGCGAACTCTTCGAAACCGCCTTCGCAAAGGACTACATCGTCACCGATTTCGTATTCGACGCCAATGAAGGCAATCCGCGCGGAATGTATGTGTTGACTCACGGCGAAAGTACGCTGGATGATTTTGAATAGATATTAAACGCATGAACCGCCCTTTCGAGCGGTTCAGCGGTTGGATGGGGGAAGAGGATTTGAGAAACCTTATCAGGCTCGATAAGGACTATCTCCGTACGGAGGAATTGCTGTTCTCATTGCGGCTCATGGCTGCCATGCCCACGGGATGATACGTCGGTTCGGGGCGGCTGGCTCCATAAGCAGGCATGGGATTGGGTCGAGGCTTCGGCGCAGGGCGCGGATAATCACTGACGGGTTGATTCACTCCCGCTCGTGGAGCAGGCTGAACGGTCCGGGGTTGAGGCGCAGAGTAGGAATTGCGGTAATTGGCGCTGCGGTCATAAATATCCGCCATCGTGAAGAGACGTTCACCCGCCACGGAAAAGGTCCCAATGAGCAGGACACGGATCAGCCACACCATTGACGCCACGAAGATCGGCACCACAGTGGACATGGTCGCCTGCCCGACCAGAATGGTTCCCGAAGCCGGGTGGTTTTGAATGGCGACCGAAACACCCCACCAGGTAAGCATGGCATTGAAGGCAGCAGCCAGCAGCCACGCGCCAAAAAGATACCAAACCTCGGCAGGTTCGTCGCGACCCTGTTCGGGAGTGAAGATGCGGGCAATACCGGCGAAGTCGATGCCACAGAAAGCGAACGCCAGCACCGAAGACCAGTACATGCCCATGAATTTGAGATCGCCCAAGACATCGCGCAGGGCAAACGAGGTGGTGCCGAAATTGAACACCTCGAAGGCGAGCAGGGCAGAGAGGATCATTCCACCGAAGATCGCGCCGCGCTTGAGCGACATGTTCTTGAGGAATGGCATCAATTTGATTTGGAAGGAACGGTTCATGGGAGTTCTCCTTTTTGGAACCAAAAGCGGAACAATTTATCTGAGGTTAAATATAGAACACTTGTTCTAAAAAGTCAAGTGTGTATTTCGTTACAGGAAAATTGCTTTCTGCTGCATCGTTATCCCCCAACAAAAAACTTCCGAAGCCTTTGAGACTTCGGAAGTTTTGAATTCAATACATTACCCCAAGCTGCCACCTTAATTCAAGAACTTTCCCTCACCCCAATTAAGGCTATTTTTGATAGGACAACTTCCCCCTCTCCCGGTGGGAGAGGGCAGGGTGAGGGTTTTGAGTGAGAAGCTAAATAATCCATTAGAAGGTCGCAACTTGAGTTATTTATTTTAGTTGCGCCGCCTGCCGCCGATGAGCATGACGTAGTAGAGCAACTGCAAGACGGCTGTGATGAGCGCCGCCACATACGTCAACGCCGCGGCATTGAGAACGGTGCGGACGCCGCGCATTTCGTCTTCAGTTTGGATGATGCCGCTGTCGGCAAGCATGCGCTTGGCACGGGCGGAAGCGTCAAATTCCACGGGCAGGGTCGCCAACGCGAAGACTGCACCGCCGGAGAAGACGAGTACTCCCAGCCAGGCGATCTGCGTCAACTGAAGGAACAAGCCGATCATGATGAGGATCCAGCCGAGATACGAGCCGATGTTGACCATGGGCACCAACGCGGCGCGGAATCTCAACGGGAAATAATCTTCGGCATCCTGTTGCGCATGTCCCAATTCGTGGGCGGCAATTGCCAGAGATGCGACCGAACTACCGTTCGCCACGTCTCTTGAGAGGAAGAGGGTGTTATTGCGCGGGTCGTAATGGTCGCTCAATTGTCCAGAGGTGCCCTGGATCTGCACGCCATACAACCCACTCGAACGGATGAGTCGCTGTGCGGCTTCGTATCCGCTAAAGCGGCTGCCGGCAGGGACGCGGCTCCATTTGGTATAGGACGACTTCACATACCATGACGTGAGCGCCATGATGAGGAAGGCGGGAGCCATAAAAAGCAAATAGGTGGGGTTTAAGAAAAACATCCTGTTCTCCTTGAGTTATTGCCCGGTCATCTCCGTGAGGATCCTGACGGCTTCGTCCAATTGCGGGTCTTTGCCAGCCTGGCGGTCTTCATCCGTGAGGTCGACGGGATAATCGGGGGTAAGACCGATCTTGTGGATGGTCCTCTCGTTCGGGGTCAGCCATTTGGCGATCGTGATGCGGACGGCTCCATTATCACCCGAGAGCGGAATCCAGTTTTGCACGGAACCCTTGCCGTAAGAGACGGTTCCCAGCAGCTTGGCTCGCCCCGTATCCTGAAGCGCGCCAGCCACGATCTCGGAAGAGGATGCGGAGCCTTCATTGATGAGCACGATCATGGGGATGCTCGTATCGGTCACCGCGCCGCCGGGGATGACATCATATGTATTGCGGGTGCCGTCGCCAAACTGTTCGTAAAGCACCACGCCGTCGCTCAAAAACTGGGAGGTGACTTCCACTGCGGTTTGCAGATAGCCGCCGCCGTTATTGCGCAGGTCGAGGATGATGGCTTTCGGGTTCTGCGGCAGCAACTCCGCAATGGCGGAATTCAACTCCGGCATGGTATTGGAACCGAAGGTTGTGATCTGAATATAGGCAATATCGCCATCGAGCATTTTGCCCGTGGCAGACGCAATGTTGATCCGCGCGCGCACGATATCGAATTCGAGCGGCGCATCTTTGCCCTCGCGTGCGACCGTCAAATGGACGGTCGTATCGGCAGGTCCAAGCACCTTGAGGCGGACCAGTTCGGCGTCGATCCCGGTCATGTCTTCACCGTCAATGGCAACGATCTTGTCACCGGGGAGCAGACCCGCTTTTTCGGCGGGCGAACCGGGAATGGGACTGGTAATGGTCAGGTAATCGGTGGTCGTATCCACATATGCGCCGATGCCTTCATAGGAACCCTCAAGGCTTTCAGTTGCCTGTTTGTAATCGTCCGGGTTCATATAGGAGGAATGCTGGTCGCCGAGAGCGTTCATCATTCCGTTGATGGCGCCGCGCATCAACGCGACATCATCCACGGGCTGGTCTACGTAATTCTCGTGGACGAGATTCCACGCCTCCCAAAACGGCGAGAAAAGGGCTTGAACATCCGAGGGGGTTGCAGCTTGTTGATCTGGTGATGTTGTAGACGGAGCGGAAACAGCCGGCTCACGCGCGCCGAAGCCGGGGACGCCAAAGGGCAGCAAATGCCCGGTGACGAATCCGCCAGCAAAGGATCCAAGCCCGACTACCAGGACCACCAAAACAATCAAGATTGCCTTTAAAGTCTTATTCACTATAGCCTCCAATTTTGGCTTAACGTACGTAAAACGATACCAGTCGGTTATTAAAGATTGCTGAATTAATTGTTCGATTTTTGTAAGAACAACGCTAGTCTGAATCTTCTGGATTTTCCTTCTTTTCCCCGGTCAGACCCTGTAGCGTGCGATGAAGTTCTTCCATATCGTCCTGTTTCTTATTTTGGTTCGGGTCCAAAGATTTGGCAATGGTCTGCCAGAAGCCCCCGCCGCCGGGACGAGTGACGCCGCGCACGATGGCATACATGACGAGGTTTGCGCCAACCACCATTGCGATGAAAATGAGAGCGCCAAAAATTACTTTGTTATCCATGGACTACTGCCTTTCCAAAATGGTCTTGAGTTCTCCCCAATCCGTCAGGTGCGCGTCGGCGCTGCCTTCTGGAAACGTCTCATTATATAGGATGCTGAACAAACCGGCTTCAGACGCCGCGCGCGTGGTGCGGTAAATGTCATCGATCATGACGCATTTGGACGGGTCACTTTCACCGGCGGCTTTCATCGCGATCTGAAAGGATTCGGGCATGGGCTTGCAGTACGGCGCAATGGCGTTCACGTCGATGATGGTGTCGAACAGGTCGCGGAGTTCGAGGGCGGCGAGCACTCTCTCGGCGTGGTTAACGTCTGCGTTGGTGAAGATCAGGTTACGGGTCGGCAGTGAGGCGATGATCGAGCGCAGGGTCGGGTTTGGGATGAGGTAATCCTTCAGGGGCAGGTCATGCACAAAGGCGAGATAATCCGCCGTATCGATCGTGTGATGTGCTTGAAGTCCGCGCAGGGTGGTGCCGTATTGTAAAAAATAACTTTCACGGACGCGCGCGATCTGGTCTTCAGGGAAACTCATACGTTCGCGCATGTATAAGTTCATACGGTCTTTGATGGCAAGCCACAAGCCTGTGTTGGATGGATACAAAGTGTCATCGAGGTCGAAGAATATCGTTGTGAATCGCATCCGGCAATTATATAACCGCACTGGGTATAATGGAGACATGCCCATTCGATTGCTTTCATCTGAAGTATCTTCACAGATCGCCGCCGGCGAAGTTGTGGAACGCCCTGCATCAGTAGTGAAGGAACTGACGGAAAACTCGCTGGATGCGGGCGCGAAAAATATTTCGATCACGATCGGGGATGCGGGTCGGACTCTCATCGAAGTTGCGGATGACGGACACGGGATTCCCGCCAAGGAGTTGGAACTCGCCGCTTCGCGTCACGCGACCTCGAAACTGATTCAGTCCGAGGACCTGTTCCACATCCAAACCTTGGGCTTCCGAGGGGAGGCGCTGGCTTCCATCGGCTCCGTTTCGAATATGACCATCACCTCGCGCGTGGAATCCGCCAGGGAAGGCGCGCGCATGAAAGTGGACGGCGGCATCTCGGGCAATGTGGAAAAGGTCGGCGCGCCGCTCGGAACCGTGGTGCGCGTGGAAAACCTTTTTTACAATGTACCCGCGCGTTTGAAATTCCTAAAGACCGATACGACCGAACGACGCGCCATTGATTCGCTTATTACCCGTTATGCGCTGGCATACCCGAATGTGCGCTTCAAAGTAACCGACGGAAAGCAGGTCACTTTGCAAACCGCAGGCGACGGCGACCGCCGCACGATTTTAGCTTCGCTCTACGGCGTGGAAGTTGCCAAGCAAATGCTGGAAGTGATGGCAACCGAAGAAGGCATGACGCTGACAGGTTTCATCAGCCCGGTCTCGTTGACACGCTCCAACCGCAGGGAGATCACCTTCTTTATAAACGGGCGTTGGGTGCAGGAGATCTCGCTCAACTCGGCGTTATTGCAGGCATATCACACACTGCTGATGGTGGGACGTTATCCGCTAACGGCGTTGTTCCTTGAGATGAAACCCGAAGATGTGGATGTGAACGTCCACCCGACGAAGGCGGAAGTCCGTTTTCGGGCACAGGATAAAGTGTTCAGTTTCGTCCAACGTTCGACGCGAAAGGCGCTGCTGGCGTACACACCCGTCCCGGCGGTTTCGCCGCAATTATGGGGTACACGCTCACGCGATGAAGAATCTCCAAATCGGCAGGTGGGAATCGACTGGAGCATTGGGCATGATGAAGAGAACAGTGACCAGTTTTCAGTGGACAGTGGACAGTCGGTTGTTGGTAGTGAGCAATCTCAAATAGAAAATCGTCAACCTGAAATCGGATTAGGCGTTCCCTTATTGAGACTCGTCGGTCAGATCGGCGCGACGTATTTGGTGGCGGAAGGTCCCGATGGGTTGTATCTCATCGACCAACATGCGGCACACGAACGGGTGCTGTTCGAGAAGTTGATGTCACAACACGAGAACAAGAACATTCCTTCGCAATCCCTGCTTGCGCCTGAAGTGGTGACGCTTCCGCCGCAGTCCGCCAAGGTGTTGACAGAACAATTGCCTTTTCTGAATCATTTCGGGTTCGAAGTGGAAGAGTTCGGCACGAACACCTTCCAGGTGCGCGCCATGCCGACCTTGTTCGCAGGCGGAAGTTCGTCCCTGGCGCTCAAGGCTTTGGTGGAGGATTTTGAAGAGGACGAGAGTCCGCTTCAGGCGGAGGTGGAGGCGCGGCTTGCGGCGAGAGTCTGCAAGAGGCTGGCGGTCAAAGGCGGACAGGCGCTCACTCCCGATGAGCAGAGAAGTCTGCTGAACGACCTTGAGAATTGCCAGTCGCCGCGGACATGTCCGCATGGACGACCAACGATGATCCACCTTACTGTGGATATGCTTGAGAAACAGTTCGGGCGCAGAGGCGCAAGATAGAGTTGCTAATTTTGTAAGCATGCTGAAAAGGGACGGCGAATACGCTAAAATTACCGTATGCAAAGTCTGACAGATCTTTCCAAACACGATCTTGAAATCCTGTTCGATCATATACAGGCGGCAATCGCGCTTGTAGACCGCGACGGGAATCTGATCTCATGGAACTCCGCGTTCGATGTTGGAAAGCGGCAATATCCCAATGCAAATAATCTCAAAGACCTGTTCTTAAAAAAGGATACCGACTTCATTCAAACAAAATTGTCAGACGGTGTCAGCGAACATTGGGCGGGCGAATTTGCGATCACAGAGAAAACGAGCGCCGTCCTTTGCGATTTCTGGCTGGTGCCCACTGCCGATGACAACCGCATCTTCATCGCCGAGCGCATCGATTCGGAAGCCGACGCCGAAGATATGGTCGATAAACTGCGCAGGCAGGTAACTCTCTTCAAGGTGGAAAGCGAAATCTCGAAGAAACTGGCGCGCAACAAACAGATCGAAATGGAAGCGGTTCTCGCACAGGCTGAGGAAGTGGCGCACGTCGACCCGCTGACCTTCCTGCCAAACCGCCGCACGATCATCAAAGACATGCAGAGCGAAGTGATGCGCGCCGAACGCTATCGCTCGTTTTTTTCCATTTCCGTGGTGGATATCGACAACTTCAAAGCCATCAACGATAACTACGGGCATCCCATCGGCGACGAAGTGCTCAGATATGTGGCGCTTCAACTACGCGACAGCATCCGCCACCCCGACGTGGTCGGGCGCTACGGCGGCGAAGAGTTCATCATCCTGCTGCCAAACTCAGACAAGAACGCCGCCACAGAACAAGCCGCGCGCCTGTGCCGCCACATCCGCACACAGGTGGTGCATACGAAAGACGCCGATATTCAGGTGACCATCAGCATCGGTATTGCCCAATTTATGATCGGTGAAGATTCATGGCACAGCCTGCTCAAACGCGCAGACAACGCCATGTTCGAAGCCAAGAAACTCGGACGCGACCGCTGGTTCGTCGGTGATTGATGGATTTATTCTGATTGGATGAAGACTCCGCAAAACGGAGTCTTTTTATTTTCCCCGCTTCAGGACCCCGCTCAAGCCTGATTCTCAAAAACAGAAGAAAATGCCTCCCCAACCTTTTTCTTCACTTCTTGCATGGACGGAACAGAGTCGAGCAGATCCGCCAATGAGACGACTGGCTCCGTCAACCCGCAAGGGATGATGCCATTCCAATAATCCATATTCGGGTCAACGTTCAAGGCAAAGCCGTGACGGGTCACTCCATGCACATCCACTTTGACGCCGATGGCTGCGATCTTCGCCGGTTTTTGGCGGTCTTCCGGTGAGCAGCGTGGACAGCGCGAATGTACATCTGCTTGAATCCACACACCCGTCTTGCCGGTGCGTTGACCGGAGGCAATACCATACTGCATCAGCACGCCAATGAGCATATCTTCCAATTTGCGGATGTAGCCAACATAATCTGCTTTTCTCTCACCCCCTTGCCCCTCTCCCAAGGGGAGAGGGGGTGGGGTGAGGGGAGTGAGCGGAATCAACGGATACCCGACCAACTGCCCCGGTCCGTGATAGGTGACATCACCACCGCGGTCCACCCAATAAGTGGAAATCTCTTTTTCTTTGAGCTGGGTCTCGTTCCAAAGCAAATTCTCGGCGTTGCCTTTTCGTCCGAATGTATAAACGTGGGGATGTTCAAGCAAAAGCAAGGTTGGCGGACGTTTCCCCTCTGATATCTCTGCAGCGTATTCGTCCTGTAATTTCCAGGCGCGTTCGTAATCGATCAAACCAAGGTCAATAATGTCGATGTTCATACCATTAAATCCGTAGGGGCGCGGATGCCGCGCCCCTACAAAAAATCATCCAAATATTCTT
>JACKAV010000006.1 GCA_020634895.1 Anaerolineales bacterium | reverse complement strand
TGTGGGCCATCCCAAAACGGACACGTCCGAGCGAACGCCGCGGACTTTGCTGAAATAGCGCAAAACGAAATATTCGTCAGTATCGGTGTACCATTCCGCGATCACGACCGAATTGGGTTCAAGGCTTGTGATGGTACTGGAGCCGAAATTATAGGCGTCGTAATCTCCACGCTTATACGGGTTGAGGTAATACGCCAAACCGTCGCGGACGCCGATGCCGACCTTTGGGATTCCGATAGTGTCATCATTGATGCCGTTATTTTCCAGAAGAGTCGGCGCGGCGTTATAGAAGAAAGGCGTCGCCACAAGCAGGGCGGCGAGGATGCCCCAGGGGAGAATCCGCTTTTTGGGTGGGAGCAAACCCAAGGCGTAGTCTGAGCCGATGCCCATTAATATCGCCCAAAACACATGGGAGGACAGGAAAAAAGCGAATTGATCCGTCACCATGTAGAGAATCCCAAATATCGTATATACGATCCACAAGGCAATAACTTTTCGCAGACGCAAATCATCCGAACGAAAAGCCTGTCGAAGCCCCAGACTGCCGAAGATAATTCCAACCAGACCGAACTGCGCCAGCAAAAAGAAAAAGTAGGATACGAAGCTCACACCCAATGACGCAGGAGTGAACTTCAAATTGCTGACGAACGCCGTGCCGACCACCGGACCCAGCAACCCGCTAAGCGGAATGCTCCGCCACACTCGGATGAATTGGATGATGTAAACCATGAACCCAAGAATAAATCCGAGAAGCGGGAAGAGCAGGCTGCGAAATTTTGAAATGGAAATCTGTTTGAGACTGCCTGAAAGAAAAAGATAAAACACCAGCGCAAAGAAGGCGAGAAATGCCATCAAATGATTCGACGCCGCCAAGCCTAAAAAGAAGGCGCTGTAAACAAGGAAGGAATTTTTGCCGGTGTCTTCGAAACGCTCGTAGAAAAAAAGACTCATTAAAAGCAGGAAGGCAAATAACGTATAAACTTCAGGCGAAGAGGAATGCCACCAAAACGTATGCGAAACCGCCAGCGATAGGCTGGCGATTATGGAAGCGATAAACGAATTGGTATATCGATAACAAAGAAGAAAGACGAGTGTGATCGAAGCAGCGCCGAACAAAGCGGAGAAAAAATTTATCAGCCAAAGCGGGTCTGCAAGCGGGAATGACCTTACCAGCAGATTCCCCAAAATGATGTACAAAGGATGATCCCATGCCGCCACGCCCACCCGCGAATAGATATAAGGGTCGGGGTTGAATTGTCCCTTCGGCATCTCCGCCAAAATGAACGACTCGCCCGCAACGGCATCACCCTGCAGTTTGGTCCCATCGCCCCATGCAAGGGACGGCGCAAGCGTGTAAATATAAAAGCCGAGCGTCAGAATAAAGATCGCGAGGGAAACTATTTTTTTATTCGGCACAGTTTGATAAATTATTTGATGTTCTCAATATTGGGTTCATATGTCCCCACAACCAACACGGCATTACTTCCTCCGAATGCGAAAGAATTGCTCATGATGTTTTTCAGCGGCACTTCCCTACGGCCTTCGGTCACATAATCCAGGTCACATTCGGGGTCGGGTACTTTGTAATTGATCGTCGGCGGCACGATCTGATCGCGCAATGAAAGCACACATCCGATCAACTCGAGCGCGCCGCTCCCTGCAATCGAATGTCCCAACGCGGCTTTATTTCCAGAAACCGGTATCTTATATGCACGATCTCCAAAAACTTCCTTGATCGCTTTCGTTTCGTTCATATCGTTCCACTTCGTGGCAGTGGCATGCGCGTTGATGTAATCAACATCCTCCAAGCCCAAACCCGCATCGGATAACGCACGCCGCATCGCAAGCGCCGGTCCTTTTTGAGTGGGCTGAGTCAGATGACTGCTGTCTGCGCTGGCTCCATACCCTTTGACTTCCGCCAGGATGGATGCGCCGCGCTTAAGCGCATGACTCTCCGCCTCCAACACGACGATGCCTGATCCTTCACCCAGAACCATGCCGTCCCTGTCAGCGCTGAACGGGCGGCAGGCTTCCGCGGGGCAATCCTCTCGCGTGGACATCGCATGGAGCGCCATCCACGCGCCGACCACTGCGGGTGAGAACGGCGAGTCCGATGCGCCTGATACGGCGATATCCAAATTCCCGTTGCGAATCATATTGAAGGCGTAACCGATGGAATGCGCAGCAGTCGAACATGCGGCGTCCACATCCACAAGCGGACCCTGAAAACCGTACTTGATGGAAATATTGGAACCGGGTCCAACGTTCATCGAGATGGGAATGGTAAATGGGCTTAGGCGATTATCCTCGTAAAATTTTTTGAAAAAGGCTTCCGATGCGCTGTAACCGCCAATTGAGCTGCCGACAAACACTCCCACTCCAGTGGGGTCGACATTGTCCCTGTCCAAACCTGAATTTGCAACCGCCTGTTCTGCGGCAACCAAACCCAGTTGAGATGAGCGGCTCATCCGTCTCGCTTCCTTGCTTTCGAAGTATTGCGCTTCATCATATCCCCACACCATTGCACCTATTTTCGAAGGTAATCCTGAAAAAATGCTCCCGTCCAAAGACCCCACTCCAGAGCGCCCCGCAAGCAGTCCGCTCCAAAACTCATCCAGACTGCAACCTAAGGGACTGGCAACACCCATCCCCGTTATCACTACCCGTTCTGTTTTCTCTCTCAAATTTGCATTCTCCATTAACTCTAAAAAATGAAAACCAAATCTGTATTGAATTCTTCATATAAGGGCTGTTAAGTTGCGAAATTCTAACATAATCTCCAAATTTATCGAATCAAAAAAAGCCCGACATATGTCGGGCTTTTGATGGTGACTCCGGGGGGATTTGAACCCTCAACCAATTGCTTAAGAGGCAACTGCTCTGCCATTGAGCTACGGAGCCATTTCGTGCGGGCGATATTATACCGCATTGAGGAATGTTGTCAAATAAAATTACCTCAACACCGCCGTATAAGCGAGCAGGAACAGGAATTGCGGGACAAAACTCACTGCCACCGTCACAACAGCCGTAAAGGAAGTGGTGAAGCCAAGCCAGGGTTCGCGCTCGACTTCCGGGTCGCCTTCCTTCATATACATGTTGACGACCACGCGCAGATAGTAGTATGCAGAGATCAGGGAGGTGATCACACCGATCAGAGCCAACCCGGTAAAGCCGCCATCGATGGCGGAGCGGAAGAGGTAGAACTTCCCCACCATGCCGAGAGTTGGCGGGAAACCAATGAGGGAAAGCATGAAGATGGTCATGGCAACGGCAAGCGCAGGGTATTTCTTCGCAAGCCCGGCATAATCATCAAGTTCGAGTCCCTTGCCTTCGGCTTTTTCAAGCGCAATGACCACACCCCATGAGCCAAAGTTGCTGACCGCATACGCCACAAGGTAGAACAATCCGGCTGCAACTGCAGTAGGGGCAACCTTTTCATCTCCATACGGGACGAACGCCATGAGGATATACCCCGCATGAGCAATGGCAGAGTATGCCAACAGACGCTTGATATTCGTCTGGGAAAGCGCAACGAGATTACCGACGATCATGGTCAGCGCGGAAAGCGCCCAGAGGACATCGGTCATGTCGGAGGCGATGGCTGGGAAAGCGGTGCTGAATACACGGAACAACGCCACAAAACCGGCGATCTTCGCTCCCGCCGCCATAAAGGCAGTGACGGAAGTCGGCGCGCCCTGGTAGACATCAGGAGTCCACATGTGGAAGGGAGCGGCGGCAACTTTGAAGCCAAACCCCACCAGCAAAAGCGCAGCCCCAATGGTGAGGAGCAGTCCCGAGGTCACGCCAGAGGCGGCTTGAAGGAAGATCACGGACAGGTTCGTGGATCCCGTCGCGCCGAAGACCAAAGCCGTTCCGTAGACTACAAATCCGCTGGCGAAGGCGCCGAGTAAAAAGTATTTGACGCCGGATTCTTCCGATTGCAATTTGCGGGAGATGGCGGAGAGGACGTAGAGCGGGATGGAAAGCAGTTCGAGCGCGAGGAAGACGATGATGAGGTCGTTGGCTTGCGCCATGAGCATCATGCCGGTGACGCTGAACAGCAGGAGGGTGTAATACTCGCCGCGATGGATGCCCATGCGTTGTGTGTATCCGTAGGCGAGGGCAACGCCGAACAAGCCGCTTGAAAGCAAAAGGATGTTGGCGAAGGTCGAAAAACCGTCGAGCGAGATCATACCGTCGAAGCCGGACCTTTCGAGCCCAATCTGTGTGATGGAATAGCCAAGCGAAACGGCAAGACCCAAAGCGGCAAGAAACGCTGTGATGCCTTTGCGCCCTCTTGGAATGAAGAGGTCGACGATCAACAACACACATGCCCAAACCGTGAGGATGAGATATGGAATGATGGTGTAAAAGTCAATAGAGGTAGGCGTCATGAACGCTCCATGTCTTTGTCATTGCTGGAAGATGTTCTTTTCAGTGAAGCAATCATGGATTGCAACCGCTTCGGAGTATCTTCCTCGCAATGGCGATACTATTATTAATGCAACAGAGCCGTTAGCGGCAAGAGCAGCTTATCGACCGCAGGGGCGAGGATGTCAAAGAAAGGCTTGGGGTATAAGCCGATCCAGAACATAAAGACAACCAACGGAATAACAGTGGCGATCTCGCGCCAGTTAAGGTCTTTGAGATCGTGGTGATGAGTAATTTCACCGGCAGGTCCGAGGAAGACCTTTTGGAACATGTAAAGGATATAGACCGCCGCCATGATCACGCCGAGAGCGGAGAGACCGGCGAACCACGGGCTGCCGATCGCCTTGGAGCCGAATGCGCCAAGCAGGATGGTGAACTCACCCACAAAGCCATTAAGACCGGGCAAACCCATCGAAGAAAGCGAAGCGATCAGCATGATGGTTCCGAAGATCGGAGTGATCTTCCACAGACCACCGTAGACCTTGATCTCGCGGGTGTGAGTCTGTTCGTAGATCATACCGATCAAAAGGAACAATGCGCCGGTGCTGAGACCGTGGTTGACCATTTGCAAAATCGCGCCGGAAACACCTTCAGGGTTGAGCGCAAAGAGACCGAGCATGACGAAGCCGAGGTGACTCACTGAGGAGTAAGCAACCAACTTCTTGACATCCGCCTGAGCGTAGGAAACCGCAGCGCCGTAAATGATGCCTATAGTCGCGAGAAGCGCAATCCACGGGGCGGCTTGGACAGTCGCATTCGGGAAGAGCGGAATGTTGAAGCGCAGGAAACCGTAGGTACCCATCTTCAGCAAAACACCTGCAAGGATGACAGAACCGGCGGTGGGAGCTTCCACGTGCGCATCGGGCAGCCACGAATGGAGGGGCCACATCGGAACTTTGATGGCGAAGGCGGCGGCAAAAGCAACGAAGAGGAACATCTGCGTGGAAGCCGCAATCGTTCCGCTGGCATACAGAGCAGGCAGTTTGGTCATCAGTTCAGGGACATTGAACGTGTCCGCTTTGATGCCGAGGAACAGGATCGCCAGCAGCATGAGAATGGAGCCTGCCATCGTATAAAGGAAGAACTTGACGGCAGCATACACGCGGCGCGGTCCGCCCCAGATACCGATGAGGAAGTACATCGGTACGAGGGTGAATTCCCAGAAGATGTAGAACAGGAAAAGGTCCTGCGCGAGGAAGACACCTAACATGCCAACTTCCAGCAGGAGGAAGAAGATCATGAAATCCTTCACGCGCTCATCCACAGCCTTCCAGGTGGAAAGAATGGAGATGGGCGTGAGAACCGTGGTCAACATGACAAGCAGGATGCTCAAACCGTCCACTGCGAGGTAGTAGTAGATATTCCACCCGGCGACCTGAATCCACGGATATTTGGCTTCAAGCTGAAGGTCCGGGTTCGATGCGTTGAACATCGAGAATACCCACACCGAAACACCAAGAGTGAGAAGGGATGTGACCATCGCAGTCCAGCGGATGGCGGTCTTCTGTTCGGAATTGATGAACAGGAGGACAAGCACGCCCAACAGCGGGAAGAAGGTCAGAAGTGTAAGAGGTTGCAAAAGAAATTCCATGTTCTATCCTCGTGCCCTCACCCCTTGCCCCTCTCCCGCCGGGAGAGGGGTTGGGGTGAGGGAGAATTTATTTCAAAATCAAATAACCCAAGATCAAAACCACGCCCAACAAAACCGAGAGCGCGTAAGAACGAACGAAACCGTTCTGAATTTTGCGAACATTGCCGGAGAGCCATTGCGTAAACGAACCCCAGCTATTGAAGAACGTATCGATACCCTTCTGGTCGGCGTAACGACTGAGGACGATCTCGCTCAACCAGTTATACGTCCCGGCGATGACAGTATCATGCACAAAGTCGTGCCAGAAGCGCCAGTCAATCACATCGGCAAGGAATTGAGATATCTTCTTGAACGGGGTCAGGATGAGCACGCCATAGCCTTCATCCACGAACCATTTATTTTCCATGCCGGTGAAGATGAATCCGAGCGGCTTCTTGAGCGGATCGGGCTGTCCAGCCTTGAGCGGATTGCGTCCGTAGATCCACCATGAGATGAAGATCGCAAGGAGAGCAAGAAGGGTGGAAACACCCGCCACACCCAAATTCAGCGGAAGCGCCTCGACTTCACCGAGCGTATAACCGAGCCAATGAGTGAGATTGTGGAAACCTTCGAACGGAAGGTTCAACCCGCCTCCGAGCACGGCGAGAGCTGCCAGCACCATAAGGGGCACGGTCATTACCTTTGGGCTTTCCTGCGCATGTTTCGCCACTTCCGTGCGGGCTTCACCGAAGAAGACCATCCAGATCTGACGTCCCATATAGAAGGCGGTGAAGAAAGCTGCAATGGCTAACTGCCAGTAGACGCTGGTGTAATGGAGCTTGGCATCGAGCAGAATTTCATCCTTCGACCAGAAACCTGCAAAGGGGACAATACCTGCAAGAGCAAGCGTCCCTGCCATGTAAAGCCAGAACGTGACCGGCATGGTCTTGCGAAGTCCGCCCATATTGCGCATATCGCCCGGGTCGAAAACTTCTTCATGGTCATCGTGACCATGTTCTTCCTTCTTTTTCTTTCCCTTGCCATGATCATCATGGGCGGCGTGATGCGCGTGAGCGTGATGTCCGCGCTCCATGCCGAGGATGACAGAACCGGCAGAAAGGAAGAGCAAAGCCTTGAAGAAGGCGTGGGTGATCAAGTGGAACATTCCCGCTACATACGCGCCCATTCCCACTGCGGCAACCATAAAGCCAAGCTGGGAAATAGTGGAGTACGCGAGGACCTTCTTGATATCGTATTGACCAACGGCAATTGTCGCGGCGAAAAGTGCCGTGGCAGCGCCGACCATCGCAACGATGTATTGAGCCTGCGGAACAAGCGTATAAAGCGGAGCCGAGCGGGTGATGAGGTACACGCCCGCGGTCACCATCGTCGCGGCATGGATCAACGCCGAAACAGGTGTCGGACCAGCCATCGCGTCCGGCAGCCAGATATAAAGCGGAATCTGTGCAGACTTACCAGCCACACCCACAAGCATGAAAAGCGTGATGGCTACGATGATTCCCGGCGAGTTATGTGCAATCGCAGGGGCGGCTTCAAAGACCTTATCGAACTGGAAGGAACCGAAATTCCAGAATGTCAGGAAGCCCGCCATGAGGAAGCCGAAGTCACCGACGCGGTTGGTGATGAAGGCTTTCTTGGCAGCGTTGGAATTCGCCCATGAAGGTCGTGCAAGCGTGTCCATCTCGAACCAGAAGCCGATGAGCAGGAACGAGCACAACCCCACACCTTCCCAACCGACAAAGAGCATTAGGTAGGAGTCGCCTGAGACGAGGACCATCATCGCAGCGATGAACAGGTTCAAGAAAACGAAGAAGCGCGCGAAGCGTCCCTCCTCATGCTTGAAGCGCACATCCTCGTGCATGTATCCGATGGCGTAGATGTGGATGAGAGTCCCGACGCCGGAGACAACCAGCATCATCGTAGCGGAAAGCGAGTCGACGCGGAAGGTCCAATCGAGTTCAAGATTGCCGATATGGATCCACTCTGCGAAGGGAACGCTCACAGCGTGACCGTGGTTGATCGCCACGGAATAAGCTAGCAGCACCGAAACGACGAACGCCGTTCCCGATGCGAGGCTTGCCACCGTGCCAACCACCTTCTCGCTGAACTTCTGCCCAAAGATCGCATTGATCAGCAGCCCAACCACAGGCGCAAAGACAAGAAGCGGAGCAAGGGAATAAAATCCTGTGTTTACTGTTTCACTTAAGTGCATTGCATTCTCCGTAACCCGATACCCGATCTTCGAGTATCGAATATCGAATTATCCTTTTAGAGAATTCATCTCGTCGACGTTGATATTCTTTTTGGTCTTGAATATCTCCACGATCAATGCGAGACCGACCGCCACCTCCGCCGCAGCGACGGCGATGACGAAGAAAACGAAGATCTGTCCGCTGAAGGTTTCGTACACGCTGGCGAACGCCACAAAGGCGAGGTTCGCCGCATTCAGCATCAATTCAATGGACATAAAAATAATGAGCGGGTTGCGGCGCGAAAGCACGCCGAGCGTGCCGATCGAAAATAACACCGCGGATAAGACAACGTAATAATCAACTGGAACCATTGGCTTCTCCTTTATCCTGCCGGGTCAGGACGATCGCACCCACCATTGCAACCAGCAGCAGAATGGAAGTGATCTCGAACGGCAGGAGGAAGTGGTTAAACAGGTCCATTGCCATTTCGCGCAGACTCTCGATGGTGTTCAAGGAAGCATCCGGCGAGACAACGGATCTGGCGGTGCTGGCGCGGCTGAAGAGGAGATAGATCGCCTCTACCGCGAGGACGGCGGAAAGCAGCGCTGCCAACGGTTTTTGCCACGGAAGCGACTCGGATGGCGCAAGATTTTCCGCGCCGAGGAGCATGATCACGAACAGGAACAACACCATGATCGCGCCTGCATATACTGTGATCTGCGACATGGCAATGAAAGGCGCGCCAAGCAGAAGGTAAAACACTGCCACTGTTACAAAGTTCAACACCAGGAAAAGTGCCGAATAGACAGCATTACGGCTGAAAAGCATTCCCAGTGCGGTCGAAACCGCAACAAGGGAAAGGACAAGGAAGACAATGAGGTCGGAATTCATATTTCTCCATTTACGATAGACGATTTACGCGCGAGTTTAAAATCGCAAATCATCAATCGGTAGGGTCTTTCATCTCCGGCACGGAACGGGTGAACACGCCTGCGTCCACTTTGCGGGGCGTCAGCATATCTTCTGAAGAGACAGGCTCAAGGAGCATATCCTTGGAGTAGATCGCCTCACTGCGCCCGGTAAAGGACAACTCGTAGTTGTCGCCAAGAACGATCGCTTCGGTCGGACAGGCATCTTCGCAGAAACCACAGTAGATGCAGCGCAGCATGTTGATCTCATAAGTGGAGGCGTAGCGTTCGCCGGGAGAGAAGCGTTTCTCGTCGGTGTTCTCAGAGGCTTCCACGAAGATCGCATCCGCAGGGCAGGCGGCGGCGCACAAAGAACATCCGATGCACTTCTCCAAGCCGTTGTCATAGCGTTTGAGCACATGACGTCCACGAAAACGCGGGCGGACGGGACGTTTCTCTTCGGGGTATTGGTAGGTAACCGTTTTCTCCGTCAGGAAGGAACGGAAGGTTTCACCGAGACCTTTTGTAAGTTCGATAATGGGATCAAACACGCCCATGAGATTTTCTCCTCAAATCGCGGTAAACAATCGCAAACGCGGTAAAGAAACCGATAATGGAAAGTACTGGAATACCAGCGAAATAGAATAACTGATTGCCTGTTTCCTGAGCCAGCAGAATTCCAGCCGCAGTCACGAAGACCAGATAGATCGTCAGCGGCAGGAGGATCTTCCAGCCGAACGCCATCAGGCGGTCATAGCGGATGCGGGGCCAGGTGGCGCGTACCCAGATCATGAAGAACAGCAGGACAATCACCTTGGCAAACAAATAAAGGGGTCCAAGAAGCGGATATTGGTCAACGAAAGGACCGGCGTACCCGCCAAGGAACAAGGTCGCCAAAATCATACAAACCACGATCATCTTCTGATATTCCGCCATGAAGAACAGCGCGAACTTCATGCCCGAATATTCGGCGTGGTAACCGGCTGTCAATTCCTGCTCGGCTTCCGGCATATCAAAGGGAGCGCGGTTGACCTCAGCCAGCGTCACGATAAAGAAGACAATCGCTCCCACCGGCTGGACCAGAACGAACCAGACGCCGCTCTGCTGTGCGCTTACGATCTCGGTCGGGTTCATGGAATTCGCCAGCAGGATCGCCAGCACAAAGCACATACCCAGCGTGAGTTCGTATGAGATCATCTGCGCCGAAGAGCGGATACCGCCCATCATCGCGTATTTGTTATTGCTCGACCAGCCCGCCAGCACAATACCGTACACGGCGATCGAAGCGATGGACATCAAATAAAGCACGCCCACATTCAGGTTCGCGACATAAAGCGTGATCTCACGTCCGAACAAATTGAACGAAGTCCCAAGCGGAATGACTGCCGCAATAATGAGCGAAGGCACCACGGTCAGGATCGGCGCAATGAAGAACACCACTTTATAAACATGCCTCGGTGTCAACTCTTCCTTGAAGATCAACTTCACCGCATCCGCGATCGGCTGCAACAAACCCTGCGGACCCGCACGGTTCGGACCAACGCGCACCTGAATGCGAGCCAGCGCGCGGCGTTCATACAATGTCAAATAGGCAAAGCCCGTCAAAAGGATCAAACACAGGACAAAGCCCTTGACGATCCATTCAACCCAGATTGTCCAATCCATAATTACTTAACCTTCCCGGATGCGCTTTTCGCCTGAACGCGCGCCACAACAGGTTCGTGGATCGCAACGCCCATTCCGCGCGGCAGGAGCGCCACACCCGTTGCAATGGTCTCATCGATCTTTACCGCAACTTCCGCCTGAACACCTTCGTAGCTCAGTTTCACGACCTGTCCCTCTTCCACATCGAACTTCTTCGCCGTTGCGGGATTAATGGAAACAGTCGCTTCGCCGATGCGCTGATCAAGGAACTCAGCCGTGCGGACGGTAACGCCAAGGTCGTACAACTTGTTACTCGGAACAGCCAGCAATTCCTTTTCTTTTGGACGAAGAGCCGCCTCTTTCCGGACCTTTGGAATGCGTACCGTTCCCCCAGCCTGAGCCATCGGGATGAGTTGAACACCCAACCCCTTTGTATTCTCATAGGTGGTGCCGCCGTAATACATGTCATTGCGACCAACGAACGGCCACTGCTCGGTGACCTGGGCAAGCGCTTCATAGCTCAACTCGTTGAAAGCTTCGACCGAAGTCGCGAGTATCTCGAACACCACAGATGCGGAAGCACTCTGGAGGATCACTCCCATCTGCTTGGCAAGCATGGACGTGATTGCATAGTCCGGTTTGCTGTCACCTTTGGGCGGCACTGCCGCATGGAAGCGCTGTACCCGGCGTTCGCCAGAGACGAGCGTTCCGTCACGTTCGGTGAATGCCTGAGCCGGGAAGACCACATCCGCAATGGCGGTGGTTTCGGTCTCGCGCAATTCCTGAACCGCAACGAATTTCGCGTTCTTCAGGGCTTTGGCGAGGTTGGGGTCATCCCCCACCGGATCAGCACCGACGATATAAACCGCCTTCCCTTTCAGTGCTTTCGCCAGATCTTCAGCCGGGCGGAAACCGATCTCGAACGCGCCCTGATCGTTGGCTCGCTGCCACACGCCGACCAGACCGTTGTTTGCTTTCCCAACATGCCCGGATTCTTTCAATAAATTGGCACAAGCCGAAGCAAGACCGTAAGTTCCGCTTACGCCAAGTCCTTCGCTGCCGTAGAAGATCACCGCATTGTTCGCCTTGGCAAACTCATCGGAGATCTTGCTCTTCTTTTCAAAATCGTGGATCGTCTTCAATTCATCGCCATACGCATAGCGGATGGTGTACTTCGCAAAGCGATCCAGCTTGGTCTGGCGCGGATTGGCAACGATCAACGTCGCACCGCGGTCGGCAGCCTGTTTCACACGCAGCCACCAGATCGGAGCTTCTTCATATAGATCAGAGGCAACCACGAGGATGGCATCGCCCTTGCCCATATTGGCAAGATTGGTACCGGCGCCGACGCCCACCAACTGGGTCAACTCGCCGCCGCTCATATCAGAATACAGAATGGACTCGCCGCCCACTGTATCCGCCAGAGACTTGAGGTTGAACAGGTCTTCATTCGAAAGCCGCCCCGAAGCCAGCACCACAAAATCTTTCTTGTTTGCAGTGAAGTTCTCAGCCGCAAATTTGGTGGCTGCATCCCATGAGGCACGGGCAAGTTTTTCGTCCTTGCGCACCATCGGCTTGGTGAGACGTTCCTTGCCTTCCGTGTAGTGGTAGGCAAAACGTCCCTTATCGCACAGCCAGATCTCGTTGACTTCTTCATTCTGGCGCGGCATGACGCGTTTGACGACGATCTCACCGCCAGCCTTGGCTTCGCGGCGGGTGTTGAGCGTGGTGTTGCATCCCACCGGGCATTGCGAACAGATCGACGCTTCTGCTTTCAACTCCCAGGGGCGGGCACCAAAGCGGAAGTCGACAGTGGTCAATGCACCTACAGGACAGATGTCGGTGGTATTGCCCGAGAAGACCGAGTCAAACCCCGGTTCAGAAATGGAAATGATCTGGGTCTTTCGTCCGCGCTCATCGAAGCCGAGAACGGCTTCACCTGCCACTTCATCCTGAAAGCGGATGCAGCGCGCGCATTGGATGCAGCGTTCGCGGTCGAGGAAGATCAATTCACCCAGCGGAACATGCTTCGCGAGGTGCTGCTTCTCGTCATAATTGAAGCGGCTCTGTCCCGGTCCATGCTCCATCGTCAGGTTCTGAAGCGGACATTCGCCGCCTTTGTCGCAGATCGGGCAATCCAATGGGTGCGAGGTAAGCAGGAATTCCACTGTGCCGCGCTGACCGTCGGTCGCCTTTTCAGATTCCGTCAACACAACCATGCCTTCTGAAATACGGTTGGTGCAGGCGGTTTCCAATTTGGGCATGAACTGAATCTTGGGCTGCCCATTCTCCATCACCGGCTGACCGGTCGCGCGGTCGAACACGGGGCGTCCGATCTCCACGAGACACATACGGCACATGCCGACCGGCTCGAGTTTGGGGTGATGGCAGAAAACAGGTATGTCGATACCTGCGAGTTTCGCCGCATCCGCAACGGTAAGCCCGTCCGGCGCGGTGACTTGTTTTCCATTGATCGTGAGATTGACTTGTTTGCTCATTAAGTCTCCGAAGAACGATACTCAAATATCGGGTATCGAATATCTACTTACGCCTTTACCGCTTTCTTGAAATCCTCCGGGAAGCGTTCGATGCCGGTCACCACTGCCATGGTGGAGAATTCACCAAGCGCGCACAGGCACTTGCCCTGCATCTGTTTCGCCACATTCAAAAGCAATGTGACATCTTCGCTGGAAGCCTTGCCGTGATGAATGCGGTCGGTGAGGTTTCTCATCCAGTGGTTGCCTTCGCGGCAGGTGGTGCATTTACCGCAGGATTCATGTTTGAAGAAGTGGATCGTCTTATTGATTACCCAATCAATATCGACCGTTTCATCCAGCACGATCACGGAGGCAGAACCGAGGTCCGCGCCGAGCGTGCGGACGGTAGCGTAATCCATGGGGGTATCCAAAACCTTTTCGTCCACCACAATGAGCGAGGAGGAAGCGCCCGCAGGCATGATCGCCTTGATGGGACGTCCATCCTGAATGCCCATGCCGTGTTCGTAGATCAACTGGCGGAAGGTGCTGCCGAAGGGTAGTTCATAATTGCCCGGCTTGCGCACACGACCGGAAAGCGAGAAGATCTTCACACCCGCGCTGTCGGAAGTGCCCATACTCTTGTACCAGTCCGCGCCGTTGGCGAGGATCATCGGCACATTGGTAAAGGTTTCGACATTATTGATAATGGTCGGCTTGCCGTACAGACCCACAGCCGGAGGGAACGGCGGACGTACACGGGGCTGTCCGCGTTTGCCTTCGAGAGATTCAAGCAGCGCCGTTTCCTCACCGCAGATGTACGCGCCTGCGCCGAGATGGGTAAAGATCTTCAGTGAATAATCCTTGCCAAAGAGGTTGTCGCCAAGGTAACCGGCTTCTTCCATTTCCGCGATCTTTTCATCGAGGAAGGCAGCCACCTGCCAGAATTCGCCGCGCAGATAAACGTAAGCAACAGTCGCGCCGACGGCATAACTGGCAATCGCCAGACCTTCGAGGAACTGGAAGGGATTGCTCTCCATGATCTCGCGGTCTTTGAACGTGCCCGGCTCGGACTCATCCGCATTTGCCACTACATAATGGGGCCAACTCTTGTTGTCGATGAAGGACCACTTCAAGCCGGTTGGGAAGCCCGCACCGCCGCGTCCGCGCAGACCGGAGTTCTTTACCACGTCAGTCACTTCGTTCGGCTTCATCTTGGTGACGGCTTTTTTGAACGCGTCAAAACCGCCGTTCTTTTTGTAAACATTCAGTTTATTGATATCGGGGATATCGCGGTGACGTAAAAGTACGTGACTCATTATTTCTCATCCCCTTTCAATGCTTCGATCAATTCCATGGTGCGGTCGACGGTCATGTATTCGTGATACTTGATGCCGTCCGGTCCCTGCGTTTGGAACATGGGAGCGCGATCACACCCGGCAAGACACATCACAGCCTCGACAGTGACCAAGCCATCTTCGGTGGTCTCACCCACCTGGATGCCAAGGTTGCCGCACAGCTTTTCAAGGAACTCGTCCGCGCCGCGCAGTGCGCAGGGCAGGTCGGTGCAGACTTGCATGCGGTATTTGCCAGCCTTCTTATCATGGTACAGCGAGTAAAAACCAATGATGGAGGCAACTTCCGTTTCGGTCATATCGAGGACGCGGGCAATGTCCTGGATCGCTTCTTTGTTGACGTATCCCTCTTCGCGCTGGGCGAGGTACAACAACGGCATGACTGCCGAGCGTTTGTGCTCCGCCGGATACTTGGAGAGGATCTGTTTGACTTCCTTTGAATATTTTTTATCAAGACTCATCGGTCAATATCTCCGAGAACGATGTCAGTGGAGGACAAAATGGCGACAAGGTCTGCCACGAGGCGTCCTTTGACGATTTCGGGCAGTACAGCCAGATTGTCGAACGAAGGCGTGCGCATGTGGACGCGCATCGGTTTGGGACTGCCGTCGCCTTCAAGCAGTACGCCTAATTCACCGCGCGGTGATTCAACAGCACTGTAGATCGAAGCCTTCGGGGCAGGGAAACCCTCCGTCCACAACTTAAAGTGGTGGATGAGAGACTCCATGCTCACACCGATCTCCGAACGAGGCGGCGGGACGAATTTGCGGTTCGCCGAGCGGACGGGTCCCATCGGCAGTTTGTTCAATGCCTGTTCCACGATCTTCAATGATTCACGCATCTCTTGAATGCGAACAAGGTAGCGGGCGTAGGTATCGCCCTCGGTGAGGACGGGAACATCGAAATCATATTGTTCATAACCAAGATAAGGTCGCGCTTTGCGAAGGTCCCAGTCGACGCCCGAGGCTCGCAGCATCGGACCAGTCACCCCGTAGGAAAGAGCCGTTTCCTTGCTCAGAATTCCGATTCCAACCATGCGGTCAATGAAGAGCGGATTCTTGGTCAACAGTCTTTCATATTCGTCGACGCGTTTGGGGAAGATCTTGATGAAATCGCGCACGGCGGCTTCGAATTCGACCGGAACATCGCGCCACACACCGCCCGGGCGGATGAAGGTGGTCATCATGCGCTGACCGGATACCAACTCGAAAATATCGAGGATCTGTTCGCGTTCGCGAAAACAGTACAGGAACATGGACATCGCAGCGAGGTCAAGCCCTGAAGTGCCGAGCCAGACCAAATGGGAGGCGATGCGCTGAAGTTCCACCAGGATCACGCGCAGTGACTGAGCGCGCGCAGGAACATCCAGGTCCACCAACTTTTCCACCGCCATGCAGTAGGAGAGGTTGTTGCCCATGGTGTTCATATAATCGAGGCGGTCGGTCATCACTTCAGCCTTTTGGTAGGTCTTGGCTTCCATGTTCTTCTCGATGCCGGTATGCAAAAAGCCGATATCGGGAATGCAGTTGATGATGATCTCGCCGTCCAGTTCGAGCAGCAGGCGCAGCACACCGTGCGTGGACGGGTGTTGGGGTCCCATGTTCAGGAGCATGGTTTCGCCGGTAAGCGCGCGCTCCGAAACAAGGTGTTTATATTGGTCTACACTAACTTCTTCGATCTGTGCCATGTTTATTCCTTTGCGTACGGCTTGCGAAGATCGATCTCTTCATAATTGAAGGAGAACTGCGGTTCTTCGTAACCGAGCGGGAAGTCTCTTCGCAGGGGATACCCCTCGGTATCTTCAGGCAGCAGGATGCGGCGCGGATCGGGATGACCTTCGAATTCGATGCCGAACATATCGAGGAGTTCACGCTCGCGCCACATACCGGTCTTATAGATACTCGTCACAGTCGGGACTTTGGGGTTGTCGCCTTCGACCGGGACTCTTAACTGCACTGAAAGATTTTTTGCAATGGATGTGAGTTGGTAGATCACATGGAAACGCGGAGAAGTTTGAGGGTAATAATCCACTGCGGTGAGCGCCGAAAGCAATTCAAACTGATGCTTGTCGCGCAGCAGGGTCAACGCCTCCACGATCTGTTCCGGTTTGATGAAGCAATGTACTTCGTTTCGAAACTCTTCGTGCTCCGCGCCGAACTTACCGTTCAGGTCTTTTACAATGGGTTCGAGGGATTTTTCCATAATAACTCCACGCCCTCACCCCTGCCCCTCTCCCTGAGGGAGCGGGTGTCCGTAGGACGGGTGAGGGAGCGATTTACTTTACATCTGCCTTCAGGTCTTTGAACTTCTCACCTTTTACTTTTTCGTGCAAAGTGAGAACGCCGTGGATCAACGCTTCGGGGCGCGGCGGACAGCCTGCCACGAAAACATCCACCGGCACAACTTCATCGACACCCTGATAAATGGCATAGTTATTGAAGACACCGCCGCAGGAGGCGCAATCGCCCATGGCAATCACCCACTTCGGTTCAGGCATCTGGTCGTACAAACGGCGAAGGACGGGTCCCATTTTCTTCGAGACACGTCCTGCCACGATCATCAGATCAGACTGGCGCGGACTGGCACGCATCAACTCCATGCCGAAGCGGCTCATATCATAATGAGATGCCTGCGCCGACATCATTTCGATGGCGCAGCAGGCAAGACCGAACAACATGGGCCACATCGCATTCGTGCGCGCCCAGTTGACCGTATTCTCGAGCGTGGTTGTCACCACGCCCATATTTCCGAGTTTCTGCTCTACTCCCATTCCAGGGCTCCTTTTTTCCATGCGTAAACGTAACCAATAAGAAGGATCGCAATGAAAACCGCCATCTCAGCCAAACCAAAAACGCCGAGCTTGCGGAATGCGATCGCCCAGGGCAAAAAGAATACAACTTCAATATCGAACAAGATGAAAAGGACGGCGATCAAATAGAAGCGCACCGGCACACGGCGCGTCCCTTCGCCATACGGATTCATACCCGATTCATAGGGTGTATCTTTCCCCGCTGTTTTCTTTTTTGGACCGAACAACTCACCCAAACCAATTGCGATAAAGGCGATCAGGGTGGCAACAAAAATCATAACCCCAATGGCAATATATTCCAATAGCATACAGACCTCTGTGGATGTGTGAAATCTTGCACAGTTTCGCGAAAGTATATCACAAAGGTTTTTGAAGGACTAGAAAAAGCGCCCCTTCCTATAAAATTGATGATATTTGTCATGTTGCAAGAGATGTAATCGAATTCATTAAAATCCCCCAACAAAAAAAGAGACAGATACCGTCGGGCAACTGTCTCTTTGATTCTTCCTAATCTCCCAAATAATCACGCAGTTCGCGGCTTTTGGATGGATGGCGCAGCTTCCGCAGCGCCTTCGCCTCGATCTGTCGGACCCGCTCACGGGTCACATCAAAGAAGCGACTCACCTCCTCAAGCGTGTGCTCCTTACCATCCTTGAGTCCAAAACGCAACTCAAGCACATCACGTTCACGGTCCGAAAGAGACTCGAGCGCATGGGTGATCTGCTCACGCAGCATCTCGCGCGCGGCGGCATCCATGGGCGAAAGCGCATCTTCATCCTCAATGAAATCGCCCAACGCACTGGACTCATCATCCCCCACCGGACCTTCGAGCGAGATGGTCTCTTCAGCGGAGCGCAAGGCGCGCGTCACTTTCTGCGAAGCAACATCCAACTTGCGCTGGAGTTCAGGGTCAACAGGATCATTCTCGGCGTGAGCGCGCAAAATGGATTGCACATCCACTGCGGAAAGATAGCCCACTTCCAAGGCGATATCTTCATTATTAGGCTCACGCCCCAACACCTGCGTAAGATGACGCTGCGCCCGCAAAATCCGCGAGATGGATTCGAACAAATGCACTGGGATACGGATCGTCCGTGCCTGCTCGGCGATGGAGCGGTTAATAGACTGACGAATCCACCAGGTGGCGTATGTGCTGAATTTGAATCCGCGGCGGGGATCGAACTTGCCAATGGCGCGCAGCAACCCCATGTTGCCTTCCTGGATCAGATCGAGCAGCGGAATACCGCGCCCGAGATAACGTTTCGCAACGCTGACCACCAAACGCAAATTCGCGCGGACAAGCGCCTGCTGCGCCTCCGAAGCACGGAACCTCGCCGCCTCCATTTCGTTGAGGAGGTCTTCCTCCGCAGACAGATTGCGGAAAAGCGTGCGCTGTGTCGGAAAGTCGTGATGAACTTGAACGTGCGCCAACAGCCATTCGGCATAAGTATATGGAAGCAGGTACAAACTCAAAAAGACGCTGTACGCATGGCGGGCAAGGTTATCCCAAAGATGGTCGCTCCCCCACTGTCCGTTGTCGAGGTAGGCACGCAGATAGGATGGCGAATCAAACTCCCATCCCGCGTGAAGCGACTGTGCTTCCGCAAGCAGCAATCCCAGATTCGGCAGGTCCTGCTCGAGCCGTTCCGCATCCTCAGTCAGACGTTCCCATGAAGTGAGCGCCTCTGAAACCACCGAGTGATAATTCGAAACAGCCTGCGAAACGCCCTTACGCTGTTTTAGCTTGTTCAAAGTGGAAATCATGCGCTCGCCTTCGATAAGCGTGGCAAGGCGGAACTCACTATCGGCGTCGAGAAGTTTTACCTGCCCGATCTCGCGCAAATACAAGCGGACGGGGTCTTCGCCCGGTTCGGCTGCCAACTGCGCGCTGGAAGGAATGGAGTCATCGATCTCTTCCTCCTGCTGATTCATGGCGGAATCATCCGGCTCCATGAATTCTTCCGCATCGAATTTTGATGCGGCTTGTTTTCCCTTGTTTAAAATTTTTACTGCGGCGCTTCCAGCAAGTCCCCCACTCGCCTTCCCAGATTTTTTCTTTGTACCTGTTCCTGTATTCTGCGGCTTCCCTTTTACTGCAGTCTTCTTCTTTCCTTTTTTATTGGCAGACATTCGTTTCTCTTTCATCCGAACCATCTCCTATCATGCCTGTCGTTTCGATAGCTTCAACTTTGCCTGATCCAACCCGCGCAACAAACGGGTGAACTGGATCGCCTGCTCCTGATACATTTTGATGTTCCCGCCGCCCTGCTCCTGCTCATCCTCCTGCATAAAGCGCAGTTGATTCACATTTGTCATTGCATGGGTGCGTCTTAGGTCCAAAAACCTCGCCAGCAGATCCTCCAACAATCGGTCATTCAATGGATCAAGCTTCTCGGTTTGCGACATCAACTCATTTATCAACGGCGTCAGGTCTTCAGGCACTTGAGAAAGGACATAATGTCCATGATCCTTTTCGTCCTGCCCCATTGCCATTCGCAAAACATTGAAAAATATCTGATGGTCAGTATACTCGAAATCTTCAACAGCCAATGGACTCAAGCCGAATTCTTCAAGCCTGCGATCGATCCGATACAAAAGTTCAGGCTTGCGAAGCAAAATACCGAGACAATAATTCTCGATCTTCTTTCTTGGATGGACCGCCGCCACAGCGGGCGCTTCCTCGCTGCGGCTTGACCGGGGCATTCGCGGCTTGCGCCTCATTACCGGACCCGACGGCTGGGCAGCCATCAACGCGCTTTCATTTACCCGCAGCATTCTCGCCAACGCCTGACGGTACGTATCACGTTCCAATGGCGTGCCAAGATCATCGATCAACGGCAGGACTTGCGCCGCTATCTGGTTCTTCACCTTCGGGTCGTTCAGATCCTGCCCGGCGGAAATCGCCTCCATCACATGAGTGACGATCGGCTTCGCATCCGCAATGATCTGAGCCCATTCTTCTTTATTACGGGCAACGATCTCATCCGGGTCAAGCTCATCCGGCAGAGAGGCTACGCGCAAATCCGCTTGGAGGCGCGCTTCGTTACGAAGCAATCCGCGCGCATCGAAGGCAAGCTCGCCTTCCTTATCCATGGCTGAACGCGCCGCTTCCAATCCGCGCAGGATGGCTTTTTGTCCGGCGGCATCCGGGTCAAGTGCAAGGACAATGCGGCGGGTATAACGCTTGATCAATCTCAGTTGATCTTCCGTCAACGCGGTGCCCATCGGCGAAACGACGTTCTCATATCCCGCCTGATGCAGCGCGATTACGTCAAGGTAACCTTCGACGATCACAGCCTGGTCTGCCGCGCGGATGGGTTTGCGGGCACGGTCCATTCCGTAGAGCAAATGACCTTTTGTGAAGAGTACCGTTTCTGGAGAATTCAAGAATTTCGGGATATCGTCCGGGTCAACGATGCGGGCGCCAAAACCGACCATCTTCCCGTTTTCATCGCGAATGGGAATCATGATGCGGTTGCGGAAGCGGTCGAAATGTCCGCCGCTGTCACGCTCGGAGAGCATGCCTGCATCCACAAAATCCTGCGGCAGGTATTTCCCCTCAAAGTGTTTGAGCAAATTATCGTAACCGGGCGGAGCGTATCCCAAACCAAAGGCTTCTATTGTGGCGTCGTTCAATCCGCGCTTTTGATGGAGATAATCCAAAACCTCAGCGTTCGCAAATAACTGGCTGCGATAGTAAACAACCATATCTTCCAACAAGGCGCGCAGATGGTCATACGCCTCCCGCTGCTGGGGCGTTTCCCGCTGGATCTGCTGCACTTCCACACCGGCGCGAACGGCAAGTTTTTGAAGCGCTTCTTTGAAGTCGATCCCCTCGCGCTTCATCACGAACTTGAAGATGTCGCCGCCTTCATTACACTGACCAAAGCAGCGCCATGTTCCCGTCTCGGGCCAGACTACGAAAGCAGGCGTGTGCTTGTTGTCGTGGAACGGACAAAAACCGGTCATATTTCGACCAGCTTTACGCAGCTTAACACCCGCCTCAGATACGAGGTCAACGATGTCTATTTTGGCTTTGATCTCATCAATCGTGGACATAAGGTAAATTTCGGCTGAACATATAAATCGGCGCTTAAAGTAAGTGCATTATAGGCGGGGTTGATTAGAATAGCAAATAACAAAAAAGGATGGGACTGTTCCCATCCTTTTAGACTTACTTCTCATCGATCACATCGATCAGAACTGCGCGGACCATGCGCCGATAGGCATACGTCTGAAAGAGAAGGCGATAGTCCTCACAAGTAAGCAGGGTGAGCCAAGCTTCATCTTCATGCTTCAAGGCAGCATTGAAATTATCCGGCGCGATGCGTTTACTCTGGCGGACTTCATAGACATAGATTTGTCCAAAAGCGTGGACTTTTATCACATCACCATAGCGAAGGGATTTCAAATCCGCAAACGGACCGGGGCGATCATACGCGTCCCAAACATGACTCGTGACCACAGAGTTTCCACTCCAGCCGGGGAAGGCGGTTCCATTTAACCAACCTGCATCCTTGCCGAGCCAGGAGACATCCCAACCATCGGCGGAGAGAGGCACACCCACTATCGGCGTGGAAACGGTCAGTTTGGGAATCTCCAGCCACAGGTCGGAGAAAGAGGCGTAGGTTTTATCCGCTGGCTGCTGCGGGAGGACAGTCACCTGCCCCTTTGGAAATCCAGTTAAAGGGAGAAGTGTTTTAACATCCGAACTCGATCTGGTCAACACACTGCTTACCGTGAATGACAGGAGCGAATCGGTAGTTCCAGAATTTAATTTGTTACCCGCCAGATCTTCAATGGAAGTGGTACCGCAGATCAGCAATTGATATTTGCCCGCGGAAAGCGGTGTGCCGTTATTGATATTTAACGCAGCAATGAAAGGTCCGCTGCCGCCGTTGTTGGAATAAGAAGCCGAGTTGATAACGATCAATTGGTCATTTGCATCGAAACCGCCCGAACAGGATTTTGTGTCAAAAGTTTGATTCGCGCCTTCGGACACCAACAGATAGTTCGCAACATTATTTGCCGCGCCCGAACTCGAATCATTCTTTACATCCTTATTGAATTCGATGGTAATTTGCGCCGGACCCGTTAATACCACGGAATTATTTTGCGGAGATGTATTCGATGAATAAAGCACAAGCACGGGAGTTTCATCGGAAACATCCTGTATATTTACGATATGTTCACCAGTAAATGCAAGACCGTTATTATCAGTCACAGTGACGCAAATAACATAGCTCGTTTTTGTTTCATAATCAAAGGGCGCCGCAGTTTTTAGAGTATTACCGACAAGTGTAAAATTCGAATTATCCGCTCCATTCCCAGCACAGGACGCAGAGCTGACCAACGCAAAGGTATGAGTATCTCCCGCCGTATCAGACGCGGTTAATGTGCCTACGTCGGTGCCAATGGGTTTGTTCTCCAAAACAGAATTCGGTGACAGGCTGAAACCGGTGGGTGCTTTATTCGCCGTGATGGAAATATCATCGATGCCCACCCATTCATCATTGCCGGTGGCGTTCGTTGTCATGATGCGCAATTCCACATGAGACTGATCGTTCGCGGCGGAAGGCAAAGTGACATCGACAGGCGTGGAAAGAATTGCCAAGCCCGGTCCCGTGGTGGCATCGGCGATATATCCAGCGGGTATGTTCGTGAAATTCCCACTGGACCCAACCCGGTAATGCAATGCCACCTGTTGAACAGCATTATCCGCGGAGCCATCGATATCGCGCACATTATAAGTAACGTGAATATTGTTCATCCCCGTTGTGTTCAAGAAGATTTTTATATATGGTGCGTCCGCGGTGCCAGAACCCTGCAAAGCCACAACTTGGTAGACACCTTCGAATTCGGCAACTCCGCCCGTGGCGTACGTGTTCGGATTAGTCTGGTTGGCATTGACGTCCACCACTGGAGCCGCGTCGTCACCGGCGAGGATGGTTTGCGGATCGGTATCGATTCCCGCTGTCAACGCATCGCCGCGATACCCGATGATCGACGGCACACCTGACCAATCGTCGTTCGCCGAAATCAAACTCGCATCCGACCAATCCTGCGAGAATGTCGGTACTGCAAGCGTCCCATTTGCAGACGCATTCTGAAAAGTAATACCAATGGAAATAACCAATGCGGCGAAAGTATAGAGTTTTTTGTATGGAGTGAGAGCAAACATCATATATCCCTCCTGTTATATGTTTAATTTTCGAAGATTTTATCACAACTTAAAACAAAAGCGGACTTGCATTTTACAAAGGAGTGCCTAACCTCGAAATCAAAGTTTCCGTCATTGCGAGGAGGGCGATAGCCCGACGAAGCAATCTCGCTCGCCTTTTGGGAATTGCTTCGCCCTGCCGGGCTCGCAATGACGGGAACTGTCTTGAATCTTAGGCACTCCCTTTTTACAAGTCCGCAGCTTGAAAATCATTCTTTATTTGCCGTTCATATCTTTGTAAAAAAGAAGAGAGCTATTCAATTACAGCCCAAAAGAAAAACGCCGGATGGGCGTTTTTCTTTTGGCAAATTTTTAGAACCCTTCCAACCCGCTCAGGTCAGCGATTCCCTTTGAGAGTGCGGCAATGCGCTGTAACAAACCGAGACGGTTTTCCTTCACCTTTTGATCTTCCGCCATCACCAACACCTTATCAAAAAAGGCGTTGATGGATGGGATCAATTTAACAACGATCTCCAAAAATTCATTCACAGTAATGGGTTGTTCCTTGACATTTTCCTGAACAGCTTTAAACAACGCCTTTTCCTCTGCTTCCACAAAGAGCTTTTCGTTGACGTTGAAGGATTCTTTTTGATCGCGGGTAATGCGGACGCATCTGGCATACCCGGGCAGGATCGTGGACCAATCTTCGCGGCTCACCCATGCTTGGAGCTGCTTCACCGCCCAAGCCGCTGCCGCCGGGTTAGCGGATTGCTCAGCAAGCACAGCTTCGACAACATCATGTTTGTAACCGCTGTCTTTTAGCACTACGCTCAAACGTCCCGTGATGAAATCGAGAATCTGTTTCTGAGTCTCGTCGCTGACGGAAATGGGCTGCAATTTGGCGGATAGCTTAATTGCTTGAACAAGGTCGAATTTCACGCCATGCTCGATGATCGGTTGGACAAGTCCAATCGCGGCGCGGCGCAAACCGAAGGGATCTTTCGCGCCTGTGGGAGCGAGTCCCGCCGCAAATAAACCAACCAGCGAGTCAAGGCGGTCGGACAACGCCACAACCAATCCTTCTTTCGTCTGCGGGACAGTTTGATATTGTTCGGCAATCGCTTTCGCCACTTCAGCAGGTTCGCCGGAGCGAAGTGCATACTCGCCGCCGATTATGCCTTGCAGCGAGGTCATTTCCGTGACCATTTGCGTGACAAGATCGGCTTTGGAGAGATAGATCGCGCGCGCATAATTCTTGACAAGAGCCGCGTCCTTATAGCCGAGCATCGCCCCGATTTCCGCGCCGAGTTTCAGCATACGGTCGGATTTATCGAGCATCGAGCCAAGTTTGGTATGGAAGGTCAACGAAGAAAGCTTGGGGCGATAGTCTTCGAGCTTGAGTTTGACATCTTCGCGGACGAAGAAGTTGGCGTCGGCAAAGCGTGCGCCGAGGACGTGTTCGTTGCCTTCGCGGACGGTGTCAATGTGGATATCGTCGCCGTTTCTAATAGCAATAAAATGCGGAAGTAGGGGCGACCCGCCAGGATCCAACGATACGCTCGATTGCGAAGAGACCTTGCTAGATGCATTTTCCGATTGCCCTTGTAGGGTCGCCCCTACGCGTTGGATCGGGAAGTAGCGTTGATGTTTTTTCATGACCGAGATCAGAACATCTCTGGGTAATGAAAGAAATTCGGAATTGAATTCGCCCATCACAGCCGTCGGCATTTCGATGAGGTTGGTGACTTCGTTGAGCAGACCCTCTTCGATGATGGCTTCCCCACCGACGAGGTGCGCGGCTTCGTTGACTTGTGCCACGATGGCGGCTTTGCGTTCTTCTTTATCGAGCAGAATGCCTGCTTCGCGGATGATGTCGAAGTATTTGTCGGCGGACGTGATTTTGATTTCCGGCGAGTCGTACGGGCGGAGTCCGCGAGAGATATTTCCGCTTACGACACCCGCATATTCGAACGGGATGACCATGTTACCGAGTAAAGCCACGTACCAACGTATCGGACGTGAGAACGCCACAGCGGATTCGTTCCAGCGCATGGACTTCTCGAACTTGATCTCTGCCACCAACTTGGGCAGCGCTTCGGCGAGGACTTCGGGCGTGGGGCGTCCGGTCTGTTTGACGAGGGCAAAGACGTATTTGTTATTGCCTTCTTCGCGCACTTCGAGTGATTCGACGGGGATGCCGTTCTTTTTGGCAAAGCCAATCGCGGCTTGGGTGTAGGACAAGTCTGAGACTTGTCCTACAAAAGCTTTATCGGCGGGGGGACCTTTGACGAGGTCTTCGCGGTCGGGCTGATTCGGGGAGAGAGAAGCTACTGAAACGACGAGCCGCCTCGGGGTTGTAAAGATGCGGACGTCGCCATGAGTGAGATGAAGTTCGGAGAGAAGTGACGGGAAACGAGTAACGAGTTGTGAGTAGGCAGAGTCGACGTCGTCTGCTGGGAGTTCTTCAACGCCAATTTCAAGGAGGAAGGAGGTTGGTACATTGGGAATCGGTAAATTGGTTTTCCCAATTTCCGAATGTACCGATTTACCACTTTCCTTCAATAACGGATATTCCAGCCCCTTGCGCTGTTCTTCGTAGGCGGTTGCAACTCCCCTAGCCAGTTCGCGGATGCGGCGGAAGAAGGCTTGACGTTCGGCGACGGAGATGGCGCCGCGGGTGTCGAGGATGTTGAAGGAGTGCGAGCATTTGAGGACGTAGTCGTGCGCGGGGACGATGAGACCGGCGGCGAGACAGGCGTCGGCTTCGGCGGAGAAAAGATCGTACATGGCGCGGACGCGGTCGATGTCGGCGGTTTCAAAATAATATTTGGAGTGTTCAAACTCTTCCTGACGGCGGATCTCGCCGTACTTTACGCCCGCGCCGTAGTCCTCGTCCCAGATGGCTTTGGCGTTGTTGAGCGCGATGAGGATGCGTTCGAGCCCGTAGGTGATCTCGACCGAGACGGGGTCGAGCGCCACGCCGCCCATCTGCTGGAAGTAGGTGAACTGCGTGATCTCCTGCCCGTCGAGCCAGACCTCCCAGCCCAAGCCCCAGGCGGAGATGGCGGGCTGTTCCCAGTTATCTTCCACGAGCGGATGTCGTGCTGGCGCGGGTCGATGCCGAGGGCTTTGAGCGACTCGAGATAGAGTTCCTGCGGGTTGCCGGGGTCGGGCTTGAGGATGACCTGAAATTGGGTGTGGAGTTGGAAGCGGTTGGGGTTCTCGCCGTAACGCCCGTCATCAGGGGCGCACAGACGGCTCGACGTATGCCACGTTCCACGGCTCGGGTCCGAGCACGCGCAGGAAGGTGGCAGGGTTCATCGTCCCTGCGCCGACCTGGGTGTAATACGGTTGCGTGATGATGAGACATCCCTTGGATGCCCAGAAGTCTTGTAGTTTGAGGATGATTTCTTGGAAAGAAGAGTTCGACATTCGATATTCGCTATTCGATTTGATGTGGTGGTTGAGTAGTCCCGCGTGTTTGTTGCGGGACGTATCGAAACCCGGGAGATTATAACTGATGGTTAATGGAAGAAGGAGAATGGGGCGGTATCCATTCTCCTTCTATGTGGTTCGAATTTAAGGAGATCTTAGTATTTTTTTTATGATTTTCCCTGTCTTTATGGAATTACCACACTTACACAACGAAAACCTCTATCTTTATCACCCCAATCAGGATAGCTAAAACTCCGCACAACAGAACTAACATGATCATCATTAAAGTTCCATGCGCCACCACGTAAAACCCGAAATGTACCTGATTCAGGTCCTTTTGGATTGGAGTAAGGAGAATATTAGATATAATATGAGTCAAGATACCAATCTGCTGTCCACTCCATAACATTACCAGCTAAATCATATATGCCATAAGGACTCTTTCCAAATTCATAGATTCCCACTTTGGTTGTATCCCCTACACAACCATTACCACGGTTTACTCCACCCAAATAATTGGCTTTATCACAACCTATTACTTCCCCATCACGCCAAGGATAAGAACGCCCATCTGTACCACGAGCAGCCTTCTCCCACTCTGCTTCAGTAGGTAGATCTCCACCACGCCAATTACAGTAGGTTTTAGCTTGATCCCAATTCACATAAACAACTGGATGGTTTTTATAATCCGAATTATTATAATGGTATGCATATTTTGATGGTGCGAGGCAAACGCCCTCATCAACATCAAATGCTGTAAAGGAAAATATTGGTCACTTCATACTTATCCATAAAAAAGGCGTCCAAATATACTTGATGAACAAATTGTCCCCAGTCCTCATGACCCATTATAAATTCACCCGCTGGGACAAGACCATCATTGTTACACCTTTGGTATCTACAAACTCGTTGTCCCCGTAAAGGTGTAGGAGTTATCGTAAATTCAGGCGTTTTTGTACTTGCTGGGATCGAAGGTGTGGCACTAGGCTTGGGTATTTGGGTCTCAGTAAACTCAACGCTTTCTGTTTAATTGCTCTAGTCTCTTCTGTTGGATTATCAAGTACAAAAGGCAGACCAAAAATTTAAAGCTATCGACAACACAATGAAACCAAATAACCCTGATATAGTTACGATTGAATTTCTTTGGTACCTGAAGCTCCTTTCAGAAGGGTTGGGTACAAACTGATATTTTGGGGGCACATTTTCTGCAGGCCGGGGCAGCTTTGCGGTCGTCTCAATTGGCGTTTTTTTTTTAGGTAACCAGCCCTTTTTTTTTTTGTAGACTTGCGCCAATATTGTTTTTCCGCGCCCGTAATGCCCGCACCAGCATATAATAACCATCATCCTCAAACAAATCTACCCAACGCCATCTTCTCAGGCTTTCGAGATTGTCACATTCTTCCAATCGCGCGGGGATGATGAATATCTCACCTTCGGGCTGCTCCATAGCAGTATCAAGAGCAAGAGCAAGACGTACTTCCTTCTGTCGAAATCCTGCCTGATTGAATTGTTTTGAAAGGCAAACCACCACCACGTCCGTTTCGCGCACGGCTTTTTTTTGATCTCCAATTCCCAATCCTGCCCGGGGAGGAGTTGTTCCTTGTCCAACCATACATCCACGCCCTCATTGGTCAGGCGCGTGTACAGTGCGCGGATTGCGGACCTGATCCGCATGGGCGTGGCAGAGAAAAAAAACTTTAAGAGGGTCTCTTTAAGTTCAGACATATAGAATTTTTTCTTGATCTTTCCCGGCTTTAAGAATATATTACTTCCATTGTAAGATAAAATAACATCCATCTAAAACATTTTTCACACTACAAATTCGATAAATACAATTTCTGAAGTTTTTTCTTACCCAACTTTTTTCTAAATGATTAGAGATAAAAAAGATGCTGCGTCAAATTCAACTTAAAAAATATTTTTTATTTACACGCCCCATATAAATTTTTGACCTGAAGATTAACCCAATCTAAATCTTTTCGGTCCGAATTTAACACAAAAAAGCGACTCAGCGTAATCTAGGTATTCAGACATATCACATTGACAAACAGTATTTACACATTCACATGTCCAAATCTACATCTATTAAATCCGAAGTTTTTTCTCCATTGTCATGAGTTATCACCCAATTATATTTATCATACCAAACACAAGAAATTTTCAGAGAAACAGCTGGCGTAAAAGTAGTAGTTAAAAAACAGCGTTGGTGTTATCGTAAATGAAGGAGTTTTTCAACTGCTTATGGAGAGGGAAGATATAGAACTCGGCTTTGGAGTTTGAGTTTCTCCGAAACCACTTTTTTTTTTGCACGAGCAGATTTCATTTGGAGGACCAAACAATGATGGCAATCGGAAAATTGAAACCATCATCAGCACAATAAAATAAAAAAGATTTTAAGAGATTTCGGCTGAAATTCTTTGATAACTGAAAATCTCTTTTAGGCTTAAATCAAAGGCAATTTACATTTTTGATCTTTTCTACGGACTGAGGTATTTTTTTTTATAGTTGTTTCGATTGGCGAGGTTATCTTTGGCAGCCAACCTTTTTTTATTTGAAGGGTCGCACCAAAATAATTGTTTGCCCGTCTTCGTAATCGCCGCTTAAGCATTACAAAACCATCGTCTTCAAACAAATCCACCCAATGCCATTTTCTCAGGCTTTCAAGATTGTCACATTCTTCCAATCGTGCAGGGATGATAAAAATCATTTCCGGTTTTTCCATGGCTGTATCGAGCGCAAGGCGTACTTCCTTTTGCCGAAACCCCTGCTTGATTGAACTGGTTTGAAAGGCAGACCACCACCACATCGCTGCATCGCACGGCTTTTTGATCTCCAATTCCCAATCCTGTCCGGGGAGGAGTTTTTCTTTGTCCAGCCATGCGTCCACGCCATCGTTCGTCAGGCGCGTGTACAGTGTGCGGACAGCGTCCCGGTCCGCGTGGGCATGGCAGAGGAAGACTTTAAGGGGGCGTTTGGTGTCGGTCATGTTGTGTCCGCGATGGGGGTATTATACGTCAATGTTTCGTAGCGGCGGGTCTGGTTGAACGGCAAGTTGTCTATGCCTGCAAGGGTCTTGTCAGGAGCAATTGTCCGCCCGATGTGGGAGACCCGCCCCTACGGCTGGAAAATTATCCATGCCTGCAGGGATTTATCAGGCACAATTGTCCGCCCGAAATGGGAGACCCGCCCCTACGGGTTGGGTTTCATCGGGTTTTCATCATCTTCATTCCAACGTAATGGATTGGTTTCGATGTATTTGGTGATATTGTCCATTACGCGTTCGTTACGGATGATGTGTTCATAATAATTACGCTGCCAGACGGGGATTCCATCCGCGCGGCGTTGGCGGTTAATTCGTCGTGCAGAAAATGATTTGAAAGCACGGATGATTTCAGGCAGACCATGGCGGGGTTGGGATTTAACGTAGGGGCGGTTCTGGTTGACTGGCAAATTATCCGTACCCGCATATGTTATGTCAGGCAAATTCGTCCTGCTAGACGCGGAAGACCCGCCCCTACCATCATCGGTCAATACAATAATCCCATGCACATGATTCGGCATGATTACAAATTCCCCAATTCCACATGCTGGTAATGATTTTTTAGGTCAAACCACGCATCGCGGACAATGTATCCATGGCGATTCAACATCATTTTCCCATCCACCACTTCCCCAAAACAAACTTTCCCTTTGCCAAGCAACAGTGGTCACAAAATACGCACCTGCTTGCGAATAATCATATCCTTTCAAACGGATCGAGCGGCGGTGATGTTTTTGTGGATCAAATTTCATATTTTGGCTGATGATACAAATTTATATATCCACGCCATCGTCGGTCAGGCGCGTCCACAGTGTGCGGACAGCGTCACGGTCCGCGTGTGCGTGGCAGAGAAAAAACTTTGAGGGGATGTTTTTTCATAATCGGCATAAATTTCAAATTACTTAAATCCTGATAGCAAAAAATAATAAAGATCTAGTCCCGTAAGGTCATACGAAGTAATATATAAAAAATCCTTGAATCCACCTATATTCGAAAAGAAAATTGGCTCACAATCATCGATTTGTACTGTAGTGATATTTTCATCACTTTGATACTTAATTTCCAAATAATTTGTCTCCGCCCAAGAATGGTTAGCATTGCACACAATGTCGCCAACATCAATCTGAGTTAATTTTTTATCAGTCACATCATTTAGAGTATAAAAATTACTTTTAGGATATACCCGAAACTCTTTGCGAGGATAATAATTTCCCACATAAGCCCCAAAAAGCCATTGTTTTCATAACTTGCGTTGAATACAAGTCTCAAAGTTTCTGAGCCCCTCTGAGTTGCACCTTCAGGTTTCAACAGTCCAAGATACATAAAAATCTTACGCCCGATAAGCGATGTGCCAAGATGCAAGATTTTCTCCCCCATCCAGCATCTTATATTCAGGGCTTCCGCCAGTATTAATGAAGCTAAACCTAGTGTCTCCATTAAATGTATCCTGCACTTCTTCTAGTTCGTTTTTTTAGTAACACGGAATCAGCCAAATCATAAATAATCGGAGCACAGCTTCCAAGTCCTGAAATAACACTGCCATCAACCCACCTGTTAACCTGGCTTTCATTTTCAACTAAAAGCCAGCCCTCATCGCTTAAAACCAAACACCTTGTAACGATTATGATCTCGCCTTGTTTCAATTCACGAATTTTCCTTGCAGCTGGAATTTCATATAAATTTGCATTTTTTAAAAGCGTAAACTCACATGGATTTTTGATTAAAATCGTAGGTGTATAAATCACAAATGTTGATGGTTGAGTGACATCATTAACATTTGTTATTCCACTTGCTACACTCAAACTAGTGGTACTTGAGGTTAAACCATGGCAAAATAAAACAATGGTTTTAATCAAATAATATAGTAAGCGTCAATCCACCAAATATGACAAATGCCGAAAATTATTCTAAAAAAAGCAGAGACTTTTCCTTTTTTCGGTTTTAATTTGAGAAAATAAATTTGACTATCTTTTGGCCTCGATATCCACAACTTTTTTTTTCTGTAATGTCGCCCCAATCTTGTTTGCTCGCATTCGCAAAGCACGCATGAGCATTTCATAACCGTCTTCTTCAAACAAATCTACCCAATGCCAATCGCTTAGACTTTTTGATGACCTCACATTCCTCTAACCGCGCGGGGATGATGAATATCTCACCTTCGGGCTTTTCCATTGCAACGTCAAGCGCCCACTTCGTACCTCCTTTTGCCTAAATCCTTCTTTATTGAATTGTTTTGAAAGGCAAACAACAACAACATCGGCTTCGCGTACTGCATTTTGTATTTCAATTCCCAATCCTGCCCTGGAAGGAGTTTTTCCTTATCCAGCCATGCATCCACGCCGTCGTTGGTTAAGCGCGTGTATAGTGCGCGGACAGCGTCACGGTCCGCGTGGGCGTGGCAGAGGAATACTTTGAGGGGGCGTTTGGGTTCGGACATTATTACGGGTGCATCCTTGGCACAACGAACACCATAATCTGAACCGTAAAAGTTATTTGCTACTGGATCAAGCATATATGCAGCAAGAGCAACATCTGTTTCAAACCAAGAACCACCTCTAATATAACCTGTTGCCCATGTACCACCAGAGGAAACACTATCGCTTATCCATTCCCAGACATTTCCCGCCAAGTTATAAACACCAAAAATGGACTTCTTCCATTTGAAAATGAATCTACCGGTGATGTAAGTGGATAACCATCCCGGATATTCCAAATTTCTCTCCAATCACAGGAAGCACCAAGATCACAAAAATTTGCCGTAGGAGCATCACCCAATGTATCTCCCCATGGGTAAGTACGTCCATCCGTTCCACGCGCAGCTTTTTCCCATTCCAGACCAGTTGGCAAACGGGCACCACGCCAATCACAATACTTTTTTTGCCGTATCAAAAAGACCCAAACAACAGGGTAGTTATCATATTTAGAATTACCATAGTAATTAATGGAAGCGAGCTTTGTATCGGGAAGAGGGGCACACCCTCCAGCCTTAATGCACTCCTTATACAAAAAATTACTTGTCTCATAAGTATCGATATAGTATGCATCCACAAAAACAGTGCGGGAGGGATTTGAAGTAACTATACTCTCGCACCAATCTTTATCCCAATTATTCGTAAAAGACCTTTTATCACAAACATCCGATCCAGCACCAACGAGAGCCTCTCCCGCAGGCACAAGCACCATTGACACACCTTTGGCGTCTGTGATCTCTGTTGGCAAGGGTGTTTGTGTTGGCGTTAATGTATTTACAGGTGTTATGGTTGATTTAGGAGATGCTACACTTGGCTCACTAGTAGTAACTTGAACCAAAGTAGCAAGAGTTTGAGTTTGGGTATTTTCAGGTGTTGGCTGTGGAGTAGATGGAGAATTTTTCAATGAAGACAGGAATATTATTCCTAAAACTAGCACAATGAAACTTCCGAACCAAAAAACAATTTGACCACCTGACTTTGTCTTTACAGTTGGAGGCTTCTCTTCTTTTTTTCTCCAATATAAATTTTTCTTTCGCTCTGGCATCACGAGCTTGTTTATCGTGTAGTCCTTTTTTTTTTTTTTTACGCTCTACAAATTCGCGATCTTTCTTTTTTTTTTTTTCTGCTTTCTGTCTTTCAAATTCTTCGGCTTTACGAACAGCTTCGCGCTGAGTTTTCAGCCATGCTTCGCTGCGCGGAACAAATCTTTCCATATCATTAAAAAAATTTCTATCAGGTATTAAACCGTTCGTTACTTTGAAATAATTAAAGTCCTGCAAAAGCATCCATAACTTGCCTTGCAGCAAGAGGGGAAAAATTTTCTTTCCCTCTTGAATTGCATAAAGCACTTCTCGCCTAACCCAATTTGACTTTTGGGATTCATCGGTCATGACAATGACAAAAGCGTCACATGTATCTATTTTATGGTTGATAACTTGAGTCCAAGTGTCCCCAGTCAGTAAATCCCGATCTATCCAAACCTCAAATCCCTCGTTTTCAAGGGACTCAACGAGTTTAGTTACATATTCTTCGTCTTTTCGGCTGTAGCTGATGAAAATATGTCCCATAATATGCCGTGAAGTCTAGGATATGGATTTAGTATACCTTGTAAATTTTACATTAAGTCGTTTGGCGGCTTTTTTTACAATCCTGCTCAGCCTGTCCAGCCCTGCACCGCCGTTTATGTGGCGCTTTTATAGTCCGCGGACAGCGTCCCAGCTTGTGCCATCATGCCATAGCAAGACTTTTGAGGTCAGGCATAATTTATCCGTGACAAAAGGTTACACAATTAAAATAACACAAAACAACCAGTCTATTCGTGGACTGGTTGTTTTCTTTTTCTTTTCAAAATACTTATTTAGATTCTATCAGCCACTTCTCGGCGGCATCCACATTATCGAACCCGACAGTTTCAGAGCCGGCAAGCCTGGCAAAATAATCCAAAAACACACCGCGGATTCCCGTCATACCGACCACAGCCGTCTTACGAACGAACTTCTTGGTATCGGTGATCCGTTCAGAGAGCAGGTGATTAGCTTCTGACGTCATACTGGTATTCGTCAAATCCACCAACACAAGGACAGAATGCTGCGGCTGTTGGTACATCTCCTGCCCGATCGTGGAGACGGTCTGATTCAATTCCTCTTCGAACTCCCGATGATTCTTCCCAAAATTCGAAAGGTCAATGAAAAGAATACGCTGATCCTGCTTTTGAACCCATCTCGACTTCATAGCCAACTCCAATGATCAATATAACGATGTATCAATTATATACGCCATCATAAATCTGTGGGGACATTAATTTCCGCCTCAACACCTTGACTTTGGCTGGGCAGCCTTTTCCAAGCCTTCGCTTGGCGGACGAATTATGCAAATATCATCATAAATTGCGGCACAACATGGGTGCGGCAAGGGTGTTTTAATTGTCCCCTATCCGTTTTCAATCGATAATGATATATAAACGACATACTTTATTTACAAAAGCCAACCCGCAAACAGGTTGGCTTTTGTATTTTTTTTGATCCTTAGATTGGTCGTCAGTATTATACCGAATAACTCTCGCCCGGCTTCAACACAACAACTTTCGTATTCGTCTCTTTCTGCACCCGTTCCGCCCAGGCATTCGGGTCCTGCGCGATCAAACCCCAGGTATTGTAATGAATGGGAATGACCACCTTGGGCTGTAACATCTTAACTGCGCGCAGGGCGTCATCTGGTCCCATGGTGAAATTATCGCCGATCGGCAGCAACGCCAGATCGATCCCCTCTTCGCCGATCAATTTCATGTCACCGAACAGACCAGTATCCTGCGCCATGTAGATTTTTTTACCGTCGTTGGTGGTCAACAAAAAGCCGCACGGATTTCCGCCATTCGAACCATCAGGCAGCGCAGAGCCATGCAAAGCCAAAGTCAATTTCAGGTACCCGAACGGATGTTTGAATCCGCCGCCAAGATGCTGTCCGTGAGACTTGACGCCTTGATTTCCAAACCAGACCGCGATCTCGTTCACGCTGATGACCGTTGCGCCAGTCCGCTTTGCAAGCGCCACACCGTCGCCCACGTGGTCACCGTGTCCGTGGCTGATAAGGATAAAGTCCGCCTCTACAGAATCGGCTGAGGTCGAAGCGGAAGGATTGTCGCTGAAAAAAGGATCGATGATCAGTTTATATCCACCGGTTTCAAGTCCAAGAGTTGCATGTCCATACCAGGTTAATTTGTTCGTCATACGGGGATCTCCTTTCTGAATTGGGCTGCACTTTTTAGTATAGGCAAACTCAACTCAAAGTCAAGGATGACGCGCTGCGCCTCCCTGACTGACCGAGGTCTGATTCGCCGCATAAACTTTTAATCACAATAAAAAAACTCCCTGCAAATGCAGAGAGTTTTTATAAATCCGCCTATTGGCTTTAGATGCCCTTGACCATGAGACCAAGAACCAAAACCACCAAACCGATAAAGACCAACCAGAACGCGTAAGCGGCGAAGAAACCTAAAATTCCAACTTGTCCTAACAAACCAAGCAAACCAAGAGCAACGGAAATCCAAAAAGTAATCATTTTAGGGGGGGTGAGTTTCATTTTACATTCTCCTTATTAAAAACGTTTTTGATTGGCGGACATTTTATTTATAGCACATGCCTGATAAATTTCAACCACAAAGAAAAAAGCTATCTTTTTGTAATGTTTTTAGCTAGAAGTTAAAAATAAAAAAAATCTGCTCCCGAATTGGTTGCAGATTTTTTTTGCAAAAGGCTCCTGGCAGAGGACTTGAACCTCTAACCTAGCGGTTAACAGCCGCTCGCTCCGCCGATTGAGCTAGCCAGGAACGCGAGCGATATTATATGAGCATGATACAGGAATGTCAAGCCGATTTCCTGAAATTCACTTTAGAAACCCGGCGGTTTCCTAATAATGGACCGAACTCAGGTTATCCAATTTGTCCACGGTGTGTGTGGCGTTGATCTGGCGGACGGTGCCGGTCAAACCGCGCACGACGAGGGTGTCGGTGGTGATGCGGTTGCCGTAATAACGCACACCTTTGAGCAATTCGCCGTCGGTGATGCCGGTTGCCGCGAAGAAAACATCCTCCGAAGAGACAAGGTCGCTCATCGTCAAAACTTTGTCGAAGTCATAACCGGCTTCGCGCCCGCGGCGGAGTTCATCGTCATCACGCGCGAACAATTTGCCCTGGATCTCGCCGCCCATGGCGCGCAACGCACAAGCAGCAAGCACACCTTCCGGTGTGCCGCCGATACCGATCAATACATCCACGCCGGAATCGGGCATGGCAGTCATCAATGCGGCAGCAACATCGCCGTCAGGGATCTGACGAATACGCGCGCCAGCCTTGCGGATCTCTGCGATCATATCGTCATGACGCGGGCGGTCAAGCACAATAGTCGTCAAGTCTTCCACCGTTTTGCCTTTTGCTTTCGCAATGGCATTCAGATTTTCCGTGATCGATTTTTCAATGTTGATCTTGCCGTGCGCCTCGGGTCCAACTGCGATCTTGTTCATGTAAAGGAATGGTCCGGGGTCGAACATCGTGCCGCGCGGAGCCAAAGCCACAGTCGCGAGCGAGTTGGAACGACCATATGCCAGAGGGCGGGTCCCGTCGATGGGGTCCACCGCAACATCCACATCCGGTTTTGAGCCGTTGCCTACTTTTTCGCCGTTGTACAACATTGGAGCGCGATCTTTTTCCCCTTCACCGATAACGATCACCCCGCTCATATCCACTGTGCTGAGGATGAGACGCATCGCGTTCACCGCAGCCTGGTCTGCCCCTTCTTTATCTCCTCGTCCCATAAAGCGACCTGCCATCATGGCTGCCGCTTCGGTCACACGCGCAAGTTCGAGCGCGAGGTTTCGAGTGGGAGTAGCGCCAAGAACTTCCATGAAATCCTCCAGGAATTAATTAAATGATGAACCAGACAAGAAAATAGTAGCCGATGACAGCTCCCCACAACCACGAGTCGATGCGGTCGAAAAATCCGCCGTGCCCGGGGATCAGGTCGCTTGAATCTTTGATTCCTGACTGGCGTTTGAACATACTTTCGCCGAGGTCGCCCAACGGGGGCAGTGAACCCAGTAAAAGTCCCAAAAGCGCCCCCTGCCAAATGCTGATGCCGTAAATATGATGCCCAAATGTTTGGAACACCCAAACATAAAGGGCTCCGGTATGTGCGCCGGTGAATACGCTGGCAGCATAACCTTCCCAGCTTTTCTTGGGGCTGAGACGCGGTGCCATTTTGTGTTTACCGTATGCGCGCCCGATCGAATAGGCGCCTGAATCCCCTGCCCAGACGCAGAACATCACCAACATGAACCACCAGCCGCCTTCGGGCAGATTGCGGATATCAAGCAGGTATGAGCCGATCCAGCCGATGTAGACGATACCGCCAAGTGTGATTCCAAAATCAAGCGCGGACTTGTCTCGTCCGCGCTCGTAGGCAACTAGATGAACAGCCATGGCTGTCAGGATGGAAATGGCAAAAACAGGCTGCGCATACTCCGGGAAGAACATGCGGGTAAGGGTCACCAATGCCACGCCTCCCACCGTCACCACCATGTTCGCTTCGATCTGCACCGCCCGAAATAGATGGACATATTCCCATGCCGCCCCAATAAGGAATGTTCCCATGAGAAGGTAATAGAAAATACCGCCAAGCAGAATCGCTGGCACACCGATCAATGCCAGCGCAAGGGCTGTAATGAGACGTCTACGCATTGGATTCCTGTAATTCCCCCGAAGATACCTTTCCATAACGCCTGTCGCGGTTGGCAAATGCCTCCAGCGCACGGCGATACTCATCTTTATCGAAATCGGGCCAATAAGTGGGTGTGATGTACCACTCCGAATAGGCTGCCTGCCAGATCAGGAAGTTGCTGACGCGCAATTCGCCGGATGTGCGGATGATCAGGTCCGGGTCAGGGACACCAGCCGTGTACAGATATTGATTGATCAGTTCATCCGTTACATCTTCGGCGGGGATGCCATCGCTGATAATGTGCTGTACGGCGTTGACAATCTCATCGCGTCCGCCGTAGTTGAACGCTACATTCAGAATCATCCGGTCGTTATGTTTTGTCAGTTCGATGGCGTGCAGTACCTTCTTTTGGATCTTTGGGTCAAGGCGTTCAAGCCGGCCGATATGACGGAGTTGAACACCCTGCTTGTTAAGTTCATCCAATTCGCGGTCGATCACATCCTGAAGGATGAACATCAACCCCTGCACTTCCTCGGGCGGACGCCCCCAATTCTCGGTGGAAAAGGCGTAGATCGTCAGATACTTGACGCCAAATTCAACGGTGGCGCGAATCACCCGGCGCAGGTTTTCCGTTCCAGCTTTATGACCTGCGAGGCGCGGCAGCCCGCGTTGAAGCGCCCAACGTCCGTTGCCATCCATGATCATGGCAACGTGCTGGGGAATCTTTTCCATCGGAATGTTTAAGGGGGTATCTGTCATATGGATTAACCTTTTCAATGCCGGGGGACATCGAAAGCGGCAAACTAGACTTCCATGATATCTTTTTCTTTGTTCTGACCGAGTTTGGCGATCTCTTCAACGTATTTATCGGTGATCTTTTGCAATTCTTCTTCGCCGCGCTTGAGATCATCCTCTGTTATGAGCTTTTCCTTCTCATATTCACGGATCTCGTTATGCGAATCACGGCGGACGTTGCGGACCGCAATGCGCGACTCTTCGAGACGATGGTGCATGTGCTTGACAAGATCGCGGCGGCGTTCCTCGGTCAGCGGGGGGAGGTTCAGGTGGATGACTTTACCGTCAGAATTGGGATTCACGCCCAAGTCGGAGACACGAATCGCCTTTTCAATATCCTTGAGAGAGCCGGCGTCAAAGGGTTTGATCGTCAGAGTGCGCGGCTCCGGCGCACTGATGGATGCCATGTTCATTAGAGGTGTGGGGGTGCCGTAATATTCCACCGATAATTTTTCCACCAATGCCGGGCTGGCACGCCCAGTGCGGATGCTGTTCAAATCGTCAACAAGGGATTGGATCGCACCTTGCATTCGGGTCTCGGCGTCTTTCAAAAGGCTCTTGATTTCGTCAGTACTCACGCTCTTCCTCCAAGAATTGATTACGTTACTAAGGATACCTTAAAACAAGAATTTAGGCTATGGGATGAAAAATATATTGATAGTTTATGGTAAAAAACGAGAGTCTATCAAGTGTGTGTGCGGCATTTATCTACGTTTAAACACAAACTCACCTCGAAAATCAGAGTTCAAGGTGAGTTTGCGTTTTTTCAATGCGATTTCAACAGATTATCAACTTACAAGTGTTCCAACCGGTTCACCGTTCAAGGCGCGGGTCAATGCTTTGGGGTCCCACAGGTTCACCACGAGAATGGGAAGATTATTTTCCATACAAAGTGTGATGGCAGTGCTGTCCATGACTTCGAGACGGCGGTTGAGAACGTCGATATAGCTCAGCGCATCAAATTTCTTCGCATCGGGATTCTTCTTGGGGTCGGAGTCGTAGACACCGTCCACCTTTGTGGCTTTGATGACCACCTGTGCGTCGATCTCGGTGGCGCGTAATGCGGCGGCGGTATCGGTCGAGAAGAAGGGATTGCCCGTCCCCGCACCGAAGATGACCACGCGTCCCTTTTCGAGGTGGCGAATGGCGCGTCGGCGGATGTAAGGCTCGGCGATGGCTCGCATCTCAATGGCAGACATGACGCGGGTGAATACTCCAAGCCGTTCAAGCGCATCCATCAATGCCATGGCGTTCATGACGGTGGCAAGCATGCCCATGTAATCCGCGCTGGAGCGATCCATGCCGCGTTCCAGTCCCTGTTTGCCGCGCCACAGATTTCCAGCGCCGATCACCACAGCAACATCCACGCCCATATCATGGACTTCCTTGATACGGCTCGCGATCGATTCAGCTTCCTGAACGTCAATGCCGTACCCCATCGGTCCGCCAAGTGCTTCACCGCTTAACTTGAGCAGAATTCTTTTGTATTTCAATTCAGCCATTCATGCCTCCGATAATGTAATAGAAAAAAAGCCAACCCGAAGGCTGGCTTTTCAAAATTAATTCTGTATGCTTTCACCGAGTTCCCAACGCTGGAAACGTCGGACGATGATGTTCTCACCGATGGCAGCCACGTTCTGGAGAACGAGCTTCTCGATAGTGATCGACTCATCGCGGATGTATGCCTGGCGCATAAGGCAGACCTCATCCTTGAATTTTTCAAGGCGTCCTTCCACGATCTTCGGAAGGATGTTTTCCGGCTTGCCCTCTTCCTTGGCGCGGACACGGGCAATCTCTGCCTCGTGCTCGAGCTCTTCGGCGGGAATCTCTTCGGCGGTGATGTATTTGGGAGCGCCGGCAGCGATCTGCAGGGCGATCTCATGAGCGAGGGTGCGGAACTGTTCGTTGCGGGCAACAAAGTCGGTTTCGCAGTTGATCTCAACCATCACACCCACGCGTCCGCCGCCGTGGGAATACAGTTCAACGGTCCCGTTGGAGGCGTCGCGGTCGGCGCGCTTGGCAGCGGTTGCCATGCCTTTTTCGCGCAGCCAGTCCACAGCCTTGTCAAAATCGCCGTCGGCTTCCTGCAAGGCTTTACGGCAATCCAGCATGGGAGCGTTGGTCGCCCCACGCAATTGCTTGATCATTTCAGTGGTAATTTCCATTTCACTATCCTTGAACTTTCTTCTTTATTGTCTACTCAGCCTTGGGAGCTTCTTCCGGCTTGCTTTCGCCTTCGGCTTCATCAGCAGTGCGGGATGTGTTCAACTTAGCCAATGTGGATTCGCCAAGCAGATCCGTATCGCTGACTTCTTCTTCGGTCTCAACGACCTTGCGCGCCGGGCGGGACTTGGGCTTGGCTTCGTCAGCCTGAGCTTCTCCTGCCTGTTCAGGTTCTTCTTCCTTGCGCATGGCTTTTCCTTCAAGGACAGCATCAGCCATCTTGGAGACCAACAGTTTAATGGCACGGATGGCGTCATCATTGGACGGCACCACATAGTCAATATTCTGGGGGTTGCAATTGGTATCTACCAATGCGACGATCGGGATGTTCAAAAGGTTGGCTTCATTCACCGCGGCATCTTCACGTCCGACGTCGACGATAAAGATCAGGTCGGGGACACGCTTCATGGAGCGGACACCGCTCAGGCGGGTCGAGAGGCGCGTGATCTCACGTTCGATCAACAAACCTTCCTTCTTGGTCAGGCGGTTGATCTCGCCGCTGTCGCGCAGATGCTCGAGGCGTTCAAGTTCCTGAATGCGCTGGTTGATGGTGGACCAGTTGGTGAGCATACCGCCCAGCCAGCGTTCGGTGACGTAAGGCATATTGCAGCGGGTTGCTTCTTCCATTACGGTTTCCTGCGCCTGACGCTTGGTACCGACGAAGAGGACAATTCCGCCGTTGGCAACCGTATCGCGAATAATACCGTAGGCGGTGTTCGCCAGTTTAACGGTCTGTTGAAGGTCGAGAATATGAATGCCGTTGCGTTCTGTGAAGATGTACGGCTTCATACGGGGATCCCACTTGTTGGTACGGTGACCGAAATGGACGCCGCTTTCAAGCAGGGCTTTCATGGAAATATTAGCCATGGTTCTCCTAGTTTTCCGTTCTCCAACACGCGCTTGTGCGGAACGGAATAAGTTTAGCGGGGATGATTACCCGCTCAGGGACGCTTGTTGCCCGTCCCAGGCAAGATGTGCTCCCTTTTGGAAGCGGCGGGATTATAACACAGGAATCAAAAAGACCCCGGAAATTTCGAAAATCAGGAGTGTCTACATTCGGAAGTAATTAGTGGATATTCACCACAGAGATTTACCTTTGTTTTTCTCGGTGAACTCTGTGCCCTCTGTGGTGAAGGATCTCTTTATCTTCCATGATGGACACTCCCCGAAAATCTCCGGGGTCTGACATAAATTACGCCACGTAATCGCACCACGATTCGTATTTCGCCACCTTGCCGCGGATCGCGTCGTGGAATACTTCCTGCAGTTTACGCGTAATGGGACCAGTGCGCCCATCGCCGATCTTGCGATAGTCGATCTCGCTCAAACCAATTACCTCGGCGGCAGTCCCGCAAACGAAGACCTCATCCGCGATGTAAAGCTGGTCGCGGGAAATGGGAACTTCCTTTACCTCGTAACCAAGGTCTTTGGCAATGGTGTACAACGAACTGCGCGTAATGCCTTCCAACACCGGCGCCGTGGACGGTGTATAGATCACCCCGTCGCGCACGACAAACAGATTTTCGCCCGTGCATTCCGCAACATAACCCTGGGCATCGAGCATGATCGCTTCTTGAAATCCGTTGCGCTCCGACTCGGTCTTTGCCAGAATGCTGTTGGCATAGTTGCCGGAAATTTTCGCCTTGGTCATTGAAATGTTGACGTGATGACGCGTATAAGTTGAGATATTCGCGCGGATGCCCTTTGCGAGCGCATCGTCGCCGAGATAGTTATTCCACTCCCAAACCGCGATCATCAGGGATGGCTTGCCATAATCCACATTAAGATTCCAGCCGCCGCCATCCAAAAAGATCAGAGGGCGGATATAACAATCCGCAAAACCATTCTCGCGCACCGTGTCGCGATGTCCCTTCATGACATCATCAAAACTCCACGGAAAATCGCGAAAACCCAACACACGTGCCGAGGCGAACAATCGCTCCACATGCTCATGCAGGCGGAAGATCGCCGGTCCCTTTGGAGTGTTATATGCCCGAATCCCTTCAAAAACCGCCGCCCCGTAATGCAATGCCGGTGTCAAAAAATGTACGGTCGCCTGTTCAAAAGGCACCAATTCGCCATTCTTCCATATATATTTGGATTCCATGCCCATAACTCATTCTCCTATATGTTTAATAATTTCATCCGCCATTTGACGGGTGGATAATTTTCCGCCGATATCGGCTGTCCGCGCCCCGGCAGTGATGACCGCGTCCACAGCTTTTTCAATGGATGCCGCTTCCGCTTCCAATTTCAACGAGTGACGCAGCATCATCGCCGTGGAGAGGATCGTACCAATTGGATTTGCGATTCCCTTCCCGGCGATATCGGGTGCCGAACCGTGGATCGGCTCGTATAGGCCGACAGTTGATTCGCCCAAACTGGCAGAGGGCAGCATCCCCATCGACCCAGCCAGCACAGACGCTTCATCCGTGAGGATGTCGCCGAACATATTCTCAGTGACGACCACATCCATCCATGCCGGACCCGTTATCAGTCTCATTGAGGCGGTGTCTACCAGAACATGTTCCAACTCAACGTCTGGATTCTCCTTCCCAACCTGAGTCGCGATCTGACGCCATAAGCGCGAGGATTCAAGCACGTTGGCTTTATCCACCGAGGTGACTTTTTTCTTGCGTCCCTTTGCAAGTTCGAAAGCAAGTTTCATGATGCGTTTAATTTCGTAGTCATAATATTCGAGCGTATCCACCGCACGCTCGCGTCCATCTTTGACGTCACGTCCTTTTGGGAAGCCGAAGTATAAACCGCCAGTCAACTCGCGCAAGACGAGGATGTCCACGCCTTGTAGTTTTTCCGGTTTGAGCGGAGACCCGTCCACCAATGCCGGGTGGACTTTGACCGGGCGCAAATTGGCGAACACACCGAGTCCTTTGCGCAGAGCGAGCAGACCGCGCTCGGGACGATCCTTGGCGTTGGGGTCATCCCATTTTGGTCCGCCAACAGCACCCAGCAGAACAGAATCAGAGGCGACACAGTCAGCGAGCGTTTCATCGGTGAGCGATGAACCATATTTATCAATCGAACATCCGCCCATCAAGCGTTCTTGGAAATCGAATGAGTGCTTGTATTTGCCAGCTATGGTTTCCAGTACCCGCACGGCTTCGCCGACCACTTCAGGTCCGATGCCGTCGCCGGGGAGTAAGGTGATTTTGAAATTCATCTATGATCTTCCATTTCGTAGGGGCAAGGTTCTCTCGCCCTGATTATTGTGTTTCGAGCTTTGGGCGGGGAGACCCCGCCCCTACCAATTTCAATGCGCCACCATCAGTCCATATTCCACCGAATCAGCAAGGGCACGCCACGAAGCTTCGATGATATTCGTCCCTGCGCCGACGGTGCTCCAGCGGCTGGTGTTGTTGCGCGTGTCGATCAACACACGGGTGATGGCTTCTGTGCCGTGATCCGAATCCAAAATGCGGACCTTGTAATCAGAAAGAGTAAAGTTCTTGATCTGCGGATAATAACTAAGCAGCGCCTTTCGCAAGGCAATATCCAGCGCGTTGACGGGACCATTCCCCTCGGCAGCCGTATGCAGGATTTCTCCCTGCACCCGCACTTTCACTGTCGCTTCGGCAAAGATGCCGCGTCCCTGCCGATGCTCGACGTTGACAAAGAAATCAACGAGTTCAAAGGGAGGTTTGTAGCCGTATTCCTGCCGCTTCAACATCATGGTCACAGAAGCCTCTGCCGCCTCAAAGGAGAAGCCGCGCGCTTCAAGTTCCTTTATTTCATTTAATACAGGAACAACCTCGGTGCCTTCCACTTCCACGCCGTGTTCTTCCGCCTTGCTGAGCAAATTTCCGCGCCCGGAAAGGTCGGAGACTACTACACGCATTTTGTTGCCGACGTTCTCTGGCGTGACGTGCTGATAGGACTGCGCAGAACGTCTCATCGCTGCCACATGGACTCCACCTTTATGCGCAAACGCAGATTTACCAACAAAGGGAAGGTGCTCATCGGGCGTGATGTTCGCCACTTCCGCAACAAAATGTGACAAGTCATATAAGTGTTCGATGTTGCCCTTGGGCAGGCATTGATAGCCCATCTTCAATTCAAGGTCGGCGATGATGGAACAAAGATTGGCGTTGCCGCAGCGTTCCCCCACCCCGTTGATGGTCCCCTGCACCTGCACAGCCCCTTCGCGGATACCGATCAAAGAATTCACAACTGCGGCTTCAGAGTCGTTATGCATGTGCATCCCGAACGGATGACCGATCTGTGATTTTAACTCGCGCACAATCGTTTCGACTTCCCACGGCAAAGTCCCGCCGTTGGTGTCGCACAACACGACCATTTCCGCGCCGCCGCGAATGGCAGCTTTGAGCGTTTCGAGCGCGTAGGATGAATCCGCTTTGTAGCCGTCGAAGAAATGTTCGGCGTCGTAGATGACTCGTTTGCCATTGGCTTTGAGATAGGCAACCGAGTCTTCAATGATTCGCAGATTGTCTTCATAGGTGGTTTGCAAGACCTCGGTCACATGCAATGTCCACGTTTTGCCGAAGATGGTGCAGACGGGCGTCTGCGAATCGAGCAGGGCTTTGATGTTGGCGTCGTCTTCAGGTCCGCCTTTGACGCGGCAGGTGGAACCAAATGCTGCGATGAGCGCATTCTTCCATTCCATGTCACGCGCGCGTTCGAAGAATTCAACATCCTTTGGGTTCGAGCCGGGCCAGCCGCCTTCGATGAAGGCTACGCCGAAATCGTCCAGTTTTTGCGCAACGCGGACCTTGTCGTTCCCAGAAAGCGTAAAGCCTTCGGACTGAGTCCCATCTCGCAGGGTGGTGTCGTAGATCTGTATTTTCATAAGTTTGTATCTTGGTAAATTGGCAGATCAGTAAATTGATATATCAGTTTCCCAATGTACCAATTTACCAATGTCCTCTTACCTGCTTTCATATTCAGCGATCTCTTTCTCAAAGCCCATGATGTAGCCAAGTTCGTCCACGCCGTTGAGCAGGCAGGTCTTGTTGAATTGATCGATGGGGAATGTGAACGAACCGCCGGGGAAGGAAACTGTTTGAGAAGCAAGATCAACTGTCAGTTCGGCGCGAGGCGCTTCTTCCACAAGGTCGAAAAGCATCTTGTGAGTCTCGTCATCCACGATGATGGGAATGAGTCCATTCTTCAGGGAGTTGTTGCGGAAGATATCTGCAAAGGATGTGCTGATGACCGCGCGGATGCCCCAACTGGTGAGCGCCCAGGGAGCGTGTTCGCGGCTCGAACCGCAGCCGAAGTTGTCTCCAGCCAGGAGAATTTGTGCGCCCTGTGACTCTGGTTTGTTGATGATGAAATCTTCTTTCGGAGATTTATCGTCGTTGTAGCGCCAGTTAAAGAAGAGCGCGTCGGCGAGACCGTTCTTGTCGGTCACTTTGAGAAATTGCGCAGGGATGATCTGATCCGTGTCGATGTCGTTGACGGGAATCGGGATCATGCGGGAGGTTAAGGTTGTGAATTGAGCCATAATTGGGTTCCAGGTTTCAAGTGCCAGGTTTCAGGTTGGGAAAACGATATTGGATAATCGATATTCGAGTTTCAGATTATCAATTACCGAGGACCGTTCTTGGGTCTGTGACTACGCCATGGATGGCAGTTGCAGCAGCGGTGACGGGGCTGGCTAAGAACGTACGCCCTCCCTTTCCTTGTCTTCCCTCGAAATTACGATTGCTGGTTGAAACAGCATACTGTCCAGGAGACAACTGGTCCGAGTTCATTGCAATACACATACTGCAGCCTGCTTCGCGCCATTCGGCTCCAGACTCTTTGAAGATAGTATCCAAGCCTTCCTGTTCGGCTTGCTTCTTCACATCCTGCGAACCGGGAACGACCATTACGCGAGTTCCATTTGCAACCTTGCGTCCCTTCAACATATCCGCGGCGAGACGCAGATCAGAGATGCGCGAATTGGTGCAGGAGCCAATGAAGACCACGTCCACTTTTTGACCGAGCAGGGATTGACCCGGCTGGAGTCCCATGTACGTCATGGCTTTTTCGAAGGCGGCTTTTTGCGAGGCTTCGGTGAATGACTCAACGGGGGGAATACGGTCAGTGATTTTCATACCCATGCCGGGATTTGTTCCATAGGTGATCATCGGCTCGAGGTCAGCGGCGTTGAGGGTGATGGATTTATCATAGGTCGCGCCTTCATCGGTGGTAAGCGCGCGCCACTTGGCAACGGCTTTATCCCATTCTTCGCCTTTCGGTGCAAATTCACGTCCGTGCAGATATTCGAAGGTGTTGTCATCGGGAGCGATCATGCCAGCGCGCGCGCCGCCTTCAATGGACATGTTGCAGATGGTCATGCGCTGTTCCATCGTTAATCCACGGATGGCTTCGCCGGTGTACTCGAAAACATGCCCCGTCCCCCCACCCACGCCGATCTTGGCGATGAGCGCGAGGATGATGTCTTTGGCAGAAACACCATGACCCAGCTTGCCGTCCACGCGGACTTCATAGGTTTTGGGTTTCTTCTGCAAAAGACATTGCGTGGCGAGGACATGCTCCACTTCGGAAGTACCAATTCCAAACGCCAAGGCGCCGAACGCGCCATGTGTGGCAGTATGGCTGTCGCCGCAGACGATGGTCATGCCGGGCTGGGTACGCCCAAGTTCCGGTCCGATCACGTGGACAATACCACGATGCGGACTGGTCATGCCGTGCAGGGTGATGCCAAAATCAGCGGCATTGGTTTCCATCTGCTTGATCTGTGCGGCAGCCATCGCGTCGGCAATCGGAACGTCAATGGGCGTGGTTGGGATGGAATGATCCATCGTCGCCAAAGTCTTATCGGGGCGGCGGACTTTGAGTCCGCGCTGGCGCAGACCGGTGAAGGCTTGCGGCGAGGTCACTTCGTGGACGAGGTGCAGGTCAATGTAGAGGACTGCTGGGGCGCCTTCCTGCTCGGTGACGACGTGCGAGTCCCAGATTTTTTGAAATAAAGTTTTCGGCATAATAAATTTTCGGTTTACGATTTTGGATTAGCAAGACTCGTCTTCAGCAGATTCATCCGGCTGGGAAGCAGAATCAACTTTCGGTTCAGGGTGCATCTCGCTCAAGTCCCAGCCTTCGGGGTACATGGGAGCTGTGGGATGGTTGTCAAAAGATTGGAAATCATAGTTGGCGTTTTCATTTTTTGTGGTCATAATAATTTCTCCTTTTGTAGTAAGTCGCGATGGTGGTTTTATCCGAGCATCACGCCAAAGTCGTTTTGCATTTTTTCGGTGCCTTCGGTTTGGGCGATGATCAATTTATTGAGAGCGTTGATATACGCTTTGGCGCTGGCGACGATGATGTCCGTGTCGGCACCGTGCCCGCCATAGATGCGGACATATTCGACTTCGCTCTGCGGGTCCATCGTGGTGGAACTGCCTTCGCTTTGCACGCGGACAGTCACTTCACCGAGCGCGTCGATACCTTCGGTGATGGCATGGATGTTGAACTCCAGCAGTGTACACGGCACATTGACGATCATGTCGATGGCTTTGTAGGTCGCATCCACGGGACCGGTGCCGATGGCGGCGCGGGTGTGGATGACGCCATCCGGTCCACGCAGGCGGACGGTGGCGGTGGGCATGCCCATCGTGCCGCTGGTGACCTGCATTCCGTTCAACAGATAGACATCGCGCGGCTTGTAGAATTCGTCCGCGATGACCGCTTCGAGATCGAGGTCGGTGATGACCTTCTTGCGGTCAGCCAATTCCTTGAAGCGTGCAAACGCCTTATCGAGTTCAACTTCATCGAGAGAGTGTCCCATTTCAGCGAGGCGGTTGCGCAGGGCGTGACGACCGGAATGTTTGCCCAGCACCAGCTTGGTTTGGTTCACGCCCACATCTTCAGGACGCATGATCTCGTAAGTCGTCTGATGTTTGAGCATGCCATCCTGATGGATACCGGCTTCATGCGCAAAGGCGTTCGCGCCGACAATGGCTTTGTTCGGCTGAACGACCATGCCGGTATAGTTACTGACGAGCTTGCTGATGCGTGAGAGTTGCTGAGTTTCAATTCCAGTTTCCAGCTCAAAGACAGGATGACGCGTCTTCAATGCCATCACGACTTCTTCGAGCGAGGTATTGCCCGCGCGTTCGCCGATCCCATTAATGGTCACTTCCGCCTGACGTGCCCCCGCACGGATTCCAGCGAGTGTGTTCGCAGTGGCGAGTCCGAGATCATCATGGCAATGCACAGAGATGGTGACGCCTTCGTGCATGCCCGGCGTGTTATCCACGATGCCTTTGATGAGGTTATAAAATTCATCAGGCGTTGTATACCCAACCGTGTCGGGGATGTTCAATGTGGTCGCGCCCGATTTGATGGCTTCGCCCAGAACGATATACAAAAATTCAGGGTCAGAGCGCCCGGCATCTTCTGGTGAAAACTCCACATCGTCGCAGTACGATTTCGCGTACGCCACCATTTCAGAAACACGCTGGATCACTTCTTCAGGATCCATCTTCAACTTGTGTTTCATATGGATCGGCGACGTGGCGAGGAAGGTATGGATGCGGGGATTCTTCGCGCCTTGTACCGCTTCCCAAGCCTTATCGATATCGGATTTGTTCGCGCGCGCCAGCCCTGCGATGACGGGAACTTTCGCCTCATCCTCAGGGTTGGCTGGATTGCCCACCTCGACCGCAATTCGTCTGACGGCTTCGAGGTCGTCCGGCGAAGCGGCTGGGAATCCCGCTTCGATCACATCCACGCCGAGGCGCGCGAGATTATGAGCCACTTCCAGCTTCTCAGCCGAGGTCATCGTCGCGCCGGGAGATTGTTCACCATCGCGCAGGGTGGTATCGAATATCTTTACATAATTGGTCATAAGAACTCCTGTAAATCGGTAAAGCCAATTTCCAAATTTACGAACGTACCAAACTATTCCTTCCAATTCTCCGGGCGCAACGAGCGGACCGCCGCACCGGCACGCCACATTTCAGAGTCGCGGATTTCAGCAAGTTCCTTTTCGAGCTTTACGCGGTAGTCGGGCTGGCTGTTGGCTTCGAGCGTGATGCGGGCTTCGTTGCCACTGGCAACACTTTCGTACAAGTCCTTGAATACGGGCGCGGTCGCATCGCGGAATTTATCCTTCCAATCGAGCGCGCCGCGTTGAGCAGTTGTGGAGCAGTTGGCGTACATCCAGTCCATGCCGTTCTGCCCAACCAGGCGGATGAGGGACTGGGTCAGTTCTTCCACGGTTTCGTTGAAGGCTTCGGAGGGGGAATGTCCGTGTTTGCGGAGTTCGTTGTATTGGGCTTCCATCACACCGGCGAGAGCGCCCATAAGAATTCCGCGCTCACCCGTAAGATCGGAAAGCACTTCTTTTTCAAAGGTGGTCGGGAAGAGGTATCCCGCACCAATGGCGATGCCCAAGGCAATGGTACGGTCTTTGGCTTTTCCAGTCGCATCCTGATGGACGGCGAAACTGGCATTGATACCGGATCCTTCGAGGAAGTTAACTCTCACGCTGCGACCAGACCCCTTGGGGGCAACCAGCGCCACGTCGACGGTGGGAGGCGGGACAACGCCAGTGTCATCCTTGAAAGTGACAGAGAAGCCATGAGAGAAGTACAGCATGTCGCCTTCGTTCAGACATTCCACGACCTTGGTCCACTGCGAACGCTGACCAGCATCGGAAAGCAAGTATTGAATGACAGTGCCCTTTTCAGCGGCTTCCTCCACTTCGAAAAGCGTTTCGCCGGGAACCCAGCCGTCGGCGATGGCTTTATCCCAATTCGATGTACCCTTGCGCTGACCGACGATGACCTTGATACCGTTATCGCGCATGTTCATCGCCTGTGCAGGTCCCTGCACGCCGTAGCCGAGAACTGCTACAACCTCATCTTTCAAAACTTCGCGCGCCTTCTCAAGCGGAAATTCTCCACGGGTTACAACTTCCTCTTCCACTCCGCCAAAATCGATCTTTGCCATGTTCGTTATTCTCCTAATGTTTGTTGTTTTATTTTGATAATTTCAAAAGATGATCGTTCCCTTACGGGACCATCGCCGCGACTTCGGTCATGTTGTCGTATCGGCGTTCGTTCATGCCGGGCATGCGGCGCACACCGTCGTGGACGCCGCGCGTCATGGAGACCTGCCCTGTGCGGACCATTTCCACGATGCCAATCGGGCGCAGAAGTTCGATCATGCCTTCGATCTTGTCTTCGGTGCCGGTGATCTCAACGATGACCGAGTCAGGCGCCACGTCCACGATGCGGGCGCGGAAGATATCCGCCAGCCCGTTGACTTCGGCGCGGCGTTCGGGCGCGACCAACACTTTGATCAGCGCCAGGTCACGCGTCACATTGGGTTGATGCGTGACATCCTGCACGTCGATGACGTTGACCAGTTTGTACAGGTTCGCTTCGATCTTGTGCGCGTCGATATCGCCGTTCGGGCAGTCCACAACGATGGTCATGCGTGACACATCAGGATCCTGCGTCCGCCCCACCGCGAGGGACTCAATATTGAAATTGCGGCGGCGGAACAGGGATGACACACGGCTCAACACGCCGGGTTTGTTTTCAACTAATGCAATGAAGGTGTAATTCATTCTTTTTCCTTCCTTATGCCTTTACAGGTCTTCGGATCATTTCATGCAGCGCCGCACCCGCAGGGACCATCGGGTACACAGCGTCTTCGCGTTCGACCTTGAATTCCAAAACAACGGGTCCCTGTGTATTGCGTGCCCATTCGATGGCGTCAGCAACTTCTTCGCGCGTGGTCACCCGCCTCGCAGGGACGCCATGCGCGTCCGCAAGTTTCACAAAGTCCGGTGTGACCATGTTCACAGCGGAATATCGCTTTTCAAAGAAGAATTCCTGCCACTGGCGCACCATGCCGAGGAAGTTGTTGTTCATGATGGCGATCTTCACGTTCGCGCCTTCCTGCACGGCGGTGGTCAACTCAGCGGCAGTCATCTGAAAACCGCCGTCACCAGCAACCGCCCAGATTTCCTGATCTTTCGCCGCGAACCATGCGCCAATTGCCGACGGCAGACCGAAGCCCATCGTCCCTGCGCCGCCGGAGGTAATCCAACGGTTCGGCTTTTCGAGCTGGTAGTACTGCGCCGTCCACATCTGGTGCTGACCCACATCCGTGGTCACGATCGCGCCGCCGCCCGTCGCCTTCCAAATGTCCGCGATGAGATGCGCCACATACAGTTTTCCGTCTTCCTTCCAATTCATAATGGAACGGGTATCGGCATCGTTCTTCCAACCCTGGATTTCCTCCAGCCATTCATCGTGGTCGTACTCATCCACCATGGGGATCAGGTCACTGACTACAGTCTTGATATCGCCCACCAACGGCACGTCCACAAATACGTTCTTATGAACTTCAGACGGGTCAATCTCGATGTGTATCTTCTTCGCCTTGGGCGCGTACGTTTTCAACGTACCCGTCACGCGGTCATCGAAGCGCATGCCGAAAGCGAGGATCAAGTCCGAGTTTTGAATGGCGTTATTGGCGTAGGCTTCACCGTGCATGCCCATCATGCCGAGACTCAACGAATGCGAAGCGGGGAAAGCGCCCAAACCCAGCAGCGTACTCGCCACGGGAGTTTGCGTCTTGACCGCGAACTGCATCAACTCTTCTTCAGCGTTGGACATGATGACGCCATGTCCGCACAGGATGACGGGGCGCTTTGCGTTCTCAAGCAGGCTGACTGCATCATCGAGCAGCGCCTTCGGGGAACGCATCACCGGCTTGTAACCGGGAAGTTCAGGCTCGTCGGGATACACAAACTCACAAGACTCAACCTGCGCGTTCTTACAAATATCGATCAATACCGGACCCGGTCGTCCACTGCGCGCGATATAGAACGCTTCGCGGATCGCCTCAGCGATATCCTCGGCGCGGGTCACCAGATAGTTATGCTTCGTGATGGGCAGCGTGATCCCAGTCACGTCGGTTTCCTGAAACGCGTCCCCGCCAATGAGATGAGCCGCAACCTGCCCAGTGATAAAGACAACAGGAACCGAATCCATCATCGCCGTGGCAATACCCGTCACCAGGTTTGTGGCACCCGGTCCGGAGGTTGCCATCGCCACCCCGACTTTGCCAGAGGCGCGGGCGTAGCCATCCGCCATATGCGCCGCACCCTGCTCATGCCGCACCAACACGTGATGAATGGGATAGTTCAACATCGCATCGTAGATCGGCATGTTCGCCCCGCCCGGATACCCGAAGACTACTTCCACACCCTCGCGTGTCAGGCATTCCCAAACAATTTCTGCACCTTTTAGTTTCATTCTTTTCTCCTTATCGTCATTGCGAGGAGGGTGTTCTTCCCGACAAAGCAATCTCCAAATTCATATGAGATTGCTTCGGGCAAAACAAGATCGCCCTCGCAATGACGGTTAACTTTGCAATACCGCACCTGTATCGGCGCTGGTGACGAAATGCGAATACCGCTTCAACCACTTGGATTTGGTTGTGGATTTGAACTCAGGCAGCGCATCAAGCCGACTCTGGATCTCCGCCTCGCTCAACTTGACGTCGAGTGTGCGCGCCACCAAGTCAATCTGGACGATGTCCCCGGGCTGGAGTGCTGCGATCGGACCGCGTGCCGCCGCTTCCGGTGAGACGTGACCAATGCACGCGCCGCGCGTCCCGCCGCTGAAACGACCGTCGGTGATTAGCGCGACTTTGTCGCCAAGTCCCTGCCCCATGATGGCGGATGTCGGCGAGAGCATTTCCTGCATACCCGGTCCGCCTTTGGGACCTTCGTAACGTACGACGACACAATCACCCGCCTTGACCTTGCCCGCGAGGATTCCCGCCATCGCTTCATCCTGCGATTCAAAGATCACAGCCGGACCTTCAAACTTCATCATCGGTTCGCTCACGCCGCCGACCTTGACCACGGCTCCATTCGGCGCAAGATTGCCGAACAGGATCGCCAAACCGCCGCGTTTGGAATGGGCATTTTCATAACGCCGGATCACATCATCATCTTGAATATCTTTGCCTTGAATGGATTCCCCCAGGGTCTTGCCAGTGACCGTCAAGCGGTCAAAGTGGAGCATTTCCGTACTTCGCTGTACTTCGTTCAATATTGCTGGGATTCCCCCCGCGCGGTGGACATCTTCCATGTGCCACTTGCCCGCCGGGCTGACCTTGCAGATGTGCGGAACTTTATCCGCCACGGAGTTGATGCGCTCCAGCGGATAGTCCACGCCAGCTTCGTTCGCCAGTGCCAATGTGTGGAGCACGGTATTCGTCGAGCCGCCCATCGCCATGTCCAGCGCGAACGCATCGTCGATGGCGTCAGGGGTGACAATATCTCTCGGTTTGATGTCGCGCTCGATCAAGGTCAAGATCTGAGCCGCGGCTTGTCTCGCCAGAGCTTCACGTTCAGGAGTCTTCGCCAGCGCCGATCCGTTATAAGGCAGCGCCAATCCCAGCACTTCCATCAGACAGTTCATCGAATTGGCAGTGAACATGCCGGAGCAGGAGCCGCAGGACGGGCACGCGAATTTTTCCAAAATGGATAAACGCTTATCGTCGATCTTCCCCGCTGAATATGCGCCCACGCCTTCAAAGACCGAGATCAGGTCAATCGTCTCGCCTTCGGGAGTCAAGCCGGCTTTCATCGCGCCGCCAGAGACGAAGATGGTCGGGATGTTCACGCGCATCGCCGCAAGCAGCATGCCCGGCACGATCTTGTCGCAGTTCGGGATGCAGACCATCGCGTCGAATCTATGGGCTTCGATCATTGTCTCGACGCAGTCCGCAATCAACTCCCGAGAAGGAAGCGAGTACTTCATCCCCAAATGCCCCATTGCAATGCCGTCATCCACACCGATGGTATTGAACTCAAATGGTACAGCGCCCGCGGCACGCACGGCATCCTTCACCATTTTGCCGAAATCCTGCAAGTGGACGTGCCCGGGAACAACATCTACATAAGAATTAACAATGGCAACGAACGGCTTATTAAAATCCTCATCCTGCAAGCCTGTGGCGCGCAATAATGCACGATGCGGCGCTTTCTCATAACCTTTCTTGACTGTATCTGATCGCATACAACTCCTTTTATTTCCAGATAGATAATAAAAAGAGCCGCCCGTGGTTAGGGCGGCTCTCGTTTTCACTCGGTGAGCTAGCTTGCTCTCTTCGGCGCCATCCTAACCACAATCAGATCCTTAATAATAAGGACCTCAATAAGGACGACAATAAGGGAGAGGGCAAATAGGGTGTTCATTGGTTTTTGGTTTCGCCCGATTATAGGCGGAAACGGAAATACGTCAAGGGCAGCTATTTCCGATTCGGAATAAACAATCGATTACATTTTGTCCTTCTGGAATATGACTTAAGCCGTCAACTTCTCCAATGCCGCGCTGAGAACCTCCACCGCTTTGGCGTAATCCTCCAAACTGATATGCTCATTCGGAGTGTGGTCCAACGCCGAATCGCCGGGACCATACACCACAGCAGGACATTGCCAGACCGGGGCAACGATATTCAAGTCAGCGGTGCCTGTCTTATAGACGAAACGCGGCTCTCCGCCCTGTGACCTGATTCCACTTAAAAAGGCTCGTACAAGTTGTGAGTTTTTCTCACACTTCCACGCCGGGACGGGGAATCCCAATCTCTCAACTTCCGCTTCACCGACAAGTTCTTCCAACTTCGCATACCAATCTTCCGGTGAAACTTCCACCGGCAGGCGCACACCAATTCTTAGCTTTGCCCATTGCTCGAAATCATTCGAGTCCGATTCCATGCCGCGCAGGGTAAGCAAAAGTTTATCGAAGACCTTTTTCTTATCGGAGTTGTATTCGTCAACATAACTTTTGACTTTCAGCCACGCTTCGACAGCCGCTTCCGCCGCGGTCTCTTCACCGCTGGCTGTATGCGCCTGTCCGCATTTGACGGTCACATTCGCCCAAGCGCTGCCTTTGTAGCCTAAAGAAACCCGATCCCATTGATTCGGCTCACCGATGATGGCAAAGTCCGGCTTGTACTGATCCACTACAAAACGCGCACCTTCGGAGTTACGTTCCTCTTCCACCGCGCCGATGACGACGAACTGCCAGCCATCCTTCGCTCCGACTTTTGCCACCGCATCCGCAAAACTCGCCAGCGGACCTTTCGCATCCACCGAGCCGCGCCCGTACAAACTCCCTTCTCCCTGAGGGAGAAGGGTTGGGGATGAGGGTGGGGTGAGGGAGACAGAAATCTCTCCCGGCACAGTATCGATATGGCCCAGCAAAACCACCTGCTTCGTCCCCCGCCCCATCATGCCGACGGCATTGCCCGCTTCGTCAATGAACGCATCGTCATAGCCCAATGATTTCATCCGCGCCACGAGCCATTCCACCGCTCCGCGCTCCTGACCTGATGGACTGTACTGTGAAACCAAACCAACGAGCGTTTCACTCATCGTTTGAGTCAGCCGTCAAAACTTCGGTGAGTGCATCGACTAGATGGTCAATCTGCTCATACGTGATGACCAATGGCGGCAGAAGGCGAATGACCGTCAGCCCGGCATTCAGCGCGATGATCTTCTTTTCCTGCAACGCCTTGATATACGGCGTGACCTTCTGCTTCATCTCGATGCCGATCATTAGTCCCATTCCGCGCACTTCGCGGATATTTGGCGCCTCGATCTTCTTCAATTTCTCCATCAAATACGCGCCCTTTGCCGCGGCTTGACCGGGCAAGTCTTCTTCCTTCATCACATCCAACGCCGCATTTGCCGCCGCACACGAAAGCGGATTCCCGCCAAAGGTCGAGCCGTGAGTGCCGGGCGTTAGATTCTTCACATTGGGTCCGATCAGCACGGCGCCCATCGGCACGCCCCCAGCGAGGGACTTGGCACAGGTCAACAGATCAGGCGTCACGTCGAAGTGCTGAACCGCGAACATCTTGCCGGTACGTCCAAAGCCCGTCTGAATTTCGTCAATGATGAGCAAAGCGCCGCGCTCATCACAGATCCGCCGCACCGCCTGAATATATTCCGCAGAGGCGGGATGCACGCCGCCCTCCCCTTGAATCACTTCAAGGATCACTGCCGCCGTTTCATCGTCCACGGCTTTATCCAACGCTTCGATGTTGTTGTATGAAACATGCGAAACGCCGGGCAGGAGCGGCTCAAAACCCTCGCGATATTTTTTATTGAAGGTCGCCGAAAGCGAGCCATACGTACGTCCATGAAAAGCGCGCATGGCGGCGATGATATTTTTGCGTCCTGTAGAGATGCGCGAAAACTTGAAGGATGCTTCCACCGCCTCTGTGCCGGAATTACAAAAGAAGACGCGATCCAAGCCGGGTACCAACGCTGTGATCTTTTCCATCAACATGGCGCGCTGGTCATTGGGGAATGTTTCGAACAGAGTTACCAGCGTATTCGCCTGCTTATAGAGCGCCTCGGCAACTTTCGGGTGGGCATGACCAAGATTCGCAACTCCATGACCGGATGAACAATCCAGGTATTCGTTGCCATCCACATCGAATAATGAAGCGCCCTGCCCGCGGACAATGGTGAGCGTCTGTTTGGCATACACGCCGGATGTGTGTTTATTTTCGATCTCAACAATGTTCTGCATACTTACCTCGCTATAAAAAATAAAACAGCCTACCAGGAAGGCAGGCTGTTTGTGTAGATTAGTGTGTCTGGTTGCGCCAGTTCGCTTCCATCATCCAACAAAAAGACCAGCCTTCTCAAGAGAAGTTATCTTTGGACGACGGATACGCAGAACTGCAACTGTCAAATACATATTGGGCGCAATTCTACTACCGACATGAAATGAGTCAATGGTTTTAGTAAGATTGATGATGCTTCATATCGCAATTTACCTAGAAGGACGCGACCGCCGTTTTCTGATCGGTAAAGGTCTCGATGTAAAGATTGAACCCCGCCATCGTAAAAGCGGTCATTGCTTCCTCGGAAAGGTTCAGCACCTTGAGATGAGGCGACTTGTAGGTGCCAGCCTTGATGCCCGCGTTGATCTCTTCGTCGCTCAGGTTTTCATCGGGATGTATTTCGCGCAGTTTGTTATGAAGGGAGTTGATGGCACGGAAGCCGGCACTGCTGACAAACTTCGAGTGCGTGAGATCAATGAGGAAATGGCGCGCTCCGCCCTCGATCAGTTCTTCCGCCCTGCTTTGGAACATCTGGTAATTGCTTGAATCAATGTCGCCATCCACGTGGAGAATGGTAACAGGGACACGTCCGTTCTCATTAAATACTTTGATTTCCATTTGAACCTCTCTCTCCTTTAAAGTTATTTTGCATTATAGCGTATCTTTATTGAGAAGGATAATTTACAGGCGGGCATGCAAAACACGCCATATATCGTCGAGATAACCTATAATTCAAATTCTGTAGCATAACCTTTATTCGTTGAGAAAGGCACATCCATAATGGACGAAACATTTATCACGAGCTATATTACGAGCACATTCGAAAATGTCGAAACCGATGTCAATTTGGGGTACACATTCTTCTTCTATCGCGATGACCACATGCACGCATTCGCGACGATCGCTTCCACGGGAAATGAATATGAAAAAATATCGAACCTCGACCGCCCGGGCGTGTATCGTTTGAATATCGGCGTTGGCAGGGAGACGTTCCAATCGTTATTCGGAAAAGGCAAAGTGGATATCCGCGCCTACGATTTCACCGCGTTGGACACAATCATGCCGCACCCTGATTATTCATCACAACATTTTATCTGTGTGCTTTCGCCGAGTGAAGCGACCTTTAATGAAAAAATCCGTTCGATGCTCGCAGAAGCATATGACATCGCCATGAAAAGATATGAAAAGCGAAAAGCCCATGAATAAGCATTCACAAACCGATACACCCAATGCCGTCCTGGAATGGCTGCTTGATTCTGACCCATCGATTCGCTGGCAGGTGATGAGGGATTTGACCAATGCGCCAGATCAGGAAGTTACAGCCGAACGCATCAAAATCGCGACTAAGGGCTGGGGCGCACAACTCCTGGCTTTACAGGGCGCTGACGGTTCGTGGGCTGGCACAGCCTGGAACCACGGCTGGAACTCGACGATGCACGTTCTTTGGCTGTTGCGAGAAATGGGACTCGACCCCGCAAGCGATGAAGCGCGCCACGCAGTGGGACTCGTCCGCGACAACGTACACTGGATGGGCTGGGACTGGGACGGCTCATGGCGGGGAGAAGATTTCGTCGGCAACCCATTTTTCGCGGGCGAAGTCGAGCCGTGCATCAATGGTCAGGTCATGGCAGGCGGCGCTTACTTCCACCAGGATTGTCAGCGAATCCTTGACCGTTTGCTTGCAGAGCAACTATCCGATGGCGGCTGGAACTGTGAAGCGGAAAACGGCTCGACTCGTTCATCGTTCAACACAACCATTTGCGTACTGGAAGCCTTGCTCGAATATGAACTGGCTGGCGGAAATGACCCGAAAGTGACCGAGTCCCGTTTGCGTGGACAGGAGTATTTGCTCGAACGTCATCTCTTTCGGCGGAAGTCAACCGGTGAAGCGATCGAACGTGACCGCGAAGGCAGTACCGTCTTTACCCGTTTCGCCTTCCCTACCTGGTGGCACTACGATGTGCTGCGCGGACTCGACTACCTGCGCCATGCCGGAGCGAAGCCCGATGCCCGGATGGCTGAAGCAATTCAATTGGTCGAGTCGAAGCGCGGAGATGACGGGAAATGGAAACTCGAGGTCAAGTATCCCGGCAATATGCCGATCAAGATTAATAATGATGAAGGTCAGCCCAGCCGCTGGGTCACCCTCCACGCCTTGCGAGTATTGAATTGGTATTCAACTGACAATTCATAAACACTGGTAGTTGTGCCTTCACGAATAAAACTCAATAATTCTTTGTATAAACATCTTTTGTATTGCGTGCCAAATTTTTTACTAAGGAGTATGAAATGTCAAAACTCACCCGTTGGCTTTTGGTCGGTATCCTGGGAGTGATCATTTATATAACGTTGGGTTTAATAGACCCGAGTACCACCTCTGTTAACTTACAGTATGCATGGTTTCTGCTGGTTGGATTATGGATTGCCTTTTCTTTTTTCCTGTTACGCGAGAAATCCGATTAGACAATCGAGGGAACACTAAATCCTGATCCCAACAATCCACAACCAGTAATCGTCACATCCCCAGCGGACCAGTTCTCCTCTCCTTCAGGAGAGGGGTTAGAGGTGAGGTCAATTTCCCTCTTTATTTTTATATTCCAGAATGTCTCCAGGCTGACACTCCAGAGCTTCACAAATTGCCTCCAATGTTGATAAACGAATCGCCTTTGCCCTGCCGTTTTTCAAGATGGAAATGTTTGCCATCGTAATGCCGACTTTTTCAGCAAGCTCGGTAACGCTCATCTTCCGCTTTGCCAACATGACGTCGATGTTAATGATGATCGCCATGATGTTATACCGTTAAGTCGTTCTCGGATTTGATATCCACAGCGTTTTGCAAAATCCGTTCAAACATGGCGGCTGCGGTGGCGATCACGACCGAGCCGAAGGTAATGAGGACACCCATAAAAAATCCGCCTGTAGCATCATCACTGCCGTGGGTCAACATGATGATAATTTCTTCCACGATAACAAAACCAATGATGGTTAATGCACAATATTTTATTGTCCGTAGAGTCTTTACAGCCTCTGGTGAGAAGACCTTATTTTGTCCAACATACCCCAACATCTTGAACGCCTGATAAAGCCCCGCGAAAAAAGGAATGGACCCAACATAGACAAGCAACAAAAACGGATCTTTGAAGTAGATCTCAAAGTTCGTGGCGTTCACATTTCTGCCCTCGATGCGCGGTTCCCAAAGCAGGAGAGCAAGCGCACCAATTCCGATAAACACAATGACGATCTGAAGAAACAGGGTTGAGCTTCGCTTCATGAATAACACCTCACTTTGTAGTAGACGATTCCATTCTAATAAACTATTTATTGTTTGTCAATATATTTTTATTGTTTTTCAATTAGACTATACTTGAACGATCACACCCATTCCCCATCCACGGACTAATCCCTAATCAGCAATTTTCCTATTTCCAAGGAGCAAAATAATGGCAGAAGAACAACCGATGAGAAAAGTTATTTTTGCGATCAACATCACAATAGACGGCTACTGTGGTCATGAAACAGGGATTGTCGATGACGAATTGCACGCGTACTTCACTGGGCTCCTGCGGAATGCGGGCGTTGACATTTTCGGACGGAATACATATCACTTAATGTATCCATATTGGCATGATGTCGCAGTGAACGGATCGGAAACAGAAGTGGTCAACGAATTTGCACGGACATATGATGCCATGCCAAAGATCGTCTTTTCAACGACGATGCAAAGCGTCGAGTGGAACAACTCAACACTCCTTCACGGTAATCTTCGAGAAGAGATCATGAAGTTAAAAGGACAGCCAGGGAAAGATATTTTCATTGGCGGACTGAACATCGCATCGCAAGTTGCAGAATGGGATCTGATCGACGAGTATCACTTTGTCGTTCACCCGATCATTGCTGGACGCGGTCCGCGTTTGTTCGAATCGGTCAAGGACCGCACATTGAAACTTATCGGGCAAAAGACATTTGGTTCGGGAGTTGTGGCGTTACATTATAAGAAGTGAAAGATCTTATATAGCCACCAATTGTCCTATTTCCCAGCGGGAACGTTATTTTTTATATTCCAGAATATCCCCAGGCTGGCACTCCAGAGCTTCGCAAATCGCCTCCAGGGTTGATAAACGGATCGCTTTTGCCTTGCCGTTTTTCAAGATGGAAATGTTAGCCAACGTGATGCCAACTTTTTCAGCAAGCTCGGTGACACTCATCTTCCGCTTTGCCAACATAACGTCGATGTTAATGATGATAGACATGATATTTATACCGTTAAGTCATTCTCGGATTTTATATCCACAGCATTTTGCAGAATCCGTTCAAATCACGAACCAGTTTCCCTCTCCTTGCGAAGCACCCTCGAAGGGAACTAGGAGAGAGACTAGGTGTGAGGTCCCTCCTCCGTTGTCTTTTTCTTCCCCTCGTTCTATAATTCAGACTTCTCAGCACACTTTCCAATAGAAACAGGAAAAAATTGATATTATGCGTATTGTAATTATTGCTCCAGGAAGCCGCGGGGATGTTCAGCCATACATTGCATTAGGAAAAGGATTACAGAATGCGGGGCATTATATTCGTCTGGTCAGTCACAGCAACTTCGAGTCATTGGTTATCTCTTATGGACTTGAATTTTGGTCATTTGGAAACGATGTAAAAGAAGCTGTTGAAAATGACGAAATGCGGGAGTTGACCGAAAAAGGGAACTTCCTTTTATTGATGGCGAAAATGGCGAAAGAAGCTGAGCGGGAAGCGCTCCATTTTGCCGAAGGCGGTTTATCCGCAGCACAAGGCATGGATATCGTATTAGCTGGAATAGGCGGGTTGTTCATCGGCACTGCGATTGCGGAGAAATTAAACATTCCACTTGTTCAAGCCTATGTATTTCCTTTCACGCCTACGCAAGAATTTTCAAGTGTCCTCACGCCAAAACTTCCAACTGCCTTCAACCGTATTTCACACCACCTTGCACGTCAACTGATGTGGCAGGGATTTCGGTCTGCAGACGGAATTGCACGAAAAAAGGTATTGAATGTTCCTGCGGCTCCGTTTCTGGGTCCCTTCAGTTCAAAAGCCACACAGAGTATGCCCGTTCTCTATGGATTCAGCCCCTCGGTGATTCCTGCACCACCAGACTGGAACAGTAATACACACATTACCGGATATTGGTTTGTAGAAGAAGCAGTTGACTGGCAGCCTCCCGCCGCCTTGCTTGACTTCCTCCAATCGGGTGCCCCGCCTGTATACATTGGATTCGGAAGCATGAGCAACCGAAATCCCGAACAGACAGCAGATCTGGTGATTAAGGCTTTGGCATTGACGGATCAACGCGCAATCTTACTTTCAGGCTGGGGCGGATTACAAAAGGCAAATGTGCCCGACTCGATTTTTATGATCGACTCTATTCCACACTCGTGGCTGTTTCCTCGAATGCGCGCCGTCGTTCATCATGGCGGAGCGAGTACAACTGCCGCTGGGCTTATGGCAGGTGTTCCATCGGTAGTGATTCCATTTTTTGGTGACCAGCCATTTTGGGGGCAGCACGTTGCCGATTTAGGCGTGGGAACGAAACCGATTCCACGCAAAAAGCTGACCGCCGAAAGGCTCGCAAATGCGATTCAAGAAGCAGTGACAAATGAACGAATACGTCAGCGTGCAGCCGACCTGGGAAAACAAATCCAGGCCGAAAACGGAATAAAATCTGCCGCAGAAATCATCTCGCAACTTGAAAAATAAAATTCTGCCGGGCATAATCTTTTATTTTGAATATTTCCGTCACAAGGGAGAAGCATGAAAATTGTCGTATTTGGCGCTTCGCGCGGAGCGGGTTTGCAAGTTGTGAAACAGGCATTGGAAGCAGGGCATATCGTAACTGCTTTTGTTCGTTCCCCTGAAAAATTCGAAGTCAGACATGCAAACCTCATCGTATTCAAAGGGGATGCGATGGATGCGTCGGCTGTAGAAAATGCGATCATTGGACAGGATTCAGTGATCAGCGCGTTGGGACCGACGCGTCCGCCAATCCCCCACATGATGGAAACTTCCGCAAAAAATATCGTGACGGGTATGAAGAAACATGGGGTGCGCCGATTAATCTCAACAACGGGCGCAGGCGTTCGTCAACCTGAAGATGAGCCAAAGTTCATTGACAATTTCATTGGTTTTTTGCTGAACATTCTTGCAAAAGATGTCGTGCTCGATTCTGCCGAGAACGTGCAAGTGATCCGTGCTTCTGATCTAGATTGGACCGTTGTACGTTTTCCACGCTTAATGGACGGAGAACATACTGGCAAATATAGAGTCGGTTTTGTAGGTAAAGACTCTGGCACGCAACTATCACGCGCTGATGCGGCGGATTTCATTTTGAAGGAATTGGCAGAAAAAAAGTGGTTGAGGAAACTGCCAGTGGTGAGTTATTAAGAACTTTATAGAACCAAGACAATTACCCTATTCCTCAAAACGACTCTGCAAATTCCGCCAAACATAATATCCTGAATAAATTATTGGATAACAGTTCCGTTCCCCGCCAGCGCATTCGATATCGGGTTTGGGATTCGCCCATCGGCGATGATGACGCGACTCACGCCGCCCTTGAGGGCTTCTTCTGCCCCAAGCACTTTCTTCTTCATGCGACCTTGCGCCGCCTCACCCGCCGCCGCAAGTTGACTCTGCGGCAGCTGCCGAATGAGTGTTAACTCGTCTGGGAAATTTTTCATCAAGCCGGGGACTGCCGTAAGCAACAACAAATTTTCCGCCTTAAGCGCAGACGCAACCATCGCTGCCGCGCGGTCTGCATCGACATTCAACGCCTCCCCTTTTTCGCTGACAGCTACCGGCGCGATCACCGGCAAATATCCGGCATCCAAAAGCATTATCAACAATTCACTATTCACTTTCTCTATCTTCCCCGTGTAATCGTCGCGGATCATCTTTCGCTTGCCATTTTCAACGGACTGGATCGCTTCCTTGCGGATGGCTTGCATCAGTCTGCCGTCCAAGCCGCACAAGCCAAAAGCGTTGACGCCCAACATTTGCAGTTGCTCGGTCAGCAACGAATTGACCTTGCCATTCACTGCCATCAAAAATATCTCAAGCGTTTTTCTATCGGTATAACGCGACGTATACCCCGAAGGGGACGTGATCATCTTCGGCGGCGTCCCAACCGCTTCACCAAGTGCGTTTGCTTCAGCAGAACCGCCATGAACGAAAACCAGTTTTTTGCCTTGATTCAATAATTCCACAGCATCGTTACATATCGCGGAAAAATCCACGCCCTCAGTGCCGCCGAGTTTTACGACAGTTATTGATGTATGTTCTGTCATAGTTTTTTCTCCAGTACGATATTCGTTACTCGAAATTCGAATTATCCAATATCGAATTTCGCTATATCGGGTGTAACCCCATAAATTCCAACCCCAACGTCTCATCCCAGCCCATCATCAGATTCATGCACTGCATCGCTGAACCAGATGCGCCTTTCATGAGATTGTCGATTGCGCACATCGCCACGATGTGACCATTGCTCTCGTCCAGCTCGAAGCCGAGGTCGGCGTAGTTCGAACCGGCAAGGATCTTCGGCTCAGGGACGCGGTAAATGCCGCGCTGCTCACGCACCACACGCACGAACGGATTTTCATTCGCCACTGCTCTATAGGCTTTCCACAAATCTTTTGTCGCCGCCCCAGGCTTGACTTTGGCGTGAGCCGTCGCCAGCACCCCGCGGACCAGGTCCACTGCGGTCATCGTCAACGAGACGTTTTGCACGCCCATTTCCTGAATCACTTCCGCAGTATGACGATGACCGAACGCCGAAAATGTGCGGATGACGTTGGCGCGTTCCGCATGCAGCGAACCGGAATTTCCCTCCGCGCCGCCTTCGGAGGAACCGACTTTGATCTCGATAAAAATTGGGGAAGATAAATCCAAAAGACCTGCTTTGACCAACGGCAGCAGCGCGAGGTTGCTGGCTGTGGCGTTGCATCCTACACCGCTGATGTAACTCGCTTTAGCAATCTCTTCACGATGAAGTTCGGGCAAACCGTAAACGAACTTGCTTAACCATTCAGGCGCGGCATGTTTTTCACCATACCATTGCTCATAGAAATCCGCATCGCGCAAACGGAAATCCGCAGCAAGGTCGATGATCTTTGGCGCAAGTTTGGCATATTCTTCGATATTCTTTTGCGCCTGTCCATGCGGCTGGGCGAGGAAGAGAATATCCACTGGCTCCAACTGCGAAGGGTCGCTAAATTTCAGTTGTGTGCTTTTCCGCAGATTGGGATGCGTCTGATGCACATACTCGCCCACGCGCGAGCGCGATGTGACCTGTTTCACTTCCACGTTGGGATGCCCCAATAACAGGCGTAGCAACTCCCCGCCGCCATATCCCGAACCGCCGATGATAGATACTGTTGTTTTCAATGATTTCTCCTCTTTCCAGTTTTCAGTGATCAGTTATCAGTCGCGTAACTTTTCCGCATTCTACTGATAACTGCTTACTGTCTACTGTTCACTGCTCTTCGCCGTTTTCACTACATAATCCACGATCTCACCCGCAATATCGATTCCACTGACAGGCTGCATCGTATGGAATTCCATCGTATGGTTGATCTCATTGACCACGAGTCCTTTTTCAGGGTGTTCGACCAGATCCACACCGAGCAGACCGCCGCCGACGGCTTTCGAAGCGCGCAGACAAATATCCTCGATCTCCGGCGTGATGGGACACAACTCACCGCTCCCGCCGCGCGCCGTGTTCGTGATCCAATGTTCCGATGTGCGGTACATACCCGTCAACACTTTGTCGCCGATCATGATGATGCGGATGTCGCGCCCGGGCTTCTCGATATATTCCTGAATATAGAAAACGGAATGCTGTACCGACCCCAACGTGGATTTATGTTCCAGCACCGCTTCCGCCGCATCGCGGTCATTGACCTTCGCCAGCAGCCGTCCCCACGAACCGACAACGGGTTTCAACACTACAGGATAGCCAAACGCCTCGATCGCCTCAAGTGCGGCTTCGGGCGTGAACGCCGTCGCATTATGCGGCTGCGGAACACCATCGCGCGAAAAGACCGCGCTGGTCATCAACTTATCGCCGCAGATCTCCGCCACCGAAGCCTTGTTCACCGTCGGCACCCCGAACGCATTCAGCAAACGCAGCGCATACAAACCGCTGTTGTAACTGATGCTCCGCTCCAACACTGCATCGTACTGCTTCCACTTTTCAAAATTTTCCAGATCGAAGTGAATGGAACGGTCGTCGAGGCGGTCATAATCAATGCCGCGTTTTTCCATCGCGCCAAAGATCCATTTCTCTTCGACGCGCACGCGGGAATAAAGAACGCCGATCTTTAATCTTCGTTGCATAAGATTCTCCGTAGGGGCAACTCGCGAGTCGCCCCTACAAATTATTATTCACCCCAGTCTTCCTGCTCCATTGGCGCAAGCTGCACCGCGGCAGGGTCCAACGACGTGATTTCCAAATCCACACCGCAATCCGGGCAGACGATGATCTCACCGAGCTCGGCATCACCTTCAAACGTAATTTCGGCATCACACTCAGGGCAATTGGTTGTAGTGGACATAATTTATTCTCCTTTTATTTTTCGAATCTGATTTTTGACTGACTGAAGGCTCGTGCCTCCAACCGTATTTCTTTTATTGATGGATTCCAGCGGATCGAACACCTGATACACATCCGCCTCAAAAACTGGACTTATAGCTTGATACGCTTCGAGCGGCAGTTCCTCCATCCGAACCTTCCCCTCCCCCGCCGCGCGGACGACTTTCCCCGCCAGCGCGTGCGCTTCTCTGAACGGCACACCTTTTTCAACGAGATAATCTGCCAAATCCGTCGCCATCATCGTTGAGTCAATGGCGTTGCGCATTCGTTCCGGCTTGACGGTAATCGTCCGCAACGCCGCTGCCATGACCGGCAATATCGCAAGCAGCGTATCCGTCGCCGCGAAGACGGGAGCTTTATCTTCCTGCAAATCTTTATCGTAGGTCGAAGGCAACCCCTTGAGCGTGGACATCAACCCGGTCAGCAAGCCAATCATCGTGCCAGCCTTGCCGCGAGTGAGTTCAAAGACATCGGGATTCTTCTTCTGCGGCATCAGGCTGGAGCCGGTGGAGAAAGCATCGGAAAGTTCAAAGAAGCCGAATTCTGCCGAGGTGTATAAAACCACCTGCTCAGCGAGTTTGCTCAAATGCACCGCCGCCATCGAACAGACGAATAAATACTCGGCGGCAAAATCTCGGTCTGAAACCGCATCGAGGCTGTTTTGCGAAACTTCGTCAAAGCCGAGGCTTTTTGCAAGCGCTTCACGGTCAAGTGCAAATGGAGCGCCCGCCAACGCGCCGCTTCCTAATGGCAAAACAGACACGCGCTTGGTTAAATCTTGCAATCGATCTACATCGCGTTTCAAAGCCCAATAGTGACTCAACCACCAGTGACCCAAAAGAATCGGCTGTGCTCTCTGCAAATGGGTGTAGCCCGGCATGATGATGGGCTCTCCCTCACCCCCAGCCCCTCTCCCAGAGGGAGAGGGGAGTCCCCTCTCCGACGGGAGAGGGCTAGGGTGAGGGAGACCGGCTTCGGCTTGCTCAACCAATGCCGCTTGCAGATTTTCAAATGCGGCTTGAATTTCAGGAATTGCATTCAGCATCCACAAGCGGAAGTCGGTGGCGACTTGGTCGTTGCGGCTTCTTCCCGTGTGCAGTTTGCCAGCGGCGGGTCCGATCAGTTCGCTGAGTCTGCGTTCGACGGCGGTGTGGATGTCTTCGTCCGCAGGTTGGAAGATAAACTCTCCTGAAGCGAATTCTTTTCGGACGGTATCCAGCCCGAGTGAGATCGAGGCGTGTTCTTCATCCGTAAGAATACCTGCTTTATGAATCGCCGCCGCCCAGGCAATGCTTCCTTCCACATCCTGAATCGCCATGCGTTGATCGACAGGTAGGGAGGCATTGAGCGCCCATGCGAGGTCATCTAGTTTTTGGGAAAAGCGTCCGCCCCAGAGGGTCATGTGGTGTCTCCTTTCGCCCTCACCCTACCCCTCTCCCGTTGGAGAGGGGACTCCCTTCCCCTTTCGGGGGAAGGGCTGGGGATGAGGGAGAGAATCAGTCTCTCTTGAACTTCGAGTAATCCGGCTTGGGCATATCGAGACCGGAAACGGGCAAGCCGTTGAGTGCGCGGACTTTCAGGCTGAGACCATACAAGCGGATAAAGCCTTCGGCGTGGCTCTGGTCGTAAACATCTTCCTGACCAAAGGTGGCGAAATCTTCGCGGTAGAGGCTGAACTTTGATTTGCGCCCGGCGCTGATGATGTTGCCTTTATAAAGTTTGAGGCGCACGGTTCCAGTGACAGGTCCCTGCGTGGAGTTGACGAAGGCATCGAGCGCTTCGCGCAACGGCGTGAACCAAAGTCCGTTGTAAGTGAGTTCAGCGTATTTGACAGCAATGACCTGTTTGTATTGAAGAGTTTCGCGATCAAGAACGAGCGACTCAAGTTCGCGGTGAGCGTAAAGCAGAATTGCGCCGCCGGGAGTTTCATAGACGCCGTGAGATTTCATCCCAACGAGACGATTCTCCACGAGGTCAACGCGACCGATGCCGTGATTTCCGCCGATGGCATTGAGCGTGGAGACGATCTTCGCGGGCGACATCTTTTCGCCGTTGACCGCCACAGGGTCGCCGCCTTCGAATTCGATCTCGACGTATTCGGCTTGTTCGGGCGCATTCTCCGGCGAAGTGGACATTTGATACATGCTCTCTTCGGGTTCGTTCCACGGGTCTTCGAGCAAGCCGCCTTCGTGCGAAAGATGCCAAAGATTTGAGTCGCGCGAATAAATGGATTTGACCGTCGCGGTCACAGGGACGTTGTGTTTTGCAGCGTAAGCGATCGCATCTTCACGCGAGCGGATATCCCACTCGCGCCACGGGGCGATGACCGCGAGACGCGGGTCGAGCGCCATGACTGTCAACTCGAAGCGGACCTGGTCGTTACCCTTGCCTGTCGCGCCATGAGCAATGGCATCCGCACCGGTTTGGTGGGCAACGTCTACAAGATGTTTTGCGATCAAAGGACGGGCAACCGATGTGCCCAATAAATACTTATGCTCATACACCGCCCCCGCCTTGAGCATCGGGAAAAGATAATCGCTGACGAATTCCTCCTTCATATCATGAATGACGAATTCGTTCGCACCGCTCTTAATTGCTTTTTCTTCCAGCCCCGCCAGGTCTTCATCACCCTGCCCCACATCTGCACAAAAGCAGACTACTTCACAACCGTAGTTCTCCTTCAACCACGGCACGATCACGGACGTGTCCAAGCCGCCCGAATAGGCGAGGACAACTTTCTTGATACTAGGTTTTGACTTTGGACTCATTTTTACTCCTTGATTTTGGTCTCCCAAAGTTTTACTTTGGGAATTATTTTTGTTTCTGAAACCGCGGAAGTAGAACTTCCAGATTCCAAAATAAAAAAACAGCCCTCCGAGAAGGAGGGCTGTTTTGGTTGACTTATACCGTGTGTCAGTTCACGCTCGCGTCATCCAAACGAAAAGCTCCCAACCTTCTCTGGGAAGTGGGTTCGGGACGACGTGTACGAGGCAGTACAAACAGGGTGAACATTTCGCGCAATTCTACTACCGATACGAAATGAGTCAATGGTTTTGCCAAAATCGATTTTCGATCATCCCGAAAGGTAATCACTGTTTCATCGCCTGCTCCAAAACATAGTCCACCATCAAAGCCGGGATGTTCACTCCCGTGGTTGTGATGCTGTTGCGAAATTCCATCGTGTGATTGACCTCATTCACCGTGAGTCCGTTATCCGTTTCAAACACGTCAATGGCAAGCAGACCGCCGCCGATGGCTTTGGCAGTATTGCGGCAGATGTCGCTCAACTCAGGCGTCAGCGGACAATTCGTCGCCACTCCGCCGCGAGCCGTGTTCGTGATCCAATTTTCAGATGAGCGATAGATCGCGCCAATGGGTTTCTCCCCAACCACAAAAGCGCGGATGTCGCGTCCCGGTTTGTTGATATATTCCTGAACATAAAAGACCTGATGATTGACTCCCAGTGTGGCTTTGTGTTCAATCAATGATTCAGCCATGTGACGGTTATCCACCTTCGCAAGCAGACGTCCCCACGAACCAACCACAGGTTTCAATACAGCCGGATATCCAACCGCCTCGACCGCCGCCAGAGCTGATTCTTCGTCAAAAGCCATCAGCACTCTGGGAGTTGGGATTCCGTTCCGCACAAGCAACTGACTGGTGACATATTTATCACCGCAACGTTCCGCCACCTGCGGATCGTTGACCACTTTGATTCCATTCGCTTCGTAAATTTTCGATATATAAAGTCCGCGCGAGTAGGAGACCGAACGCTCGAAAAGCACATCCACTTTCTCAGGGATATTGGAAATATCAAAGAATTGATGCGAATCGCTGATACGGACAACTTCCACATTTTCGCGTTTCTCCAATTCTTCCAAAAGATATTTTTCCTCAACCCGCAGGCGGGTGTATAAAAAGCCGACTTTAATCATATGATTCTCCATACCGTCACCCTGAGCGCTAGCGAAGGATCTCTACAATTATCTAAGAGATGCTTCGCTGACGCTCAGCATGACATGGTTACAGTTTTTGAATAACTTTTTTTGTCACTTCGCTTGTCGTCAATGACCCGCCCAAGTCGGGCGTGGTCTCATTATTTGCTATACAACTTTCTACGGCTTTTCTCAATCTTCCAGCAGATTCAGTTTCGCCTAAGTGATCCAGCATCATTACGGCGGCAAAGAAAGTTGCCACAGGGTTTGCCTTGCCCGTGCCGACCAAAGTCGGGGCGCTGCCGTGAACCGGTTCGAAGACCGCCGCATCCGCGCCGATGTTGCCGGACGCCGCCACGCCCAACCCGCCAACGAACATGCAGGCTTCGTCGCTAAGGATGTCGCCGAACAAATTGGTGGTGACAATCACCTCAAATTGCTCCGGCGCGCGGACAAGTTCCATCGCGCAGGTATCCACGAGCATTTCGTTCATGCTGATGTCCGAATAATCTTGAGCCACTTCCAATGCCACGGCTCGAAACAACCCGTCAGTTTGGCGAAGGACATTCGCCTTATGAACCACATGCACAGACTTGCGTCCCTGCTGGCGTGCCATATCAAACGCCTTATGGATGATCCGCTCGGAGCCTTTGCGGGTGATGACTCGTTCTGTCACAGCGCGATTGCCGTCTTCGTCCGTATGTTCAATGCCTGAATACAAACCCTCTGTGTTCTCGCGGACGATGAGCAGGTCAATGCTAGGGCGAGAAGACGGATGTTGAATCGACCGGTTCGGGCGCAGGTTGGCATACAGGTCCAGCGACTGGCGCATCCGCACGACGGGCGAGAAGTAATTGGGAATATTCGGCGGCGTGGTCACTGCGCCGAAGAGAGCGGCGTCAGCTTGGCGAATGGCTTGAAGTGTTGAATCAGGCAGGGGTGAGCCTGAGCGTTGATATTCTCCAAAGCCAATGCCGTATTCGGTAAAGTCCCATTCAATGGGAAGCGCGGTCAATACATCTTTCGCCGCCGCGATCACTTCAGGTCCGATCCCATCACCGGGAAGAAGGCAAATCCGATAATTCATAATTCATCATTCATCCTTCTGCATTCATCATTAACTCTTCAATATCATGTTCTTTGAGAAAGTTCACAATACCGCCTGCTTCTGCGATCTTCAAAACGAAATCGGGCAGCGGACGAGCCTGATATTGATGTCCGTTGGTGCGGTTGAAAATTTCACCGGTGGAAAGATTCACATCCACATCATCGCCTTCGGTGATATCCGCCGCGGCTTCGGGGCATTCAAGAATCGGCAAGCCGATGTTGATGGCGTTGCGAAAAAAGATGCGCGCGAAAGACGGAGCAATGACGCATTTTGCCTTCGAACCTTTGATGGCGATCGGCGCATGCTCACGCGAAGAGCCGCAGCCAAAATTTTGTCCGCCAATGATGATGTCGCCGGGTTGAACGTTCTTTGCATATTCAGGTTTGATCTCACAAAAAACATTCTTCGCCAATTCGAGCGGGTCAATCGTAATGTTGAAACGCCCGGGGATGATCTCGTCTGTATTTAAGTTTTCACCAAATGTCCATGCTTTGCTCATGTTTTATTTTCCTTTTTGCACCACAAAGTGTCACGAAGGTACACAAAGTAAAAACCTTTGTGACACTTTGTGCTCCTTCGTGGTTATAGATATTCTCTCGGGTCAGTGATGCGACCTGTCAACGCCGTTGCTGCCGCGGTTGCCGGGCTCGCCAGATAGATCTCCGCAAGCGGACTTCCCATGCGACCGATGAAGTTGCGATTCATCGTAGTCAACGCGCGCTCACCCGCCGCAAGGATTCCGCCGTGGCGACCAATGCATGCGCCGCAGCCGGTGCCGGTCACTGTGCAGCCTGCGTCCAGCAAGATATCAATCAACCCGTTCTGCATTGCCTTCTTGTAAATGCGCTGGCTGGCTGGCGTGACGATCACACGCGTCAGCGGATTCACCTGCTTCCCCTTGAGCATGTTCGCCACGATCTCAAGGTCTTCATAACGCGCGTTCGTGCATGTGCCAATGTAGACCTCATTCACTTCCAAGCCTTTGACTTCCTCCAACGGCTTGACGTTATCCACATCGGGATGACAAGCCACCTGCGGCGCGATCTGCGAGACGTCAATTTCGACAACGCGTTCATAGCGCGGATTCACCGGACCAAACGCCTCAAACGGACCTTGAGCCGGAGTCTGCGTTTCGAGGTATTGGATCGTCACCTCGTCTGCTTCTATTAATCCGCACTTGGCGCCGATCTCCGTGGACATGTTCGGGAAGACGATGCGTTCGTTCATCGGCAGGTTACGAATGTATTCGCCGCCAAACTCCACCGAACGGTATGTGCCGCCGTCCATGCCTAACTTACCTGCAATGTAAATCATCACATCCTTGGCATAGACACCATGTTGTGCCTCGCCCGTCAATTCAACACGGATCGTCTCAGGCACTTTGAACCAGCATTTGCCTGTCACCCATGCAACGGCAATCTCCGTCGAACCAAGTCCCGCGCCGAACGCACCCATCGCGCCGTAGGTGTTCGAGTGAGAGTCCGCGCCGATAACGACAGCGCCGGGTGTGATGAATCCTTCTTCGATCATCACCTGATGGCAAACACCCTGCCTGAAAAAGTGCGGAAGTCCCTGCTCGCCCACAAACTCAATGATCTTCTTGTGATTCTCTGCCGCCAATACATTTGGAGCCGGGTAGGCGTGGTCGAGATGCAAGACAATGCGGTTCTTGTCGTGAATTGGTTTGCCGATCTCGCGGAATGCTTTGATGGCTAAAGGCGTGGTGTTGTCGTGACTCATGATGTAGTCCACATCCAAAAGCAAAATTTCACCTGCCTGCACAGGTCGTCCCGCTTTGCGGGAAAAAATCTCTTCAACTAATGTGCCCATAAGTTCTCCTTGTTGGGGCGGATCGCGATCCGCCCTTACTTGTTATTTCCGTTGTATTTTTTCAAGACCATTCGCGTCTCGGTGCGTTTGACACCTGTCACTGTGCGGATCTCTTCGATGAGATTATTCAACGCCGCCATATTCTCAGCATTGGCAAAGGCGCTGATATCGTAGTCGCCGGTTGTCTCATAGATATGTGAAACATTTTCAAAACTTCGCAAGCGGCGCACCACCGACGAGGTGTATACATGCGATTCAACCTCCAGCATGATGATCGCGTTGATATCGTGCGGAATGACATCGATCTCGCGCCCGGTCACCTGTTCGGCGATCTCCAAAATATCGGCATCGAATAATTGTTTGCGCTGATCGCCAATGTTCTTGATACGGGTGACGATCACTTCCAACTCCGCCGCGCTGACTTCGATGCCGTATTCGTCAAGCCGGGCAGCAACCGCCGTTTTCCCCGTGTATTTGTCAATGACGATCTTGCGCTCGCGGCCGATCACCACCGGGTCGAACGGTTCGTACGTACGGGGGTCTTTCAATACGCCATTGGTGTGGACTCCGCTTTTGTGGCTGAATGCGTTCTGCCCGGTAATGGGTTTGTTGGCTGCTATAAAAAAGCCCGAGGTTCTTTCCAGATAACCGGAAAGATTCACCAGTGGTTCAAGGTTGAATTTTGTTTCGGTTTCGAGATTATGAAAAGCGACCACAGTCTCCACGAGGTCAGGGATGCCGGTGCGCTCTCCCATCCCATTGACCGTGGTGTGGATGCAATCCGCTCCGGCGCGGATGCCTGCCATTGCATTCGCCAGCGCGAGACCATAGTCGTTGTGGCAGTGCAGGTCAATTTTGCAGGGCAGCAATCTCCCGCGAAGCGCTTCCACCCGTTCATGGAAATCATGCGGCTGCATTATGCCCAGCGTATCGGCAAAGCTGATGCGGTCTGCGCCTGCCTGAATGGCAGCATTACACACCTGAACCAAAAACTCAAAGTCGGTGCGGGTGGCATCTTCCGGCGTGTAACGGACTTTCAAGCCAAGGCTGCGGGCGTAGGCAACGTGCTCGGTAATGATACGAATTGCTTCGTCATGGGTCTTGTGCAGTTTCGCGTCGAGATGGATCTGTGAGGTGGCGTAGAAGATCGCCACACGGTCTGCCCCGCAGGATTTGGCACGGTCAATGCCTGAGCGTGAGGCAATGCTATGGGCGACGATCTCAGCCCGAAGTCCGAGAGAGGCGATGCGCTTTATCGCTGCCGCTACATTATTCGAAACGGATGGGTCGCCCGCTTCGATCATATCCACGCCCACACGATCGAGCATCTTCGCGATCTCTATTTTTTCATCTATGGTGAAATTGACGTAAGGCGTCTGTTCGCCTTCCCTCAATGTTGTATCTAAAATTTCAAGCATATTTTCTCCTTGAGAAAAATTTAAATAAAAAAACGCCACCCGTTACCGGATGGCGTTCTGGATACATAAACAGGTACAACAAGCCCAGCAAGACGCTATGCTTTTATTTTTTCTTTTTCCTGTTCGACCGAAACGAGCCCAAATCCGGCAACTAAAGCTGCTGAACTGGGCTTTCGCTTGGATTTAGCCTCCATGAGAATGCTTGCTCGGTCTCTAAACATATTTTCGCGATTCTACTACCGTCTCAAAATGAGTCAATGGTTGAGTGCGGCAATTCTTGAGCCGCCAAATCAACAAGATGGGTGAGATCATTTTTCCTTTATGATGCGCTGCAACAACTCATTGACATCTTTCAAATGGAACGGTTTGCTGACATATTCGTTCGCGCCAGCCTCAAAGCACCGTTCACGGTCGCCGGGCATGGCAAGGGCGGTTGTGGCAATAATCGGCATGGAAGCGAGGCGCCGATCGGAAAAAGTGCGCAGACGGCGTATAACTTCCAAGCCGTCCATGCCGGGCATTTGAATATCCATCATTACGATATCCGGCTGGATCTTCGTCACACGCGCAAGAAAATCCGCGCCGCTGTAAGCCGACTCAACCCTGAACTTTTTTGCGATCAGGTAATCGGTCAGTACTTCAACATTTACTTCGTTATCGTCCACGATCATGACCGTGGCAATAATGTCGCCGCGGGTTTCCGGTACTGTTTTTTTGACCTTCCTTGTTTTTTGAAGGTTTTCAAGTATGGAGCGCAAATCTTCCAAAGTGAACAATTTCGGAAGATAACCATCAGCGGTCTGCTTCAAGGTTTGGGATTCATCGCCGGTGATGGAAGTCAGCACAACGGGAATCTGTTCCGCATCGGGATTGGATTTCAACTGATCCAACACCTCCCAGCCGGAGACTCCCGGCAGGTATTGATCGAGGAGGATCAAATCCGGTTTTACATCCATGATGCGTTCCAATATTTTTCCGCTGCCGATATGAGACATGGGGATGATTCCCAGGGATTGAAGATAACGGTTCAACCGTTCTGCATCCACAGGGTTATCTTCAACGATCAACACTTTACGAAACTTTGTGCGCAGCGAACCGTGCATCGCATCGACCTGTTCGTCCGCTGGCAGGCATGGAAGCGCCACCGTAAAGCAGCTGCCTTCGTTCAGCGTGCTTTGAACTTCTATACTTCCTCCATGCAGTTCTACAAGCTGGTGGACCAACGACAGTCCCAACCCTGTTCCGTTATGGTGGCGGGAAAGTTTTGTGTCGAGCTGGACAAAGGGTTGGAAGAGTTTTGGCATATCGTCGGCAGAAATACCGATGCCTGTATCCTTCACCGCGATATAAGTGATGTTCTCTTTTTCATTTGCAGTTACATCCAAACCGATACTGCCGCCCTCCGGTGTGAATTTGACGGCATTGCTCAACAAATTGACAAGGACCTGTTTCAAGCGGCGCGGATCACCGTTCACAAGGATGGTATCCGGATGCATGGAAAAATTGATCTTTTGATTCTTTTTATTCGCCAATCCCCTGGTCAATTGGATGCTGCTCTGGCAGATATCGCTCAGAACGCAGACGTCCATTTGCAGTTCAAGTTTGCCCGCTTCGATCTTTGAGACATCCAGAATATCGTTGATGAGTTCCAACAGATGCCGTCCGCTGGTTTCGATATTCGCAAGAATACTTTTTTGACGGTCCGTTAGTGAGCCGTACACGTTCAACTGCAGGGCTTCGGAGAGTCCCAAAATACCGGTGAGTGGAGTGCGCAGTTCGTGACTCATGCTGGCAAGGAATTCATCCTTCACCCGAACCGCCCGCGCGAGGTCTGCATTGGAGTGTGTCAGGTCGGCGGTACGTTCCTCCACCCGCAGCGCAAGCTGGTTTCTCTCTTCCGCCAGCAGTTCCTCGACCCGAATCCGTTCATCGATCTCCTGCTGCGCAGTTTGATACAGGTTTGCATTTTCCAAAGCGACCGCAGCCTGGTTCGCCAAAGTCACGACAAGGCGTTCGTCCGAGGCGCTGAACGCATCCGGTTTATCGCTTTCGATGCTGATCGCGCCGATCAACCGCTGCCTGGACCTCATTGGAACGTACATCCCGGACCTCATGTTCGGGAATGTTTCCTTATATCTTTCATCCTGCTCCAGATCACCGCTGCGCACCACTTGATTATGTTGGATCGCCCAACCCGTTACGCCGTCTCTAATTGTGGAGACCCGGTCGAAACGTTCGCGTGAGATGCTGCTTTCATCCATATTGAACGCCAACACGTGCAAATGTTCCGTCTCCTTATCATACAAACGGATGATGGTATGGTGCCAGTTCATTTTCTGTTCGAGCAGTTCGATAAACTTTTGCCCGATCTGTTCCGGGGTGAGAATATGGGCGAGCGTCAGACCGGTCTCATACAGTGTTTCAAGTTCCTGCAATTGTTCATGCAGGTTCTTTTCAGACTGCTTGCGGTCGGTAATATCGCGGATGATGAAAATAGACTCTTCAGAGGCGGCATCTATTTCCATGCGCGCCTCATAACTCCGCATGGAGTCTTTCATTTCCAACTGATATTCAAAGGCTTGGATCCCCCCCTTGGGTGCCCTGGAGATGGAAATCATACATTGCTCCGCAACCTCCAATGGAAGCACGTCATACACGCTTTTGCCCAGAAAAACCTCCGGCGGGAAATACAGATCGTCCTTGTTCCCCTTGTAATCGAGAAATATGCCGTCCTTCGAAACACGGAATATCATATCGGGAATCGCATTTACAAGAACGCGGTTCCGATTCTCGCTCTTTTGCAATTGGTCCAAAGCCAGTTTTCGTTCCGTAAAGTCTTCAAGCAAAACCAAAAGCATGGACGTTCCACGTATCTTTATAAGAGGGGTGAAACGCAGGTTCAACTCGATGGACTTGCCCCATTTTGAGATATAGGAACGTTCTGTGGTGAGGAATTGTGATGTCGCCACGCATCTTTGAAAATCAGCGGAGATCCCCGCCTTGACCAACGGGGGAAAATTGATGATATTGATCTGCCGTGTGGCTTCCGCTGAAGGCGACCCAAGTATCTCCAAAGCAGCCGGGTTGACCTCCAGAATATTCCCCCGCATATCTGCCAGCAGAACTCCCACCGGCGCATGCTCGAACAGACTGTGAAAGCGCGCCTCACTTTCGAGCAGGGCGTCTTCAACCTGTTTGCGGGCGGAAATATCTCGCACAACGCTGATGACGTGCCGTTCGCCATCCGCGGTTTTATACGGCTTGCCTGAGGTTTCGACCCAATACCAGTCTCCGTCCTGACCCTGAACACGATAAGTAATGTTCCGTTTTTCTTCCCGAAGTGTGGTCTTAAAACTCTCCCTCACGATCCCTACATCATCCGGATGGACATGAGTAAAAATCGATGTTCCGACCTCATCCACCACAGAATAACCGGATAGCGTCTCATAGTTCGGGCTGATGTAGCAATAATTCCCTTCTTCATCGACCTCCACGATAAGGTCGTTCATATTCTCGATCAAACCGCGGTAACGCTCCTCGCTCTGCTGCAGGGCGGCACCCATCTGTTCATGCTCGATAATCTCCAACTCAAGTTTGTTGCGCGCTTTATAAAACTCCCCCGTCAAGGCGCTGACAACCACCCCGCTTAAGATCATGATCAGCCATTGTATAAAATCGTGAGAGTTGGACATCCCGAAGGAACCGACCGGCATAATAATAAAATACATTGAGCCAAGCGCCGACAACAAAGTGGATAACAACCCGCCCCACAGCCCGCCAATAAAGGCGCTCGCAATGATCGGCAGCATGAACAGGATCAATGTCAAATGAATGTCAAAGTAGGCGCTCATGGCAATTCTTAACAACAGAACTGCCAGTGTAATCCCCGCAACCAATACATATGCGACCCAGGCGGGGTTGGTCCAGGCATAAAATTTCCCCACGTATAAACGAACTTTTTTATCCATAGGTTTGCCTTTGGGGCTCATTTTGCGAAACACATTACGAACCCATCAATCCGTGCCAGGACCGCTTACATCCACATCAATAAAGTAAAAAACGGCTCAAATCCCGACACATCATCCAGATTATAACCTTCCAATCATCATCAAAAATTACAAACCTGCAATATTTTCGGGAAGATCCCTCAAACTCCCCCTTGACACGATCCCGTGCTTCACATAGAATACCGCCCAATTATGAACAACCGTTCGGCTCACTTCGCCATGACCATGACCACTACCACCTCCGGTATTCACCGCGAGGCGTTAGTGCTTGGGAAGAAGTAACCGAACAGGTTATCTCAAAACACACACAACGCCTCGCGGAAAACGCGGGGCGTTTTTGTTTACCTCACACAGGAGAACATTATGCAAAGAACATTGGTCATGAAATTTGGAGGAACATCCGTCGGGTCTGCAAATGCGTTGAAAAGCGCGATACAGATCATCCGCGATGCGAAAAAGGATTGGGATCGAGTCGTCGTGGTAACTTCCGCCATGTCCGGCGTGACGAATTTGCTATTGGACTCCGCCGCCTCCGCTTCGCACGGGCAGGTTGATTCGTTACCCCAGACCGAATCCACGCTGAGAGAAAAGCACTTCTCCGCCGCCGATGCCCTCGTCAAGGATGAGGCGCAGCGCGAAGCGGTCAAAGCCGAGATCGACACACTCATCCTCTCCCTTGTGGACTTGTGCAAAGCCATCGCCGTCCTCGGCGAAGCCAGCCCGCGCGCAATGGACACGGTCGCATCGCTTGGTGAACGCATGAGCGTGCGCCTGCTCGCAGCCGTAGCCAACGATGCGGGGGTAAAAGCACAGGCAATTGAGTCGACTCAATTCGTAGTCACCAACGCAAATTTTCAGAATGCTCACCCCAATTTCAAAGCGACCAACGAAAAGACGCGCGCGAAATTAAATCCGCTTATGGATGAGGGAATCATCCCCATCACAACCGGCTTCATTGGGGCAACACCCGAAGGCGTAATCACCACATTGGGTCGCGGCGGCAGCGATTACTCTGCCGCGATCATCGGCAGGTCGCTCCATGCTGACGATGTGTGGATCTGGACAGATGTGGACGGTGTGATGACCACCGACCCGCGCATCGAGCCGAAAGCCATCACCCTGCCTGAGATCAATTACAACGAGATCGCCGAACTCGCTTACTACGGCGCGAAAGTTCTGCACCCCAAAACCATCCGCCCTGTGTTGGATGCGGGCATTGGCTTGCGAATTTGCAACACCTTCAACCCCAGTCATCCGGGCACACGCCTCATCCCCAGCCCCAAAACCAACGGTAAAGTGGAAGGCAAAGTCATCAAAGCTGTGACCGCCATCCGCAAGCAACGGCTCATCACCATTGAAGGGCGCGGTATGTTGGGGGTTCCTGGTGTGGCAGCGCGTGCATTTGGGGCGGTGGCATCCACAGGAACAAGCGTTCCGCTCATTACACAGGCATCATCGGAGCAGTCCATTTGTTTTGCCGCGCCAGCCGAACTCGCCCCCACAGTGTTATCTGCTCTCGAAAAAACATTCGCTATTGAAATTGCAGATCAAGACATTGACCGGGTTTGGGCAACGGAAGATGTTTCCATCGTGACGGTTGTCGGTTCAGGGATGCGTCACACAATGGGCGTGGCGGGCAGTGTGTTCAGCCAGCTTGGCAATAACGGCGTGAATGTCCTCGCCATTGCACAAGGATCATCGGAAGTGTCCATTTCGCTCGTAGTCGATGCGGCGGATACGGAGAATGCAGTCAAGGCACTGCACGAGTTGATCGTAAATTAATTCAGTTGCAAGTTGAAGGTTACAGGTTGAAGGTTCTTAGTGAGTGTTTCTTAACTCTTTTTTGGACACGGATGACATGGATTTCACTGAGTATCACGGAAATAAATCTTTAAAAAATCCGTATTTTTCTGTGCGATCCGTAAAATCCGTGTACTTAAGAAGCAGTCTCTTAACTTTTCAACTTTCAACCTGTAACTTGTAACCAGTAATAAAATCTTTTCATCACCCCAAGGAGAAATCATCATGTCTCAATCTCAAATCCCCGTCGCCGTACTCGGCGCAACCGGTTCGGTAGGTCAGCGTTTTATTTCGTTGCTGGAAAATCATCCCTGGTTCAAGGTCGTTGCGCTCGCCGCATCGGATCGTTCTGCGGGGCAAGCCTACGCCAAAGCCACGCGCTGGGTGTTGGATACGCCCATGCCAGAGTACGCCAAAGATATGGTCATTGTCCCTGCCAATACAGATGCAGTACAGGCGAAGATCGTCTTCTCCGCCTTGCATACTGAAATAGCCAACGAACTCGAACCGGCATTTGCAAAAGCGGGCGCGGCGGTCTGCTCGAATGCGTCATCGTATCGGCGCGGTGAGGACGTGCCACTACTGTTACCGGAGATCAACGCCGAGCATATTCAACTCGTCAAGCAGCAGCGCAAGAACAAAGGTTGGAGCGGATGCATCGTCACCAACCCGAACTGTACGAGCACAGGTCTCACGATTTCGCTCAAGGTGTTGGATGAAGCCTTTGGCGTGAAGAAAGTTTTTGCCACGTCTTTGCAGGCACTTTCCGGCGCTGGATATCCGGGGGTATCTTCACTCGATATCATGGACAATGTCATTCCAAATGTGGGCAATGGCGGTGAAGAAGAAAAGGTGGAATGGGAACCACGCAAAATGCTCGGCAAATATGCAGGAGACAAAATTGACCTTGCAGATATGGTCTTCAGCGTTCACACGAATCGCGTAGCGGTCATTGATGGTCACACCGTTTGTGCGAGCGTGCAGTTGAATAACCCTGTGGAACCGGAAGTTGCCATTCAGGCATTACGCGATTACGCGGCGCCGCCGTCAGCGAGGGAACTGCCATCGAGTCCGCGACCCGTTATCGAGGTCAGAGATGAGGCGGATCGACCTCAGCCGCGGCTTGACCGTCTCACCGGCAAAGGCATGACCACCGTCGTCGGGCGCGTGAGGCGCGATCCCATATTTGATCTTAAGTTTGTTGTCTTATCGCACAACACCATTCGCGGCGCAGCGGGCGCATCGATCTATAATGCTGAGTTATTGGTGAACGAAGGATTGTTATGATTTGGGCGGGATGACCCCGCCCCTACTTGACTTAATTCGGTTCGCCTGATATAACCGCGCGAAATTAAATATTCGCTCTTATCCAGAGAAGCTGAGGGACCGACCCTTTGACGCTTCGGCAACCAGACTGATGTCATGGTGCCAAATTCGGCAGTGAATGCAAAGCCATTCAAACACTGGAAGATGAGAGGACGGTATCGTATGTACCTCTTCTTGTACTTTCAGGAGAGGTATTTTTTTGCCCTCATCCCCAACCCTTCCCCCGAAGGGGAAGGGAGTTCCCTCTCCCTATGGGAGAGGGTTAGGGTGAGGGAAGAACTCTTCTGACGGGCGGATAAACATTATTCAAGAGGAGACTCACATGGCAACACAAGAACGTAAGTTTGGATTTTCAACCAGGCAGTTGCATTCGGGCTACGACCCCGAAGCAACGACTGGCAGCCGCGCCGCGCCGATCTACATGACGACGGCGTATGATCTGCAAAGCACTGACCGTGCCGCGCGTTTGTTCGCGCTGCAAGAAGCGGGGAATATTTACACGCGCATTGGCAACCCGACTTCAAATATCGTCGAGCAGCGGCTTGCGGACTTGGAAGGCGGCATCGCCGCACTGGAAGTCAGCTCGGGTCATGCCGCGCAGACGACTGCCATCTTTGCGATCTGCGAAGCAGGCGACCACATCGTTGCATCGTCTAATTTATATGGCGGAACGGTAAGTCAATTCACTTACACGTTTCCGCGTTTGGGAATCAGTGTGACGCTGGTTGACCCCTCCGACCCGGAAAATTTCCGCAAGGCGGTTCAGCCGAACACAAAATTATTCTTTGGCGAAACGATCGCAAATCCATTCGGAAGCATCTTCCCCATCGAGGAAGTTGCCAAGATCGCGGATGAGTTTGGCATCCCGTTGATGATCGATAACACCGCCGCCACGCCGTACTTGTGCCGTCCGTTCGAATGGGGCGCGCATATTGTCACCCACTCCACATCGAAATATATTGGCGGACATGGCACTTCCCTCGGCGGAGCAATTGTGGATAGCGGCAAGTTCAAATGGCTGGGAAGTGAACGCCACAAGAACTTCAACACACCTGACCCTTCGTATCACGATGTTGTGTATGCTCAAGATTTTGGTCCGCTGGCATTTATTTCGAAGGCACGCGCTGGCATCCTGCGCGACCTGGGCACATCGCAATCACCGTTCAATTCGTGGCTTTTCATTCAGGGACTTGAGACATTGTCCCTGCGGATGGATCGTCATGTACAAAATGCGCAAGCCGTTGCCGAATTTTTGGAGAAACATCCCAATGCCAGTTGGGTGAAATATGCAGGGCTGCCCAATCACCCCGACCATGAACGTGCGAAGAAATATGTGCCCAAGGGTCCCAGCGCGGTGATCGGCTTCGGCGTAAAAGGCGGACGTGAGGCAGGCGCAAAGTTCATCGACAGTCTGAAACTGTTCAGTCACGTTGCCAATTTCGGCGATGCCAAATCGCTTGCAATTCATCCCGCCAGCACCACACACTCACAGTTAAACGATGAAGAACAAAAAGCCGCAGGCGTCAGCCCTGATTTTATTCGTCTCTCCATTGGGCTCGAAGATATCGAAGATATTCTTTGGGATCTTGATCAAGCACTTTCGTAGAAAGGATGAAGGATGAAATATGAAGGATGAATAGTGAAATAAAAAATCATACTTCATCCTTCTAAATTCATCCTTGCTCTTCCCATGCCCGTAAAAATTCCCACAACCCTGCCCGCACGTGCAACACTTGAAAGCGAAAACATCTTCATCATGGAGGAAGACCGCGCTGTCCATCAGGATATTCGCGCGTTGCGTGTTGCCATTCTCAACCTCATGCCCACCAAGGTCACAACCGAAACGCAGATATTGCGATTGCTTTCCAATTCCGCGCTTCAGGTTGAGATCACGCTACTGCATACCGCCACACACGAATCCAAAAATACGGATGCAGATCATTTGCTTAACCATTACGTCACGTTTGAAAATATCAAACACGAAAAATTTGACGGGCTCATCGTCACCGGTGCGCCTGTCGAACAGATGCCATTCGAAGAAGTGGACTATTGGAATGAACTCACCCGGATCTTTGACTGGGCGGAGACGAACGTTGAATCGACTTTCTATATCTGCTGGGGCGCACAAGCTGGACTCTATCACCGCTATGGGATTCCCAAATATGACCTCCCCCACAAGATGTTCGGCGTCTTCGAGCACTGCGTCTTAAACCGGACCTCGAAACTGATGCGCGGCTTCGATGACATTTTCCTCGCTCCACACTCCCGCCACACCGAGATCCGCCGCGCAGACATTGAGAAGTCCAACGAGTTGGACATCCTCGCGGAATCAGACGATGCGGGTGTTTACATCGTCGCCTCCAAAGACAGGCGTCATCTCTTCATCACCGGTCATTCGGAGTATGATCCGCTTACCCTCAAAGGTGAATACGACCGTGACGTGAACAAGGGCTTGCCCATCCACGTGCCGAAGAATTATTATCCCAACGACGACCCAAGCCATGAGCCCACCGTCCGTTGGCGGGGACATGCCAATTTGTTATATTCCAACTGGCTGAACTATCACGTTTATCAAGTCACACCGTATGATGTTGATAAAATACCCCAATGGCAAAGATAAGTTTGCGTCCAGTCGCCGAGGCGGATCTTCCCATCCTATTTCAACAACAGCTTGAGCCTGAAGCCGTCGCCATGTCTGCGTATCCATCCAAAGACCGGGGCGAGTTCATGCGGCATTGGGAGGGGATATTGAAAAACAAAAATGTAACCGCGCGTGCCATCATCTACAAAGAGAAGGTTGCGGGTCACATCATTTGCTGGAAAGAGGGAAAGTACGAGCAGAGAATAGGCTATTGGATCGGAAAAGAATTTTGGCGGCGCGGCATTGCCAGTGCGGCAGTAGCCGAATTTTTATCCGTTGCCAAAATCCGCCCGTTGTTCGCGGAGGTAGCGAATCACAACCTTGCTTCACAAAAAGTTTTGCAGAATAATGGCTTTACCCTTCACGACGAAGGCGGAAAAATTTCGATGTACAAGCTAGAGAAATGAAATTACTGTTTTCCGCAAAAGCGGATATGAAATTGCCTTTGCATCCATTTTTTCTGCGCCCAGAAAATTGACAAAACGGACAAACCCGCGCGCCAGAGCTTCGGCAAAGGCTTCATCTTTGGCAAGGGTTTTATCTTCAAGCCAAAAACCTAAAATTACAAATGTGTTCGTGGTTCTATCTAATTTGCTATCGAAACGGGCAACAAGACGGTCACCCCATAACACCGGTAAGACATAATATCCAAACTTGCGCTGATGCTCAGGCTTGTATACTTCCCATACATAATCAAAGCCAAATAACACTTTGGCACGCCCCCGCGCGCTGACCTGGTCCAACGGGGAGAGAAAAACGGCTTCTTCCGTCGTTGTCGTCTCCAGCGGAGTCCATATTTTCGGGACACGTCCTGCGCTTAGATCACGCAACAATTTGGCGTCGCTGCCGAGAGCGTGATAAGACCCTTTCCAACCCTCGACTTGCACTTCGATAATGTCGCCGTCATCAAGCATTGTCTCGATTAACTTTTTGGCAGCCCGATCTGGTTCTCCGCGCCCATGATACGCCTCAGCCGTGCGCTTGATGCGCGCCAAACCGCTGAAGCTGATTTCCTTTTTGACCAAAAATCGATCTGTCTCTTCTTCGCTGTTCTCGTAGATCAAATCTTTTGGCGCTACTTTTTCAGTCAGCGCATAGACCCGCTCAAAGCGTTCCCGATGATGCGTCATCACCTCGCCAATGCGCCAGAGATAATATAAAGCCAGGGCGCTGTCTTTACGTCCGCGGTAGCTATTCGTCCTTGTACGCGTTGATGCATCAAAGTCACGGTTACTTAACGTATCGCGCTCCTGCAAAATGGAGCGAATTTCCGCGATCGCTTTCGCGTGTTCCTTCGCCATTTTTCGGATGCGAGGATCACCAGATTTGCCGTCACGTTCACGGTGCATAACCGTACGCCAATATGGCAGTTCGTCCATCGGGCGGACCGCCAGCCAGCCGCCCCAATCAAAGAACCTGCGTTTTTTGTATGCGGCATCCTCCCACATCTCAGGCTTGTAATCCAATACGCGGCCATACAATGCGATATCCTGACTGCGCGCGACGATTTGCAATGGATCAAGCTGTAGATATTCCATTGCACGCATGGCTTGTTCCGTACCTTTAAGTCCATGCCAACGCCGCCCGGGCCACAATCCCTGCTTGCCAAGAATAAAACGACGTGCCGTTTCAACATCAATGGTCAGCATAGTTTTTTTATTAGCTTTTCAAACCCGCCAACCAGGCGCGTATATCTGCTTCATGGTCATCATGGAAATGATCGAAAATCTCACCAACCTGAAAACGCTGATCGCCCAACCACATAAGGTAAAACATTTTCCCTCCATGCTGCACCTCCTCGATGCGGACATCCTCAGGTAAATTTTCAATGACGGCGAAAAACTGATGAAATATTTGGCGGGCATCATCCAACACCTCGCTCACCGAACTGCCGCGATTGGTTTCATAGATCCAGGCATTAACTTCATTGTCCGTTTGCAATTCCGCGGGCCAAGGCGGAGGCGGTTCCGGGGCACCATCAGCCGCAGCCTGTATGCGGGCAGTAACCCAAGGCTGATAGCAAGTGATGTGAGCGACCATATCTTTCATAGACCAGTTCCCATTTACGCCGGGCACCTCCATATGCGCAGGATCGATATGTTCGAGAAATTCTTCCCAATTTCGGTATTCTTCGCTTAACCAGATCAAGAGTTCAGATTTTTTCATTATGATCCATTCGCATCCAAAAGGGATTTCACTGCCACTTCTTCACGCGCTCCACAATACTCTCGCTCTGCAATTCCTTGCAGACTTTCTTTAATTTCGCAGTGGCGCCCTGCCATTTCAAATCTGTCAGTGATTCTTTCAAGGGCACATCCGTCCGCAAAGTCGAAAGTTCACGAAACAGCAACGCGTCTTTGTAATTATTTTTCAAATTCTCAAGCAGGGTCGTCGCGCGCCCCAAACTCAAACCCAGTTTTGCAGGGTCTTTCGGAATGGACTCGATATGTTTGAACTTCGCCAGCACCGTTGCCGCGGACTTTGCTCCCCAGCCTTGAATCCCGGGGTAGCCATCGGCTGAGTCACCGACGAGCGCGAGATAATCAGGAATCGATTCAGGCGATACGCCAAACTTCTCAACCACTCCTTTTTCATCCAGCGTGATTTCCCGCCGGCGGTCCCAACAGATGACGCGTTTGCCATCCACCATTTGCGTCAGGTCTTTATCGACAGAACAGATGACGATCTGCTCCACCGATTTGGATTTTTTGAACCTCGCAACTGCCGCAGCAATCGCATCGTCCGCTTCAAACCTGACCTGGGGCCAGGTCACCAACCCCAGAGCTTTGACAGCCGCCTCAGCCACAGGAAATTGATCCAGAATGACCTTCTCAACACCTATGCTGGATTTATAACCCGCATACATCTTATTGCGAAACGACTCGATCACATGGTCAAACGCCACAGCAACATGAGTCACCTGCGGGTCGGAGAGCAGCAACAACATACTCCGCAAAAGTCCAACCGTCGCGCCAACCTCCTGCCCGCTGGTAGATTTTTTAGGCGGCGCGCCAAAATGTGCGCGGAATAATTCGTATGTACCGTCAACAAGATGAAGTTTCATGAAACCATCCTTCAACTATTACACATAAGATGCAGGCTATTTCCATCTTGAGAAGAGTCTGTTCTTAACTCACTGCTTTCTTTACAAGCGCAATGATCTTTTTTTCTTCAGCAGATGTCAACTTGATCAATGCAAAAGAGGTTGCCCACATATTACCATCGTCAAGTTTCGCAGAATCCTGAAAACCCAATGTCGCGTATCTTGACCCAAACTTTTTCCCTGTCTGGAAGAAACAGACGACCTTGCCTTCTTCGTTGGCAAATGAGGGCATTCCGTACCAGGTTTTCGCCGAAAGGGCAGGGGCATTAGCTTTGATGATCTCGTGGATTCGCTTCGCCATCGAGCGATCCGGTTCCGGCATCTCGGCGATCTTCTCAAGGTGGGCATTTTCCGCCTCTTCCTTGTTCGCAGCCATTTTCCTCTCTTTGAGAGTTTCCTTCATTGCGGCTTTTTCTTCCGCCGTTAATCCAGTGGACTTTTTCGTTTCCTTTTTGGGGCTCATAATAATCTCCTTAAATTGGGTCGTTTTGACACCTTGCATAGAAATAAATTTAGTTATATAATAAAGATACTTTATTATAAAGATAATGTCAAGGGTATTATTATGACAAACTCAACAAAGGCAGACTTACAGAAACGAGCTTTGATGGCGGTGAGGGATTACGGCGTTCACTTAACGCTCTTCCGAAACGCAATGGACGAGTGGGCTGGGCTCAACACAACAGATATGGAATGTCTCAGGCTGCTGTTCTTTAAAGGCGTTGCCACACCTTCCGAACTCGCCAAACATACGGGACTCACTTCCGGCGCAACAACGGCGATGCTCGATCGGTTGGAAAAAGCTGGTTTGATTGAGAGGCAGCCCAACCCCAATGATCGACGCGGCACTTTGATCGTTCCAGAAAAATCAAGTTCCGAAAAAGTCGCTTCGTGGTTTGAATCCGCAAGAAAAGCCCAGGATGAATTGATCTCAAGCTACTCGGAGGAAGAACTGGAGATCATTGCTGATGTTTTCGAGCGATTCACAAAGTTATGGGATCAGGAACGCGAGAAGTTAAAAGGGGCATAACGCCCCATATCAATTGCCGTCATATGCCTTTTGCAAATCAGCGACATTGATCTTATGCATCTTGAGCATCGCATTGACAACCCGCTTCGATTTTTCAGGGTCGCCCATCAACTCGCCCAATTGCTTCGGGATGATCTGCCACGAAAGCCCGAACTTATCCTTGCACCAACCGCATTGCTCGGACTCGGGAACGGCAGAAAGTTTGCCCCAGAAGTAATCCACTTCCTTCTGGTCTTCACATTCCACATAGAACGAAGTCGATTCGTTGAATTGAAAAACCGGTCCGCCATCGAGCGCCATAAAGCGCTGACCTGCCAGTTCAAAAATACCGGTAATGACTTTGCCTTCCAGATTTTCAGCGCCGGGCGCTTCCATGCCTTTTTCGTAGCGGGTGATGCCAACGATTTTGGACTCTTGTTTCTTATATGGTGCGCCATTGAATGTATCAACGTAGTAACTCATCGCCTCTTCGCATTGCGTGTCGAACCACAAAAACGGGATTATTTGTTTCATTTCGGTTTTCCTTTCACTCTCTTTAAATTCTCAACCAAATGTAATTTGACAATTTTCTCGACCAACTTCACCGGAAGCGGTTCATCGAGCGGAAATTTCAATGTCCCCTTCCCTGCCATATACGGCTCGATCTGACGTTCGAACGCCTCATCCCCCGCCGGAACCGGGTACAGCGACACATGCTTTTTCCACCCCGCAAAGTGGATTAGGTTCCTGCCATTCAGTTCAAAGCATGCGATCTGATAACTGATCTTCTCCTTCGCATCCGGCACAAGTGTGCGGATCAATTTCCGCACCTGCCTAAGATACGCATGAGACTCCTCCGGACAGGCGGCGATATATTCGTCGATCGATTGAAAATCAGTTTTAGCCATTTTGTCCTTCCATAAGCGCCAAAAGTTTGGTCGTCGTGTTCCAGTTGCGGATGGTCATACTTTGATAGACCGGCGTGCCAATGATTTTTGTGATGTAACTTTGCGCAGCCCGGGCAATGAGACGCGAAGTGTAAAGAACTCGTTTGCCCGAAAAAGCAGCATCCACACCTTCACGGATTCTTATGCTCTTCATCGCTTCCTTCGACGTCAGCGGTTCCTTTAAAAAGATGACATCATACCTGAATTTCTTTTCTTCTACACCAAATCCCTCCGGCGCAGCGCGGACAATGGCGGCAAGTTCCTTTTGTGAGACAACCACAACCTTTGCTTCAAAACTAAAACGGTTTGACAGTCCATTTTCGATTCTGTTCGTCAGCACAGCCTTATCTTTTTCATCAGACTGGAACAGGACATTTCCGCTTTGAATATAGGTGAGCACATTTGAAAAGCCCATCTCCTCAAAGCTGGTTTTCAAGTCCGCCATTTTGATGACGTTCTTCCCGCCAACATTGATTCCGCGCAACAGGACAAGGTATCGGTTCATGATGATTTCTACAAACCCGCCTTTTCATCCACTTCAAAGATCCCAAAAGTATTGCCTTCCGTATCGATAAAGTATCCCTGCCAGCATCTGCCAGTGACCGGAAACTTTTCCAACGCCACCTGCCCGCCATTGGACAGGATCTTCGCGGCGACATTGTCAAAGTTCTCCACCACCATCGAGCAGACAAAAGCATTCGTCCCGTGTTCGGGAGGCGGGGTCTTGGCAGGGCGTGGAAGCAATCCGCCGCGCGAACCGCCGGTTTCGATATCCCAATATTCGATGGGCACACCAGGGTTTCGACTCAACTTCCAATCAAAGATGGCTTGATAGAATTTGGCAGCGCGTTGAACATCATTCGCTTGAATTTCGAAAAAGACATATCCGTGATCCATACTCTCTCCTGTTTAGAAATGCTTTCCTACCGGGTAGGGATATAGCGTTGATACACCACACCAGTTGGAAGCGCGGCAGATTCCTCCAGCTTCAATTTGACACGCGTCCCTTCCGGGAACAACTTCTTGCCGTTGCCCAACACAAGGGGATAGACATGTAAGGCGTACTCATCTACAAGGTCGTTCTCGATCAAACTATGGACCAGAACACTGCTGCCATCAAGTAGGATATTTTGCCCCGGCTGTTCCTTTAATTTGCGGATCGCTTCGATCACATCCCCGCTGATGATGGTTGAATTTCGCCAGAGCGATGTCGAAGTCAATGTATTTGACACAACATATTTTTTCTTGCTTTTCATAACATCGCCAAACGGATCACCTTCCGGCATTGGTTCAAACGCCGCGCCGTGACCCTGCCACGTCTTGCGTCCCAGAAGCAGTGTATCCGCTTCAGTCATTGCCTGAAAAAAATGGGCGCCGATCTCATCGTGCCAATATGGACGCGTCCAGCCGCCGTGGATAAAACCGCCATCGGTATCTTCATCTGCACCGCCTGGCGCCTGAATGACACCATCCAACGTAATAAACTCTGCAACAATAAGCTTCCTCATACTGTCTCCTTTTATTTGTAAAAGCTGAGTACATGTTCATCTTTTCAACGCCAAAAATGGACAAAGCCTGTCTTATTTTAGAACATATTTTCTGATTTTACAAGAGGGAATCATTTATACTTTCGGAGAAAATTCACAAAGAAAGCAAACAACATGAAAACACTTCTTCGCAACATTCCAGCTTTTCTCGCAGGCGCATTGATCTTTCTCGGTCTTCCCCTGCTCGGTTGGGGACTCGGACACATCCCTCAATTTTTTGAGAACCCGGCTCGCACAGCCTATGCGGTTGTGATCCTTGCCCTGCAAATATTTTCCCTGATCTATAATCCGCAGGTCGGACGAAATCAGGAAGACCGCAAAAGCGGCGCCCCCAGCAGTAAACTGGATCTCATCCTCATCCAAATTTTCAGCCTCGCTGTTGTGATCCTCGCCCCATTTTCAGATCAGCGTTCCTTCGGCGTGATTGATGTTCAAAACACAATTCGGTTCATTGGGCTTTTCATCACCGTCCCTGCCTTCGTTCTGATGCAGGCGGGAGAAAAATTCCTTGCCAAACAATTCAGCGTCGAAGTCACCCTGCAGAAAGATCACCAACTCATTCAAAGCGGACCGTATAAAGTCATCCGCCATCCGCGTTATCTGGGAATTCTGTTTTTCTTCCTCGGCATCTCGCTGACTTTCCGCTCCCTGCTTGGCATCATCCTTGTTCTCGTGCTGACAGCCGTTTTGATCTGGCGCGTCTTCGCCGAAGAGAAAATGATGCATCAGGAATTTGGCAAAGCATGGGAAGAGTATCAAGCAAAAACGTGGCGGCTTATCCCCTATATTTTCTAAACAAAACTCCGTCTGTTTTACAGACGGAGTTTTTATCATCCTTTGAAACGCAGATACGAACCCAGCACACGCAGCGTCACCGCGTACTCGCCCAAATGGTCAAGCGCCCGCTGCACAGTCTCGTTCTGAGCCGAACCGATGAAGTCAATATAAAAAAGATATTCCCACGGCTTTCCCTGCAGAGGGCGCGACTCGATCTTGGTCAGGTCAATATCGCGCAACGCAAAAACGGACATGGCTTTGAACAACGACCCGGGAAGATTTTTGAGCGAGAACACGATGGAAGTCTTCGCCTCACCCTCAGGGACAGTTGCCTCTCGTCCGACAGCGAGAAAACGCGTGAAGTTTTCTGAATTATCTTCGATGCCTTCTTCCAAAATTTGCATCTCGTAAATTTCAGCCGCACGTTTTGAAGCGATAGCCGCCACATCCCGCGCGCCGGACTCTTTGAGCATCTTCACGCTTCCCGCCGTGTCATAGACCTGCTCGGGCTTGATGCCAAGATTCCGCAGATACGCCGCGCATTGACCCAACGCCTGCGGATGGCTGATCGCTTTTTTTATATCTTCTTTTTTCACGCCGGGCATGGCGATCAGGCAATGCTGTACCCGCAGAAAATACTCCCCCACAATATGCAGGTCATGCCGCAAAAGCAGATCGTAATTTTGATGAATACTGCCCGCCAGCGAATTTTCGATGGGAGCCAGTGCCATATCACTTTGACCAGAAACGACCGAGTCGAACATCGCATCGAAGGACTCGCATGGAAGGGTCTCCACGTTTCCCAGATAATTGAAGACAGCCTGCTCGCTATATGCGCCGGGTTCTCCTTGAAATGCAACTTTCATATCACAACTAGCCCCACCAGAATGAAATGGCAACCATTGCATAAAGACCCATCAACGCCAAACCTTCCAGCCAGTTGGATTCGCCGTCGTATACGATCAGGGCGCTGAGCAGCGCAGTCAACGTCAACGCGACAACCAGCAGCGGCGGCAGGACGAGAGTCAACACAGTGGAGGTAAAGAAAAAGGAAAGCAGGACCAGGATCGGGGTCAGCGCGAGCGCGACTTGCAGGGAACTGTTCAGGATGACGCTCAAGGCATAATCCGATTTGTTCTTAAGTGCCAATTGAATTCCAACAACATTTTCAACAGCGTTTCCTGCAATTGCCACCACAACAAGACCCGCGAACGCCTGTGAAATTCCCATGGTTTCAATGGCAGGTTCGAGCGCTTCCACAAACCAGTCCGAGACGAATGCCGCGCCGCCACCTGCAATGAGAAGGATCGTCAACACACGCCAAAGGGGCCACGGCTTTTCAGTATGTTCGGAATGGGAGACCTCAGCCATGGGTCCGCCCTGCAGGGACATGGGAATGCTGGCAAAGAAAACGATCAGCAGAATAATCGCGCTCGCGATGCTCAGGGAAACTTCGTGCGCTTCGGCTGGAGTATGTAATGAATGTGCCAATGTGGGAAAGACGAGTGCAGAAATCGCTAAAACCATCAGCATCACAATCGCTCGCGGAGTTGCCGAATTGAACTTCTGAACCCCATGTTTGACGCCGCCGAGGAAGAAAGCCAGCCCAAGCACGAGCAGACTGTTCGCCAAAATCGACCCGACCAAGGCAGACTGAACCACCGTCACCAAGCCTGCTTTAAGCGCAAAGAACGCAACGAATAATTCCGGCAAATTGCCAATGGCGGATTGTAAAACACCGGTCGCGCCAGGACCAAGATAATTGCCGAGTTGTTCTGTGGCATGACCGACCACCGTCGCCAGAGTGGCAAGCGCCACCGCGCCAATGACAAAGGTCAATACCGCATTTGCGCCCGAAAAAAGCAGGATACCCGTCAACGCGCTGGCGATAAGCGCAATCACAAAGGTGGTCCATTCGTTCTTTAAAAAGGCGGGCATATGAAAACTCCTTGAGATAAAGTGAAAATATTATAGTTTGTTACTGTTTTTCAGCCCACTCGATGACCTTGCGAAACCCCGCCTCTACATCTTCATCTGAAGCGGCGATGCACAAACGGGCAAAGCCTTCACCTTGTTCCCCAAATGCGGAGCCGGGCACAAGCGCCACGCCGACATCGTCCAATAATTTTTCGCAGATCTCAACTGACGTCATTTTCAGCGGACGCATATCGAGAAAGAAATAGAAAGCGCCCATTGAAGGCGAGACCAACACCCTGTCACTTTCGTATTCGCGGGCGAGGCGCAGAACCAGTTCTCGTCGGCGGGCATAGGCGGCGCGCATGGATGCGGTCACTTCCTGAACGGCGGGATCGGTCAATGCGAAGGCGGCGGCTTTTTGAATGAAGGGAGCAACACAGGTAATGGAATTTTGGCTGGCTTTCAACGCGTTCGAAATGATCTGCGCAGGTGCCGCCAAAAAGCCGACGCGCCATCCCGTCATGGCATAGGATTTGGAAAGGCTCTGGACGAGTAAGGTCCGCTCTTTTGCGCCGTCCACGGCGGCGGCGCTGGTCGGTTTCTCGCCATAATACAAACTTCCGTACACCTCGTCGCTGACGATCCATAAATTATTTTCTTTGGCAAAGTCTTGCAGTTTTTGCAGATAGTCGCGCGTGGGATATGCGCCAGTCGGATTCGAGGGATAGTTCAGGACGATGATCTTCGACTTGGGAGTCAACGCTTTCAGCCAGGATTCAAAATGAGGGATGAACCCGTTCTCGGCGGGGGCAGGGACGCGGATCACTCTTCCCCGAAGCATGGTTGCCATATTCGAATGAGTCGCCCACGACGGGTCGGGGATCAGGACATCATCCCCCGGGTTAAGAATGGACTGCATGGCGGTGTAATACGCATGGATGCCGCCGTTGGTGACGAGGATTTCCGAAGCGGGGTCGTAACTTACACCTTCATCACGTTGAAGTTTGTGCGCGATGGCTTGACGAAGTTCGAGCGTTCCGTTGCTCGGACCGTAATGGGTTTGTCCCTGCTGCATGGCGTTGAGCGCCGCTTCGGCTATGGAAGGATGCGTGCCAAAATCGGGGTCGCCAACCTGCAGGCTGATGATCTGCTTTCCGCCGGCTTTGAGCGCCATGATGCGGTCTGTAAGCGAAACAGTTGGAGACTGGCGTATGAGTTCGAATTGTTCATTCAATGATCGCATGGATTCACTCTTTTTGAAGGAAGTTGGTTTCAGGAATAATTGGGCGTGAGTGTATCAAGAAAACAAAAATCCCGTCAACGTACAGACGGGATTCACTCTGTAAACGGAGAAGATTCCGGCGGCGCCTGGGCATGGACGGGAAGGATGAACGAGAAAATGCTGCCCCTGCCTTCTTCGCTATCCGCCCAGATACGCCCACCATGCATTTCGACCATGACCTTTGCGACGGAAAGACCAAGCCCCATGCCGCCGTGTTTGCGTGTGAGGTGATCTTCGACCTGATAAAAACGGTCGAAGACATGCGGCAGGTCGCTGGCAGGAATGCCAATGCCGTTGTCTTTTACAGATACCTTTACATAATTGGGCTGCTGTTCGCCGCGCACCACGATCTCGCCGCCTTCGTTCGTAAAGGTAATGGCATTTTTCAGGATGTTGCTCAATACGATCGCGATCTTGCCGCCATCCACATCCACCCACATTTCTTCGCCGGGAGACAGCACCCTTTTAAGGCTAATCTTTTTCTTCTCCGCCATCGAATTAAAGGAAATGCATACATCCTCAATGATGCGCGAAATGGATACTTTGCGTGAACGCACCAACGCCCCGCCCGATTGATGATTATCCACGCTGGTCAGGCTTTCGATGATCTCTTTAAGCCGCGCCGCATTGCGGATGATGGCATCCACCTGTTCATCGTGTTTTTCTTCGAGCAATTCCTTCAAAAATGTGGAGTGACCGAGGATCAAACCCAGCGGCGTCCGCAATTCATGAGATGTGATGGCAATGAACTCATTCTTCAACCGATCCAGTTCACGCGCCTCTTCCTGTGATGCGATGATGCCTTTCTCGAGACTGTCCTTCTGTATCGCTGAAGCCGCCAGCGCCGCCAATGTTTCAACGACAAGGATATCCTCGTCAGTGTAATCGCTCTGTTTGTTGAAAACTTCCAGCACACCAATGGGACTGTCATTCACGATCATCGGTGTTCCCAACACCGAGCGGATGGTGACGCCCGCCAGCTCATCCATCTTTTTGAAATGACGTTCATCGCTAACCGTATCGTTCACAACCAATGTTGTGTTTTTCAAAAAAGCCCACCCTGCGATACTTCCATTCAAAGGGACCCGGGTATCGCCGTTGTGGGCGTTGCCGTCAAACCAGGGTACATATTTAAAATAGAAGTTCATTGCAGATTGGTCATACGAAAGCAGGGAAGCCGTCTCGCTGCCGGTCAATTCGACGGCGGCGGAATAAACCGTACGCAAACCCGCCTCCAATCCCGTGCTGGAATTGAGGCTGCGCATTACATCGAGCAGACGCGGCAGGATTTTTCCCTGTTTCGAAGACATATAAATACCTTTTGGTAAGATTATACTTCACGGTTGTATCTGAACATCAGACCCTGTAAATCAACAAGGAAACTGTAATCCATCCCAGGAGATAAACAAAATGGCAAATAAGAAAAAAGTGCGTGTGGCGATCATCGGCGTAGGGAATTGCGCTTCCTCCCTCGTACAAGGCGTTCAGTTCTACAAGAACGCCAAAGATGACGATGTGATTCCCGGAATCATGCACCCGCAATTGGGCGAATATCACATCCGCGACATCGAATTCACCATCGCGATCGATATCAACGCCACCAAGGTGGGCAAGGACCTTTCCGAGGCGATCTTCGCCGAACCGAACAACACATTTAAATTCACCGACGTTCCCAATCTCAACGTGCCTGTTGTGCGCGGCATGACCCATGACGGTTTGGGCAAATACCTGAATGAAGTCATCACGAAGGCACCCGGCTCCACAGCGGATATCGTCACGCTTTTACGCGAGACGAAGACGGAAGTCGTTATCAGCTTCCTGCCCGTCGGTTCGGAGATGGCGACCAAATGGTACGTCGAGCAGATTCTCGAAGCGGGCTGCGCCTTCGTCAATGGCATTCCCGTTTTCATCGCTTCCTCTGATTATTGGGGCAAGCGCTTCGCGGATGCCGGTCTGCCCATCCTCGGCGACGACATCAAAAGCCAGGTCGGCGCGACGATTTTGCACCGTCAACTCGCCTCCCTCTTCGTGGACCGTGGCGTCAAGATCGACCGAACGTATCAGCTCAATTTCGGCGGCAACACCGACTTCCTCAACATGCTCGAGCGCGAACGCCTTGAAAGCAAGAAAATTTCCAAGACCAATTCGGTGCTCAGCATGATCCCCTACGAAATGGATTCCGACAACGTCCACGTCGGTCCGAGCGACCATGTGCCGTGGCTCACCGACCGCAAGTGGGCATACATCCGTATGGAAGGCACCACCTTCGGCAACGTTCCGCTCAACGTGGAGGTCAAACTCGAAGTATGGGACAGCCCAAACTCCGCCGGAGTCATGATCGATGCGCTCCGCTGCGCCAAGATCGCGCTCGACCGCGAACTCGCCGGTCCCATCGTCGGTCCGTCATCCTACTTCTTCAAGACCCCGCCCAAGCAATTCAAGGACGAGATCGCCCGCCAAAAAGTGGAAGATTTTATTTCAGGCAAAAGCGACGAGTAAATTTATTAGCAAACAAAATGAACAGGACGTTTGCCTCCGCAAACGTCCTATTTTTTTCGATTAGAATTCGACGCATGAAAAATAAAAACGGATTACGAACCGCGCATCTTTTCCTAAGCCTCAGCCTGTTGACGGCGTTTCTGGCTTCGTGCCAACCCGCAGCAGCGACTCCCGATACGAACGTCGCGCTGACTGCCGCTTTTGAAACAGCGGTTGCGCAAATAAGCCAAAACAACCAACCTACCGAAACTCCCGTGCCTGCGGATACGCCGATCCCAACAGCGACCGCTCCTCGCACGCCGCCTGCCTTGCCCGGCACGTATCAAACCTCGCTGCTCAAGCCCGCCGACATGCCCCGCACCTACGTGGCGGATACCTGTCAGTACCTGAAAAATAAATGGGACTCGACCAAATCCGCGCCGGGGACTGTGGTGATGGTCATCATGTATCACGGCATCAATAAAGGCGACGCCAGCGGCAACGACGTGACCACAGGCGAACACAAGAAGATCATGAACGACCTTTTTGAATCCGGCTTTCAAGCCATCACCATGCAGCAAATGGCGGACTTCATGTACGACAACGCGAAGATTCCCCCGCGTTCAGTCCTTCTCATTGTGGATGATCGTCACTTTGCCGAATATTTCAACGACCACTGGCGTCCATTTTATGAGCAATGGGGCTGGCACGTAATAAATGGATACATCGGCATCGACGAACGCACTGACCTTTGGGCTGAGAACGCCGCTCTCTCCGCCGAAGGCTGGGTGGACTACCAAGCCCACGGCTACATCCACAACGTGCCCATCAGCGAAGGCTCCACCGACGAGTTCATTACCAGCGAGATGCAGGGTGCGATCAATTCCCTGCAAAAATATATGAACAAGACGCCCATCGCCTATATCTGGCCCGGTGGCGGATTCTCCAGACGCGCCGTGGAGATCGGTCCCACCCTCGGCTACAAACTCGGCTTCACCGTCAACCAGCGCGGACCGGTGATGTACAACTGGGTTCCGCAGGCAGACTCGGTCAACGACGATAATCCGCTCGCCATCCCCGAAGTTCCGGCTGGCAATCCGCTTATGACCCTTCCCCGTTATTGGAGTCCAAACGCCCGTGGTGAGATCGACACCGTCCGCAATATTGGAGACGAAGCCACCGCCTACGCCGAACAAAACAAAGCCACCGAGTTGGAATACTACGACATCGTCTGTGCGCCCACATTGGGTCCCATCCCCTAAACGCTTTTGCAACCGTGGATGATGGATATTGACATCAGCAGCCATCCATCATCCACATAAATTCGTTTACAATTTCAGCTATATGCAAACATCAAGATATAACTACAAACAGATCATTCTGCGTTTCGCTTTACTCTTTATCATCGTATCCATATTGATCTCCTGCCAGCTAAACCCGTCAGCCAACGCCACTTCAACATCCACATCTGCTCCAACTGAGCAGATAGCCACAGTAACGTCTCCTCCCCTGCCGGAAATCTTTCAATCTGCTTTTTTAAATCCCGTTGATAAGCCCCACACCTACGTCGAGCAGACATGCCGCTATTTGCGCAGTAAATGGAATCCACTCAACGCCGAGCCGGGAACTGTGGTGATGATCATCCTGTTCAAGAATATCAACCGCGGCACAGCGGAACTGCCGGACAGTATCAGCATGGTCGACTTTCTGGAATTGATGAACCAGCTCCAGGTCCAGGGTTTCGAAGCGATCAACACCGAACAACTCCAGGCGTTCATGGAGCGCAACGTCAAGATCCCGCCGCGCTCGGTTCTCCTGATCCAGGACGGCAATCATGGCACTGAGTATTACGATAGTAACTTTGGTGAGCCATTTTCCCAATGGGGTTGGGGCGTGGTCAACGGCTGGGTCAGCGAACGTGATGTTGACCAAACCCTGCTGAATGAAAATATCGAAATGGAACGTAATGGTTTCATCGACCACCAGGCACGCGGCATCACTTCCGACACCTATCTTTCGGACGATATCGGCAAGACCGTCATTGCGCGCGAACTACAAGGTTCGGTGAATGGGTTTGCAGCGCAATTCCAAAAGAATCCCATTGCCATTATCTGGCCTAACGGTGGGTTTGGAATCCGCCCCGTGGAGGCGGCGCGCCAGCTTCACTTCAAACTTGGATTCACTTCCAACTCACGCGGACCCATCATGTACAATTGGGTACCGCTTGCAGATTCCCCCGACCCGGATCGCCCGGATATGCTCCCCGAAGGTCCTGTCAATGATCCATTAATGACACTTCCGGTTTATTCGCCCAATGAAGCCTTGATCGCCATCGACGCCGTCCGTACCATCGGCAAGAATGCCGGAGAGTACGCACTTTCCAACAAGGAAACCGAATACAAATATTACGAAACAGTATGTGAAGAAGAATTTGGTCCCATGCCAACCCCATAGTTCAGGAGAAACCTTATGTCTGATTGTCTTTTTTGCAAGATCATCGAAGGCGAAATTCCCAGCACCATGGTGTACCGTGATGAACAGACGTACGCCTTCCGCGATATCAATCCCGGCGCGCCTACCCACATCCTGATCGTGCCGACGAAACATATTGACTCCGTCAATTTTATGATCAACGATGATGAGCCGCTCATCGGTCATCTCTTCACTGTGGCAAAACAGATCGCCGCACAGGAAGGTCTCGCCGAAAAAGGATACCGTCTTGTCGTCAACACGAATGCCGAGGCGGGGCAAACCGTCTTCCACATTCACCTGCATCTGCTCGGCGGCAGGCAGCTCTTAAAAATGGGCTAGTCATCGAAGCGATCAGCAATGCAATAAGCTGGTCGCTTTTTTATAAGCCTGAACGGACTACAACGTCTTCAGATGTTGATGCAATTGCCAAAGTTTCTGACTTTGGACTTCACTTAAAGGATCGCTCATGCCCGAACGAGAAATTTATCTACTATCCCCGCGCGCGCTCAGCCCAGAGACCATCGCCGTTGCATTCGCAAAGACTTCGCGTTCGCCCGAGTCCTTCCGCGAGATCGCAGCCGAATTAAGCGACGAGAAATCCGCCAAGTTCCACGAGAAATGGGTCGTGGGGTATGGACATTCATCCGTTGCTGAACACGCCGTTCTGCATATCGCCTTCGAGAACGTCTCACGCATCGCCATCGAAAGCATCGAAGGCAATCGGCTTGCATCCTATACCGAAAAATCCACGCGCTATCAAAAATGGGGATCTGATGACTTTACAATCCCGCCTGAATTGGATGGACATCCCCTGCGCGACGAATTCATCGCGACGGTGCGCCTCCTTTTCTCGACCTATGCTGAATCATTGGACCCGGTCAAGAGTCTCATCCTCGGCAAATCCCCGCGCCGCGAGAACGAAGCGGACGAAAACTATGACCGCCGCATCCGCTCGCAATACGTGGACGTGTGCCGTTTCATTCTTCCCGCCGCCGCGAACGCCAATGTCGGCATGACAGCAAATGCGCGCATCATGGAAAGCGTCCTTCGCAAGATGCTGTCGCATCCGCTGCTGGAAGTGCAGCAGATTGGTGAAAAGGCGAAGGAAGTCGCCAAAGGCGAAGTGCCCACGCTGGTGAAATATGCGGATGCGGTACCGTATTTGGTTGAAACAATTGAGGAAATCTCCCTCACCCCTTGCCCCTCTCCCACTGGGAGAGGGGTTGGGGTGAGGGATTGGTGCAAACTAATCGACTACGACAAAGACGGCGAAGAAAAGGTCTTTGCGGCGGCTTTGTATCGTTTCAACGAAGTTCCTTTTGAAGATGCGTTGACCCATGTCAGATCGCTTGGCAGCGAAGAACGCGCCGCACTGGCTGATTCCCTGCTAAAGCGGCTTACCCGTTACGACGTTCCTCTGCGTGAACTCGAATACTGCAACTACACCTTCGACCTCGTCATGGACCAGGGCGCGTATGCCGAGTTCAAACGTCACCGCATGATGACGCAGACGCCGCAGCGGCTGTCGACAAGGCTTGGGTACACCACTCCGCACCTTATAACGGAATCAGGCTTCGGGTCCAAGTATGAGGCGGCGATGGATGCCGCGATCCAGATGTATGAAAAACTGCATGCGATCAATCCGGATGTCGCGCAATATATCGTCCCTAACGCCTTCAACCGGCGCGTGTTGGCACAATTCAATTTGCGCGAAGCGTTTGCGTTCTGCCAACTGCGCAGTGCAGCGAACGCGCATTTTTCGATCCGCCGGGTGGCACAAAAAATGTACGAAGAGATGAACCGCGTCCACCCGCTGTTGACGAAGTACATGAACCTGCGCGAAGAGCCGTGGCAAAGCGTGGAAGAAAATTATTTCACACAGGTGTAAAAAAACTCCGAGGTCTTTCAGACCTCGGAGTTTTTTCTTAAAGGATTCCGAAAGTTCTACTTTCGGAATCTGCACCTGAAGTAGAACTTCAGGATTCCATATCTCTTAATCTTCCTCTTCTTCTTTCACCCCAAAGATTTCGTCGATACGTTTCATGATCTCGGGCGTGATCTTCGTTGCGATCTCGCCTGCCTTCATGTTCTCGTGGACTTGTTCCACGCGGCTGGCACCGGTGATGACCGTGCTCACGAACGGATTCTTCAAACACCACGCCAGCGCCAACTGAGCGACCGTACCGTCAAGTTCCTTTGCGATCGGTTCCAAGGCTGCGACCTTGTTCAAGCGTTCCTGATCGGTCAGGTTGTTATGCAGCCACTCGTACCCCTTGAGCGCGCCGCGGCTGTCTTTCGGAATACCTTTGCTGTATTTGCCTGAAAGCAGACCCGAAGCCAGCGGACTCCAGATGGTTGTGCCGTAGCCATACTCCTTGTAGAAGCGGACGTAATCACCCTCGAGGCGTTTGCGCTCGAACATGTTGTACTGCGGCTGTTCAACAACCGGTTTGTGCAGGTGATGACGTTCGGCAATTTGAATGGCTTCGATGATCTCCGAAGCCGCCCACTCGGACGTGCCCCAATACAATGCCTTGCCCCATTCGATGATGTTGTGCATCGCCCAAACGGTCTCTTCGATGGGAGTTGATTTATCGGGGCGGTGGCAATAGATCAGGTCCACATAATCCATATCGAGGCGCTTCAACGAGCCGTTGATGCCTTCGATCAGGCGCTTGCGGTTGAGGGTGTTCCTTTCGTTCACACCGTCGTTCAAGCCCCAATAGAACTTGGTGGAGATCAGATAACTTCCGCGCCGCCAATTCAATTTCTTCAACGCCGCGCCCATCACTTCTTCCGACTTCCCGCTCGCGTACACTTCGGCATTGTCGTAGAAATTCACGCCGTGGTCATACGCCGCCGCCATGATCTCGACTGCCGCCTTCACGTCCACTTGATTTTTGAACGTGACCCAGGAACCGATCGACAACTCACTTACCTGTATTCCCGTCCTTCCAAGAAAACGATATTGCATTACTTTGCCTCCAAAATTTTTACCCGTTCTGCGCCCCTCCAGAACAAGGTTTATTCTTCATTATAATCACCGCATGCAAAAGACCCCGCTATTGATTTTGTTAATCCTCGCGGCATGCGCCTCCCCTGCCGGGAATGGAACTTCCTCCAACACAGACGCATCACTCCAGCCCTACCTTACACAGACACCCGCCGCCACATCCACACCGAATGTGCGGATTGTCGTCGAAACCCCGGTTCCCACAAAAACGATGCAGGTCTACGTCATCGAGTCGGGCGACACCGTCAGCGAGATCGCGGAAAAATTCAAAATCCCGCAAGCGGATTTGATCGCGGCGAATCCGGATGTCAATCCGAACGCGCTCGTCATCGGGGCGACTCTCTTCATCCCAGACCCATCCTCCTCTCCCGCCGCCGCCTCGACGCTTACGCCGATGCCTGTTCCTGTTACCCAAGCCGCCTGCCACCCCACAGCGGATTCGGGTCTGTGGTGCTTTGCGCTCATCCAAAACAACACAGCAGGTTTATTGGAAAATATCTCTGCGCAAATCACGCTTTTCGATGAAGATGATAACGTCATTGCAAGCCAAACCGCGTTCACGCCATTGGATGTGATTCCTGCAAATTCATCATTACCTGTTTATGTGTTCTTCCCAAATACGCCCGCTAATGCCAAACCGCAATTTCAATTATTGAGCGCCATGCAGGGAAACACGTCCGCATATTTGCCTGCGAGGTTAAGCAATACGGTTGCGCAAATTAACTGGGAGGGCAAGTCCGCGCGGCTGAGTGGACAAGTCTATTTGCCGCCGGAATCAAAAGCCGCAACCCAGGTTTGGGTCGCGGCAATTGCTTACGATAAAAACGGAACTGTGGTCGGCGTCCGCCGTTGGGAGGGTGAAGGACTCCAGCCCGGTGGTTCGCTCAACTTTGACTTTAGCGTATCAAGCGTCGGCGGAGTCATCGAGGCGGTGGATTTCGCAGTTCAGGCGCGTTAGTGTCACCCCCTCCCAGCCTCCCCAAAATGCGACAGAAAGATCGTCGCATTTGGGGGAGGTGCCCCGCTAGGGGCGGAGGGGGATTATTTCCCATCCAGCCACATATAACGTTCGGACGAAATAGTTATCGGGGTGTAGATGTATCCCTTCACATATGGTTTGACCAATTGATAGGAAAGCGAATGGGTTGTGAATAACACGGGTGCGTCGTTGACGATGATGCGTTCAGCTTCCTGATACATGGAAATGCGTTTGGTCACATCCGGTTCGATGCGGGCGGCTTCGAGCAGGGTGTCGAGTTCGGGGTTGGAGTAGCCGCCGTGATTTTCAGGCGCGCCGCTGTGGAAGAGTACGTCCGCAAAATTTTCGGGGTCAGGATAATCCGCGCACCAGCCGCCGTCAAATATCTGACCGTGATTTCCTGAGAATATCTGGTCGTAGTAGAAGTTGTAATCGACGTTCTCGACCTTGATGGTCACGCCAAGATTGATCTGCCACATTTCCGCCAATGCCGCAACATTCCCGCCAACGTAACTGCCAATGCCCGCATTGGTGTACACGATCTCAGGCAGACCTTCAGGTCCGCCATATTTCGATTGCTTGAGAAGTTCGCGGGCTTGCGCCGGATCATACGGCAAGCCCTGAAGCGAATAATCAAAACCGGGCAAACCGGGCGGATACAAACCGATCGCGGGCAAAGCAAGTCCGCGATAAAGGACGTCGATATACCGCTGACGGTCAAAGGCGAGGCTGAACGCCTTGCGAACATTGACGTCATCGAACGGCGGCTGGGTCGTGTCGAAGACCACATAACCCGTACACAAGTCCACGCCGGTGACGAGATTTGCATGCAGCGGCTCAGTCGGGTCGAGCATACGTTCCACCGAGTAGAGGCTCACGCTCGCAATGTCGATATCGCCGGTCTCAAAGAGGCGGACGTCATCACCCGCATATATCTTCACAACAATATACGGAATAGACGGCGCGCCAAGATAAAAATTGGGGTCGGCTTCATACACCACATATTCGTTGGGACGCCATTGCGTTATTTTATAAGGTCCCGTCCCATTCGGCTGGCGCACCCATTCCGCCCCCATCGAGACGTTGTCTTTATCCACAACATAGGATGTCGGGAAGGTCAGCTTCATGAGGAAGTAGGGCTTCGGCGCATCGATCGTGACCTGGAGCGTTTTGTCGTCTATGACCTTCAACCCGCTGATGGAGTTCGCCTGCCCTGCGACCATTTCGCGCACGCCGACAATATCACCCAGATACGTCAGCACCGTATCGGACTGCAACTCAGGGCTGGCTGCACGTTCCCACGAAAAGACAATATCCTGAGCCGTGACATCGCGCCCGTTGTGGAACTTCGCGTTCTGGCGGATGTGGAAGGTGTAGACCGTCCCGTTGCCGCTCACTTCCCATGTTTCGGCGAGGTCGGGGCGGATGTTCAAATTCGGGTCGAGTGAGACAAGTCCGCTGAAGACGAGTTTGTCGCCTGAACTGTAGGTGGTGGCGGGGTCGTAATCGCGCAGGTTGGCGGATTCATAACCGTTGTACACCAGAGCCTGATCGAGCGGAACATTAATCTGCAAGGCGAACGCATTGCTGACGCTGGCGCTCAGGGTCATGGACCCGATGAATACAAGAACGAGAAAACTGATAAAGAATTTTCGAAGCTTATCCATTCTTTCCGCCTTTATTTTTGCCGCTGCGAACAATAATGGTCAGCACAACGACAGCGATAACCAAGAGGAACACGAGACAGAAACAGATCAATGAAATCGTCAGCAGGATCGGTGGTCCGCTGCTGCCTTGAGTCTGCGTATCGGTGGTCGTGAACGATGAAGTGGGAATCGCGTACGGCGTGGCGGTCACTGCTTGCGGAATGCCCGCGATTGGAACATATGTCGGCACATAAGTCGGGGTGGGTTGAGCCGTGGCTTGTGCAACGGTCAATGGAGCCGCGCCGACAGATTCGCGCCAGGCTTCGTCGAGTCCGTCCGTATCGAAGCCGTAGACTTCGAGCAAAGATTCGTCGATGGATTTGGCATCGCGCAGGGCAGCGAGCAGGTCACTCATTTTTTGCTGACCGTACGTTTCGATCATGAACTTGACCACGCTGTACGATTGGCTGTAGGAAAGGTTGGCTTTATCGGGCAGTTCCGAAAAGCCGCCGTTCAACGAACGCAAGGTGATGAGACTGTCCGTACGAATGGATTGGTCGAGCATGTTCTGCATGCTTGAGTCGAGCGCGCCTTCGCTGTACATGGCGAGACCTTCCTCCAGCCAGCCGGGTCGCGTGCCGATGCATGAGAAGGCATTGCGTCCCACAAGGATGTGCGTCAACTCGTGGATGACGGTGTTCTTATCCCAAGTGGAGTCGGAGCCGGAGACTCCCATGATGATGATATTGAAATCCGAGTAGGCTTGTCCGCCCGTCCATGCGGGTTCGTAGAGGACGGCGTCGCGCATGTCGTCGTAGTTGGGATACACATAAATATCCACGGGGGCATCCGATGTCATGCCGGATTGTTCCTTGTTACGGCGCAGACCTTCGATGCCGGCATCGAGCATGGTTTGGGCAAAGCTCTGGCTTTTTCCGTAGTAGTGGATGCGAAGATCTTTGTTGGAGATAGTCTGCCAGTCGTGGATGTCATCGATCCATGTGACGGTTTGCATGTCACTGACCGTTTCCTTGCCGGATGAATCAGTGAAACGCCAGCGCCACCAGATGGTCGCTCCGGGGGGGAGTGATCCGCTCTGACGCATGTCCCACGTCCATGAGGCGTTCACTTCCGTGCCCGGGTTGAAATCCGGAAAGGCTTTGGCAATGACGTCGCCGCAGGTGAGTTGCTCGTTGCCGTATTCGAGCACGACCGAATTAATCTCTGAAGTCGATGTCAGGGTCGCGGAAAAGGTGACAGTGTTGGGAAAATCAAAGGTGGCTGAATCAGCCCGAACGTCCGTTTGAGGCGCGGCTTGTACCTGTAAAGGGGTAAGCAGCAACCCAGTCAATACCATGAACAGGATGGTTAATCTTTGCATCCTCTCTTCCTCCATTATTCTTTTTTGCAACTATAACATTAACCCAGAACCTTAAGAAAACGATGAATTTTGCGGTTTTTATGTGCGCGAAATGAATGAGAGAAACCGTAATCGAGAATTAGGATAAAGTCACGCAGGATTTGTGACATCCATCCGCCCCAAACTCAGCCCTATTTAATGTCATCATGTAAAATGGACTTATATTGTTCGATTTGTAATTCAATTTGTCGGAGGCATTCATGCAAAGAAACAAATTTCTCATCGGCGGCGCCCTGATCCTGGCGGCTGTCGTTTACCTGATCGCTTCCTCCACGAGCGCAAGCGCGGAATATTTTATGACCGTGGATGAACTGAATCAAGAGGGCGCGTCTGCTGTCAACAAGAGCGTGCGTCTTTCCGGAGCGGTGATCGGCGATACCATTCAGTACGACTCAGCCAACCTTATGCTGACTTTTGAAGTGGCACACGTGCCCGGCGATAACAACGAGATCGAAGCCGAAGGCGGATTGGCTGCAGTTCTGCACGCGGCTGTGATCGACCCCTCCCGTTCGCGCATCAAGGTCGCCTATGAAGGCGTGATGCCGGACCTGCTCCGCAACGAGGCTCAGGCGATCATGACGGGCAAACTGGGCGACGACGGCGTTTTCCACGCCGAGGAGCTTTTGCTCAAATGCCCCACAAAATATGAAGAGGCTGTCCCTGATCAGGTGACATCCAATTAAGTAAATCTGCCTGACGGGTGTTTCTACCCGTCAGGTTTCGTTTCAATTCAACACATACCTCATCCCATCCAATTTAAAATGGCATAGGGAAAAGGCAGGAAGACAATATGTTAGCAGAATTTGGTTACGGAATCTTACTGGTTAGTTTTATCGTCACACTCTATAGCGGATTTGCCGCAGTGATCGGCGTGCGGAACAAATCCGCCTCCCTCGTGGAAAGTGCGCGGCGCGCCCAATTATTGACGTTCCCTCTCATTTCGATCGCGGCGGGGACGTTGATCTATTTATTGGTCAACAATCACTTCGAAGTTTCGTTCGTTTATGAAGTGACCAGCAGAAGCATGCCCACCTACTTGAAGGTCACCGCCTGGTGGGGTGGACAAGCCGGCTCGATGGTGTTCTGGGCATGGCTGCTGGCGGTGTTCACCTCCGCTGTGACCATCCGCAAATGGGAACGCGATATCGAGTTCCTGCCGTGGGTGATCGTGGTCTCTTCCGTAACGCTGGCATTCTTCCTTGGCATGGTGGTCGTTTTCGAAAATCCGTTCACGCGTTATTGGTCCATGAATGGCAGCGTGGTGACGAGTATGTTCGCTCCCTCTTCGGCTGCGACGGTATTCACGCCGCAGGATGGTCAGGGATTGAACCCGCTCTTGCGCCACCCGGGCATGGTCATTCATCCGCCCATGCTTTATCTTGGTTTTGTCTCTTTCGTCATCCCCTACGCCTTCGCGATGGCGGCATTGATCACCGGTCGCAACGATGACCGCTGGATCCGCATCACCCGCCGCTGGGCATTATGGGCATGGCTCTTCCTCTCGCTCGGACTTGTCCTCGGCGGACGTTGGGCGTACGATGTGCTTGGCTGGGGCGGCTATTGGGGCTGGGACCCGGTCGAGATCGCGGCGTTCATGCCGTGGCTGACGGGAACTGCGTTCCTGCACTCGGTCATGATCCAGGAAAAACGCGGCATGTTGAAACAGTGGAACATGATCCTCATCATCCTGACATACGCGCTGGTCATTTTCGGCACCTTCCTGACGCGCTCCGGCGTGCTTTCATCCGTGCATGCGTTCGCGAACAGCCCAATCGGTCCGTGGTTCATGACGTTCGTGTTCCTGACCCTGATCGCGTCCATTGCACTGGTTATCAAACGCTGGCCCGACCTGCGCGGTGAGACAGAGATGAAATCCCTGCTTTCCCGTGAGGCGCTCTTCCTTTTGAATAATCTGCTGTTCCTCGGCGTTCTGGTGATCTGCTTCTGGGGCGTGATCTACCCGCTCATCTCCGAACTCTTCACCGGTCAGAAAGTGACCGTTGGTCCTCCCTATTATGAGCGCGCGACGGGTCCGCTTTTTGCCGGGCTGCTCTTCTTGATGGCGGTCGCCCCGCTTTCGGCGTGGGGACATTCCACCCTGCAAACGCTTGGTCGCGCCATTTGGAAGTCCGCTGCGATTGCTGTTGCAGCGACTGTGGCGATCTTCTTCACTTACACCCAGAACGTGTACGCGCTGATCGGTTTCTTCCTGGTTGCGCTGGTGCTCTCCGCGACCACGCATGAGATTTTGCGCGGCGCGATGGCAAGACAAAAAGCCCAAAGCGAGAATTTCTTCATCGCGCTTGGGCGTTTGATGGGACGCAACCGCCGCCGTTACGGCGGATACATCATCCACATCAGTATGGCGCTGATGGCGATCGGCATCCTCGGCATCGAGATCTTCCAGGTGCAAACGCAGGGACAGCTCTCCGCCGGAGAGTCCCTTGATATTGGCGGATACAGAGTGGAATACCGCGAAGTTGCCCAGTGGGATAATGTCCCGCAGGAAGTGAATTACACCCGCGCCGTGGTTGGTGTTTATCGCGGCGATAAATATCTGGGTGAGTTGTATCCCCGCAAGGATATGTACTTCAGCGGACAGCCCATGTCCATTCCGGGGCAATACTCCACTTTGCGCGATGATCTGTATGTTCTGCTCGTGGATTGGGAGCCCATCTCAAGCACAAGCGCAACCTTCAAGATCTACGTCAACCCGCTGGTAAACTGGTTGTGGATCGGCGCCGTCACCTTCCTGCTTGGGCTGGCGTTCGCCGCCTGGCCTGACCGCGACCCGGCTGATGAGCCCGTCCGCCGCAAGGTACATGCGGGCAACCGTCAAACCAGCGCAGCGGACTAACGAGTAAAACAATGAAGCAACTTCTCAAGAATAGAACTTTACGCGTCACGTTTTACGCATTCCTGCTCGCTGCACTGATGCTTGTCACGTTCACGACCGTCTTCGCTCAAGACACCACTCCCACCGACGACGAAGTGAATGCGATTGCCAAGCAGTTGTACTGCCCGGTCTGCGAGAACACGCCTTTGGACGTCTGCCCGACGGAAGCGTGCCATCAGTGGCGTGAACTGATCCGCCAGCAATTGGCGGAAGGCAAGACCGAGGAAGAGATCAAGCAATATTTCGTGGATAATTACGGCGCGCGCGTGCTTTCGGAACCTCCGCGCACCGGGCTGAACTGGCTGGTGTACATCCTCCCGCCGGTGTTGATCCTCGCGGGGGCGTTCATCCTCTTTCGCTCGTTCCGGGAGTGGTCCAAGCCCAAGGCTGTAGAATCAGGCGAAGGTCCGGAAGAGGAAGCGGGCACTTCGTCCGATGATGAATATATTGCCCGCCTTGAACAGGAATTGAAGAACAGAAAATAACCAAGGTCTGACAGGTTTTCCAAAGGATTTTGTGAGAAGCTGTCAGGCTTTTTTACGGAGAATGCAATGACAGAAACGAATACTCCAAATGCCCCGAAACGGGGTGTGCCGCTCTGGGCACAGATCACGATCTGGGTCGTCCTCGCCGGGCTGCTGGCGTTGGTCGGCTTCGGCTTGAAACGCAGCAGCAACCCCATGGCGGAAGTGGGACAAACCGTCCCTGATTTCGACCTGGTCTTCTATGAAGGCTACGAACATAACGGCACTGCCAAAATGAAGCTTTCAGACCTGCGCGGCAAAGTCGTGATGGTCAATATCTGGGCATCGTGGTGCAAACCCTGCGAACAGGAAGCGCCCGATCTCGAGGATGCCTGGCAGTTGTACAAGGATGAAGGCGACGTGGTCTTCGTCGGCGTGGACTATGTCGATACGCCCGAAGGCGCCTTCGGTTACCTGAAGAAATTCGGGATTACCTTCCCCAATGCGCCCGACCTGCAATCGAACATCTCCAGCATTTTGAACCGTCAGATGGGCGTGCCGGAAACCTACCTGATCGACCGCGAAGGGGTTCTGCGGCAGATCAAGATCGGTCCGTTTGCATCCGTTGCTGAAATTCAGTCATTCATTGCAAGTGCGGAGTAGGGGATTCTATGGAACTGGGTTCTGTCTTTCTTATCCTTGCGGTACTCATTATCGTCGGCGTGTATCTCTACGCGCCCTTCATGTCACGCACGCGCCATCTTTCGACCGATGAGATGCACGAGATCTCTGCGCTGAAAGCCGAGCGTGACCGCATCATCAACTCCCTGCAGGAACTCGATTTCGATTTCAAACTCGGCAAGATTCCCGCGGAGGATTATCCCGAACAACGCGCCGAGATGCTGAAAAAAGGCTCGGACATCCTGCGCCAGCTCGATGAACTCGAACCGCTGATCTCGTCTTCGCGCGATGCTCAGTCCCGCATCGAACGAGCCGCCGCCGCCAAACGCGCCGACTCCGCAGATGTTGAGTCTGATCTCAACGATGAGGACGTTGAAAATATGATCGCGGCGCGGCGCAAACAGCACAAAGGCAAATCTGCCGGGTTCTGTCCGTCGTGCGGAAAGCCCATACTTACCATCGATAATTTTTGCCCATCCTGCGGCAAGTCTTTAAAGTAAAAATTTTCCCTCATCCCCAACCCTTCCCCCGAAGGGGAAGGGAGTTCCCTCTCCCTTCGGGAGAGGGCTAGGGTGAGGGACACCGAGGAATTCATGAAATTACGCCACATCCTTCTTATCGCTATCGGTATGCTTCTATTATCTGCCTGCAATATGACCCTTGCGTCAGATGTCACCCCGCCGCCGGGATACGTCCCACCCACCCCGGCACCCACACTCGGACCGCTCTACCCAGACCAGGCTCCTGATGTGGCAAGCGGCGAGATGATCTACGCGGAAAAATGCACACCCTGTCACGGTCAAACCGGCTTGGGTGATGGTCCCCAAAGCGCGGACCTGCCTGTTTCGGTCATTCCCATTGGGCTGCCGGAATTCGCAAATGAAGCGTCTCTCTCCGATTGGTACGCCGTGGTCACACAGGGACGGCTCGACCGCTTCATGCCGCCATTCGCCAGCTTGAGCGATCAGGAACGCTGGGACGTGGTCGCATACGCCCTCACGCTTCACACCACCAACGACCAGCTTGAACTCGGCAAGAAATTGCTCGAAGAGAATTGCGCCGATTGCGGGCAGTCCTTTACCAACCTGCAGATGATGTCGGCATTATCGGAAGATGACCTCGTGAAATTCATCCGCGAGGGACAGGGAAGTTTCCCCGCCTTCGGGAAGGATTTCAGCGATGACGAAGCTTACGCGGTTGCAGCATACATCCACACACTGGCGTTTGCGGCTCCAGCCGCGCCGGTAGCTGCCGCACCGACCGAGACTCCCGTCGCCGCTGAAACGGAGTCCACACCCGCAGCGGAAGAAACAGCCGTGGATGGCACACCGCAGGCTGAGGTCACGCCAGAGGCGACCGAAGTCGCAACCGAAGTTGCGGTGGCAGAATCAACCGTCAAAGTCATTAAAGGTCAGATCGACAATCAGACCGGCGAAGCCCTTCCTGCAGATCTGAAAGTCACCCTGCGCGGATTCGATCACGGCAGCGATCCCAGCCTGGGACCGCAGGAGATCGTCACCCTGCAAGGCGATGTCAATGCTGATGGAAGTTTCGCTTTCGAAACTGATTTCGTGGAAAACGAGATATACCTCGCCGAAGTGAACGTGGGCGGATTGAAATATCAGTCTGAATTCGCAGTCGTTCCCGCGGACACGAATGAAGTTGAACTTTCTCCCATTGTTGTTTACCCAACCACGGATGACCTCAGTATTTTGAACGTGGAAGAACTGCAGATCTATTTCGATTTTGCCGGTGAAGACACACAGATCTTTGCCGTTTACTTCATCACCAATAGCAGCGACAAGACCGTCATGGTTGAAATGAGCGACGGGCAGAACATCCCGTTCATCGCCTTCCCTGAAGGCGCAACCGCTCTCGGCTTTGAAACCACGAACGATACTTCTTTCACCTCAACGGATAACGGCTTTGCCATTCCGCCCAGTGAAAATCCCTACGGGCTGATCGCCTTTGCATCCATTCCGAAGGCGAAGGAGAGCAAGATCGTTCAACCTATTCTGATGCCCGTCCATTCCATCGCACTCTTCCTGCCCGAAGGTGTTACCGCAAGCGGCACGTCGCTGATGGATAACGGCGTTCAGTCGCTTCAAGGCACGAACTTCCAGGTCTATACCGCCGCCGGTTTGGACAAGGACTCATCGTTCGAATTTACGATCAGCGGCGAACCCGCAACAGTTTCACAGTCGCCGGACCTGACCCAGAACCAAACTGTGTTGATCGGCATTGGCGGACTCGGCATCGCGCTCATCGTCGCCGGCATCTGGATGTACATCCGTGACAAGAGACGCGGCACAGACGATGAAGATGAACTCGACGGAGAAGATGAAGACGATGATGAATACGAAGATTCCGAATCCATCATGGATGCGATCATCGCCCTCGACGACCTTCACCGCGCCGGAAAGATCACAGACGAAGCCTACAAAAAACGACGCGAAGAACTAACGAACGCGTTGAAACGAAAAGGATAATTCCATCAATGCGGGGACGAGTATCGTCCCCGCATTGACAGAGTAATCACGCATGATCGAAGTCAAAAAACTCGTCAAACGATTTGGAATGAAAGCCATCCTGCGCGGATTGGACTTCTCGGTGCAGCCCGGTGAATTCGTGGCATTACTCGGACCGAACGGCGCAGGCAAGACCACCTTCCTGCGGATTCTCGCCTCACTCTCACGCCCCAGCCTGGGAAGTGTCAAAGTGGCGGGATACTCCCTGCCGAATGAATCTGCCAAAGTCCGCGCGAGGCTGGGTGTGGTATCCCACATGCCGCTGCTCTACCCCGACCTGACCGCCGAAGAAAATCTGCTCTTCTATTCGCGGATGTACGGCATCGTCGACCAGCAGGAGCGCATCACCGAAGTGCTGGGAATGGTGGGGCTTGAAGCCCGCCGCCGCGACCTCGTCCGCACTTTTTCGCGCGGCATGCAGCAGCGACTCGCCATCGGCAGAGCCGTCCTCCACGACCCGGAAGTGGTCCTCTTCGATGAGCCGTATACCGGTCTCGATCAGGATGCCTCCGAAATGCTGGACGAAGTCCTGCGCTCCGTCGCCGCAAAGGGACGCACTGTTGTGATGACCTCACACGATCTCGCCCGCGCCGAAGAACTCGCCACCCGTTTCGATGTGCTCTCCCGTGGTGTTATAACAGCGTCAGGCACCCGCGAAGATTTCAAGAATTCCAACCTGCTCGATTTCTACAAAAAAGCATTGGAAATGTAAAACGGCGTCCGCTTATGAAACAACCCACACCTTCCTTCCTCAAAGCCACATTGGCGATCGCAAGCAAAGACCTTGCGGCTGAATTCCGTTCGCGCGAATTACTGTCCGCCATGCTGGTCTTTTCCATGCTCGTCATTCTCATCTTCAATTTCGCACTGGAGCTGGATGTAAAAGTCCGCCAGTCGGTGACGGCAGGCGTCTTGTGGACGACCTTCGCCTTTGCAGGGACGCTCGGTCTCAACCGTTCGATGGCAGTGGAAAAAGACCGCGGCTGCATGGACGGTCTTCTGCTCGCCCCCGTGGACCGCGCCGCGATCTTCTTCGGCAAAGCCATCAGCAACCTGACATTCATGCTCGTCGTGGAAGCCATCGTCATTCCGCTGTACGCCCTGCTTTACAACGAAACGCGCATCTTCCAATTGGAATTTCTCGGCGTACTGCTGCTCGGCTCCATCGGGTACATCTCCGTTGGGACCTTGCTCTCCACCATGACGGTCCAAACGCGGACGCGCGATGTCCTGCTTCCCATTCTGCTTTTCCCGGTTGCCGTCCCCGTGCTTTTGGCATCCGTCAAAGCCAGCGGTGGGATCATCACCGGCGCGGAATTTGCGGAGATCCTCACCCCGCTCAACCTGCTCATCGTCTATGATGTCATCTTCCTCGCCGTCTCCTACATGGTCTTCGACGCAGTCGTGGAAGAATAAAAATCGCAAGTCATAAATCGTAAATCGAAATCTTATCAAGGAGTAATTCATGCAAGCCAGACCCGTTTTTCTAAAGATTTTGGACTATCTCTCCATTATCGTGCTTGGCGTGTCCACCTACCTCGCCCTCGTGTTTGCCCCCACCGAAGCCGTCATGGGTGATGTACAGCGCGTCTTCTACTTCCATATTGGCACCGCCTGGGTCGGTCTCATGGGATTTGTCATCGCGGCTGTCTCCGGCATCATTTACCTCGTTACCAAAGACATGAAATGGGACCGCTTCGAAGTCGCCGCCGTGGAAGTCAGCACCGTGTTTTTCTTTATCACCATTGCGCTCGGCTCCATTTGGGCGCGTCCCGCCTGGAACACCTGGTGGACCTGGGACCCGCGCCTCACGACCGCCGCTGTCACCGAGTTGATCTACATCGCCTACTTCATGCTGCGGGCTGGTTTGGAAGACCCCGAGAAACGCGCGCGCTTTGGCGCAGTCTACACACTGCTGGGCGGCATCAGTGCGCCCATCACATTCATGGTCATCCGCCTCTTCCGCACCATTCACCCTGTGGTCATCGGCAGCCAGTCCGCCGAAGCACAGGGCGGATTCAGCATGACCAGCGACATGAAAGTCGCCTTCTTCTTCGCCCTGTTCGCCTTCACCATCATCTTCATCGACATGATCTGGCACCGCATCCGCCTCGGCAACTTGCAGGACAATGTCGAGCAGCTCAAACTTAAAGTCACCATGTAATTGGAGAAACTCATGCAAACACCCGATACCTCAAGCTACATGATCCTCGGTTATGCCTTGACCTTTATCGTCATGGGCATTTACGTCTTCAGCATGTACATCCGCAACCGCAACCTGAAACGCGATCTCGAGACGTTCGAATCCATGGAAAAATCCGACAAAAAATAAAGACCTTTCAAAAGAGTCCGCCGTGATATATCTGTGACAGGTATAATTGCGGCGGGCTTTTTGATTCATATGACAAAACCTCGCTGGGGAAACCGTCTGCTTCTAATATTGATCGTGATTGCCAACCTGACGATCAATTCTGGATCGCTGCCCGCCTCCAGCCTGGACCTTGCGCCTGATTCTGATTCCAATCCTCCCCCCGGTCCTGACCGTTTCTCCATCATCGCAGTGGACTACATGTCCTACGATTGGGAGCTGCGCAGCTGGAAAGACAAGTCAACCATCTGCGAATTGTCGGTCGAGCACGATGGCATGCCCCTGCCAGATGAAGTCTTCCAACAATGCGGGACGATCATTTATCGGAATTGGGTGGCACAACCCCTTTGCAATGTCAACAACGTCACCAAATGTGACGGTTACTACGCCGTACTGCTCGATACGATCCCAAAGGAAAAAGAGATCGCCATGCAGCTGCCTGCCGCATCCGCATGGATCTCCATCGAAGATTGCGAGCCGGTTTACAGCGCCTCCACCAATATCTGCGAAACGCAACCCACACTTGTTATCACAGGGCAGGAACCTCTGCCCAATGAATCGATCGTCAGCGTGGAAGGCACCTATGACGGACAATCCTTCCACTGCGACGATACCGACACATGTAAATTCCGCATCCCTGAAACCGGGGATGACGGTGTAACGGTTGAGTTCTGGGCGTATTCCTCATACGGCGACAGCAGCCTGATCTACGATGCACAGGTGCGCGTCAAACAAGTGGATGAAGGCGACCCCGATCAACTCTATTGGTATGTGGATGTTCTCTCCTCGCAATGGCAGGGCGAAATATCCGCAACTTGCGCCGAAACATGGGACACCTTCCCGCCTGTTGGCGGCGCTCCTGAATGGCTAAGCACTCCAAATCAAAGCGAAGACCTTAGCAGCGACATTCCCTACACATATCTCGCCGCAAACCTCATCCTGCAAGGTGCCGTGGATGCGGGAACCTGCCCGGATGGTGGACTCACTCCCGGGAACGTCGTCAACCAGTGCGGCTTGGAAAGATCGCGCGAAGCGGTCAATGAATGGCAGAACCAGTTCGATGACCTTATCCTTGCTACGGCGATGGAAACCAACGTCCCTGCCAGGCTGTTGAAAAATCTATTTGCGCGTGAAAGTCAGTTCTGGCCCGGGATATTCCACGCTGCCGGAGACATCGGGCTGGGTCAGTTGACTGAGAACGGCGCAGACACCGCCCTTTTCTGGAACCGCTCATTCTTCAACCAGTTTTGTCCGCTTGTGATGGACTCTGAAATTTGCGGCGCGGGATATGCCAACCTCGAAGAAGACCAGCAGGAAGAATTGCGGCGCGCGCTCGTTGGAAGTGTGGATGCCTCCTGCGAAGATTGCCCATTGGGTTTGGACCTGACTCAGGCAGATTTTTCTGTGGGCGTCTTTGCACATACATTGATCGCCAATTGCGAGCAAACGGCACAGGTCGTATACAACTACACCGGAAAATCCCCAAGCGATGTCGCTTCGTATGAAGACCTGTGGAAGTTCACGCTGGTCAATTACAACGCGGGTGGCGGCTGTCTCGCTGAGGCGTTGACCGGCGCAGAAGGCGTCAGTGACCTGCCGCTCACATGGGATAGCGTTTCTCCATTTCTCACAGGCGCATGTTCGGGCGCTGTAGACTACGTGAATGATATAAGTCAGTAAAAATTTGGCGTTTTCTGAAAATTCAAATAAAGTAATGCGTAAAAGCCCTGCGTTATAACCCGCAGGGCTTTTTTCTTGTCGGGGAATTCAATAAACGTAATAAGCGTCCATTAGCAAAACGAATAACGGGACATTATATAAATCACTGGCAGATATTAGGGGAAAAAAGAATAATTGTGAAAAATAGCACGATTACTGTTTTCAACCTTATTTGACATTCAAACTCATTCAAAAATAAAGGAGGTTACGTGAAGTTCAAATTCATTGGCATTTTTCTTACCGGAATGTTGCTGCTTACAGCCTGCCGCGCCGCGACAGAAACACCCACAACATCCGAGTCACCTACAGAAACTGAGTCCATCCCCACCCCCATCCCTGAAGCGGGAGAATGTCTGGCTTGTCACACCGACAAGCAGCAGCTTATCGATACTGCCGCCCCGGTAGAGGAAGCGGAAAGCGAATCCTCTGGCGTTGGCTGAGGGGGCGAGGTGGCTCCGTTGGAGCCCTGGGAGAAAGTTTTAGTTGATAACGAAGCGTTTTCGGAAACCGATCACGGCAAGTTGACCTGTATTCAATGCCACGGCGGCACGAACGTCGCGGATAAGGAACAGGCGCATACCGATATGGTGCTCGACCCAAGTTCGCAGCCTGACGTGTATTGCGCTGAATGTCATGAGGAACAAACCTCTGCCTATGCAGACAGTTTGCATAACACACAGGCGGGGTACTGGACGGAAATCAACACCCGTAACGGAAATGTCCCTGAAGACCACCCTGCGTTAGAAGAAATGTTCGGCAATCACTGCGCCACCTGCCATACGACCTGCGGCGAGTGTCACGTCAGCCAGCCTGCCAATGTTGGCGGCGGATTTTTCGATGGACATGTCTTTGAAATGAACCCGCCCATGACGCGCTCCTGCACGGCATGTCACGGCAGCCGGGTTGGGAATGAATTCCTCGGCAAGAACGAGGGCATCCCCGGCGATGTCCACTTCCGCGAGGCGCGGATGAACTGCGTGAAATGCCACACTGGAGTGGACCTGCATGGAATGACTGAAGAAACCGCCTCGGCAACCCATCGTTTGAGCGGCGCGGAAGACCCGAAGTGTACCGACTGTCACGAAGATGTTGCCAACGGCGCCGACGGTATTCAAATGCACGCTCAACACGGCGACGGCGCCGAAATTTCCTGTCAGGTCTGTCACTCGGTGACGTATACGAGCTGCGATAGCTGCCATGTGGAAGTCAGCGAGAAGAGCGGAAACCCGATCTTCGAAACACAGGCAACGTACACAACCTTCCTGATCGGGCGCAATCCCCTGCAAAGCGATGACCGTCCCTACAAGTATGTACCCGTGCGGCATGTCCCCGTCACACCGAACAGTTATGAATTCTACGGCGATGACCTAATGACGAATTTTGATGCGCTGCCCACCTGGGTATACAGCACGCCGCACAATATTCAACTTGACACGCCTCAGAACTCAAGCTGCGAAGCCTGCCACGGCAACCCGGAGATTTTCCTCACAGCCGATAAGGTGCGGGAGGAGGAACTTATAGCCAACGAGACTGTGATCGTAAAAACCGTTCCCGGAAATGTGGATATGTTCCTGAACGCCATGCTGCAACCCAGCGACCATAGCGAACTGGTCACCAACTCCTGTGTATCCTGCCATTTGGAAGGGATTCGCAACTCACCGGTCATGCCGGAAAGCCATATCGATTTTGAAAATGATAGCTGTACTGGATGTCACAAGCTGCCGTAACGGCACTTGCTACAAAAAGAACTCTTAACAAGGAGAAGAAAATGTCTAAAAGATTTCAATTGTTTTTGGCGTTACTGCTCGTACTTAGTTTGACGCTTGGTGCTTGTAGTTCACCCGCTCCTGCCGAACCTGTAACAGAAGCAACTGAAGCAGTCGTGGAAGAAGCGGTCGCCGAAGTACCGGCTGAACAAGAATCTGTCGACCTGAACAGCATGTTCGGCTCCATGCTCGACACCATGAAGGGCTACAACGCCGTCAAAGCCGACGACCTGCTGGCTGAAATGGCTGAGGATAACCCGCCCTTCCTGCTGGATGTCCGCACTTTGGAAGAAGTCCAGGAAAGCGGCCACATCGAAGGCGCAGTGCATATTCCGCTGAACGAATTGGCTCAGCACACCGACCTTCTGCCCAGCCTTGACACCCCCATCGTCACCTACTGTGGCTCCGGCTGGCGCGCAACCATCGCCATGACCGCACTATACGGCATGGGCTTTACAGATGTCCGCGCACTCAAGACCGCTTTCGCAGACTGGGTCGCCGCTGGCAATCCCGTTGTGGAAGGCGCACCTGAAGCGGCTGCCCTGGATGCAGCCTCCCTCGATGCCGCCCTCGTCGAAACTGCGGATGCCTATCTGACCGGCATCAAAGACCACGGCACGAAATTCGGCATCACAACCGCCGAACTGCTCAACACAGCATTAATAGATGATCCTGAAATGGTCGTCATTGACGTCCGCACACCCGCTGAAGTGGAAGAAAAGGGTGTTATCGACACCCCGAACCTTTTAAACATCCCGATCGAAGAGTTCATCGCCCGTGCAGACGAATGGCCCGCCAAAGACGCCAATATCGCCGTCTACTGCGGCAGCGGACATCGCTCCACCATGGCAATGACCATGCTCCTCGCCAACGGCTACACTGACGTAGTCAGCCTGCAAGGCGGCTTCGGCGCATGGAAAGACGCCGGCTATGCAACCGTCGGTGGCGTACCCACCCTTGCAGACAACTTCCGCGTCATGCTCGAAACCATGACCGGCTTCAACGCAGTCAAAGCAGATGATCTGCTAATCGAATTGACTGAAGATAATCCACCCTTCCTCCTCGATGTTCGCAGTGTGGAAGAAGTTCAGGAAAGTGGACACATCGAAGGCGCAACCAATATCCCGCTGAACGAATTGGCGCAGCACCTCGATCTTCTGCCCAGTTTTGACACCCCGATCGTCACCTATTGTGGTTCCGGTTGGCGCGCAACCATCGCCATGACCGCGCTTCACGGCATGGGCTGGACGGACGTCCGCGCACTCAAGACCACCTTCGCAGACTGGGTCGCCGCTGGTAACCCTGTTGCAGCGGGTGTGCCTGAACCGATGGCTCTGAACGTTGTTGAAGTTGCTGAAAGCCTCACCGCTCCGATCGACACGGCTGTCAATATCGCCAAGGAATCGGGCTGGGGTGTGAAGGCTCCCGATGCCTTGAACACAGACCTGGTCGAAAAACCTGACCTAATCGTGATCGACGTCCGCACACCGGAAGAACTCGCAGAAAACGGCGTGATCGCCCTCGTAGACCAGGAACTGTTGACCATCCCGTTGGACAGCTTCATCGCCAACAAAGCCATGTGGCCCGCAGACAAAGACGCTGAGATCGTCGTCTACTGCGGCAGCGGACATCGCTCCACGATGGCAATGACCATCCTGCTTTCTGAAGGCTATACCAACGTCAGCAGCCTTAAAGGCGGCTTTGGCGGATGGGTCGAGGCAGGCTTACCTACAGCGGAGTATACAGCTCCCTAACCGGACCTGAATCACCTGTATCCGCTGCAGGAAAATCAAATTTCAATGAACTGCCCGCAGGGACTCCTGCGGGCAGTTTTATTTTGGGGTGTTCTCCCCATGAGCTTCACAGCCAAATTTTGACAAACCATACTACCCAGACTAATGAGAAAGACTTAACCTTATGCAAAGAAATCATGACTTTCACTTATCAAGGACGGAGAAGATGATCGATTTATCCACTTTGCGGGTTTTTCTCGTTGCGGCAGAAGAAGGGAATTTCAGCAATGCTGCCAAACGTCTTCACCTTTCTCAATCTGCTGTCAGCCAGAACATTCAAGCCATCGAAAAAGCATACGATGTGGAACTGTTCATTCGCAAGGGACGTTCCGTTCAACTAAGCGAAAATGGCGAAGCCCTGCTGCCCGTAACACGCGAGGTCATTCGCGCGGCAAGGCTGTTGGAAGACAATCTCAAAAATATCAATGACCGGGTCTGCGGGGAATTATTGATCGCCTGCTCCACTTCGGCGGGAAAATATCTCATGCCGGCACTTCTTTCCATGTTCCAGGTGGAGTATCCTGCCGTTCATCCGCGTGTGAGAGTCGTTCCGCGTAACAGCATCTACGAACAATTGCTCAGTTTGAAAATTCCAATGGGGGTCACCAGCAAACTCTTCGAACACCGCGATATCGAATGCCAGCCGCTGTTCGACGACCGCATCTACGTGATCGTGCCGTTCGATCATCCCTGGGCGGAATATGGAGTTGCCACGCCGGACGACCTGCTTGATCAAAAGGTCATCATGCGCGAAGAGATCTCCGGCACCTGTGAAACCGCCATGCAAGCGTTGAAAAAATACAGCATCACTCCCGACATGCTGAATGTAACGATGGAACTTGGAAATCCTGAAGCGATCGAAATGGCGGTCGAGCGAGGCGTCGGCATTGCCTTCGTTTCGGAAATGGTGGCAGCTCGCGGCTTGGCACTGGGGCGCGTCAAAAAGGTCAAGCTGCAGGGCGTGGATCTAAGACGCACCGTCTATATCGCCCGTCATGTCAGCAATCCTTTCACCCGCGCACAAACCCTCTTCTGGGAATTCGCCAAAGACCAGCGTGAACAACTTAATTCCGAGATATGGAAAAGTCTTACAAACTTTGAGCCTGTGCCCTAGCGAACTTGTGCTAAACTTAACAAACGACCCAAAACAGTAGGTCACGGTAGAAACGTGACCTATTCCATTCGTATGGAGGCTTCATGCTTACCCTCGCGGAAAAAATCCTCTTCGCAATCGCAACTCTCGCATCACTATACTTCACCTACCTAGGTGTGATGAAGATCATCGGTCATATCAGCAGCGGGCAAGGCAAGGTGGACTGGTCACTCGTACCCAAACGGATTGGAGAGCTCATCGTCAAGGTGGGGCTTTTCCAACCCGTTTTTCGTTTCAGGCCTGGACCCAGCATTCTGCATGCACTCATCGGCTGGGGATTCATCTCATTTCTGTTGATCAACCTCGCAGACCTGATCTACGCCTACAGCGGATTCAAACTCCTTGAGCATCTCGGGATCTTTGGGGATGCGTACCGCCTGCTTGCAGACGTAGCGAATGTGGCGATCATTGTTGGCATTGTGGCGATGATGATCCGCCGCTTCATTCTTCGACCGAAGGTGCTGTTCGTACGTGAGACGACTCTTCTCAACCCGGCAGCGCGCGCCGGCATCATGCGTGATTCGGCGATCGTTGCAGGATTCATCTTCCTTCACAACTCGATGCGTTTCCTCGGCGAATCTTTTTCGCTCGCTTTGGCAAACTATGTTGATCCGTGGCAGCCAAGCATTTCGGCTGTTTCAAAATTTTTCGTTGGGGCAAACCCCACTGCATTGACCGTCGGAATGCATCTTTCATTCTGGCTGTCCATTGGCGCGGTGGTGGCATTCCTGCCCTACTTCCCCTATTCAAAGCATATCCACCTTTTCTTTGCGCCGATCAACTTTGCCTTGAAACCCGAGAGAAAATCCATCGGGCAGTTGAGCTACATCGACCTCGATGACCAGAGCATCGAACAGTTCGGCGCGGCGACGATGAAAGACCTCGGCTGGGAACAGATACTGGACAGCTACGCCTGCATCATGTGTCTGCGTTGTCAGGAAGTTTGCCCGGCATATAACACCGGAAAGATTCTCTCCCCCGCCGCACTGGAAATCAACAAGCGCTATCACTTGAACCACGGCGGCACGACAGACGTCGCCATGACCGAGTTGATCCCCGAAGAAGCGGTTTGGGCTTGTACATCCTGCGGCGCCTGCGTGGACATTTGTCCCGTTGGCAATGAGCCGATGCGCGACATTCTCGACATCCGCCGCAATTTGACCATGATGGAAAGCAACTTCCCGAAGCAATTGGAAACGGCGTTCAAAGGCATGGAACGCAACATGAACCCGTGGAATGTTTCGCAGGCGGACCGCATGAAATGGGCGGACGGGATGAACGTCCCGACCATTGAGCAGAATGCTGAACCCGAGATCTTGTGGTGGGTTGGCTGCGCTCCCGCCACGGACGTGCGCGCGCAAAAGACCGCGCAAGCTTTTGCCAAGATATTGAACGCGGCAGGCGTCAACTACGCTGTGCTTGGGAAGAACGAATCCTGTACAGGTGATTCAGCCCGCCGCGCGGGACGCGAAGACATCTTCTTCGGGTTGGCAACTCAAAATGTGGAGATTCTGAACGAGGTCGCGCCGAAGCGGATCGTGACGACCTGTCCGCATTGTCTGCATACCATCAAGAACGAATATCCAGCCTTCGGCGGGAATTATCAGGTCATCCACCATACACAGTTGATCAACGAACTGGTCGGTGCGGGGAAGATCCAGCTGGCAGTGGACAGTGAGCAGTATAAAGTGACCTTCCACGATCCATGTTATCTGGGACGGCATAACAAGGAGGTGGACGCGCCGCGAGATGCGCTGAAATCCACCGGCGTGTTGACCATTGAGATGCCGCGCAATTCAGCCAAATCCTTCTGCTGCGGCGCAGGCGGCGCACAAATGTGGAAGGAAGAAGAGGAAGGCTCGGGTCGAGTCAACGAGGCGAGGTTTGCGGAGGCAAAAGCCACAGGCGCAGACACGGTCGCAGTCGGATGTCCCTTCTGCCTGACGATGATGACAGACGCGGCAAAGGGGGACGGGGGAACCATACAGGTCAAGGATGTCGCGGAAATCGTGGCTGAAAAAATGAAGTAAAAATATGCAGGGAGATAACATCAAAGAGTTATCTCCCTGTAGTATTATATTGCCGGAGTCACGAGCATGAAGATCATCGAAAACAGGGGCGGATATATATACGCCCAAAACGATAATCCCTACAACTTTCAGGAAGTCATTGAACTGGCAAAGGAAGTTGCCAGCAAATGCCTTGCCGAAAATCAGACCAAGGTGCTGGTCAACCTTTCGAATATGAGGGGCAAACTCCAGCCAATGGACAAATTCAACCTGGGAGTTCAAGGGGCAATGATCTTTCGCAAGGTGGCACAAGTGGCGGTGGTGTACGACAAAAGTCAGATCGACGGTTTTGCCGAGACCGTCGCGATCAACCGCGGAATGAACACGCGGATATTCAGCAGTCTGGAAGCCGCCACGGAATGGCTGGGAGTAAACGTGGATACATCCGGTTGAGCTGCAAGGTAGGGCACCTACATTTGGATGGAATGTAGCAGAGATTCACCTCTGTTTTCTCCGTGACCTCTGTGGTGAAGAATATCTTTGTCTTCCATGATAGGCACTCCCTGCAAGGTGATATAAACACCATCTGGTGTTTTTTGGTTAGAATATGGCTCTAAATTATTCCAACCAATACCTTATACCCCATGACCAACATCGAACGCAGGACCAACTACCTCTACCTGGAATATTCTGAGTCTTATACACATCAGAATTATCTTGCGATCTCAAAACAGGTTGCTGCAATTTGTCAGGCGGAAAATTACAAAAAGGTTTTGGTAAATGCCTCCAAAATGGTCGGAAAAGTAAAACCACTGGAGCGTTTCGAGATCGGGGTAAAAGGCGCTTTGATCTTTCGAAACAGGGTAAAGATCGCCGTAATCTATCGCAAAGAAGAAATAGATTGGTTTGCCGAGACTGTCAGTGTGAATCGCGGTTTGAATGCAAAAATTTTCAGTGAGTTACACGAAGCCATGAAGTGGCTTGAAGTTGAATAGAAAAGCGGCAATAAGTATCATCGGCGGGCGTCATGCCCGCTTTTTTTTATTTACCATCAAAAAATAAATAATGGAAAGGGGGTTTGGGAACACGGAAAAGACGGATCTCATAGATTTTCACGGATAAACTTATATAATCCGTGTTTGACTGTGCAATCCGTCCGATCCGTGTACAAGAATTTTTTCAATTATTCACGTTATTTATCAAAACACTGCTTCAACCGTAAAATCCCCTCTTCGATACGTTCAACATCATAAAATGAAATACTAAGCCGAAAATGGTCGGTCAATTGATTCTGGCTGGAAAAGAGAACCCCGGGGCGCAGGTCCACTTTGTTTGACTGCGCGGATTTTCGCAGTTCCTTTGCGTCAATGCCGGGAACCTGTAGCCAGAAGAAATATCCACCGTGGGGGACGGTAAATTTTGCCTGCGGAATATGCTTTTTCAACAACTCGCTTGTTATTTGAACGCGGTTTCCAAGAACGTTGATAAGGGATGAAATATTCCCGTCCAAGCCGCCGCTTTCGATGAGGCTGCGGACAATGGCAGAGGTGAACGGATTCATCCCGCCGCCGCTGTCCAAGACGCCACAGGTGATGATGGTTTTCATAATGGAAGCGTGGGTATGTAGCCATCCAAGCCGCAAACCGGGGGCGAGGATTTTCGAGAACGAGCCGAGCGAAATAACGTGTTCCGAGTCGATGTATGCGCTGAAAGATGTCGGCGGAGATTGGGTATAGCTTAGGAATTGATAGACTTCGTCCGCGAGGATGACGAAATCGTGCCGTTTTGCCAGTTCGACCAGTTGTTCGCGCCGTTCCTGCGAGAGGGTATGTCCGCTTGGGTTCTGGAAGGTCGGAACGATGTAGAGGAATTTGGGTTTAGATTCTTTCAGAGCGTGGATCAGGTCATCCATAACGAGACCAGACTCATCGGTCCGGATGGAGGCGACGCGTAAGCCGTGGTCCGCGAATAGATGCAAAGCCAGAAAATAAGACGGTTCCTCGACGAGGATCAAGTCGCCCGGCTTTGTGAAAAGCGTGCAGATCAAAGACAAAGCGGATGAAACGCCCGATGTCGTGAAGAGGTCGTCGTGTGAAACGGGAAAGCCGCATCGAGCGGATAAAAATTGCGCCAACGCTGCGCGGAAGAAACCATCCCCCTGCTCGGTGCCATATTGCAGAAAATCCCTATCCGGCTGACCAAGCCGATGCGCCGCCGCTTCACGGATCAGATCGAGCGGAAGAAGTTCCAATTGCGGGTCGCCTGTGCCAAGATCGATAAAATCGTGCGGGACTACGGTTTGAATGGTCTGGAGGGGTGTGTGCATGGGTTTAGTATATCCGTTATAATCTTAATCACACCAACTTAGGAGAGATTTCATGCCCAATAAGAAGAAGGGTACGATTGCGCTTCCCTTTGATAAAGATGAGATCATAAAAGATTACCGCCTTGCCTATCAAAGCAGGCAGGCTTCACTTATAGGTAGAAGAGAGGTTCTCAGCGGCAAGGCAAAATTTGGAATATTCGGTGACGGCAAGGAGATCGCCCAGCTTGCTATTGCCCGCGCGTTTCAGAAGGGCGATTGGCGGTCGGGTTATTACCGCGACCAGACCTGGATGTTCATGCTTAATGTAACAAGCATTCAGGAATTTTTTGCACAGCTTTACGCACACGGGGATATTACGTACGATCCAGCCAGCGGGGGCAGGCAGATGAACGCCCACTTCGCCACACGATATTTGTACCCGAACGGTTCGTGGCGACCCCAAACCCAACTTTACAACACAGCAGCCGATATCTCCCCCACCGGTGCGCAAATGCCGCGCGCGGTCGGGTTGGCGTACGCGTCTGTGGTGTATCGCAATCTTGCAGAGCTTCATGACCAAAAGGATTTTTCCAACAACGGCAATGAAGTGACGTTCGCGACCATCGGCAACGCATCCACTGCCGAAGGGCTGTTCTGGGAATCAGTCAATGCCATTGGCGTGCTGAAAGCGCCCGCTGTCATCACCGTTTACGATGACGGCTATGGCATTTCCGTTCCCAATCAATTCCAGATGGTCAAGGAAAATATCGGCGCGCTGCTCAAAGGCTTTGAGCGCGATCCGCTCGCGCCGAAGGACAAGGTACATAACGGCTACGATTGTTACACCGTCCACGCGTGGGATTATCCCGCGCTGATCGAAACCTACCTCACGGCGGCGGAGATCGCACGCGAATATCACATCCCCGCCTTGGTACACGTCATCGACGTGACACAGCCGCAGGGTCACAGCACGTCGGGCAGCCACGAACGATACAAATCACCTGAACGATTGAAGTGGGAAGAGGAATTCGACGGCATCACAAAGATGCGCCAGTGGATGATAAACAACCGCGTCGCGACCAAGGCGGAGCTTGATTCTCTCGAAAAAGAGGACCACGACACTGTAGAAGGATTCCGCAAAACCGCATGGGATTCGTACCTTGCTCCCATTACAGAGGAGCGCAACCAGGTGATGGACATGCTCGACGAGATCGCTGGGTCGTCGAACCATGCTTCAGAGTTGAGAATGCTTCGAGACCGGCTGTCAAGCCTCCCGTCGTATACGAGGCGCGATATCCACGTGGTGGCGCACGAAGCGCTGCGCATCCTGCGCGATGAGGCGAATCCGACCAAGCAGGTTCTCATCCAATGGAAGCACGAGAACAATAAGTTGAACATCGAACGTTACAGCTCGCATTTGTATTCTGGCACAGCCATGAAGGTGAACGAAGTGAAGCCCGTGTACTCGGATAACTCACCGACGATGTTCGGCTTCGAAGTGGTCAACGCCGCGTTCGATGCCGCGCTCGCGCGTGAGCCGAGGCTGATCGCATTCGGTGAGGATGTTGGCAAGCTGGGTGATGTCAATCAGGGCTTCAAGGGGATGCAGGAAAAATACGGTAAGTATCGCGTAACGGATACAGGCATCCGCGAAGCGACCATTATGGGACAGGCGATCGGTATGGCAATGCGCGGACTGCGCCCGATCGCGGAGATCCAATATCTCGATTATGTTTTGTATGCGCTGCAAACGATGAGCGACGATCTGGCGACTCTTCATTGGCGCACAGCAGGCGGACAAAAAGCGCCTGTGATCGTGCGCACGCGCGGTCATCGTCTCGAAGGGGTATGGCATGCCGGTTCTCTTATGTCCGGTATTTTGAATTTGGTGCGCGGCATGTATGTCCTTGTCCCGCGCGATATGACCCGCGCCGCTGGCTTCTACAATACGTTGCTGCAAGCGGATGAACCCGCCATTGTGGTCGAAGTTTTGAATGGATATCGCGTAAAGGAACGCCTGCCGGAAAATATCGGTGAAATCACTACTCCGCTGGGTGTGCCTGAAATTATCCGCGCAGGGAGTGATATTACGGTCGTTACATACGGTGCGTGCTGCCGCATCGTGATGGACGCGGCGGACAAATTGAGCAAGGCAGGCATCGATGTGGAAGTCATAGATGTGCAATCGCTTATGCCGTTCGATATTCATGGCAAGATCGTAGAGTCGCTTAAGAAAACGAACCGCATTTTATTTGTAGATGAAGATGTCCCCGGCGGTACAACCGCGTACATGATGCAGGAAGTCATCGAGAAACAAGGCGGCTACTTCCATTTGGACTCGCCTGCAAAAACCCTCTCTGCCACGGCTCATCGTCCCGCATACGGAAGTGACGGCGATTACTGGTCCAAGCCGAACTCTGAAACAGTATTCAACGCCGTGTACGAGATGATGAATGAAGTTGACCCGAATCAGTATCCAGTGTTTCAGTAATCAGTAATCAGTAATCAGTGATCAGTAATCGGTAATCGGTAATCGGTAGACAGTGAATAGTGAGGAAGAAGGATGAGTAATTTGCAATATGCACAAAGTTTTCGGGACTTAATTGTTTATAAGAAGAGCCGCCAGTTGCAACAGGAAATTTTCGAAATCACCAAATCTTTTCCGAAAGATGAAACTTATTCCTTAACCGATCAGATACGTCGTTCTTCCCGTTCAATCGGCTCAAATCTTGCCGAAGCATGGGCAAAGCGGAGATACGAAAAACACTTTATCAGCAAACTTACCGACTCGGATGGTGAGCAGATGGAAACTCAACACTGGATCGAAACTGCGTTGAATTGCAATTATATTGACCAAAAGACATGTTCCCAGCTTCTCGAAAAATGTATGGAAATTGGGCGAATGTTGGGCAGCATGATACAAAAAGCGGATCTCTTTTGCAGTGAACCGTCACATGCTATCCGTGATGAAGTAGCAGAATATATCGCTTCAACTGAAGACTGATCACCGTCTTCTGCTCACTGTTTACTCGGAATTGGAGAATTTATGGCAACAAAAGTTTTAGTTCCAAGGCTCGGCGAAGGTGTGGACGAGGTCACTGTTACAAAGTGGCTGAAACAGGAAGGCGATTCGATCAATGAATTGGAGCCGTTGCTTGAGGTTAACACCGATAAAGTGGATACGGAAATCCCCGCCCCGACGACGGGAACGGTTCTGAAAATCGTCATGCAGGAAGGGACTCCGGCAAAAGTAGGCGAACTGCTTGCCATCATCGGTCAACCCGGAGAGGCTTTTGACAGTTCTCCATCGTCAGAGGATGTCAGCGCCCCTGTGTCCAAACCCGCTGCAACTCCCGCAGCGCAACCTCAATCTGACAAACAGCAACCGGCTCATACCCACCGGGAACTTGGGTTTATCTCTCCTGTCGTTGCCCGAATCGCCGCCGAGAACAGCGTGGACTTGTCACAGGTCAACGGCACGGGAATGAATGGGCGGATTACAAAGAACGATGTGTTGAATTTTGTTGAAAGCCAAAAGTCGCAGGTCAAAGGTTCGCAACCTGCAGCTGCAAGTATTCAACCTTCTATTGGCGACCAATTGATAAAACACACAACCATGCGCAAATCCATCGCGCAGCATATGGTTGAGTCCAAGCACACGTCGCCGCATGTGTTGACCGTCATGGAAGCGGACATGAGCAAGGTCATCAAACATCGCGCGGCGAACAAGTCTGCTTTCGAGCGGGATGGGATCAAGCTGACGTTCACAGCGTATTTTATGACCGCCATCGTGGCAGGACTGAAAGTCTACCCGATGGTCAACTCGTCGTGGAGCGACGAAGGCGTGCTCATTCATAAGAACGTCAATATCGGCATGGCAACCTCTTTGGGAGAAGAAGGATTGATTGTGCCGGTTATCAAAGGCGCAGATGATCTGTCCCTGCTCGCAATGGCGCGGACAGTCAATGATCTGGCAAATCGCGCACGCGCAAAAAAGCTACAACCGGATGAGGTCAAAGGCGGGACGTTCACGCTGACAAATCACGGCATCAGCGGTTCGCTCTTCGCGTTTCCAGTGATCAACCAGCCCCAATGCGGAATCCTAGGCGTCGGCGCGATGCAGAAGCGCGTGGTCGTCATTGATGACGCAATCGCCATCCGCCCGATGGTGTATCTATCCTTCGTCTTTGACCATCGCATCTTGGACGGTGCATCCGCCGACTGGTTCCTGGCAAAGGTCAAAGAAACTTTGGAGAATTGGGCATAGAAGATATTTGAGGTGATTGATTCAGAAGTGTAAGGAGAGTACTATGAAAACAGGTACATGTCCGAATTGTGGTTCGGAATCGATCGTGATCAGCAAGGAAGGGGGTGGCATTGGATATGGCGCGCGGATCTACATCAAACTCGGTTGGGCGATGAGTACCACGCCCGCGTGGACAACCTACTTATGCGTCGACTGCGGCTATTTCGAAAACTATATAATGGACAAGGAAAAACTTGAAAAGATCAAATCGGACCCGGAAAAAGCCGGTTGGAAAAAATTCAAGTAACTTCACACTATCTAAAGACACAAGGTTCTTAACATGACAAACTTCGATGAACGTGCAAAAGATTGGGACTCCGACCCTAAAAAAGTACAGCGTGCTTTCGATGTGGCAGACGCCATTCGAAAAGAAGTTCCGCTTTCGAAAGAAATGAATGCCTTTGAATACGGCTGCGGCACAGGCTTGTTGAGTTTTGCCCTGAAGGATGAGTTCGGCAGTATCACACTGGCGGATACATCACAGGGCATGCTGGATGTATTGAAGGAAAAGATCGCCGCCTCGGAGGTGACGAATATGCATCCGCTTCGGCTCGACCTGACCGCTGAACCTGCGCCCGCAGAAAAATTCAATATCACCTATTCGCTTCTGACGCTGCATCATATCGGTGACACCAAAGCTGTTTTGGGCAAGTTTCATGAGCTTCTGTTGCCAGATGGCATCCTTCTTATCGCTGATCTCGATAAAGAGGACGGCTCTTTTCACACCGATGGGACCACCGACGTTCATAAGGGATTCACCCGCGCTGAATTACAGAAGCAGGTGGAAGAGGCTGGTTTTGAACAAGTCCGTTTTTCGACGGCATATACCATCAGAAAGGACGTTGGGGGTGAGGAAAAAGAGTTCCCGGTCTTCCTGCTATCTGCACGAAAGAAGGTTTGATGATGAAGACTTTTGAAGGCGAATTGGAGGTCTATTGGGAACAGGGCTGGGAGGGGCGCATTGAATATTCACTCTATGTTAAGGGCGCGTCAAAACCGATCTTTTTGGAAAGCGGTCAGCACCTCACCATCTACAATCCTGGAGGGGGGATTTTATGGGAAGGCAGGCTGGAATTCGTTTCCCGAAAAAACGAGCAGCATAACCTCCCCTACGGGATCTGGTCGGACACCAAACAAAAAGGGGTGAGCTATCTGCAATGGATGGAATGGTTCGCTCATAAACCGCCATACCTGGCAACACTTGAAATAGAAGGATAATCATGAACGAAAGCCAAAGGGAAGATCATCCGAACATCAATAAAAATGTACACCCGCCGATCGTGGCGCTGCTTTATATCGCGCTGGCGTTCCTGCTTGGATATTTTGTCCGCGTGCCGCTCGCTATCCCAGCATGGGTAAAAACCGCAGGCTTAGCCTTGATCATTATCGGGTTCATTCTCGCATTCGGCGCCTTCAATGAATTTCACAAAGCGCATACAACACTCGATCCGCATGGATCGGTCAAGGCACTGGTAACGAATGGTATTTACCGCTTTACGCGCAACCCAATCTATTTGGGATTTTTGCTCCTGATCATCGGGATGCCGTTGAATTCAGGATATTTATCGGGTGTGGTGGTGGCTCCATTTTTTATGTCCACGCTCAACCGCTTGGTTATAGAGAAGGAAGAAGCCTATCTGGAGGAAAAGTTCAAAGAGCAGTACACAGGCTATAAGTCCAGAGTGAGGCGTTGGTTGTAAATCCAAAGGCGGCAGAAGTCGCCTTTTTCTTTCGCTTGTATTCTAGAACAAATGTGCATATAATCCAAAAGAGGAGATTCATATGGCTGTTAAAACTTCTGAAATCCAACTGAACGTGAATGGGAAAAATGTAAATGCCTACCTTGCAGATGGCGGCGGACCCGGAATTTTATTACTGCATGCCTGGTGGGGTTTGAAACCGTTCTTCAAAAAGGTTTGCGACCAAATTGCCACGCAGGGTTTTACCGTGCTTGCACCCGATATGCGCGATGGTGAAATTGCAAAAACGATCGACGAAGCCAAAGCCTTGATGGAAAAAAGCGACAACGATTTTGTGGGCGGTGTGGTGTTCACAGCAAAAGATCTTCTTCGCGAGATGGTGAATGGCAGGATCGGCGTGATCGGATTTTCAATGGGCGGCGCGTGGGCGTTGATCCTCGCTTCGACCGTGCCGGATCAAATTGCTGCTGTCACTCTTTTCTACGGCAACGAAGATGTGGATGTCAGCAAGATCACGGCGAAGGTGATGGGTCATTACAGCGACAACGACGAGTGGGAACCGAACGAATGGGTGGACAAAAAATTCGTTCAGATGAAAGACGCGGGCGTGGATTACGCGCTTCACATCTACCCCGGAGTTGCCCATTGGTTCGTGGAAGAGGACCGCCCCGAGTACGACTCCGCTGCCGCGCAGTTGGCATGGAGCCGCACGTATGAGTTCCTGCGGGCAAACGTGAAGTAGTTAAGTAGGTCCCGCTTGCAGCGGGACAGGCCACGTTACAAACATGACCCGCCATAAGCTAAAAAAGGTTAAGGGTATAATCGCCTCTAACCTTTTTTAATTCTAGGAGAAACTTTCTCATGGCAGAAAATTTTGATGTTGTTGTGATCGGTGCCGGACCTGCGGGATATGTCGCTGCGATCCGTGCCGCGCAACTGAAACAGAAAGTCGCCATCGTCGATAAGGAATGGATGGGCGGCGTTTGTTTGAATGTGGGCTGTATCCCCTCCAAATCATTGTTGAAGAACGCCGAAGTGGCTCATACCTTGCGCGAACGCGGCAAAGATTTTGGTTTCTCGTTCGAGAATCTCAAATTGGATTACGGTGTGGCGGTCAAACGCTCGCGCCAGAATTCCGACCGACTGACCAAGGGTGTCGGTTTTTTGATGAAGAAGAACAACATCGCCGTATTTATGGGTGAGGCAAAATTCAAGGCGAAGGATACGCTCAACGTGACCGACAAGGACGGCAAGGTCACCGAGTTGAAGGCAAAGAATATCATCGTCGCCACGGGCGCAAGCGCCATGGTCCCGCCGGTATGGAAAGTGGATGGCGAAAAAGTTGTCACATACAAAGAAGCGATCCTGCAAACATCACTGCCAAAATCTGTGGTCATCATCGGCTCCGGCGCCATCGGCGTGGAATTTTCCACCATTTGGAATTCCTACGGCGTGGATGTGACCATCGTCGAAATGCTGCCGCGCATTATTCCGCTCGAAGACGAAGAAGTCTCGAAGGAACTCGAGAAGGAATACAAGAAGCGCAAGATCAATATCATGACCAACCACAAAGTCGAATCTGTCGAAGCGACCAAGAGCGGAGTAAAGGTTAAGGTTTCGGCGGAGGGAAAAGAAACGGTCCTCGAAGCAGACCAGGCGTTGGTCGCGATCGGGTTCCGTCCCAATTCCAAAGGCTTGGGCTTGGAAGAAGTCGGCGTCAAGATCAGCGAGCGCGGATTTGTCGAAGTCGATGAAAAGATGCAGACGAACGTCCCCGGCATTTGGGCGATCGGCGATGTGACCGGCAAACTGATGCTGGCGCACGTTGGCTCGGCGATGGGAATTGTCGCTGCCGAACATATCGGTGGGCATGAAACTGTCACCCTCGATTACGAAATGATGCCGCGCGCGACCTACTCCTACCCACAGGTCGCTTCGTTCGGACTCACCGAGGCACAGGCAAAGGAACGCGGCTACGATGTAAAAATCGGGCGGTTCCCCTTCCAACCGAACGGCAAGGCGCTCGGGCTTGGCGATTATATGGGCTTCGTCAAGATTGTCATGGATGCGAAGTACGGAGAAATTCTCGGCGCGCACATGATCGGTCCCGAAGTGACCGAACTCCTGCCTGAATTGACCCTGGCGCACATGATGGAACTGACGCCGCATGAGATCGCGCGCAACGTCCACGCGCACCCGACGCTTTCCGAGGCGATTATGGAAGCGGCTCACGGCGCAGACGGCAGCCCAATACATATTTAGCTCCTGATTTTTCGATCCATGTTCCTCCGCAGCAAACAAACTACGGAGGAACTTTTTTAACTCAAGAAGCAAATTTGTATATACATCTTGCTATTTTTAGGATTGTGTGCTATTAACGAAGCAATTCAAACAAAGGGTTATAGCATGCATAGAGAACGTGTTTCAGAAAATGTTTTTTGGTTCCAAAGTGAGGTCTACGCGCAAGTGACGGCGGGCGTCATCATCGGTCCGCAGTGGGCGGTGGTGATCGATACGCTTGCGCTCCCCGAAGAGACCCTGACCATGCGCGAGTTCATCGAACATGAACTTGGCGTACAGGTACGTTATGTCATTAACACCCACTATCACGCCGATCATTGCTGGGGCAATTGCTTCTTCCCCGGCGCCGTGATTATCGGTCACGCCAAGTGCCGCCAGTATCTGATAGAGGATGGAGTCTCGTCGCTTGAAAATGCCCAGAAGCAGAATCCAAGCCTGCGGCAGGTCAAGATCGTTCCGCCTCACCTGACCTTTGAAACTGGTGAGATGACCCTGAGAGTTGGGAAGAAGAATTTGATCATCTCCACTTCGCCCGGTCACAGCGACGACGGCATTTCAGTGCTTGTGGAAGAAGACCGCGTCCTCTTCGCAGGCGACGCCTTCATGCCCATCCCCTTCATTGTGGACGGTGATGTGGACAACATGCTGGCTTCGGTCAAGAAGATCGGGCGCATGGGGTTGGAAAATATCATCCAGGGTCACGGCGATATCATCCTGCGCGGTGAGATTGACGCCGCTGTGAAAGAAAATGTCAACTACCTGAGCAGCGTCAAGAAAGCCGTCAAGGCGGTAATGAAACGCAAGAATGTGGACGAGTATCTTGAAGAGATCGCCATCGAAGACTGCGGCAAGAGCCGTGTCTATCTCGGCGGTCTGGCGGAGACATTGCACCGGCGCAACGTGCGGGCGTTGTACCGGCAAATGAAAGACTGATTGCTCAAGAAGCTGCAGACGCAGGACAGGTCTGCGGCTTCTTTTTTTTACCATTCACTACTTTCCCGCTCACCTACCATTCCCAATTCCCAAATTACTACTTTATACTTCCTGCATGCCTTCCACACTTCCCATTCTTCGTGCGCGGCGCGAGCGCAGGCTCGGCAGGCAGAAGCGGAACGAGAACCGCACTCGAAGCGCGATCCTTAGCATGGGACTCGTCCTTTCGATCCTGCTTGGTTCCGTCATCATCCTTGGCGCGTTCGCCTACGCCGACGTCACCCGCGATCTGCCGTCGATCACGATCCTTCCGCGCTTGCTCAACCCGCCGGACGGGTTATTGCTTCAACCCACCCGCGTCTATGACCGCACCGGATTGCAATTGCTCGCAACTTTCGCGCCGAGCGAATTGCCGCGCCGCTATATTCCCATCAACGAACAAAATCCGCAGCACATCCCGCCGGAGTTGATCAGCGCCGTCATCGCCGCCGCCGACCCGCAATTCGAAGGACATTCCGGCTATTCATTAGAAGGCATCACCAACCCTGAAACACATCCCACGCTTGCGCAAAAATTAACCGCGAACCTTCTGCTCTATAACGAACCGCCGTCGCTCACCCGCGCCATCCGCGAGCGGCTGATTGCCGCACAGATCACCGCCGAGTTCGGGCGCACACAGATCATGGAGTGGTATCTCAACAGCGCCAACTTCGGCAATTACGCTTTCGGCATCGACGCCGCCGCGCAGCTTTACTTCGGCAAATCCGTCGACGAGTTGACCCTCGCCGAATCCGCGATCCTTGCGGCAGTCAGTGAAACGCCCGCGCTCAATCCGCTCGACGCGCCGTTGGTCGCCACCCAGCGCGGACGGGAAGTCCTTTATGTGATGAACGACCTCGGACTCGTCCCACCGGATGAAGCGACTCAAGCTCTCGCAGAGACTCCCGTATTTGAGACTACGCCTCCTTCCAAGCCGGAAGTTGCTCCAGCGTTTCTGAACCTGCTCCTCGCCCAAGTCGATTCCAAGATTCCGCGCGAACGCATTGAACGCGGCGGGGTGATCGTCATCTCTACAATGGATTATGACCTGCAAAAGCAAGCCTCATGCGTAACGGAAATTTACTCTGCACGTCTGGCAGCCCTGCCCGAACCGAACAACGAATGTGACGCAGCCAGACTGCTTCCGTCACTGCCGCCTGATGTCACCTTCGCGGATTCGTCTGCGAGCGCAATCATCATCGACCCGAAGACCGGTCAGGTTCTGGCGATGGTCGGAGAAACAAATCAAAGCGTAGAAACCCCTTTGGTCAGCGCACACAAGCCTGGGTCCAGCCTTGATGCGTTCGTCTATTTGACAGGATTCACCCGCGGCTTGAGTCCCGCCACATTGATATGGGATGTTCCTGGCGATGAATCCATCCAAAACTTTGACGGTCAATATCACGGCGCGCTGCGTCTGCGAATGGCGCTGGCAAATGATTATCAGGTTCCGGTGGATACGTTGAAGTCGCAAATGGGAATCGAAAATATAGCGAAGATCGCTTCATCTTTCGGCGTGGACATAAATGAAAATGCGTCCATGCTTGAGCTTGCCAGCGCGTATGGCGTGTTCGGCGCGCAGGGCGTGAAGTTCGGGCAATATGTGAACGACAATTTCACGCCTGTAACCGTCCTGCGCGTGGAAGGTGTTGACCACGGCGTAATGTTCGATTGGTCTATCCCCGAATCGCAGACGGTTGTCACACCCGCGATGGCGTACCTGATGACGGATGTGCTGAGCGATGAATCCGCGCGTTGGGAAACGTGGGGCAGGCAGAACGCGCTCGAGATCGGGCGACCCGCTGGCGTCAAGTCGGGGCAAACGGTTGAGGGGAAAGATGCGTGGATGATCGGTTACACACCGTATTATTCGGTGGCAGCGTGGACGGGAGTTCGCGGCGAGAACGATCAAATCACACCCAGATTCCCTGCCGTGTTGTGGAGCGCGTTGATGCAAGCAGCGTCGGAGAACAAGCCCGCGGACGGCTGGAGCACGCCGCAAGGAATCACATCCATGACGGTTTGCGACCCGTCCGGTATGCTGCCGACACGTGAATGTCCGAATTTGGTGACGGAGATCTTCCTGAACGGAAGCGAACCGACACAGGGAGATAATCTCTTCCGCGAATTTTTCGTCAACCGCGAAACAGGTCTGCTTGCCACCGTTTTCACTCCGCCGGAGTTGATCGACAAACGCGTGTATATGATCGTCCCGGATGAGGCGCGGGATTGGGCGCAAAGTGTGGGAATTGAAGTCCCGCCGACAAATTACGATGCGATCCAGGCGCCGCCTGTGAATCCATACACCAATATCACCGCGCCGCAACTCTTTGCGGATGTCAGCGGAAATGTACTCATCCTTGGCACTGCATCCGGCGATGATTTTCAATACTATCGGATACAGGTCGGCAAGGGGTTGAATCCGCAAGAGTGGATACAACTCGGCGAGGATAATTCCTCCCCCGTGGATGGCGGTCTGCTGGCAGAATGGGACACGACCGGTTTGAGCGGTCTCTACGCTGTGCAGTTGATCGTCGTCCGCAACGACCAGAAAGTGGATACGGCGGTCATTCAAGTGACGGTGAAGTAAAAAAAGTCCCGACAAATGTCGGGACTTTTTTTGTGTTCTTTATTTCTTTTTCTTCGCTTTTGCCTTCACAGTCTTCTTTGCGGAAGCCTTCTTTGCCGCAACTTTCTTCGTGGATTTCTTCGCCGCGGATTTTGCCTTCTTGGCAGCTTTCTTCTTTGCCTTCGCGGGTTTCGCCACAGGCAGCGCTTCCAACTCGCTGACAAGTTTCTCCAGAACGTCGAATCCGCCCTGCCAGAATTTCGGGTCGCGGATGTTGATGCCCGCTTCGCTCAAAATCTTCTCAGGAGCTTCAGCGCCGCCTGAAGACAGGATCTTGAGATATTTTGGCTTGAAGGATTCGCCTTCCGCTTTGAACATCTGATAGAGAGACAGCACAAGCAGTTGTCCAAAGGCGTAGGCATATACATAAAATGGGACTTGATAAATATGCGGGATGCCCATCCATTCCCATTTGAATTCATCGCTGACATCGAGTGAGTCGCCAAACTGTTCCTTGAGGTTTTCAAGATAGGCGGCGCTCAGGTCATCCACCGAGGCGTTCTTCTGCACCATTTCATGCGCTGTTTTCTCGAACAACGCAAAGTAGGACTGGCGCATGATGGTCGCGTACGCGTCATCCATTTGTTTGAAAAGAATATCGCGGCGGACGGTTTCATCCGTCTCTTCGGCGAGCAGTTTGTCGATCAATACCATTTCCGCGAACGTGGAAGCGGTCTCAGCCAGCGGCAGGGACGAGTGGAATGTAAACGTGCTGTGATGCGATGCCAGCATGGCATGAATGGCATGACCCAGTTCATGCGCGAGAGTCGCCACTTCGCGCCCGGTCCCCTGATAGTTGACCAGAACATACGGCGTCGCTTCGGGCAGGTACGACCAGCAGAACGCGCCTCCGCGTTTGCCCTTGCGGATCTCGCTGTCGATGTGGTTATCGTCAAAGACGCGTTTTGCCAATTCAGCCACCTTGGGCGAAAAGGCATTGAACGCATTCAACACCATATTGACCGCTTCATCCCATTCGTACGTTTTCTTTGAGGCGGCGATCGGCGCGTAAATATCGTAACGGCTTATCTTCTTCATTCCAAGATGTTTTGCCTTCATCTTGAAATAGCGCTGGAAGATGCCCACATTCTTGCGAGCCACACCCAGCAACGCTTCCACGGCTTCGTCGGGAACATCGTTATTGAGGTTGCGCGGCGCAATGGAGTTCTTGAACTTGCGCAGGTTGACGTTCTCATTATGCCAGTCGCGCAAAATGGTCTGGTAGATCTGCCCAAGGATCGGACCGTCCTCGGCAAAGACCTTGAACTGCGACTGATAACTTTGGGCGCGCACCTTCGGGTCTGTGCTATATCGGAAAGTGAACAACTCCGAAGCGGTCATCTCCTTTTCCTTGCCGTTCACCTTCATCTTGAACATATAACGGCTCGTAATGGAATCATAGAGATTACCGAGAGCGTTCACACCGGTCACATTCTTGAGGTTGACGATCTTCTCTTCCGCTTCGCTAAGGGTATGCGGTTTGTACAGACGCATCGCTTCGAGATAATACCGATAATCGCCCGAAGCATCCATCAAGCGTTTGGCATTCTCATCATCCAATTCCTTCCACCACAGGCTGAAGAACAACGTACGGTTCTCGATCTCCGCCAGAAATTGCATGACCCGCGCCTGCAGCGCCTGCGCTTTCTGGTCCTGCGTGTCGGCTGTAAAAGAAAGACCAGCGAACGAATATAGTTTATTTCCAACGCGCGCCGTGATCTCGCTGGCTTTCAACACATCCAGAAATTGATCGGCAGGCATATCCGGTTTGAGTTTATTGCGCACGCCTTCAAAGGACGTCACCTGCTCCTCGATCATGTCGAACCCGCTTTGGAGTTCAGGGCTTTCATAACCGGGGTACAGCTGTGAAAGGTCCCATTTGGAAATTTTGTACGCCATACAGTCTCCTTATTGGAAAAAAGTGACCGCTACGTTGAAGGACGGTCACCATGATTTTATAAACTGGATCGGACGTGCATGATGTCTCCATCCTGCACGATGTATTCCTTGCCCTCGAGCCGGAACTTCCCTTTTGCCTTCGCCTCATTCATCGACCCGAGGCTGACGAGGTCTTCATAAGCCACCACCTCGGCGCGAACGAATCCACGCGAAAGATCGGTGTGGATCTCACCCGCCGCTTCCTGCGCGGTCGCACCGCGGCGAGTTGTCCATGCGCGGACTTCGTCCTCGCCCACGGTAAAGAAAGTCTGCTCGCTCAGTAATTCATACGAGAGATTGATCATGCGGTTTAAGCTGAGTTCTTTGATCCCGTACTCCTCCATAAACATCGCCGCATCTTCAGCGGATAGCTGCGCGATCTCCATTTCGAGCTTGCCCATCAGCGAAACAGACGGATGGTCCAACTTCGCCTCTGGTGCAGACTGTCCCTCACCGAGGTTGAACACAGTCAACAAACGCTTACGGGAAAGCAAGCCAAAACTCGAAAGTTCCTTCTCTTCATCAGGCGTGAATTCGAGTTCACGCAAAGGTTTGTTATCGGAGAGTGCGGCTTGAAGTTTTTCGAATAATTCCGTCTGGCGCGCATTGATGGTCTTATCCGTGCCGCCTTTTTTGCGCTCATCGATAAGACGTTCCAATTTACGTTCAACAGCAATGAGATCGTTCAACAGCAACTCACCGGTCATCATTTCGACATCGCGCAGCGGATTGACACTCCCCTGCGGATGCATCACGTTGTCGTTCGCAAAGGCACGCACAACGAGGATCAGCGCATCCATTTGATTGAGATGATTCAACAATTGACCGGAGATTCCGCTCTTGGCGGAACCGCTGTCCAGACCGGCAATATCGGCATACGTGACTTTGGCGTAGATCGTCTTCTTGGGGTTGAACATCTTCGAAAGGATGTCCACCCGCGGATCGGGCACATCCACAACTGCCTGATGCACTTCCATGCGTCCCGCAGAGGCGTTGGTGGGGGCATCTCCCCGGGTGAGGGCGTTGAAAATCGTGGTTTTTCCGGATTGAGGTAGTCCAATAATTCCTAGCTTCATCTTGACCTTGTTGTTGGGAGTGGTATACTTGCGTTCGCACTTGAGCCGAAGTGGCGGAATAGGCAGACGCGCACGACTCAAAATCGTGTTCCCTACGGGAATGAGGGTTCGATTCCCTCCTTCGGCACAGTCAAATTATACCCTACGGGTTGCGACCCAAAACGACGTCCTCCATCTTGGAGGACGTTTGATTTTTTATCGATAACCCGCTCCGTAATTCAGCAAATGTTAACGAAATAAATACAAAATACACAACATAAATTAATTGAGTATTTAACAATTTGTTCTACACTGGAAGAGTAGCTCTGAGGAGGAGTCATCTGAATGAAACTTTATGTGTTCTTTTTTTTGATTGATATTCTTATTCTGCTGGCATATCCATTCGTCTATATAATTGACCGCATCCGAAGGTTGATGGGTGTAAAATAGGAGCATCGTTCTTCATTCCTGAAACAAATCCAGGAGGCTCCTTATGTCGTCATACAACGAAGTCCTGGCAGTGATCCTTGGGGGTGGACGCGGAGCGCGACTTTACCCGCTCACACAAATGCGATCAAAACCTGCCGTGCCCATTGCGGGCAAGTACCGCTTGATCGACATCCCAATCAGTAATTGTATAAATTCAGAAATTTTTCGCATCGCCATTCTGACGCAGTTCAATTCCGTGTCGCTGCACCGGCATATCACCCGCACCTATAACTTCGATTCGTTCCATCAGGGTTGGGTGCAGATATGGGCGGCAGAACAGACCATGGAAAGCGCGGACTGGTATCAGGGGACGGCAGATGCTGTCCGCAAGCAGATGCTTGAGATCCAGGCAACCGGCGCAACGTATGTGTTGATCCTTGCAGGCGACCATCTTTACCGGATGGACTACAAGGCGATGGCGGAATATCACTGGGCGAATAAGGCGGATATCACCGTCGCTGTGCAGCCCGTTTCGAAGGAAGAGGTCAGCCGCTTCGGAGTCCTGAAGCGTGAGTCCGATGGCAAGATCACTGACTTCACAGAAAAGCCCAAAGACCCGGAAGTCCAGAAGATGTTCGTCAGTCGTGACGATCCTGAGCGCCCGTATCTGGGTTCGATGGGAATCTACATGTTCAACACCAAGGTGCTGGTGGACCTCATCAACAGTTTTCCCGATCACGATGACTTTGGCGGCGACATCATCCCTGCGGCGATCAAGACTCACGAAGTGTTTGGGTTCGACTTCGACGGCTACTGGCAGGACATTGGAACGATCCGCTCGTTCTACGAAACGAACCTGATGCTGACCCGTTCTGATTCGTCCTTTGACTTTTACGATGCCAAACTGCCCATCTACACCGATACCCGTTACCTGCCTGCTTCCATTGTGGAAGACAGCCAGTTAAAGGATGTTTTGGTGGCAGAAGGCAGCCGCGTTTTGAAATCCAGGATCGAACATTCCATCATCGGTATTCGCAGCAAAATCGCGGCGGGATGCGTTATCAAGGATTGCATTTTGATGGGTTCGGATTATTTCGAGCGAGACTGGGGCGAGATTCCCATTGGCATTGGACCAAATTGTCATATCGAAGGCGCCATTCTTGATAAGAACGTCCGCATTGGCGAAAATGTCACCATCCGTCCCTTCCCGCGGGACGCAGACATTGACAATGAAAAATGGTACGTCCGCGACGGCATTGTCATCATTCCAAAGGATGTGGAAATCCCGCCGAACACGGTCATAGCCCCGTAAACACCAGACCCCAAAGAAGAAAGTCTCTTTGGGGTCTTTCTTTATAAAATTTCACAAAACTGTAACATTTTAGACGGCAATGCGATAGGGTCAACATTAAAATTATGCTATACTCGCATTAATTATGAAGTCAACGCGCGAATTTTGGCAACGCTGGGCTGAGTCCTTGCGCCGTTATCAACTTCACTCCCTCGTCGCCTCGTTTCTTGAAGCAGGAAGTCCATTCGCCCTGCTCGGAGCGCAGGCGATTTATTTTGGCGGCGGTTTTATCAAGAACGATCAACTTGATGCGATCGCCGGCATGTTGGAAGATGAGAACGAAACCCGTGCTTTTGCCGCATTTTTAAGTAACCATGGAGCGGGTTCATGACCTCACTTATCATCCTTGTCATTGCCGCAATCTTATTGGGGGGTATTACGTTATGGAAGCAACGGTCTCCCGCGCAGCTGCGTGAGATTCCAGCCTTTACCAAACTCGCACACGCCCTCGGGTTAAGCATCGAAGACGGCAAACGTCTGCATATCTCACTCGGACGCGGCAGTCTGCTTTACGCGCGCGGCGGATCCGCCTTTGCCGGACTGGCTTTACTGCGGAATATTGCCGAGCGCACATCCGTCAGTGACATGCCCTCGGTCGCCTCGGCTGGGGACCCGGCGCTTGGTCTGTTGACCCAGGACACGTTGCAAGCCGGTTATCAAGCCGCCGGCGTGGACGAACTCTACGTCCCCACCTCCGGTCGTGTAACAGGACTTACCCCTTTCAGCTATGCCGCCGGAGCCATGCACATCGCACAGGATGAAAACGTCTCAACAAACATCGTGATCGGTCATGTCGGCGCGGAAGTTGGATTGCTGACCGAATCATCCGACCGCAACAATGTCAACTTGATCGGTGCCAGCGACGACCTCGCCGGGCAATCCATTCTTTACGCGAATACACAAGACCCGCTCATCGGCGAAGAACTTTTCGCGGCGGGAGCTTATCTCAATTCGGATGCAACCCACGCTGCCAGCCTCACCGTACAGGATATCTTCCGCTGGGTGATCATCCTTGTCATATTGGGTGGAGCGACAGCCAAATTCGTGGGGGTCATCTAAATGCGCATTCTGACCGCAATCATTGCCATCGCTGTGGGATTTTTAGTCCTGCTTGGGTACTTCTTCCCGCAGGCTGCGCCATTGCAGATTCTCCTACTTGATTGGGCGATCATCCTCGCTGGTGCAGCCGCGCTGGTCGGATTTTTCAACATCGCGATCGTCCACCTCGATAAGATCGGTCACCGCGACAGGAACGCCGTGTACAGCGCCATTCTTGTCATCGGTCTGTTTGCCACGTTTATCTTCGGCATCATTCTCAAACCGCAGCATCCATATATGCAAGCCTTTGCATTGAACGGAATTATCGTTCCGGTGGAAGCATCATTGATGGGATTACTTGCCGTTTCCCTTCTCTATGCTGCCGTACGGCTCCTGCGCCGCAGAGCTGATTTGATGGGCATCATCTTTATCGTTACAGCAGGAATCATTTTCCTCGGCTCCGCCACACTGCCTTTTGGCGATGTGCCCTTTGTCGGCACATTGCTCCGTCCGTGGATCACACAGGTCTGGGCGCTTGGCGGCGCGCGCGGAATCCTAATCGGCGTGGCGTTGGGAACATTGACCACCGGCTTGCGCGTCCTCTTCGGCGCGGACCGTCCGTATGGGGGTAAATAAATGGCAGAGATGATCCAATGCCCCGTTTGCGGCGCGGAAAACCCGTCAGACCAAAAGGTCTGCCAACGCTGTCAGTCTCCACTCGCTGACGCTTCCTTCCAACCCGGTCAATCCCCGGTACACAAAGACACCGGCGAATTGGAAGCCATTCTTCCCCAATGGTTGCGGGATGCGCGCGAATCCGCAAAGGAAACTGACGAGTCTGCCGAAGATTCAAAGGTTGAAGCAGCCAAACCCGCCGCCTCCGGCATGGACCTGTTAGCTGGTCTGCAATCCCAAGCCGGGGATGAAGACGACGAAGAGATTCCCGACTGGCTTGCCAGCATTACTGGATCAGCCGAACCCCCAAAACAAAAAACAGAAGAACCTGAAGTTTCCGGCACACACTGGGTCGAAACCGGCAAGACAGGTGACTTTCCGCAAAGCGGACCATCTGCTGAAGAAGGGGAAGTCCCAGACTGGCTTGCGGGACTGCAATCTCCCCAACCCGGCGCGGATGAGAAAGATGAACTGACCGACTGGTTCCGCGAAACAAACAACGAACAAGAGTCTCAACCAGCGCCCTCGTTCGATGCCTCTGCCGCACCGTCTTCTGCGCCCGCTTCCGAGGAAACGCCCGATTGGTTGAAGCAAATGGCTGCGGATGCAGGAGAACAGCCTGTGTCTTCCACTTCAGAAGAGACTCCCTTTGGCGGATCAGATTGGTTTGACCAGGGCGGACAACAAGAACCGGCGGCTGAACCCTTCGAACCAACCGATACTCCCGATTGGCTAAAACAGATGGCTGCGGACGCCAGCACATCCGAACAAGAACCATCAGCCTCCGACGCCGGGTCATTCGATATGCCTTCCGAGACGCCCGACTGGTTGAGTCAAATGTCTGCAAGAGCCGGATCAATGGAAGAGGAAAAAGCGCCTGAAACCGCTCATCCCTTTGAGGAATCAGCAGAAACGCCCGATTGGTTGAAGCAAATGTCTGCGGACTCGAACGCTGCGGAAGAAGAACAATCCTCTGCGCCGTTTGATATATCCGCCGATGCTCCCGATTGGTTTAATGAGATGTCGGGAAATACCGGCGCGGTTGAACAGGAACAAACGCCTGCGTCATCCGATAAGTCGACGGAAACGCCAGACTGGTTGAGCGGTTTGGGTGGAGTTTCCAGCGAAGAGGCAGCTCCATTCGAAGAATCAGCTTCGGCTGAGTCTGAGCCGTTCCTGTCCACAGACGATCTTCCTTCCTGGCTGTCTTCCGAACCTGAGACTCCCGCATCCAAACCTGAAGCATCCAAAAAGGTCGATTCCACGCCGCGATGGCTGCAAGACGAAGGCGAAGCAAAATCGAACGTTCCCGCATGGCTTTCCTCTGATGAAAAGACGGCTCCTTCTCAGGATGAAGATGAAGCGGCGCCGCAAGACGAGATTTCCGGCGATATGCCTGATTGGTTGAAAGCTGCCGCTCCGAAATCTTCGATCTTTGATGATCCGAAAAATGAAACCGATACTGCCGAATCGCAGCCGCAGGAAGATAGTTCTCTTAGATCGGCGCCTGCATTTTCGGAAAATGCTTTTTCCTCCGATAGCAGCGAAGACCTTTTCACAGAAATGCCCGACTGGCTTTCTGATGCCATAGATAAACCGCAATCTTCAGTGGTCCCCGAGCCGATCACCGGGTCGGATGCACTTGCGCCGGACGCACTTCCGTCCTGGGTGGAAGCCATGCGCCCCGCTGAGCAAAATCCGATCATGGCTGCCGCCAACGCCGCCGACCAGACCATGGAGTCGAGCGGTGCGCTGGCAGGGCTTCAGGGCGTTCTGCCCTCTGGTGTCGGGTTTAATCCCACCAGCAAGCCCAAGGCATATTCGCTCAAACTTAACGCAAGCAACGAGCAGGTAAAACACGCAAGTATTTTGGAGCAGGTCCTCGCTGCGGAAACCGCTCCTGAAATGATCACTTCAGAGAAGTCGCTTGGCGCGTCACGAACACTGCGCTGGGTGATCACTTCCCTTCTTTTGATCGTAACTCTTGCCACTTCTTTCCTGAATACACAGATCTTTTCCACGCCGGTAGGTGTTCCGCGCGAGCTTGGTTTTGCGGTGGCGGTCGAACAAGCCATTCCTGAAAACGCCCCCGTGCTGGTGGCGGTTGACTATGAAGCTGCCCGCGCCGGTGAGATGGAAGCGGCAGCCGCCCCCTTCTTTGACAATATGCTGCTATTGAAACATCCGCGCCTGACATTCATCGCCAGCAATGAAGTTGGAGCGATCCTCGCCGAACGCTTCATTACCAAGACGTTGGTTCAACGCAACTACCAAAGCGGAGTCACCTACCTGAATCTGGGTTACCTCTCCGGCGGACAGTTGGGCATCCGTTCATTCGCGCAGCAGCCGTGGAACTCCATTCCGAGAGATATTGCCAACCAACCCGCCTGGGAACTTCCACCGCTTCAGGGTGTGACCTCGTTAGATCAATTCGCCGCCATTATCCTCGTCACCGACAGCGCCGAATCCGCCCGCACCTGGGTGGAACAGACGCAGGATGTGCGTGGGGCGGTTCCGATCATTGTCGTTTCCAGCGCACAGGCAACTCCCATGATCCAGCCATATTTCGACTCCGGTCAAGTCGCGGGAATCGTATCCGGTCTATATGGCGGCGCGATCCTGGAAAAACAATACAACAATGGACTTCCCGGCACGGCACGCAATTATTGGGATGCCTACAGCATCGGCATGCTGCTTGCCGTTCTATTTACGTTCGGCGGCGGACTGGTCAGTTTGGGGCTCGGCATGCGCGAACGCTCCGCATCAAGGGAGGAAGAGGAATAATATGCCCATCCCTATCGACTTCATTACCGGCGCGCTGGGATTTTTATTCACCGTTCTGATCCTAAGCTACTTGATCGGAGATAATCCGCTTTTCAAGATCGCGATCTATCTTTTCGTGGGCGTCGCCTCCGGGTATGCCGCGGCGATCATTTTCTGGCAGGTGCTGTATCCCAAACTCTTCCTGCCCACAGCTACGATCATCCAGACCGGTAATTACAGCAATGCATTCCTTCTTTTTGTGCCGTGGCTTGGTCTGGGATTTATCTTGATGAAGATCTCGCCTCGTTTTGCGGGAGCAGCCCGCATCACCATGGCATTCCTTGTGGGCGCCGGAGCCGCAGTGACACTCGTCGGTGCATTGTCCGGCACGATCAATCCACAGGTGATGGCGACCATCAACTTTTTTCAAGGTGCCATCCATAAACCTACAAATGAGTTGATAGAAATCAGTTTCAGTGGAGGGGTTATTCTTTTAGGTTTGGTCACCTCACTTGCCTACTTCCACTTCGGCGCGCGCCAAAAACCGGATGGCTCTACAAAGCGTTTTGTCCTGGTTGATATATTCGCCTGGATCGGACGCATCTTCATCGGAATTACATTGGGCGTGATCTTCGCCGGTGTCTACGCTGCCGCGCTTACCGCCTTTATCGAACGAGTTTCCTCACTCGTAATCTTTATCAAAACTCTGCTCGGGATTCCCTAAGTATCATGCCAACTTCACTGGTCACCAGCAACTCCCTGCTTGCCATCGATGTCGGCGCGGCAAACACCCGCGCAGTTCTATTCGACGTGATCGAAGGCGAATACCGTTTCGTCGCCTCCGGCGTCGCGCCCAGCACCGCTGAAGCTCCCGTCAAGGACGTTTCTGAAGGCGCGCGAAATGCCATCGAAGCGTTACAGAACATTCTGAAAAAGCCCCTGCTCGAAACATCTGCCCGCAGCCTGATCATGCCCAGCCAGCCGGACGGCTCCGGCGTGGACTCGCTAGTGGTCACCATCTCTGCCGGTCCATCCATTCGCGCTTTGGTTGTCGGTCTGCTCAAGGATGTTTCATTCGACAGCGCCCGCCGTCTTACAGAATCCACTTACGCCCGCATTATGGATACGCTCCACCTCGGCGATCAGCGCAAACCCGAACAGCAGATAGACAGCATCCTGCGCATCCGCCCGGATATGGTCATCATCGCCGGCGGCACGGATGGAGGCGCTTCAAGATCCGTTCAAAAACTGCTCGAGCCCATTGGGCTTGCCAGCTATCTCATGCCGGAAGAAAAACGTCCTGCCGTGCTATATGCAGGCAACGACAAACTTGCAGACGAAATAAAAACGTTGGTTGGCTCGCTTGCATCCACGCTCCATTTCAGTCCCAACATCCGACCGTCGCTGGAAACCGAAGACATCGACCCCGCCGAACTTGAGTTGGCGCAAATGACCATGACCATCCGCAAAAAACAGCTCAAAGGATTGGATGTGCTTGATCTTTGGGCAGGCGGGCACACCCTCCCCACCGCATATGCGACCGGGCGCATGGTGCGCTTCCTCTCCAAAGTATACGGGTCACCCAAAGGGCTGCTCAGTGTGGACCTCGGTTCGTCGTCCGCAGTGATCGCTGCCGGTTTCCAAAATAAATCCGTGCTAAAAACATTCCCGCATTTCGGTCTCGGTGAAAATATCACCAGCCTGCTGAACTACACGACCATAGACGACATCCTGCGCTGGTCTTCGCTCGACATTCCGCCCAGCGTTATTCAAAACTATCTCTATCAAAAGGCGCTATATCCCTCAGCCATCTCCGCCACAAAAGAAGATTTCGCGATCTCACAGGCGGTTGCAAAGCAGGCATTGTTCCTCGCCATGCAGGCAGCCTTGCACGATTTTCCAAAGGATGCAGCCTCCATCAAACCGAATCTCGCTCCGCTCTTTGACCCCATCATCGCCGGAGGCTCAGCCCTAAGCGACGCTTCGCGCCCCGGTCAGAGCCTGCTCCTGCTCCTGGACTCGGTCCAACCTGTGGGCATCTCCACCGTCATCCTCGACCAGAACAACCTGATGCCCATGCTCGGAGCCGCTGCCTCGCAAAATAATATTCTGCCTGTGCAGGTACTCGAATCCGGCGCATTCCTCAGCGTGGGAACGGTCATTTCACCCGTGGTCTCCGCCAGGTATGGACAGACCATTCTAAAAGCAAAGGTCGTTTACGAAAGCGGTACAGAAGCCAAAGTGGATTTGAAATACGGCTTCCTCGAAACGCTTCCGCTTGCCAGCGGCGAAACAGGCAAAATCACCATTCAAGTGAGCCGCGGCGTGGATATCGGCTTCGGTCCGGGACGAGGCGTAAAAGGTCTCACCATCACAGGCGGCGCTTTGGGTGTCGTCTTCGATGGGCGCGGACGTCCACTCGATCTCCCGTCCGACCCCGTTCGCAGACGCGAGCTCATCAAAAAATGGAATTGGACATTGGGAGGCGGATAGACCATGCTTGCACCTGTACACCATATTATTGGTCTCACCACCATCGTTCGCGAACGCGTCCTCCCGATCTCCGGCAATGTGCTGGTGCGCGTTCAACAAAAAGTGAGCGCCACTGAAATTATTGCTGAAACTCGCTGGTCGCGCGAACATATCCTTATCGACGTAGCGCAAATTTTGAAGGTCTCCCCCGCCGCCGCAGACCGCCTTATCAAATGCAAAATGGACGATAAACTCACCGCAAATGCCGAGATCGCAGTCGGGCGCGGATTATTCCCCCGCACGGTCCGCGCACAACATGAAGGACGCGTGGTTGCCGTGGGCGGCGGTCAGGTTCTGCTTGAAGTCGGCGAAGCCAAAATGGAACTGCGCGCCGGCATCCCCGGCACTGTCACACAGATCATCGGGAAACATGGCGTTGTGATCCAGACCTCCGGCGGACTCGTCCAGGGCGTATGGGGCAACGGACGCATCGATGCGGGACTAATGGTCAACCTCATGGAAGGACCCGAAACCGTGCTGGTTCCCGAACGTGTCGATGTCAGCCTGCGCGGCTCCATCATCCTTGGCGGTATGGTCAAGAATGTTGAAACGCTGCAAGCGCTGGCAGAACTGCCCGCACGCGGTTTGATCGCTTCAAGCATCCTGCCTTCGCTGTTACCAAAGGCGCGCGAAATGCGTTTTCCGGTACTGGTCACAGACGGGTTTGGCGAAATCCCCATGAATTCGGCTGCCTATAAACTGCTCAGCACAAATTCAAAGCGTGAAGTTGCCTTGAATGCCGAGATCTTCGACCGCTACAGCGGTTCACGCCCGGAAATATTCATTCCATTACCGACCTCATCCGAACCGCCAATGCCGAACGATGTGGAAACCTTCGTTCCGGGCTTGCAAGTGAGATTACGCCGTCCGCCTGCAATGGGCAAGATCGGCTCCATTGTTTCCATCAAACCCGGCTTGACTGTCCTTCCCAGCGGATTGCGCGCTCAAGCCGCAGAAGTAAAACTTGAAAACAACGAAACAGTGATCGTACCGCTCGTAAATCTGGAAGTTGTGGGATAATACCCTCGTTCAACTTGCAAGTTCACGGTCACACAATAATCAGGAGAGTGCTTTATGTCCTTTGACGAAAATAATTTTGACGATAACCTCGACGATGAACAACTGCCGGAAGAATCAAATAACAACCGCACGTTCCTGATCGCGGCGGGTATTTTGGGCGGGATCATCCTGCTCTCGGTTGCGTGTTTTGTCGCTGTATATCTGTTCACTCAGAACGCAAACTCACAGGCAGAAAGCCAGGCGGCAGCCATTACGCAAACAGCGGCAGTCGCCAGCAACTTCATCAACGAAGCACTGACCTCCACCGCAGAAGCCGCCATCTTCCCTACCGCAACCGAACCCCCAACCGCAACCCCCGTGGTAAACGTCGCGACAATGACCTCCACGCCTGACCCGAACGCCAGCCCCACAGTGGGAGCGGGAACTCCCGCCGCCGCAACCGCGACCGTTGGCGCAGCGTTAACCCAGGCAGCCATCGCCCAACTGACCATTATCCCCACCACCACCGCCCTCCCCCAAACCGGTTTCATAGAGGACTTCGGCATACCAGGATTGGCAGTCATGGCTCTGGCGTTCATCATCGTTATCTTGATGGCACGCAGGCTGCGCGTCGCACCAACCCGATAACTGGTTCTTCATCCCAAACAAAAAACACACACCGACATCGGTGTGTGTTTTACTTTAAGCGGTGCTTTTTACACTACGCTCTCCGCCACAGACTTCCCATAACCCAGCAGCGCCTTCACCATCTCCTGCGTGCGTCCCTCGGCATAGACTCGCAGAACCGGCTCCGTACCAGACGGACGAATCAGCAGCCACGAATCATCAGACATGATGTATTTCACACCATCACGCTGGCTGATCTCCGAAACCTTCTCACCGCCGATCTCAGCCGGGGCATTCTTCGTCAGGAATTCGGTCATTTCAGCCTTTGCGATCGGACGGCTCAATCGCATATCGACCCGTTCATAATGAGCCGGACCAACATCCTCAAGAAGATCGTCCACCATCTCACCCAGCGACTTCCCAGACTCGGCAAGCATTTCCACCAACAACAACCCCATAATCGGACCGTCACCTTCGGGAATATGTCCCTTGAATGAAATGCCGCCGGATTCTTCACCGCCGATTAGGACATCCTCGTTCATCATGATGTCTGCAATGTGGTTGAAACCAACCGGCGTTTCATATATATTGACGCCATACCGCTTGGCAAGACGGTCGAGCATACGCGTGGTCGAAACGGTGCGGACCACAGCGCCTTTCATGCCGCGTTTCTCGACCAGATATTTCAACGAAAGAGCCATGATCTTGTGCGGGTCGACGAAATTGCCGCGTTCGTCCATTGCACCGATACGGTCGGCATCGCCATCGGTTACCACGCCGAAATTCCCCAAACCGGAGCTGACCGCGCTCGAAAGCGCTCCCAGATTCTTGGCGATCGGTTCCGGGTGGACTCCGCCAAAGCCGGGGTTCATCTCGCCGCGGATCTCATGGATCTCACAGCCTGTCCCCTGCAAAAAGGCTTTGATCACACCACGCCCCGAACCGTACATGGCATCCACGACAAAGCGCTGTGGATTTTCCGCGATCACATCGGTATTGATCAACGTGCGCAAATGATCGAAATAAGTTGGCAGCGGGTTGAACTTCTGGATCAACCCTGCTTCGCGTGCCTTTGCAAAATCCATCAGGTTGGGTCCACGCGCCTGTTCTTCGTTATCGTTGATATACACTTCCACGCGGCGGCATTGCTCAGGCAGGGCAGACCCGCCGAAAGCACCCTTCAACTTTACGCCGTTGTAACGCGGTGCATTATGAGAAGCCGTGATCATTACACCGGCAATCGCATTGTTATTCTTAACCGCGTACGAGATGGCAGGCGTAGGCGAATCAGACTGTGCCAACAGAACGGTAAATCCGTTGGCAGCAAGCACACGTGCCACTTCACCTGCAAAGCGGTCTGAAAGGAAACGGGTGTCGTACCCAACAATAATCTTGTTGGCATCCACCGAGTCGGTCTTGTCCCAATGTTCCGATGCGACCGCATCTGCAATGGCCTGCGAAACCATGCGAAGGTTGCCGAATGTAAAGCTGTCTGAAATGACGGCGCGCCAGCCGTCGGTGCCGAAATGAATGGGCATTGATTCTCCTTGATTGGTTAATGAATAAAGTGACAGTCACTTTGACAATGACTGCCACCTCTTTTTATCGATCCTTATGGTGTGGATGTAACGGTTGGTGTAGTAGTGAGCGTGGATTGCGGTGTTTCCGTCGCTTCGAAATTGGGCGCTGGGGTTGCATACGAAATGACCGATTCCAGCAGCCAGCCCTCGATGCGTTGTCCGTTCACCTGGGCGAAGACCTTTACCCAGGTCACATTGTTCAAGACCTGGAATTCGGAATATGTTTCCACGATGGTTCCATTAAGCAGGGTCATGATGTACGTGCCGCCGGGAGCGTCACGCAGATTCGCACCGCCGCCTTCGTTGGCTGCCACTTTCCCATAGACCGGTGTCGGCGGGATGGTTAGTGTAATGGTCGGTGTATCAGAAGGAGGAAGCGTGATCTCAAGCGTCAACGGGACAGGGCTTGGAGTAATCTCTTCCTCGGTCACTGTCGGGGTGCGGGCTGCGGATACAACCGTCAGCGTGGGACTCGGATTGGGTTCAGCTGGCAGGCTCGGCGTCTCGGAAGGAAGCGCGGAAACCTGATTTGTCGGCGTGGACTGGGCAGTCGCAGTTTGTCCGGAGGGAGATCCCGATCCAATCAAAAGAACAAACGCGCCAATGAAAATGAGCAGGGCGATCCCGCTCAGTACGATACCGCCAGCCGACGGTCGCAGCCGCAGGATGTAAAGTGTGATCAAACCGAGGACGCCGGTGAAAGCGAAATGAGCCGCAAAGACCAGTAAACCCTGAAGCCAGACATTCGGCAAACCTGAGCCGATGCCAAAGCCTGCGGCGCTGATGGGCAGAAAAAACGCGTACGCAATAAGAACGCTTGGAAGGAAAGGTTTTTCTTCTGAACGTGCAAAGGAAATCACAAGTGTGACCGCGCCCAGGGCGAAAACGACAAGTTCTGGAAGCCAGAGACGCGAATGGATGAAAACGTTATTCAGGGTAATGGGCATGAAGAGGCGTGCTGCAAACCCCGTAAGCAAGCCTCCCAGAAAAACGAAAACGACGCTGATGAAAAGCGCCATGACCGTTTCGAATAAAAAGCGTAAAGAGCCTGTGAGCAGGGCAAGTAAAAAACCCACCCAGGGAGTCATAAGCGGCGCGACAAGAATGCCGACCAATAACACCGCTTGTGAGTCGAGCAGGTAGCCCAACCCAAGGATGGCGCCGCACACCAGCGAAAATATGAACAGCTCAATGGAGGGATAGGCGCGCCGCGCAAGTGACGCGATTAACGCTGCCTGTCCTTCTGCATCGGTGGGGATATGGGAACGGCGCGTTGCGCGTCTGCGACGGGCCGGTGGACGCGGCGCAGGTGCAGGTGGTTCTTCCTGTTGCGGAGTTCCAGCCGGCAGAATGGGATCTTCTGACATGGACATGCTTCAATTATACATGCGGTTGCGCGAATAAAGGCAGGCAGGATGTGAGAATAAGAATTACAATTTGAACACTTTACGATTAAGAAGTGAAACCACTGCAGTTGGTTTTCGTAGAGAATATAAGAGTTTTTAAAATTATCAGTTTGCGAAGAGGATTCCCATGAACGAACCCCGCGTATATAAGCACTCCGTATTTCTGCCAATCATCTTTTTGCTGCTTTTCCTCTTTATCGGCACGGTCCTTTTCTTTAATTTCAATGCAGTTGGAGGGGTTGTTGTCGTTCCATTGATGGCTGTGGTCGGTTTAGTTTTCGGTATCGCCACTCTTACCTACCTTTCGAAGACGATCATCTCTGACGATGAGATTTCCACGCAGAATATTTTCGGGTTGAATACCCTTCGCTGGAGTGAGATCCGCCGCGTTTCGGGACGCGGGTATCGCATCAAGCTGCATAACTTCGACGAAGATGTGACCGTGTCTCCCAGCCCGGAAGTCCCTGGCTATGAAGAGATTATCGAAGTCATCGGCGCGAAACGCCCGGACCTTTTCTCCCCAATGGAGTACAACGAAATGAGACGCGGAGCCGGTTCCATCGCGCAATTGTTCATCGTCATGATCATCGTTATTGGAATGGTGGTCGGATTCATGGTTGCGATCTCCAGCACTTCGGACACTTCCACTTTCAGCTTTTTTCCGCTGGTAATCATGGTGATCGTTATTCTGGTCGTTGGCGCACTGTCCCTCTCTGCGCCACGGTCGATATCATTGGACGGCAACACGCTTACACTGAAATATCTCTTTAATGAAAAGAACCTGACTGCGGACGAGATTTCATCAGTCCAGTTTTCATTCACCCGCACCCGCAACGGCAAACATTATTTTGTCGCGCTAAATCTGGCAAACCGCAAAACAATCCGCATTTCGGGGTTGAGCATCAGTCTGCCAGTGGCATATCTCGTACTGAAGAATTGGCTCAAAAATAACAAGCAGGGACAATCCCGGCAGCCAATGTCTGACAATATTGCACCCAATTGGTCAGACAATTCATGGAATTAATATATACCTCTAACTATCCGTTAACCCGCACCCTGCTATAATGTCCCTGCCGCTACACGATGGCAGTTGTTGCCTGACACATGAAACTCTGCATGTGACGCCCCGGAAAGGCAGGTACTCCGTTATGATCCATATACACTTCCCCACTCACACTTAAAGCAAGCCGCGTCCTTATCTTGTACGCAGCCTTATATTACCGTTCTTTTTTCCATGACCCTTTGCGCCACTTGAACATTGGCGTTATCTAGAAACTTAATATATGACACAACACAGAATTACAGACGACCTCGAAGTGCTTCTGGATGTCCTCCCGGCAGATCTTCGTCACGCCGTTGAAAAGGCGAACAACAGCGAAAAACTGCTGGAGATCGTCATAGACCTTGGGCGCGTTCCCACGGCTCGTTTTGTGGAGAATGAGATAACCCTGCTTGAAAAAGAGATCACCCGCGGCGAGATCGATCATGTGACCGAGCGCATCGGCAAATTCGACGCCGACAACCGCGCCGGTATGGAGCGTACGCTTCACCGCATCTCTGCCATTCGCAACCGACTGGGAGTCATTGTCGGTTTAACCTGCCGTGTGGGTCGTGCCGTGTACGGCACAGTGGATATCATCCAGGACCTGATCGAGTCGGGCAAATCCGTTTTGATCCTCGGGCGCCCCGGCGTTGGCAAAACCACGCTCCTGCGCGAAGCCGCCCGCATCCTTGCAGAAAGCAAACGCGTGGTCATCGTGGATACCTCCAACGAAATCGGCGGCGACGGCGATGTGCCGCATCCTGCCGTGGGCAAGGCGCGCCGTATGCAAGTCAGCGAGCCGATGCTTCAGCATGAGGTGATGATCGAAGCAGTCGAGAACCACAACCCCGAAGTCATCGTCATCGACGAGATCGGGCGCGAACTCGAAGCCCTTGCCGCGCGCACCATCGCAGAACGCGGTGTGCAGCTCATCGGCACGGCGCACGGTCAGACCCTCGACAACCTTTTGCTCAACCCCACTCTCAGCGATCTGGTCGGCGGCATCGAAGCAGTGACTCTTTCAGACGAAGAAGCCCGCCGCCGCGGTACGCAGAAGACCGTCCTCGAACGACGCGCGCCGCCTACCTTTGACGTGCTCATCGAAATTCAACACCGCGAGCGCTTCGCCGTCCACACCGACATCATGACCTCGGTCGATGCGTTGCTGCGCGACACACCCATCCCGCCGGAGATTCGCACGCGGGAAGCATCCGGCGAGATAAAGATCGAGAAAGCCGCACCTCCGCCCAAAGTCCGGGGGGAAGCGCCGACGAAGACTCCGCTTCGCACTCGACGTCAGCCTGCTCCTTCATCCAGTGAAGTTTCATCCCAGCCGATGCAGGTCCCGAACGTTGGCGCAAAGTTGCAGACCATCCGAATCTTCGCGTACGGCGTGGCGCGGAATCGACTTCAGCAAGCCGCAAAAAGACTTGGCGTACCAGCCGTGATTGTGACCGATGCAAACGAAGCCGATGTGTTGGTAACGCTGCGGACGTATTACCGCAACCGCGAGCATACTATTATGGATGCTGAGTCACGCGGGCTGCCAATCTATGTGCTGCGCGCAAATTCGGTTTCGCAGGTGGAGCAGTTCGTCAGCGACTTGTACAACCTGACCGAGCACGTACAGCGCGACAACATGGAAGACATCCGCGACCAGACTCAGCAAGCCATCAGCGCGGTCTTGAACGGCGAGCGTTTTGTTGACCTGCCGCCGGGACCGTCGCTTGTGCGCCGTTTGCAGCACGAGATGGCGCGCAATGCCGAATTGGTTTCTCACTCGTATGGGAAGGAACCGCGAAGGCATGTGAGGATATTTAGAGAATAATTTATAAAGGCAGGGTACCCTGCCCTTGTAAATTTAAATCAAACGGGAGCAGATAACCTCTGCTCCCGTTTGATTTTCCTAAGGAGGAGAATTAGGTTGGGCTGGTTTCGCCGAGTGTAATATCGATGGTCATCTCTTTGCCATTACGCAAGACGCCGAGCGAGACCGTGTCGCCGGGTTTGTAGGTGTAAAGCATGTTGAGATACTGATGCGTCTCGTCAAGCTGGACACCACCCAAACTGTCGATGATGTCGCCTTCCTGCAAACCAGATTTGCTGGCAGGGCTTCCGTCCACGATCTTTTGCACGTAAATGCCCCATTTGACCGGCAGATTGTACATGGCAGAGATATCGGGGGAGATCGCCTGATAGCTGATTCCCATGAACGGGCGTGAGACGTATCCATTGGCGAGGATCTGTTTTGAAACGACCTGAGCTGTGTTTGCTGAGATCGCAAATCCCAAGCCTTCCGCCACGTCACCGCTGGAGCCGGAACTGCGCACGATCAAGGTATTGATACCGATCACTTCACCGGCAAGGTTCACAAGCGGACCGCCTGAATTGCCGTGGTTGATGGCTGCGTCGGTTTGGATCAAACCTTCTATCTCGTAGCCCTGACCGGAGTCGATGGAACGATCCGTTGCGCTGACAACGCCAACGGTCACAGTATTCTTGAAGTCGCCAAGAGGAGAGCCGATGGCAATGACCGTCTCACCCGACTGGAGCAGGCTGGAGTCGCCCAGTTTTGCCACGGCGGGAACGCTTCCATCGACCTTTAGAATGGCGATATCGGAATATCGGTCTGTGCCAACAACCTTGGCTGATTCTTCCGTGCCGTCCGCGAGAACAACCTTGACCGTATCGGTTCCATCCACAACGTGGTTATTCGTCAACACATAGCCCTGGTCGGAGATGAAGAACCCGCTTCCGCTCACGGTTTGATCGCCGGTCTGTCCGAAGAAAGTGGACTGACCTTGAACCGTTCCAACCACCGTCACTACAGCGGGAGAAACCGCCTGTACCGCCTGAGTAATGGAAGTCTCAATATCGGTTGAATCAAGCACAAGAGACTGGCTGGCTTGACGTCCCTGCATGGTTGTATCAACAACCGCCTGATCAGCAATTTGCCGGGTACCGACTGCCTGAAAAACCGCAAAGCCGCCCGCCGCCGCACCTGTCAATGCGGATGCGCCAGCAATGACGAAAACCAATAAAAGATAAAGAATATTTTTCTTTGACATTCATGCCTCCTAGCACAACGAAAATCGTAGTCCTCGAAAATGACATCTTGATTAAAAACTTCAGGCTTAAGCTGAAACCACGTTAAGAAAGATGTATGAAAATTGTAAACATGTGAACAGGTCTAATACAGTGATTCTTGCGTTTAAAAACGGTTATAAAAAAGACCATTCCCCCATTCATCTGTTTACTTTATACTTCTGCTTATGTTCATCACCCTTGAAGGTCCCGAAGGTTCGGGCAAAACTTCCCATATTCCACACCTTGTTGAGTTTCTGCGCGAGAAGGGACATACCGTTTTTCCCACCCGCGAACCCGGCGGGACGTCCATCAGCGAACAGATCCGTGATGTGCTGCATGATATGAAGAACGCGGAAATGCATCCGCGCACGGAGACGCTGCTCTACCAGGCGGCACGCGCCCAGATCGTGGAACAGGTCATCAAGCCGCGCCTCGCGGACGGGGAAATTGTCATCTCTGACCGTTATTATGATTCGACCATCGCCTATCAGGGCTATGGGCATCAGCAAAACCTGGATGAAGTTCGGGCATTGGTCAAATACGCCACCGGCGGATTGACGCCCAATCTCACCGTTCTGCTCGATCTCGATGTGGAAGTCGGCTTGAAGCGCAAAACCCAGAACGAAGTCGAGTGGAACCGCATGGACGCCTACACCGTCGAATTCCACAGACGGGTCCGCGCGGGGTATTTGGAAATGGTCAAAGCGGAACCGGAACGCTGGGTGGTGGTCAACTCTGAGCGCGATTGGGACTCGGTTCAGGCAGAGTTACGCAAAATAATCCTCGAGAAATTAAAAAAATAACGGCGGATAAAATCCGCCGTTATTTTTTCAAACACACTAACTACCCAAATAACTTCAAAACCGGGTAAGTAATATTTTCAAAATCAACCATTACTCACATTAAATACTTTCCATCGCCTTTCGCATTTTATCCAACCCTTCCTTCAAAATGGCGCGCGATGTGCCAAAGTTGATGCGCGTATGCCCGGCGCCTTCTTTTCCAAATATTTTTCCTTCGCTAAGGGCAACTTTCGCTTTTTCTTTGAAAAATTCGAAAGGCGAGCCTTCGATCTCGGTTTGGGTGAAATCGAGCCAGCCAAGATAGGTTGCATCGGGTATCGTGGTGCGGACGTTCGGCATGTATTTGGTCACATAATCAACGAGAAAATCACGATTCCCCGTAAGATAACGATTCAGATCGCGCAGCCAGCCGTCGCATTTGCCTGAGAAACCAACATACGCAGCATGGAGTCCCATGCTGCCCACATGCAGGCGCAAATGCTCCAACTCCGTTGTATAACGATCGCGCAGTTCCTTATCGGGGATGATCGCAAATCCGCAGAACAAACCGGGGACGTTGAATGTTTTGGAAGGCGAAACCAGCGTAATGACATGCTTCTCAATCTCACGTGAAAGCTTTGCCATTGGCGTGAATTTATTTTCGCCCAATATCAACTCCGAATGGATCTCGTCCGAAACGATCAAGACATCATTTCGAATGCAGATCTCCGCCATGCGTGTCAATTCCTTGCGCGAGAAAATGATCCCCAACGGGTTGTGCGGATTACAAAGCAGGAACATGCCAGCCTTCTTAACGCGCTTTTCGAACAAGTCCCAATCGATCTCGTATTTCAGGATATTGCCTTTGATATTCTTCACAAGAGGAATATCGATCTGCGGGATTCCAACATTGTTTTTTACTTCATGGAATTCGTTATACACAGGCGTTTGCATCGCCACGCCCTTTTTGGGCGAACAGAACGCACGCGCCGCCACGCTGAATCCGCTGACGATGCCGGTTACCACCCGCACGGCATCGGGGTCCACCTTCCAGCGATAGAGTCGATCCATGCGGGCGGCGGCAATTTCCTGCAAAGGTCTGGCAGGAATCTCATAGCCCATCACGCCATGATCGATGCGTTTGTGCAATTCATCGAGGATCGGTTTCGGCGCGGGAAAATCCATATCTGCCACCCACATCGGCAGGACGTCTTTTCCATAATAAGACCATTTTGTAATGTTGATATTCTTTCGGCGATCCGGTGTGTTATTGAAGTTTGTCATATCTCCTCGTTGGTGTGAATTTATTTTTTATATGCCACGATCATGCCATCCCGCATCGGCGCAAGCGACACGATCCAATCCATATCTTCAATGATCGATCTTGTAAATTCGCGCACGCCCTGCGTGGATGGCGATGTGTCTTTTGAATCAAAAATGCGTCCGCTCCAAAGCATATTATCGATGATGAGCAAACCGCCGCTGCGCAATTTCTCTTTGATGACTGGCAGCGAAGCGGGATACGCCTGCTTATCGATATCGTTGAAAATAATATCGAACGGACCTTCCGTCTGCGTGAGCGCCTCCACTGCCTCCGAGACGTGGAAGTGGACCAGGTCTGCGCTTCCCAACTTGACGAGATGCCTGCGTGCCCTTTCAGACAGTTCATCCTCCCAGACGGTGTGATGCACGACTCCGCCGCCGTTCTCACGCACCGCCTTCGCGAACCACGCCGTGGAATAGCCGTACCCCGACCCCAATTCAAAAACGGACTTCGCCTTCATCATCCGCGCCAGTTGATAACAATAATATCCGCACGCCGGACCGATAATGGGAAAGTCGTTCTTTTCGGCATAGGCTTCCATTTCCACCAGTTCCGCTTCGCGCGGCGGGACAAGGGATGTAATGTAATCTTGTGCTGCTGCATACGTTAAAAATTCGTCACTCATAATGTTCTCCTTTGGTTAACGCTGCAAATTGTACATCCATTCGCAGAGATAAACCTCAAGACGAGAATAAGCATCGGGAACAGCGACCAGTTCAAAGTCCGGTAAGAGGCGGTGATTTTGGCGGGTGTATAATCACGCGCATGAAACAAGGTAAATTCGAAAAAGAGATCTTCATCCAGTCGGATGTCAAAACGGTCGTTGACCTGATCGCAGATTACAGCCAGCATCACAAGATCCACCCGTTGATCGAAAAAGTGGAGCGCGCCAAGGACGAACCCGCCGGCGTGCGCCGATATTTCATCACCGATAATTTGCAGTGGGGTCCGTTCAAATTCAAGATCAAGTATCAGGCGGATATTATCTCCGTGACGGAAGATACCGTTCATACGCAGGCATATCAATCTCCGAATACCCATGTGGAAAATCTGACAAAGATCACGCTGACTCAAAATGGAGTGACACTGCACGAGACCATCACGATGAAAGCGCCCGACCTGTTGTTCGATTATGCGTTCAAACAGGCGCAGACCGCGCATGGAGAAATGCTGCAGCGTATTAAAGATTTCATTGAGAAGAACAAATAGTTTGCGTATCCCGCATCGTTCAAAAAGTGTTAATCTCAAAAGTACAATACCTGATAGAATTATTTAGCTGCGAGCAACACCGCACAATCAATACCCAAGGATCCCGCCCTGAATGAAATATAACTTTCGACTGTTCTGGCGAACATTCTACCGTTCCTTTTTCAACTCAAAAAACACCCCCGCCCGCCTCACAAAAAAAAGACTTACATTCCTGACCCTGTTCTATCTGGTCTGGCCCCTCGGCGGACTGATGCACTGGTTCTTCTTCTGGCTCGACGATATTCTCTTCCCCGACTACAAGAATCAACCCATCGAAAAACCGCTCTTCATACTGGGAAACTTCCGCAGCGGCTCGACATTTCTCCACCGCCTGCTCTCCCGCGACTCGGAAACATTCACCAGCCTGACCACATGGGATATTTACCTGACGCCGTCCGTTACGCAAAAGAAGATCACATATTTCATTGCACGGCTGGATAAAAAATATTTCAACAACATTCTGCATCGCATCCTGTTCGCGTTTGACCGCGCCACGCTCGGCAAACTCAAGATACACCCCATTTCGTTCTTCCAGCCCGAAGAGGATGAGAACATCCACATGCACATCTGGGACGGATATTTCGTCACCTTCCTCTTCCCTTTCATGGACGAGTTCCCCGACTATATTCATTTCGACGAAGCGCTCAGCCCTGAACACAAAAAACGCATCATGACATTCTACAAGTCGATGCTGCAGCGGCATATGTACGCCACGGGCAAAAAACATTTCGTCGCGAAGAATCCCGCTTTCAGCGCCAAGATCGAAACGCTGACGGAATTCTTCCCCGATGCGCGCATCCTCTACCTCGCACGCAATCCGCTCGACATGTTCCCCTCCACCGTTTCGTGGATCAACTACGCCCGCAGTCAATTTACGGGTCCGAACAATGGATATTTCTACATCGACGAAATCCTCGAAATGACCCAACACTGGTACCGTTATCCCCTCCGTTATTTGGACTCGCATCCCTCCCCCCGACACTTGATCGTCAACTACGACGATTTGATCCAACGCCCTGAGGCGGTCATCCGCGGGTTCTATGAGCAGTTCAGCTATCCCGATAAACCCGGTCTGGACGGCATCATCGACCAGGCAGTCAAAGAGACGCTCACCTTCAGCAGTGACCATTCCTACTCGTTCGAAGAAATGGGATTCACCCGCGAGCAGATCGTGGAAAGCTACAAGGACATCTTCGAACGTTTCCACTTTGAAACCCGCGAAGAAATGGCACCCGTCGAACGCGTGGAACTGGACAGATAATTACAACGTCTCTTAAAACGAAATCACCCCGAATTGGCTTCGGGGTGATTTTTTGTTAAAAACTATTTACTGGCTTTTTTTCGTGCCGCAGGCTTGGTAGTCGTTGACTTTTTCGCCGCAGGCTTGCTGGCTGAAGTTTTCTTCGTTGTCGTTTTCTTTGCAGTCGTCGTGCTTTTGGCTGCTGGCTTTTTGGCAGCCGCCTTTCGTTTGGCGACAGGCTCTTTGACTTCCTCAACTTCAATAGATTCAACGGTCTCAACTTTGGCTTTGGCAGTCCGCGAAGAAACAGGCTTCTTGACTTCCTTGACCTGATATTCTTCTTCCCAGCCTTCAGCCATGGCAAGCTTCAATTTTCCATAACGGACCAAAAGCAGAACAACGCCAGCCACACCCATCAGGAAAGCCACCAGCATGGACGTGGTGATGAACGTATTGCCGATCCTCGGCTGGTCGGGGCGGAAGAATTCAATGAAGACGCGAATAAATCCGGCGAAGATCAGCCACAACCCAAAGAGTGTGCCCGGCTTCGGGTCTTCATCACCACGGCGGGAAAACCACATGATGAAGAGAAACGCCAGTACATTGAGGATCATCTCGTAGAAAAACGTCGGGTGGAAACGAGTCGTATCAACGGGATACTGACTCAGGTCCGCGTATTGCAAGAGGCGGTGGTCGGCGGGAATCAAAACACCCCAGGGAAGGTTGGTGGGAGGTCCGTACAATTCGCGGTTGATGAAATTTCCCCATCTGCCGACCGCCTGTCCCAACAGGGCAACCGGAGCGACCGCATCCATGAACAGCCAGACGTCATATCCATTGTTACGCAGATAAATGATGAGAACGATGGCGCCGAAGAGCAAACCGCCAAAGAAGTGCAGCCCCGCGATCGGCGGGCGGATGATGGACATTGGGTCTTCAATATAGGAAGTGTTGCCGCCAATGATGGCATTCATCACATACCACAAGCGTGCGCCGACAATACCAGCCACAACAGCCCACACCATTGCATCGATGAGCACTTCCCCATTTTCGCCGCGGCGGCGCACTTCACGCTCCGCGAACCACGCGCCGATCAGCACGCCCGACATCACAATCAAACCATACCAGGTCAACTGAACCTGGAAGTTGAACAATTTAAAACTAAACAAAACGGGATCTATCATTGCTTACCTCTGAGTTGAATTTTGAAAATTATATCATTCACATCTGGCGAATAATTCTCCAATAAGGAAACACTCATTAGCCCAAGACGCTACTTTTTGATATTTGTCGAAAGCCAGAAAATCAACCGCGAATGCACATCAAACGAATTTTTGAAAAGAAATCCGCGAAAATTCGCGTAATTCGCTGCAAAAACCTTCTATCTCATTTTGAGAAGTATCAATATTTGGAAGTACTGTAGTGGATATTCACCACGGAGCACATGGAGTTCACAGAGATTCCCCTTTATTTTTCTCTGTGAACTTTGTGCCCTCTGTGGTGAAGAATTTCCTTGTCTTCCAAGATGGACACTCCCCATTTTCATTTATCAACGCACCAACTTTAGGTGATGATACATCTCCCTCCCGATATGAACAGCAACAAAGGGTCTTTGAGACAATCGCAAATATTCTTTGAAACAAACCAAGAACGCACCCAGAATGACGCCAAAATCAAAATTTAATTCAGACAAATGTTGTCATATATACTTCACGAACCGTAAATGAATAAAAGACATTTGTCATGTGACAATGTGATTAATAACACGTCCAAAGAGCCCGTGAAATCCTTACAATCTTTGTAAACGTTGACGAATTATGTCAAAGTTAAGAAGGGACCTTATGTTTCGAGTAAACCGCCAAACTGATTATGCCGTCCGCGTGGTGCTGGCTCTCTCCAAGAAGCCCCAAGGTACCCGCCTGCCCACCTCCGAGATCGGGCGAGAAATGCTGATTCCCCCTTCCCTGCTTCAGCGCATTGTAGCAGAACTGGCAAACGGCGGCTTCATTGAAACGCAGGCAGGTCGCGATGGCGGCATCTCCCTCGCCCACCTTCCCAGCGAAATCACCCTCTTACAGATCGTGGAACACTTCGAAGGGACCATCATCCTTTCAGACTGCGTCCTCAAACAAGGCGACTGCCCATTTGAAAACAAATGCCCGGTCAACTGCCAGTGGAAACGCCTCAGCGACATGCTCAGAACGGAAATGTCCAATGTGACGTTCGAACAATTGGTGAGGGATGGTCATCTCATCGAAACCACCATCACTCAACACTCCGCCTCATCCCCGCTCAGTCTTGATCCTACAAACCAGAAAATTTCCCTCACCGGAACCGTTTCTGCATGAACAAGTATCTCTTCAACGGCTTATATGTCGTAGCCGGTTTGCTTGTAGTATCTGCCTTCGCTTTCAAAATTTTCCAGCCCATCCAGGTCCTGCCGCGGATGCGACTTGCCCCGGCATACAGCTTTATCGATCAGGATGATCAGGAATTCACCAGCGAGGCCATGCGCGGACAGTTCGTCCTCTATTCATTCATCTACACCAACTGCGACGAACCCTGCAACACCGCCAACGCAACCCTGCAGGAAGTGCAATCCCGTCTGAATGAAGTGGACCTCGGCGATATTCCGGTCTCATTCGTAAGCATCTCCATCGACCCAGACCGCGACACACCAGAGGCGCTAAAAACCTACGGCTCAGCCCTCGGCGCGGACTTCAACCAATGGAAGTTCGCCACCACCACAAACAAGTCCCTGCTTAAGACGGTTGTCGGCTCGGGCTTCGAAACCTACTATGAAGACAAAGGCAATGGGAACTTTGCCCTCGACCCCGGCTATGTCCTGGTGGACGGCTGGGGCATCATCCGCGCCGAATACCGCTACTCCACCCAGGTTTCCGACGCAGACCGTATCCTTCGTCACCTTGGCGTGTTAGCAGAAGAAGTTAAAAACAGTACCGGGTCGGCGAAACTGGCTTACGAAGCCGCACATCTATTCCTTTGTTACGCTCCATAATTCACAGAAATCATCAATGAAACTAAAGATATTTGCTAGTGTATTTGCTGTTATTTTGGGTTTGGTTTTTGGCTTTATCTATCTCCGCCCGCACACCTTCCACGGGACGGTCATCCAGTCGCCCGAACGCGCCTATGACTTCACCCTTACCGGCGCAAACGGTGACGTATCCGTCAGCAACTTCCGTGGAAAGCTCGTTCTTGTTTATTTCGGTTATACCTTTTGCCCCGATATTTGCCCCGCAACGCTCGCCAACGTGGCGCAGGCGCTGCGTGATATCGGCACAAAAGCGGATGACGTCCAGCTCATCATGGTGTCGCTCGACCCCGAGCGCGATACTCCTGACAAGCTGGCAGAGTACGTAGGTCACTTTTACCCCACCTTTATTGGCATTACAGGTACCAAGGAACAACTGGATGAGATCGCCTCGCTCTACGGGATCTATTATCAGAAAACCGAAGGCTCTTCCGCCACCGATTATCTGATCGACCACACAGCGACATTGCTCGTTCTCGACCGCGAAGGCTATTTGAAGTTGGTATTTCCATTCGGCGTGACCTCCCAGGAGATCGCCGATGATCTGAAGTACATGTTAAGGCAATAAGGAGGTGGACCTGCTCTCCAGCGAGGAAAAAGCCCAATTTCCCCCTCCGCAGTTTGCGGCGCCGCATGAAGCGGTAGTCATCCTAATTTCTAATTTTAAGAGGAGAATGTATCATGGCGAAAAAAGATAAAGAAGACGATGAGTTTCGCCCGACTGGCACGATCGCAGTTCTGGCTATCTTTGTTGTAACACTCATCGCAATTTGGGCAACGATCTATGTGATCCTTGTTCAACGTGGAGGCACACTATGAGCACGCAGAAAATGCACATCGATGTCTATGAGCGCAATTGGTTGATCTTCAGCGCCATCCTGCTCGTATTGTTTGCCACCGCAGTCAGTGTGGCAGCCTTTGGAATGGGCATCCAGGTTCCTGCACCTGAACAGCGCGTGGACCCGCGTACCGTTGCGACCGACCCCAGCAGCCCGTGGTCGAACCCCGGTCTGCGCGAGATCGCGCCCGGCAAATATGATGCCTATATTCTGGCGCATGCGATCCCCAATTGGGAATACCTTCCCAAGGAGTTGACCGTTCCTGCCGGTTCCGTTGTCACCTTCTATGTCACCTCTTCGGATGTGCAGCACGGTTTCAAGATCCAGAACACCAACGCCAATTTCATGGTCATCCCCGGGCAGGTTTCAAAGCTGACCATTCACTTCGACAAACCCGGAACCTACAACTACATCTGCACCGAATACTGCGGAAGCGGTCATGGCGTGATGTACGGCGCGATCACTGTTACACCATAGGTAAAAGAGAGACATTATGAAACAATATCAAGTATCCACTGCCGAAAAGAAATTCATCGGCTCACACCTTTTGGTTGCCATCCTTGCGCTTGCGGTCGGTAGTTTATTCGGACCTCTGCAGGCATTCGAACACGCAGGCTGGGATTTTTATCCCTACCTCAGACCGTTGATCAAATCCTACTATCAGGGTCTTACCGTTCACGGCGTTTTGAACGCTCTGGTCTGGACCACCTTCTTCATTATGGGCTTCCTGACCTTCAACGTCATCTTCGGTTTGAAACGCCCCCTCAAGAACCCCGTCTTGAACAAGGTTGGTTTTTGGATGATGGTCGTCGGTGTGGTCACCGCCGCAGTGCCGATCCTGACCAATCAGGCAACCGTGCTCTTCACCTTCTATCCCCCGCTTAAGGCGAACTGGGCTTTCTATGTCGGTCTGACCCTCGTCGTCGTCGGCAGTTGGGTTGAAGGCTGGGGCTTGTTCACCACCTACCTCGCCTGGCGCAAAGAGAACGCGAACGAACGCACCCCCTTCATTGCTTTTGCATCCCTCATCACTACTCTTCTCTGGCAGATTTGTACGCTGGGCGTTGCCACCGAGATTCTGACCATGCTCCTGCCCTGGTCGCTCGGATTGATCGAAGGCGTGGACCCGCAGCTTGCCCGTACCTACTTCTGGTTCACGGGTCACCCGTTGGTCTACTTCTGGCTGCTGCCTGCCTACATCTCCTGGTACGCGTTCCTCCCCAAGCAGGCTGGCAATGGCAAGATGTTCAGTGACACTCTCGCCCGCCTCGCCTTCTGGATCTTCCTCATTCTCTCCACCCCGCTCGGCTTCCACCACCAATACGTGGACCCCGGCGTTCCCCCCGCCTGGAAGTTCATCCACTCGATGCTGACCTTCGGCGTGTTCTTCCCCTCCATGATGACCGCCTTCACCGTAGTCGCATCCCTTGAACATGGCGCGCGCAAGAACGGCGGCAAAGGCGCTCTCGCCTGGATCGGCAAACTGAACTGGAGCGATCCTTCCGTGGCTGCCCAATTGCTGGCTGGCATCCTGTTCTTCTTCGGCGGCATCGGCGGTTTGGCGAATGCTTCCTACAACATCAACCTTGTACTGCACAACACCGCCTTCATTCCCGGTCACTTCCATTTGACCGTGGCTACCGGCGTGACCCTGAGCTTCATGGGTATCTCCTACTGGCTGCTGCCGTACCTCACCGGGAAGAAACTCTGGCAGCCCAAATGGGCGACCATTCAAGCGTGGGCATGGTTCGTTGGCATGATCATCTTCTCCAACTCCATGCATGTGCTCGGTCTGCTCGGCGCTCCCCGCCGCGTTCCGCTCAACCTCGCCCCCTACGTCCCTGCCGAATGGAACAGCCGCCTCATTCAGGTCGGCATTGGAGGCGCGATCCTCTTCTTCAGCGGCTTCATCTACCTGCTGGTGATGCTCAAGACCGCTCTCAACAAAGAGACCGTGGAAACCGAAGTGGAAGTTCCCGTTGCAGAATCCCTGCAGGATGTTTCCCTCACGCCCGAATGGCTCGACCGCTGGGCTCCGTGGATCTACGGCACCCTCGCCCTGATCGTCGTTGTTTATGGACCTGTTCTCTTTGATCTGATCAAGAACATCTCCCTCACCTCCCCCGGCTTCCGGGTTTGGTAATCTGAAAATAGGTGACAGTCATCCGCACGGGTGGCTGTCACCTTCTCTTTTTTATTTAATTTCGCCCCCATATCTTTTGCAATTATTCTTATTAATTTTGTACGGGCGAAATGCATGACGATTGAAACTGCACATGAATACTCCCCCCGCTAAAAAACAATTGACCGACTCTCTCACCGAACGCAATCCCAGCGTCGATTGGAACGCGCGCCTCAACAACCCAAGCCGGAAGCTGCTCAATTTCTTCGAGGGCATTTCCCTCCGCCTTGAAGCGCCTCTCAACTGGCTGATCAATGACCCGCGTTTCAATCCGCTTTACCACACGGGCACGATCACCATCTTCCTATTGGTGGTCATCCTATTGACAGGTATCTACCTGACCATGTTCTATCCGTTCGGGTTCACCTTCTCGTACAATGCCGTATCGAGCATCGAAGGGAACTTCGTCGGGCGGATCATCCGCGCCATGCACCGCTACGCATCGGACGCAGCCGTCATCTTCGCCCTGCTGCACGGATGGCGTACCTTCTTCCAGGACCGTTTCCGCGGACCCCGCTGGCTCGCCTGGTTGACCGGTGTTGGCATGGCAGTTGTCGTTTGGGCAATCGGCATTACCGGCTACTGGCTCATTTGGGATGAACGCGCACAAGTCCTGAACCAGTCACTCTTCAAGGTACTCGCCAATTTCAAAAGCGGACAAACCTTCATCGTAGACCATCTCGTCGGTGAGGCGGCAGGCACGGGCTGGGTTTTCATGCTGCTTGTCGTCGTGTTGCACCTTGGGCTGTCCGCATTGGTCGGCTACTTCCTCTGGTTGCACCTTAAACGAATGAGCCGCGCCAAATGGCTGCCGCCCAAATATTGGATGGCAATTTCGATTTTTGTGATCCTCGTGGCTGCCGCGCTCTTCCCTGTTGGTATGCTTCCGCCTCTGAGCAAAACGCAGCTTCCAACGTCAACGCCCATCGACTTCTTTTACCTTTTCTACCTCCCCACTTTCCTGCGCGGACCGCAGGCGCTCTTCTGGAGTGTGCTGCTCTTCATCGTCGGCATTGCGCTCGCTCTGCCGTGGATCATGCCGCGCGCCAAGGCGCTCAAACCCATTCAAGTGGATCTGGCTCATTGCGACGGCTGTACGCTCTGCGAACGCGATTGTCCATATAATGCCATCAAAATGGTGCCGCGCACGGATGGCGCACGTCCCAAATTTCAGGCGGAGATCGACCCTGCGCTTTGCGTCTCCTGCGGCGTGTGCATCGGCAGTTGCCCCGATAACGCCCTGACCTTCGGCGATATTCCCCTCGACCCGATGTGGAAGACCACGCTCGAACAAGTTGCCGAAAAGAAGAATATAAAAGTTGTGTTCACTTGTGAGCGTCACGCCTTGCACGGTGTAGGCGACCACTTCAACGACCCGGAAACTTACATCGTACCGCTGACCTGCATTGCGATGGCGAATCCCAATCTCGCTGCGCAGGCGTTGGAAGCAGGCGCGAGCGATGTGCAATTCATCGGCTGCCCGCCGGAAGACTGCGCCAACCGCGAAGGGAACGTCTGGTTGAATGAGCGCGTCACAGGCGAGCGGCTTCCGAAGCTCAAGCCCAACTTTATCCCGCAGATCGAAACTGCCTGGGCGGCGCCTACAGATTTCGGGAAAGCGATCAAGTCAAAATCCAAGTCTGAGGCGAACGCCTTCAAATTCATCCCAAACCAAAGCCACATCCGCTTCATCGTTCCGCTGCTCGGCGTGATGGCTGTCGTCACCGCCATTCAGATCTGGTTCAGCAATCGCCCGGTATCTTTCTTCGACCCGAACTATGCAACGCTCGCGATCCAGATGACTCATCACAGCGGATACGCCATCCACGACGTGACGCTTCCTGCTGACATTGAGCCTGATCTTGTCCATCCGATTCGCATCACGCTGGAAGTGGATCACGAACTGGTCTTCGACGAGACGTATACCGCGACCGATAATCACATCAATCAGGGCGCGCGCATTTTCGAGCAGATACAATTGCCAACCGGCAGACATCGCATCACCGTCAAGATGTACGACCGACCCGATGAAAGCATTGTGCAATTGCTCTTTGACGAGACGGTTGAACTTAAACCGCTCCAGTCGTTGACCATCAGTTTCAGGGATGTTCATATCCCAGACCCGAAGGCGGGCGAACGGATCTATAACGAAACCGCTTCGGGCGTGAACGCGGGCTGCCGCATTTGCCATTCGCTGCAAAAGGATGAGCGCATCATCGGACCATCCTTCTATGGCATTGCAGACCGCGCTGGGAACCGCGTGCCGGGGCTGACGGCTGAAGAATACCTGCATCAGTCCATTGTGGAGCCGAATGCTTTTGTCGTGCCGGGTTATCCTTCCGGGCAGATGATCCAAAACTTTGGCGATATTTTGACCGAAGAACAGATCGAAGACCTCATCGCCTTTTTGATGACGATGAAGGAAAAATAAATTTTGCACGATGGGCAATGCGTTCTCATGTGTCGCCCGTCGAAGAGGAAATATGAAACGAAGCAGTATCCTACTTTTATTGATTGCCGTAGTCCTCTCAGGCTGCGGACGCACCCCCCCCGCTCCCCTCGGCGCGGACGCTCCCGCCGATAATGTGCCGAGCATTCTGGGTTCATTCGCTCTGAACGCCAACGACCCAACTGGCGAGCAATACGGCGGCACATTGACCGTCTTTGCCGGAGAAGCTCCCAACGAGTACAAACTCCAATGGCTTGTATCAGGCGGAATTCAAGAAGGAAGCGGCGTTCTGGAGGGGAATCAACTGACATTCACATGGCATAGTTTTGAGGGCACCGACCAGGATGTATCCGGTCACGGCGTTTATACCGTCACCGTAAACGGCGAGTTGTACGGAGTTCGGTATATCGATGGGGTGGAAGCTCCGGGGACGGAATCTGCGTACCCGAACCCAAAATAAATTCAAGTTGAAATATTTCAAAAAAACACTCCAAAATGGAGTGTTTTTTTGTGCAAATTGATATTCACCTCGACAAACTTATTTGTGACACTCACCGAATTAAATATTACAACAGTCAAGAATTTATGTGACATTGTTCACATTCCTTTGACACACATAATGTTTACAATATCAGTAATCGTTTACCAAAATGGTCAAGGTTTCGACCAATTTGGATATAGTTTGCCTATAATTTTTTGGAGAACAAATCTATGGATCCAATCACCCTTTCAAGATGGCAGTTCGGTCTCACCACCGTCTACCATTTCCTCTTCGTCCCGCTCACCTTGGGTCTTTCCTGGTATGTGGCGTTCTTTCAGACACGCTTCTACCAGACCCGCGATGAGAGTTTCCATAAGATGGCGAAATTCTGGGGGAAGCTTTTCCTCATCAACTTTGCCATTGGTGTGGTGACCGGTATTGTGCAGGAATTTCAGTTCGGTATGAACTGGTCTGAATATTCCCGCTTTGTCGGCGATATCTTCGGCGCTCCCCTCGCCATTGAAGCGTTGATGGCGTTCTTCCTCGAATCCACGTTCCTTGGAGTGTGGGTCTTCGGTGAAGGCAAGGTTCCGGAGAAAGTTCACAGTGCGGCGATCTGGCTCGCAGCCATCGGCTCGAACCTCTCCGCGTTGTGGATTCTGCTCGCCAACGGCTGGATGCAGCACCCCGTCGGATACGAGATCAACACCGTGACCGGTCGTGCAGAATTGGTCAATTTCTTTGCGTTGGTCACCAACCCCAAGGGCTGGCTGTTCTTCTGGCACACCATCGCTGCCGGTCTGACGACTGCCAGTTTCCTCATCCTCGGCGTGAGCGCGTACCACATCATCCGTAAGAACCATTTGGATGTCTTCAAGCGCTCTTTCCAGACCGCTACGATTGTCGGTTTGGTCGCCAGCACCCTGGTCTTCTTCGGCGGTCACACCAACGGACAGTACATGTACGAAACCCAGCCGATGAAATTCGCCGCCATCGAAGCGCACTGGGAAACCTCCCAGCCTGCCGATTTCTCCATCCTCACCATCGGCGATCTGACCGGCAAACAGGAAGTTTGGTCATGGCGTATGCCGAAGGTATTGAGCTTCCTGGCTTGTAACAACTTCACCTGTGAAGTACGCGGCGTGAACGACATTCAGGCTGAATACGCAGCCACATACGGTCCCGGCGATTATGTTCCGCTGATGGTCGTCACCTACTGGACCTTCCGCTTCATGATGGCGATCGGTTTCCTGATGATCCTGCTCACCTTCCTCTTCCTGCTGGCTCTGCGTGGAAAATACGAAAACGCCAAGTGGATGAAGTGGGTTCCGTGGGTCATCGCTCTGCCTTACATTTCCAACGCCAGCGGATGGATCCTGACCGAAATGGGACGCCAGCCGTGGATCGTTCAGGGCTTGCTCAAGGTGCAGGATGCCGTATCCCCCAACCTCACCACCGTTGACCTGCTCATCTCCCTGATCGGGTACGTGGTCGTCTATGGCTCGCTGGCTGGCGCCATGGTCTACCTGATGCGCAAATATGCCGTCGCCGGACCCGATGCTGCCATGCACGAATCCGTTGATGTCGCTCCCGCCGTTGTCGGCGCGGATGACTAGGAGAACACCATGTCTTACGAATTTCTTCAAATCCTCTGGTTTATTCTGATCGCCGTCCTCTGGATCGGCTTCCACTTCCTCGAAGGCTTCGACTTCGGCGTGGGCATGTTACTGCCCTTCCTCGGCAAGAAAGACGAAGAACGCCGCACCATCATCAACACCATCGGTTCCGTGTGGGACGGCAACGAAGTCTGGCTGCTCACCGCTGGCGGAGCGACCTTCGCCGCGTTCCCCCACTGGTATGCCACCATGTTCAGCGGCTTCTATCTCGCGCTGTTCCTGCTGCTCATCGGGCTTATCATTCGCGGTATAGCATTTGAATATCGCTCCAAAGACTCCAACCCGAAATGGCGCCACACCTTCGATTGGATGATCGCCATCGGCTCCTTCCTCGCCGCCCTCCTGCTTGGCGCTGCATTTGCAAACCTTGCGCGCGGCGTACCCATCGATGAGAACATGATGTTCACCGGCAACCTCTTCACCCTGCTCAATCCCTACGGATTGCTCGGCGGCGTGACCACAGTTGCGATCTTCCTGCTCCACGGCGCGAACTTCCTCGGTCTCAAACTCGAAGGCGAACTGCGTGACCGCGTCAACGCGGCTGCCAAGAAGATCTGGGTCGTCAGCAGCGTGCTCTACGTTGCGCTCGGCATCTTCACATACGTGGCTGGCTTCTGGGCTCGCGGCGTTGTCAACCCCGGCTTCGTTCCGATCGCAGCAGTGGTCGTTCTGCTCGTCACCGGCTACTTCCTCAACAACAAAATGGAAGGCTGGGCATTCATCATGAGCGCGCTCAATATCGTGCTGACCCAGGTCACTTTCTTCAGCATGATCTTCCCGAACGTGATGATCTCCAGCACCAACCCCGCCTACTCCCTGACCATCTACAACGCATCCTCTTCACAGTACACATTGACGGTCATGTCGATCATCGCGCTCATCTTCGTTCCGATCGTGCTTGCCTACCAGGGCTGGACGTACTACATGTTCCGCAAACGCATCAGCAACGACAAGAACAGCCTCGTTTACTAAATCAGTTGCAAGTTGAAAGTTGGCAGGTTGGAGGTTATACTGACCTCGACCTGCCAATTTTTTTATCCCAAACTTTCAACCTTAAACCTTTGACTTTCAACCTTTGACGTCTTATCAATGCACCGCAGACTACTCTCCCTAACCCGCAACACACGCCTCAATTTGACTTTAACGGTTCTCTCCGGACTTTTAGCCGGATTCCTGACCATTTGGCAATCCTGGCTCCTCAGCCGTGTCGTGGATGGGGTCTTCCTCCAAAAGCAGACTCTCGCGCAAGTCACCTCCCTGCTCATTTTTATCCTCATCGCCATAAGCGGACGTGCCTTCCTAAGCTGGCTCACCGAAGTTGCAGCCAACGCCGTCGCGGTCAAGATCAAAACCGACCTGCGGGAACGGCTCTTCGCCCACATCCTTAAGTTGGGTCCCGCCTACTCGCGTGGACAACGCACCGGAGAGCTGACCACAGCCGCCGTCGAAGGTATCGAGGCGCTGGACGCGTATTTCAGTCAATATCTGCCGCAGCTTGTCATCACCGCACTCGTTCCCATATCCATTCTTATTTTCGTCTTCCCCATCGACTTATTAACCGGCTTTGTCTTCCTCATCACCGCGCCGTTGATTCCATTCTTTATGATCATCATCGGCAAAGGCGCGGAAGTGGTCACCAAACGCCAATACGAAACGCTGCAACTACTCAGCGCGCATTTTCTCGACAGCCTGCAAGGGTTGACTACGCTCAAGTTGTTCGGGCAGTCAAAGGGACAGGCGAAGAACATCGCCAAAATTTCCGAGCAATACCGCGATACGACGTTGAGCGTTTTGCGCATCACATTCCTTTCTGCGCTCGCGCTTGAAATGCTCGCCACCATCAGCACCGCCATCGTTGCCGTAGAGATCGGTTTCCGCCTCCTCTACCGCAGCATGGACTTTCAGCCCGCGCTCTTTTTGCTCATCCTTGCCCCTGAGTTTTACATGCCGCTCCGCGCCCTCGGCGCAAGATTCCACGCCGGCATGAATGGCACAACGGCGGCAAAACGGATTTATGAAATACTAGACACGCCGATTCGCGATACTCGATATTCGGAAGAAGATATTCGAACCTCGAACCTCGAATACCGAATATCCAATATCGAATTATCGAATATCTCTTTTACCTACCCCAACGAGACCGCCCCTGCCCTGCAAAATATCTATCTGAAAATCGACAAAGGGCAACATGTCGCGCTCGTCGGCAAAACCGGTGCGGGGAAATCCACGCTCGTGCAATTATTACTCGGCTTTATTCAGCCCACCGAAGGAAACCTTCAACCTGCAACATTCGACCTGCAACCCAACATCGCCTGGGTTCCTCAGAAACCTCACCTCTTCCACACCACCATTGCCGAAAATATCCGCCTCGGCAAAGCGGACGCAGCTCACGAAGAAGTTGTCAACGCCGCCAAAGCTGCGCGTCTGCATGAATTCATTGACTCGCTCCCTGAAAAATACGAAACCGTTATCGGCGAAAGCGGAGCGCGCCTCTCCAGCGGACAAGCCCAACGCCTCGCCCTCGCCCGCGCCTTCCTCAAAGATGCGCCCATCCTCATCCTCGACGAACCGACTTCCGCGCTCGACCCTGAAACCGAAGCCCTGCTCGAAGAATCCACGCGCGAGCTCATGCAGGGACGCACCACCATCACCATCGCACATCGTCTCAACACCATCTTTCAGTCCGACTTGATCGTCGTCCTCGACGAAGGAAAAATTATCGAACAGGGCACGCATAAAGAATTGCTTGCAAAGAATGGCATGTATGCAAGCATGGTGAAGACGTATGAGTTTCAAGTTACAAGCGACAAGTTGCAAGTTGAAGACCTTCAAACTCAAGCAACTTCCCAACAACCTTCAACCTTCAACCCGCAACCTGCAATCAACAATCGTCAGTCGGAAATCGCAAATCAAAAATCCATCCTCCCCCGTCTGCTTCAATTTCTCAAAGGCAATTGGGGGCGCGTCGCGCTGTCCGTGCTGATCGGCTCGGCGACCATCGGTTCGAGTGTGGCGTTGATGGGAACCTCGGCATGGCTCATCTCTACTGCCGCCATTGCCACCTCGGTTTCGGCGCTTGGCGTTGCAGTCGTCGGCACGCGCTTCTTCGGCATCAGCCGCGCCGTCTTCCGCTACCTCGAACGCCTCGTCTCGCACGACGTCACCTTCCGCCTGCTCGCCCGCTTGCGCCTGTGGTTCTACGAAAAACTCGAACCCCTTGCGCCCGCCCGCCTGATGAATTTCCGCGCCGGAGACTTGCTTGCCCGCATCATTGGTGATGTGGAGACATTGGAAAATTTCTACGTCCGAGTCGTTTCGCCCCCGTTGACAGCCATCGTCGTCGGGACTTTCACCGCCATTTTCCTCGCTTCTTTCTACCCGCTGCTTGCTCCTGTTTACTTGGGCTTTTACCTCAGCCTCGGTTTGTTCCTGCCCATATTTGCGCAGTTAACCAGCCGCAAATTCGCCGAACAGACCATCACTCTGCGCGCCGATCTCCACACCCGCCTCGTGGACGGCATTCAAGGCATGGCAGACATCATCGCTTACGGACGGGCTGACGAACGCCTCAAACAGATCGCCGTCACCGCAGACGACTACGGGAGCGCACAACGCCGCATGGCGCGCGTGACAGGCATCCACTCGGGGCTGGGAACACTGCTCACCAATCTCGGCACGTGGGCAATACTTTTCCTCACCATTCCGCAAATTGTGAACGAGAATCTTCCCGGTCCCATGCTGGCTTCGTTGACATTGCTGACCCTTGCTTCATTTGAAGCCGTTATGGCACTTCCGCTTGCCGCCCAAATGTGGAACGCCTCCCGTGAAGCAGCGAAGAGATTATTCGAAGTTGTGGATACAGAGCCGGAAATTAAGAACGATACTCGATACTTGATACTCGATGAGCGAATTTCGAGTATCGAATTCTCGAATCTCTCCTTCACCTACCTGTCCCAAAACACACCCGCCCTGCAAGATGTAACCTTCAACCTGAAACCTTCAACTTCCATCGCCATTGTTGGTCCGAGCGGAGCGGGGAAAAGCACCCTCGCAAATTTATTGCTCCGCTTCTGGGACTATAAAGTAGGAGACATCACTCTCGGCGGAGAGTCGCTCAAAGCGCTGAATCAGGACGAGGTCCGCGCGAGATGCGGGTATGTCTCACAGAATACCTACTTCTTCAACACGTCCATTTATGAGAATTTGAGGTTTGCGCGCAGGAAGGTCACGCGCGAAGAAGTGGAAGCGGCGTGTAAATCCGCGCAGATCCACGACTTCATCATGAGCCTGCCCAAAGGTTATGACACGATGATCGGCGAGCAGGGACTGCGGCTCTCAGGCGGGGAACGTCAGCGGTTGGCGATTGCGCGCGCGTTGATAAAGGATGCGCCCATTCTCATCCTCGATGAACCCACCGCCAATCTCGACCCGCTGACCGAGAAGCAGGTTTTGGAGACTCTGTTCGCTGTCATGAGACGTAAGACTTCGCTGCTCATAACGCATCGACTCATTGGGCTCGAAAACGTGGATGAAATTCTCGTGATGAACCACGGGCAGATCATTGAGCGCGGAACACATACCGAGCTTGCAGGCAGTGAAAGTTTTTACCGGCGCTTTTTGAATTTACAAAATCGTATGTTCAACGATAAAACCTAGAAAATGGTTGCTTGCAACCCCTGCATGGAAGTGCTATAATCCTTGCATCTCCCCTGATGCCTTGACAACAGAATTTTAAAAGAGCAGGTTGTTCCTTTATGCCTGCCAATTGAATTGAAAAACTTGATCGAAACCCCTACTTTATTTTTTGCTTGCTAAGGAAATTCACCAGCCCAAAGCGGGGACTGGTTTTTTCACATTTCTCATCCCAACGAATCGACTCACATGCCAAATAAGCCTACCAACACATCTACAAGACCCAGCAATACAGCGAGAAGAAATTCCCCACGTCAGCCAAGAACCAATAACAATCACCCCTCTTCCTTTGAAATGAACAATCCTCCCAAGCCAGTGATTGAATCTGTGAATAATTCGAGCGTTCCAAGCAAGCCAATGCCTGAAAATTCATTCATGTCGAAAGAGAAAAAGATGAAAATACTAGAACTGGAAAACGAGCCCCTTTCCAAACTTCGTACCATGGCAAAGGGATTGAACATCCCGAACGCCAACCGCCTCAAGAAAGAGACTCTCGCCATGATGATCCGCGAGGCGGAGGCGCAGAAGGAAGGCATTGAACTACGCGGCGGTATTCTTGAGATCATGAGCGAGGGTATCGGCTTCCTGAGAGCCACCAACTATAGGATAAGCGATCAGGATGTTTACGTCTCCCAGGCACAGCTAAGGCGGTATGACCTCCGAGCCGGAGACCTTGTCATTGGGCAGGTCCGCCCGCCCCGCGAAAGTGAACGTCATTTCGGTCTTCTCAAAGTGGAATCCATCAACGGTATAGACCCGGAAGAAGCCACCCGCAGACCTGTTTTCGAAAACCTGACTCCGATCTTTCCTGATAAACGTTTTGACCTGGAAACCGACCCAAAGACTTTAGCCCCAAGATTAATTAACCTAATTGCACCCATTGGTAGAGGACAACGCGGCTTGATCGTTTCGCCGCCCAAAACGGGGAAAACCACCATCCTCAAGCAAATTGCAAACTCTATTTCAACAAAATATTCCGACGTTCATTTGATCATTGCCCTCATCGGCGAACGCCCTGAGGAAGTGACCGATATGGACCGTTCTGTGGAAGCGGAAGTGGTCGCCTCGACCTTCGATGAGCCGGTTACTTCGCACGTCCGCACGGCGGAACTTGCATTAGACCGTGCTAAGAGATTGGTGGAGATCGGTCGACACGTGGTAATTTTAATGGACTCGATCACCCGCCTCGCGCGCGCCTACAACCTCGTGGTCAACCCGTCCGGGCGCACGCTTTCGGGTGGTATGGATCCCTCCGCGCTGTACCCGCCCAAACGTTTCTTTGGCGCGGCTCGTAACGTGGAAGAAGGCGGTTCGCTGACCATTATCGCCACCTGCCTCGTCGACACCGGTTCCCGCCTCGACGATGTGGTGTACGAAGAGTTCAAAGGCACCGGCAACATGGAATTGCACCTCTCGCGCAAATTGCAGGAACGCCGCACCTTCCCCGCCGTGGATATCGAACGTTCGTCCACACGCCGCGAAGACCTATTGCTGGGACCCGACCTGCTCCAGCGTGTTTGGCTGCTGCGCCGCATGTTCGTGCAAATGACCTCGCCCCAGCCTTCCGGTGCAGGCATGGATCCCTCCGTCGCCACAGAAGCCATTCTGACGCGATTGGAAAAATCCAAAGATAATATTGAATTCCTGGAAAATCTAACCAAGGATGCTTAACCGGTCACACTTGTATTGTGACGTTCGAATTTATAAAAAATGAAACCGTTCCTCGAAAGAATCAAATCCATCTTCCCGGCAGGGAAAAAGACGAAGGCTGAACAACCGCAACCCGTCCCTGCAACGGAAGAACCAGCCACTACTCCGCGTAAAAAACAGAAAGCGGACCGTTTCGCCGTTGTCAGTTGGGCGGTGACGCTTGTGCTGGTCGTCGGTTTGCTGGGAGGAACCCTGTACTATAAAAGCACCCTGCCGCCCGTTGTTGTGACCGTCCAACCGCAGGCGACGGAAGAAGCGTCGGCGGGGTCTGCGCCTATGGTCGTATCAGCAGGCTCAGGCGAAGAAGGAAGCGATCTCCTTCCCAGCATCCTTCGTAAACTACAGCTCAAGACCAACTTTCCCGAACGTCCGCGTTATGACGAGGAAGTCTATCGCGTGGTCCGCGGCGATTCGATGTATCGTATTGCGGAAACGTTCAAGGTCAAATCGGAAACGATCCTTTATGCCAACGATGAGTTGGACGATAATCCACACAGCCTGCGCCCCGGCATGGAATTGCTCATTCCGCCGGAAGATGGTTTGTATTACGAATGGAAGGATGGCGATACCTTCCAAAGCGTGGCAAAAAAATTCTATGCCGAAGCGGACGACATCATCAACTTCTCCGGCAACCAGCTCGATCTTTCCGACCCGGAAGTAAAACCGGGGACCAAGATATTCATTCCCGGCGGTTCGCGTGAGCTTCGCAACTGGGCGGCTGATCTGGTTACCGAAACACGTGGAACAAATACTGGCACAGGCGGAGCCAACGCTTCGAACAGCTGCGGTGGCGGACCTGTTGCGAGCAGCTTCGGGTGGCCAGCCGATGCACATTCCCTTTCTGGAAACGGCTACAGCCCCAGTCACCTCGGCATCGACATCACTGCGCCCGAAGGCTCGAGCGTTTATGCGGCTGGCGCTGGCGTGGTTACCATGGCGCAGGGCGGCTGGAACTATGGATATGGCAACGTCGTTCAGATCGATCACGGCAACGGATACGTCACCGTCTATGCCCACTTGAGCACAATCCTTGTCAGCCAATGCCAAACGGTGGGTCAGGGAACAGTCATAGGTCTTTCGGGTAACACCGGTAACTCGTTCGGCGCACACCTGCATTTCGAAATTCGCGTCGGCGGTTCCAATATCAACCCGTATGACATGGTGCAGTAATAACAAAGACCTTACGGATTTTTGAAACCCGTAAGGTCTTTAATTTTTCATGAACGAATCTTCCCTCAAAAAAGCACTAACAAAAATAAACCTTGGCGGACTGCGCTATTTTGACTCCACCGGTTCCACCAATGATGAGGCACTGGCTTGGGCGGCAGGCGGCGCAAAAGACTTCTCGCTTGTCGTTGCGGATGAACAAACGCAAGGGCGCGGGCGGCTGAACCGGACATGGTTCACGCCCAAAGGGACCGCCATTGCGATGAGTTTGATCCTGCGCCCCACCCCGCCCATGCGCACGCATCTCTCGCGGACCGTGGGCTTGGCAGCCCTCTCCATAGCGGATGCCTGCCTGACGTTTGGTCTGCCCGCCCAGATCAAGTGGCCCAACGATATTCTTCTGGACGGCAAAAAAGCAGCGGGCATTTTAGTGGAAACCGTCTGGTCGGGCGATGAAGCGGATTCATTAGTCATCGGCATGGGAATCAATGTTGAGAAAACGTCTGTCCCCCCAGAGGAACTGCTGAAATTTCCAGCCACAAGTTTGGAACAATTGCTTGAAACTGCACCCAAACGTGAAGAGATCATCCTTCAGGTTCTAAACGGAATCCTCCGCTGGCGCGAACAGATCGACACTGAAGGTTTTATTCGCCTGTGGGAAGAACGGCTGGCATTCCGCGGCGAACAGGTGCAAGTCCACGCGGAAGACGCAAAACCCATCAAAGGCATCCTTGACGGGCTTGAAGCGGATGGAAGCCTGCGGTTACAGGATGCGCATGGCAGTCCAATTATGGTTCGCTTTGGCGATATCAGCCTGCGCCCTGCTGCATGATATACTTTAAAAAAAACAGAGGTTCCAATGTTTGATGATCTTCGGAATGACGCCGCAAAACAATATGAAGAGGAAGAAGCACGGGCGGAATATCAGCCCGCCGGTATAAACACGTCAAGGTCCAGGCGCTCGGGCAAATTCCTCGGCATGACGTCGATTCAGCGGTTCGTGCTTGTATTCATGATGCTGACCGCAACCTGTGTGGTTGGGTTTTTATGTCTATTCGCCACAGGCAAGATTGCATTCTAAATTCACCCGAAAACTAAAAACGGGCGAAGGATATTATTCCTTCGCCCGTTTTTGATTCAGCGGTTAGACCAATTTTGGCTGCGGCTCGGCTTCTTTCTCTTCCATTTGTGCGCCGGCTTTTTTCAAGTCCTCGGCTGATATCCGCGCAATGGACGCCACGCTGTCACCGTCCTGCGGTTTGATGAGATGCACACCCTTCGTGGCACGACCCGATTGCTTCACGTCCTTCACCTTGAGGCGGATGGTAACGCCGTTGGCGGTCATGATCGTGAGGTCATCGTCCTTTCGAACCACGCGGGCTGCCGCAATCCTGCCGATCTCTTTGATTGCCTTCTGGTCAATGGTGGAGATGCCGTTGGTGGCTCGTCCTTTGGGCGTGTATTCTTTCAACGGAGTTTGCTTGCCGAAGCCGCCAGTCGTGACCACAAGCAGTGAACCTTCCGGCTCGACCACGTCCATGCTGGTGACCACATCATCCTTCTTCAATTTGATGCCCTGCACGCCCGCAGCCTGCCTGCCCATCGCGCGGACCTTGTCCTCGCTGAAGCGCAGCGCCTGTCCATTCTCAGTGACAATGATGACCTCATCCTTGCCGGTTGTGAGGCGAGCCCAGCCCAGGGTGTCGCCGTCATCTAAATTCATGGCGATCAAGCCCGAGGGGCGGACTGAGGCGAATTCCTCCATCGCAACGCGTTTCATGCGTCCGCGCCCGGTCATCATCATACAGAATTGATTCTGCGAAAATTCGCGGATCGACATCGCCGCCGTTACTTTTTCATTGGGTCCAAGCGAAAGGATATTGACCAGCGGAATGCCCTTGGTCGCGCGGTCAAGATCGGGAATCTGGTAGACTTTTTCGGAATAGACCTTGCCCTTATCCGAGAAGAACAGCATCGTATCGAGACTGCGCGCCGGGATAAGCATCACGACCTCGTCTTCATCCTTGGTGGTGTGACCTTTCACACCGCGCCCGCCGCGGCTCTGCGAGCGGAACGCCGTAGCCGCCACGCGCTTGATGTATCCGCGTTCGGTGAGGCTGATCAGCACTGACTCATCAGGCACGAGGTCTTCTTCGTGAATATCTTCCTTGGCGTCGGCAGAGATACGCGTGCGGCGGTCATCGCCAAATTTTTCGGCGACATCGTTCATGTCGTCTTTGATGAGCGCAAGGATCTTCTTCGGGTTGGCGAGCAAGTCTTCGAGATATTCAATTGTGGCACGGACCTGCTTATGCTCCTCTTCGATCTTCCAGCGTTCGAGAGCGGCAAGACGACGCAACTGCATATCCAAAATCGCCTGCGCCTGAATCTCGCTCAGCTTGAAGCGCGTCATCAACGCGGTCTTGGCTTTATCGGCATCTTCCGCCTCGCGGATGACCTTGATAACCGCATCGATATTGTTCAAAGCGATGAGGTAGCCATCCAGAATATGCTGGCGGGCTTTCGCCTTGTTCAGGTCAAATTGTGAGCGGCGGGTAATGACCGTCTGACGATGGTCAATGAATATCTGCAAAAGACGTTTGAGTGGCAGCGTACGCGGCTCACCGTCCACCAGCGCCAGCATCTGCACACCAAACGTGGATTGCAGCGCCGTGTATTTGTAAAGTTGGTTCAAAACCTTCTTGGGCTGGGCATTGCGTTTGAGTTCGATGATAATGCTCATACCGCGCTTGTCTGATTCATCGCGCAGGTCGGAGATTTGGTCGATCTTGTCTTCGCGGACAAGTTCAGCAATGCGCTCGATCAAACTGGATTTGTTAACCTGATACGGGATTTCCGTGATATTGATCTGATACCGCCCGGCTTTTGTTTCCTCAATGTGAGCAATACCGCGCATCACAATGCGTCCGCGACCAGTGCCATATGCCGAAACAATGCCTTCCGTGCCGACGATCATGCCGCCGGTCGGGAAGTCCGGTCCCTGCACGAATTTCATCAAGTCTTCAACGGTAATGTCATCAACCTTTTCGTAGTTGTCGATCAGGTAATTGATCGCCCCGGTCAACTCCCGCAGGTTTTGAGGCGGGATATTCGTCGCCATACCCACCGCAATGCCCGAAGCGCCGTTCAACAACAGGTTCGGGAGACGAGCCGGAAGGACGAGCGGCTCCTGAAGCGAATCATCGAAGTTGGGACCGTAATCCACGGTCTCTTTCTCAAGATCCGCCAGCATTTCCTCCGCCATCTTTTGCAGACGCGCCTCGGTATAACGCATCGCAGCAGGCGCGTCACCGTCCACCGAACCGAAGTTACCCTGACCATCCACCAGCAGGTAACGCATGGAAAAATCCTGCGCCATGCGCGCCATCGACTCATAGACCGCAGAATCGCCGTGCGGGTGATATTTACCCAGCACCTCACCCACGATACGCGCAGATTTCTTATACGATGTATTCGAACGCAGTCCCAATTCATGCATGGCATACAAAATGCGCCGATGCACAGGCTTCATACCGTCGCGTGCATCCGGCAGGGCGCGCGCCACGATCACGCTCATGGCGTAATCCAGGTACGCCTCGCGCATCTGAGCGTCAATATCCACCGATTCGATGTTTCCTGCGATCAAATTCTCTTCAGCCATATAAAATCCTCTTAAATTTTCGGGGAAAATCCGGAAAATCGCCGCCTTTTTTACGCAAAAATGGCATAAAAAGACACGAAGATGGGGAAAAACTTCGTGTCCGCATTAGATGAAGGAAGCGTATTTTTATAGTGCAATTATACCACCCATATATATCTTTTTGACGGGCATCTTAACGTCAATTTGGAGGGGAAAGGCTTCGCCTCATCCCCCGCCGGAAGCTGGATCCTGCCAAATAAAAAGACCCGCGTCTGCGAGTCTTTGTGGTGCCGAAGGAGGGACTTGAACCCTCATGAGCGTAAGCTCACTACGCCCTGAACGTAGCGCGTCTGCCAATTCCGCCACTTCGGCATATCCATTTGAATGGCGGGATGTATTTTATCTCAAACGGGTGGAATGTCAATGCAACGCATTTACAAAATCACATTGTATTTATAGGAACTAATTCCAATGAAATGCGTTAAATAACCAAGCCTTTCAATTCTGTATTGTTTTAGCATTGCAGTACTGATAGGTCAGTATCTTTTTTTTAGCAAAATAGTTATATTGGATGTAGATAAAAGAAAGGAGTTGCAAAATGTTAGTTCTCGCCGCAGTGGTTGCCGTACTGCTGCTCGCCCTGGCAGGGTCTGATCTGTTCGTTTCGCAATACAGCCAGGATGAACTCAGCAACATGGGAGTTCAAGAGCAATGACGGAAGACCACCCCATTCCCTAGCCCGACGCATTCAGTAGACGCGTCGGGCTTTTTTTATCTTCCAAAGAGAACCTGACATTATGACATTGGCGGCAGATGCAGATCAAAATAATGATTGAAGATAAACAAAAGGCTTGGCTCGAAAAGATATCGAACCAAGCCTTTATAAATTTCAGATCGAGCGCTTTTTCTAGCCTAATCGGGCAAGAATATCATTCGCCTCAAGGAGAAGATAATCCACGCCGTCGAACTTGAACTCGGTGCCGCTGTATTTCGCGAACAGGACCTTGTCCTTCGGCTTGAGGGTGATGCTTTCATCGTCACCGACGGCGATCACCTGTCCGGTTTGGGGCTTTTCCTTTGCAGATTCAGGCAAAAACAAGCCTGAGGCGGTCTTGCTTTCCTGTTCGAGCGGTTGGATGAGAACACGAGTTCCCAGGGGTTGAATGTTGGGTTTTGCCATGTAATACCTCTTTATTATGATTTTATGCCAAGCAAGGAATTGATCTGTGGACGATTAAATCCCACGATGATTCTACCGCCAATATCGATTACGGGCACGCCCATTTGCCCGGAACGGCGGACCATATCCCGCGCGGCAGCCTGGTCGCGGCTGACGTCGATATCGGTGAATTTGACACCCTTTTCGCGGAAATATTTCTTCGCCATGTTGCAAAATGAACACGTCGGTGTGCTAAATACGATAACCTTGGGCTGAATTTTATCTGCCATTTCGTCTGTACCTCCAAAATTTCGATATACAAAGTAGATGCAGAGACACCAAATAAGTTACACACGTCATTGTTAATGTTCCATATGAGAAAAGACCAATTTCCCTACCGCTCGGTAGGGAAAAGCGATTTGGGATATAATACGAACGTTCGAAAATGCAAGGACGGCAGCATGCAGATCACCCCACTTTATACAGTAGTAGAGAAATTGATCGAAACCAGGAAAGGCATCGTGGTACTGGAAGGCACCGCCGGATTTCCGTTGGGCGAGACAAACCTGTACATGCTTGACATGGAAGGAAAAGTCCTTTGGAAAGCGGAAAAGCCGACTGTGAATATCCTTTTTACCAAGTTGAAGCTTAACGAGGATATGAGCCTTTCCACATTTACCAATAACGGTCAGTTCTGCGAACTGGACATCGAGACCGGCAAGATCATAAGCAGTTCGAGTTTCAAATGACACAAATATCACTTGGTTTTGTACTTGTCTTCTTATTATTCAGTCTGCTGTTCCTCTCGAACAGCTACAAACTCTGGTTTAAAACGGAGGAATATTACAAAGACCTTTACAACAGCCTCACCAACGAAAGAACCCCCTACCCATTTAAGAATTACTTTCTAAAACGGCTCGAAAACAAGCGGAGCTGGTTATTCTGGCAAAAAGCGTTCAGCCTGCTGGGAATCGTGGCTGTCGTATCTGCGGATGTGTTGGTGATGGCAGCGTATTTGAGATAAGCCGTCATTGCAAGCCGCACTCTTGTTCTTCGCAACGACGAAATGGAGTAGTTATGAAACGAGAACTTCGACCTTGTATTTACATCATGACAAATAAATACAACCGAGTTCTCTACACAGGTGTGACCAGTAATTTATTGAGAAGGGTCACCGAACACAAACAAAAGACAGTAGAAGGATTTACCAGCCGATACAATGTAACAAAGCTGGTTTATTACGAAGAACACAACACAATGGAAGAAGCCATCGCCCGTGAGAAACAGATCAAGGGCGGGTCAAGAAAAAAGAAGTTGTATTTGATTAAAAGCAAGAATCCAATGTGGAAAGACCTGTACGACGAGTTTTTTGTTTAGTTATTTTTTCCCGTCATTGCGAGCCACGCTCTTGTTCTTTGTGGCGAAGCAATCTCACAACTAACTCATAAGATTGCTTCGTCGGGAAGCAACACCCTCCTCGCAATGACGGAAAATGAAATTTTACAAGGAGTCCAACTTGAAAATCGTCGCATGTATCAAGCAAGTACCCGACTCTGAAGCGAAGGTAACCGCTTCAGATGGGCAAGTCTCATGGGGGGACGCGCCGCTGGTCATCAACCCGTTCGATGAATATGCAGTTGAAGGCGCGCTTCAGCAAAAGGAAGCCGCGGGCGGCACGGTCACTGCCTTGTGCATCGGACCCGAATCCGCGAAGGAGGCGCTCAAGCACGCCCTCGCCATGGGCGCAGATGAAGCCATCCTCGTTTCCGACCCGGCGCTCGAAAACCTCGACACCGTCGGCGCGGCGAAGATCCTTGCGGCAGCCATCAAGAAGATCGGCGATGCCGACATGGTCATCTTCGGTCGGCAAACCCTCGACAATGGCGCAGGGCTTACCCCGCCGCAAACAGCGAGGCTTCTCGGTTATCCCATGCTTGGGTTGGCTGGCAGCATCAAGGTCGAAGGAGGCGCGGTCACTGTCGAGCGCGTGCTCGAAGAAGGGCGTCAGATCATGAAGGCGAATCTGCCCGCCGTGCTCAGCGTCGTTCAAAGCATTGGCGAACCGCGCTACCCGTCATTCATGGGCATCCGCAAAGCGTCAAAGGCAGCCATCCCCGTTTGGTCACTGGGCGACCTCGGCGAAAGCGCTCCCACCACTGTGGTGAGCCGCACCGAACTCATCACCCCGCCCAGCGACACGCGCGAAATCGAGATCATCACCGGCGAAACGCCCGAAGAGATCGCCGATAAACTCGCCGACAAGATCATCGCGGAGAAGGTGCTATGAAAACTTTAGTTTATATCGATCATTTCAAAGGCGACGTGCAGCCCTCCTCGTGGGAGGCGCTTGGTCTCGCAAAAAGTTTTGGCACAGCCGTTGCGTTGGTTTTCGGTTCCGGCGTGGATGAAGTTGCCAAAGCCGCGGTGGAATATGGCGCGGATGAAGTCTTGGTTGCGGATGATGCTGCGCTGGCAGATTACCGCGCCGAGACGTATGCCTCCACCCTTTCCGCGCTCGCCTCTTCACAAAGCCCGGAGTTGATCCTGTTCCCGACAACGACTCGTACCCGTGAAATGGCAGCGATGGCAGCCGTAGACTTGAATACCGGCGTGTTGACTGATCTAATGGGACTCGAAGCGAACGGCGATTCATTCGTCGCCACACGCCCGATCTACGAAGGCAAGCTGATGGAAAAGACCGTCTGTGCGGGCAAGCCCGTGATGGCAACCATCCGCGGACGCGCCTTCCCAAAGCCTGAGCGTGAAGAAGGCAAAAGCGGAACCATCACCAAGGTTGCGGCGGCGGGTGAAGCGAAGTCCACCGTCGAAGGCTACTCCGCTTCGGAAGGCGCAGTCAACCTCGGCGACGCTGGCGTCATCGTCTCTGGCGGACGCGGCGTTTCGAACAATCCCGCCCTTACTCCGCCCGCCGGTATGGATGAGAAAGATGCCGAAATCTGGCGCGCCCAGCAGGGCTTTGCCCTCATCACTGAGCTTGCTACATTATTAGGCGGCGCTGTCGGCGCAAGCCGCGCGGCTGTGGACGGCGGGTACATCCCCTACGCCCATCAAGTTGGGCAGACCGGTAAAGTCGTCGCGCCTGATCTGTACATCGCCGCTGGTATCTCCGGCGCGATCCAACATTTGGTTGGGATGCGCAATGCCAAGGTCATCGTCGCCATAAACAAAGATGCAGACGCTCCCATCTTCAAACAAGCCCGCTACGGCGTGGTCGGTGACCTGTTCGTATTCGTCCCTGCGTTGACAGCGGCGCTGAAGAAGAAATTGGGGAAGTAGCCCCCTCCCTACCTCCCCCAAATTCCAAGTTCGTGGAATTTGGGGGAGGAGTCCGCAAGGACGGAGGGGGAAGACCTCCGAAGTCAATATCGACATCGGAGGTCTTTTTTATCCCTTCACGAAAATAATCTATCCATGTAAAATGAGTACAAATTAATAAAACTGGTGCGCTTGCGCACGTCAACACACACAATCATTGCAGCCATCTTTCTGCCTCTTGTGTGTGTTTTTTGTTAAATATATGAATCGGGAAGGGACTTCATCCATGAAATCTGTAAAAAGCAATATTTTCTATATTTTTACCATTGCCGCATTACTGGCTTCGGTCTTCAGCGGTGCGGTGACCGTCACCCCGGCGCGCGCGTTGAGCGATACACCCCTGCCGAATATGCCGACTGCGAACGGCATTATCCTTCCTATTGTCCCAGACGGCGCGGGCGGCGTATACATTGGCGGCAATTTCACGCAGTTGACGCCCGCTGGCGGGGGACCCGCTGTGACGCGCAACCGCATCGCACGCATTAATGCCGATGGTTCGATTCACCCTTGGAACCCGGATGCAAATGGCGGGGTGAATGATCTCGCAGTGAGCGGGAACACGGTGTATGTGGGCGGCAACTTCACGTCCATCGGCGGGCAGGCACGCAATTATATTGCCGCGCTGGATGCGACGATTAACACGAACAACGCCATGGCGTGGAACCCGGATGCGAATGGCACGGTTGCTAGTCTCGCAGTGAGCGGGAACACGGTGTATGTGGGGGGATTGTTCACGACTATTGGCGGGCAGGCGCGCAACCGTATCGCCGCGCTGGATGCTACAATTGATACTAACAACGCCACGGCATGGAACCCGGATGCGAGTAACGCGGTGAATGATCTCGAAGTGAGCGGGAACATGGTGTATGCGAGCGGATTGTTCACGACCATCGGCGGTCAGGGGCGCAACCGTATCGCCGCGCTGGATGCGACAATTAACACGAACAACGCCACAGCATGGAACCCGGATGCGAATAACACAGTGAACGCTCTCGAGGTGAGCGGGAACACTGTGTACGCGGGTGGATTGTTCACGACTATTGGCGGGCAGGGGCGCAATCGTATCGCCGCGCTGGATGCGACAATTAACACGAACAACGCCACAACATGGAACCCGAATGCGGATGCTTTGGTAAGGACTCTCGCGGTGAGCGGGAACACGGTGTACGCGGGTGGATTGTTCACGACCATCGGCGGTAATGCGCGCCCTTCCTTTGCCGCATTCAGTCTTGACGCCACCCCGCCCACGGTTGCAAGCCAAACCCTGCAAGCCAGTTACACTGGCACAGGTCCTTCCAGTTTCACGGTCACCTTCAGTGAAGATGTCAACAATTCCGGTAGCGGCACATTGACCGACGATGCAACCAACATTAATAATTACATCATCATGGAACAAGGTTCAACGAGTGGCTTCCAAACCACTGCTTGCAACGCCATCGATGCTGTCAAAGATACCCGCGTCACTCCCAGCGGCGTGACCTACATCCCCAACACCGCCATCGTCAACCTCGGCAGCGCCCTATCCACTGGAACCTATCGCCTCTTCGTCTGCGGTACGACTTCCATTACAGACCTGGCTGGCAATGAACTCAATGGCGGTACAGATTTCACCTTCGACTTTACGGTCGGAGCTGCTACTACAATAACCGCAACAACCGGAAATACCACCGCCTCATCCCTGCCGAAAACTGGTTTTGCCCCGAATAAAGTCACTTCCCTACCAGTTCAGCCTGCTACTCTCGCCTACGCCAACATCGGCGATCCCTGGCTGGAGATTCCCTCATTAAATGTAAAGTCCACCATTGTGGGCGTGCCTCAAAATGCAGACAAGGATTGGGATGTGAGTTGGCTCGGGGATGACATTGGCTGGCTCAACGGCACCGCCTTCCCCACCTGGAACGGCAACTCCGTCCTCACCGCACATGTCACCAATGCCAGCGGACTGGATGGTCCCTTTGCGGCGTTGAAATCGCTTCGGTATGGCGACCAGATCATTGTCCACTTTGGAGGCGCGAAGTATGTTTACGAAGTGCGCGAGACGAAACTGGCGCGTCCGTATTCCGTCAACTACGCCTTTCAGTCCATGCAGGATCATTCCTACCTCACACTGGTCACCTGCTCAGGATACAATCCGCTCAATGAAAGTTATCTGTTTAGAAGAGTTGTGAGAGCTGTGCTTGTCAGTGCAGAAAGCGAATAGATGATAGGAAAAGACCTCGGAGAAATCTCCGAGGTCTTTTTTACTCCCCAAACCCTGCAGGCGGAATGCCAAGTCCCTGAATAAGCCTTGCCCAAAAATTGACCTGAGCCGCTGTGCTGACGAGGATGACAAATTCCCGTTCGGTGAAAGCGGCTTTTACTTTCTCTACAATGTCAGGGTGAAATTTCAACGGCGTTGCAGAGACCAAACGCGCATAAGTGATCGCAAGTTTCTCGCGTTCGGAAAACGAATCAACATTTTCAATATCACCACGCAGAGACGCTGCTTCTTCGTCTGTGATACCAAATTTGCGGTGCTCATATGAGTTCATATCCACACAGAAGGGACATGCCGCCGCATACGACGCCGCCATACGGATGAGTTTCAAGATACGCTTATCCATGCGGGCATCTTCGTGCGCAACAAGCGCTTCCATCACGCCGGAACCGATGGCGGCCTTGGGATACCAGGAGAGGATGCGCGGCGGGAGCATCATCCTGCCGGTGATTCTTTCGGAAAACAGAATTCCGAGTTTCAAGAAAAATGGAATGTGGGGCGGGGGTGAAATGAATGACATGTATCCCATTATAAATCTCATATGCAACACGCAATCGTCTTGCTTCTGTCAATCCCCAATTGGAAGTGAAAAAACCTTAAGTACTACCAGCGTTCAAAAAGTACCGCTGTACTATTCAAAAGTGCAAGCAAAAAAATACAATATGAGCATCTTTATAAATACACCTTACAGGAGAAAAGAATGAAAGCAAGTCAGATTAAAGTTATTCTCGCAATGGCAACCATGCTGGTCTTTATCATTGCATGCGGAGCACCAGCCCCAACAGAAGCCCCTGCAACGGATGTTCCGGCGACTGAAGCGGCAGCACCCACTGAAAGTGTGCCGCCTGTTGACGTGTCCGCCAGCATTCAACATACCGACGTTCCCGTCAGCCTGCCCGAAAATCAGAGCGGCGAAGCTGCCGATTTCAACTCATCCAATATTCTAAAGAACAAGACGCCCGTTGGCGGTGACCGCTTCACCTTTGAACGCTTTGAACGTCCATTCAATGCCGATTCCATGGATACCTACTTCCCCGAACTCGATATCGTCTACACACAGGTATTTCAGGATGATATGTGGCTCTATGGGCGCGTCTACTTTACCGATCTTTCTGCCAGCGGCGCATCCGCCAAATATGCCATGGAGATCGACACAGACATCAACGGCAAGGGAGATTGGCTGGTGATTGCCGGCAAACCCTCCTCTACTGATTGGACGGTAAGCGGTGTACGTGTTTATCAGGATGCCAACTCGGATGTTGGCGGGGAACTCCCAATGACGACAGATAAGACGCCAGTCAATGGCGATGGCTTTGAAACCCTGTTTTTTGACGAGGGAAAAGGTGACAACTCCGATACCGCCTGGGTGCGCCTCTCTCCCGATAGTCCCAACATTATCGAATTTGCCATCAACCGTGCCGCATTTTCCAATCCCAGCCGGTTCCTGGTCAATTTCTGGGCAGGCAATAACCTCGACCCTGCCAAGTTCGATTTCAGCGACCATTACACCCACGAGCAGGCTGGCGCCGCCGACAATGGGCTGGAATATTTCTATCCCATCAAGGAAGTGGCAGAGATCGATAATTCATGCCGCATTGCGATGGGTTTCCAGCCCAATGGCAGTGAACCTGGTTTATGCGATACCTACGTCAAACAACAGGAGGCTGCGTCCAGCCCTTCCGGTCCCAGCGGACCTGGCGGCTGTTCAGCCAACCCCGTACAGATCCTTGCATGTGGAATCAATTCAGACCCCTCTTATTCATGCAGTTGGAATAGTTCAAGCTGCAGTTGTGACTGCGCCTATGTTGGACCCAAATAACATCAGTAGGTTTTGATAAAAAATCGGGAGTTCACTATGAACTCCCGATTTTTTATTTTTTCAAGGTAATTCGTATTCAAACGAAACACACAAAACATCCATATACCATCCATGTGGATGGTAAAAACCTTGACAAACTAAAGAAAAAGAATAAAATACTCCAAATACCATCCATATAGATGATAAAAGGAGCATCAAATGTCTGAAACCGAAAAAATCACCATCAATGTTGGAGCCGTGGACCTTGGAAAGATCGATCTGCTTGTAGAACAGGGTCATTACTCAAACCGCACAGATTTCATCCGCTCGGCGATCCGCTCACAGTTGGAAAAGCATGTGATCGAAGTCCAGCAGGCGGTCACACGCCAATCGTTTGGCATCGGATTGTTCCTCCATGATCTGTCAGACTTTGAAAAATATCAGGCAAACGGTGACAAGATAAAGGTCAAGGTGATAGGCGTGTACCACATCCCCGCCAATGTTCCTGCCAGCCTGGCTGATGAAGTCATCGAAGAGGTCAAAGTGTATGGAAGCTTCCAGGCAAGCAGCGAAGTAAAACAGGCTCTGGAAAAGAGCGGCAAGCTAAAATAGAAAACAAAACTAAAGAATATCAATTTCGAATTGATATTCTTGAAGAATTACAAAGAACAAATAAATATTAATAAAATGGTATTGACAAAAATTTATATTTTGATAAAATAAATTCAACTTTTAATGGATATTTCTTAATAAATTGAGGTTGCCATGAACGAATCTGAAACTCCCCTTCCAGAAAACTGGGCTGTCCGTTTCTTTACCATCTTTACAGGGCAAGCATTTTCGATATTTGGTTCTTCACTGGTTCAATTCGCGCTGATCTGGTATCTCACACAAGAGACCGGCTCCGCAACCGTATTAGCGACAGCCTCCCTCTTCGGATTGCTGCCACAGATCTTATTGGGACCCATCGCGGGGACGGTCGTTGACCGCGGCAGCCGGCGGATGATCATGATCGTGTCCGATTCGCTGATCGCAATCTCGACGCTTCTTCTCGTGTATTTGTTCTGGTCTGGCGCTGCGGAGATTTGGCACATCTATTTGGTTTTGGCTCTCCGATCTGCGGGTGGAGCCTTCCACTACCCCGCCATGTCCTCGTCCACTTCGCTCATGGTGCCGAAGAAACATTTATCCCGCGTGGCAGGCGCGAACCAGACCCTGCAGGGGTTGGTCAGCATTGTTGCTCCACCTGTAGGCGCACTACTCGTTGCTGCCATGACAACCCAAAACATATTAATGATCGATGTCTTCACCGCAATTTTGGGCATCACTCCCCTGCTGTTCTTTACCATCCCCCAGCCGCCCCGCAGAGTGCAAGTTGCATCCGCTCCTCAAGCCAGCTTCATGCAAGACTTGAATGCAGGCTTCAAATATATGGTTTCCTGGCCCGGTCTGCTCATGCTTGGATTGATGGCAGCCATGTTGAACTTCCTAGTCGGACCCACAAGCGCGATCATGCCCCTGCTTGTCACCAAATACTTCAAACTCGGAGCGCTTGAGCTCGGCAGCTTGGATTCGTTCTTCGGCGTCGGAATGATCGCAGGCGGCATCATTCTCAGCGTTTGGGGCGGCTTCAAAAAGAAGATTGTTACCTCACTATCCGGCATCATCATGTTCAGCTTTGCGATCCTTGGCATAGCCGGCGCCCCTGCCGATAAATTTTGGGTCGTCATCGTATCGATGGCTGTCATCGGTTTTATGATGCCCATTGTGAACGGACCCATCCACGCATTATTCCAGACCGTCGTCGAGCCGGACATGCAGGGGCGCGTACTTTCGCTGGTAAGCAGTGTGGCACAAGCCATGATGCCGCTAGGACTAATCATCGCGGGTCCCGTCACGGATGCGTTCGGCTACCAGACGTGGTTCTGGGTGGCTGGCACCCTGAACCTCGCCATCGGTTTCAGTGGATTGTTCGTCCCTGCCATAATGAATATCGAAAGCAATCGCAAAGTGCAGACGAATGAGGCATCTACTGCACCGGAACTATTCCCAGAGCAGGAAGCGCCAACTCCTTTACCCGGCGATTAACCTTGAAAGTCCTCCTTACAGAATGAATTGCAGGCTGCGTTTCCAACACAGCCTGCAATTCATTTAAGCAATAAAGCCGCTCAAAACAAATCATTTATAATTGCCAAGCTATGTCCGCAAAACAAACCAAAGCCATTTTGAAAAAGTTTTCCCCGATCCTTTGGCAAATCATTTTTCTTGGCATTTCCCTATTCGTTTATTATCTTATTCTAGTTAATCGTTCTCCCGGCTTGATTCGCTCCATCAGCATGTCGCTGCGGACCGGTTTCGGCATCGTCATTCCGCTTGCAACATTGGTGATCTATGCAGCATATCGAATTCCCGGGCGGATCGGCGAATTGTTCGCGATCACTGCGACAATGTCACTTTTCGCATTGGCATTGGCAGGTTTATGGGCAGCTGGGAGCACGCAATCCGTAGTACTAAACGGGCTCATTCCACTTACCGACGCATCCGCCTACTACGTTGACGCCACACGAATTCAATACGGCATGGATATTTCCAACTTTTCGGCAATGCGTCCATTTTTTGCAGGGCTGCTTTCTTTCTTTCTCTGGCTTTCAGAACGAAATTTGATGACAGCCGTTGCGATCTTTACCGCCACTGCCGGTTTTTCATGCTTTCTGGCGACCCGCGAGATCCAACGGACACACGGAACGGAAATAGCAGTTTTCTTCCTCATACTGATGTTCCTATACTACAGACATCACAGCGGAACGACCATGTCCGAAACGCTGGGCGTGGCTGTGAGTCTATTGGGTGTCGCTTTGCTATGGCGTGGAATAACGCTTCATAAGGAGTGGCTAGCGTTGTTCGGCATTGGAATGATCACTCTGGCATTGAACATCCGCCCCGGCGCCATGTTCGTGTTACCCGCGCTTCTCCTTTGGGGCGGGTGGATATTTCGTGGGCAGGGAAAATTTTCCTTCAAATTCTTTGGCTTGGGAGCAGTTGTCATTCTGCTTGCATTTTACGCCAACAAACAAATGATCAATATATTAGCCGGACCTGGCGGTATTCCATTCGAAAATTTCGCATGGGCATTTTACGGACTCGCATCCGGCGGGAAATCATGGACATACATATTTCAGGCGCATCCTGAATTACGCCTCTTAAGCGACGCGGAAGTCACCCCTGCCATTTACAAACTCGCGTTTGAACAAATCAGGTCAAACCCTTTATTGCTGATACAGGGCTCTTTCTTCTACTGGCGCATGTTCTTTTCGAACACATGGTATAACGCCTACGCCTTTGCAGCCGGAGACAATTACTGGGTCAATTTGGCGGCGCGCTGGGGAATGTATCTGCTTGGAGGGTTGGGCATTTTCAAATGGATACGAGACCCGAAAAACCCGTATACAAGCCTTGCCTTTGTAACTGCGCTGGGCGTTTTGGCATCTGTCCCATTTGTGCCGCCTACAGACGCGTATCGGGTTCGTCTTTACGCCGCGACCATTCCCTTTTTTGTACTACTGCCTGCCATGGGCATTCTCCTGATTCAAGAATGGGTCGGGAAACGCTTCCCTAAAATTCAATCGATCCCTGCACTGCCAGAGGGATATCCGGTCACGGCGTTTTCTGTGATCGTCATAGCCGTAATGATCGTTTCACCAATTTGGGTAAAGACGAATGGAAAACTCCCAACGTTCCCTACAACAGCCTGCCCGGCAGGAACAGAAAGCTTTTACACAAGTTTTGATAAAGGCACATCGGTCAATATTTACAGGGAGAATAAAGTCTTTCTCGATTGGATGCCCGATTTCCATGTAAGCGGTTTTCGGAACAACGCTCACGACCTGCCAGATGCCAATTTGATCACAGCAATGAACGGGATAACCCCTCCCAGCACCCTTTTCTACGCACTTGACCTTCAAACCAATCAGGAAGCGATCCTGGTGGTTGAAACGGATCTATTACCGCAGCCCGGGACGCTGGTTCAGTTTTGTGGAAGATTGGACTACAACCCTGATGTAACCCCCTATCCCATTTTCCATGCGGAACAGGTGAATGTTGTACAACATGGGCAGTGAATTTCGCCTGTTAAAATGCCTTAAATTTCGATTTTCATGAACAAATATGGTTTTCTCAAAGTCGCTTGGCAAAACCATATTCTGTACACTGACAACACGGATTTCTCAGTAAAAAACGGAAAATATCCGTCACATCCGTGAGATCTGTGTACAAAGGAGCTTGAAACCATACTTCGAGAAAGCCTCGCATAGACAAAAAAGAGACATTGCCATATAAAAAACACATGGTATAATCTTGCTCGCTTTTGATTTGGAGAGGTCGCGTAGTTGGCTTAGCGCGCACGCTTGGAAAGCGTGTAACCCACAAAGGTTCGCGGGTTCGAATCCCGCCCTCTCCGCCAAAAAAACGTCCCTTATTGCAGGGACGTTTTATTTTAAAGCAAAGGACCCGATCAAGAAATCAGGTCCTTTTTAGATTACGGATTCAGCAACGAACGTCTATGGAAGCGGGGCACCCGCATAGACCATTAAGCCGGAGTTGAGTGCATTATCATGACCGGGAACATCTGTCTTTGTTTCGGTCAGGAATTGATACAGAAGCGAAGACTTCCAGCTTCCAAGAATATCTGTGCCTTTGGAAGTATCGTCAGCCCGGCGTGACCCAGCCATGATCCCTTCGTAGCTGCTCAGGTCCAATTGGGCGGAGGAAACTGCCACGTCCGCTGAGTGACAGGACCGGCAGGAGCGCGATCCGGAGTACCACATATTTGCGTCCACAAAGAGCGGCTTGACATCGTCAAATGTGGCCTCACATTGTTTGCCGTCGACATCCACAAACTGGAAAGCCTCAGTGTCGGAGGCGCCCGCATCGACCCACGCCCCCATCAGATCCACAGCTGCAACATGACACTTATCAGGGTCCGCCGCGGCGCTCGAGTTCATTTCCATGGCAGGAAGTGTGGCAGGAATCAATGTGGGAACCGGTGTGCGTGCAATGGGCAATTCTCCCCGTCTGCAGTTGAGCGAAAAACCGCAGGCATTCACAAAAACAATGCCCACCCATACAAGCACGCCCACAATAAAAACGGTCACCGCTCCATAAACATATTTTCGTACATCATCATTCATTACGGCATCTCCCTTTATTGAGCGGCATTAAGTGTCCGAATGTAATTCACAAGATCCCAGCGTTCGCGGACTGTCAGATTTTCATTCAAAGGCGGCATCTGCCCGGAGAATTGGACTTCCGGGAACAGGGTGTTATTTGGGTTCCATATACCGTAGGAAATGGTCAGGAACATGCTGCCATCCGACTTGGATTGCACAGCCTCACTGGTCAGGTCTGCGGGTTTCTTTTTGACCAGAAACGCAGCAACTGTTCCAGTGCCCTGTCCGCTTTCGCCATGGCACATCACGCAGTTGATCGCGAAAAGTTCCGCGCCGCGGGCAATGGATGTCTCATCGGCAGGCACCGGGTTGATGGGTTCGCCCATACCGGGAAGATACGCCGCACCCTCGACCGGGATGGATTGCGCAGGAACTGGCAGTGGATCCTCCTGCGAACCATAGGCGGGCTGGATCTCCATGAACGAAACCCAGTCGATCTTGATGATATCGTAGGTAAAGAGAAGCATGACTCCAGTGAGCGCGCCCACCACTACAAAGATATAGAAAAAACGTTTGAGAATGACGCTAAGACTGGTACTCATAGATGACGCGCCTCCGCTGGAACCACTGACTCGGCGCCTGCTTTGGTCAGAGCATCCACAAATTTCTTTTGATCACTTTCCGGGCAGCTGAAGAGAATGGCGATTTTTCCATCGCTGATCTCAGGTGTGTATTCCTTGGGGGTGTAGGATGGAAAGCCGCTGTCCACGAACATGCCAATGAAGGCAAAACCCATCAACCCCAGCATGGTCATTTCAAATGTGATGATAATGCCCTGCGGGATCGGGAAAATGGGTTGTCCACCCACAAGCAGGGGATAAAGGTAGGGAATACCATAGATCAGGAACAAACCGAATGCCATTCCCAATAAGGCTCCAACCATCGCAATTCGCGACACATAGGTTATCGCCGAAGGTCTGCCTAGGATCGCACCCTTGATCGGAATTCCGGAAATAACGTTCATATCGTCATCGGACAAGCCGAGGTCGTGAAGCTTTTCAACGCCTAATGAGGCAGGTTCAAAGTCCTCGAACATGGCAAGAAATGTAATAGTTTCAGACATGATCACTATCTCCTTACTCGAGTTCACTCAGGGTCGGAATCTCTGCCTTACCGATCTTGCGGAGGAGGTGAGCTTCCTGCCCTTCCTGAACTTCCCAAACGGGTATCAACGGAATGACCCGTGAAGCCAGCATATACAACAGCAGGAACAGCGCAAACATCCCAACGGTAAGTGCGATCTCCACACCCGGGATATAAAGCCGCCAGGTGAAGGGCATGCGGTTGATCGTGAGCCCCTCGGGAATGATGATATAGCGTTCGAGCCACATCCCAACATTGATCAATATGCCTGCACTTGCAAGCAACCAGGGTGTCCGGCGCCATTTCTTGTTCCAAAGGATCGACCACGGCACAACAATATTACAGAACAACATGGTGTACCACAAATACCACAAGGGACCTTTTTCAGCCCATTCCTGGAACAGTTTGTCCCAGACATCGCCGCCATACCACGGGACGATGTAATCGTTGAAATAGAAATATGCCCACGCCATGGAAACCAGCAGCATCAACATGCCGATCGTATCGAAATGCTCGGGGCGGATGAAGTATTTGTAATGCTTCATGGTAGAACGGAGCAGGAACAACACGATTGCAACCGCCGCCATGCCGGAATGCAGAGCGCCGATCACGAAGTATGGACCGAACACCGTGGAAGACCAGCCCGGGCGGGAAGCCATCGCAAAGTCCCAGGACACGATCGTATGGACAGAGAACATGACCGGGATGATGGCGAACGCGAAGAGGTTCATTGCCGTGGTCAGGTTCTTCCATTCACCTTCGGTGCCGCGGAAGCCAAGTCCAAGGATCTTATACAGGGTCTTTCGCCAGCCGGTTGAGCGGTCACGCGCCATTGCCATATCGGGAATGAGAGGCAGGAAAAGATACATGGTGCTGCACAACAGATAGGTCGAGATCGCCATAAAGTCCCACATCAGAGGCGAGTGGAAGTCGGGCCAGATCATGCGCTCATTCGGAATGGGCGCCATCCAATATGAAAGCCAGACACGTCCCATGTGCATGAACACACTGATAGCTGCCTGAACCAGACCAAAGGTGGTCATCAATTCCGCGGCACGGGTGAACGGACGGCGCGACTCCACCTTCAACACACGCAGAATGGCGGAGATAAATGTACCAGCATGGCTGATACCGATCCAGAACACTACATCGACCAGGAAAATACCCCAGAAGACCGGCATATTTACCCCGGCGACCCCCAAGCCTTTATCGATCAGGTAGTACCATGCATACCCAAGACAGGTGGCTACAAGAACCGCAAGTATCCCCGTCACCACCCAGAATTTCCAGTTGGTTTCATGCATGGCTTCCATGACCATTTCATTCATTTTCCCGCGTGGCAGCGGGTCATGCATCAAATGTTCACGCGGATCTTCATGCTCCTCGGCATGAGGGCGAGCCAATGGTTTCGCCAATGATGTCATTAAGCACCTCCTGCCAGATACGTTACACGTGGCATTGTTCTAAGTTCTTCATGCAAGCGTGACCCGCGGCTCGTTTCAGCAGCCAGGCTGACCATCGATTCAGGGTCATCGATCCGCCCGAATACAATGGCGTTCGCCGGGCACGCCTGAGCGCACGCAGTGGTAAATTCACCGTCGCGGACTTCGCGTCCCTCAGCCTTGGCTTGATTCTCAGCCTGATGGATGCGCTGGATGCAGAATGTGCATTTTTCCATCACGCCGCGGCGGCGCACCGTTACATCCGGGTTGAGCTGATTCTGAAAAACAGACCAGCGGGGATCGTTGTCTGCGGTATTAGTCTCACGGTAATCAGCGTAATCCCGCCAATTAAAGACACGCGCCTGGTAGGGACAGTTATTTGCGCAGTAACGGGTGCCCACGCAGCGGTTATAAACCTGAAGGTTTAAGTCCTCAGACATGCTGTGAACCGACGCGTAAACAGGGCAAACAGGTTCACAAGGAGCATTGTGGCATTGCTGGCACATGAGAGGCTGGTAATCGGTCATTTTCACTTCACGATAATCACCGTCCAAACCTTCCCAAAGACGCTCGATACGAATCCATTGCATGGAACGTCCATAGCCGGCATCCTCTTCCCCAACAAAGGGAACATTATTTTCCATACTACAGGCAGCAACACAAGCCTGGCAACCGGTACAAAGATCCTTATCGATCACCATTCCCCAGCGCCCGCCCAGTTCCGCTTCTGAGTTATTCGTAAACATGGGTAATTCGAGATTTGTGCTCATAAACTCTCTCTCCTATTCCGGTCTAAACTCATACACACCGATCAAGCCTTCCTTGCGGGACAGTTGGCGTTTCTTACCGGTCTTTTGGATGGTTACCTTCGTACCGGCAAATGCAAGATCGCCCGCTTCATTGAAGTGTGCGCCAAGCAGATCGGAGGGATTCACACCCCGCCCGGCAGCGAACTGACCATAAGCGGTATGACCCTGACCAAAGGGCATCGCGATCACATCCGGACGAATGGCTGGATACAAGTAAACGGAAGCTTCCACTTCCCCGGTGTCACTCACTACTTTAACCACATCATCGTTTTCGATGCCAAGTTCTTTCGCCGTCTCCGGGTTCATTTCAATCCACGTATTCCACATGACGGTAGTTGTGGGGTCGGGCAATTCTTGAAGTGTGGGCTTATTCGCGCCCGTCTCAGCAAGCGAAGGCGACACGAACGGCAGGAAGAAGTATTCGCCAGAACCGACAAAATCTGCCTCAATTCCAGCGATATTGCGGTTCAACGGGTTGGAATTTCCAGCCGAAACGCGGACATCAGATTTATTCCACCAACCGCCATACTGTTGGAAGTAAGCCATGAAAGTCACCGGATCGGGTGCAGTGAAGGAACCGTCCGCTTCGCCCATCAACGCTGAAACTTTGGAGTTGAGGAATTCGACTTCGTCCTTGAATGGCAGAGTGGCAGCGAATTTTCCGCCAGCCAACTGCGCCGCAGCGATCAAGACATCGGCAGTGGCTCTAGTATTGAAATATGGAGTAACGACAGGCTGTGCGCCGGAGATCACTTGCTGTGATGTTCCGGTTACGACCCGCTGATACCCCCAAGATTCCAGTCCCTGATGGTCGGGGAAGACGTAATCCGCTTCGAGCGCAGTTTCATCGGGGAAGGTCGCAAAGGAAATGACCTGTTCCACACCTGAAAGGGCGCCCTTGAAATCAATGGATTTCGGAAGTTCGAAGACCGGATTCACACCGTGAATGAACAGAACTTTGAACTTACCGCTTGCCATTTGATTCACAAAATCCTGCATTTCTTTGGCAGACGCAGGCTGATGATAGGCATCTTGATTCGGGGAAAGCGGAGAAAGGAAAACGCCGCCAGACTTGCCGACATTTTCAACAAGTGCATTCAAAGCAAGCACGGCTTCGGCAACGGTCTGTCCGTTGCTCTGACCCAATGCGCTGCCACCAGGGACAGCGATCGGGGTGTGCGCGCTGACGATCATATGTGCAACATGTTCGAGGGTTTCCAGGCTCACGTCGGCGGCTGCTGCCACTTCTGCCGGATCAACGCCCGAGAATGCTCTCGGAAGCGAGCCGCCCTTGGCTTCAGCGACGAGTCTGCCCAGAGCCAATGCAACCAGCCCCTCGGTCCCGGGGCGAAGCGGAATCCACTCATCCGCTTTGGAAGCGGTCTGAGACATGCGGGATTCAAATTGGATGAAATAGCCGCGCTGTTTCGGATTCCCGCGGCGCATCCTTGCGTATTCACGCGTATAGGAAACGGGGGAAAGCCAGGTTTCGAGGAAATTCGCGCCAAAGGAAACGACCACGTCCGCGCCGCCAAGATCAAAGGAAGGCATGCCGGCTTGACCAAAAAGGCTTTCAGCCGCCTTGCTCAATGTTGCCCGCGCCTCGAACATGCTCAATGCGCCGAACCGGATGGGAGCATTCATCCCGGCAGCGTTGGCAAGGTCGGTAACGAGGTCAAAGAGATGGTCGGGAGCCGTGCCCATCAGGAAGGCGATCTCATTGGGTTTGTAATTCGTGAGCGCGTCTGCCACGGTTTGGACGGCGGTGTCCCAATCCATCGGCTGTGTGGAGTCGCTTCCACGGGAAGCGCGCTTGACCGGGTCTGTGACACGATCGGGGTTGTACAATCCTTGCAGGGTTGCCTGCCCGCGTGCGCAGGTCTTGCCAAGGTTAAGCGGATGATTTGCGTTACCCTCAACCTTGAGTGCTCGTCCTTGAAAAGTGCGGAGGATGAGTCCGCACCCTGCCGCACATTCGCGGCAAGTTGTGGCGTAATAAGTGCTCTGACCAATTGCATTGTATTCGGGCATTTGTTGATAGGGTTCCCGTTTCACATAACGGGAGGAAGGCCCGCAGCCCGTCAACACGGCAGTGGTTGCCGCGCCCAAACCAGCCAGCTTCAGAAAATCACGCCGGGAAAATTGTTGACTCATATGGTTTTCCTTTCGCCCGGTTTAGTAGTGGCACGTGCCACAATCGGTAAGTTTTGTCAGCAAAGCCTGATCATCACCGGCAGACTGTTTATGACAATTGATACACCAGCCCATGTTGAGTACCTGTGGATTCTCATAGATGGTCATCTGGCTTAAGTCGCCGTGACAATCTTCGCAGTTCTTTCCCGCGGCGATATGGGCGCGGTGATTGAACTGAACGAAGTCTGGCACCATTGCAACAGGGACCCATTGAATTGATTGTCCGCTCAAAACTGCATCTTTAAGAGGGGCAAGCAGGGCGCTGTCGCGCGTTTTTACGATCTGGTTGTGGCACCCCCAGCATTTCGTCTGGGAGGGGAGTCCTGCAGCTGGTCCTTTATTTGCCCCCGGATGGCAGTACAAACATTGAATGCCGAAAGCGACGTGGGTCTTGTGTGGAAATTGGATTGGCTGTTCGGGCGACTGCTGGGTTGTATAGATCCCATACACAGCTGCACTGAACAATGCCAGGAACACAATCCCCACCGCGATCAGACCAAGTGGCTGTTTCAGCCAGGCAAAGAACTTTTTGATCATGGATGCTCCTGAAAAAAATTTAAGCGTAACGCCATCGTTGATCCAACGATAGCGAATGCAAATTACCTAAGGTTTCATATAAGAGCCTGAAGTACGACGCCATACAATCATCAATAAAACGGCACCGCCCAACAATTTTTTTATCCCGGCAGCACTTATAACATTAATTACAGCGATTTTATTATGCGTATTCGTCCTGAACACAGCACGCCGATTATACAACGGATACATGAAAAAGTACAACTTAACCCTTAATTATCAGGTTGATTATTGAAAATATGTTCCATTGGCTTCCATATGACATCATTCCGCCGCCATGATTCGATATATAATGAAACCACGATGAAGCTAAAACATATTCTTGGTATTGCTGCCCTCCTGTTGGTTGTTTTGATCGCCATCCTGGCATTGACCAATTTCCACGCACCGGCTGCATTTGCCCAAAACACCCTGCCGGGCGCGGCTTACATCCAACAACCCACATCCACCCCGGCAGTGAATGACGGTTCCGAGATCGGCTCGACCACGGGAATTCTAATAATGGGCATCGTCATCGTTCTGATCATCACCCTGCCGTTGATATTTTACAAAAGGAAATAACACAACCTGCCGGGCAAAGTTCCTTGCACAAGGTATAAGTCATTAACATCGCCTTAACAGATGAGTAACGCCTTTATGGTATAGTGCCGCACATGCCGGAAAAAATACTTGTTGTAGAAGATGAAATTGCCCTGCAAGAAACCCTTGCCTATAACCTGAAAAAAGAGGGATATGTCGTTGAGGTGACAGGCGATGGACGTTCTGCGCTTGAAATCTCCCGAAAGCTCAAACCCGACCTGATCGTGCTGGATATCATGCTGCCGGAAATGGACGGCTTCGAGGTCGCACGCACATTGCGCAAGGAAATGTCCACAGCGATCCTGATGCTGACCGCACGCGATGACGAGATCGACCGGGTGGTGGGGCTTGAAGTTGGCGCAGACGACTATCTGACCAAGCCGTTCTCCATGCGGGAATTATTGGCACGTGTCAAGGCACAACTGCGCCGCGCACGCATCCTGCGGGAAGAGATGGGAAAATCTCCTGAGAGTGAACCTCCGCACGAGACGATCAGTTTCGACAACCTGACCATCAATCTCACAAGGCGGGAGGTGACGCTCAACGACAAGATCGTACAACTCAAGCCAAAGGAATACGAATTACTGCAATTTTTCGCAGAACACCGCAGGCAAATGCTCACACGCGAATTCATTCTGGAACGCGTATGGGGCTGGGACTTCATCGGTGACAGCCGCACAGTGGACGTTCACGTAAGATGGTTGAGGCAGAAGATCGAAGTGAACTCCAGCGAACCCAAGCGCATCGTCACGGTACGAGGCGGCGGGTATCGTTTTGAGGGATAAAATGTAATGCGTACCTTTCAGAAAACGCATCGCACCTAATGGCTGAAATCCCCTACTTTATCATTTTTGTTTTTGTACTCATCTCAGCCTGGCTGGCATGGCGGTATTTTGGTTTAAAGCGCAGCATCAATCAACTATCGCAAACCCTGCACGCCTCTAAAAATCCATTTCAAAATTCTGCGGATATCGAAGAACTTATCAATGCAATTTCATCGCTGCAGGCAAATTTCGACTCTGAAATTACAGCGCTTCATGCCCACAACGAACGCCTCGCCACCATATTGGAACAATTGACCGACGGCGTCCTGATTGCAGATTTTAGCGGGCGCGTCCAATTTGCAAACCCGGCGGCATGCAAATTATTCAACGCCAAGTCACCCACACAACAAAGCGTGGCGGAAGTGCTGCGAACACATCAATTAATAGAAGCGTGGAAACGCTGCCAGCAAACCCGTCAACTTCAGATCGAATCGGTGGAACTCCCCACCCGCAAAAAATATTTACAGATCATCGTCGTTCCCGATCAACATGAAGGCGGTAGTTTGATCCTCGTTCAGGATTTGACGCAGGTGCGCAGACTCGAAACCGTGCGGCGGGATTTCATCTCCAACGTATCGCATGAACTGCGGACTCCGCTCGCTTCGCTCAAGGCATTGACTGAGACCCTGCAAGGCGGCGCATTATCGGACCCGGAAGTTGGTCCGCGCTTCCTGGACCGAATCCACACTGAAGTGGATGCGCTGACCCAAATGACGCAGGAACTGCTCGACCTCTCACGCATAGAGTCAGGGCAGGTTGAGCTCAACTACGAACCCATGTCTCCGTGCAAATTGCTGCACAGCGCAGCAGACCGCATGAAAGCGCAGGTGGAGCGCGCCAATATAAAATTGAATGTGGTATGTGAAGACGGGCTGCCGAACGTCCGCGCGGATAGAATAAGGCTTGAACAGGTTTTGGTGAATATGATCCACAACTCGGTGAAGTTCACAAAACCCGGCGGAGAGATCACTCTGGTCGCTGAAGCAGACCCCGGCGGAGTCCGATGCGCGGTGCGGGATACGGGAATTGGAATCCCTGCTGAGAGTTTATCCCGTATCTTTGAGCGGTTCTATCGAGTCGACTCATCCCGCACCGGTTCCGGCACGGGATTGGGTCTCTCCATTTCACGGCATATCATCGAAGCGCATGGCGGGAAGGTTTGGGCGGAGAGTGAAGAAGGGCGCGGAAGTACGTTCTACTTTTTACTCCCCCATTAAGTGCGCCTGTATATCAAATCTCTTTTCTTTTTCATCGACTTTCGGGGTGATATAAGTTCCATCAGGCTGGAGGATGCGGGCGCGGGTGTTGTCCTTTAGATAGGCTTCGAGAATCTTATCGCGCAGGAAACGCACCTGAGCCTTGTTCTCCACCGGAAAGATGACTTCAACACGGTGATAAAGGTTGCGCGGCATGAGGTCGGCGCTGCCCATGTAGATCTCTTCATCTCCATTATTATGGAAATAATAAACCCGGCTGTGCTCGAGATAACGACCCACTATGCTGATCACGCGGATATTTTCGCTTATGCCCTTAATGCCGGGGCGCAGGCAGCACATGCCGCGAATAAGCAGGTCGATCTTGACGCCCGCCTGTGACGCCTCATAAAGAAGCTGCATCATCCTCATATCCACAAGCGAGTTCATCTTAAAGATAATGCGTGCTTTGTTGCCCGCGCGGGCGTGTTCGATCTCGCGCTGAATGAGCTTTTCCATTCGTTCGCGCAGGTTGACCGGAGCGACCAGCAATTTTTTATAGACTTTTTTGGTGGAGTACCCAGTAAGGTAATTAAAGAGATCGGTTGCATCTGAGCCCATGTCTTCGTCACAGGTGAACATGCCGATATCTTCGTAAATGCGCGACGTGACCGCGTTGTAATTCCCTGTGGCAAGATGCAGGTAGCGGCGAATCCCTTCCCCTTCCTTACGGACAACCATGGTAATTTTGCAATGGGTCTTCAAGCCGACCAACCCATAGACAACATGCACGCCCGCCTGCTCCAGCGCACGCGCCCAACCGATATTTGACTCTTCGTCGAAACGGGCTTTCAATTCGACGAGAACAGCCACCTGCTTGCCACGCTCTGCGGCTTCGAGCAGGGCTTCCACGACCGGCGCATTGGAACCCACTCGATAGACCGTCTGCTTGATCGCAAGGACGTTCGGGTCGCGCGCGGCGGAGTAGAGGAAGTCCACTACGGGGGCAAAAGTCTCATACGGATGATGAAGCAGGATGTTCTCATTCCGAATGATATCGAAAATATTATTGGTGCCATCCACATACCGAAGCGGCTTCGGAACCCGTTGGATGTAGGGTGGATACTTCAGGTCATGGCGTTCAACGTTGTTATACAACTGCCACAAGCTGACCAATCCAAGCGGATGAGACAAAGCATACACATCGTTACTTTCCACTTCAAGGTTTTCGACGAGGAGATTGCGCATTTCCTCGGGCATGTTCGGGTGGATGGCAACCTGCACCACCGAACCAAACTTCCGCTTGCGAATGTTCTGCTGCATGGTCTCGAGCAGGTCATCGGCTTCGAGTTCCTGAATTTCGATGTCCGCGTCACGGATGATGCGGAAAGGATGCACGGAGACGACTTCCAAACCGGGGAATAATCCGCCGATATTGGCGGCAATCACCTGGTCGAGCCAGACAAAATAATGGTGATAGGGAATCGTCCCGTCTTTGCGGGCGCTGCCGGAAGACCGTTTGATGGGTATCAGACGCGGAAGCGTATCCGGCACTTTGAGGCGTGCAAATTTTTCATTTCCCTTTTTATCGCGGATGACAATGGCGAGATTCAAACTCAGGTTGGAAATATGCGGAAAAGGATGCCCCGGGTCGAGCGCGAGCGGCGTCAATACCGGATAGGCGACATCGGTAAAGTATTTATCGGCGCGTTCCTTTTGGGATTTGCTCAACTTGCCGTACTCGATGATGTGGATCCCCTCTTTATCCAACTTCGGCAGGATCTTGCGCTGAAAACTATATTGCGCCTCCAGCATCAACTCCTGCGCAGTTTTGCGGATGACCGCGAGCTCCTCGCGCGGAGTGAGACCATCCTCCGAAAGTTTCATGATGTTGGCTTCCACCTGCTTGCGGATACCGGATACGCGCACCATGAAAAATTCGTCCATGTTGGAGCCGAAGATGGCGAGAAATTTCACCCGTTCCAGCAGCGGATTATTCTCGTCGCGCGCCTCATCGAGAACGCGGCGCTGAAACTCCAACAGGCTTAATTCCCTGTTGATATATAAGGAAGGAGAGTCTAGGTCAATAGTGTCGGTCATTCGGTTTTCCTTGGGCGCGGTTTAATGGTCGCCAATAGCCACAAGTATACCGGGAGTTAGCAGCCATTCGAGGTTGGCTTGATGGGCATGCAGCAAATTATCGGTTGAGAGATAGCAAACGCCGCCTTTTTTGAAGGTCATTTCGACGGATGCGCCGCCCGCCGTCAGGATGCCGACCAATGTGGATAGATACGGCTCATGCCCGACGAGAGCGAGGCTATCGACCGAGAACTTTTCATTGATTTCGGCAAAGAGCAAGTCCGGGTTGCCGCCGGGAGCAAGGTTACCGCTGACAACAACCTTCTTCTTTGTCTTAAGCACATCGGCAAGGATTCCCGCCGTTTGCTGCGCGCGCAGGTACGGACTGGTCAAAATGATGTCGAAGTCCACACCCAAGGTTCGCAGTCCTTTGGCTATCTGGCGCATCTTCTTTGCGCCTTTATCGCTGAGTTCGCGTTCGCTGTCCTCGCCGGAGGGTGACTCGGCTTCGGAAATGGCATGACGGATAAGATATAAATTCATAAATTACTTCTCCCAGGGGAATGATTGATCAGGTGAAGGACGCCAGAATACCAGCACTTCACCTTTATCTTCAAGGAATGTCAGGACCGCCGTCCGCAGGCGGGAGGCATAATGGGCAGAGACAGTTTCAAGTCCGGGCAGTGAGGCGGGCTTTAATTCGGTCAATTTCTGGCGGGCAACTTCCATATCCTGAATGTCGCCCATATGTTTCTGATAGTCGTGCATCCGCTCAAAGTTGACAGGTGGAAAGTCAGCAAGCAGAGGATGCGCGATCTCAACCGAATAGCGGAAGCGTTTGAACGCGATGCGGAGTTTGTGAATGCCGGGGATATTTTCAACATCGACGAGCGAGTAGGCTTGCATGACTTTTGAGAAGGCATCATCCACAGATGCAATGATCTGAGTTGGAAGCGCTTCTTCGGGCTGGTTATGTATCATACCGCGGACTTTACCCATCCGCTTCTTCAGACTCTTTTCGTCATAGGATTTCAAAAGTTTTTTTGTAAGGCGTAAAAGTTTCTTCTCTTCTTTTAAGAGCTGTGTTTGCAACGTTTTCATTTCAGGGACCTCGCGAATAAATTCGGAAATATCCGCCAACATGACCTGAATATCGCGCAGATCATCGAGATCATCCAAAAGGTCTTTGAGCGTACGCCGAACCTTTCGAAGATATTTTTTTCGAATAATGGAACTCAACAGGTCAAGGAATGCCAACAGCCGCCGCGCCGCCACGCGCAGGTCATGCACGGATTCTTCTGAAAACTCCTCGCGGCAGACTTTCAACTCCAGGCGGAATTTTCTCCAACGTTCATCCAAAGACTCCAGCAGGATCGTTTTAGCATTCATCATACATTCTCGACACACAGAATTATACAGTGCGTCCACTCCTCCGTTTGTTAACGATGGTCAGGGCAGCCAGATCAGGCATCCCCGCTCCTTAAGCGGACATTTTCAAAATAGCCAGACTTTGCATATTCGTTTACCGGTTGTTAACTGTTTAATAAGCCCAAAACAAAACATTTGATGTATATTACGAACATGGAAACGATCTTTGCTCTTTTCTTATTCATCTCTCTGCTAGCCATCTTTGGAATAGACGCTTCCCGAAAGCGCCGTGAATTTTTGCAGAGCCGAAATCGTATGTAAGAGTTTTCCAATCCCCTTCTTCTCCTCCTTTTAAGAAACACCCGCCTGACAGCGACAGGCGGGTGTTTTGTTAACAAAATCCACATAAATCGTTCAATTCCCTTTCATATTCACTTGTTAAACTGAATATATAACTTTGAAACTTTCCAGACCAGTTTTGGTCTGATATAGAAAGAGACTGGAGATATTTATGGGACTTGCAGACCTGCACCTGCACACGATTTATAGTTACGACGGCACCGCCACCATCCCTGCTGTTTTACGACGCGCGCGCGGACTTGGATTGAACGTCATCGCCATCACCGACCATGATGAGATCGCCGGGGCGCTGGAAGCGGTCAAGCTCGCCTCACACTACGGCGTGGAAGTGATTCCCGGAAGTGAGATCACCACCGCCGAAGGCGACCTGCTGGCGCTCTTCATCCACGAAAAGATCGCGCCGGGGCTTTCTCTCATCGAGACCTTGATCCGCGTACACGAGCAAGGCGGCGTGGCGATTGCCGCGCACCCGATGGCAGGCGGAATGGGCATGAAAAGCCTGAAGCCACATTCGATCTTGAAGGCTTTGATGCACCCCGTCGCTTCGAAGGCTTTGATCGGCATCGAAACCTATAACGGAACCGCCATCGACCGCATGAGCAATCACTACGCGCGCATCTTCGCCAACACTTTGGACATCGCCCACACCGGCAGCAGTGACGCGCACATCATCGACACCATCGGCTTCGGTGCGACGGAATTCCCCGGTACCACCGCCATCGAATTGCTCAACGCCCTGCACGAACGCACCACACGCGTCCGCAAAATGAACGAGTGGAGCGCCTTCCGCGTGATGAGCAGTTGGGGATTCCGTTACCTCGAAGGGATGTTCATGCGTCTGACCGGCTTGGCATATCAAAAGGCTTAGTATTGCTTCCGCCGCCGTCCCCGGCGGCGGAGTTGACGCCTTAAGTATTATTTTCAGACAGGGTCTTACACAAACTTCTTTATTTCATCATTACAATAGGGGAAATCAAACACAGAGGCAATCACAATGACCAAACAAATCCTAGTCACCAACGATGACGGCGTTCTTGCGCCCGGCTTGCTCGCGCTCGCTCAGGAAATGCGAAACGTCGGTGAAGTGACCATCCTCGCACCAGACCGGAACTGGTCCGGCGGCGGACACGTCAAAACCCTGGACCGCGCCCTGCGTGTGCGCGAGTTCCGCCTCGAAGACGGTTCGCAAGCCTTCGCCAGCGATGGCGCGCCCAGCGACTGTGTAGCGCTTGCATTGCTTGGCTACTTCAAAGAGAAATTCGATCTCGTCGTTTCCGGCGTGAACATCGGTGCAAACCTCGGGCATGATGTCACCTACTCCGGCACCGTCACCGCCGCAATGGAGGCGGTCATCACCGGCATTCCCGGCGTGGCAGTTTCGCTCGAAGTTCCCGAAGGGCATATCGGTCCAGTGGACTTTTCCGCCTCCACGTTTGCCGCACGCGTTGCCGTGGAAAACGTCATCGAACACGGGCTGCCGCAAGACACCCTGCTCAACGTCAATATTCCGTTTTTGAAAAAGGATGAACTCAAGGGATTTCGCGTCACCCGCCAGGGACTGCGCGTATATCACAGCCGCCTCGATGAACGCATCGATCCGCGCAACCGTCCCTACTACTGGATCGGCGGCGACGCTCCCACTGGTGTGCCCGAATCAGGCACCGATGTCGGCGCGCTCTCGGAGGGCTACGTCTCCGTCTCGCCGCTGCAACTCGACCTCACCGCCTATCGTGCGCTGTCCGATGTCAGCACATGGGAATGGAAATAAAATGACCCCGAAGGGGTCAAATGATTCTAGCTTTCGCAGGTTTTAAAAACCAACCCCGAAGGGGTGGCATAGGTTTGTATCTATGTCATCCCTTCGGGATTTTTATTTCAATGATCCGGATTCTATAATCATTACACCCCTTCAGGGTTATACGCTGGCTTTCAGCACCTTGCTTTCTTGCAACGGCAGGATTTGATACTCACCACAACAAGCGGGAATTAATAGAGTTTCGAATTTGTTGAGGACAAACGCCTCGCCCTCCGCCGACACTTGCACCTGCCCCTCGATCACGGTCAACCCGTGGAAGGATTCTCCTCCCGTTTCAAGGCTGACAGTTTTCTCCTGCAATTGGACAATATCCAAATTAAAGAACTCGCACTGCGTCAACGTTTGCGGTTCGCCATCCGCCAACTGCGGCAGGCTGACCACAAGCGACACAGCATCGGGGTTCGATACTTCAACCGCTTTTTCGGTATGCAATTTGCGTTTTTCGGTTTCGGGTCGTCCCCAATCGTAAACGCGATACGTAATATCGGATGTCTGCTGGATCTCATAGATGAGCATACCCGGTCCAAGCGCATGGATGGTGCCGGGGTTCATGAAGAGAGTATCGCCAGCCTTTACTTCCGCCATTTGAACAAGATCAAGTATGGTTTTGCTTTTGCTCTCAATGGCTGATGTTAACTGTTCGGGAGAGATATGCGGTTTGATGCCCGCTACAAGTTTCGCATTCGGTTCGGCTTCGAGCACATTCCAGGCTTCGGTCTTGCCGAAGAAACCTTTTCCTTCCAAACGCTGCGCCTGCTCATCGTTCGGGTGGACTTGCAGTGAAAGCCATTGGGCACAGTCCAATATCTTCACTAAAACAGGGAAGCGTGTACCCGTCTGCGCGACGGCGCGCGTACCGAGCAGGTCCGCGCCGAATTCGAGGGCAAGGTCTGAGAGGACGCGCCCGGCATAAGGTCCGGTGGTGATGCGGTTGCCCGCAAAGATGATCCACGCCTCGGCGGTGGGAACGACATCCGGGCGGAGTTTTGCTCCGCCCCAAACATAGTCACGATATTCAGGAGCGAGAGAAAAGGGAGTTTTATTCATAAGGTTATTGTACATGGAATATCAGACATAAGCCAGAATTTTATTTTCACCAGAATTTTCTTAAGGCGAATTTCATATCTTTCAAATAAAATAACCGCCATGGACATGAATACCCCCTCACCCATTTCTGGTTTCACCCCCAAAAAGATACTGCTCTTCCTTGGCGGATTATGGCTCGCCATTCTTTGTCTCAGCCTTGCCGGTCAATATTTGAGAATGTTCCCGGAACATTACGGTTCACTCTCTGCCACCGGGCAGGATGTGGTGGGCGACTTTATCCAAGCGTTTGATGTCAACTCGGAAGCCAACGTTACAACGTATTACAGCGTATCATTGGCGATTCTCTCTTCGCTATTATTCCTTGTTGTTGCCCATCTCAAATACGCAGACAAAGACAAGTATAGGCTTCAGTGGGCGATGCTGGGATTTTTGCTTTTCTATATTTCCATGGATGATGCGTCTGTGATCCATGAAAAATTCAGCCGCTATCTAAAAGGGATGACTGACCTGGGCGGATGGTTTGAATATAAATGGGTGATCATTGGCATTCTGGCTGTGGTTGTTATTGGTATTGCGTTCTTCCGGTTTTGGCTTCATTTGGATACGAGATTCAAAATCCTGTTCCTGCTGGCGGGGGGCATGTTCTTTGGCGGCGCTGTCGGTTTTGAATTGATCGGCGGACGTTGGGCATATTCCTTTGGCTCGAAGAATTTTTTCTATTCCGTGCTTACGACTTTTGAACAGGGACTGCAATACGCCGGATTGACACTGATGTTTTACTCCCTGTTGTTATATCTAGGATCGTATGCGCCCCAACTCAATGTTTCCATTGCAACAAAAAAGGAAGGAGAATAAAGCATGAACACAGAACGCACATTGACGATAAATCCGCGGCGCACTTTGATTGTGCTTGCATCAGCAGGGGTGGCTGTCATTCTCCTGAGCGCCTTGGGTCTTCACATGCGGTTCTTCCCTGGCTCTTACAACGTACACAATGGAACTCAGGCAAATTTACTGCAAGACTTTGGCATAGAAATGGACTTCAACTTGAAGCACAACGTTGCTTCATATTTTGGGATGTTGTTCATGGCGCTGGCGGCGTATGTTTTATTTACCATCGCCAAATTCAAAAAATCGGCTGAAAAATTTCCCTGGGCTGCAACTGCGTGGGTTGTTTTCTTTCTTTCCATTGATAATCTTGCGGCAATTCTTCAAAAAGCCAATGTTTATTTCAGGATCGAGAATGGACCAAAGGCTTATTTCCCGGTCACAGAATTCATTGTGGCGATAATTTTCGCTGTGCTTCTCTTTGCCTTGTGGCGGCAATTGGACAGTCAAACTCGATGGCTGTTTTTGGTATTTGCGCTGACTTACTTTGCGGGAGCAATAGGCAAGGAACTCACGCTCGGCGCAAATAAAGAGCTCACAGCCGCATTATTCATGCTATTCGAGCAGGCGTTGGAATACACAGGAGAGATCGTGCTGGTCTATGCCCTTTTACATCACGTGAGTACATCGATGGCTCAGTTCTCCATCTCAATAGAAATGCCAACGGCAAAAGCGTAAGCCCTTAGTACTAACCGCACAAATAATCCTACGGTGACGAATGGAAATCAATCCATTTGTCACCGTTTTTTGATTCCATGTATTTAACAAGATGTTAACCCATCCTTCCATTGACCTTAAGAGCGGGTTGATAACATCCCGAACGTACAAATAAAAGGAGATCATTAGAGAAATGTCTAAAATCACTCGCTCGTTCATGTTCGTTTTGCTGGCGCTGGCATTCGTCCTCGCCGCTTGTGGCGGAAATTCTGCCACGCCCGAGACGATCGTTCAGACCCAGATCGTCGAAAAAGAAGTTACCGCCCAGCCCGCCATGACGGAAGAACCGCTTCCCGCTGGATCTGTTCAGATCAACGGCGCCGGCGCGACTTTCCCCCTCCCCATTTACACCGAATGGACCTACGCCTACTCATATGTTGATCCTGCAGTGGTGATCAATTATCAAGGCATCGGTTCCGGTGGCGGCAAGAAAGCCATCATTGATGGAACTGTGGATTTCGCCGGTTCCGACTCCCTGCTCAAGGCTGAAGAATACGATGCCGGCAAGGACCTCCAGATGTACCCGATGGTTGCCAGCGCTGTGGTCGTGATCTACAACGTTGCTTACGAAAACGTTCCCGATGGCACCACTCCTGCCAAGCTCGTCCTCGACCGCCAGACCCTCGTTGACATCTTCAACGGCAAGGTCAACAATTGGACCGATCCCGCCATCGTTGAACTCAACCCCGACCTCAAGGATTTCCTCCCGAACGCCACCATCACCGTCGTGCACCGCTCAGACGGCTCCGGCACCACCGAAATCTTCACCAAATCCCTGACCGCTTTCAGCTCCGACTGGACCGCTGGCGGCGCCTCCTCTGTGGAGTGGCCCGTTGACCAGGCTGGTAACGGCGTGGGCGGTAAGGGTAACCAGGGCGTTTCCGCCGCGGTGATCAACACCCCCAACTCCCTCGGTTACGTTGAAATTTCCTTCGCGAAATCCAATGGTCTCGCTTTCGCCGACCTCATCAACAAGTCCGGCAACAAAGTGACTGCCAGCGCCGAAAGCATTGCCTCCGACATGGCGACCTTTGGTCCCGAAGCCTTCGATGACAAACTGACCGCCACCATCGTGGACGGCGACGGCGCAGGCGACTATCCCATCGTTGGTTACACCTACCTCATCCTTCACACCGAAAGCATGACCGATTGTGTCAAAGCCGGCAAACTGCTCGAATACGTCCAGTGGACGCTCACCGATGCAAGCGCTGCCAAGCGCGCAGGTGACCTGGGCTACGCAGTTCTGCCCGGTGCGGTCCGCGATGCAGTGCTCGCCAAGCTCGGCGAAGTGACCTGCAACGGCGAACCTGTAATGAAGTAGTTCGTGTCCTACTAATTTCGCTTACTTCCCATAGTCCCCGGAGGGACTCGCTCAAGGCGGGTCCCTCCACCCCCTTTTTATGCCCTGCGAACGAAATCCCTTTTTCTCATTGTGTCGGGACTACAGAATGAAAAAAGTGATCTTGTCTCCCGGGGTAGATCATTATCATGACAAAATATATACACCCTCTTCCTCAAACTCACTGGCTGTCACGCCTGCGCCGCGCCATTTCTCACGGTGACCTGCCCTGGAAATGGATCATCATCGCCGCATCCGTGCTTGTGATGGTTCTCATCCTCGCAGTCGGAGAAATGCTATGGCGTGAATCAGCCGATGCACGCTCCACATTCGGCTTTGGTTTTCTCACCCCCACTTTGACCCCAGACTGGGACCCGGTCAACGATGAATTTCAGGCATGGCCCTTCATTTATGGAACCCTGCTCACGTCGCTGACCGCGATCGTTCTCGCACTTCCGATCAGTGTGGGAATCGCCATCTTCATGGCAGAGCTATGCCCTCCATGGCTGCGAATGCCGTTGAACTGGCTTGTTGAATTACTTGCCGCCATACCCAGTGTAGTTTATGGGTTATGGGGCATCTTTGTTTTTTTGCCCACCGTGGTGACGCCCGTTGCAGAAGGACTATTCGAAACTTTTGGGACTGTCCCAGGCTTGAGCGTCCTCTTCACCGGACCCGTCCCCGTCAGCGGCGCTTCACGCCTAGCCGCGGCTTTTATCCTGACCATCATGATCATTCCCACGATCACAGCGGTCACCCGCGACGTCTTGCTCGCCATTCCCACCAGTCAACGTGAGGCGGCTCTGGCATTGGGAGCGACCCAATGGGAAACCATCTGGCAGGTGCTTTTGCCGTACGGACTCTCCGGCATCCTCGGCGCGATCATCCTCGGGCTGGGACGCGCGCTCGGCGAAACCATGGCTGTGACCATGGTCATCGGAAATTCCATCGAAGGCAGCGCCTCCCTATTGAGACCCGGTTACACCATGGCAAGCATCATTGCCAATGAGTTTGCCGAAGCGGTGACAAAACTCCACACGCAATCGCTCATCGAGATCGGACTTGTCCTCTTCGTACTGACACTAATCCTCAACATGGTGGCGCGATTTTTGGTCTGGAGCGTGGCACGCAAAACCCCGCAGGAGGCGCGCGCATGACCGCACACACCACCGCTCATCAAACGAACTTCCAAAAGCTGATCGAAAAGAATCACGCTTCCGTTTCCCTCCGCCGTAAAGTGACCAACGCAGTCATGCTTTCCGTCACCGGCTTGATGACGATATTGGCTCTCATTCCGCTGTTCTGGATTATCGGTTATGTGGTCTATAAAGGCGGACAATACATCAACCTCGATTTCTTCATCCACACACCGCGACCGCTGGGAATGGAAGGCGGCGGCGTACTTAACGCCATCCAGGGAACGCTCATCATCTCCGGGCTGGCTTCGCTCATCGCAATACCGCCCGCAATCCTTGCCGCATTCTACGCCGCGAACAATCCCAACACACCGTTGGGTGTCGTACTGCGCTTCAGCACGGATGTGCTCTCAGGCATTCCATCCATCGTGATCGGATTGTTCGCCTACGCCATCATCGTCAAACCCATGGGACATTACTCCGGCTTTGCAGGCGCTGTGGCAATGGCAATGCTCATGCTGCCTACGATCATCCGCACCACCGAAGAGATGCTCAAGCTCGTTCCACACACCCTGCGCGAAGCGTCGCTGGGACTTGGCGCGCCGGAATGGAAGACTTCCATCAGCGTCGTCCTGCCCGCAGCCCTGAACGGCATCATGACCGGTATTCTGCTTTCCGTTGCGAGAGCCGCCGGTGAAACCGCTCCACTATTGTTCACAGCCCTGGGAAATGAACGCTACGACCTCGGTCTGATCATCCAAAGCGGAATCGCCCAAAAGCAGGGATTCTTCGAGATCCTCAAACGTGTCTTCGACCAGCCGGTTGACTCACTGCCGCTCACGCTTTGGAAATACGCCCAACAGCCCTACCCCGAACGGATCGAACAATCCTGGGCGGCGGCGCTTGTATTAATGATCGTCATATTGCTGATCAATATATTCACCCGTCTCTGGGTCGAATCCCGCAAACGGCGATTGCAAGGATAGACCATGGATAACCATAACGAAAATCAGAAATCAAAAGAACAGGGAAAAGCAGCCATGAACAAAATGGAGATCAAAGACCTCGCTGTCTTTTACGGAAAATTTCGCGCCGTGACCGATATCCAAATGGATATTCAAACGAACAAGATCACCGCCATCATCGGACCTTCCGGCTGCGGAAAGTCCACACTGCTGCGTTCGTTCAACCGCATGAACGACCTGACTCCCAGCGCCCGCGTGGAGGGACAGATCCTTCTCGACGGTGAAAACATCAACGTCCCCGGCGTGGATGTGGTCGATGTGCGCCGACGAATCGGCATGGTCTTCCAGCGCCCGAACCCCTTCCCCAAGAGTATTTATGACAACGTTGCCTACGGTCCACGTTTATATGGCGTCCGGCGCAAAAACGATCTGGACGAGATCGTGGAAAAATCGCTAAAACAAGCCGCCTTATGGGAAGAGGTCAAAGACAAACTGCACCAATCGGGGCTGTCCATTTCTGGCGGGCAGCAGCAGCGTCTATGCATCGCCCGCGCTCTGGCGGTCGAACCGGAAGTCATCCTCATGGACGAACCCGCCTCGGCGCTCGATCCAATTTCCACACTCAAGATCGAAGAGCTGATGCAGGAACTGAAAAAGGAATATTCCATCGTCATCGTCACACACAACATGCAGCAAGCCGCGCGCGTCTCCGACTACACTGCCATGATGATGCTCTCAAAAGAAGGCGAACGTTCCGGCACGGTCATCGAATTCGACGATACCAAAGCCATCTTCACCCGCCCGAAGGATAAGCGCACCGAAGATTATGTGACAGGCAGGTTTGGATAACCCGCCTCACACCGGACCTGACACCCATCTGCCGACCCGGGCTTTTATCCCCCCTGAAAGGGACGATCCCCATTGGCTATCGTCAGATGGAAATGACAGTAGTAAAATGAACGCAACCAACCGAGAGGAAATATGATTCGAAAAACGTTTGAGAGCGACATCCAACAAGTAAAGGACGAAATACTTCTGCTCGGCAGCATGGTGGAACATGCCATCATCGCCTCAGTGGAGGCGCTCAAGAAGCGCGACATCAAAGCCGCCGAAAAGATCATCGCCGAGGACAAGGAGATCAACAAAAAGCGTTTCGGCATCGAAAACCAGTTGATGATCCTGATCGCCACCCAGCAGCCCATGGCACACGACCTGCGCCTGCTCGCCTCCAGCATGGAGATCATCTCCGAACTGGAACGCATGGGCGACTACGCCAAAGGCATCGCCAACATCAACGTCCGCATGGGAGATGAAAAGCTGCTCAAGCCGCTGATCGACATCCCGCGCATGGCGCAAAAAGGCGTGGACATGCTGCACCGCTCCCTGACCGCCTTTGTAAACGAAGACGTGGAGACCGCCAATGCCATCCCCGTCGAAGACGACGAAGTGGACGCGCTCTACAACCAGATCTACCGCGAGCTGATGATCTTCATCATCGAAGACCCCAAGAACATCGAACGCGCCAACTGGCTGCTGTGGGTCGCCCACAACCTCGAACGCTTCGCGGACCGCGTTACCAATATTTGCGAACGCACCATCTTCATCGCCACCGGGGAACTCGGTGAGATCAAATCCAGCGACGATGAATTTTGGAAGAATCAGAAACACTAATATCTATATAAAAAGCGCGCGGATGAAAATTTCATCCGCGCGCTTTTTATTTTCTATCCCATTCTTCCCGTAATATATGCCTCGGTCAATTCCTGTTTCGGCACGGTGAACATCTCGGTGGTGGGCGCAAACTCCACCAATTCGCCAAGCCAGAAGAAGCCCGTGTAATCAGAGACGCGTGCCGCCTGCTGCATATTATGCGTCACAATGACAATGGTGTAATCCTTCTTCAGATCCGCGATCAGTTCCTCCACGCGCAGGGTGGCGATTGGGTCCAGCGCGGACGTGGATTCGTCCATCAGGATGACCTCCGGCTGCACGGCAATGACGCGCGCAATGCACAACCGCTGCTGCTGCCCAAGCGACAATCCCATCGCATCGGACTTCAAGTCATCCTTGACCTCGTCCCAAAGCGCGGCTGCACGCAGACTGGTTTCCACCACTTCGCCCATGTTCACGTCCAAGCCCATCACCCGCGGACCGAATGCCACATTATCGTAAATGGATTGCGGGAACGGGTTCGGCTTTTGGAACACCATTCCCACCCGCTGGCGAAGGGTGACCACGTCCATGTCGGGGCTGTAAATATCCTGACCGTTGAGCAATATTTTTCCATCCACCCGTGTGCCGGGGATGGTATCGTTCATGCGGTTCAGACAGCGCAGAAACGTCGATTTGCCGCAGCCGGAGGGGCCAATAAGCGCGGTCACTTTTTGCGGCAAAATATCGAGGTTAATATTTGAAAGCGTTTTCTTGGGAACGCTGTAATAAAAGTCCATGTTCTGGACAGTAAAGGCTGGTTGTGTTTCCGTCATGACGGCGATTGTATCAAAAGAAAGATGAAAGACGAAGAAAAATCGTCGATGCAGAATCAGGTATCGGTTAAGTTAGAGGCGGTATAATCCCAGCCGATGAAACGCACCCTGATCCTCATCCTGCTTGTTTCTTACGGTCTGATATCCTGTGGTTCCAATTCCACCAGCAACACTTCAAACGCCACTGCACAATATATAGAGAACAAAGGCTCCGATACCATTGTCAATCTGGCGTTGGCTTGGGCGGAAAGATACCAGACGGAATACCCCGATGTGCGCATCTCGGTGACGGGCGGCGGTTCGGGCACGGGCATTGCCGCGCTCATCAATGGCACGGTGGATATCGCCAATGCATCCCGCCAGATCAAGGATGAGGAAGTTGCCCAGGCACAGGCACAAGGCATAAACCCCGTGGAGCACGTCATTGCGCGCGATGCCATTGCGGTGATCGTCAACCCGGAAAATCCCGTCAGTGAGTTGACGCTTCAGCAGATATCCGATATTTACAGCGGCAAGGTTACCAACTGGACGGAAGTCGGCGGCGAGGATAGACCCATCGTAAAACTTTCGCGCGAGACCAACTCCGGCACGCATGTTTATTTTCTGGAAACCGTGCTGCGGCTTGGCGAAAAAGATAACAAGACGTTATTTTCAACTGACACGTTATTACTTCCCTCTTCCGAGGGAATCATCGCCGAAGTCCGGCAGAACCCGAACGCGATCGGTTATGACGGTCTTGGTTATGTGCCCGATGACTTGAAGATGATCGCCATTGCGGAAACTGAAGGCGGCGCGTATGTGCTGCCCGCAATCGAAACCGTGAACGATAAGACTTATCCCATTGCGCGCGACCTTTACATGTACACCAATGGTGAACCTACGGGCATCACAAAAGAGTATCTTGATTGGATCCTCTCCGCAGAAGCGCAGACGATCGTGGCAGAACTTGGGTTCGTGCCTGTGAAATAATCAATTCATCATTGCAAGGCACGTACTTACTTTTACGTGAAGCAATGATGTTGGAGTTGTATGGAAAAATCTTTAAACTGGCGTGAATTTGTCATTACACGAGCGGTCAAAGCGAGCGGATATTCCGCCATCGTTTTCGTGCTGCTCATTTTTTTCTTCCTCATGCGCGAGGGCTTGCCCGCCATCGGCGAAGTGAGCGCAGGCAATCTCTTCAGCATTCGCTGGTATCCCATTGAAGATTACTTCGGTATTCTGCCGCTCATCACCGGTTCGATCATCGTTACCATCGGCGCAACGCTGATCGCCGTTCCATTCGGCATCGGCACCGCCGTTTACATCTCCGAGATCGCCCCGCGCTGGATGCGTGAGGTTCTCAAGCCGTTGGTCGAACTGCTTGGCGGACTTCCCTCCGTAGTGTTGGGATTTCTTGGAATCCTGATCGTCTCTCCAAACCTTCGCATCCTTCTGGACCTGCCAACGGGTCTGACAGCCTTTACCGGATCATTACTCCTCGGCGGGATCGCCGTCCCCACCGTCGTCTCCGTGGCGGAAGATGCGCTCGATGCCGTACCACGTTCCTACCGCGAAGGTGCCTGGGCACTGGGAGCCACTCCCTGGCAGACAATCTGGCGTGTGACCTTGCCCGCCGCCAAATCCGGCGTATTGACTGCCGTCATGCTCGGTGTGGGGCGCGCCATCGGCGAGACCATGACCGTGATGATGGTGACCGGCAACGCGCCCGTGCTGGCAACCAAACTCGGCAGTCTCTTCGCCCCTGTCCGCACAATGACAGCCACCATCGCCGCCGAGATGGGTGAAGTCGCCAACGGCAGCGTACACTATCACACGCTCTTTCTGATCGGCATCATCCTCTTCCTGATTTCATTGACTGTGAACGTTCTGGCTTCATCGGTTGTCTTTCGCACGAAAAAACGCGCGGAGCGGATCCTCTCATGATGAAACTCCTCGCCCGCAACCGTCACTCCGTTCAACGTCTGGGATATGGACTCATCACGTTGATGGCAATGGTGACTGTTGTCCCCATTGTCGGGACGGTTCTGTTCATCCTTTTCAAAGGCGGTTCCGCCATCTCGTGGGAATTTCTGACCGGCTTTCCGCATGACGGCATGCGTGCGGGCGGTATTCTGCCCGCCATTGTGGGTACGCTTTACCTTACGATCGGCACAGCCATCTTCTCCGTTCCGCTTGGAATTGCCGCCGCCATTTATCTCTCCGAATACGCCAGCGACAACCGCTGGACGCGCCTGATCCGCCTTGCGATCATCAATCTGGCTGGCATCCCGTCCGTTGTGTATGGTCTTTTCGGCTTGGGTCTGTTCGTATTGTTCCTGCAATTCGGCACATCCATCCTCGCGGCTTCGTTGACACTTTCCATCATGACCCTGCCCGTCATCATCAGCACCTCAGAAGAGGCGTTGCGTTCCGTGCCGCAATCCTTCCGCACGGTGAGCATTTCCCTTGGCGCCACCCGCTGGCAGACCATCCGCCGCATTGTATTAAAGGAAGCGCTGCCCGGCATCCTCACAGGAGTCATCCTCGGCTTGGAGCGAGCCGCTGGTGAGACTGCCCCGATCCTCTTTACGGGTGCGGCGTTCTTCCTGCCGCGTCTTCCGCAATCCCCGTTCGATGCGACCATGGCTTTGCCTTATCATCTTTTCGTCATCTCAACACAAGTCCCTGAAATGCCGATCCAAATTCAATATGGGACGGCGCTGGTCCTTCTTATATTCGTGCTCACGATGAACGTGATCGCAACCGTCATCCGTTCAAGGGCACGCGCAAAGCGGCAGTGGTGACATTCATGAACAAGATCATCATTGAAAATCTATCCCTCCAATATTCGGACGGTACTGAGTCGTTAAAAGGCATCAGCATGGAAATCCGTCAGAACGCTGTGACCGTTCTCTTCGGTCCGGCAGGAGGCGGTAAATCCACTTTGCTGCGCTGTCTCAACCGTCTCAATGACCTGACCGAAGTCAGATCCAACTCCGGGCGCATCCTCATCGACGGGGAAGATATCCTCGACCCGAAAACGGATGTCATCGCATTGCGGCGGAAGGTTGGCATGGTTTTTGCGCGTCCGGTCACATTGCCGATGAGCATCCGCGAGAATATTACATACGGATTGGAACTCGCAGGCGAAAAACGCCGCGCAAAACTTAATGAAGCCGTGGAACGGAGTTTAAAACTCGCCGCCATCTGGGATGAAGTGAAAGACCGTTTGAATGAGCCTGCCATTGCCCTCTCCGGCGGACAGCAGCAGCGCGTCTGCCTTGCGCGTGTGCTGGCATTGCAGCCTGAGATCATCCTGCTCGATGAACCAACCTCGGGGCTTGACCCCATCTCGACCGGCAAGGTTGAAGCGGCACTGTATGAACTGAAGAAAAATTTCACCGTTATCCTCGTCCCTCATTCGGTGCAGCAAGCCGCGCGCACAGCGGATCACGCCGCTTTCTTTTTACAGGGCGAATTGATCGAATACGGCGACGGCAAAAAAATGTTCACAGCCCCCAAACAAAAGAAGACCGAAGATTACATCATGGGCAGGTTCGGTTAAAACAAAGTGACGGTCACCTTATGAGGTGACCGTCACTTTTATAACTACCAGACCCGTTCCAACTTTTCGTTCTCGCCGACCTGGCGCCCCACCTTCGCCATATCGATCCACTCGCCGTGGACTTTCACGCGCACCACATCGGCGGTGAAATCCGTCACCGTGGAATTACTGTTATTGAAGAGATACGACCCCACCGCATAAATATCCACAGGGACATCCAATTTTTCGAACCTGCGGATCTTTTCAGGATTGAACCCGCCTGAGACGACGATCTTCACGTTGTGACAAAATTCCTTCGCCGCCTCTTTCCACGACTGCGGCAGGTCCCAACGTTCCCAGGCATTATCCAACGCCGAACGGACATTGAACACCAGCCGCGGGTTGACCCCCAGATCGAGCGTGGGTTCGCCAAGCGGCTGGATGGACACATCGCGCAGACTTCCGCTCGTGTCCAAACGCACGCCGAATAATTTATATTTTTCCGCTTCTTCCTTGTATCCATCCGTCATCAGTTCGCGGTATTTCGCGAACATCACATCCAACACCCGCAGCGAATCGCGGACGGAGTCATTGTTGAAATCCACCAGCGCAATGCGCGGAATATTTGGCGGCAGAATATTTGAGAATTGCATCATCGCTTCCGCCGTATCGCCAAGGAAGGACGCAATCGCAGCGTGAGCCACCGTCCCGCCTCCGGCGCCGCCCCACCAGTCGCCTTGAGCGTCGGTAGAGACAAAGGGTCCAAGATCCTGCGCATGGTCCCGATTGAAGCGTTGAACGGCGATGTTATAGGCGTATCCATCCGCTGCCTGAACTTCATGCACGTCAAAGCGTGCTGGGAAGAAAAGCACCGGCTTGCCGCGCGCCGCAACCAACGTTTCATACACATTCGTGGCTACACGACTCGAACGCGTTAAGATGCCAAGTGTGGGAGTTTCGAGCATCGCGAAGTCGCGGTATTTTCCGCGCACTTTGATGACGGGCTGGATCTTCAGCGGGTCGCCTTCGTACTTGACGATGGTGCCGTCATGCACCGCCGACACCTCAAGCGTATCCGACGTATCGACGAAGGTATCGCCCTCGAAATATCCCGTGCAGTGACGCAGCATCGCCAGCGCCTTATCCACACCGACGATGGTGGTCTTGCCCATGCGGCGCGTGAACCACTGCATCTCCACTTCGATATCGCCGACAGCGATCTGCTCGGGTGACATATCCTCCGGCAAATTGTGATGATCTCCTGAATAGAAATATCCTTCCGCGGAGAGCGCCGTCAACATGCGGTTGATGTTTTCGAAATATTTATCCGAATACCACCCCTGTCTCATGCGTTCTATGTCAAGCTTAAAAGTTTCGTCTGTAAGCCGTTTACCGTCAAAAATGGACATGCTTCCTCTTTCATAACATGCGGTATAAAACCGCGCGTTATGGATTATTCGATTGCATCCGTGGATTTTACGATGTGCATTCCCGCCTGCGCGAACCGTGTGTACGCCTCATCCGCCGCCTCGGTATGGTCCACCACACCAGGCACCACCACCGCCGACGAACAATCGTCGAGCAAGTAGACCTTCTTCGCGAGTTCTGGGTCAGTCGCCATGATGTCATCGAGCAGGTCCTGCACTGTCCACGCAACGCAGTGACTCTTCGCCTGCCCGGCGATATACAGCTTATCCACCTCTTGAAGATGCTGAATGAACATTGGGTTACGTGTGCCCAGCACCTCGTCCATGGGACCCGTCAACACTTCGGGACCAATGACCGAATAATTTTCGGTGAAAGGCTTATCGCCTTTGATGGCGAAATAAGGCTGGTCTATCCTTGCATGTGAATGGAAGAAAACCGCCTCCTCCACGGCAGGGACAATGGCATGACCAATGCCGCCGAGCATGGCATGGTAGGGCCAGACGGTCAACGCGTACTTCCCTGCCTTCTCCAACGCCTCGGCATAATGGATCATCATCTGCTGACCGTATTCCGGTGCGACGCCAAGCTGCGGGGAAAGCGCCGGGTTGAACGTCCACTTACCGGAGCGAAGTTCCTCGGCGTGGATGTCTGTATACGGCGCGGGGTGATTCCCTTCCGCATCGACAAAAAAGATGGGATGAAATATCTGCTGCGATGTGTGCGTATCCATGGTGGCGAGGATGTGGGTGATCCTGCCAAGATTGCGGTAAATGAACTCGCACAAGCGGACGTTATCGTCCACGGCGCCAGTGCCGCTGCGCCCGCCGACGAACAGTTCGAAGCCGGGCATACAGAATGTATTTTGCACATCGATCAGTAAAAGGGAGATGTGTTCTTTCGAAGCCGAAGCAGGCTTGAGGTCATGTTGAAGCGCGAACTTGCGCGCATCTTCGACGCGGGCGGCGTAGTCCACTTTCCAAACTTCGCCAACGCGGGTCGGGTCAAAAAATTCAGGGATGGGTAAGTTGGTCATGTGTTAAGTATACATGGCGTTAGCAAATAAAATGTTAACGTTAAATAAAACAGACTTCACGTTGTATGAACATGAAGTCTGTTGAGAGCGCATTATTTCTTTTTCGTTGACCTGCCGCCTTTTGCAACGCGCCGATACGGCGGCATGTTGATCGCCAACACCTGACATTTCGTCGGATCAAGAAGCTTGTTCCAAAGGTTGGGATAACTCAACGCGAATTCATCCTGCCTCAGCGTGGACGTGATAACCGTGGGCAGATGCGCGTTATAACGATAGCTGAGTATCGCCATCATTCTCTCTTCAGCCCAAGCTGTAAGCGATCCACTAGATTTTAAATCGTCCAATATCAACATTGGAATGTTGCGAATTTCATTTAATCTGCGATTAAACGTCACATCCATTCTTCCGCCAATTGGCTCACGAATATAATCAGGTAAACCTGCCGCATCTATCATGTTAGCCTGACCGCCAAGGGCAATTATGTAATTTCCGATCGCCGCCGCGAGGTGGGTCTTGCCGCAGAACGAACCGCCGAGTAGTACAAGCCATCCCCCAGGCTTTTCGGCAAATTCCAATGCCTTGTTATGCGCATCATCCAATGTTCTCACATCTTCCTTGGATATTTTGATGCGCGTGATCTCTTTATCCTTGACCTTGTTACCGAAGCGGTCATTCTTTTCGGTTGTGGTCGTCATCACGGCTTCGGTTCCAACTTCATCGTGGCGCGGCTGGAAGGTCTTGAATGTCATCACCTTCATCTCGGGCAAAGCCAGCATCGAAATGCCGGGGTTGCTCGTCTCTTCGGGACGGCGATAATCCGGCGCGAGAATTTTGAGATGTTTGACAAAACCATCATCCTGCAAACGCGAACGGATGCGCGCCTCGATCTCATCCAGCATCAAATTGGTGGTGATGACAGTCGGCAATTTGTTGATGTAACGGAAATTAATGATCTGAAATAATTTTTCCTGCGCCCACGGAGTGGCGTTCTGCGTGCCAAAATCGTCGAGGATCAACAGACCCGAATTGCGGATCTCTTCAAAGCGTTGTTCGAACGTTGTTTCGGGGTCGTCATATGCAAAGCGCAGCGAATCAAGCAAATCCGGCACGGTGATGAACAGGGTCGGCATGCCCACATTGACGGCAAAGTTCGCGATCGCCGCCGCAAGATGCGTCTTACCGCAGCCATAACCGCCTTCCAATAACAACCATCCCTTTGGCAGGCGCGCGAATTCTTCGCTTGCATCGAACGCCACACGCAAATTCTCGCGTTCCTGCCCAGACATGAACTTCGCCTTATCGTTGCCGGAAGAATTGAAATTCTCAAAGGTCAAATGACTGAGCCGATTCAAATTGCTCATCGCAAAGAGACGTGAACGCGCCGCCTCCGCCACATCCCTGGCGCGGCAAACACACGTCTCAAGTTTCCCGAATTTTTCATGTCCCACCGGCACATCATAGCGGACATACCCCGCCCCGCCACAGTGCGGGCAGTTCGGGTCACCGAGCGGCTTCACAACATTAATCTCGTTTGAAGAATTCGGAGAACTCGCCTTCGGTGTATCGTTTTGCATCTTTGACAGAGTCTTTCGGATCTCTTCTTTCATCTTTTCCGTTTTCCTTCCAACGCGAAAGGATCGCTTCAATATACTTCCAGTTCCGCACGTTGCGGCTGACGGCGATCTCGAACGCCTCTTCGAACCAGGCGGCGGGATAAGTCCGTTCAGCCTCCTTCAACATATCCGCCAGCAGCGGCGTCAGCGGACCGATATTCTCTTCATACAACTTGAACACGTTCGACTTATTCGGCACATATGCCCGCATCGCATCACGCCATTGACCCTTGCCAAACGCCTCAGCGGATATTCTTCCGCGCGGGGAATTGAGGAAATAAAAAACATCCGCCTCATTCTCCGCCCGAAGCAGGGTCTGCCTCTCGACGGCTTTTCCAAGTCCGCGCTGAATCTCATCTATAGTCAAACCCAAAGCTTCTGCCTCGAAATCAGTCTTGCACAATGCGCGGAAGTTTCCCTCCAAATGCTCGATGCGTTGGATGGCAAAGAGCGTCACCTTCAACTCCGCAATATCGTCGATATCGTTCATCAAACGGAGCAACGAATCAGGGACTTGCGTGAACGTTTCAGAGGAGGTAAAGCCGGGGAATTGAGTCATACATTTTCTCGTAAGTGCGAGGTGACCCCGCCCTTACTCATTCGGTTTGAACACCTTCGTCGCCGCATTCTCGAACTTCGCCAACGCGCCGCGGAAGATCAACTCCACATCGCCAACGGGACCGTTACGATGCTTGGCAACGATGATCTGCGCAATGTTCTGTTTATCCGTATCCTTCTCATACTGGTCGGGACGATAAATGAACATGACGATGTCGGCATCCTGTTCGAGCGAGCCGGATTCGCGCAAGTCCGAGAGGACGGGGCGTTTGTCGGTGCGCTGCTCCACGGCTCGGCTTAACTGTGCGGCAGTGAGAACGGGCACATTAAGTTCACGCGCCAGCACCTTGAGGCTGCGCGAGATCTGCGAAACTTCCTGCACACGGTTATCGGTGCGGATGTCACCCCCCATCAGTTGGAGATAATCCACGATGACAAGATCAAGCCCAAATTCCATATGGAGGCGCCGGCACTTCGTCCGCAACTGCATGGGTGTGATGGCAGGCGTATCGTCGAGATAGATGTGCGTATCCGAGAAGACTTCGATGGCGTGCGTGAAAAGCGACCACTCGTTTTCGAGCAGTTTGCCGGTGCGCAGCCGCTGCGAGTCGATGCCCGTTTCCTGCGCGATCAAACGCTGAACCACCTGCTCATTGGACATTTCCAACGAAAAGATGGCGACGTGTTTTTTATGCGTCAGCCCGGCGTTCTTGGCGATCGACAGCAGAAAACCCGTCTTGCCCTGACCGGGTCTGCCCGCGATGATGAGCAGGTCTGAAGGCTGAAGACCGTTGAGCATTTTGTCGAGATCATAGAAACCGGTCGGCACGCCGTGAAAATCTTCGGGGCGTTTGGAGAGGTCGTCGATGCGGTCATAATATGAAGAGAGGACGTTCCGTATAGGCAGCAGGTCGTTCTTTGTGCGCCGTTCGCTGACGCCAAAGATGGCTTTCTCTGCCTCACCCATCACATTATCAACGGCGTCGCCTTTATACGCCAGCGACGCGATCTGGTTCGCTGCCTGTATCATGCGGCGGCGGATGGAGTTCTCCTCCACGATGCGTCCGTAGGCTTCGGCGTTGATGGACGTTGGAACTTGGTTGATCAGCGACGTAAGGTATGCCGAACCGCCGATCTCCGCCAGTTGACCAGCGCGCTCCAAATCTTCGGAGAGGGTCAACAGATCAACGGGCGTGCGCGATTCGTGCAGACGGATGAACGCCTCCCATATCCAGCGGTTGCGGTGGATGTAAAAATCGTCCGCAGCGAGGAACTGGGCTATGTCGTAATACACTTCGGGGTTAATCAATACCGCCCCTACGACGGCTTCTTCGGCTTCCCGGCTGTGCGGTACACCTGGGCTGGAGGGGGCGGTTGATTCTTCGGGGTAGATTTCTGTCATTTGGTGGATCAGGCTTAGGCTTTGGGTGAGTCGGGCTTATCCTTGTCGGAGTCGTCGATATCCAGTTTGTCGATGAAATCCTTGAAGACGGATAACCGGTCGCTCGCGTCTTCGGAGAGTGGAGGCGGCGGTTCTTTCTTCGCCGCGGAGCTGGATTCTGGAATCTCCTGGTCTGGTTCCACGCCGGCAGATTCCATTACGCTCGGGTGGACGAGGATGGGTACATGGGCACGCGCCGCAATGGCAATGGCGTCGGACGATCTTGAGTCGATATGGATCTCGCGTCCATCCACTTCGGCAACGATGTTGCCGTAATAGATATCGTCCTGCAGTTTGACGATCTCCACACGAAGGATGCGCGCATTGAACGCCTTGAATACATTCTTGAGAAGGTCATGCGTGAGTGGTCGCGCCATTTCGACTTCCTGCAAGGCGACTGTGATGGCTTCCGCTTCATACGGTCCCACCCAAATGGTGAGATAGCGCTCCGCATTGACCTGTTTCAGCACAACCACGCGCTGGGGCGCCATTAAATGCACGCGGATGCTGTCGATGATCACTTCTACCATTTCAGACATAGGGGACTCCAATGCATCTATTTTAGCATAAAGGCTGTTTGCCGCGCCGTGATTTAAGATAAGAAGAAAGTATAAATATTTTATCTACACATTCTGACTGTGCTTTCTTTACGGGTTTTCTTAAGAAATCCATGGGAATTTTCAGATTTCGATTTGCAAGAATGGGGAAACCGGGCTATAATCCGCCTCGCTCAATCGGGGCGTGGCGCAGCCCGGCTAGCGCACTTGCATGGGGTGCAAGGGGTCGGAGGTTCAAATCCTCTCGCCCCGACTGATTGTGAAAGAAAAACCGTCCTGCCGGGGACGGTTTTTGCTTTAAGTTTAAAAAAACTTTCTACTAAAGCTTTTTGGACACGGACAACACGGATATTGTTGAGCTTCACGGAAAGATCATTAAACAGGCTTGTTTTTGTCCGTGAATTCCGTGTACAAAATCAGGAAATTCCCCATCCCCTCATTTCCAAAGGAGAGCAATGAATATCAAGTATGTACACACAAATATTATTGCGCAGGATTGGCAGCGTCTCGCCAAATTTTATGAAGAGGTCTTTGGCTGCAAACCGGTACCTCCCCAGAGAGATCAGTCGGGCGATTGGCTTGAACGTGGAACTGGAGTAACTGGAGCGCATCTTCGAGGTATGCATCTACGTCTGCCGGGATGGGGTGAAAATGGACCGACCCTGGAAATTTTCCAGTATGATGCCATGCAGGAAAAACCTTCCCCACCGCTTGCGAATCGACAGGGTTTTGGTCATATCGCATTTCTTGTTGATGATGTAGCAAGCATCCGTGAAGAGATTTTGGCTCGCGGCGGCAAGGATCTTGGGCAGATTTCTGAAACGGATGTCCCTGGCGTTGGTCACCTTACATTTATATATATGACCGATCCTGAAGAAAATATTTTGGAAATCCAAAACTGGTCTTAAGCAAACGAACACCCGATGTCAAATTGACATCGGGTGCTTTTTATTCCCACCAAACCAACTACCCTTCTTTAACGTCTGGCTTCAAGAGCCAAGCCTTCGCATCGGCTTCGCGTTCAAAGATCCGCGTATCGTTTCCCCTGTTCCTGAACACGGTTTCCAGAAAATGAAATTCATTCTTCCGTTCACCGACGATCAATGCACGCCGCACCGAAGAGGTTATCCCAGCCCCTCGTGCCACATCAGGCATCTTAAAAGTATCCAACTCACCCCCAGTCAAAGAGGCGCTGCGCAAGTCAACCAGAATCGATTTGCAGCCTGTCTGAATCACAAACTTCGAAGCTTCAGAAGCTATATCCTTTAGTACCAAAGCATTAAATTCCCCCATTACTTTAACTAGAATATATTTATCCCGAATACATTCTACAGTGAAAGGCATCGGACCTCCTTATTAATCAAGAATGCCTTATTCTCATCAATTACGGGAATAACAAAATGACCTCTCCTCCCTTCGAACATTGACTCTCGTAGAGGTTATTAAATTGTACAAATACTTAATCGGATAATACAGTGCTAATTGTCATATTTTAGTTTGTGAGTTTATTACGCGGAGATACCACCGTTATCTGCCTTCTTTCATTAATGGTATAGTTCCACGAAATTTATGGAAAACAATACCCCGGTCTATCCCTCTCCTCCCACCAACCGACATTCCATCGTCAGCCTGATTTTGGGCATCCTGACGGTATTTTTCTTTTGCGGCAGTTGGATGCCGGTCCCTTTTACAAGTTTCATTTGCTACCCGGCAAGTTTTCTCTCCGGTTTGCTCGCATTGATCTATGGGATCATATCCCTGAACGGCATCCGCAGAAAGAACGAGGCGGGCAAACCTCTGGCATGGATAGGCATTCTCGTCGGCGGATTCGTCCTGCTCTGCATGTTGTGCGCGATCGTATCGATCATTGTGCTGTTTCACTACTCCCCCGACAAAGTTCAACCCTTCATTCAGAACTACCAATTCTAAGCGCCGCTTAACATACAACTTGCAAATCCAAGTTCTCTCGGTTATCCTTGCGCACGGGAGTGGTTAGGTCCCGGTGGGCTTCCTGGTCTTCAAAACCTGTGGCGGGTCGCGTTGCGGGTCGCGGTGGGTTCGACTCCCATCCACTCCCGCCTATTTTTAGCAAGTCCAAACCGCAGACTTCGGAAGTCCTTTGAATCGTCCCGAATGGAGGTCGTAAAAGAGACTTCCGAAGTTCTTTTTTGGAGAGAGTATGTCATTACCTGAACCTGAGATCATCAATTCACTGGTCGCGCGTGTCTTCCGCATTGAAGACGTCACCAGTTTGGATTCACAAAAGCAGGGATTTTTTATGCGGTATCGCGGTCAACTTTTGGATGAAGACAGCGCCTCCGCCTACGACGTTTTGGCTGAATCGCTGGACCCATACCGGATCACACCCCTTTTCCGCATCGAAGACGGCAAGCAGATCATTTATCTTGCGCCGAAACAGCCCGACCCCAAACCTACAAAAGTCTCCGTAAATATCATTCTCTTTGTGTTGACCGTCTTCAGCGTGATGCTGGCTGGCGCGGAAGTGCCCAATCCCCTGCCGCAGGACACGCTGGGGATAATGCTTGCCATGGCAAAAGGTATTCTTACCGGCTGGCCCTTCGCATTAAGTTTGTTGGGCATCTTATTGGCACATGAACTCGGACATTACTTCATGAGCCGTTATCACAAGACTCCCGCCACACTGCCGTATTTCATTCCCTTTCCGTTCAGTCCACTGGGGACAATGGGCGCGGCAATTCTCATGCGCGGCACGCCGAAAAACAAACGCATCCTTTTCGATATCGGCGTGGCTGGACCGATCGCGGGTTTGGTTGTTGCCATCCCCGTCCTCGTTTACGGGTTGTCCCTTTCAACATTAGGTCCCATTAAACCCGATCCCAACGGTTTTATCGAAGGGAACTCATTGATCTATCTGCTCTCGAAGTTCGCCGTATTCGGTCAATGGCTACCGGCTCCCGCCTCACCGCAGGGACTCATGTATTGGGTCCGCTATTTCTTTACGGGGCGTCCCATCCCCTTTGGCGGCTTGGACGTGTTCATTCATCCCGTCGCGTTCGCAGGTTGGGCGGGCATCCTTGTCACCGCGTTGAACTTGATTCCCGTCGGCACACTCGATGGCGGACACGTCATCCACTCGCTGTTCGGTGAGAAGGCAAAGAAATCATTCCCCTTTGTCGTCGGTGCATTGATCGTCCTCGGGCTTTTCTGGACCGGATGGTGGCTGTGGGCGGCGCTGCTCTTCCTGCTGCGCGTCAACGCACAGCCGATGGATCAGATCACCCAACTCGACCCGACCCGCAAAGCGGTTGCATATACAATGCTCGTTGTCTTCATTCTGGTATTCACACCTGTCCCATTTATGTTAATGGCTCCCTAACTCAATGAAAAATATATTTTCCATCGTCCTGCTCGGCACACTCGTACTATCCGCTTGTGGCGCGAACAATGCCGTCACCAGCGGGACGGAAACACCCGCATCGACGCAAAACGCAGTATCAACTTCAACGGTGGAAGCAACCGTCATGCCGCAGAGCAGGCTTGAGGTCAGTCAGGATGCGCTGCGCGGCGTGGAAGTCACTGTCTGGACGCCGTGGTACGGCGTCGAACAGAGTCTGTTCGAAACCTTCGTCAATGAGTTCAACACCAGCAATCCGTGGGGAATCAAAGTTTCGGCGCTGAGTCAGATAAACTTTACGAATTTATATGAAACGACCACTGCCTCCCTGCCGACGGAGGATAGACCCGATCTTGTGATTGCCCTGCCTGAGCACGCGCAGGGATGGTATGCCGACGGCGTTGTAACAGACCTGAGTGATTACGTTTCAGACCCGCTCTTCGGAATCGATTCGAGTGACATCCCTTTTGCGTTTTGGAATCAGGATATTTCCGATAAGGCGCGCGTGGCAATTCCCGCACAGCGCACGGCACAGGTCATGCTGTGGAATCAAAGTTGGGCGGAAGAATTGAATTTCAAATCTGCGCCCACATCGGCGGATGACTTCCGCAGGCAGGCATGCCGCGCGCATGACTCGATGGGCAAGGATGCCTTCGCCGAAAATGATGCCATGGGCGGATGGATCGTCAACACCGAGCCGATGACCGCCTATTCATGGATGCTGGCTTTCGGCGGCGGCGTTATGGAAGAAGGCAATTATCGCTTCCTCGCGCCGGGCAATATCGACGCCTTCAAATACCTGCGCGAACTTTCCGAATCCAATTGTGCATGGCAGGGTGCGGCAGACCCGATCGCTTCGTTCGTGAATCGCGAGGCGTTGTTCGTCACTGTTGACATGAAAGAACTGCCGAACGTCACTCGCGCCTTCGCCGCCGCGGACAACCGCGACACATGGGAAGTGATCCCCTTCCCCAATGACGGCGATGGGCTGATCACTGTGTATGGTTCTTCATATGTCATTTTGAACTCCACTGACGAAGAGCAGCTTGCCGCCTGGCTTTTTGTGAAATGGCTTTTGGAAAACGAACAGGATGCGCGCTGGGTGGAAGCGACTCATCTCTTTCCGCTTCGCGATTCGACCTTGAGCCTGCTCGGCGATTACGAGAAGACTCATCCCCAGTGGAAACAAGCCGTGGACCTGCTCCCGTTGGGCGAGATGGAACCGCAGCTCGGTTCATGGCGCACCGTCAAAGTGATGATGGGTGACGGCTTCGCCCACATGTACCGCGTCAACGTGGAGAGCGGACAAGTCGCCGTGATCCTCGCACAAATGGAGACGCTGGCAAAGGATTTGAGTAAATAACTCAAGTTGTCGCATTGAGACACAAGATGAATTAAAAAAACTTGCCGCGAATTACACGAATTTTCACGGATTTCTTTTCAAAAATTCGCGTGAATTAGCGATATTCGCGGCTAAGTTTTTTTGACAATTGCAACTTGGGGTAAACGAGTTTTTGTAGGTCACGTTTTGAACGTGACCTTTTTGTTTGTAAAAGATTGTCCCGCTAAAAGCCGGACCTACATTGATATATAATCTTAACCATGAAAAAAACTTCATGGCTCTTTCCAATTCTATTACTGGTTGGCGTTACGCTTTATACGCTGTTCACACGCGAACAACTCCCCGGTGACGGCTTCGCAACATTCGGCTCGGACACTGTCCGCGCGCAGGTGATACAGGTCATCGAAGAAGGCGAGATCGATCTTGGGGGCACCATGCAAAAATATCAGGTCGCGCGCATCAACATTCTCGAAGGCGCGTACGAAGGCATCATGATGGAGATCGACTACGGCAGGCGGCAGATCCGCTCTGACGATTACCTGCTCAAGCCGGGGGATAAGATCATCGTCACCATTTCGAAGACGCCGGATAACGTCGTCAACGCTTACTTCGTGGATTACGTCCGCGTTACGCCGATATTATGGCTCTCTCTCTTATTCGTCATTGCCATCGTGCTCATCAGCCAATGGAAAGGTATCCGCGCCATATTAAGCATGGCGTTCAGCTTATACATTATCATCGGCTACATCATCCCGCACATTCTCAACGGCGATGACCCGCTCACGGTCAGCATTATCGGTTCCGCCATTTTGCTGGGCGTCAGCTTGTATCTCACCTACGGTTGGAATCTCAAAACACACACGGCAGTCATCGGCATGGTACTGGTACTGCTCATCACCGGTCTGCTGGCAGGCGTGTTCGTCGTTTTCACCAAGCTCAACGGTTCCGGCGACGAGAACGTGATGTACCTGATGCAGCTCAGCGAAAATCCCATCAACCTGCGCGGACTTTTTCTCGGCGGGTTGATCATCGGCGCGCTCGGCGTTTTGGATGACCTGGTGACGACTCAAGCCGCAGCCGTGTTCGAACTCTATCATGCGAATCCAAACCTCGGCTTTCGCGGTCTCTATGGAGCTGCCATGCGCATCGGTCAGGACCATGTGGCTGCCACGGTCAACACGTTGGTTTTAGCCTACGCTGGAGCCTCGCTCCCCATGCTGTTGATCTTCTCCCTCGCGCGCGGCGACTACGGCTATATCGTCAATTTCTCGTTCATCGCCGAAGAGATCGTGCGGACGCTGGTCGGGTCGCTGGGGCTGATCGCCGCTGTCCCATTGACGACGGTGATCGCCATCTTTTTCGCCCAAAGGTCGGAAAAGCTTGAGAGGTGGGAGCAGGTTCTCGGTCCCGAAGGAAGCGCAGATGGTCACAGTCATTCGCATTAATTGCAATATGTCCAAATTAGTTGTATAGTCAGATTCGAGAAACTTTCCCTCGTGTTAAAGCGTAGAGTAAGGTAGAAAGCCTTCTGAGGAGAAACGTGAACGAAGAAAAAGCCTGGGTTCTCCAGGCGCAACAAGGTGATGACGAGGCATTTACGAGGCTCGTAGAAACCTATCAAACCCCCGTTTTCAACCTGTGTTACCGCATGTTGGGCGAACCCGAGCTGGCAGAGGACGCTGCGCAGGAGACGTTTTTGCGCGCGTATCAACACCTCAACCGTTACGACCAGAAACGTCCGTTCGCCACGTGGCTGCTCTCGATCGCAGCGCACTATTGCATCGACCGCCTTCGACGCCGCAAATTCTCGATGTTTTCGATGGATGCGGAGGACGACGAAGGGAATACGTTCGAAGTGCCCGATGTGGACGCTCCAAATCCTGAAATGGAAACCATCTCGGGGCAGACGAACGAACGAGTCCATGCGATGCTGCAAGACCTGGACGCCACAGACCGCGCCGCGGTCATCATGCGTTACTGGTATGACTACTCTGAAAAAGAAATTGCCGAATCCTTGAATCTGACGGTGAGCGCGGTGAAGAGTCGCCTGCACCGCGCCCGCAAGGAACTGGCAGGCTTGTGGGTCGAAAAAGAAGATGACCTGCTCGCCGAAATGGAAAGGAGACATCATGAATCACCAGCCTTTTGAAACCTGGCTGCTGGACGATAAAGTCCTCACCGCCGCCGAGAAGCGCGAACTCAACTCCCATTTGCGGACCTGTAAAACCTGTTCCGCATTGGCAGAGACGGGTCTTGCCCTGCGCTCGGCACGTGCGGCTTCGCCCGCGCCCGGTTTCGCACTACGCTTCCAGCACAGGCTCGCCGCGCAAAAAGCATTGGAGCGCCGCCGCCTGTTATGGGGCATGATCCTATTGATCGCCATCGGGCTGGGAGTGTTCGGCTGGTTCGTGGCACCTTTTGTTGTGGCGTTCTCAGAAGCGCCGCTGCAATGGCTGCTCACAGCCGGAAGCTATTTTCTATATGTACTCACCTCGCTCGAAGCTTTCAGTGAGGTGATACGCATCCTCGCACGCATCATGCCGGACTTCATTCCGCCGTATGCGTGGATGGTGCTTCTTTCCGCCTTTGCCGGCATGGGTTTGTTATGGATCGTTTCGATCTGGCGCTTTGCCCGACGTCGTCCCGTAGGAGTTACAGCATGATGAATAAAAAACTGACCCGCCTCCTGCTCATCCTCGGGCTGCTGCTTATACCATTGGGCAGTGTCCACGCTCAAAGCCCGGGCGGGGATATCGTCCTCTTCGGTAAGAATTACACACTGAAGGAAGGCGAAACCGAGAATGGAAATATCGCCGTCTTTGGCGGAAATATCGAGATACAAAAGGACGCCGAAGTCTTCGGCTCCATTGCCATTTTTGGCGGGAACATCTCCCTCGCAGAAGGCACGAACATCGAAGGCGACATCGCCCTTTTCGGCTCGAACCTGACCATCGACGGTTCTGTGCAGGGAGACATCGTCGTCTTCGGCGGGCAGGTGGAACTAACCTCCAATGCCGTGGTCGATGGCAACATTGCCACCTTTGGCGGACAAGTCTCACAGGCGCCCGGCGCGGAAATATCCGGCGAACTCACCAACAATCAAGTCCCGGATTTCGGCCAACCGCCGGATGTCCCTGCCGTTCCTGATGTGCCAAATGTTCCTGATGTTCCCAATGTACCGAATGTTCCCGACGTTCCAAATCCGAACATCGAGGTGAACAGCAATCCCATACTTAGTTTTATGTGGGCTGTTCTGCGCGCGTTCATCGTTGCGGGGATCGCCATGCTGCTGTCCCTCTTCCTGCAACCGCAATTGGAACGCGCAGGTAACGTCATTGCCCGTCAACCCATCAGCGCGGGCGCTTTTGGACTGCTAACGGTCGTCGTCGCGCCTTTTGCGCTTGTGATCATGACGCTTACGATCATCCTTTTCCCTGTCGCCATCGTTTTGGCTTTGGCAATCGCACTGGCATGGCTGTTCGGCGTCATCGCACTGGGACAGGAGATCGGCAACCGCTTCACCGCAGCCATCAACCAGACTTGGGCGCCTGTCCTCACAATCGGCTTCGGCACTCTGTTCCTGATGCTGATCGTCAACCTGATGAACCTGATCCCCTGCGTTGGCTGGATACCAAGTTTCCTCGTGACTCTCGTAGGAATTGGCGCAGCTCTTACCACCTGGTTCGGCACACGCTATCCGCCGGGATATTTGCCCCCAGTGTCATCACAAGATGAAGTGGAAGTTCTTCCACCCGCATCATAGTCGAATGCATAAAAATGCCCCGAAAAATTTCGGGGCATTTTTTTTATTTCTCTTTCAAGAGTAATGCTAATGGAGAGGCAAAGAGCACCATGCCTGTGCTCAATGTCAGAACAAGTGGGAAGCCGTATATTTCCGCCAGATGACCTGTGTATAGAAGCCCCAACGCACCGGACGAAAAGATAAAGCCGAGAATCAAACCCGAAGCCAGTGCCATCCCGCCGGGGATGATGCGCTGTGCAAGCACCACCATGATGCTGTGAACCGCGCCTGTGAACGCTCCCGCAAGCGGCACCAGAACGAACAGCCAGCCAGACCATCCGATACGGCTGATGAGAAAAATTGGAACGGAAGCGAAGAGTAAAGCGAGAGACGCCACAAACCGTTTCTGATAACGGTCTGCGAAATGTCCGCCGAGCATATTGCCCAAAGCCGAACCGCCCATGAATAATCCCGCCATGCTGCCGTAGACAGTAGCATTTTGACCCAAATCTTTCAGGTATTTTGGAATCAGGTTGATGATATTTGCCTGCGTCCACGATTGCATGGACGCCACTATCGCAAGCACGAGGATGAATCCCAAACCCGCCTTGGCGCGGACCGCTGTCTTTTCAGCATGCGCCGGTTTCGGGTGCGGATGGTTGTGGCGCAGTTGGAAGATCAAAGCAAGACCTATTGGGATCGAGATAAACGGCAAAATGTACAGACCCGGTTTGCTCAAATAAGCGAGGATCAAACCTGTGAGGATGGGACCCACAAAATGCCCCATCTGCCCTGCGGTGAAGAACAGGGATGTGGACGTGGTCTCACGTCCCTTCATTAGATCGCGCCCGCGAAGAGCGGCTTGCACGGCTCCCACTGGATGATAAGCCGAGGAACCCAGCGCCGCGATGATGAGGCAGCCCAAGCCCAAATTTCCAGGCAGGGTCAATGCCAGGGAGTAGAAGGTGGTCATCCATAAAACGCCGCCAGCCGCCAGCCAGCGCGGACCGACACGGTCGGACAGCCACCCAAAGAACGGCTGTGTCAGCGCGGAAGTCCAAATATAAATGGTGGAGAATAAAGCGATCTGCGATTCGCTCAATCCCAGATAGGTGAGCAGGACGGGGCGGCTCGCGTTGAACACATCCACCATGAAGTGTCCGAGTGAGACAAACGAAAACAGAGGGTCAAGGAAAATGGGCATGATTATTGAATTGGAAGCAAAGGGGAATTAACGATACAGTTGATTTGCTTCGATGTATTTATACACTTCAGGCGCGAGATAGTAACGGTACATTTCGCCAGCGGCAATGCGCCTGCGAATCTCCTGTGAGGATACCGGCTGCAAAAGGGCGTCGATGAACTGAATTTTTTTGGTCACGCCGGGAAGTTTGACTTCGAGCGCGTTGAGGTCGACGGAATCGCCCGGGCGGCGCATCACGCCGATTTTGGAAACTGCAGCTACGAGGTCCGCGCTGAGGCGCCAGGTGGGCAGGTCAAACAGGGAATCACCGCCGATCAGGAGGACGATCTCCGCATCCGCTTCCTGACCCGCAAGCTGATGAACCGTATCAATCGTGTAGTGAGGTCCGGGGCGGTCGATCTCGAGACGCGAAAGTTCAAAGCGTGGATCGTGAGCGATCATGGACTCGAGCATGGGCAGACGGTGCCGCAGTGGTGTGATGGGCTTCTCCTGTTTATGGGGCGGGTCTGGGGTCAGTACCCACAGCAGGCAGTCGAGATCAAATTGGGAAACGGCTTCACCTGCAAGAACGAGATGCCCGATATGGGGCGGATCGAAGGTGCCACCGAAGAGACCAATGCGTTTTGACATGGGGCGAAGTATATCGCAATCTATTTCGGATATTCCTGGTGTTATACTGAAAATATGTCCCAGCCAACGGTTATTAGTTCCGCATCCCCCTTAAAACGGATCATGCAAGCCGTACAAGCCATTGGGCGCGGAGATTATGACCCCATCCTGTTGCGCGATTTCGCGGACGATTCAGGAGACCTGGGTCGACTGGCTCAGTCGGTGGATGCGATGGCAAAAACGGTTTCCCAGCGCAACACCCAATTATCCCTATTGAACAAAGTCATCCCCATCGGTGTTTCCCTCTCGGCAGAGAAGGATTTCAACCGCCTGCTCGAGTCACTGGTGGTGGAGGCGCAATCATTCACAAACGCCGATGCAGGTTCCCTTTATCTCGTGGAAGACGATAAACTGCGGTTCGTGATCTTGCGCAATACTTCACTGGACATGAATATGGGCGGTACAAGCGGTATGCCAATTACCCTTGATCCTGTTCGATTGCATAACGATGACGGCAGCGAAAACCGCTCGAATGTGGTGTCCTATGCGGCATTAACTCATCAACGCATCAACATCGCCGATGCCTATGAAGCGGAGGGTTTCGATTTTTCGGGCACAAAAGCCTTCGATGAGAATACCCACTACCGCTCCAAATCCTTCCTCACCATTCCCCTTGCAAACAAGGAGGGTATGGTGATCGGCGTACTGCAACTGATCAATGCCAAAGACCCCGAAACGGACGTTATCATCCCGTTCAAGGATGATAACGTGCTGGAAGCGCTTATATTACTTGCAACAGCCGCCCTCGATGGATATATCCGCGAAGCCGCGTTGAGAAGCGAGATCGCCAAACTGCGGATCGAGATCGACCAATCGCGCCGTGAAAAGCAGGTGGAAGAGATCACCGACACACAATTCTTCCGCGACCTGAAAACCCGCGCGAGGGAAATGCGCAACAGAAGCCAGGAAGAAAAAGAGTAACTTTTCATACACATTCCGCATAATGATTCATAAAATCGTCATGCTTTATGGGTGAAACTTTCCTCAAAGTTGTTATTCCGCTGCCGAAGTGGAGACAATCATTTAAAGTATAATTTGCCTTATGCTTCCCGAATCACCTCTTACTACAATTGAAAGCCGTTTAAGATATTTGCTTCCTGCGGAAATGTACGTCTCAATGTGGGGCAATCCGTCTGTCGAGGTTATGATCCAGGTGCATAATCATTTGCGCACCTTGCAGCGGATCCTGCATGATTACACCTCAAGGCAAATCGACATTGCGAAGCTCAAGCCGGGGGATGTCAAGACCGAGTGGCAATACGGGACGATGATGTTCACCGACCTGGCAGGGTTTACCAAGCTCATGGAAGCGAACGCTTCCAAGGGACGCAAGGGCGCTGAAAACCTGCTGAAAGAATTGACCCGGTATTTCTCCACCATGATCTCCGTCATCAGTAAATCTGGCGGCGAATTGGTGGAATTCACCGGCGATGCGATGCTGGTGCTTTTCCCTAAAAAAGAGAAAAAGGACGATGCCAGCCGCGCCATCCGCGCCGGGCTGCGTATGCAGCGTGCCATGAAGGATTTTGCGGAGATCCAAACCCCTTCGGGAATCGTCAACCTTCAAATGCGCATCGGCATCCACACCGGAAAATTCCTGACGGCTGAGATCGGCACTCCGCGCCGCATGGAACACGTGCTGCTTGGCAAGGACGTTCAAAAAGCCAAGTTGACCGAAAGCAACGGACGTAATGAACGTGTGAACGTCTCGCAGACCGCCTACGAACAGGCAAAAGATGACTTCCGTTTTGAAGATGGGAATCCCGATTATCACCTTGTGATCGACGATCTTTCCGCCGAAAATCTCGGTGATTATGAAATCACCCCGGTCGGGCGCCGCATGGCAAGTTCGGTACTCTTCGACAGGAAAGACAAAAAGGAAGTCTTAAACAATATCATCGAGCTGCTTAATTCGATCGAACCGCTTGCAAGCTATATTCCCGATCCGATCCTGTCCATGTTGGTCGAAAGCGCCGCAGACCGCAGAATCCCGCCGGATTTTCCCAGCCCGACGATCATGTTCATCAATTTCATTGGGCTGCCCGAATCAGCAGACCGTGCCCTGCCGGGCGAGGAACGCAAATTGGCGGCAAGCTTCTCACGGGCATTTTCGCTCATCAATGCAGCAGTCGATGCGCGGGGCGGTGTACTGAAAAAAGTGACCTATCATCTGGCTGGTTCGGATATTGTTGTCTATTTTGGGGTTCCCAATGCCCATACAAATAATGAAATGCGCGCTGCCTCCGCGGCAGTTGCAATTCTCAATGTCGTTGAAATGGTCAATGCGAAGGCGCCCACCATCGGCGGCATCAAGCCGGAAGTGTACTGCCAGATAGGCATCAACATGGGACCTGCGTTCGTTGGCGAGATCGGCGATCCGCGCGGACGGCGCGAGTTCAATGTGTTGGGTGATACGGTCAATACCGCGGCGCGATTGATGAACCGCGCACAGAAGAATCAGATCATCATTTCGGAGCCGGTGAAGCAAGCCATAGAATCAAGGTATGAATGCAAGCCGTTGGGCGAGGTTTCTCTCAAGGGAAAAAGCAAGCCGATGAGTTTGTTCGAACTGGTTGGGCAAAGGGCAAAAGAAGAATAAAAAAATAAGCCGCAAAATTGCGGCTTGTTTTTTGCCTACTTCAAGGACTCTGGGGGCTTCTTTATTTTTGCATCAATGGCAGACCAGATCCCTGCAGCGAGAGTGCTGCCTGCTTTTCGGCGCAGATTAACTTTGTAGATGGCTTTTTCCTTTTTGCCGATGCGGATCAGCCAAAATTGTTCGGTCAGGTCTGAGAGGGCTGAATCCAATTCGTCACGTGTGAGGCGGTCCTGTTCGGGCATGGCATCCATGACTTCGCACATGCGCGGATAGCCCATCTGCAATTCCCGCAGCATCAACCGCATGATCTTTCGCAGGGAAGGAGGAAGTTTCGCGATATCCAATGGGGACATTCCGCCATCCTTCTGACTGTCTTTTATTTCCTTATCCAACCGATCAAAGAGTCCAGGCATGTCGACCTCTTTTCATACTACTAATACAATTCGGGCATGCTGATTGGTTCAGGCTGGGGTTCGCATTCGCCACACCAGATCACGTTGGCAACCGCCAGTCCCTTGGGGGTGTTGTTCGCTCCGACAAACATTGTAATGAATGTGGACATGGTTGCAGCATGATCTTTACAAACGAACCTTCCACAAAACGCGCAGGACGCGCGGGCTTCCTCTTCACAATGCCAGCATTTCATGATGCGCTCCTATTTTGCTTCCAAAATATACGGGACGACTTTCTTCAGCGCGACCGACCATTCGTGGTCCGGGTAGCGGAGCGAGAACAGGTCTTTACTGGCGTTTTCAGCCATATCGAAAGATAGCGGCAGGACACTGGTAACTGTTGCTTGAAACTGTTTTTCGATATCGCTCTTGATGCCTGCGAAATCATATTTGGGCAGGGCTTTGTTCACCATAAGGAATAGGTTTGGAACATCCAAACTTCGGGCAATATCCACTGTAACTGATGTCCCTTGAAGGTCCTGGCTGTCCGGGCGAAGGATGATGATAAGAATATCAGATGTCGCAATGGAAAGCAGGGTCTCTTCATTCAAACCGGGGTGCGTATCAATGAACAGGTAATCAAGTTCGAATTCGGTGATGGCGGTCTGCAATCCTTCATTCAACATGTTGAAGTCGATACCTTCGCGAAGGATCTGGCTGATATCTCCGCCTTTGATGCTGGATGGGAAAAGGAATAGATTTTTACCCGCCAATTTGACGAGTCCTTCGCCATCGCCGGGGTTGTCTCCAACCGAGAAGCCGACCTCGCGGATGGTGGCTTTGCCATGCAAAAAATCATTCAGGGTCTTTCCCATTTTCTGCTCATCCAGACCGAACAGAACATGAATACCGGGCGATTGAATATCGGTATCCACTACACCTACGCGTTTGCCGGTCAATGCGACCTGCGATGCAAGATTGGCTGTGGTATTCGATTTGCCAGTCCCCCCACGAAACGAATGGATGGATACGATCTTACCTGCCATGCTTCCTCCGTGACCTCATTATTATTTGGAATTTCGCTTCTGTCGTAATGCCTTCGCCTGTTCCTTCAAATTGGCGTAAAACTCGGTGCTTGTGATTTCATCAAATTCACGCTTGCGGCGTTCCTGATCGATCTCGAAAGTCAGGCGCTCCAGTTCATGTTTCAGGTCGTCTTCACGTTCCTTCACTTTTCGTACCATTGAATAAAATGTCGAAAGCAATTGCGCAGCTTTGGCGTCGTCTGAACCGGCGGGGTTTGTGATTGGCTGTGTCTGCTCCAAAAACGAATAATCACCTGCGGCTGTTTTCTGCGACCAGTCGATCACCTTTTCAATATAAGTCGTTGAGAAACGCAGACGATTCGAAAAGCCGCGCAAAATACCAAGAGAAACATCGAGACGTTGTTCAAGCAGCTTAAAGAAAGCTTCCTTTGTCAGTTCCAGCACTTCCACCTCGTCGAGAGCAATCACCCCTGCCGAACGCGGGCGATCATCCACAAGCGCAAGTTCTCCGATGGCTTCGCCGGGACCCACTTTATTGATGATGATCTCGTCACCTTTGGCGTCGGTAGTGACGATCTTCAAATGTCCATCCAAAATAACAAAGAATGAATCCGCCGGGTCGCCTTTGCGCATCACAGTTTCGTTCGGAACATAATGGCGCACCGACGCATTTTCCGCAACCGCACTCGTAGCGGCGTCTGAAAGTTCCTTGAAAAACTCCGTCTTTCTGATCTTTTGAAGGATGGCATCACTCATGACTTATCCTCCTGAGATTTGGATTGCTTGATCCGTGCCGTTGCGGCGTCCCACAGACCGCCTCCCCTTTGACCCGTGCCTGTCTCAGCGATACGGGTCCCGAGCTTGTCCCAGGTGTTGATATCCTGCCCAAGATAAACTTCGCGGACAAACATCATTGGATATAAGCCGATCTGCCTGCGCAACTCTTCCATTTCCTTATAAAGGGTTTGAATGATATTTTCAACTTCCTTTTGTTTGGTGGGGCTGGGTGTGGCATCCAGTAATTTACGTTTAATACCTATCTCTGCCTGCTTATACATCAATTCCTTTACCAGCGGAACCTTCTCGTTTCCAAAGCGTTCCCTGAACGGCAGGATTAAGGTTTCCACTATCCTATCGATACCGGTTACCGCACGAGCCTCTTCTTTGGTTACCCGGTCTTGTACGCCGAGTTTTTCACCCACCCAATCTTTTTGAGCCGCCATACCGCGCCGGATCACATACCAGATCAACGCGACTCCGAACACGCCATACCCAATGGCAAAGGGAAGAAAAACCCCCGCATTGACCATCGTATTGAAAGCGCCGTGGAAGAAGATGGCAAGCAGATATCCGCCAAGGATGACAAAACCACCCTGTCGTTTATTCGTTTCGCCGCGATTGAATGCCAACGCTGTCCCAACCAGACCACTGCTGGTAGCATGCATCAAATTTGTTGAGAATACGCGCGCCAATGCAGTGATGAATGCAAATGCAATATTTCCCTGCACATATTCCACATTTTCTATAATGGCAAATCCTATTCCCGCGCCAAAACCATACAACGCCCCATCAACCACATAATTGAATTCGGGACGCGTGGCTAAATATATCAAGATCAGAGACTTGAGGAGTTCCTCAACAACAGGAGCAACATAGCGGACAACCTGATCCCATTCCAGCAGACCAAGTTTCACGAACAACGGATTGATCTGTGCGGCGAGATAATACGCCGCCGCCCCCCAGATCAAAGTGAGGATGTTGTTGCGAAATTTCACTGTTTTTAGCAGGTCGAACGTCTGAAGGACAAAAAGAAAAATAATTGGAACGATAAGGGAAATGGAAATGGATGCCGCCAAATTCATGCCAAAATCATACTTTATCTGGATATGCCCTGCAAGGACAAAACACGGCTGCAGTTTTGCAGCCGTGTTCGTTTATGGCAAGCCAGCACCATCGTACTTTTAGGTTTGAATCAGTAACCGTGAAAATCGTTTCTATGAAGGCACACACGCAAAATCGCCGCAAAATTATTTACGGCGCGAAACCCAATAAATAATGAACAAGATCCCCATCAAACCAAGTGCTATATATGGATTTCCACCTCCAGCGTCCGCCGCCCCTGACAGGGAGGAACCAGGTCCGCTTGAGATGGGGATGCTAATGAGGACCAGGATCACTATCATTGCAGCGCCGATAAGGAGTCCAACCTGTGGATTGGATTGGAAGTCAAAAATCCTTTTCCAGAAGGATGGTTTAACCTGCTCATCTTCGCGCTTCGCCCGTGCTTTGAGCCGTACCAGCATCTGCTTGACTTTTGCATCTTCAAGCGGTTCGGAAGGGAAGGTATCGGTCAAACGGACGATCGTTCTTTCGAGGCTGAGCAATTCCTCGTCAGATATGGAGGCGGGGTCTTCAGTCCGCCCCTTCAATAGACGGTCCGTAAAATCCGCGAGCTGGTTGTCTATTTCGTTATTTTCATCTGATTGCTTCATAATTATTGTTCCAACTGATTGCGAAGTGCTGTGATGGCTCGGCGGAAAAGAGATTTGGTCGCTTCAAGATTCTGGGTCATCAGTTCTGCAATTTCATTGAACTGCATATCCTCTGCAAAACGGAGCAGGATAACTTCGCGGTAGTTTTCGGGCAGGTTTTGCAGCGCTTTTTGAAGGTAGATATGTTCCTCCAAAGACTGCGAGGTACTGCCTGTCACCTTGGCTGCCGCATCGGACAGGGGCGCGAGCCGCGGTTCCTGTTTACGGGTGCGCTTGCGATAGAACTCTGCCACTTTGTGATTGGTCAAAGTGCGAAGCCAGGTTGCAAATTGAGAATCGCCGCGAAAAGAAGGCAGCGATTTCAATGCCGCGATAAAGATCTCCTGCGTAACATCTTCCACATCACTCTCAGGAATCACATATCTTACCCTTTTGTATACTTTGGGAAGGTGGCGATGATACAGTACATCGAACACTTCCTTGCCGCCTTCTTTGAATTTCTGGATGAGGAATTCGTCGCTGGCGTCCTGAAGGGATGTCGTCGAAGTGTTTTGCATATATTTTGTCGTCATGGGAGGTAAAAATGGGTCGAATGGGTCATTCAAATGGCAGTTTACTATAACATAAACAGGACAGGAAAAGTAGGGAGTTGATTTTCAATCTAGTTAGGCTATAATGGGCGTACTAGATGAGTTAGTATTAAAATAATTTGGGAGAAGTTGCATGTCCAAAATCATTTCAGTTCATTCTTTCCGCGGTGGTACAGGAAAATCAAATACGACAGCCAACATTGCCGCACTTTTGGCGATGGATGGGGCACGCGTGGGCGTGGTGGATACCGATATTGCTTCGCCGGGGATTCATGTTCTTTTCAACCTTGACGAAGCCGACATGGAGCATTCCCTCAATGATTACTTGTGGGGCAAATGCACGATCGAGCAGGCAGCCCAGGATGTGACCGGACATATCGGCACAGAAGTTAAAGGGCAGATATTCCTCATCCCTTCCAGCATCAAGGCTGGCGAGATCGCCCGCATCCTCCGCGAAGGCTATGATGTTGGTCTGTTGAATGACGGGTTCCGCGATGTGACCGACAAGTTGAAACTCGACTATCTCCTTATCGATACCCACCCAGGGTTGAATGAAGAGACGCTGCTATCCATTGCGATCTCGAATGCCCTGGTAATTATCATGCGTCCTGACAATCAGGACTATCAAGGCACAGCCGTCACCGTTGATGTTGCCAAAAAGCTGGATGTGCCGAAACTGTTTATCCTCGTCAACAAAACACCCAACGTGCTGGACTTTGAAGAAGTACGCAACCGTGTGGAACAAACCTACGAAGCCAAGGTGGGAGCCATCCTCCCCCACTCTGACGAGATGATGACCCTTGCAAGCTCCGGTCTCTTCACCGTTCACTATCCCGACCACGCCATAACCAAGGGTCTACGCAGCCTGGTGGATCTACTCAAATCCTAACCAGGCGCAGAACTGAAGGAAACTGCCGTGGGCGACCCGCTCTTTGAAACCGCGATCAAGGAATTGGAAGAACGACAGGAAGATATACGTCCATCTGATGTTGTTCTGTTCTCCGAACCTCTGCGTTCGGCGGTGAATTATGTGGTGCGCCTGGGTCGCTTCAGCCTGACCGAATTTGTGGAAAAGCTCCCGTTTACAAGAGCAGAAGTAAAACAGATCGCGGATTTGCTCATAAAACGCCACTTATTCGACCTCTCGCGGTTCGCCACAGAAGAGGAACCCTACTACGAGGCGCGCCTCTCCGCCATGACGCGCCCGATCAAACGCCCGCCTTCAGATATTTGGAAAAAGATCGACTGACCTGAACCCGTCTGTGAAAAACAGACGGGTTTTTATTAGTGGATCGGGATGCAGAAAACACAGAACAACTCATCCAATACGGATATAGCATAAACTTTCTATTTTGCTATAATCGAACCATGGCAGATAAACTTTTATCACGATATGAAGAACTAAAGGCGCAGATCAACGAACACAATTACCGGTATCACGTACTCGACGCGCCCATTGTCAGCGACCTTGAATACGACCGCCTCCTTAATGAACTGAAGAAGATCGAAGCCGACCATCCTGAGTGGATCACGCCTGATTCGCCCACCCAGCGCGCCGGAGCCAAACCTTCAGAAAAATTCGAGAAGGTGCGTCATCCTGCTCCCATCCTCTCGCTTGCCAACGCCTTCGGCGCGGACGATACACGGGCATGGTTCGAACGCGTCAAAAAACTGGATGACCGCGTGGAGAGAGCCAGCTTCGTTGTCGAGCCGAAGATAGACGGGCTGTCCGTTGTCCTTCATTATCACGACGGTCAGTTCGTGCAGGGAGCCACCCGTGGAGACGGCGAAGTCGGTGAAGATATCACAACGAATTTGCGAACAGTTCGCGCAATTCCCTTACGCATTCCCGTTTCCAAATCTGCCAAAACACAGGTTCCCAAAACGCTGGTCGTCCGCGGCGAGGCGTTCATTCCCAACAAAGACTTCGAAGCCCTGAATAAAAAACTCGAAGAAGCCGGGGAAAAAACTTATCTCAATCCGCGCAACACGGCGGCTGGTTCGCTGCGTCAACTTGACCCCGTGCTCACCGCCTCACGTCCCATCACGCTGCTCGTTTATCAGATCGTTTATTCGGATGGCGGCAAGGTGCCGACTTCACAATGGGAGATTCTGGAGTATCTCAAGTCGTTGGGATTCCCCGTGACGGATGTTGCCAAACGATTCGACGACCTCAATGAAGCGATTGCCTACACTGAAACATTCGACAAGGGAAGAGACGCGCTTCCCTACGAAGCCGACGGTATGGTCATCAAGATCGACGATTTGACCCTCGCCGCAGACTTGGGCTTCGTCGGCAAGGACCCGCGTGGAGCCATCGCCTTCAAATTCCCCGCACGCGAAGTGACCACCACCCTGCTCGGCATTGACGTGGAAGTCGGTCGCACCGGCGTGTTGACTCCCAAAGCCGCGCTCGAAGCGGTTGAGATCGGCGGTGTGGTCGTCCGCAATGCAACCTTGCACAACTTCGACTTCATCGAAGAGAAGGATATCCGCATCGGTGACCGGGTGCTGGTCAAACGCGCAGGAGAAGTGATTCCCTACATTATCGGTCCCGTTGTGGATGCACGCTCCGGCAAGGAGAAGAAATACAAACCGCCGACAAAATGTCCAGCATGCGGTCAGCCCGTGGAGCATTTCGAAGGCGAAGTGGCATGGTACTGCGTCAACGCCGCCTGCCCGGCGCAGCTCGTCCGCAACGTGGAGCATTTCGTTTCACGCGGCTCGATGGATATTGTCGGGCTCGGCATCAAGATCGTGGAGCAATTGATCGAAGCGGAACTGGTCAACGATGTAGCCGACTTGTTTACACTGAAGAAAAGCCAATTGCTGGAGCTTGAAGGTTTTGCCGAGAAAAAGGCGGAGAATCTGCTTGGGTCGATTGAGCAGGCAAAAGGTCAGAGTTTGAACCGTCTCATCACAGCGTTGGGAATCCATGGTGTGGGCGAAGTCATGGCGGGCGATCTCGCGCGGACGTATGGCAACGTCACCGCCTTATCCAAAACCACGGCGGATGAACTTCAACAGATCGAAGGCGTGGGACCCAACATCGCCGAATCCATTGTCGATTGGTTCGCGCGTCCTGTAAATCAGAAACTTCTGAAAAAGTTAAAAGCCGCAGGCGTCGACCCGCAGATGCAGAAAGACGAAAAGAAAAAGGACGGAGTGTTCACCGGCTTGACCTTTGTGGTGACGGGTACGCTGCCGAATTTTTCGCGCGACGATGCGAAGGCTTTTATTGAAGGCAACGGCGGCAAAGTAACGGACAGTGTCAGCAAGAAGACCAGTTATCTTGTTCTTGGCGAAAACCCCGGCTCGAAATTCGAAAAGGCTCAGTCACTGGGAATCAAGATCATCGATGAAGCAGAATTGAAACAATTAGCAAAATAAATAATAGGTCACGCTTAAAGCGTGACCTGCTTCATTACATCCCCAAAACCAACTAGACAGAAACCATTCACTCGGCTAAACTTGCCTAATCACTTTTGGAGGCACTTTCATGGATTTTCACAGCATCGACAATAACAGCACCAAGCGCATCGCCGCCCTGAAGCAGCGCCTGGATTCCCTGCGGGATAACGACTACTATTTTTACAATCAGGCAGTGGAGGAAATGCTGCCCGACGCCAAAGTCCGCGTACGAGGGCGCATCATGGGGATGTACGCCTCCTACTCGTACCTGGGGCTGGTCGGTCACCCACGCATTAACGAAGCCGCCAAACGCGCCGTGGACAAATTCGGCACAGGCACCAACGGCGTCCGCACACTGGCGGGCACGTTGACCATTCACAACGAACTCGAAGAAACGATCGCGGATTTCAAACACACCGAAACAGCCATCACTTACACATCCGGCTATGTCACCAACCTGACCGTCATCTCCACCCTGATGGGACGCGGCGATTACGTCTTCTCGGACAAGATCAACCACGCCTCCATCGTGGACGGATGTCTGATGTCCGGCGCGGAATTCCGCCGCTTCCGCCACAATGACATGGATCACCTCGAAGGTCTACTCAAGAACGCGCCCGCCGAAGTCTCCAAACTTGTCATCGCGGACTCCGTTTTCAGCATGGACGGCGACATTATTGACCTGCCCAAGGTCGTGGAACTCTGCAAGAAATACAACGCCTGGCTCATGATCGATGAGGCGCACTCCGTCGGCGTGCTCGGCAAGACCGGGCGCGGCATCGAAGAGCATTTCGGCTTGGGCGATGTCATCGACATCAAGATGGGCACGCTCAGCAAGACCATCCCGTCCGTTGGCGGATACGTGGCGGGCAAAAAGGAACTGATCGACTTCCTGCGTCACGGCAGCCGCGCGTACATCTTCTCGGCGGCTCTTCCGCCTGCACAGGCTGCGGCAGCCAACGAAGCCTTCAAGGTCATCCTCGACGAACCCGAACGCCTTGACCGTTTGAACGCCAACACCAGGCAGTTCATCGGCGGGTTGAAGAATATGGGCTTCGACACTTTGCTGACCGAAACTGCCATCGTCCCCGTATTGTGCGGCACCGATGAAAAAGCCTTTGAGTTGACCAAACGCTGTCAGGAACAGGATGTTTTCGTTCTGCCGGTTGTCTCCCCCGCCGTGCAGGAAGGTTTGTCACGTTTGCGCGCAACCGTCACCGCCGCGCACGATCCCTCGGACATCGAACACGCAATGGAAGTCATCTACGAAGCCGGTAAGGCAATGGGAATGGTTAAGTAGATTGGGTGTTGGTAAGTTCTTAAAACGCAAAACGCTCATCAAATGATGAGCGTTTTTTATATCAATTCAACGTAGCAAGATCTTTTTCCAATATCTCGCGGTCTTCCGGGTCATCCACTTTTCCGGCACATTCCCGCGCTTTGGTAAGATACTCGTTCATCTTCGCCTTATCGCCTGCCACCATTTCGGCACGGGCAAGCGCCTCATATGCAAAGCCGACGAATTCCGGTTCGATGCCGTCGCTGTATTTCAAGCAGACTTCAGCGTAGCGGCGGGCGTTGTCCACCTGACCGAGCAGGGCATACACGCGCGAGACCTGCCAATACCCAATGGACAAATTCTTCGGCGTGACATCTTCACGTTGAGTCCAATGCCAGAGGGAGGTCATCGCCGTGTGGAGCATAGCAAGATCGTCCTCGGCGCTGCGGCTGGGGTTGTCGATAAAGTCCCAGGTTTGGTTGAAGCAGGTCGCGGAAAAATAACGGTGGACGGTTTGCGGGTTAAAATCGGGGCGGTTGTCAGACATGAGATTCTCCTTGAGTGTGGATAAAACCGATAAAGTCAGAGCAGGTTCGGGCGCAGTTTGAGGCGGATTTTCATCCTGACAGGTTCTGACAGCGCATTTATAACATTGTTTTAACCAATCCTTTTTACAATATCAGCCCTTTCAAAAGGCATCCCGGCGTGAGCCGAGAAATTAGGAAAACATGAACTGGTACATTTTAGACAACAACACAGCATTACGAGAATTGAACTCATCGAAAGAGACGGGGCTGGACGCGGCGCAGGTGGATGCGCACAAGGAAAAATTCGGCACGAACGAACTCATCGAACGCGGCGGACGCACGCCGCTGCAAATCCTGTGGGAACAGGTTACCGCAACGATGGTGCTCATCCTGATTGCGGCGGCAGTGGTGGCGGGGCTGCTTGGAGATACGAAGAACACGATCGCCATTTTATCCATTGTAGTGCTGTACGCTTTGCTCGGCTTCTTTCAGGAATACCGCGCCGAGCAGGCGATTGCCGCGCTCAAAAAATTATCGGTGCCGAACGTGCGCGTGTTACGCGACGGCAAATTGCTGGAGATGTCGGCGCGCGAACTCGTGCCGGGTGACGTGATCCAACTCGAAACGGGCAATGTTATTCCAGCAGACTTGCGTTTGCTCGAAGCGGTCAACCTGCGAATTCAGGAAGCCGCGCTCACGGGCGAATCGGAAGCCATCGAAAAACATACCGCCGCGCTTTCCAACGAAGAACTTCCGCTCGGTGATCGACGCAACATGGCATACATGGGCACGGTCATCACGCAGGGTCGCGGACTTGCGCTCGTCGTTGCGACCGGCATGAACACCGAACTCGGCAAGATCGCGGATATGATCCAGCAGGTGAAGCAGGAGCAAACTCCGCTTCAACGTCGTCTCGATTCGCTTGGCAAAAATCTCGCGCTGATCGGCGTCGGTATTGCAGTTCTCATCTTCATTCTCGGTCTGCTGCGCGGCGACGAAATCCGTCACATGCTTCTCACCGCGGTCAGTGTTGCGGTTGCCATCGTGCCCGAAGGTCTGCCCGCCGTCGTCACCATTACGCTGGCGCTCGGCGCACAGCGCATGCTCAAACGTCAGGCGCTCATTCGCAAACTCCCCGCCGTGGAAACGCTCGGCTCGGTCACGGTCATCTGTTCGGATAAGACCGGCACGCTGACCGAAAACCGGATGACCGTCGTTGTGTTGGATGTAGCAGAACACGCCCTCGACCTGACTCAAGATGTAACGCGCGACGGTTCGCCTCGCGCCACCCGTGGGCTTGGTTCGCCCGTCCAATCCTCCCTTTCGCTGACGGCGATCGGCGGCGCCCTGTGCAACGACGCCAAACTGATCGACGAAGGCGATGACCGCTTCCACACGATGGGCGACCCGACCGAAGGCGCGCTTGTAGTAGCCGCCGCCAAAATGGGATATTGGAAATCGTCGCTGGACTCATCCTTCCCCCGCACGGCAGAACTTCCATTCGACTCGGAACGCAAGCGGATGACGACCGTTCATCATCTTGCGAAGTACGATCCCACCGTTCTGGCGGGATTGGACATCGGCGACAAACGTTATATCGCTTTCACCAAAGGCAGCGTGGATGGATTGCTCGATATCACAAGTCATGTCTGGACGGACGGCAAAGCTCATAAACTGGATGCAGACTGGAGGTCCAGGATCGAGGCGGCGAACGACCGTCTTGCCAAGAAAGGCATGCGCGTCCTCGGCGTTGGCTTCCGCTTGATGAATTCCATCCCTGAAGTCATCCAAACCGACCTTGAACAGAATATCACGCTGCTCGGTCTGTTCGGCATGATCGACCCACCGCGCTCCGAGGTGGAAGATGCTGTTGCCACATGCAAGAACGCGGGTATTCGCCCGATCATGATCACCGGCGACCATCCGCTGACAGCCATTGAGATCGCGCGTCAGTTAGGCATCACCGAGAACGGGCGCGCACTGACCGGCACCGAGATCGAGAAGTTGTCTTTCGATGAATTGAAAAATGTAGTGGATGAAGTCAACGTGTTCGCGCGTGTTGCGCCGGAACATAAATTACAGATCGTGCAGGCATTGCAGGAAAAGGGACATATCGTTTCCATGACCGGCGACGGCGTAAACGATGCGCCCGCGCTTCGCAAAGCGGATATCGGCGTGGCGATGGGCATCACCGGCACGGACGTTTCGAAGGAAGCCTCTGATCTGGTTCTGCTCGACGATAATTTTGCGACCATCATTTCCGCTGTGCAGGAAGGTCGCACGATCTACGATAACATCCGCAAGTTCGTGCGGTTCAGCGTGGCGGGCAATCTCGGCAAAATATTGGTGATGCTGCTTGCGCCATTCCTCGGCAAGCCGCTTCCTTTGCTGCCTCTGCAATTGCTTTGGTTAAACCTATTGACGGATGGTCTGCTCGGTCTCGGCATGGGTGTGGAAAATCCCGAACCCGATACGATGAAGCGCAAACCATATTCCCCCACCGAAGGTGTTTTCTCGCGCGGCGCAGGGATGCAGACCATTTGGGTCGGTGTGCTCATCGGCATCCTCGCCCTCGGACTGGGCTCCTGGTATTACTTTACCAACCGCCCCGAATGGCAGACGATGATCTTCACGTCACTGGCGTTCATGCAGGTCTTTCAGGCGATGGCTTCACGGTCCACAAAAGTTCCGCTGTTCAAGCAGGGCTTGTTGAGCAACAGCTTGCTGGCGGGTATGGCTTTGCTGGTCTTCCTCCTGCAGTTGATGGTGATGTACATCCCTGGTCTGGCAAATTTCTTCGAAGTCCTCCCGCTCAAATGGCATGACCTGTCCATTGCGATCGGGTCAGGTTTGATCGTGTTCATAGTGATGGAAGTTGGGAAGAGATTCAGTAAGCAGTAAGCAGTGTTCAGTGAACAGTAAAGAACCCGTCTTGTAATGAGACGGGTTCTTTTTTTCAAATTGCCTTTTCCAAATTATCCTGTAACACTGCCTCTTCATCCATTCGAGTCTACTTTTAAAAAATCCCTTTCCAAAGTTGATACAGACCGAAGCCGAAAAGAACGATGCTGGAAATTCCCAACAAAGCCCGGTTGAGTTTGGGTCCCAGTCTCGCCGCCGAACCGAAGATGACAATAATGACCGCGAGACCCGATATCAATGTAGCATAGAAGCCGACCAGCAGCGCAACCCCGTGAATCGGAGTCTCGCGCCAGCCCTGTACCAACAGCGGACCGGTAATGAACATCCAGAAGAGGTAGGCACCGGGGCTTAGGGCATTGGTCAACGCGGCTTTGAGAATGGTCTGCTGATTGGACAGTTCTGGATGAGAAATCGTCTCATCGTAATCACGCCATGATTTGAATGCGCCATAAGCAAGATACAAAACGAAGAGTCCGCCCAAAATGTACATAACCTGTTGCAGCCAGTCCGGCAGTTGACTCAACACCAACACACATAACAAAATAATGGGACCATCACTCACCAATGGGGCAAGCGCACCGGGCAGGGCACGCTTCCAGCCGCGGGTCAAAGATTGAGAGACCAGAAACGCCTGAAAGGGTCCGGGTTGAGAGGCGGCGGCGAAGCCGTATCCAATTCCTTGAAACAAATATATCAACATGGCTAATCAAAGATGAACTTGGTGGGATTTTCGAAGAAGGTCGTCCACGCCAGGCATTGGCGCGGAGTGAAAACATACAAGCCGCCTTCATCCCATTGATCGGGCTTGGGAGCATATCCATCGGATTCGTACTTGACGATGAAGGCGGCGGAGAGACGTTGGGCAAGTTCCGGGTCCGGTTTTGAGGCGGGACGCGATGTTCCTTCCATGATGACCACATCATTTCCGCTTTCAAGATGCAGGGTCACGTTCGGGTTTTTCACAATGTTACGGGCATGGCGCGTCTCGGGACTGCCATCGTAATAAAACCTGCCATCGAGATAAACGCCCCAGCGCGGAACGACATGTGGACGCCCATCAGGATAGACCGAACACATCCAGTAATTAATGGATTCGGTCAACCGCTTCTCAACATGTTCCCACGATACTTCCGAGACGGGGTTATCGACATATCCTTTAGGAAATTTTGGACGGGTAACTTTTGGCATGCTCACATTCCCAACAAATATTTATCGTAGAACGCCGAGACTCGCGCCTCATACTCTTCAGGGTATTCCTTATCGAACTCGACGTGACCAAGTGCAGGGTCATACCATAATTCCCTGGGCTCTTTTGCCGCATCGTAAAGGCGTTGACCGCTATCCGGCGAGATGACCGTATCTGCGCCGCCTTGCATCAGGAAAACAGGGCGCGGGCCAATAAGTGGAATCCATTTGGTTGCATCGATCTCCTCGATCTTGATGCCCGTATCCACCTGCGCCCAGAAAACGATCAATGGAACAAATGGGAATTCGGGCAACCCGGTGAAATGTTTGACGCTGGTCGATACGGTATCCGACATGGACGAGAAAGCGCTGTTGGCAACCACCGCTTTGATGTTTGGATTCTGCGAAGCATACTGAATGGACAACATACCTCCGTACGAATTTCCAAGGATGCCAATCTTTTCCGGGTCGATATCATCACGGGTAAGAAGATACTGATACCAGGCTTCCATATCCTGCACTTCATAAAAACCGAGCGTGATAAGCTCCCCTTCGCTGTAATCGTGCGCACGAATGGATGTGATCAACGCACCGTATCCGTGGCGATGCATCATCTCCGCTTCATTGAGAAGTTCTCCGCGCATGGATTTGTATCCGTGCTGCATGATGATAACCGCGCCATTCTCAGATGGGATATACCAACCGGCAAGCTTCATTCCATCCGGGTTGATAATGGTCACATCGTCGTACGGCAGGTTGTAATCTGCAGGGGTTTCGGTGGGAAGAGTACGCGTCGCCATTGGCGAATGGAGAAGGTTATATGCCTCCTGACGCGTCTTCCAAAGCAATCCGCCCACGGCAAGGATGAGCAGACCGGCAAGAACACTTAATACGATCCTGGTGATTCGTTTCATTGCATGGTTCCCTCTGATCAAATGGACTTATTTTCCCAACGCCTGCTTTACAGCTTCATAGACGTTCACCACGCCATAGCCATAAGCGTTACTGGGATCATCGCCGCTGAAACAGCCCAGGGAAGTATTACCGCGATACGGAGATGCCGTATCGATGATAAGCTGTTCGGTCGCGTCAATATCACCAATGAGTTCCGGCTGCGCAGACCAGATCAACGCCACCACGCCGACAAGGTGCGGTCCCGCCATCGACGTGCCGCTGTTCGAGCCGTACGAATTTAACGGCAGGGACGAAAAAACATCCACACCCGGCGCGACGATATCCGGTTTGATGCGCCCGGAGCCGTCCGCAGTGACAGGTCCGCGGCTGCTGAAATCTGCCAGATTCCCGGAACGGTCAATTGCGCCAACGGAGAAGACAGAGTCATATAAAGAAAGCGGAGCGTAGACGGTTTCGCAATTCGGTCCGTCGTTGCCGGTGGAAACGACCACAAAGATACCGGCATCACGCAGATGATTCGCCGCATACAAAAGCGCATTCGGGTCGCAGCCTTCGATCTCAGGGCAGCCCCATGAGTTATTCATCACATGCGCGGCTTTGGTCGGATCGCCGTCTCGCAGCGGATCGCCGCCAATGGGAAAAGGCGCAAGCATGAACTGCATGCAATCGAGATACAAAGCCGGGTTCGCAAGGTTACGGTCGAGGTTTACGCAGCCGATCCACTGCGCCTCGGGAGCGACGCCAATGCCGCCCTCGCCCAGGATCGTCCCCATCGTATGGGTGCCGTGTCCGCCTTCATCGTTCGGCGAGGACGTACCGTCCCACGGGTCGAACCAGTTGTAATCGTCGCTGCCGTTGTAGCCGCGATATTGTTTTGCAATCGCGGGATGATTCCCATCCACACCTGAATCAGACTGCCCGACAACGATTCCCTCGCCGCGCACACCGAATTCCGTCCACACTTTGTCAGCACCGATCATTTTGATATTCCAACCGACATAATCCGCAGGCGGACCCGACTCAAATCCCGGCGAGGGAGAATCTTCGGGAGCGGCACGCAGGCGCGGGCTGGGAATGACGCGGTCCACTTCCGAGCGGGTCATCAGGAACAGGCGCATAAACGCTCCGCCCTGCACCTCCATCGCGTTCTCCAAATAATACGGCGTGTACTTCACACCAAATGTATCGAAAGTTTGGCGCAAGTCTGCCTGCGTTTGATCCGCATGATCGACCAAACGCGTATAGGCTTCGGTCAAACGTTCATTACGATCAGCGATGTTCGCAACATCTGAAATATCCACCTGATCTTTGAAGATGACAAAGAGACGGTCACCATAAAAACCGGGATGACCGAACACGAAGAATGCAGCGATGACAATGACCCACGCCACGCCCGCGCCCAGCCAACCGACCGTCCGCTTCACACCTGACGTTGAAACTGTTCCCATTACCTGACGGAGAATCAGCGCGACGACGCTCACTCCCCAGCCAATGACCAACGCAATGCCCACAGCTTTGGTCGCAAGCCCGCCAATGTCACCGAGAACGATTGTCAGTTCAGTTGGATCAAAAAACGCCAACCCCGCAAACGCAAGCAGACCTGTTGCAGCCGCTACAGACGCACGCGAAGGCAGCAACGCCCCAACTGTAAAAGCGAATGCGGGCAGCAGCACGACCAGAATCAATTGCGCGCCATCATACCCAAAAGCGGATGCAAGCAACGCCAGCACTGCGCCCGCGCCGACGCCGTTCAGTAAAAGATTCTCTGCGTCCGACATTAAAAGCGCGGCAAGCAAACCAAAGGATAAACCCGCCAGCAAACTGAGGATGATATCGGTCAATGAACCGAACGAGCCAAATATCGCAAGCGGAGCAAATCCGAGCGCGGCGATCAAAAGACCGAAAGGCAGTGAGCCAAAGTCCCAATTGCGTTCTTCTTTTTTACGAAAACGCATGACGATCAAAGCCGCCACAAGCGCGAAAAGAATTTGCAGCATCGCACCAACCTGATCGTTGTTCGCGCCGAGCGTGCGTAGAATCAAGGCTGGGAATGCAAACAACGAAGCACCCAAAAGCCCTGCGTACCAGCCTTTGAAACGCTCATCGGTGGTGAAATACCACAGCAAACCGAAGACGACGCTCATCAAAAACGCCTGCGCCACCAGCCCAATGGGACCTGTCCACGCGAGTTGAGCAAGGCTGGATGAAACGATGGCGCTCTGCTCCGTAGACCAGAGAATGAAATGATAGATGAACAAACAGAACGGCATGGGTAACGCGAAAAGCAAAAACAATGCCAGCGCGCCGCCGCTGCGATTCTTTGGCTTTTCCACCATAACGGGAACATTCTCAACTGATTCACTCATAACAAAATCCTCCATGACATTGTCCTAAAACGGATGCTCGAATTTTTGTTTTTTTGCGGTATTCGAAAATTGGAAGTCTCCATCATAAACAACAAAGAAACCCTTCACCACAAAGAGCACAGGTTCACAGAGAAAAATAATGGTGAATCTCTGTAGTCTCCGTGTGCTCTGTGGTGAATATCCACTAAATTACATCCGAATATAAACACTCCTCGATAATTCGCATTAGAAACCTTTTGGCTTTACTCCGCGCCGCCTTCTATACTCGCCTGCACAACTTCATCTTCCTTATGCGGCTGGACGTTGAACAGCTTGAATCCCCATTGAATGGCGGGACCCACCAACAAAGCGTAGACGACCGTGCCGACTCCAGCCGGTCCGCCCAGCAGCCAGCCGATGGCGACGACTGTCACCTCGATGATGGCGCGCGCAACGCGGATACTTACGCCCGTCGTGCGTTTGATCGCCAGCATCAAACTATCCCGCGGACCCGCGCCCGCATCCACACCGATGTAGATGGCGCTGCCAAGTCCCATGAGCAGGATGGCGAACAGCAACATCCCCACTTGTAGCGGCAGATTATCCGTCACGGAGGGCGTGAACGAATTCCACATATCCACCCACGGACCGATGGAGAGGATATTTGCCAGCGTGCCCCAGCCGATCTTTTCTCGCATCACCACCGCGCTGGTCAACACCAGAAAGCCCATGATGACGGTCATCGTACCGACTGTAATGCCAAGTTTATATGCCAGCGCCGCTTCCAACACCACCCAGGCGCTCGTGCCAAGATTGCCGCGAATCATCAATGTGATCGCCAGCCCGAACAAAATAAAGCCGATCTGAATGCGAACAAAATCACGAATAAACGTATTCCAACGAATGGGTTTCAACATGATGCTCCTTATAAAGCGTCATGATACCATGTGAGTATATTTCCCCTATTTGATCGGGGCGCGGAATTTCATACAATTCCGCGCCTCGTTGATTCCACATTTAAGGTGAACGCAATCCTGTCAGACTCGTTTCGTCCAGAATATATCCCTGTATCGCGGATTGAAATTCAGAGAGGCTTGCTCCTTCAGGCAGCGACAAAACCGTGTTCAACGCATACAACGTGAAGATATACCGATGCGAGCCGCTGGGAGGGCAGGGTCCGCTGTAGCCGATATCGCCGAAGCTGTTCCTTCCTTTGACTCCCACATCCGGTCCGCCGACCGCTTCAGGGAGTCCGGTTGCATCCGCAGGAATGTTGAACTGGACCCAATGCACCCAATTGCCGCCGTCGGGGTCAAGCACGGTCACAGCAAAACTCTGTGTGCCGTTGGGCGCTCCCATCCATTCGAGCGGAGGCGAAAAATTCTCGCCGCTGCATTGCGTGCCAAGGCTGAAGGTGTATTTATCGGCGATAGTCTCGCTATCGGCAAAAGCAGTGCTTGTCAATGTAAAATTTTTCACCACGACCTCACTTGTCGCCGCTTCAGAATAATCGCCTTCGGCGGTGATCTCGCCCGAAGGGGTTATTGGGGAGCAGGCTGTCAACAGCCCAAGCAGACAAACGATACGAAACAGTTTCATGCTTACCTCACTTACTTTGGAAGCCAAACTTTTTCAGCTTCGTCTTCAACTCCGTTCGTAGTTTGGCAGGTTTCACGCCGCCCAGATCGATCCTCACCGCACCGATCATATCGGCGAAGCGTTTCAATCCATTGGCAAGCGCGTTGACAAAATCACCGTCCTTTGGCGCGTCGTCTTCCAGCCAGAAGCCGAGGATATGCAGCGTGTTCGTTGTGCGGTCGTGTTTCGGGTCGAGGCGGGCAACCAAATCATCACCGTAAAGGATCGGCAGCGTGTAATAGCCCCACTTGCGTTGATGCGCAGGTTTGTAGACCTCCCATACATAATCAAAATCGAAAACTTTTTTGGCACGTCCGCGGGCGCTGACGATCTCCAACGGCGCGAGGAAAGTGACCTCTTCAAGCGTGGTCGAACCTTTCGGCTTCCACTCCTTCGGGACGCGCCCCGCCTCCAGCTTCGACAGATGGGCTTGATCGCTGTTTAAGATGAGGAAGTTTTCCTTGAAGCCTTCGACTCGCACCCGCGAGACCTCGCCCTTTTCGATGAGCCTCTCGATGCGATCCCTGCCTTCTTTTATCGATATCTTACGATGGATAAAGTCACCCAAGCCGGTCTTCCATGAAGGCTCACGCGCAATGCCAGAAAAAGCGATGTGCTTCTTGCCGAAATAATCCTCTGCTTCATCGACGGATACTTTGTAATCATATTCAGACGGCAGGACGCGTTCACGCAGGTCGTAGATGCGGTCGAAGCCTTTGCGGCTGGAGATCATCACTTCACCCACCAGCCAGAGATAGAACAACGTCACCGACGTTTCCTTGCGCCCGCGATAGCTCCACTCTTTGATGGCGTCGCCTTCGATGTCACGATTTCCCAGCGGACCTTTCTCACGCAATTCGCCCAACACAAAGTCCATAACTTTCTTTGGCGGGTGGGCAAAGTGTTCCCAGCGCAGACCTTTTTCCTTGCGCCGCTGCATGTGCAACTGCCAATAAGGGAACTCCTGCATGGGGTACATCATCAACCAGCCGCCGTAATCGAAGGCTTTGCGTTTGTCGTATGCCATTTTGTAGAGCAGGTCCGGTTTGTAATCGAGGACACGCCCGTACATGGCGATATCCTGGCTGCGGGCGACCATGACCAGCGGGTCGAGCTGCAAGGCTTGCATCTGGCGCAAAGCGGATTCGGTGCCGGTAAGGCTCCGGTAGCGGCGACCAGGCCAAAGTCCCTGTGAGCCGAGGAGAAATCGTCGGTATGTCTGTTTGGAGATAGAGTCCATGAGTAAGGGTTTAAGGTTGAAGGTTAAAAGCGAATGTCGAAATAAAAAACCGAGGTGCCAAGCCTCGGTCATTCATCTGTGGTGGGTTGTCAATTAGTCGTCGCCGAGGGAGGAGATCGCGCGAAGCAAGCCAAAGACCAATACGCCAAGCTTGATGCCTTCGCCCGCGGTGATGGCGGTTTCGCTTTCGTTCTTTTCGGCGCGGCGGTTGAGAAGCATGGCAGCGACCAGACCAGTCACCGCGCCGAGCAGTGCGCCGCCCAAAAGTAAACGGGTATTTTTCATGGAGTCATCCTTTCAAAAAAGGCTCTAGCAGATTGAAGCCACTCATTAATGGCAAAGATGGGTTTGACCGCCAAATCCGCCCCGCGCAGGATATATCCGCGCGCGAGCAGGATGTAGTCCTGTGCGATGCCGGTGTAATACGGAAGGGCATTCAGCAGGCGGGACATGCCGTAGATCAGACCGACGAGAATGGCAAGTACGACCAGTCCGCCGATCAGCATGGGGATAACAACCCAGATCGTGGAGATGGCTGCCCAGCGTCCCACGTCGCCGCCCTGTGTGAAGGTGGAAATGCTGATCCACACGATCAGTGCAACAAGGGCTATTGCGCTCAATATCACCGGCAGGACGATCTGCCGCATTACCTGTTTGCGATGTTTACGATAGGAATAATGCGCAGGCGGTGTTTTGAGCCGTTCGGTCAGGTCGGGGAGTTTGGCGTTCATAAGGATATTTTAGCATAAATGAATTTTGTTATACCTCCCTCAATATTGTCATTAATTCATTCTATGAATAAGCCTCATTATCCCTTTGCGGACAAGGTAGCCCACTGCAAAACTCACTCCATATTGCTTGGGTGTCCGCTAACAGGGCACCATCCAACCAAGTCTTGTACTGAATAATATCAAAGGGAAGATTTTGAACATTAGCGCTTTGAGGGATATCGACGCTGAGTTTCTTCACGAATCAATTTATCATATTCCGCCTTCCATCTAGATTTCTCCTCAGATGAGGAGAACATTTTTATTATTTGTTTTGCCAATGGCTCAAACTCTGCAGCAGTATCTTCTAATGATGCAATTACTCGCTCCTTATAAGATTTTCCAGAAAAGCTGCTTTTATTAATCTCTTTTTTTGTCAAGTAAAACAATAGGTTTTCGAAAAGCACCCAATCACCTATTTCATTTTCAAAGTCAGATGTTAAGGTTCCTATGAATATATTCCAACCCGAAAGTTCTCTATAAAATAAGATTCTGCAATTCTTTGACTCTAAACCAACAGAGTAATGATCGAGTCGAAATTCTTTTACAAAAACAATACGAAAATTATATTGTTCGAATAAAAACAAGAAATATTTCTTAATCATTATCAACGAATCTTCTAATAGCATAAAACCTCCAAAAAGACTATGGTTTTATCAAAACCCAGCTATTACCTACCTGTTCATAGCCACACACATGTACATATTTTCGCAGTACACATTTACTTCTTCACTCACAGAATTTATTGTATGAGCAGAAACTTCTATCAGATATTAATAGTTTAATGTTGACTTCGAAAGGTAAATTAAAATCACCATAACTATAGTGGCCTCTGAGATAAAATTCTTGCGCAATAGCCTAAATTGATTTCAAAAGAACTAACCAAGAGAATATCTTCGTCGAGCGTCCTCCTTAATATATTGTTCTAATGCAGGCTTCCATTGATCTACCACGCTCTCATCCTTGAACATTTTTATTATCTGGTTGAATAGCGGTTCAAATTCCTCAGCAAGATCTGACAGGATATTGGCTAAGATTTCATCATAAAACCGATTTGCGTTAAGATTCTTTTTCGTATTATCCCGTTTTATTGGTTGTTTACGCAAATACGATATTACGTAATCTAAATCAATCCATGCTGTAGTCTCCCAATCAGAAAATTTAGGGATTACGGAAACTCCAATCGAAGCTTCCAAATAAAACCCAAGCTTACATTCATGGGATTCGAATCCAACTGAGTAGCCATCTTGAATTCCACCTCTTTTTTCATGGTTTTTATATACCAACTTAAAGTCATGCACATTGAGAAAATCTTGAAATTTGCTTTTTTCTATAATTCTGAGCAGTTTATCTACAGACATCTAAACCTCCTCCAAAACTTTCAAGGTAATATCCAACTATTGCCAACACGTACATATCCATAATCCTTTGCGTTTTCCATTAGCCATCTAATTTCATTAGCGCGAAAAGAGTTTTTGACTTTCACATCAGGACTGTATATTACGTCAAAAATATATTCACCCCGAAATTTATTCCAGGAACTTTAGCTTCCTGCGACTCGATCCGGACGGCATGACCACAATCCCAAGTTTTAGAGGATAACCTTCATCATCCCCTTGCGGACAATATACCCCACTGCTAAACATGGCACAATTATTATCCCTCTGATCTTAATTTTTCGATGTACTCCAGGGAACCTCGATAAACGTGCTTTTTTAGTTTATCGAGATAATCCATTCGATTTTCCTCATATTGTTTTTTCCCATAGGATTTCAGTGTACCATTTTCGTAAAAACCAAAATTTATATAACCAGATCTTACAGATTGAGCAATTTTTTTCGCCACAGAATACTCATGCATATCTACCCAGAACGAAAAATCTCCTAAAAGGAATGGTTCGGCATACTTTCTTAATAACTCTCCATATACGCTCATACGCGCAGCCAGCTGTTCACCATAATCTTTAATTTTCAAAAATTGGGAATGCAGATTCAAATGTGCATTATGAGCAATCTGCTCTGCTTTTTCCCTATCTTCCAATTTAATGGACACTACAATTTCTCTTTCATTATTTTCCAATACCATATATTCATAAATCAAGTCGAGATACATTAATCCTGTGCCTTTTAATATTTTTGGAGGGGTGGGATTATCCTTGACTCTACTGATATGAATCAATGGCGATTCACCGCGCGTACATTCAGCGGTTAAGTATGTTGTAGAAGTTGCATATATTACCTTGCCTTCCCACTGATGGTCTCCTGGAGATTCTGTTGTAGAAACCAATGCAAAGCCATAATTTTTTATTAAGAACTCAAATTTTTCTTGAATAATTTGTACAAATGTTGTGTTCAACGTAATTCCTTTATGGTAGTTTTTCAATGGGCGCCAGCATACCATATCCAGTATCACCGCCATCTACGAACTGATATCCATTCCCAGGTTGTAAAATCAACCGTACCTCACGTCGATGATTTAATTTCTTCATATTTCACATTCAACACACTTGAATGGACAGGCATCCGCAGTGTGAGCAAAGGGATTTAATGCTGGAATGGTATCAATCAGCTTACTATCTGCCGCCTTGTGTTGTGGGAATGCCACTGGAAAAAAGAACACAACAAGTAAGGCAAAAAAGACCTTAACCGGCTCGAAGAATTCTTTTCTTTTGTTCTGTTTTCGGGTTTGCTTTTTCATAGCCCCCTCCTATATGTGTTTGTGATTTTTAGTATTTTACATTCCTCTCTATAATTTTGGTTTGCAGATATGTCAGGTGTTAAAGCAAAAGAGGCAGCCACTTTAAGGTGACTGCCTCTCCTATTTCAAAATTTCTATCTTCGATTTCTCAAAAAGGTCGGGACATCGAGATCGTCGTTATTGATGCTCGGCAGTGGCTGGGACTTCACGTCCGCAGAGGAGCGGGTTTCGGTATTGGCTGTCACCGATTCGCTCGGGCGCGGGGTGAAAAGGGAGCCTGCCGCAGGAGTGGATCTCTCGTTGGTGCGCGGAATGCGTTCAAGTACGCGGCGCGCTACACCACTGCGCTCAAAGCCGGTGGCGATCACGGTGACGCGGATCTCATCGCCCATGCTCGGGTCGATGACAGCACCGAAGATCATGTTCACATCCGGGTGAGCCGTCTCACGGATAATGGCAGCCGCCTGGTTGACCTCGAAGAGAGTCATGTTCGAACCGCCGGTGACGTTGAAGAGCACGCCGCGCGCGCCGTCGATGGTGATGTCAAGCAACTGGCTGGAGATAGCCTGCTCAGCCGCAGCCTTGGCGCGATCTTCGCCGGAGCCGCGTCCAACCGCCATCAATGCCGCGCCGCCCTCGGACATGATCGAGCGCACATCCGCAAAATCGAGGTTGATCAAACCGGGGATGGTGATCAATTCGGAGATGCCTTGAATACCCTGATGCAGAACTTCATCCGCCATGCGGAAGGCATCCTGCAGGGACGATTTCTTATCCGCCAGTTGAAGCAAACGGTCATTGGGAATGGAAATGAGCGTGTGCGCGTGTTCCTTCATCTTCGCCACGCCCGCCTCAGCGGATTGCGAACGCTTGCCGCCTTCAAAGGTGAACGGACGGGTCACAACGCCGATGGTCAACGCGCCGCATTCCTTCGCGATCTGCGAAACAACAGGAGCTGCACCGGTTCCGGTACCGCCGCCCATACCCGCCGTGACGAAGACCATGTCCGCGCCTTTGAGCACGTTATAGAGTTCGTCGGAGGATTCTTCCGCGGCTTTGCGTCCGATCTCAGGGTCGCCGCCTGCGCCAAGACCACGCGTGATCTTATCGCCGAGGCGCACGCGGATGGGAGCGCGCGAAAGGGTCAACGCCTGCGCATCTGAATTGGCAGCAATAAACTCAACGCCTTGAATGCCTTCCTCCATCATGCGGTTGACGGCATTCTGTCCGGCACCGCCAACGCCGATCACTTTAATGCGGGCGAAGGCTTCGGTTTGCAGGTTTCTTTTGTTCGTGTCCATTTGTTCCTCCTGGCAAGGAATATGCCTAATCTTAAACGAGAATACGTTTTTTTAACAGGGTTAATAACGAATCAATTTCACAACTTGTGAATCTTTTCTCATAACACATGCAGTCATGTGAATGGATATTTCATGGCAGCAGCCTCTTCACCCAGCCTTTGACAGAATCAAAGCCGGAGCTTTTATCACCACGCGGCTTGCGGCGTTTGCCTCCGCCTGAAAATGCGACCTGGTGATCGTGCATGCTGACCGCCCATTGCAACAAACCAAAACTTGTGGAATACATGGGCGAATTAAGTTTATCCACAAGTCCCTTCAGGTTCTGCGGCTGTCCCGTGCGGACGGGCATACCGAGCACTTCACTGGCAACGCGGCTGATACCCGGCAGCGCCGAAGTACCGCCCGTCAACACCATACCGGCGGGAAGCAGACCATCATAACCGGAGCGTTTGATCTCCTGAAGGATAAGATCAAAGGTCTCTTCAACACGCGCTTCGATGACCATCGCAAGGTCCTGACGATTGATGCGGATGTCTTTATCCTCACCGAACGGTCGCATGAGGAAGTATTCATCGGCTCCGATCTCGGACCTCACGGCATGTCCCTGCTGCTTCTTGACCTCTTCCGCCTGAGAGAGCGACAGGCGAAGTCCGTGCGCAACATCCTGCGTGATGTGGTTGCCGCCTACTGCAAGCACCATCGTGTGCCATACATCACCGTCCACGTAAATGGCGAGGTCGGTTGTGCCGCCGCCAATATCGCAGACAGCCACTCCCATTTCGCGTTCCTGCTCGGTCAGAACCACTTCCGCAGAAGCGAGCGGATTCAACACAAACTGTTGAATGTCCACACCGGCGGCGCCGACACATTGACGTAAATTATCGACCGTGGCACTGGCGGCGGTAATGATATGCGTTTCGACTTCGAGCTTGAAACCGTGCATACCGATCGGCGTTTTCACGCCTTCCTGCCCGTCGACCGTAATTCCGCGCTGGACAACATGGATGATCTCGCGGTCATGCGGAATGGCAATCGCCTGCGCCTGTTCGAGCGCGCGCACCATATCGTGGATCTCGATGACGCCGCTGGGAATCCCTGCCGCGCCGCGGCTGTTGATGGATGAAACGTGCGCTCCCGCCAGACTGACGAATGCAGTGGTGATCTCAAGGCTCGACGTACCCTCAGCCTTTTCCACAGAGCGTTTGATGGCGCGTGAAGCAGCGGCGAGGTCCACAACGATGCCCTTGCGGATTCCCTCGGACGGTTCGATGCCAACACCCAGGATGCGGATGGACTTATCGTCCTCCACCCGTCCTACCAGGGTGCAGACCTTGGTCGTGCCTACGTCGATGCCAACAACTATCTCTTCCATGTCACTGATTCTCTTCCGTAGAATTTTCGGAGCCAGTTTCTGCCATTCGGTAATACGGACCGTCAGGATGAACAACACTGATAAAGGTTGGTGATTTGCCGCTTTGCGTCAACGTCTCGACCAACGCTTGATACACGCGGATCTTCAACGGCATGTCGTTTGACGATGTGCCAAAGGCAACCTGCCAACCGCGAGGGTCTGCCCAGCCGAAGCCGTCAGCGGCGGTATAGGTCAGGGTCGAGCCAGCAGGCACGAGCGGGGCAAGAGCGAGAGCGGCATCCACCATTTCTTTTTGGATGAAAGGCGGCGGGCTGTAGGGATCCGTTGAAGTTTGGATTCCTGCGGGCGGGGCATCCACCGCATCGACGGCGAGCAATCCCGCCGCATCGCCTCGCGGTCTGAACGCGACGCCTGTTGAGTCGATCCAGGTGTATCCGCCATTTTGCTGCCACAAAAGAACAGGCTGACGCTCGGTAACTGTGACGTACACATAGTTGGGCAGGTACACGTCCACCTGCGCCGAAACAAGTTCAGGATAGTTCAAGCGCAAACGGCGCTCGAGTTCTTCAGGTTGGACAGTGAAAATGTTCTGCCCGGAGACGCCAAGGATGCCGTTGATCTCTTCGCTTGCGATGCGGTTGTTGCCGAACACCGAAGCGGACGGAACATAGAAATACGGCAACTGGAACGCAAGTACCAATGCTGCGCCGAAGACAAGCGCGAGGATCATTGCGCCAAGCCGCCAATTCGCGTGGAACTTCGGCATGCGCGGCATGGAGAATTTTGGCAGGGAAAGCCTCGGCTTCTTAAGATGGAAGTCGGGCATGCCCAGCGCAATGTTAAAGCGGCGGGACTGTTTCTTCGGCGTGACCATCATCGGGATGGTCGGCGTGCGCGAAGTGACCTTGACCATCGGTTTGGTCGCCTGTTTGGCTGCCTGCTGCATTTCCTTGGCAGAGCGTTCCACACGGCGGCGGCGGACCTGTTCGGCACGGGTGGGATTGCGTCTATCGCTCATGCCGTCCTCCGATGCTCGGTGTGGTCGCGCTGTGATTTGCGTTCGAGCGCAAGTTCGATCAGACGGTCTACCAATTGCGGGTATTCCAATCCGCTTGCCTGCCATAGTTTCGGGTACATGCTGATGGATGTAAACCCGGGGATGGTGTTCAATTCGTTCAAATAAACCTTGTTCGTTTCCTTCTCAACGAAGAAATCTGCGCGCGCCAGCCCGGCACAATCAATGGCTTTGTAGGCACGGACAGCGTATTCGCGGATCTGTTTTTCGACATCTTCGGGCAATGGAGCCGGAATTGACAAGCCGGAAGTGCCGTCGATGTATTTCGATTCGTAGGAGTAGAACTCGCGGCTCGGAAGAATCTCTCCGCAGACAGATGTTTCAGGATTCTCGTTGCCCAGCACACTCACCTCGATCTCGCGCACACCTTTCACGCCGCTTTCAATGATGAGGCGGCGGTCGTAACGCGCGGCTTCCATCAACCCTTCGGCGAGGTCGGAACGGCTTGTGCATTTGCTGATTCCCACCGAGGAGCCGAGATTGGCAGGCTTGGTAAAAAGCGGATACTCACCGAGCGCCTCAGCTTTTTGGATGACTGCATCCATGCCGCCTTCGAGTTCGCTGCGCAATACCAGAATCGAAGGGACCTGTGGAATGTCATTCGCGCGCATCACATCTTTGAACACGCCTTTATCCATGCCGACGGATGAACCGACAACTCCCGCACCCACATAGGCGACGTCCGCCATCTCGAACAGACCTTGAATGGTCCCATCTTCGCCGAACGGTCCATGCAGAACGGGGAAGAACACATCGAACGATGAAAGCGTTTCGAGTTTTTCGCCCGTCTTCGTGGAACGAAGCACGAACAAAGATTGACGTGAAGCGGGGTCAGTCGGCGGAATGACACGGTCAAGTCCGCTTGTATCGCCTTTCTCAAAGGCATCGAGCGCGTTGTCACCGGTAAACCAATTGCCGTCGAGCGTGATGCCAACCTGCGTCACTTCATATCGTTCGGGGTCGAGCGCAGAAACGACCGAGCGCGCAGACATCAGCGAAACATCATGTTCGCCTGAACGTCCGCCAAATAAAACTGCCACTCGAAGTTTCTTCGCCATCGTCATTTATTCCATTCGCCTACAAGTTCAACTTCCAATTCCAAATTAACATTGAATTTTTCCTGTACGGTCTTTTGTACAAGAACGATCAAAGCACGAATATCCTCGGCTTTGGTTTCGCCATGATTGATAAAGAAATTTCCGTGCACCGTGCTGATCTCAGCATTGCCGATGCGCGTCCCCTTCAAGCCTGCGGCTTCGATCAAACGTCCCGCATGGTCACCCTCAGGGTTCTTGAACATTGAACCCATACTTGCACCGGGCGGCTGCGTGGCTTTTCGGCGTTCGCTGAATTGATCGATTTTAACAGACACTTCTTCTTTCGAAGAATTTTTTAACTTCAACAATGCGCTTAACACGATTCCGTTTATTTCACCGCGTTTCAAAATGCTGGTGCGGTATCCGTATCCCATTTGATCGAGCGTGAACTTTTCACGTCCATTGCTTGTGAGCAGTTCCGCCCAAATGAGGGAAGCGGTCATATCGCCGCCGAACGCGCCGGCATTTCCAAAGACTGCGCCGCCGATCGTACCGGGGACTGTCGCAGACCATTCGAGTCCGGCGAGACCTTTGGATGCGCAGCGTTTGGCGAGGTTCGCAATGACGACGCCCGCTTCACACCAGACTGTGGGCTGGTCACCCAACTCAAAGCGGACTTCCTTCGCCCGATCCAAAACCACCACGCCGCGAAATCCCTTGTCGCTTACCAACACATTCGAACCGCCGCCAAGGATGTAATACGGCAGGTCGAGTTCCCAGATCAACTGCATCGCATCCGCAAGTTCATCTGCTGTCTTGACCGTAAGCATCATATCCGCCGGTCCGCCAATGCGCGCAGACGTGTACGGCGCAAGAAGGACATTCTCCTGCACAGCGTCACCAAACTTCTGACGCAAGGTTTCAATGGAAGAGGCGGTATTCACCATTAACATCCTGACTACAATTCCTTCAACAGATCGGTAGTGATACTGTCCGCATCGCCCGCAGAAAGGACGATTACCACATCACCAGACCGTACATGTTCCAATAAATACTTCTTCGTATCCTCCAGCGAACCGCCGTATCGTGCGGACGTATGCGGCATGGCACTGACCACTTCCGCTGAGGAAAATTCCTGTTTGGGTTCGCGTGAGGCGTAGATCTCCGTCACCAGTACTTCATCGGCGTTGTCAAAGGCGCGTGTGAATTCGTACTGCAAAGTTTGAGTCCGCGAATAGGTATGCGGCTGCCAGACAGCCCAAATGCGGCGTTCCGGGTAACGCGCCCGTGCACCCGCCAATGTAGCGCGGATCTCAGTGGGGTGATGAGCATAATCATCCACAAGCAAAACACCCTTGGTCTCGCCGCGAATCTCGAAGCGTCGTCCTGTTCCGGTAAATTGACCAAGTGCGTTCGCCGCCTCAGCCAGTGAAAGTCCCATCACTGCGGCAACGCTCAACGCCGCCAGCGCATTGCGGACGTTATGTTCGCCCGGCACCTGCAATGACACATTAAAGGCATTGGTCACGCCGCCCATATTGGTCATGAACGAAAAATCATAGCCGCCTTTGTCGTTCGGCTTTGCCGTGCGAGCCTGCACCCATTGCGGACTGTTAATGGTCATTTCGCCTTGAACTGAATATGAAACAACGCTCAGTCCCTTGCGGCGGGCGTGAGTGAGTAAAGTCGCAGCGCCTTCGTCCTCGGCGCAGGTGATGAATGTACCGTCAACGGGAAGCAGGTCGATAAAGCTCTCGAAGGCTGAGTACATATCCTGAAACGTCGGATAGCAATCAGGATGGTCATGCTCAAGGTTGGTAACCACTTCAATTTGAGGCTTCAGCCCAAGGAACATACGGTCGTATTCGTCCGCTTCGATGACAAAGGCATCACCCTTCCCTGCATGGGCGTTGACTTTCATGTTGCTCAATGTACCGCCGACAACAAACGAAGGGTCGCGGTTCAGCGAATACAACATCCATGCGATCATGGCGGTGGTGGTGGTCTTGCCGTGCGTCCCAGCGACGGCAATGCCGTATTTCTTTTCCATCAGTTGACCGAGGAAATCCGCGCGTTTGTAAACGGGGATTCCAGCGCGCTTCGCCGCCTCGACCTCGGGGTTATCGTCCTTGATGGCAGACGAACGAATCACCACCTCAGCGCCGGACACGTTGCGCGGGTGATGCCCCACATACACTTGAATGCCAAGACTCTGCAGATCGGCGGCAAAGGGAGTAAGCGTGCGGTCTGAACCCGTCACCTCGTAGCCGCTTTCCTTGAGCAGCCGCGCGATGGCAGAAAGCCCCGAACCTCCGATGCCGATGAAATGAATACGTGTCATGACTTTATATATTCCATTCGTTCAAATAAGCAATTAAATGTAAACCACAATAATAAAGATAAGAATAATGATGACAGCGAAGTAGATGGACGGCTCGCCGAGGAAACGCGGCGGCATGATTGCCATCATCCGCTCGATGGTCGCGGAAATGGTCGGGTCGGTGGCGCGGCTGATGACGTTGCTGTAGGGATAGTTCGCCATGTGGTTGTAGTACAGGATCGAACCCGCGACCAGATATCCATTTACGCCGCCAAGCACTGCGCCAAAAAGTGAATCCTGCAGGCGCTCGCGTGCCGCCTTGCCGGAAAATCGGGAGATATTCACGGTCTGGTACCCGAAGTAAACCAACGCGATCAGGATGATGATGCGTATCCAAAACACGGAGGTGGAGGTCTTATCCAGGTCCCGTACGAGGGGTATGTATTTCTCCAGCAGAAGGTTCACCGCCAAAGCCGTAACCACACTGAAAATAACCATCAATTCCTTCGCCCACCCGCGCATGGCACCAATGATGCCAAAAAGGAAAACGTACATCCAGAAGATATAAACAACGCTCATCATAAGATTTCTTCTCCTGCCAGTTTCACCAACTGGCTGGCAATATCTGCCGCTGCCTGCGGTCGGGATAGATTCTTCATTGCGGTCTGCATGTTTTCCCTTTTGCTGCGATCCGTCAGAAGGTCTTTTATCATGGGCAAAAGTTTATCGTTCAATACTTCATCCTGCAAGATGACCGCCGCATGATGCCCGACAAGATAATCAGCGTTCACTTTTTGATAGCGCCATGCGTACGGATACGGCGTCAACACGGCGGGCAAACCGAACAGCGGATACTCACCCAGCGAAGAGGCGCCCGCCCGTGAGAGGACCAAATCTGCTGCCGAGAGCGCCGCGCCCATGTCGTGCAAATAAGGCAGGACGTGATAACGGGCTTTCTTCTCAGCGGATAAATCCTGCGCGGCGGCTTCCACGGTTTGGATATCGAGCATGCCGGTGAGGTGAATGATCTGCGCAAAGTCGAGCAGGGCATTCAGGTGTTTCAACACCGCCATGTTGATGGAACGCGCGCCTTTGCTGCCGCCGGTCACCAACAGGGTTGGAAGTGAAGAATCCAGCCCAAAGTGGGACATGGCTTTTTCGCGCGACCAGTTCAAAAGTCCGGGGCGAAGCGGGTAGCCTGTGTGGACGATCCGCCCGGGGCGTGAGAAAAACTTTTTTGAGTCCGGCGCGGTCACGGTGATGACATCCGCAAAATAACCGAGGAACTTGAGCGCAAGACCCGGCTCGATATCGGGAACGTACAGTACGATGGGAAGGCTGCGCCCTGCAACTGCCATCGGGGCGGCGACATACCCGCCGGTGAAGAACAGGACATCGGGTTTGAAGTCTTTTAGGATGCGGCGCGATTCGATCACTCCGCGCGTGAGCTTGGCGATATTGCCAGGCAGTGCGCGCAGACCGACGCCATGCACCCCGGCAGCAGGGACGGAACGATAGGGAACACCGGCGCGTTTCACCAGGTCTTCCTCCATGCCGCCTTCGCCGCCAACCCACAGGGTTTCGACATCCGAATGCCTATTCTTTAGCGCTTCGTAAACGGACAGAGCGGGGTACACCCCTCCGCCCGTTCCACCGGCGCAAATTAGCAGTCGCACCGTACGACCTCCAATCTTCATCTGTAACCGTGGCTCTGCTTGCCTGCCGCGAGATATTAAAGAGAATACCCAACGCTGCGAGAGTGGTCACGAGGTTCGAACCGCCCGCGCTGACAAAGGGAAGCGCATTCCCTGCAAACGGGACCAGCCCCACCATCACTGCCATGTTGATGAACGCTTCCATGCCGATCCAAATGACCAGACCCGAAGCGATCAGCGTGCCGAGCATATCGGGGGCGCGGCGCGCGATGACAAATCCGCGCCAGATCAATGCGGAAAATAAGCCGATCAGTCCCACACCGCCGAACCAGCCGAGTTCTTCAACGACCACGGCATACACGCTGTCTGTCGGAGGGACGGGTAAACCGGTCACTTTGGAAAGGGATTTTCCGATGCCCACGCCGAACCATCCGCCGTTGACAATGGCTTCGAAGGAGCGGCGCACGTGATAGGAAGCCTGCAGCGGGTCTTTGATGCCTGCAATAAAATCCGCAACGCGTTCCTGTCCTGTAAGGCTGACCGATACCACCAGCGACCCGACGATCGCGGCAATGACCAGCAAGCCGCCGATCTGCATCAGGTCACCGCCCGCGAGGAAGAAGAGCAGTCCGCCCAACATCAACACAGTGGCGGCGGCGCTCAAGTCCGGCTGTTGGTAGATCAAACCGCCGATGACACCGAGGATCACGCCCAGGGGAATCAAACCGAATGTAACATCCTTAAGCATATCGCGCTTGGCATACAGCCAGACCGCAAGATAAAGTATCGAAACCAGTTTCGCCAATTCCGAAGGCTGAACCGAACCGCCCAAAATGGTACGACGCGCATTGAAGCGAAGTTCGCTCATCACCAACACAATGATCAGCATCAAGATGGTGAATGCCATCGCAGGCACGATCCACTGCCGCCAGCGGTGATAATCAAAGAAGGCAAGCGCCAGCGCGATCAACACGCCAAGCCCAAGCCACGTCAACTGGCGGTTGAACATATACATCGCGTCACCGTTATAGGCAGCGCGCGAAAAATCCCAGGAGGCGGAGTACAACATTACCAAGCCGAAGACGACCAATGCCACCACGATCACGAACAGCGGCATGTCGAATCCGCGCAGGAAACGCGGAACCCGTTGCTGAGACACTGAATTCTCTACGTAAGTTCCAGCACCCATTTTCTAAACAATTCTCCTCTCTCCGCAAAATCCTTGAACTCATCGAAGCTCGTGCCGCCCGGCGATAAAAGGACGACATCCCCAACGGATGCAACCTGCGCCGCAAGTGTGACCGCCTCTTTGAGCGACTCAGCGCGCCGGACATCCACGGTTCCGACTCCGCTGAAATCTGTTACTGCTTTCTGGATCATCTCCCCCGCCTCGCCAAAGACCACCACATGGTCCACGCGTTCGTGGATCAATTTCGCAAGGTCGCTCCAGGGAAGGTTCTTATCGCGTCCGCCAAGCATGAGCACGATCGGCTCCGTAAAGGCATGGACAGCCGCCGCCGCGCGTTCCGGCGCAGTTGCGATGGAGTCGTTATACCAGCGCACGCCATGCAGTTCGCGGACAAGTTCCAACCGATGCGGCACGCCGCGAAATTCTTCGGCGGCTTCGAGCATATCATCCAGCTTAAATCCAGCCGCATGACCGATGGTGAATGCCGCGAGGACATTCGCAATATTATGGTCGCCGCGCAGTTGGATCTTTTCACGCAGCAAAAGCGGAATATACGCAAAACCGTCGCGCAGGCTCAACAGTCCATCATGCAAATAAGAGCCGTTCAAACCTTCCTCAAGGTCATGCAGGCTGAACGTCAGCAAATTTCCTTTGACGCGGTCTTTCAAATTCCATGCGCCTTTATCATCATGACCGAGAATCGCAAAATCTTTTTCAGATTGAAATTCCAAAATCTGCGCCTTGGCGTTGGTATACGCCTCCATCGTGCCGTGACGGTCCAAATGATTCGGCGTGATGTTAAGGATCGCAGCAATATTCGGCGAGATCGTCATCTGATCGAGCTGAAAAGATGACAGTTCCAGCACGGCAACGTCATCGGCTTTCATCTCGTCCACATAGTTGATAAGCGGATCACCGATGTTGCCGCCGACAAAAGCACGGTCACCTTTGGAAAGTCTCGCCATGTTACCGACCAGGGTGGTTGTGGTGGTCTTGCCTGCCGAACCGGTAATGCCGATGGTCTTGCATGGAACGGTCTCCATGAAGATCTGCGAGTCATTCGAAAGCGGAATTCCGCGTTTGACGGCTTCTTCGACGATGGGTAACGTCAACGGCACGCCGCCGGAAAGGCAAAGCATATCGGTCTTATCCAGCAATTCAAGCGGATGCCCGCCCACTGCCCAGGTCACGTTCACATTGGCGAGCGTCTGCATCGCCGTGGCAAGCTCTTCCTCGCGGCGCGAATCACTCAAAGTCACGTTCGAGCCGTGACGCGCAAGCCAGCGGGCAAGGGCTAATCCCTGCCTCGCGGCTCCAAGTATGAGTACGCGCCTGCCAGTCCAGTCCGTCATCATTAAACCTGCGAAAGTCCTATTCCTATCAACGCAGCCATCAAGCCGATCAGCCAGAAACGCTGCACGACCTGGGTTTCGCTCCAGCCAAGCAGTTCAAAATGCAAATGGATGGGAGCCATCTTGAAAAAGCGTTTGCCGCCTGTTGCGCGGAAATACAGGATCTGGATCACAACACTGAGCATTTCCGCCAGCGGGATGATGCCGATGATCAACAACATGGGCCACTGACCTGTCATCAACGCGATGACCGCCAGCACAGAACCAAGCGCCATCGAGCCGGTATCGCCCATGATCAATTGAGCGGGATGCACGTTGAACCATAGATATCCGAACAAGGCACCGACCAAAATGAAGCAGAAGCGGGCAAGGTAGATCTGTTCCTGCATGAGGGCAATGCCGCCAAAAGCTGCAATCGCTGTAGCGGCGATCAGCCCGGCGAGTCCATCCAAGCCGTCGGTAAAGTTGACCGCGTTGGATTCCGCTACGATGATGAAAGCCGCGATGGGAACATAGAGCCAGCCGATCTCTATCTCGAAAAAGAAGCCGGGGAGATACATATCGGGCGCATCGATCACATACTTCAAAACATAGGCGGTTGCCAATGCCAGAATGACCTGGAACATGAATTTGGTGCGGGCGCGCATCCCGTCGCCTTTGCGTTTGCCGTGAATGCCTTCCCAATCGTCCACTGCGCCGAGGATGGCAAACCCGACCATGACGACCATTGGCAAAATCACGGAACGTCCAATGCCGCTGGCAGTGACGCCAATCAACGCAACCGCATTGAGCAGACCGCTGAGCAGCAGGACGGGCAAAATGAACATGACGCCGCCCATGGTGGGAGTTCCCATTTTGATGCGGTGCGCATCCGGTTCTTCAACGCGGATGATCTTACCGATCTTGAAATATCGCAAAATGCGCAGCAAAGGACCGCCCCAAATGGCAGTCATAATGAATGCCAATCCTGCCAGACTAAGTGAAAAGGCGATCTGTCTCACGAACCAACCTCCAATGCAGCTGTGATGCGATCCATTCGCAAGCCGTGGGAACCTTTGATCAAAACAGCATCGTTCGATGTCAGGTTTTTTGTCAGCCAATCCACAATGGGATCGATCTCTTCGAATTCCTGTACCATGGAAGACCGCATGCCTGCGCGGCGGGCGGCATCCGCGATCATATGTCCGCGTGTGCCGAGGGTGATCAGCACCTTCGCCACCTGTGCCGCACGCATGCCGACCATTTCATGTCCCTGTCGTTCATAGGGACCCAGTTCGAGCATGTCGCCCAACACGGCGATCTTGCGTCCGTCCAATTCATCCAGCAGATTCAAAGCTGCCAGCATGGATTCAGGCGCGGCGTTATATGTGTCGTCGAGGATCAAAGCTCCGGTGCGGCTTTGGGCAGCGACGAGGCGAAGCTGGGCGTGTCCCTGCGAAAGCCCTTCAAGAATCTCCTGCCACGAAAGGTTATCGTTCAATCCGACTGCCGCGGCGCGCAACGCCGTATGGATGGAATGACGTCCGATCATGGGGATGCGCATGTGCAGCGTTTCTTTTTTGTAGTGCATGCGGAAGCGGATGCCGTCCAAGCCCAAGCCTTCGATTTGGTCTGCCCATAGATGCGCCTCGGGAGAAAGCCCGTAGAAGAAAACGCGCGCCTTGGTCTTTTCTTCCATTTTGCGGACCCAGGGATCATCGAAGTTCAAAATCGCGACTCCATCTTGAGGCAGGGATTGCGGTAATTCGCTCTTTCCGCGGAAGATGGCTTCCTGCGAACCGGCGCGTTCGGCGTGGACCGTCCCCACATTGGAGACGACTCCAATATGCGGCTGGGCAATATCGCAAAGGAATTGGATCTCGCCCGGTACGTAGAATCCCATTTCGAGGACGGCTCTTTCATAGCCGGAGCTGAGTCGCAGAATGGTGAGCGGGAGTCCAAGCTCGTTGTTCAAGTTACCCGGGCTTTTGAGCGTGCGGTAACGAGTGCTAAGAACCTCTGCCACCATCTCTTTGGTGGTGGATTTTCCAACGCTGCCAGTGATGCCGACCACGCGCAGGTTCGGCAGTTTGCGGCGCCAAAAACGCGCGATCTGCTGCAGGGCGGAAGTTGTATTGTCCACGCGGAGAATGAGGGGCACATCAAACTTCAGAGTAGATTCAACCGATAGACCGGCACGCAGATCAAGGGTCGGGTGCGAGGCGTTTACGTCTCGTTGGATTAAAGCAAAAGAAGCCCCCCTGCGAAAGGCATCTTCAATATAGTCATGCCCGTCCGCTTTTTCGCCGGGAATCGCTATAAAGAGCGAGCCGGGAATCACCTGACGCGAGTCGATGACGCCTTCGGTGACGATGGTGGAGGCGTTCGACGGGCGAACCGAGGTCAGGGCTTCAAGAATGTCTGCTAGTGTCAGCATATTATTTCGAGACGAGTTTCTGCCGAACCCAATCGGGAGGGATGTTGAGGAGGACGGCGGTGCGCTGCGCCATTTCCGAGAAGACGGGCGCGGCGGTTTCGGAACCCCAGGGTGATTCTGTGGGGCGTTCGAGCCAGACGTAGATCATGAACTGCGGGTCATCCACCGGTCCCCAACCGATGAAGGAAGTATTGGTCTGTTCGCTGTCGTAGATTCCATTGACGGGAATCTGCGCGGTACCAGTCTTGCCAGCCACGCGGTATCCCGGAACAAGTGCGAGGGATGATTCATCTTCAAGTGAAACGGCAAGCATATTATTAAGCGTGTCAGCCGTTTGGGTGGATATGGGTGTGGCGCCGAACTGCTCAGGCACCTGGTATTGACGACCATCGCGCACCATTGCATATAGAACATGCGGGATGACCATGCGTCCGTGGTTTGCAACCGATGAAGCAGCCGCCATCATTTGGATCGGTGTGACTGCAACGCCCTGACCGAAAGCATTGGTACCAAGGTCAACCGGATACCAATCCTCGTCACCCGGGACCTTGAGCCTGCCGGGGGCTTCCCAAGCCAGGTCTACGCCGGTGAGGTGACCGAAGCCAAAAGCATCGAAATAGTTATAGAAAGTAGTTGCGCCCATCTGCGTGGACAGATGCACCATACAGACATTGAGCGAGTGCTGCAAACAGCCGACCATGTTCTGTATGCCCCAGGGATTCTTGTCCCAGTTTTCGATGGTGACGCCGCCGATCAAAACCGAGCCGGTGTCGAGATATGTCGTTTCAGGGGTGACGGTGTTACTGTCGAGCGCGGCAGCCATCGTCAATATCTTGATGACCGAACCCGGCTCATACGTCTTCGAGATGACGGGGTTGAATTCGGTGGCGCTGTCGTACACCGCGCCGTAATTCCAAAACTGATTCAAGTCCATGCGGCGGGAGACGGCGATTGCAAGCAACTCTCCGCTTTGCGGGTCCATGACGGCAATAACACCGTCACGCGCGCCGTATGTTCCCAATGCCGTATCGAGAATATCCTCCGCGGCGGCTTGCAGATCACGGTTGATCGAAAGGATCAGAGTCGTGCCATCGGGTGCATGTGGAATTTCAAATGCCTTGTTCGGGTCGGTTGGGACAAGTACCGTAACGGGATTTCCAGCCAGCAACGAATCGTATTTCTCTTCAACGCCGAAGTAGCCCTTCCCTTCGCGGTTGACGAAACCAAGAATATTGGAGCCAAGAGCGTTTTCAGGATAACTGCGCTGCGGATGCGATTTGAACTGAAGTCCGGTCAGACCGCCCACCGAACCTTCGGGAGCCTGATCGTTCAATGCCTTCTTCAAATCCTGCAAATACAACGCCTCTGAAGCATCGACATAATCCGCGAGAACGATATACGAGATACCTTCGGGCGGATTTTGGATGACTTCCATTAATTGGTTATAGTCAAGGTTGAGGGCGTCGGCTACTGCGTAAGAAATGGCGTGCGCATCGGTCATCACGGTCAGGTCAACGCCGATCTCATAGACGATCTTCTCGCCAGCCAGCAGCCGTCCATTACGGTCGTAGATCTCGCCGCGGTTGGGATAGAACGTCCGCCATTCGTAGGCGTAATTCTCAGACTCCTGGCGGAACACATCCGCTTCGGGGCTGTTCTGGATGCGCGTCATCTGCACGACGATGGCAAGCGCAAACAAGGCAAGCGCGCCCGCCAACACCCGGCTTCGCCGCGCATACTGCTGTCTCATTGGATGCTCCGCGAGACAAGGCGCTCATCCATCCAATCCAAAAGGGATTGATTGTATTCGGGCGGGATGGTCAATGCATTTAATTGAGGCTGGATGGTCGAGGAAAGGTCAACGGCTTCCGGAGCGACATAACCGGGCACAACCAGATATTCCAACTCTTCCGGCTGCACCGGGCGAAAGCCCATTTCGCGCGCGCGTTTCTCCATTGCAGAAGCCGAGGTTAAAGAAGCAAGCTGCGTTTGCATATCACTGCTCACCTGCTGGCTGGACGCAATGGCATCTGTAAGGTCTTGAATTTCGCGCCCGGCAATGGCGGTGCGCGAAGTCACATTTAAATAAAGAGCGGCAACCATCGCGAACACAACCACCGCAAGCAAAGCGTTCCCGATCCATTGACGCTGCACGCGCCACGGAGCAACCCGATAGGCATGGATCAGGTGGTTGACATTCGGAAAGTTGACGTTCGGTATGTTCACGATGCTTCTCTCTCATGGGCGGGAAGACCCGCCCCTATAACTTCTCTACAACTCTAAGTTTTGCACTGCGCGCGCGGGGGTTTTCTCGCATCTCTTCCTCGGTCGGCAGTATTGGCTTCTTATTCACTAACTTCACAACAGCCTTACGTTCCACTTCATAGATCCGTTCGTAAGGCGGATTGACGAGATCCTTGCTCTGCTCCCTGAAATAGTCCTTGACGATGCGGTCTTCCAACGAGTGGAAGGAAATCACCGCGCATCTTCCTCCGGACTTTAGGGCTGCTACTGCCTGCGGAAGCGTTATCTCCACTGCGGCTAATTCTTCGTTGACGACGATACGCAGCGCCTGGAAAGTCTGCGTGGCGGGGTGGATCTTGTCGCCGCGGCGTGGACTCGCTTTCTCGATAACAGCGACCAGCTCGCGGGTCGTATGAAGCGGTCGGCTGTTGACGATTGCGCGGGCGATCTTGCGCGCATCCCGGTCTTCGCCGTATTTGAAGATGATGTCCGCCAATTCTTTTTCGTCGTAGGTGTTGATGATGTCGGCAGCGCTCATGGTCACATGCGGACCAAAGCGCATGTCCAGCGGACCATCCTGCATAAAGGAGAAGCCGCGCTCGGCGTTATCGAACTGCATGGACGAAGCGCCGAGATCGAGGACAATGCCGTCGATGGCATCCCACTCCAATGAAGCAAGCTGCTCACTGAGAGTGATATGGGAGGCTTGCGCGAGATGAACGCGACCCTCGTAAGGAGCCAAGGTCTCACGAGCAATCGCCAGCGCGTTCGGGTCCACATCGAGACCGAGAAGTTGTCCATCTGGCGCGCAAGCCTCCAGGACGCCGCGAGCGTGTCCGCCCGCGCCCAGGGTGCCATCCACATATCGCCCGCCGTTGCGGGGTTGCAGAGCGTGTATAATCTCTTGGTAAAGTACAGGTTTATGCGCAGTCATAACAACCGTTATGAAGACGCGGAATTCGTTTTGGAAAGATCGAGCGTTGAGAAACGGGCGTTGTTGGCTTCGGCATCCTGAAGCAGAGCCATCTGCTCACTCCAGGTTGTGGGCATCCACACTTCAAAGTAGTCGCCCTGCCCTGCCACGATCAACTCACCGCTCGTAACGCCAAGGAAAGTGCGCAGGTTCTGCGGAACAACAATGCGCCCGACCTTATCCGGCTCGACCTGATACGCATTGGCAAGGATCAAGCGGCGCAGGAGACGGGCAGTCGGGTCGGCAAGGTTCATGGCTTCGATGCGCTCATAGACCTGTTTGAAATATTCCTCAGTCAGTACCATGAGGCATTTGTCAAAACCCTGTGTGATGTAGGCGCCGCCTTCCAGCAACTCACGGAAGCGCGCCGGAATCATCAGGCGACCCTTATCATCGAGGTTGTGCTGGAACTGTCCTAAGAACATTTGTGCTACTATTCCTTTTAACACGTGAACGCCGGGACGCCCGGCGCTCTACCACTTTCTACCACTTTTTTCTAGTTCTTACCACATTATACCCTTTCAAGGGTAAAAATCAAGTGGCAGGATGATGATTAGCCTTGCATTTTTATGAGAAATTTGCCTACTTTCACCCTACTTGAAGCCGATCACTGGCAAGATTATGAATTACTCGATTCCGGAGACGGTCTAAAACTCGAACGTTTCGGAAAATACACCTTCGCACGCCCCGAATCACAGGCGATGTGGAGCCGCGCCCTGCCCAAATCCGAATGGGACAACGCTCACGGCGTTTTCATCCCCACCGGTGAAGAAAGCGGCGGGCACTGGCAATTAAAGAAGAAAGTGGATGAGCAATGGGTAATGAGTTATCCCCTACCTGACCTCACCCAAAGGGAGAGGGAACTCCCTTCTCCATCGGGAGAAGGGTTGGGGATGAGGGACTTAAAATTCTCTGTGATGACAACTCCCGGTCGTCACCTCGGCGTTTTCCCCGAAGTCGCGGCTCACTGGGACTTTATGGCGGATACCATCAACGGAGCCAAAAGTCTCCCGACTTTTGAGGACCAACGACGGGAGTCGTTGGACTCCCGCCCGAATGTTTTGAATCTCTTCGGCTACACCGGCTTGGCGACCCTCGCCGCAGCCGCAGCCGGAGCATCCGTCACTCATGTGGACGCTTCGAAGAAATCAGTGAGTTGGGCGCGTGAAAATCAGGAACTCTCCGGCTTGAGCGATAGACCCATCCGCTGGATCGTGGAAGATGCGCTCAAATACGTCCAACGCGAGGTAAAGCGCGGCGTCAAATACGACGGCGTCATCCTCGACCCGCCCAAGTTCGGGCGCGGACCGAAGGGCGAAGTTTGGGAGGTGTACAAGTCCCTGCCAAACCTGCTGGATGAAATCCGCCAATGTCTGAGCGATCATCCACTCTTTGTGATCGTAACCGTCTATGCCGTGCGTGCCTCCGCCATCCATGTTGCACAGGCGGTGGATGAGATGATGAAGAAACACAAAGGTACGCTCGACAGCGGCGAACTGGTCACCCGCGAAAAAAGCGCGGACCGATTGCTCTCACAGGCAGTCTACGCAAGATGGTCTTCTCAATAACAAAAAACTCCGAGGCTTATCACCTCGGAGTTTTTGATTCTATCCCTTTGCTTCGCCTCCCCCACCGCCCCCGCCGCTGGGAGTGACAATCTTCTTCAACACGTCATACCAGAAGGACGAACCTTGCGAGACCGCGACCATGGTCAACCCCAAGCCGAGGATTTTCAACACGACAAAAGTTCCCCAGTCCTTGGGTGAAGAACCAGTTTCGGGAAGATCCGCCTGCCACCAGCCGATCCGCACGATATTCAGATCAATGAGCTGTTGAACAAGGTCATCCACATTCGCATTTGATCCGTCCTGCTGCTGTACAGCCATCTCCGCCTGTGCAACAGCGAGCGCCCGCACACCGGCATTTGTCCATAAGGTTTGGGCAAGCTGAATACTATCAGTGCCAAGCAGCAATGTAAGAAAAATAGAGAGCATGATAACGAAACTGCGCGCGTTTGACTTGAACGTCGCGCCAGCCTGGTCCATCAGACCCGAGAAATACGTAAAGGTGCGTTTGCGCAGATCTTCGACGTTTGTCACGCCCTGGTCGACCCATTTGAGGATCGCCTGTTTTCCTTCCGAGTCCGGAAAAGAGTTGATCGCCTCTTTTAACTCATCCAGCTTGAATTCCTTTGTAGCGGACAACCCTACAAAGTCGAAATAGGAATCCACCAAAGTAGCCGCAGGGACTTTCTCAAGTTTCTTCGGCTCGGTCGATGAAGTAATAAAGCTGAATAAGTTCTTATACCGTATCGGACGCAACGCCTCAAGTTGGGGCAGTTTCACAAAATCACCCACCTGTTTATCGCCGACGATCTTCATCAAATGTTTCTCGAGCGAACGACCGCGCGTCTCGAACGCTTCATTGATCCATTGCGTCATCAGGGAAACCATCGATCCCAAAACATAATAGATAAATATCAAGCCAATAACCACTTCAAGTGCCTGCGAAATCGACATATCACTCTCCTTTGAACTGCACTAATGTTTATGGTTTTCCAATTCAGCAAGCCAATCCATCGGCTTACCCCAGCGCACACGCTCACTTACACCTGATGTCTCCCGTTTGGGCCTGTCCCATTTGGGACCGGGAGGTCCTGATTCTTCGCCCAAAATGCTTTTGACGCCCCACAATCCTTTATATTGTACCCATCCCGGCTCGGAATTCAAGAGGATACACTCCCACTCCCTGATGGGCGGAAGAGATACCCGTCTATCGGACATTTCCCGTTTCAAATAACTGGAAGACCGCAAGCGCGGCTCTTTGGAATTCCCGCCCTGGTAACCCACCCGAAGTCCATCTCCCGTGGCGATCTCCATTGGGAGGCTGATAATGTAATGGTCCATTTCATCGCGCAGGTCGTCGAAGATATGCTCCGAAAACAACTGGCGGCTTTTCAAGCGCATTTCCTCCAGCGCAATGTGACGCGCCTTTTGGCTTGGGTTAAACAACAGGAACAGGTAGTGAATCCAGCCGTCGAACCAAAAGAGGAAGCGTTGTGTTGTCCCCGGGCTGTACATCGAAGGCGAACGGATCACATCCGGTGCGCTGTAATTGGCATGCGAACCCAGCGCCGCATAGACTATCGGATGCGTGGTCTCGTTTCCATCTTTGTCCTTCGCCTTGATCATTTCATCCCATAACCCGATATTGCCTGCGCCATGCTGGGAAAGCAAAACCGCGTAGGGAGCATCATTCTTGAGGTAGACCGCCACCATCTCCCAATCACCTTCATGGTGGTTGAAGCCGTTTGCAGCCAGCCGCCAGTCATTGAAGGCATAGAAAAAATGATATTGCAAAATCGTCCAGCGATCTCCTTCAGGACCAGTCTCACGCAGGACGCGTCCGTAATACACAGGTTGACGATGTTTTCTTAATATATCCGCGTATAACAAACCGGCTTGCTGTGCGATCTTTTCAGTCGATTGCGAAAGCATATCCATCACCAAGCCGGGACCTTCCGGCAGGATTCTTTCGATCATGAACTTCAATGTCCGCATTAAAAGATAGAAAAGCAGCAAAAGGTAAATGGGCAGCAGGATAAAGTATTCAACCGCAATGCTGACTCCCTGCATGGGTTTGAAGAACAGCCAGATTGGCGCGATACCCAACACAAGAAAAAAAAGAACCGCGAGCATTGCCGGGATGATCCGCAGCCGAATGGGAGAAACCAACATAAAAAGAACAAGAGCCGCCGCAAGTGATAATCCAATAACAATATCCAACCCTGCCATGCCAAGTGTGAACCAACCTGCCACCAGCCCGAGAACTGTACCAACTCCCCACCAGACCCATGCATCGAAATCGTTTAATGGTATGTTCACGAACCGTAAAAAATATTCATGGCTGTTCAACATGCCGATCTTGCCGATCAACGGTTCATTCAAATGACCGAACAACTCAGCCGTCCCGGCAGGTCCGCTTGGAAAGAGCGAGCACTTTTCAAGATATGGCTCTACAGCCATGGGAAAAAAACGTTCGCTTTTTGCAAAGCGCAGAACAGGTTCGTACTCTCGCAATAAAGCAATATCGTCCATGAAGCCTCTATGGTATAAACGCGAATATGGAAACGACAACTCTTGCCCAACAATTCAATTCGTATTTTAACGCCAAACCGGATTTCATAGTCCGCGCACCGGGAAGGGTTAATTTGATCGGCGAACACACCGATTATAACGACGGTTTTGTCCTGCCAATGGCAATTGACCGCGCCGTATGGATCGCCCTAAAGCCGCGAACAGACGGAAAGGTCCGCATCTTTTCTCTGGACCTTGAGGCTGAGTCAGCCTTCGAGTTAGCTTCCCTCACCCGAGGCGACACATGGATAGAGTACCCCAAAGGTATTGCCAGCGCTCTTCAAAACGCCGGATATAAATTGAATGGCTTCGATGCCGTAATGACCGGCGATGTACCGCGCGGAGCAGGTCTCTCTTCATCCGCCGCGGTGGAATTGGCTGTAGCCCGGGCATTTTCAGTCGTCTCCGGCTTCGAATGGGATGCATCTGTCATGGCAAAGTTTGCGCAAAAAGCCGAGAACGAATGGGTCGGAGTCAACTGCGGCATTATGGATCAAATGGCAAGCGCCGCCTGCAAAGAAGGATACGCCCTCTTTTTGGACTGCCGTTCGCTTGAAATTCAGCACGCGCCTCTTCCACAGGGGACTTCTGTAGTGATTCTGGATACATCCACCCGACGGGGGTTAGTCGATTCCGCTTATAACGAAAGACGCAGTCAATGCGAGGAAGCGGCGCAATGGTTCGGGGTAAAGGCGCTTCGAGACGTTAGTGTGGATGAGTTTCAAAGAAAGATGAAAGAAGATAGCGGCTTGAGTGAAATCGCCGCAAAACGAGCCAAACACGTTATCACAGAAAATGCCCGCGTTCTGGAAGCCATACGAGCCATGAAAAACAGTGATGTGAAACGACTGGGTGAATTATTCAATGCCAGCCACAACAGTTTGCGCGACGATTTTGAGGTCACGAATGACGCGCTCAATATCATGGTCGAATGTGCGCGCGAACAGGAAAGCTGCTATGGCGCGCGCATGACGGGCGCCGGTTTTGGCGGCTGCGCCGTCGCTCTAGTGGATGAGGAAAAAGCTGAGGCGTTCGTCCAGGCTGTTTCAGCGGCATACAGGCAGAGGTCCGGGTGCGAGGCGAGTATTTACGTCTGCAAAGCCAGTGAGGGAGCAAACATCCTCAAGGGATAAAAAAACGGGACACATTTCTGTGTCCCGTTTTCATCGTTAGGTATAAGCCATTTCTTTGACCGGTGCGCGTTTGCGCTGCTGACGCTTGATGATGCGTTCGGCGGCGATGCGCGTCTGGCGGTGCTGCGCATTCTGAATGATCAACTTCATGAATCTTGTGTGATCAGTCTTGGGATCGTTGATCAGTGAAAAGTCGGCAGACCCGGGTTCGTGCGGCGGATAGAAGATGCCGCAATTGGGGTTGATCTCGAGCATGTAGATCGTACCGTCTGCGTTCATGCGATAGTCACAACGGGCATAACCGTTGCCGCCCAATTCCTTGAAGACACGCATGGTCTGTTCGCGCAAGACCTTGTCGATCTTGGGATCGGAAACGATGGCGACGGACATCCGCTCGTAATCGACCCATTTCATGTCGTAGTGTTTGAAGGATTCGCCCTCGGGGAAGATGAACTCGACCGGAGTATATGTGAAAGGCTTATTCGGCTTTTCGGTGTTCTCGGAAATGAGACAGGTGAACTCGCGTCCTTCAACGAACTCTTCGATGAGCGCCCGTCCAAACTCGGCGATCTCAAGTGCGAGTTGTTCACGAAGCTGATCGACACTCTCAACGCGGGAATTACGCCGAATGCCAACGCTGGCGTATCCATGCGGGGGCTTGACGAGCATGGGGAACTTGAGGCGCTTTGCTATTTTCTCTGCATCCTCCACACGGCTGGCAAACGTCCAATTGGGAGTGGGCACAGAAACGCGCCTGGCTGCGTTCTTCATCTCATCGCGTGTGGGATCGAAGAATTTGGAGTCAGCACCTGTAAAAGCCGCATTATATTTTTCAAGCGCTTTAACAAGCGCAATGCCTGAAAGCGGATCATCGGCTGTGCCATCGCAAAGATTGACGAACACATCCACGCCTTCATCGATCAACTTCTTGATCTGAACTTCAACATCCGAAGGTTCCACAAGATGTTGCTTCCAACGATAGCCGTTCATGTATGGCGAGGGGTCATACGGAATGTCGTCATCGTCGGGCGCGCTTGTCAATACACAGATATACATGATGTTTCCTTTATTATTCTTTCCTTACTTGCATTATGTTTCTTTGTTGACTCATCATTATCAAATCATATACATAAACATTATCAATATGAATAAACAATAACAATAAATCAATACATTATTATGCAATTATTGTATGCAAGTATTCATTTATGTAAAGGTTTTTAGATATAACTTTATCTTAAAATATTTGAAAGGTTTACTCATGTTCCTATAATGATAAATCATAAAGTCTTTAAGGTTTTTAAGGTCTTTAAGAAAAAATAAATACAGACAACAAACAAAAGACCCGTGAATGATATTCACGGGTCTTTGCAAACAATTCATCAATTGTTATTTTGTATGTATCTCAACCTCTGCGCTCATCCCCCACAGCAAACCGTCAGGTTGTTCGTCCAATTGGATCGTTACCGGAAAGACAACGTCACCGCCTACAGTCTTCGAGATCGGCGAGATGCGTATCACTTTCCCTGTTATAGTGATGCCAAGCGCTTCGATGGACACATCCACACTTTGACCGATCTTCACGCGGGCGATATCGCGTTCGCTTAAGTCGGTGGTGGTGATCTGGAGATGATTCAAATCCGCCAATGTCATTACAACTTGATTGACCTGCACCGGCTCGCCGGGTTCTACAGCGATATTCACGATCGTTCCGTCGAACGGGGCGGATAAAGTCGCCTGCGCCAGATTTGCCGATGCCGAATCCCATTTGGCTTTCGATTGATCCGCCACAGCCAATGCCTTGTCGTATACCTCACGAGGAAGGCTGTACCAGGATTTCTTACCGGTATTCGGGTCAACATAAAGCACCTTGTCCGCTTTTTGCAGTTGGGCGGCTTGACTCCGTGCGTTGTAATCCGCTTCGGCAGAGACAACGGCATATTCAAGGTCGGGTGTATTCAATGTCATTAAGACATCGCCAGCCTTCACCACATCACCTTCGTTGAAGGGAATCTCCTTTACGAACGCAGAGATGGTGAAACCCAACTCTGATACCTGTGCGGGTTCCACGTCGGCTGAGGCGACCACTACATCCGGCGAAGATGCAGGAAGCACACTGACCGGCGCAGAGGTGGGAGCGGAGTCAGTAGCAACAGGCGACGGGCTGGCGCAAGCTGTCAGCAGGAGCAGACCGGCAAGCATGAACAACGTTCGTTTCATGGCAGCCTCACTCGCCAACGTTGATGTCGACATCTGCGCTCATACCCCACAACAAACCATCAGGCTGTTTGTCGAGTTCGATCGTCACTTTATACACCACGTCGCCGCCAATTTCAGTTGATGTGCGCGCAATGTCTACAACCTTGCCGTCAAATTGTTCACCCAAGGCTTCAACAAAGACTGTGGCGGGCTGCCCCACTTTTACACGCACGATGTCACGTTCGCTCAAGTCTGTGGTTTCGATGCGGTACTTCGACAGGTCGCCAAGCACCATGACGATCTGTCCGGGTGAGACGGTCTCATACGGGGAGATGTCAACTGAAACAACGGTACCAGCAAACGGCGCGGTCAGATCCGATTGGGCGGCGAGGACAGCTTTCGCAGAGTCGAGCAATGCCTGGGCGCTGGCAACGTCATTCTGTGCCACTTCAATGTGCTGATAGGAAGGCGCACAGCCTTCGCCTCGACATCCGATATTACGGACCAGATAATCAAGCTGAATCTGTGAATACACCAGATTCGCTTCTGCCTCGCGGACCTTTGCCTCTTGAATGGATGTATCGATCTCCACCAATGTATCACCGGCGTTGACCTTATCCCCTACCTGTGCATCGACCGCGGTTACGCGACCAATGTTCGTGAAGGATAAGTTCGCATCCTGCAACGGGACAACTACCGCAGAGGCAGTGACAGAATCCCCGCTCGAGGGACGATCATTTGTCGGCTGGGCGGCACTCCCTGAAGATTCGAGCACAACAGTGGGAACAGCTTCGGTTGAGCTCGCCTGTCCACAAGCCGTTAGCAGAAGAGCCAGCACAACAATTACAAAATAAATCTTTTTCATTCGATCTTTCTCCAAACCTGTGTTTGTTTTTGAGTTCGCAAAGTATAACAGATTGCACAGGTTTTGCAAAGGTTTTATCTAGAATTAAATCTAGCCCTTTGAGTCTTTCACAATCAAGCCATCTTCCAATGTGACCGTTCGAGTGGCATAACCAATAACGCGCGGATCATGGGTGGCGAATACAAAAGTGACGCCTGTTTCCTTATTGAGCTTCTTCATGATCTCCATCACCTGCTGCCCATTGGTGGTATCAAGGTTGGCAGTCGGCTCATCTGCCAAAATGAGTGTTGGGCTGGGAGCCAAAGCGCGAGCAACAGCCACACGCTGCTGTTGACCGCCGCTGAGCTGGTCGGGGCGATTGTTGGCACGATCTGCCAGATCGACCGCGTTGAGCAATTCCATTACGCGCTCTTTGCGCTGACTGGGAGTATGTCCATTCAGAAGGAGCGGCATTTCCACATTTTCATACGCGGTCAATGTGGGAATCAGGGCAAAGAATTGGAAGATGAACCCGATCGTTCCACGGCGCATATCGGCGCGCTGGTTACGATTGAGCGAGGTCACATCCTTATCGTTGATATACACTTTTCCAGTGGACGGCTGATCGAGGCAGCCGATCATTTGCAGAAGGGTGGTCTTGCCCGAACCGGAAGGACCGACCAGAGCGGTAAACTCTCCGCCTTCGATCGAAAGGTCCACACCACGCAATGCCCGCGTTTCAACTTTTCCGACTTGATATACACGAGTTACTTTTTCGATTTTTACGACTTCCATGATATTTCTCCTCGCGGAAATGCTCCGCGTTTATTTTTCAGCGCGCAGGGCTTCAACGGGTTCCATCCGGGAAGCCATAACAGCAGGGTACAGACCAGACAGCAGCGTGACGATGAAGGTCATAATCGCCAGACTGATGCTCTTATCAACGGTCAATTGGGCGCGGATCGTGTCAGGGACGACAAAGCCAGTCAGCCCCATGTTGCCGATAAAGAATCCATTGATATTGAAGAGATAAACTGCAAACACACCCAGAACCAATCCCATAATCACACCGCCGATCGCCAGAAGAATGGATTCAGCCAGGAACAATCCCATGATGCGGCGTCCCTTCATTCCAATGGCAGATAAGATACCGATCTCTCGCGTACGTTCATATACCGACATAATGAGGGTATTGACGATCACTGAAGCAGTGATGGCAAGAATGATCAGGTAAAAGAAAGCGATATAACTATTTGCCATGGTCTCGAACTCGACGATCAACGCGTTCAAGTCACTCCATGTCAACACTTCCAAATTGGACGGCACCTGAAGCGCCGCAACAACACTGTTGGTGAAAGAAGTGTCTTTGAGGACGACGAAGATCGTACTGGCATGATTCTCGGTCTGTGTGATCGCCTGCGCCTTTGCCAACGGCAAAAGAATGGTGCCGACATCAAAGCCATATGTATCTGTGCTGTAAATGCCGCGCACGATAAAAGTTTGTTCCTGCACATCACCATTGGATGTGTTCACGGAAAGCCCAACCTTATCGCCAACCTGCAAATGCAATTTTTCCGCCGCGGGTTTACCGAGCATCAAACCTTCACGGTCATCGGCGGTTATAAAACTACCCTCGACGAGTCCATTCCGATAGGGATCGTTCGCCGCAGATTGCGGGTCGACGCCATAGATCGTCACGCCAGCAGACTCATTGCCCGTGGACAGGAATCCGCTTGCGAATAAACGCGGCGTGGCAGCTTCCACCTGGTCCAACGCCTCGATCTGACCGGCGATCTGCTCCGGGTTCTCGACCAGATCCTCCCATTTGAGGCTGGACTTGTTCTCATCATACGAAGCGGAACGAATTTGAATATGTCCGCTTTGGAGGCGGATGGCAGACTCAACAGCGCTGCCCATCTCACCCGTGATGACCGAAGCCATCAACATCAACAATGCAAGCCCGATCGCAACCGCCAGAGCCGAGAAGAACGTGCGGCGGCGATTGCGTCCGAGATCGCGAAAAGCCATTTTGAAAGTTTGCATCATGGTGCACCTATACAAAGTGAAGGGCTTCTGCCGGTTCGCGTCGTCCAGCTTCCATTGCAGGGATTAACGCTGCAAGAGCTGAAATGATCGCAACCGTGGACGCCCTCAATACCAATTTCTCAACACCCCATGTGGGATAGACCTTATCCTTGATCAATGCAAGGTAGCTGGCTGCCTGTGACATCGAACCGAAGTCAAGCCCGACCCGCATCAACGCGCCGTTCAGCGCAAGCCCAAAGATAATGCCTACAGCGACGCCGACCAACCCGATCATCGTCCCTTCGAGAATGAACAGCATCGAGATCTGGCGCGGTTTGAGTCCCATGGCGCCGAGAACACCGATCTCGCGCGTCCGTTCATAGACTGCCATCAACAAGAGGTTGAGAATACCCACACCTGCAATGGCAATGATGATCACACTAAAGACGTTCATCACTCCGCCTTTGGATGTGATGGCGTTCGCAAGGTCTGGGTAATTCGCCTCGAACGACTCGATCTCATAACCGGGTAGACCGGGCTGCAAACTTGTGATGACATCATTCTCCTGCCCAAGATGCTGCAGGAAGATCGCCACCTCGGTGGGAGCGCTCAATTCGTAGAGCGATTGCGCCTCATTGAGGGAGATGTAAATGGTCTGCTTCTCGATATCAGCCATGCCGAGATCATAAATACCGACAATGGTCATCGTGCGCTGACGCATCTGCTGGTGCTGGGAGCGTCCGACAAGGGTCACTCTATCCCCCACCGTGACGCCCATCGCTTCGGCAAGTCCCCTGCCGATCAGAATGCTGTCAAGGTCATCACTGGTCAGGTTACGTCCTTCTGTAACGTTTTGCCCAATGATGTTGACGTCATATTCCTTTTCAGGTTCAACGCCTGTAATACCGACCGCAAAGGCACCCTCACGGCTTGTGACCAAACCGCCTGTATTGATGCGTAATGTAGCCGCATCGACCATCGGGTTTGCTTCCGCAGCGGAGACTACAGCCTGAGCATCCGCCAACGGCAGAAGCGGAGTTGAGTTCACCGCGGCGCGATACCCCTCGGCATGGACCTGAATATTGCCGCCCAATACCTTCACGGCATTTCCGTAGATCGCATCCGTAAAACCGTTCATCAATCCGTCGTAGAACATCATCAATGCCAAAGTCAACGACATGGCAAGGACGATGATGACCGTCCGACGTTTGTGACGCCAGATATTGCGCCACGCTAGGCGCAGGTAGAGATTCATAGTGTTATCCTTTCGTGCAAAGAATTTGTTGTTTCCATTCCTGCAACATAAACCTGTAAAGCTTTTCTCTTATTCATAACGCAGCGCCTCGACCACATTCATCCGCGCAGCCTGGCGCGCAGGGATGAACGCCGCGAAAACACCGAACAATAAACCAATGGCAATCGCTGACAGAATTCCGCTCAGCGGGAATACGTATCCCAACGGGAAGATGCCCGCCATCGAGATTACGATCACATAACCAAGATACAAACCGCCCAAGATACCAAAAGAAGTGCCGATGGCGGCAAGCAACAAGGCTTCCACGATAACCATCATGCGGATCTGCTTGCGCGTCCCGCCTGCCGCGCGGATCATGCCAATCTCGCGCGTGCGCTCGATGATGCTGATGGTCAACGTATTGAGCATGGCGATCAACGATGGAACCGCCAATAGAAGGAAGAGCACATACAAACCGCTAAACGCCGCATCCATTTGGGATTTCAACGAGCCGAAATACTCGGCACCTGAAACCACCTTGAAGGTCGGGTAATTCTCTGAAAGTTTTCGAATGGCAGTATCAGCGGCTTCACGATCAGCGTCCTTCTTTAAATTCAGCTGCAGAAAAACATCATCGGTAGCGCCAAAGTCTGTTTGAAGGTTGGACTGCGAGATGTAGCCCGTGACCACTTTCGTATTAAGCATGTCGGTGCCCATTGCCACGATTTGATATGTCACTGTACCGTTGGGCGTGACAAGCTCAACCGTGTCACCGACCTGTTTTCCAAGAGCCGTCATCATCGCGCCGTTCACGATGATGTTGCGTCCGTCCGCGAGCGCGGCATAGGTGGCATCCTCGTCAGCGTAAAGTTCGCCTTGAAAGTACAGACCAGATACGGCTGGGTATGAGACGGGGTCGATCCCCAAGATGGAGATCGCCTGTCCGTTTGATGTCGCACTGGCAAAACGCAGCGTGCTGACCTGATCCACGCCATCGATCGACTTGAGCTGTTCAGCGAACTCAGGCTTGGCGCCGACATTGTTACCCCACAACGCAATCGACGGCGGGACAAAAATATAATCACTGCCAAAGTTATCGCTCATCATGTCGTACAACACAACGGTCAGGCTTGAGATCAAACTGCCGATCGCCACAATGATCGCGAGCGCCAACATACTCGTGCTGGCAGTCACTGCCACGCGCGAAGGCTGGCGGGAAATATTTCCCTGCGCCAGTTCGCCCACGCCCTGCCTCACATAGAACAACGCGGCGACACGACCAAAGACCAACGCGAATGGACGCACCAACACCGGAGCGATAAGCACCAAACCCAACAGGAAGAGGAAGCCACCGGGAACGATAAGCGTGGGTTGACCAGTGAGGATCGCGATGACCGTCAACACGATGAGGACCACGCCTCCAACGAAGCCGACGCTTGTTCCTTGATCAAATTGCGCTTCCGCCGCCGACAGTCTTAACGCTTCAAGCGGAGTGACCTTGCTGGCACTAAGCGCGGGAATCAAACCCGCCACAACAGTAACGCCCACGCCAAGCACGATCGAACCGACGAGTAATGTCGTTGAAACCACCGGCATGCCAAGATTCAAGTTGACGAACCTGCTCATGAACGGTTCGGCAATTCGGATGGTGCCCAAGCCAAAAAGATAGCCAAGAGCCAAACCCAGTACCGTCCCGATGATGCCCTGCAAAAATCCTTCTGCAAGGATCATGCCGATGATGGTGCGGCGATTCGCGCCAAGCGCGCGCAGCAATCCAATGTCACGGCGGCGTTCAGCGATGATGGTGCGGAAGGTATTGAAGATAATGAAACCGCCCATGAAAAGCGCGAGCACGCCAAAGACATTGAACATGGTTTGGGCAAGCTCAAGCGTTGTGAACATTTCAGAACCGCTGAGCAGAGTACCAACCTGATACTGACCACCCAATGCGGATTCGATGTTCTTTTGCACCTCGGCGCGGCGTTCTTCCATTGCCGTCGTCTCGGTGTTGACATTGATAATGTTGATCTCGCCCGGGCTGTTCGTGATCGCTTGCGCTTCAGGCAGGTTGACCCACACGGTTTCGTTTCCAGCTGTGAGCTGCGCGGGGAGAATGCCCGCAACTGTCAACTCGGTGGTGCCGTCTGCGCTGGGGACGCGGAAGGTATCGCCCACATTTACATGGAGTGTGTCCGCGAGGGTGCGCGAGATCAAAGCCGCAGCGGAGTCATCCGCCTGGAGATAGCGACCATCAACCAAAAGAAAGGCGCGAAGCGAATTTTCCGCTTCAGGGTCGATGCCCATAAGCGTAAGCGCGGTGACGGTATCCGCCTTGTTGGAATCCTTGTCATAGAAATCGGCAGGGATGTTGATGGTGCGCATCAGAGAAGGCGCATAAACGCGAACACCGTCCACGCCTTGAAGTTTGTCCGCTTCGGTTTGCGGGAACGGCTCGCCGGAAACATGCGTGATGCTGTAATCCACAGCGCCTTCCGCGCTTTGGACGTTGACCTGTAATGCGTTGAGCATGGTCGGCATGATGATGTTCATGCCAAAGATCACCAGCACGCCAAAGACCACGGCGAGTGTGGTTAGAAAAGTTCGTAATCTACGCCCGTTAAGATAACGAGCGGCGAGAGTCAGTTGGAGATTCATGTCAATCTCCCATTTCCTTTACTTTGCCTGCCACGAATTCGGCGCTGTTTTGATTTTTGCCATTCTTGCGTTCGAGCAGGGTTTCATCCACGACCTTGCCATCTTTAAGGAAGATGATGCGGTCGGCATAGGCAGCAATGCGCGGGTCATGGGTCACCATGACGACAGTGCGTTTATAGTCTCTGGCAACATCACGCAACAAACTTGCGATCTCGTCGCCGGAGCGGGTATCGAGGTTGCCGGTCGGTTCGTCGGCGAGGATCAGTTCAGGGTCAGCGACCAGTGCGCGGGCAATTGCGACGCGCTGCTGCTGTCCGCCGCTGAGTTGATCGGGACGATTCGCGAGTCGATCGGAAAGCCCGAATTTGGTCAGCCATTCTGTGGCTTTGACTTTCGCCTCGGCTGGTTTCACCCCATCGAGCGTGATGGGCAGCGCGGCGTTCTCCAATGCGTTCAGAACCGGAATAAGGTTGAAGAATTGGAAGATGAACCCGATCTTGCGGCGGCGCAGTTCGGTCAGTTTGTCATCGTTCAGATCGCTCAGGTTGTGACCACCGATCAGCACATGTCCTTCGCTGGGTTTGTCCAAGCCGCCGAGTAAATGCAAAAGCGTGGACTTTCCGCAGCCGCTGGGTCCCATAATGGCAACGAATTCGCCTTCGTGAATGTTGAGGTTAACCTGATTCAGCGCGGTCACGGCAGTCACACCGGAACCGTAAATTTTTGTAAGTTGTTCCACTTGAATATTGGACATGTTAGTTCTCCTTGGATAATTGCCTTGCTGATGAAATAAATTTGCTGTAAAGAGCCTATTGGCTTTGCCGGTTTTTTATCAACATCGCCAATGCAAAGACAAATATCCAAACCATAAACGGCACGATGACCGAACGTTGAATCAGCCCAAACCAATCTACAAACGTAATTTGCAAACTCGGTGATTTCGATACGACTGTAAAAAGGATATCGGCTGCCGCACAGATGATTCCCAATACAAGGGTCCAGCCTTGAATGGACTGCCATTGAGGGTCAATTCTGAATCTGCGCCAATACACAAAAATGCTAATGGGCATGAGTAAAAATACGATACCGCCAAGGATGCCATGGATCGTACCGTGTACCGTTGCCTGATCCAAAGGTGTGTTCATCGGATCCATAACGAATGGACCGGAAAGAAAATACCCTGCTGCAATGATGGTCAATAAAATCAGCCCGCCGCGGGACGCTTTTCCATCTGGAAATTCGGCGGCTATACCGCGTGTGAATACGAATAACAACGCACCGAAAATCAGGAAATTCGAGATCTGGGTCCAGCCGCGTGAGCCGAGGGATAGAGCGCTCACATACATGGAGAGCGGATCGTAGCCCGGTCGCAGCCACCCCTCGATCAAAAATGATTTTACGAAGATGATGGGGGCGAGTATGCCAGCCCAGGCAGCCAGTTGTTTTTTGTTCGACAGAAATGCTTTCATTTTGACTCTCTAAAATAGCGCAAAGGTTCGCCTTTGCTAATTACCTGCCAATACCTGTGTAACGTTCCAGAGCTTTTTCCAGGTTTCCTTGTTGTAACCGTTCTTGTTCGCTTTGGCGGGCACATTGGGGGCATCCCAATATCCGCCAGTGACATTCTGCAAATTCGGATCAGCCGCAAGCCAGACGTAAGTCTCCGCCATCTTTTCGGGAGTCAGAGCGAGCTTGCGCTTCATCTCGTACATTTTCAGCATCCACTTGGGAAGATGGTCCAGCCGTGTATCAGGGATGGCAACATTCCCAACACGCACGCAGTTGACCGTGACGCCAGTCCCCTGCAACCGTTCCGCCAAATCAAAAGTGAACATCACCTGCGCCAGTTTCGAATGGTAATAAGCGTGCTGCATACTGAACTTCTTCTCGCCTTTGAGATTATCGAACTCGATATCCAAAAACGGATAGGTCATCAATCCCTTGCTGGCGACAGTGATGATGCGGCTGGGGGCGCTTTTTTTGAGGGTTTCCAGCAGCAGATCAGTCATCAGAGCGATGTTCACATGATTGGTCGCAAAGACCGTTTCCAATCCGTCTTCTGTCATCACAGGTTTGGTTTGACGATGGTCAAAGTTGGCAGCGTTATGGATGATGACATCCAAGCGGGAATGCCTGCCAAGAAATTCATTCACTGCGTTGCGGACCGACTTCTGAGACGACATATCCACAAGGATCAACTCGACCTTGTCGCTCTTCGAAGCCGCGCAGACATCCTGTAAAGCCTGCTCGCCGCGTTCGGCACTGCGGCACATCATCACAACATGTGCGCCCAATTGCGCCAGTTGAATGGACGCCGCTTTGCCAATCCCAGAATTGGCGCCGGTAATAATGATCGTTTTATTTGCAAGTTCGTATTTCATTTTCAAATTCCTGTATCAATAAAGTCAATTAAATATCAATTCTTTTCTACAGCATCCGCAGACGGAGCTTGCGATATTTTTTTAGGGCGTCCACGCCGCCGGATCTCAGGCTCGGGAATCGGTTGGTCTTTGATCGCTTCCAGCCGCATCTCGATCATGTCGAGCCAGCGCAGGTCCGCTTCGAGGTGCATGATGGTCTTGTCGATCAGCAGGATCTGCGCCATCTCGGTGTGCGGGTCATGTTTGTCGCGGTGAGTGGTCGCATCGTGCAGTTCCTGATAGAGGCGCGAACGCTGGGTCTGAATAATGCGCGCCGGGTCCGCTTCGCCGGAGACCAACCCGATCATCAATTTGACATAGAACTCATCGCGTTGATGTTCGGTGGGCACACTGTCGCTGAACCAGTCTTTCAACGCGCCGCGTCCGTCACGGGTGATGGCATAAATGCGGCGGTCTGGTTCACGTCCCTGCCCCAGGTCAGATTTGGTCTCGACCAGCCCGGATTCTTCCAGCCGTTCGAGGGTGGTGTAGATCTGAGCGGGCTTCACATCCCAGGTCGCATCGCCGACGACAGCCGAGAACGCGGCATGCAATTCATAGCCGTGACGCGGTTTTTGTGCGAGCAGTCCTAAAATGGCGTTTCGAACAGACAAAAGGTTCTCCAGATAAAAATAGTATACGAGTTACTAATTTCCAAACGAGCAAAATATTATACGAGTTACTATTTTTTGTCAAGAGGATTAAATACACATTCGGGACGTTAAAATCACAATCCCCCAGCGGACTTTCCAGCCTTCGGCTCAGCCCGAGACTTCGGGCTGGTTCGCCTTCGAAAAGCGGAATCTACCCAGCAGCATGGTCACCAACAACCCCGCTCTCCAGAACGCGACAGCCGCCATCCCATGCGCAAGGACGGCAAACAGCGGCGGCGTCTGATAGGTATAGTACGTCCAACACTGACGGGTGGTACCCCACAATTCGAGGAAGTACCCCAAACCCGCCCCGGCGATGAACGTCAACAGAGCTTGACGATGGTCTGTGGGAGTAAGGATCAGCATGACGCACAACAGAATAGCAAGAAGAGTATAGGACTTGTCAAAGGTTGGGGAAACAAAGACCAGCATCAGGGTCATGAAAGAGGCGAAGACCGTCCAATAAAGAGTGATAAATAACGAGCGATGGATATTCTTCCCAAGGCGGTTTTCACTTCGGGTAATGGTCCAATTCAGGAAGCGTGTGATGCGGTCAATGGATAAATTTGCGATGGGCCAGGCTGGGATAATCCAAAGCGGCGGACGTTCGGCAGTGTAATAATGCCAGAGATTCGTTTGTGTGCCCCATGATTCGATGGCAAGTCCGCCGCAGATGCCCACGAATACAAGCAGGATATCTGTTCGTAAGTTCGCGCGCGCTACGATGGTGATGGACATGAAAAGGAAAATGCCCAGCAACAGCCAATCCATGTACAGCCACCAGGGACCGTTCCAATCAATGTACGAAAGCACCTCTTCGGCAAGGGGCCACCAGATATAAACGATAAGGAAGATAACAACGAAAAAGCCGCCGAGCAGAATGGATGAATCGCGCGTCCACAAGGGATATTTTTTATTGTCCATCCGGCAGATTATAGTGCAACGGAAAGAAATAATAATGGGATTTTTGTACTGTAAGAAAAGCATATGATTATCATATTATTAACCATTCACAAATTTTCGAGGTTATAATTTAATTCGATAGGCAATTAGCCTTAAATCCAACCAACTCATTGAAAGGAATTTGTTATGGGACTCTTTAATACAATTCTCGAAAAACTTGGCATTCACAAGAATAAGGCTGAAGAAAGCGCAAAACCTGCGGCAGCCTCCAGCGCTTCTGCAGCTGCTCCAGCTTCTGCCCCGAAAGCGGCATCTGGTGTTGCTTCTGCCGGTGCGGGAGCACGCATGGCGCCCAAGACCGCCATGGATGACGCCGCCCCGAGAGCAATCTCTGAAGTGGACGTTGTGAAACAGCTCGAAGGTCTCGCCAAAGGCAAAGACCTCAACTGGAAAGTTTCCATTGTGGATCTGCTGAAACTGCTCGACCTCGACTCCAGCCGCGAGGCTCGCACCGAACTCGCCAAGGAACTCAACTGCCCCGAAGATATGATGGGCGATTCAGCCAAGATGAACACCTGGCTGCACAAGGAAGTCCTCCGCAAGATCGCTGCCAATGGCGGCAATATTCCGAAGGACCTGCTGGACTAACAGCAAACCCAACACAAAAAAGCGCGGACGAATTCGTCCGCGCTTTTTTGTTTAAGTCCTAATTACTCTTTGCATATAGTTCCCGCCTGATGTCGTACTCTGGTACTAAAAAACCGCCTCCGTGTTACCGGAGGCGGTTTTGAGGAGTCGGCTAAATATCCAGATTTCTCACGCTCTTGGCATGTGTCTGAATGAACTTCTTGCGCGGATCAACCGCGTCGCCCATGAGCATGTCGAAGGTGCGGTCTGCTTCGGCGGCATCGTCCACGGTGACGAGTAACAGTGTGCGGTTTTCAGGATTCATGGTCGTGTCCCACAACTGGTCGGGGTTCATTTCACCAAGACCTTTATAGCGCTGTAGGTTGGCTTTTTCACCGAGTTCCTTCATCAACTTGTCTTTTTCCTTGTCGCTGTAAACGTACCGCACATTATTCTTGTGTGCGATGCGATAGAGCGGTGGCTGTGCGATATACAGGTGACCGTCTTCGATCAAGTGCGGCATATAACGGAAGAAGAAGGTGAGAAGAAGCGTGCGGATATGGCTGCCGTCAACGTCGGCATCGGTCATGATGATGACACGTCCGTAGCGCAAACCTTCGAGGTCGAAGTTATCGCCAATGCCGGTTCCCAACGCGGAGATGAGAGCCTTGACTTCGTTGTTGCCAAGGATCTTATCGAGACGCGCGCGTTCGGTGTTGAGGATCTTACCGCGCAGCGGAAGGATCGCCTGAAAGTGACGGTCGCGCCCCTGTTTGGCGGAGCCGCCTGCCGAGTCACCTTCCACGATGTAGAGTTCGGTCTTGCTCGTATCGCGTTCGGAGCAGTCGGCGAGCTTGCCGGGGAGAGTCAGCGATTCAAGCGCAGACTTGCGGATGACGAGATCGCGCGCCTTGCGCGCCGCATCACGCGCCCGAGCGGAGGTCAGACACTTCGCAATGATCGCTTTCGCCGCCTGCGGATTCTCTTCGAGGAAGGTCATGAACGCTTCACCCACCACCTGGGTGACGTACGTCTGCACTTCGGGGTTCATCAATTTGACCTTGGTCTGCGATTCAAACTGCGGACCCGGATGCTTGACCGACACAATGGCGGTGAGACCTTCGCGGGTATCGTCACCAGAGAAGTTCGGGTCAGCGTCCTTGAGAAGTCCGCTCTTGCGGGCGTAGTCATTGATGACACGGGTCAACGACGAGCGCAGACCGGTAAGGTGCGTACCGCCGTCGATGGTGTTGATGGTGTTGGCGAACGAGTAGACAGACTCGGTATAGGCATCCGTGTATTGGATGGCGGCTTCGATGCCGATATCCTCCACTTCTTTTTCAACATGCACTACAGAATGCAGGTTCTCACGGTTGCGGTTCAAATAACGGACGAAGGATGTGATGCCGCCCTCGAAGTGGAACGTCATCTCGCGGTCTGCGCGTTCATCCACAAATTTGAGAGTGATGCCGCGCGTCACAAAGGACATTTCACGGAAGCGCTGCACCAAAGTGTCAAAGCGATAGTCGATGTCTTCGGTAAAGATCACTTTGTCAAATTTAAAGGTCTGTCTGGTGCCGGTTTCGGTCTTGTCAACTTTATCGACCTGCTTAATCTTGCCCTGCGGCACACCGCGCTTGTATTCCTGTCTCCACAGTTTTCCATCGCGGCGGATCTCGGTGGTCATCCATTCGGAGAGCGCGTTGACGGCGCTGACGCCCACGCCGTGCAAACCGCCGGAGACTTTGTATCCGCCGCCGCCAAATTTACCGCCCGCGCCAATCACGGTCATGACCACGTCGACGGTTTCCATCGGTTTGCCGTTTGCATCCTTCTTCGAAGGGTGCGGACCGACCGGAATACCGCGTCCGTTATCCTGCACGGTCACGCTGCTGTCGTTGTGAATGGTAATGTCGATGCGGGTGCAGAAACCAGCCAGCGCTTCGTCGATGGCGTTGTCCACCACTTCATAAACGAGATGGTGCAGCGCTTTGATATCCGTACCGCCCACATACATACCCGGGCGTTTGCGGACGTGTTCGATACCTTCGAGCGCCTGGATCGAACTTACATCATATTTAACTTGGTCAGCCACAAAATCCTCCAATGCCTGTGATAACTATCGTCATCAGGCTTGTTTGATAACGTTATTAGGTCTAATTTTTTCCAACACAGCGCGGACCCACGTGCTCATGTCGTAGTAATAGATAAAACTTGAAGCCAGCAGTGCGGTCGTCACAAACGAGTGACCGAAGATGCCGACAAGGGTCAGCCATGAATCCTGTGCGGGAATGCGCCACAGAAAGCTCAAGCCGTACGAGAGCAGGAAAACCGTCAGCACAAAGAGACTGCTGGTCGGGAGCGTGAAGCGGGTCAACTGGAAGCTGCTCAATATCGAAGTGAGCACATTCTGTTGGTCGAGAAAAACTCCATGCGCCCAGAAGAATATCGGCACAATGACCCAGACCGATCCCAGCGCCAGAAAGAGGACGATCAAATTCGCCAGTATGGCGCTGATCTGCATCGCCACAAATAGAATAAGGAATATCGGCATGCTGATGGCAAAGAGTATCAAATTACAAAGGACCGATATCAGGATGGTCTGTATCACCGCCTGCGATGAACGGATCATCGTGATCTTCTCCGCCAGCGCGGCTCCCGCCACATAACGGAAATACAGTGCGCCGCCAACCCAGCCGATCAGAACCAACACGAACAGCCAAAGCGGAAAGTTTAAAACGCTTGCCTGCCAGATGGCGGGCGTCCCCAAAGGCGTGGTTATCATTTTCTCGCTTGGCGTGAACAGGCTCGAGATCCCGATGGGAAGCGTGCGGATCAATGCGAACAAGTTGACCGTTTTCGACATTTCATCATACGCATCGAGCATGGTCTGGATCTGGTCCATGGGAATCTGCGCCGTCTTCCAAAACAATACCAGGTCGCTCTGGATGGACTTAAATAACTCCTCCACCCGCAAACGCGGACCCAGCCACAACAACAGGTTCAACAATAATGGCAGCAAAATGACTGTGATGTGCGAAGCAATTGCATCAAAGCCTGCCCTGATGGAATTGATAATACCCGGAGGCGGGGGCAGGTTCTCTATACGTGAAACTTCCATAACCGCTTGATTCTACCATACCGCCATCCCTAAAAGTTCACGCTTAAGCAGCCTATCATTTCATCTATATCCCGCGCCGCCCTGCCTCCAACAACGCCCTTTCTTGGTACAATGCGCACATGCAAGAATCCCGCTCGCAGCTGCCTTCCACAGACCGTATGGGGATGCTGATCGCCTCGGTCCTGTTGACTTTTGCCCTTACCCGTTTCATCCAAACCCCGGGACTCACCCTCAGCGTGAGCCTGCCCGGCTTTTATTACGCGTTTCCGTTCACGCTCAGCTCGTTCATGACCCTGTTTGCCGCGGCGCTCACCGCTGCCGGTATGGACTGGCTCGCCCGTGACCACCCAGCCGCGAGTGAAAAGCCAAACCGCGAACACCTGCTGCTGCCCACGCTTACAGCGTTCGTGATCGGTACGCCGCTCACGCTATTGGCGGGAAGTTCCGCCTGGTGGGCGGGTTTTGTTCTCGGCGCGGTATTCCTCACCGCAGTCTGTGCCGCCGAATACATCTCAATGGATTCATCCGCACCGGCATACGGATTCGCACGGGCGGGTCTTACCGCGGTGGCATACGCGCTATTTCTGATCCTCGTTACATCATTGCGATATGCAGGCGCGCGCATGGTGCTGATCACGCCGTCGATATTTATTGTGGCAGGGTTGATCAGTCTGCGCGTTCTGCATCTGGACGGCACCGACCGCTGGGATTTCCCCTGGGCGATCGGCATTGGGTTGATCTGCGCACAGATCGGCACAGGCTTGCATTACTGGCCGCTTTCGCCGGTTCAGTTCGGGCTGGCAGTCACCGCGCCGCTGTATGCGTTGACCATGCTATCGACCAGCTTGACGGAAAATATTCCCTTACGGCGGGCGATGATCGGTCCGCTTATTGTGATGGTCGTTGCCTGGGGTGCCGCTGTATTTCTATAAACATGCAAATCCTTTTGCTTTCGAATGAACATTTACAAGAAATGATCGCACACGTCGATTCGAATCTGCCGCTGGAAGCATGCGGGCTTTTGGCAGGCAGCGGCTCCAGAGTGGAATCCGTTTTGATGGTGAAGAATCAGGCGCAAAGTCCGGTGCGATACGTGATGGATCCCATCGAGCAGTTGAATGCTTTTGAGTGGATCGACTCTCACGGGCTGGACATCCTCGGCATCTTCCATTCGCATCCAACCGGACCTGAAACGGTCTCACCCACCGACATCGCGGAATCCGCCTATGAAGTTGTGCATGTCATCCTTTCGCACGCGGATGGCACCTGGCGTGCCCGCGGATTTAGGATCGAAGATAATACATATCGTGAAGTAACATTGATAACAAGCAACCAACCCTAAGCTCGCGTGTTCTTATCTCTGCAAATTCAGTTCTTTAAATCTCTAAAACCAACTCTCGGAGGAGTTAATGCAAATTGTCCTTGATATAGTGGCGGTCGCGCTGGCGTATGTTATTGGTTCGGTCCCGATCGGATTGCTGATCGTCAAAATAGTAACAGGGAAAGATATCCGCCAAATCGAAAGCGGACGCACAGGCGGCACAAATGCCATGCGTGCCGCCGGATTTTGGGCAGGGTTTGCAACCGCCATGCTCGATATCGTGAAAGGCGCGGCGGGAGTTTGGGTGGCAAGATGGCTCACGCCGGATGTGCCGCTTGTGCATGTGATCGCTCCACTGGCAGCCATCCTTGGGCATAACCATTCGATCTTCCTGCCCGAACGCGATGAGAACGGAAGAATCATTCGTCTGCGCGGCGGAGCGGGCGGAGCGCCATCAGTCGGTGGTGCGATGGGTTTGTACCTGCCGTCGATTTTGGTCGTCCTGCCGCTTGGTATGTTGACCTTTTTCACCGTCGGCATTGCGTCGGTGACGACAATGGCTGTGGCGTTGTTCGTCACACTGGCGTTCGCGTATTTTGCTTCGCAGGGAATCCTTCCCTGGGCGTACGTTCTGTACGGCGTCGGCGCGGAAATTCTGCTGATACTGGCGCTGCGCCCGAATATCAAACGTCTTTTCGAGGGGAATGAGCGCATCGTAAAATACAGTTTGAACGGCTGGCTGAAGGCACGAAAAGAAGCACAGAATACCGACGAACAGAAATAGAGATCATTCCTACACAAAACCGCCCCGAAGTTTTTCGGGGCGGATTTGATTAATTGCAATGAAATTTCCCGATACTTTTATTTCCAATATCCGCCATTCCTTCAAAGAGAAGGGAGAGGATTTTCTCGCCAGTCTTCCCGCATTGATTGAGGATGCTTCGCAACGTTGGGAGTTGACGGATATTCAAGCCGTTCCAAACCTCTCTTATAACTTCGTCGCATTTGCGGAATGCGAAGATGAGAAAGCTGTATTGAAGATCGGCGTACCCAACCCCGAGTTGACGAGTGAAATGAATGCCTTGAAACTGTTCAACGGAGACGGTGCTTGCCGCTTATTCGATTGTGATGAAGAAAAGGGATTTTTATTGATCGAGCGCCTCAAGCCGGGGAAGATGCTTGCCGAGTTGAGTGACGACGATGAGCGTACTCATATTGCCATTGAAGTGATGAAAAATCTGGTATTCCGCAAAGGCGGAGAGACCCCGCCCCTACAAAAGGACTTTATAAAATTATCCGATTGGTTCGACGGATTAAAGGATATTCGTCCGCAATTCGAGGGTGGGACAGGTCCCTTTCCAAAGGAATTATTGGAGCAAGTTGAAGCATCCTTGCCGGAATTATTCGCGGAAGAACCGAGACTGCTTCACGGGGACTTCCATCATTTCAACATTCTGTCGTCTGAACGCGGATGGCTCGTCATCGACCCGAAGGGAGTCATCGGACCGGCGGGCTATGAGATTGGTCCGATGATGCTCAACCCGTGGAACAACTCAATGGATGAGAACCAACTCAAGGTCCAGACGAAGAGGCGCATCGACATCCTGCAAGAAGAACTGGGCTGGGAACGGGAAAAGATCGTTCGATGGTCCACGGCTCACGCGGTTTTGTCCGCCTGGTGGGATTATCCATCTGGTGATTGGGATTATTCGCTGCGCTGTGCAAAGGTCTTTTCGGAGATTAAATGACACGACCTCCCATACGGGAGGTCGTGTGGGTATCACAGTGAATTACATGCCAATGAATGCGAAGACAGCGTAGGCGAGTGCCAGCCAGGGTGCGATCGTGCCAAGAATGGCAACGAAGGGCGCGAGACCAAAGCAAAGGAAGAACAGCCACATGCACCAACCAGAAATTGTCTTAGGCATTGAAACTTTCATTTTACACTCTCCTTGAGTTGATATGAACTGGCAGAATTGCCAGCTATATATGACAACCCCGCTCCGAATTATCGGTTGCGGAGGGAATTTTCAGGAATGTTACAATTAATCCATGACCTCCCTTAGTGTTCCCGCAGAGTTTACATTACATAGAAAGTTCAAGTTCAACCGCACCTCGGCTGCGCGATGGATCCTTTCGCATATGAGTCCTTATTGGTGGATTCTGGTTATGCTCGTCACCGGTGCGGTCGGTAATGCGGCGTTGGCAGCTTATGTGCCGGTACTGACCGGCGACGCGTTCAACGCCATGCTCAAATCTCCGCCGGATATATCGGTGTTGCTGCCGCTTGCGTTGACCATCGGTATTTCACAGATCATCCGCGGCGTGCTGCAACTGGGACGCAACTTCGGCGCGGAACTGCTGGCGCAAAAAATGGAACGCGACATCCGCGACGAGATGTATCTTTCCCTGCTTGGAAAGAGCATGACCTTCCACAATTTGCAGCCGGTCGGCGACACGATGGCACGCGCCACCAATGATGTGCGCGAAGTGAACTATATGTTCAGTCCCGGCGTCAACCTTGTGGTCGGGTCGTTCATGTTCATCCTGATGCCGATCCTCTTTGCGCCGCAATATCACATCACCCTGATCGCCACTCCCCTGCTGTTTGCCACCACGTATTTTCTTGCGTTGACGCGTTATCTCAAACAACTCTCCCCCGTCACCGATGAAGTCCGCGCCTCATTTGGTGAGATGAATGCACATCTTTCCGAATCGCTGGACGGCGTGGAGATCATGAAAGGCGCGGCGCAGGAAGGCGCAGAAGTTGACCGTTTCGTTGTCAACGCGCAGAAAGTCCGCAATGCTTTCGTGCAACAGGGCGATCTCGAAGCAAAATATATTGCCAATCTTTTGCTCGGTCTCGCCTATGCAGGCGGACTCGTCCATGCGTTATTCCTGTATCGCGCCGGGCTGATCACCGTCGGCGCAGTAGTCGGGTATTTCGGAATGCTGCAAATGTTGGGCTTCCCGACCTTCACTTCCACTTTCGCCTACTCGCAAATTTCATTGGGACTTTCATCCGCGCGACGCATTTTGGAATTGATCCAACGCGAGACCAAACTGGACCAGAACGCCTCAGGTCGGACCTCGGAGATTCACGGCGACATCGAGTTTCGCGGCGTCTCGTTCCGCTACCCTGCTGAAGAGGAAGACGGCGTTGAAAACGACGATGTCCTCAAGGATATTTCATTCAAGGTCAAGCCCGGACAGACGGTTGCCCTCGTCGGTCAGACCGGCGCAGGCAAGACCACGCTCGTCAAACTCATCAACCGCATTTACGACGTCTCCGAAGGTCAGGTGCTGGTGGACGGTGTAGACGTCCGCGAATGGAATCTCGCCTCGTTACGTTCGCAAATCTCCATCATCGAGCAGGATATCTTCCTCTTCTCGCGCACGCTCGGCGACAACATCGCCTTCGGCAAACCCGGCGCAACCAAGGATGAGATCATCGCGGCTTCGATGGCGGCACAGGCACACGACTTCATTCTGGATTTTGACGAGACCTACGGGACAGTCGTCGGCGAACGCGGCGTGACCCTCTCCGGCGGACAGCGTCAACGCATCGCGCTTGCCCGAGCCTTTCTCACCGACCCGCACGTCCTCGTCCTCGACGATTCCACTTCCGCCATTGACTCCGCGACAGAGGACAAGATCCAACGCGCCATCTCCAACGCCGCGCGCGGACGCACCACCTTCATCATCACCCACCGCCTTTCGCAGATCCGCTGGGCAGATTTGATCATCGTCCTCCGCAAGGGAGAGATCGCCGCAATCGGCTCGCACGATGAGCTTATGAAAACATCCGAGGCTTACTCGAGGATATTTAGAGAATAAAAATAAGCCGTCAGCAATCAGCTTTCAATAGAGGGCTGAAAGCTGATTGCTGAAAGCTAAAAGGCTACTTATGGGTTTCTTCGCAGGTTTAAACGACGAAAAATACGACCGCCAGTACAAGGACAATGAACTTGTACAGCGCATGGTCAATTACTTCAACACACAGATCTCGCGGCTTGTGTACGCCTCCATCGTCATCATTTTGCTGGCGGTCATCGGCGCGGCATTGCCCGTCATCGTCAGCCGCATCGTGGATATGATCCAGAGCCAGCCGAGTCCCTCCGTGATCTTTACGGTGGGGCTGGCACTTGTCGGCGTGGCATTCGGCTTGTGGGGACTGAACTGGCTGAGGCGCGGTCTGATCGTGCGCGCCGTCGGTGACGTCGTGCTGGACATGCGGTCCCGTGCATTCCGCGCCGCCGCCGAGCACGACCTATCCTTCTACGACCAATTCTCATCGGGGCGCATCGTCTCGCGCATCACGTCTGACACGAACGACTTCGGGCAGCTTGTGGTCATCGTCACTGACGTAATTGCGCAGTTCATACAGGCGATCCTGATCGCGATCGTTTTGTTCCGAACCGAAGTGCGGCTTTCATTTTTGCTCATCGGTTTTCTGCCGTTCATCTTTGGCATCGCGGCAGGCTTCCGCGCGTGGGCGAGGAACGTGACGCGGCGCGGCATGAAAGCCATGGCAGACGTCAACGCCGCCATCAAGGAAACCATCAGCGGAATTTCGATCGCGAAAAATTTCCGGCAGGAAGAAGGCGTTTTCAAATCGTTCGACGAATCGAACCAGCAATCGTACATGGTCAACGTGCAGCGCGGCTTCGTGCTTTCGCTGGTCTTCCCCACCCTCAATGCGCTCGGCGGAATCTTCGTCGGCGTGCTGGTCTATGTCGGCGGTCACAGCGCCGCAGTCGGCGCGATCAGCATCGGCGCGTGGTATCTCTTCATCATGAGCCTCGACCAGTTCTTCTTCCCGGTCTTGAACCTCACTTCGTTCTGGGCGCAAATTCAGGCGGGCATGTCTGCCGCGGAACGCGTCTTCGCTTTGATCGATGCCGACCCGAACGTCATTCAAGATGAAAAACAGGATGTGCCGCGCCTCAAGGGCGAGATCCATTTCGATCACATGTATTTTCGTTATTCGGATAAAGAGCCGGTTCTCACCGACTTCAACCTGCTCATACAACCCGGAGAGACTCTTGCGCTGGTGGGTCATACCGGCGCGGGTAAGTCGTCCATTGCGAAATTGATCGCGCGTTTCTACGAATTCCAACAGGGACGATTAATGATCGACGGACGCGACATCCGCAAATTTGACCTGACGCAATATCGCCGTCAGTTGGGGATCGTTTCGCAGGTTCCGTTCCTTTTCTCTGGAACGGTTGCGGAAAATATCCGCTACGCCGCGCCGGGCGTGCCCGAAGATGAAATGCTGCGGCTCGCTAAACGCATCGGCGACGGCGAATGGCTCGAAACTCTCCCGAACGGATTGCACACTGAAGTCGGCGAACGCGGCGGACGCCTCTCCATGGGGCAGCGTCAACTGGTGGCGCTGATGCGCGTTCTCGTTCAAAATCCCGCCATCTTCATCCTCGACGAAGCGACTGCCAGCATCGACCCGTTCACCGAGTGGCAGATCCAACAGGCGCTGAACCTCATCCTCAAGAACTCGACCAGCATCCTGATCGCGCACCGCCTGTCCACGGTCAAAGCCGCAGACCGGATCGTCGTCATGAAAAAGGGAACGATCATCGAAGAAGGCAGCCACGAAGGTCTGCTGAATCAGAATGGTCACTATGCCGAGTTATACAATACCTATTTCCGGCATCAATCGCTTGCGTATGTCGAACAGGCAAAGGACATGATCGCGAAGTAACTTTTACATAAAAAACTCCCGATGAAAATTCATCGGGAGTTTTTGTTTTACATGGCATTTCTATCCGGCGGCGCAAGCAGTTGTTCGAGTTGTTTGGCGCCTTCCTCGTCGGTAATGGCGAGGACTTCGTCACCGGCTTCGAATGAGGCGATGCCGCGCGGCAGGACGATCTGTCCGTTGCGGATGATGGCGGCAACGACACACTGGTCGGGCAAACCCAGATCCTTGAGTTCCACACCGATCGCTTTTGCCCCGGCGGGGACTTTCTCTTCCACCAATGAGTAACGTCCACGGCGGATCTTGAGCAGGGTCATCATATCGCCAAGGGACATTTCCTCCTGGATCAGATGCGCCATCACATCCGCCTGGTTGATGGTTTCGTCCACGTTGAAGTTCTGGTCGAACAACCATGCGTTGCGCGGATTATTGATGCGGGCAACGGTACGGCGGACATTGAAAAGATTACGGGCAAGATAACAAAGCACAAGGTTGGTCGCGTCGTCGTTGGTGCAAGCCACGATCACATTCGCCTTGTCCAGCCCTGCCTGTTTGAGGACGTTCGGGTCGGCAGGCTGTCCTTCGTAAATGACTTCCGTCGGAAGCTCATGATGAAGAAGCGATAGGAGTTCCCGGCGATGTTCAACGAGGCGGACCTCGTAATCCTGTTGAAGTAATTGTGCGGCAAGTTGGGCGCCTGTGCGTCCGCCGCCTGCAATAAATACCAGCATGTTACGCCTCCTGATCATCCTTCAATTTTTCGCGCAGGGATTTGGCTCCGCTCAAGGTGGCGCTGATCGTCAGCACATCACCCTTCTTGAGCTTGGTATCCGGTGTGGGAATCACCGCCCGCCCAGCCCGGGTCAACGCGGAGCAAATGATATTGTCACAGCCGTTCAACAGGCTGGAAATATCCGTCCCATCCCAGGATTCTGAGATATACATTTCGTATACCTCCACCTCTCCGTTTCCAGCCGAGAACACGGCGCGGAAGGAAGGGTCGATCAAAAGTTCCTGCACGCGTTCAGCACCCCACGAGGTTGAACTGACCAACTGCAGCCCGAAGGCTTCGAGCATTCCGCGCAGGGTGGGATCGTAGTTTCGGACGATCAACTGTTTGACGTTCGGGTAATGGATGCGGACGGTATGCCCGATGACGGCATTCATCGTGTCGGAATTGGTGACGACAGCAACGCCATCCGCTTTGTCGGTGGCGGCGCGGACCAGGGTATCGGCGGAGAGAGAATTCCCCTCAACGGTACGCCCTCGAAAGTCCGGGTGGAGGCGGTTGAACGCCTTTGGGTTCATGTCCACCACGACGACCTGGTGCTTATCCATGAACAGACGATATGCCAATTCGGCGCCGAATCTTCCACACCCAATGACAATGAAATTCATATTGATAACTCCTTATAATTCAACGAGTTCCCCCGCAGTTTCACGGACATGATAGGGGACGTTCGTAATGACAATTCCATGTGTATTCTTAAGCTGACCCCGCAGGATCTCTGCCGTGTTGGTATGCAAAGTGGAGGTCCAGCGGTTTTCGGAAACGAATTCGGGAACCACCACTGTGATGATCTCACCCGGCTGGCGCGTTTCCGCAATCCCGGCAATATATTCCAATAACGGTTCGACAAAAAGACGATAGGGCGAATCCAACATCACAAGGCGGACTCCCTCGCCCCAGGTCTCCCATTTCTTTCGGGTCTTTTCCGCATCTGCCGGTTCAATGACGATGTGGACACCGGTCACATCATCCGACAGCATGCGGGCATACCGCAGCGCGGCGAGCGTTCCCTGATGCACGCCGCTGATGGGCATGATCACGCGGTGACGAATGGTATGAGGGGGAATCACGCCGAAGTTCTCAAGGGATAGATTGCGCGCAAGATTCCGATAGTGTTTGTGGATCATCCAAAGCACGGCGATCAGGGATGGAATGAGGGCGAGCACAACATACGCGCCGTCCCTGAATTTTGTGATGGCAAAGATGCACATGACCACGCCGGTACAAAGGGAGCCGAACCCGTTGGTGATCATCTTCAAGCGCCAAAGCTTATCATATGAGAGTTTGGATTTATCTTCGTGTACTTCCTGTCCGCGAAGGCGTCCGCTGCGCCACCAGCGCAAAGCCATGCCGAATTGAGCCAGCGTAAAGGAAAGGAAAACGCCAATGGCATAAAGCGGGATCAGGCGGGTCACACTTGCCTGGAACAGGATGATCAACGCAGAGGACAACACTGCCAGCGCCACGATACCGCGCGAATAGACGAGGCGGCTGCCGCGGTAGGTCAACTGGCGCGGAAGAAATCCATCCTCCGCCATCAGCGCGCTCAAACGCGGAAAACCTGCATACGCCGTATTGCCCGCCAGGATCAAAATGATGGTGGTCACAAGAATGACAGCCAGATAGAAAATTCCCTGACCGTCAAAGATCGTGCGCCCAAGCTGCGAGATGACCGTTTCCACTTCGGAGGGAACGGCGCGAACCTGGCTGGAAAGGAATGAAATCCCCAAAAAGAGCGTGGCAAGGATCACTGCCATCCATGAAAGCGTTGCAGCGGCATTCTTGCTGCGCGGCTCCTTGAAGGCGGTCGTCCCGTTGGAAATGGCTTCGATACCGGTCAACGCCGCCGTTCCGCTGGAGAACGCATGCAGAATCAGGAAGGGCAGACCGAATGCGGTAATCCCATGCGAGAAGATCTCAGGCGGGTCGATCACCTCACCAAGTGAACCTGAGAAAAACTTGAACATGCCGATAACGATCATAATGAACATGATCACGATGAACGACATGCTCGGGACAGCGATTGCCGCGCCCGACTCACGCACGCCGCGCAGGTTGATCAACATCAACAGGAACACTGCCGCAACCGACAGCGCCACGCGGTAATCGTACAAAGCGGGATACGCAGACACGATCTGGGCGATTCCCGATGAAATGGAAACGGATACCGTCAGGATGTAATCGGTCAGCAGGGAGGAAGCCGCGGTCAAACCAGCCAGTTCACCCAGATTATCGCGGGCGACAACGTACGCGCCGCCTCCATTCGGATAAGCGTGGATGACCTGTACATATGAAATGGCAACAATGGAGAGCAGCGCAACGATTGCAATAGAAATCGGGAACACATAGCCAAATGCCATGGTCCCAGCCGCCGCCAACACCACCATGATCTCCTGTGTGGCGTACGCGTTCGAAGAAAGTGCGTCTGACGCAAACACAGCCAGACCGACCACCCTGCCGATGGTTTCATGGGCGGCATCCGCAGTGGAAAGCGGGCGCCCGATCAGCCATGAGCGCCATGAACGCGGAGGTTTATATTCTGTGCTTCTTTCGATGATGGGGGTTTGTTGATTATCTTGATTGATCATAAATACCTGCTTCGGAGGGTAAACACCATGCCCTTCCTGCAGAACGACAAAGACGGATTATATTACAAATCCCTTTTTAGGGTATCACGACCCGGGCATGGGCTTGCATCCTCAATAACATGGCGTATAAAAGAGAACAAAACTTATACGCGTGTATTCTCCCGTGGTTGCACAAGGGGAATCTGAATAAAGAACGTGCTGCCTTTTCCAACCGTACTTTCCACCCAGACACGTCCGCGGTGGCTTTCAGCAATGGAGAAAACGATTGCCAGTCCCAAACCCGAACCAGGCTGGGCGCGCGCCTCGCGTTGTTTACCGCGATAGAACTTTTCGAATAGATGGGGAATATCCTCGGGCGGAATACCGATCCCAGAGTCTTCGATGGCGAAGATAAGATATTCCTGCTGCGATATGGTGCGGATCGTCACACGCCCATTGGGCGGAGTGTACTTAATGGCATTCTCCACCAGGTTATAGACAGCCTGATGCAAAAGCGCCTGGTCTGCCTGCACCGCGTGCGGCATATCCTTGGGCAATTCCACATTCAGGTTGATATTCTTTTGCGAAGCCTGCAGTTGAAGCGCGCCCGTCACGCGTTCGATGATATCCAACACCGAAACGTTCTCGACCTGAAGACCAACGCCAAATTCGATGCGTCCCAGATCCAACAGGTTGTTCACCAGCCGCGACATATTCTCCACGCCGGTAACGATCTTCTTTACATATCCCTGCTGCTGTTCGTTGATCTCACCGACCGTATCCAGCATGGTGGCGTATCCGCGCATGAGCGTCAGAGGCGAGCGCAGGTCGTGACTCACCGTCGCCACAAACTCCGACTTCATCGTATCCAATTCCTTGAAGTGGGTCACATCACGCATGATGCAAATGCGCCCGATCTGATGTCCCTCCACCATGACCGGCGAAGCGGTCGCAAGATACGTGCGATTATCGGGAAGCAGAATCTCCGTCGATTGTTTTTCGGAAGTGGTGCTTTGTAACAATGAAAGCAGCGGACGCAGTTTGATAACCTTCTCGGTTTCCATGCCGCTTTTGGCATCGTCCATTTTTTCGCCCAAAGCGGACGTCGCCGCGTGGTTGGCAAGCAGCAAACGGTTGCGGTGATCCGTCACAATGACGGGGTCGGGCGACGAGTTGAGGATCGCTTCCAACTGGCGGCGTGAAGCTTCCACGTTCAAATACAAATGAGCGTTCGCCACTGCCAAAGCCGCCTGCCCTGCCAGCGTCGTAATGAAGCGGACATCCGAGTCAGAGAACTTGCGCGGCTGTTCGTACCCCGCCCACACCACGCCGTAATAGCGGTTCTCATGTCGCAGCGCCACCGCCAATAACGCCAACGGCTGAGGCTTGTTCGGGTCCAATAAAAGTTCGCGCGAACGGGTTAGATTCGGAAGAACGATCTTTTCCTGACTCTGCGCCAGGTCAAGGATCTGATCATCGAAGTGAGCATAACTATCCTGGGCGCTCCCCAAAGAGAATCGGGATGGCAGCTCGATAAACGTATCAGGAAGCACACTCGGAGACAACACCACGCGGACGGAGTTCGCGCCCGTGGAGAGGATCGCCTCCAGCACCGGCTTGACCGCATCCTGCATCTCCAGGCTGGATGCCACATCCTGACTCACCTGCAAGAGACGGTTGATCTCCTCCAACCGCGATTGCAAACCGACACGCATCTGCTCGAAGGCGCGCCGCAGTTGGGCGACTTCATCTTCACCCGTCACTTGCAAAGGATGGTCGAGATTGCCCTGAGCAATGCGATTGGCTTCCGCCGCCAGCGCCTTCAAGGAACCGGTGACCACGCGCAAACCAAGCCGCAGCGAGACCATCGCGATGACGGCGAGGATCACGATCATCAACGCCAGCGGCGCGGCGATGCTCAACGCCAACTGCTGAGTCAACTGCGCAGGGACGGTCAACACGATCGCCCACGGACGCCCGACGATGGGCTGGTAATACACCAACTGACGCGTCCCATCGGGGGCGGTATTGTCGTAGAAGAAGGGCGACGGACCCTGCTGACCTTCATAGATGGTCAGGGACTGGGTCTTATCCGAATGATAGAGAACGTGATTCTCATCGTCGATCAACATGCCCGAGCCGTTCAGGTCGCGCATATTATCGAGACTCTTGATCAGCGGCAGCGTGAGCGGATTCGCCACAATGGTCGTGCGTCCGACCAGAACACGCTGAACTTCGCCATTTTCCTGTATCGCGGCAAGGAATGAGACCCGCGAAGACCCTCCCTGCGTGGTGGCAGGAATGGAATAGACCTGCGTCAACACCCCATGCGTGGACAGCAAAATTCCCATATCTTCATCGGGATATAAATTGAATCCCACCCGCGTGTCTTCGGGGTAGATCGCCAGCACATTTTTAGTAGATGCATCCAGCACGATCAACTGGTCGAAATAAGGGACAGCCTTGATCCGCGACGAGATGATCTCGGTCAGTTCTGCGCCGTTGGCATCTGCCATGCCCGGCTCTTCCGCAAGCTGTACGGCGAGGTTCTGCCCGGTTTCAAGGAAGAAGGGAACCGTCTGCGCCGCGGACTCACCCGCGCTCGACAAACGATCCTTCAACATATCTTTCGCGTTCTGTCCCGCCACCACCCAACCGCCGATCAACAGCGTAAGCAGCAAAAGCAGAATGAACGCACCAACAGCAAAGATGAAACGCGACTCAATGCTCTTCTCACCGGGCGAAGGCTGCAAGGGAGCTTTGCTCCCCCAGCGGGCAGGGAACATGACAGAGATGACCTGCGCCACCAACCCGCCGATGAACATCTCGCCGCTGAAAGCAAGCGCGACGATGGCAGTATTGCTGATCGCAAAATCCAAACGCGCCGTAATGGGAACAGTCGTCCCCCACTGCGTGAAGAGCGCGCCTACCATATAGAAAAGGATGTGGACAGGAATCAGCAGCAACGCCCCCGCCAACGGCTGGCGCAGTAAACGATAAGCGGGTGTGCGGTACCGCTGACGGGTATTAATCGCGAACCACAAGCCCATAATGGAATATTCAATGACCGGGAAAAGCGAGTACAGGTCCCAGGTGCCGCGTATCAGACCGGCGAACGCCCCAAGGATCGCCGCCGCCAACGGTCCGAGCAAGCCGCCGCCCAACAGCCACGGAATGGCAGAAAAAACCATCAGCGCAGAACCCGGCGCATCGGTGGGCAGCCCGGGCGGAGGTCGCACTGACGCGGAGGTCAGTCGCAGCCCGATAAATAAATTCAAAGCAGGAACCAGAAGAAACAGAAGAAGAAAAAGCCCCCATCCGCTCGAGACCCATCCCAACAACTCTTTGCGGCGCCGATACAGGTACAAGACCAAACCCGCCAAAAGGGAAAGCCACACCAACCATCCTGCAAGAGTGGGCGGGGCGGGAAACGCAATGCCTGCAAGGAGCGTAAGGATGAAATCCATTTTTTAGAATTATAGCCCTAAAACTACGGTTCGTTTTTTTCAGCCAGTTTACACTTTTGGAATTATCCGCCGAGAACGGCGGTGTGAGCGGACTGGAATTATCCCCCGCGATATTTTTCCGGCAAAAGGGCAGACAGCGCCGCCATAATTTGACTCGTCCCCTCAGACATCGCCTCACGCTTCGCCGACGCCTGATTCTCCAGCCTGATGATTTCCCCCACCCGAATGTGGACAGGCGCGCGCCGCCATTTTTTCAGGTGACCGAACACGCTCTTGTTATCAGACCCGGCAATGGCAATCGGCAAAATGGGAGCGCCCGATTTATACGCCAAAAACGCCGCGCCGCCTGTGCCTTCTTCCAACGTGCCCGTCAGGGAGTAGCGACCTTCCGGCGCGATGATGATGATCCGTCCCTCCGCCAACCCGTCGAGCGCGGCGCGTAACGCGCGCCTGTCTGGAAGTCCGCGGTGCAGCCAGATGATGCCGTACCAGTCCATCATCCTGCCGAGGATGGGAACATCGTACAACTCGATCTCGCCCAGCGCGTCGGGCGTATACGGCAGGGACGTGACCAACGCGGGCGCGTCGGCGTGACCCAAATGATTGATGGCGATCAACAGCGGACCTTTAAGTGGAACTTTTTCCATGCCTTCGGTGGTGACGCGCAGACATACCCACGAGACGAGCTTCACCAACCCATGCGCAAACTTACGGAAAGCAAGGCGGGCGGGAGTCAACTTTGGGAGGCGCACCAGTTCCGGCTTCCACAACTCAGTGACCGGCTTAGGCGGAGGCGATGGCTTGTCCGGCATAGACACCGTGATACTCCTCCGGTAAAAGTCCCGCAATGTGACGCATGACCAGGTCCGCGTTGCGCTGGCGCAGTTCACGCCTTTCGCTTCCTTTTTGAGTCACGTTGGGAAAATGAATCGGCTTGCCGATGCGCATTTCCAATTGCGGTCTTTCGCCGCGTTTGGCGCGCTGCCAAAAATCATCCGTGGTGCCGACCAAACCGACGGGAATAACCGGCACGTTCATATGTTCGATGACGTAGCCGATGCCGGGCAGGGCGCGCCGCATGGCTAACTCGTGCGAGCGTCCGCCTTCGGGAGCGATTGCCAGCGGACGACCCGCCTTGAGAATTGCCAGCATCGTTTCGAGCAATGCGCGGTCGTAATCGCCGCGATGGACGGGAATGACGCCGTACATCCGAAGCAGCGGACCCTGCGCCTTTTTTTCGAACACGTCCGCCGCGCCGACCACTTCCGCGAGTTGGGGCCAGAAAGAGACCAGCAGCGGCGGGTCGAAGATCGAGATGTGATTCATGGCGACCACATACGGCCCACCCGCAGGGACGTTTTCCCTGCCAATGATCCTGACCCGCCCAAGAATATGAAAGATGCCCCGAAAGATGGGGCGCATAAAAACCCGATTAACTTGAATATGAAACGGAATTCGGTAGGGGTTCATCCGGCTTACTTGCACATTTGCAGAACGCGCAAATAGACTTGTTCCTCGTTGAGCTGGTCGGTGTCGATGATGATCGCATTGGCGGCGGGACGAAGAGGCGCGACCGCGCGGGTGGAGTCCAGCCGGTCGCGTTCGATGATCTTGCTCAGGATCTCGTCGTAGTCTGCCGTGCCGCCGCGTTCGATGATCTCGCTGTAACGGCGGCGGGCGCGTTCCTCGGCGCTGGCGTCCATGTATATTTTCAGGTCTGCATCCGGCAGGACGACGGTGCCAATGTCCCTGCCGACCATGACCACCTTGCCGCGCAGACCGATCTGCCGCTGCCGTTCTGACAATGCCTTGCGGACACCCGCATATGCCGAAACGACAGAGACGTTCGCGTCCACGTCGCCGGAGCGCATATCCCAGGTGACATCCTTTTCGCCGATGACCACGTCGCAGGCGCGCCCGTCATCCTGCGAAGGCTGGCGGATGTCGATCTCTGCGCGTTCGGCGAGTTCGGTGATCGCGGCTTCATCTTTCAGGTTCATGTCGTGATCGAGGGCGATCCATGTGACGGCGCGGTACATGATGCCTGTATCAAAGAACAAATAGCCGAGCGAGTCTGCGAGTCTTCTTCCAACGGTGGATTTGCCGGATGCGGCTGGACCGTCCAGCGCGATTGTGGATGGGGGAGATTTAGTCATAGCTCCCATTTTACACAAACATCCCGCTGATGTGTCAGCGGGATTTGGGTGGTGAATTCGGAGTCTCCCTCACCCCAGCCCTCTCCCGTA
>JACKAV010000005.1 GCA_020634895.1 Anaerolineales bacterium | reverse complement strand
GCTGGACACACTCGGCGATCTGCTCGATGCCGCGGTCAGCGCTGGTGCGAACAATATCTACAGCATTCAGTTCAGCGTCGAAGACAAGACCGAAGCCACGAAGCAGGCTCGCGCCCAGGCTGTGGAAGATGCCAAGGTCGAAGCACAGGGTTTGGCGGATGCCGCCGGTGTGGAACTCATGCAGATCGAAAGCATCAACTACTATGAAAGCAGCCCGACCGCTTACATGGAGGGCAAGGGCGGTGGCGGCGGTGCGGCTGTGAGCGAAGCTGCGGTGCCAATCCAGCCGGGTCAACTGGCGATCAGTGTGACGGTGAACGTTACATACTCGATCAAGTAACACATAGAACCTCTCCCGCAAGGGAGAGGTTTTTTCTTTGCGTTCTTCGCGAAAGGAGTGTCTACATTCGGAATTAATGTAGTGAATATTCACCACGGAGCATACAGAGATTTACTTTTGTTTTTCTCCGTGAACTCTGTGCTCTCTGTGGTGAAGGATTTCTTTATCTTCCATGATGGATACTCCTTTTCGGGCTTGGCGGTTACTTTTTTAAACCGCAAGTTATAATGACCCCATTCTCAATCAAGGAGTCTCTTCATGATAAGAGTTGGTTATATTGGTTTGGGGTTGATGGGCAAGTCCATTGCGCGGAATATTTTGAAGGCGGGCTTTCCGGTTGTGGTGCATAATCGCTCGCGCGCGGCGGTGGATGAACTGGTCGCTGAAGGCGCGGTTGCTGTGAACTCTCCCAAAGAAGTTGCCGAACAAGTGGATATTATCTTTACCAACCTGCCCGATTCTCCCGATGTGGAAATGGTGGCTTTGGACGAAGCGAATGGCATCATCGCTGGTGCGCGCTCAGGCATGATCTTTGTGGATAACTCCACCATCAAGCCAGCGTCCGCGCGGATGATCGCGGCAAAGTTAAAGGAAAAAGGCGTTCTCGCTCTGGATGCACCCGTCTCCGGCGGGGACATTGGTGCGAAGAATGGCACACTGACCATCATGGTTGGCGGCGAGGCGGAAGCGTTGGAAAAAGTCATGCCGGTCTTTCAGGCGATGGGCAAGACCATTACCCATGTCGGCGAGGCGGGAGCGGGTCAGGTGGCGAAGGCGGCGAATCAGATCATGGTCGCGGCGCAGATGGTGGCGATGGGTGAACTGCTCGTCTTTGCGAAGAAGGCGGGCGTCGATCCGCGCAAGGTGGTGGATGCCATCAAAGCCGGAGCGGCGCAGTGCTGGTCGCTGGATGTCAAGCCGCCGCGTCTGTTCGACGGCAATCGCAATCCCGGATTCAAGGCGCATATGCAATTGAAGGATATGGGCATTGTGCTTGATACCGCGAAGGAATACGATATTCCCATTTCATCGGCGGAGGAGAATACGAAGTTCTTCCAGCAGATGATCGATCAAGGCATGGGCGAGTTGGACAATTCCGCTGTGGTGGGGGTGATCGAAAAACTGGCGGGAGTTGGGATTTTGGATTAACGGAGTCGAACGTCTCCAGACGTTCAAGACCCTGCAACGTCCGGAGACGTTGCACTCCAATTATGGAACTTAACCAACCCGTCCCCGATTTTGAATTGCCCGACCTGAACGGCAGCACGCACCGCCTTTCGGATCATCGCGGGCGCATTGTCATCGTCAACTTTTGGTCGTGCGAGTGTCCGCATTCGGAGCGCACCGATAAAGCCATTCTGTCGATGTTCGTGCAGTGGCAGGACGATGTGTCCATGTTGACGATCGCTTCGAACCGCAACGAGTCCGCTGAGGCGTTGAAAGAGGCTGCTGAAAGCCGCCGCCTGCCGCAGGTCTTGCATGATGCGGATTGCGCTGTGGCAAATCTCTTTGACGCGCAGACGACTCCGCATGTCTTCGTCATCGATAAGGATGGAATCCTGCGCTATCGAGGTGCCGTGGATGATGTCACCTTTCGCCAGTGGAAGCCCACGCGCTTCTTTCTGGACGAGGCGGTTGAGTCGCTGCTCGCCGGGCAGTTGCCCACGCTGACGGAATCTCCCGCCTATGGTTGTGTCATTGTGCGTGAAGTTTGATAGAATCGAATTGTGGTAGAGCATCATCAACGCGTTGCATTTTTAGATAAGGTTCACCTTTTCAGCGGTCTCGATCAGGGACAGTTGGGTGGCATTGCGCCGAAACTTGCTGAAAGGGAAGTCAGCGCCGGGACGCAGCTCATCAAACGCGGCGATAAGGGGGATGGCTTTTATATGGTGTATAAGGGAAAGGTCAAGGTCACCCTGCCGGATGCAGAAGGCGAACGCATCCTTGCCTGGCTGGACCCCGGCGATTACTTCGGCGAAGAGGCGTTGATCGAGAACCGTGCCCGTTCTGCAGATATCACCATAGTTGAAGATAGTTTGCTGCTTTTCCTTTCGCGCGAGAACTTCGACCAGCTCATTACGCAATACGAAAAATTAAAACCGAATTTTCAGGTGGCGATCAAAAGCCATAAGTTGGCGCGTTCCATCAAGTTCAAATGGCTTGGCAAAAATGAGGTCATTCATTTCATTGCGCGCCGTCATAAGATCCGCCTTTTTCAGGCGTTGGTTGCACCGGTGCTTTCCCTGCTTGTTCCACTGGGATTATTTTTTCTCGGAATTTTGACAGCCGCCACAACGCCCTACGCTGTGGCTGTTGTGACGCTTGTCCTCGCACTTGGCTGGATCATTTGGCGCGCAGTGGACTGGAGCAACGATTATTACATCGTCACCAATCAGCGCGTGGTCTGGCTGGAAAAGGTGATCGGTCTGTACGACAGCCGCGAGGAGGCGCCGCTTAGCACGATCCTTTCGGTGGGCGTGGAAACGGACGAGTGGGGACGTCTCTTTAAATTCGGCAATGTGATCGTCCGCACGTATGTGGGGAAGCTCGAGTTCGATCATGTAGACCATCCCGTACAGGCGGCGGATATGATTCGCGAGTATTGGGAACGCACCAAACTGATCACAAACCGCAGTCAAATGGATGTGATGAAGGACACCATCAAGCAGAAGCTCGGGATTCCGCTTGATAAACGCAAACAGGTGGAACTCGCGCCGGTTGTGCCGTTGGATGAGGAAAAAACTCTCAAGACTCCGTTCTGGGTTTTGGCTTTGCAGAACTTTTTCCAATTGCGAGTGGAGGACGGCGGAAAGGTCATCTACCACAAACATTGGGTCATCCTGCTTCAACAGGCATGGAAACCGGTGGGGCTTTTTGTGCTGGGCATTGTCTTTTTCTTCTGGCGCGTTGGACTCCTCGCCTTTTCTCCGACCCTTTCGTTCATTCACCTTAATGCGGCTGGCGCACGCCGTCCCGACACGCTGGCAGTGACAATTCCGCTGCTGCTGCTGCCGGTGATTGGCTGGCTCTGGTATGAATATACCGACTGGAAGAACGATACGTTCATGGTCACCGGCGATGAGATTTTCGACATCGACCGCAAACCCTTCGGCACGGAGGAACGTCGTTCGGCGCAGATCGAGAACATCCTCAGCATTTCGTACAAGCGTAAGGGATTTATCGCCTATCTCTTCAATTACGGGACTGTCCATATCACGGTCGGTGGGACGCAGTTGGCGTTCGAAGATGTGATGGACCCTGCCGCTGTCCAGGCGGATATCAACCGCAGGCGTTCCGCGCGTATCGCAAAGAAGAATGAAGATGCAGGCAGCGCTGACCGTGAACGCTTCGCCACCTGGCTGGCAGCGTATCATAAAAATCTCAATGAATTTACCCAGCCGACAACGCCTCCCACCGTGGAGGATGTTGCCAAAGCCGCCGATAAGACTTTTGATGAAATGCAGATCGCCGCGGACGAAGATGGTCTTGGCGGCGAAGACGACATTGGCGATGAGTTCGATGGGGATGGCGAATACCCCGGTGATTTTTAATAATAGACCCGATAGAACTGGTTTTGGTACAATGCTTGCGCTTAAGACAGCCCGTTATCAGGTTGTCATGCTTCATAAATAAAGAGGAATATCAAGAATGGCATTAAGACAAATCGTATATCTGCCTGAGCCTATTTTGCGGAAGAAGGCACGACCCGTTACCCAATTCGATAAGGACTTGCAGACTCTCATCGACGACATGATCGAGACCATGCGCGAAGCTCCCGGCGTGGGGCTGGCGGCGCCGCAGATCAATCTGCCCATGCAATTGGCGGTTGTTGAGTATGCCGAAGGCGAGGATGAAGAGATGGAAGAGGATGCTCCTCCTCCGCAGAAAAAGCTGTTCGTTCTCATCAACCCTGAGATCACAAAGGTCTCCGATGAAAAGGTAATGGGCATCGAAGGTTGTTTGTCCATTCCCGGTCTGGTCGGCGAAGTGGAACGGCACGAGGCGATACAGGTCAAGGCGCTTAACCGTCACGGCAAACCCGTCAAGTTGAAGGTCGATGGCTGGATGGCTCGCATCTTCCAGCATGAGATCGACCACCTGCACGGCGTCCTTTTCACAGACCGCGCCACCCGTGTGTGGAAGCCGACCGAGGAAGAAGAAACGCCGCTGGATTGATTCAGTTGCAAATCTAAAGTTGAAGGTTACAGGTTTAACATTCAACTTCAAACTTGCAACCTTAAACCTGCAACCTTCCTATGCACTTACGCCACCTCTCCCTTACCAATTTCCGCAGTCTTACCCGCCTGGATGTTGAACTTCCACGGCGGGCTGTTGTGTTGGTGGGGCAGAACGCGCAGGGCAAAACCTCCGCGCTTGAGGCGATCTATTTTCTGGCGGCGTTCACGTCGTTTCAAACTCACGCAGACCGGCAGATCGTCAACTTTCATGAGGCGAAGAATCCGCTGGCAGTGACGCGGCTTGTGGCGGACTATCAGCGCGGCAAATCCAAACACCGGCTCGAAGCGCGGCTTATCCTCGAGCCGACCGGCGCGAATGGGCAGCGCCTCCGCAAGGAAATTCTTCTCGACGGCGTGAAGCGTCATGTCAACGATGTCATCGGTCATTTCAACGCCGTCATCTTCGTACCGCAGATGTCGCAGATCATCGAAGGCGGACCGGATGAACGCCGTCGTTATCTCAACCTTGCCCTGGCGCAGGCGGTCCCGGCGTATGCTCGCGCGCTCAACGAATATTCGCAGGCGCTCACGCAGCGCAATGCATTGCTCAAGGCGTTGAATGAAAATGGAGGAAGCGGCACCCAGCTCGAAGTCTGGGATGAGGCGTTGGTCAGGTTCGGATCGCAGATCATCTTGTGGCGCATTCAGGCAATCCAGGAGATCGAACGACTCGCTTCGCGCGTGCATCACGAACTGACTCGCGGCTCCGAGATCCTTCGTCTCGCCTATGAGCCTGCCTACGACCCGCTGCCCAAGCCTGATGGTCAGCTTGGCTTGAAGATCGATACCACCATTGATAGATCGTCCATTGAGTTGAAGGAAATTCAGGATGGTTTTCTTGCGCGTCTCAAACAGATTCGCGGCGAAGAGATCGCCCGCGGCGTGACGACCATCGGTCCGCACCGCGATGACCTGCGCTTCATCATCAACAAAGCGGACGTGGGCAATTACGGCTCGCGCGGACAGATGCGCACCACGCTGCTGGCGTTGAAACTTGCCGAGGTCGAATGGATGCGGGAACGCACAGGCGAGTACCCGGTCATTCTGCTCGATGAGGTGATGGCGGAGCTTGATGCATCCCGCCGCGCGGACTTGTTGAAGTATGTAAGTCAGGACCAGCAGGTCCTGTTCACAACAACGGACCTGAATCCATTTACAACTGAGTTTACGGAAGGGGCAGAAATTTGGGACGTAAAGAATGGGGTGGTTACACCAAGAAAATAGCGGGTCACGCTGCAAGCGTGACCTGTTTATTTAACTGTGGTAAAACTAGCCCTCTCAATAAAGGAATTTACCAATGCGAACTTATAAATATTTTGACATTATTATGGCGTTCTTTGTTGCTGTGCTTATCACCAGCAATATCGCGTCCTCTGCCAAGATTGTAGACTGGGGCATCAGCATCTTTGGCATTCATTTGGCATTCGATGCAGGCACTTTATTGTTCCCGGTCAGCTATGTCTTTGGGGATGTGCTCACCGAAGTATATGGATATCGGCGCTCGCGCCGCGTCATCTGGACGGGGTTCTTCGCGCTGGCGGTCACTGCGTTGACGTTCTGGCTGGTGAGCATCATGCCGGGTGAAGCCACCTGGCAGGGATACGCGGGCGATGCGGCGTATCAAGCCATCCTCGGCGGGATGAGCACAGGCGGCATCGTGGCGGCGAGTTTGGCAGGGTACTGGCTCGGCGAGTTCTTCAACTCGTATGTACTTGCCAAGATGAAGATCCTTACGAACGGTCGCTGGTTATGGACGCGTACGATAGGTAGTACACTGGTCGGCGAAGCAGTGGATTCTCTCGTCTTTGTGGCGGTTGCTTCTTTGTTTGGCGTTTTCCCGTGGAGTTTGTTCTTTACGCTTTCCCTCACGAATTATATTTTCAAAGTGACCATCGAAGCCGTGATGACTCCGTTGACGTATCTGGTCATCAATAAACTAAAACACGCGGAGAACGAAGACTATTACGACCGCGATACGGATTTCAATCCCTTCGTTGCGTAAAATTGAATACCTGATTGAGCCCCAATTTAATCAAAAGCGTTTACCGCGGATTTCATGAATTTACACAGAAAAAGCCGACCAGTTTTATCTGGTCGGCTTTTTTCGTGTGATCGTTTTTTTACCAGAACAAAAAACCGGTGGCGGCGAAGAGCCGGTCGAGCATGGGTTGGTAGATCTGTAAACCGATCAGCCCGACGATGATTCCCAGAATGGCTCCGGCGATGATATCCGAAAGATAATGCACGCCCATGGATACGCGGGCAAGAGCTACCAGCGGCGCCCAAACCCAAAGAGCAATTGCAAGCCAGGGCGGGGCAAGAACCGTTCCCAATACGGCAATGAGAAAGGCGCGGGCGGCGTGTCCCGATGGGAAGGAGTGCGGGTCGGTGTTGCGGTAGATGTCGCCCCAATCCCCTTCGGGACGTTTGCGCTTCACCATGAACTTAACCATGAGCACAATGCCCGCCAGCCCGAGGATGCCAAAGAACTCCACGGTTTCCCAATGTTTCCAAAAGGTGTTGCTGAAGAACCAGGCGATGAAAAGACCTGCCAGCCAAAACCACGAGTCGCCGGAGTGGGCGAAGAAGATGGCGATGTTGCGTAAAAGACCCGGCTTTTCAGCCACTCTCATTTGACTGGAAAGCCGGGCATCTAGTTCAAGGATGCGGCGAAACATCATTTACGTTTTGCCCTGGGTTTCGCTGCGGGTGTCTTTTTGGCAGCAGGTTTCTTTGCCGCCGTCTTCTTGACGGATTTTCGGGGTGCGGATGTTTTCTTCGCTGCGGCTTTTTTCGGCTCGTTGACCTGTTTCGCCAGATCTTCACGCATCAATTCCAACTGATGGGGCTTGTCCACGTCCATGCAGGGTTCAGCCTTGTCCCAGATGATGGCGCGACCCTTGATGCCAATGCGCTGCGAGGCGCGTTTGACCACGTCCTGCAACGTAAGCTGACGGGTCGCGATCTGGAAGAGCGTATCCAAACCGATGATGGCTGCCTGCCGCAAGGGACTCTTGCGGTTGCCCATCAACTGTTCCCATGTGTCGAGATGTTCGGTTGCCATGCGGTAGTGTGTAATGTTGACATCTGCGCCGCAGACTTCCATATCCTTGAGTTTGGTGTAGGTGCGGTTGGAGGCGGGATAGCGCGCTTCCATCACCTCGCGCGGGCAGACCCCATAATAAAGGTCGTCCCTGGTTTCCATTGCGGTCTTTACCAGCCAATCGACCATGGAGCCTTTGAGGGCGGGAATGTCTGCGGAAACGACCAGCACATACTCGCCTTTTGGGGTCAGTTCAAGGGATCTATTAACACCAGCCACCACGTTGGCTAACATGCGTCCCTGATTGGAGAGAAAATGAAGGGGCTTTTTGCAGTTCAGATCGCTTTTTGCGGAAAGTCCGATCACGATAACCTGATCGACAGACTTGGCTTCTCCCAAAGCATCCAGCACCCACTGTACCATGGGTTTGCCAGCCATATCGATGAGGGCTTTGGGGTCGCCATTGGCGTATGAATATAATTTTTCGCCGGGTTGGGGGATGCCCCCTGCAAGTACTATGGCGTTCATAGTCTACGTTCCTTTTCGTTGCTGAAGTTGCGTTTAGAGGGGTTACGCCTGAGGCGCTTCGCCGAGGTCCTGGATCTGCGGCTGGAAGCCAAGCTGGTTCAACATTTCATCCAGCTCTTCGAAGGAGAGGGGACGTCCCTTGCCGGAAAGGGCAACGAGAGCCGCTTCCATCATGTTCGTTCCGAAGGAACGTCCATCCAGAACCGGGGTGGTGGTGATGAGGTATCTTATGCCGCATTTGCGGAAGAATTCGACATCTTCAGGTGTGGTGGTGTTGGTGACCACGACCTTGCCCTGCATGTTGAAGGGCATGTGGCGTTTGATATAGTGACAGTCACCAGCGATGACGGTTGCCCATTCATACCATTTGTTGTATTTGGGTTTGTGTTCGTCCTGCTTTTCGCCGGTGGGGTACAGCCATTCGAACGGGAAGCGCGTGACGATGGGGATCAGTAATGCGGCGAGGGTTCTCAAGCCCTTCATGGAGCGGACGGGGATGGGCACGTCGAGAGCGAACATCAGGTCGCAGAAGACGGTTTCGTAGCCTGATTCTGCAAAGGACTTGGAGAGTCCCCAACGGTCGACGCCTACAGTGACCATGACCTTGCGTCCGCGCTCGTTGATGTAGTCGCCGATCTCTTTATCGAGGAAGGCTGGCGCCCGGTTCTCCAGTGTGTTCTTGAGACCGCCGCCATCCACAACGGGGGTTTTCTTGATATAACGCACGAGTTTTTGCACGGAATGGAATGGATAGAATTTGCCTTCCACAATGGCGCCCAGGTCAGCCCCACCGACGCCGAACGCATCCACCTTGCCGTCGAGTTCCTGGTATTTGAGCGCGGCGGCATCCATGTCGCCGTCCGTGCCGATGCGTTCGATGCGGACGGTTTCTCCCAATAAATTTACTTCTACAGACTTGTTACGTTTCGATGACCCAATGCTGACACTTACTGCATGTTTCATAAAAAAGCCTCCAAAATGAGATGAAGCCAGTTATATCACGATTCAGGCTTCGGGTCCCGAAGGAAGCGTGAAGAAAAATGTCGCACCTTTTTCTGGTTCGCTCTGGACCCAGATCCTGCCTTTATGCACTTCGATGATGCGCCTTACGAGGGCAAGCCCAACGCCTGTTCCCTCCGAGGTGGCATCCAGTTTGTTGAACAACCCGAAGATGCGGTCGTGGTGGATGGGTTCGATGCCGATGCCATTATCACGCACAAAGAAGACCGGCATATTGCCTTCCTTGCCCGCCTGCCCGATCTCGATGACCGGGGTATCGGAAACGAATTTGGCGGCGTTATCGATCAGGTTTTGCAGCGCTTCCACCATGCGGGGGCTGTCCACGTAGACGTTGTCCATGTTTTCCTGAATGCGTACCTGAACATTGTTCGCGTGGATCCGTCCCTGAACAAGGTCCAGGGCATTGTTGACTATCGCGTTGAATGGAACCATTACCGGCGGGTTGACCAGCCGTCCCACCCGCGAGAGATCGAGCAGTTCGTTCAGCAGGGTCTGCATTTTGTCGGTGGCGTCTGAAATGCGTTTGATGTCGCCCTGCAGCCGCGGCAGGTTGCCGCTGACGGCGTCTTTTTCGAGAAAGCCGAGGAAACCGCGGATGGTGATGACCGGGGATTTGAGATCGTGTGAAACCGTGTAGGTAAAGCGTTCCAGTTCGCTGTTCTTCTCTTCCAATTCTGTGATCAATTTTTCGCGCTCGGTCTCCACCCATTTGCGCTGACTGATATCCCGCACCATGATGATCGCAGATTCTGGTGTGACTGCCGCCACGCGCGCTTCGAAGAACTGGATTTCCTCGCCGGGGGGCATGCCGTATTCAAAGGCGTGGACCTGCCCCGTATTAAGTGCGCGTTCAAGCGCAAACAAGGTTTGTTTTGCGATCTCCGGCGGGAACAGGTCCTTGATGTTTTTTCCAATGAATTCGTGCGGTTCCATGACCGGGGTGAGTTCTGCGGATGCCATAAAATCCAGCAGTGTGCCGTTGGCGGATACTTCGAAGATCATGTCTGGAATGGAGGAGATGATGGCGCGGTTGCGTTCTTCGCTTTCCTTTAACTCGCGTTGGATGCGCCGTTGTTCGGAAATATCATAGAACATGCAGAGGATGCAGCGCTGGTCCCTGATGTTGATCAATTCATAATAAGCCAGGGATGCCCTGCTCTGCGCCTCGTCTTTGCGGAATTCCACTTCCACATCCTGAAGGGAGCCGTTTTCCAAAAGGTCCTTGATGAATTTTTCCCGCGCTGTTTTACCGTTCCAGAAGTTGAACTCCATAACGGACCTTCCCAGTGCTTTCTCAGGGTCAAGACCGGAGAGGTTCCAGAAGGCTTCATTGGCTTCGAGAAAGATGCCGTCTTCCAGCGTCACAATGGTGATGGCGATATTTCCATTGTTGAACACTTTGCGGAAGCGTTCCTCGCTCGAGCGCATATCCTGTTCGATGATCTTGCGTTCCTTGAGTTCCTTTTGGACAGCTTCATATAAACGCGCGTTGTCTATGGCAAGGGATGCGAGGGCGGAGAGCTTTTCGAGCAGACCTTCCTGTTCGGGGGTGAAGTTGTGTTCGTGGTCTGTGTGGGCAACGATCAGGACTCCGAAGATCCTGTTCTTTGATTTCAGCGGAGTTCCGGCGATGGCGTAAAATCCCAGCCCCGAGGCTTGGGGGTTTTTGCCTTCCCATGATTCGTAGTCTTTTATAAAAATGGTCTTCCCGCTTGCCCAAACCTGCCCGGTGAGTCCTTCGCCTTTGCGTGTGGATGCTCCGTTCATGGTTTGGAAAATGCCCGCGCCGACCTCCTGCCGCAGGAATATTCCATCTTTAGAGACGAGGTCGATGCCGACATGCGGGGTGTCGAGCAGTTCGCTGACGCGCGCGAGGATCGACTCAAGGAGGGGATTAAGCTCAAGCCGGTTGAGCAGGCCAAACGTCGTTTCGTGAAGCGCGGTGAGATAGCGTGCCTGAAGCTGGAGTTTCTCATCCGCCCGCAGCCGTTCCCTTAATTCCAACCGCGCATCAGACAGGGACCGGTTCAGGCGCTGGATCAGGTAGTACGTCAGGACGCTGGAAACGATGAATACGGCTGTGAGGTCTCTGGCATATGCGAGAGTTTCCTGCGCGGTGTATGTGCGCGCGCCAATATATTCCTGATATGCGAAGAGCCAGATCGCGATGACGCTGATCACGCCGGTCATGAAACCGGCATGCCAGCCAAGCAGTAATGCCGCCAGAGGCACAAGGATCGAATAGACCAGTATTGCGATATCGCGAACGCCGTCAGACCTGTATGCCTGATAGGTCATGGCGACCCAAACGAGGGAGACTAAAAATATCCCCGCGCCGCGTACATAACCTGATTTAAGAAGTATCTGCGTGATGATGAGGACAAGAATGACGAATGGAAGAACATATTTGGATGTGTCATTTTGTCCGCCCTGTGTAATGAAGCGTGAGATGGTTATCAAAAGTACGACGCCGATGGCGACCCAACCGATGCTGTTCAGGGTTTGAGCCGCGCGAGTTTTTTCCTCGTCTTCAAAGATCGATGGTGCAAAAAGGCGCCGTAATCGTTCACGCATGAAAATTATTATATATCATGTCCTATTTAACGGGCGTGTTAAATAGGACGGGCGGAGTGTCGCTCCGCCCGAAAGTTTAGTATGGCTTTTCCAATAACCCGTCCAGCACTTTTTTCGATGCTTCGTCGATGACCGCATGCTGGCTCCCGCCGTGTGAGTCCATTGTGACCACCACGGGGAAATCTTTCACTTCGATCACCCACATGGCTTCGGGCACGCCGAAATCCATTTTGAAAACGCCGTGGACCTTCTGCACGGTCTGCGCCAAAAAGGAGGCGGCGCCGCCGATGGCATGGAAGTAAACCGCCGGTGTTTCCTGGCAGCCTTTCAACGTTTTGGGACCCATGCCGCCCTTGCCGATGACGCCTTTGACGTTGAAGTGTTTCATCACATCGGCTTGATACGGCTCTTCACGGATGGAGGTGGTTGGTCCGGCTGCGATGAATTTGTACTCCTTTGTATCGAGTCCTGCAACGACGGGTCCGCAGTGATAGATGACGGAACCGTTCAGTAATTTTTTCAATTCTTCATGGATCTGCAGGTCATCGTCCTGCGGGGCGCGGGTCTTTTTGATGAAGGTTTCGATCATCCATTTGTGTGCCGCGTCGCGCCCGGTGACCATGATTCCGCTCAAGGCAACCGAATCGCCGACCTTCAGGTCGCGGATGGCTTCGTCGCTGATGGGGGTTGTAAGTTGTTTCATGATGCGCTTCCTTAATCGTAGGTGACTTCTTCGCCCTTGACCGTCATCTTGCGGCGGCGATATGCCCAGCACATATACGAGACGGAGACGAAGTAAGAGGCGGGCAGACGGCTGAGTCCGTTGATCTTCGTATCGAGTACGGTGGTCTTGCCGCCAAAACCCATGGGACCGATGCCCATCTCGTTGGCTTCACTCGTCAGGCGTTCTTCGAGTTCGGCGAGTTTCGGGTCGTTATTGCGTGTGCCCATTTCGCTGAACAACACTTCCTTCGATTTGACATACGATGTGCCGCGGTCACCGCCGATGGATACACCCAGAACACCGGGCGCACAGCCTTTTCCCTGTGCCTTTTGGACGGCATCCAAAACCACCTTGCGGACTCCAGCCAGGTCACGCCCTGCGCCGAGGGTGTTATCGGGTAAAGAATATTGACGACCGACATTCTCGCATCCGCCGCCTTTGAGCATCAACTCGATGACGAGTTCATCGTCTTCGGTCTCTTCAAAGTGGATATAGGGGAAGTCATCTCCGCCAAGGTTGTTGCCTGTATTTTTATCGTAGACGGCGTCGACAGCGTTCGGTCGCATATAGGACTTTTTGGTTGCTTCGACCATCGCGGCGCGGATCTGCTTCTTGAGCTGGATCGTGGACCAGCCGACGGGGTAATGCACATAAAAGATCGGCGTGCCTGTGTCCTGACAAATGGGCGTGGAATTCGCGCGCGAAAGTTCGATATTCTTCAGGATGGTCTCAAACGCGCCGCGCGCGGCGGAGCCGGGTTCTTCCTTCTCGATCGATTCGCGCAGACGTTTTTCGACATCCGGCGGCAGCGAACTGGACGTGCGCCGAATGAGTTCAAGGATTTCGTTGGTTAGATCTCGCATGGATACCTCCAATATAGGTATTTATCTTACTCCCGAAGAGGGGAAATTGCCATATAAAATATAGTCTAGCATTAGAAAAATGCGGGACTCTATGCTTAAATTGTTTCCGCCCGCATACCGGAGGAGATCGAATCCGCGTTGAGCGATCTGAGAAAGTTGACCGAGGGAGGAATAGCAAACGGTGGGAGATAATTCAACAAGCGTTCCGTGAAATCAAATTCGCGGAACGCTTGTTTCTATTTTCACATTGGTAACTTGTATCAGGTAGCGGGTTTTAATATTCAGTCGTCGAAATATCCTGTGGAGGATGTTATGGATTTTGCAAAACTACTCAAGTCTGTCGAAGATGCGGTTTATGAAGTGATGGTCTGGCTGCTGCTCCTGCCCAAGACGTTGATTCGCGTCACGTTTCGTCCCAAATGGGCGATGAAGTATATAGACGAGGAATGGCTGAAGAAACCGGATGAACGCTTCGACGAATATCTTTCCCCTGTAATGTTATGGCTGTTGTCGGCGGTCTTTCCCCTTACTACCATTTTCATTCTTGCCGGTCCGGATATTGCCTCCACCGATGATTTTTTGAAGGCGCTCTCCAGCCAAATCTATCAGGTGACCTTCTACATGATGCTCATCCCGTTCATTTACATCGTTGGGATCGAGTGGCTGAACAAGGATCCGATCAAACGGTCTTCGCTGAAAATATCGTTTTACCGGCATTGTTATGTGCTTGCCCCGGCACAGGTGCTGACCTATCTCTTTTTTCCGATTACGACACTGTTTCTGCCGCTTCTTGTTTTGAACCTTGCCATCATACCGATCTATGAGGCATTTGTCTTTCAATCTGAACTCAAGATCGGTTTTTTTCGGGCGTTTCTCTACACCAGCATTCCCCAGATCGTGTTGTCTGGGCTCTTCTTCTGGTTTTTCGAAATCGTGCTAACGTAGCAATCCTCGCTTGACTAATGAAGCGGCATCGTATGAAAAAGCTTCCGAGACTTGCAAAATCTCGGAAGTTTTTTCATGACTTTATCACCCTCGCCCGCATCACGTATTTGGCGCGTATGCCATCATTGTGACGGCGTTTAACCCCGTGATCGGATATGCACAAGGCGCGGCACTGGTAAAAGAGGCTTTGGCGAAGAATGCTTCGATCAGGGAATTGGCTGAGGGAGGAATTACAGGGAAAAGTTAAGCCAAAAGGAATGTTCCTTTGGGCTTGGATGTGGTAAAACAGTAAAACATTCCTGTTAAAAAATGGAGGGAATCCATGGCGCAATTCAAAATCCTGCAAGCGTTGGAAGAAGTTATTTTTGAGATCATGGTCTGGCTTATGCTCCTGCCCAAGACCCTGCTCCAGGTCATATTCAAACCGCAGGAGATCATCACCTATGTGGGCAATGAATGTGTGGCGAAAAAGCCGGAAGCGCAGTTCGATGAATTTCTTTCGCCCATTGTCTTTTGGATCATTGTAGCTGTCCTCCCATTGACCTATGCCCTTCTCTCAGAAGCGGACATCCAGAAGGACGGGTTCTTGGCGGTTTTTCTGGAAAACAGGATTCTATTTGGCGCGGGAATTGCCTCCCTTTTGCTTATAACCTACCTGACGTGGATTGAGCTGGTCAATAATCGTCCGATCAGAAAATCCGCATTGAAGCGGATGTTCTACATTCAGTGTTATTTTACATCGCCTGCGGTTTTGATCATCACATTGATAGTCCGGTTCACAACAACGTTGCTGGTGTTTCAGGAATATTTGCTTGCGGCAGTCCTCTTTGTGCTCTTCTACGAGTCCATTGTCATGAAGCATGAACTCGAAGTGACTTGGTCCAAAGCTGTTTGGAAGGCGACGCAGCCAATGCTTATCATTGTGGCTTTTATTGCGCTGATCGTTTTCATCGGTCAGACTACGGCTTGACCAGCTTCACCCGCATCACATATTGGTTCACGCCGCCGAAGCGGTATTTGTAGTCTTCATCTCCGCGCATGAAGTCGAATTCGCTGCGTCCGTTTTCGCAGCACCATTGGATGACGTGGGACATCAACACCCAGCCGGGCGAGAGTTCCATGAAGTCGCGGCTGACGCCGGAGTTGTAGCCCCATAATTTGTTCTTGTAATCGAAGTTGAGCGAAGCCGCCGCTTTGACGCCGTCCACTTCGAGGAAGGCGAGCCAGAGATAGCCGTAATCGTGCGCGGCTCGCAGCGATGTGGACATCTGGTCGCGCATCACATCCTGAAGGAAGAGCGCCTTGTTCGGTTCCTGGATCATCAGGTGGAAGAAGGATTCCAACTCGGGTTCGATGTCGGCGTCTTTTGGCACAATATAAAAGCGGACACGTCCAGATTCGGCGGCGCGGCGCATCTTGCGGCGGATCTCGTGACGCTGTTTCTTCTCCACGCGCGAGAGATATTCGTCGAAGTCGCCGTTCAGGGCGATGCGCGGTGTGGGTCGGTAGACCTCTTCGAGATGGGTCCAGCCGCGTTTCTCGGCTTCCGCTTTGAGCGCGGCAAGGGTCGGAGAATCGTCGGGGAGGTTGTACCAGTCGAGTTTGGACCAACTGTCGGCTAGGTTTGAGGCGAGGAAGTCCAGCAGCCCCGAAATGAATTGGGCATGGTCATCGCTGCGGACGATCAAATCCAAATAATCCGAGATCTCGATGCTTCCATTTAAAAGCAGGGCGGGCTGACCTTCGTATTCCGCGATGAAGAGCGGCGCAATGCCGATAAGTTTTGCGTTTTCGCGCGCGGTGACCAGCAGCAGTTGGGCGTTCTTCCATTCGCCGCCACCGCGATGCTCCCACCATGCGCTTTGATATTCGTAGCGCAGGAAGGGGTTATCGCTTACGGATTCCTGCAGAAGGTCATTCCATTCCTGCGCGTTGATCTGTGAAAAATCGTTAAGAAGTGTATATTCCATAGCCGTCGAATTTTACCAGTTATAATGAAGGCGACTTAAGCGATAATCTTACATGCCCCTTGATATCAATCTTTCAACGTTGTATCGTATTCAAGGTCTGGAGCAGGCTGAGATGCCCGGCATATTGGCACTGCATCCGCCGAAAAATGCCGCGCGCGGACGTGAGCAAGACCGTTTAGTGATCTATCTTTTGCTTACCGGTAACGCCACCATTACGACCAGCGAATACCGTAAGTTCACGGAAGACGCCGCGAATGTGTTCTATCAAACGCCGCGTGCTGTGACCAGTGCGCTGCGCGCCACGGCAGACTCATTGAACAAGGTGCTGCTCGAGCGCAATATGACGACCAGCAGCCGCGGTCAATATACACTGGCTTGGCTGGCACTTGCAGCGGTGCGCGAGAACCAGTGCATCTTTTCGCTCAGCGGACCGATGCATGCTTATTGGTTTGGTGCGAATGGTTCACGTCATTTTTTTGAGCCTGCAATCGCTGGCAAGGGGTTGGGGTCCAGCCAGAACATCAACATCCATTACGCACAAACCGATCTCGGCGAAAACGATCTTATGCTTTTTTGCGGACGCGTTCCCAATGCCTGGGTGACTCCGCTGGAAGATGCGCGCCCGTCATCGTTCGATGCCATGCGCCGCCGTCTCACCTCGCTCACAACCGAAGACCTCAACGCGATCCTCTTCCAGACCGTTGAAGGTTCGGGCGTGATCAATTTTTTGAAGGGGATGACGACATCCGCACCGAAGACGGAAACGGCTATTGAAACACCTGTAGAAGAAGAACCATCAACACAGGAGGAAACGTCTGCGCCTCCACCCCTGACCTCGAAACTGCCTGCCGCTCCCGAGCCTGAATCCACGCCCGAAGGGGACGCGCACGTGGTTCAGCCTTCGGCGTATTCGATCCCGCCCCAGCAGGAAGAGACACCTCCGACCGTATCCTCAACCTCAGGTCCAGCCGCAGATCCGCTGGCAAGCCTTCCGCATAAGACGGTGCCGCGCGAATTCCCGGCATCCATTCCGCGCGCGCAGCCCAAGCCCGAATCCGCAGGGATAGACGAAGGCGAAGGCTTTGACGAAGAAGAGATCATTGAAGAGGATGAAGAAGTCGAAGAGGTTGTCGCCGAAAGTTCCATTGAAATAACCCAGCCTCCGGCTCCGCGTGAACCGTCTGTGCGCACGCGGCAGGCGGCGAAGACCATCGTCAGCATGATGCAGGGACTCCGCACAGGCAGCGCGTCGCTTGGCGATCGTTTTCGGAATTTCCTTCCGCGTTTGCTGCCTTCAGAGACGCCGGAATCCACTTCCGTTTCACCGACGGCTTTTATGGGGTTTCTGGCTGTGCTCATCCCGCTTATTGTGGTGACCATTTTGGTGGTGGTGTATCTGCGTTATGGACGCAATGAGCAATACGAGATCTATTACAACCAGGCTGTATCCATGGAACAGCAGGCTCTCTCGCTTACAAACCCTGTCGAGCAGCGCATTGCCTGGGAGAATGTGATCGATAATGTAGACCAGGCTGAGAAGCATGACGTTACGAACGATACCAAGAACCTAAGAGCCGAGGCGGAAGCGCATCGGGATCAGTTGTTGGGAATCACCCGTTTGCGCTTCAATCCCGCCTTTAGCAGCAAACCCGGTATTCAAGTAAGCCGGATGGCAGCCAGCGAAAACGACCTGTATCTGCTCAACGCCGTCAACGGGGATGTGTTACGCGCCATCCCCTCGGGCAGCGGCGGCTTCGAATTGGATACGACCTTCGATTGCAGACCGGGCAGCAATAACACCGCCGGTCCGCTGGTGGATATTCTGGCATTGCCCATCACCAATATCTATGGCGCGACTGTGCTGGGTATCGATGCTGTTGGTAATCTTCTCTATTGCAAACCGGGCGAAGTTCCACGCACAGGACTGCTGCCTCCGCCGGATACGAACTGGGGGCGCATTACCGGCTTTACCCTGGATGGCGGCAGCTTATATGTATTGGACTCTTCCTCCCGTGCGGTTTGGGTATATATCGGCAAGGAAGCCGCATTCACAGACCGCCCATACTTCTTCTTTGGTCAACAAACGCCGACGCAGGATGTGATCGACTTCCTTGTCTCCGGCGATGAGATGTACCTGCTGCATGCCGATGGACATATCTCAAACTGCGTGTACAGCCGGGTCGATACGAACTCGTCGAAATGTCAGGACCCATTGCAGCTTAACAACCCGTTCCCGGCATATGCCGATATGGATTTATTCACCACGGCGCACTTCACACAGATGTTGTTTGCCGCGCCGCCCGACCCGTCCATTCTAATTTTGGATGCCGACGGGCAGAATGTCATGCGCTTCGCGGCGCGTACGCTCGAATTGCAGAATCAGTTCCAACCGATGACAGGAACCGCGAATCCCATTCCGCAGGGGACGGTCGGCGCTGTAACCGTCAGCCCCGATCATGTCTTGTATCTTGCGGTGAATGGTCAGGTGTATTTCGCAGTCAACATGCCATAACCATAAAAGGAGAGACTCATGCCCAGTTTTTTGGAGACCATCCTTCGATTCTTCCGCCCCGCCGGTTACCCGGGAGACAGCGCCACCGAGCCGGCGCAGATCACACGCAGCAAAGTGCTGGTCATCGTGTACGACCCGGTCATGGATAAAACAACGGGCGTTAAGCTTTCCCAATATTTGAAATGGCACAACACCTCAGACCTGCTTGCCGGTTTCATGTCCGATATTCTTGAAGTGAGCAAGGGGATGGTGCGGTACGAGATCGCCGAGCGGATCGAGGTGGATGAATTCCCTGCCAAGATGGACGGCTTCCGCTACACGCCTCAAACCTACCTCGACGTTTGGAATCGAACCTCCGCGCCTCATACCCCCCAGGAAGTGGACTACACCCGCATCCTGCAGCAATTCAATATTCTTCAGCGTGTGTCACGCGGCGAGATCGACGAAGTCTGGATCTTCGGTTTTCCGTATGCAGGCTTTTATGAATCCACCATGGCTGGACCCGGCGCATTCTGGTGTAATTCTCCGGCATTGCAAAATACCTCAGCGAGCAATCGGCGCTTTTTGATCATGGGTTTTTCGTATGAACGTTATATCGGCGAGATGCATGAATCCTATGGGCATCGTGCCGAGTCCATTATGGAAAAGACCTTCAGTAAATTAAGCGGAGACGCCAACCTGTGGAAGCGTTTTATCCGCTACGAAAAATCCGCGCCGGGCAAGGCTGCCTGCGGCAATGTTCACTATGCACCGAACAGCCAGTCAGATTATGACTGGGGAAACAAGACTCCGGTCAGGAGCGAGTGCTACGACTGGCTGCTGAACTTCCCCGATTTCAAAGGCGAGATACGCACGGTGGATAACACCGAATGGGGAGGCGGGGAAATCCGCGCGCATCATAAGTGGTGGTTCAATCACTTTCCTGCGGTGGCGGGAAGAAAGAACGGAATTCATAATAATTGGTGGCAGTATATTGCCGCACCGCAGAACGTCCGTGTGTAATTGGAAGTCGAAGGTGTCTTGACACGTGTTTACAAATGTGAAGGTTTTTTCGGTTTGTTAGACATTTGTAATGACATATGCGTATACCAATAATAGAATATTAGTAAGAACATTATGCTTTTAATGTTGAACGTACAAGTTCCGCTAATCTATCTTATAGCGGCAATACCTTATGCCTGGTTGGGCTTGATCGCCTGGCGCAAAAGACCTGCCCTGGCGGTAACCCCATTCGCGTGGGTAATGGTTGGTATGTCGCTATGGTCGTTTGTGTACAGCCTGGAACTTTTCTTCCCAAACACCATCATCAAAATAATTTGTACACAGTTCGAATATATCGGTATTGTAGCGGTGCCGGTGTATATGTTGTTCTTTGCCTTTGAATATACGGGCAGCAGTCATTTGCTGACGCCCCGTATAAAGCTGCTCATCTGGATATTGCCGATCCTGACGCTCATTCTGGTGTGGACGAATCCGTTTCATCACCTCATGTGGAACGGCGAATCTATCATGGCGTCGCACGGGCTGCTTCTGTTATCCCTTCACTATAAATGGATGTTCTGGGCGCATACACTGTATTCTTATGCCCTGTTGTTGATCGCGAGCATCATGCTGATCATGGAACTGTTGCACCGTGCGGGAATCTACCGCGTGCAGATCAGTTTTGTGATCCTGAGCATTCTATTCCCCCTCGTGGGAAGCGTGATCTACGTCACCGGCGCAGGTCCCATCGAGGATTTGGACCTGACCCCGTTGTTCTTTCTCCCAACCGCGCTGGGATTGTTCTGGGCGATCTTCAAATATCATCTGTTGGATATCCTCCCGCCGGAACAGTCCGCGATGATAAAGAATATGAAAGACGGCGTGGTCGTTCTGGATGCCGAACAGCGCATCCTTTACATCAACCCGATAGCCGGGGAGCTATTCCACGATGATGATGGGGAGACATTGGGTCAACCCCTCATTCATGTGTCTGCGCCGTTCTTCAATGAACTGAAGCCGTATCTTTATATGGGCGAAGGGCAGGGTGAAATAAAGATCGAAGATGACGACGGGGAAAAGGTCTATGAAGTGAACGTATCCCCGATCTTTCCATTGAGGCAGGATGCGCAGGGGAATGTCAACAGTATGGTCATCCTGCACGACATTACCGAGCGCAGCGAAGCGGAAATGGCATTGAGTCGCCGCGAAGCGATCATGTCATCCATCAATCATGCGGCGGAAAGTTTTTTGAAGATCTCCACCTGGGAGCAGAACATTCCAAACGTGCTTGGAAAGCTGGGGCGTGCCGCCGAAGCGAGCCGGGTGATCCTGGCTGTCAACTACCTCGGCGAGGACAGGGTCCTCTATTCAAGTCTGTGCTATGAATGGTTCGCTGAAGGGATCGAATCACAGATCGATAATCCAAACCTTCAACATGTGCCGCTGACCCAGGCAGGGTTTAAGCGATGGGAACGAACCTTGTCACATGGGGTATCGATTTATGGTCTGGTAAGAGACTTCCCTGTCGAGGAACAGCAGTTTTTGAAGCAATTGGGCAGCCTTTCCATTGCCGTCATCCCGATCTTTGCGGAAAGATATTGGTGGGGCTTTCTGATGTTCGACCAGTGCCTGAAGGAACGCCTGTGGACCGATATCGAATTGGATGCGTTCAATGCCGCCGCCAGCATCATCGGCGCCACGGAAGCGCGCGCCCGTGCCGAACAAAAAGTTGCCCGGCGCCAAAAAGCGTTGGATATGTTGAATCGGATCGTAAAGACATCCCTGCAGGCAGACAGCGTTGTGGGGATGGCACAGACAGTTGTGGATAACCTCGGTAAATTGATCGGCGCGGACGGCTGTTTCATTACACTGTGGAGCGAAACAGAACAGCATACGATCCCGGTGGCAGCCTATGGGATAGACAGTGCCGAATATTCCAGTTTTTCGACCAAGCCCGGGCAGCACACGTTTACTGATTCTGTCCTGCAGATAGGGCATACCCTTATCATTGAAGATATAGAGAACACGCCGTACGCCGATGTCGAGGTTACGAAGAATTTTCCCTCTGTCTCGGTGTTGGTGCTGCCCCTGATCGCCAACCAGAAAAAACTGGGCGCCGTCCTGCTTTCATTTGACACGCGTCATGAATTTACCTCGGATGAGATATCCATCAGCGAACAGGCTGGCGACCTGATCGCCCTTGCGCTCGAAAAATTCCAGGCTGTGGACGATGCAAGACGCCGGGCGGATACGTCCGAAACGCTGCGTAAAGCCGGACTGGCAGTCGCCAAACAACTCGAATTGAAAGAAGCGGTCGAGCATATTTTGGTGCAGCTCAACCAGGTCCTTCCATATGACAGCGCCTCTGTGCAAATGTTGGAGGCAACTGACGGTCAAAAAGAACTGGTAATTGTCGGCGGGCGCGGGTGGACGAATCCTGATGATGTGATCGGCGTTCGTTTCAAGATTCCCGGACCCAACCCCAACAGCGTGGTAATAGAAACCGGCAAACCCTACCGCCTGACCGAAGCCGCAAAGGTGTACGAAGAATTCAGGCATCCGCCGCACGACCATATTCATTCATGGCTTGGCGTGCCTTTGATCGTCAACGAGCGGATCATTGGCCTGCTCGCAGCCGACAGCGCCGAAAACAACCATTTCAAAGAGGAAGATATCAACGTGGCAATGGAGTTTGCGAATCAGGTCGCTGTGGCATTGGATAATGCGCGCCTCTATCAGGAGACGCAGACACAGGCGCTGACCGATGCGCTGACCGGCGTATACAACCGCCGCGGTTTATTCCAACTGGGGGAATTCGAATTCCAACGTTCGCGCCGCATCAACCGCCCTTTCAGCATGCTAATGTTCGACATCGATCATTTTAAAAAGGTCAACGACCAGCACGGGCATCCCGTCGGCGACCAGGTCCTTCACCAGCTTGCGCAGCGCTGCCTTCGTAACTCGCGCACCACGGATCTGGTGTGCAGGTATGGCGGTGAAGAGTTCGTCGTCCTCCTGACCGAAACGAACCTTGAAGCCGCCTCATTTATCGCCGAACGACTGCGCATTTCCATCATGTCCAATCCGTTCACAACGGATACGGGTGAGATCCGCATTACATCCAGCATCGGTGTTGCGGAGGCAAAAAAGAAAGATGACCTGCACTCATTGATCGAACGCGCCGACGAAGCGCTTTATCTGGCAAAGAACGCCGGAAGGAATCAGGTCATTGTGGTTCGCTAAGTGTTTGACCAGACCTGGTACAACCCCAACCTGCCGTTTTCCCCATCGGACAAAAACCCCGCCTCGACCTTCATTTGAACCTGCTCTGCCAGCCCAAGCAGTTCCTCCGCTGAGAACTGATGCGCGTATCGCAGCCCTTCGCCGCCGCTGCGCCAGTCGAGCAGATAATCGCCATCGTCCACATCGCTATCGGAAAGCCCAACACGGCTCCACGGCTGGATGCGTGCTTTTAGTTTATCGCTGTTCAGGAACTGCCAGTTCGAAAGGATGAACCTGCCTTCTGGCGCGAGCAGCGACTTGACCGTCCGCAGAATATCCAGACGAATTTCGTTCGATGGAATGTGGTGCAGCGCTGCGAACATGGTGATGACGTTCCAGCCGTTTGCCGTTTCCAGCCGCCCGCGGACGGATGCAAGGTTGGTGATATCGGCGGTGAGGAACCCAACCTCCGGCGTGGATTCCGCTTCATGGAGCATGGGCAGGCTGAAGTCCACGCCGAGAAGCGCGGCTTGGTTTCCGCTGTTGTGCAACTCGCGCAGGAAAAATCCGTTGCCGCATCCAAGGTCAAGGACGGAGTCATCCGCCTGAATCGTTGCGATGATTTTCTTCACGCCGGGCTGCAAGCGCTGGCGGGTGGCGGAGAATGACGCGCCGAATTGATCGTAGAACTTGCGGTTTAGTTCGATTAACTGTTTTGCAATCTGCGATTCCATGGCGGGATTATAAGACCATACTGGGTATAATCTCCGCATGTTTTCGACGCATGAGATCGAAGAACTTTCGCAGGAGTTCGAGACGAAGACCCCGCAGGAGATCATCCGCTGGGCGGTGGATGCGTTCTGGCCCGAGATCGCGATGAGCTCGTCGTTCCAGACCCAGTCCATGCCGTTGCTGCACATGGCGCTTGAGGTTAAACAAAGCCTGCCGGTCTTCTTCATCGATACCGGTTATCATTTTTGGGAGACTCTGGTGTTTCGCGAGTGGCTGGCTTCGGAGTGGATGATAAACGTCATCGACCTGTACCGCGATGAACGCTGGGATGTGTTCGCGCGCAGGAATGTCCGCAAGCTGCCTGTCGAAGACCCGAACCTGTGCTGTTACCTTCACAAGGTCCAGCCGATGCAGAGGGCATTGAAGGATGTGAAGGCGTGGATATCAGGCATCCGCCGCGACCAGACTTCGATCCGCGCCAATGCCAAAATTCTGGAATTGCAGGAAGACGGTTTGCTGAAGGTCAATCCGCTGCTGAATTGGACCAGGGCGGATGTGCAGCACTATGCTGTGGAGTATGACCTGCCGACGCATCCGTTGTACGACAAGGGCTACCGCAGCGTTGGCTGTGCGCCATGCACCGTCGCCATCGGCGTCGATGAGGATGAGCGCGCCGGGCGCTGGGCGGGCCGCGGAAAAGTGGAATGCGGTCTGCACACGAATATGTTCAACAAAAAGGATATTGCCGAAGTCGAAAAGGAATTCGAGTTGGCGATAAAATAAAGGCACGACTGTAGATTTAGTGTTATGGAATTTACCGAGAAACGACAACGCTGGAAGAAGATCAACGCGCTGACTCCCCAAAAATTGGAATTGGCGCATTTTCTGCTTAACCGCATCCGCGAAGGGGAGGATGTGATGACGCTGATACGGCATCATCCGCTGGAGGGCGGCGGGTACCTGAACAAAGCCGCGCTGGTCGCCGCCTATAAACAGATGGTCGAATCCGGCGAAATGGAACCGGATGCCGCCCTGTTGGAAAGGATCCGCATGAAGCCGATGCGGACGCTCTCCGGCGTGACCACGGTGACGGTGCTGACCAAGCCGTATCCCTGCCCGGGGAAGTGCATCTTTTGCCCAACGGACGTCCGTATGCCCAAGAGTTATCTGCCCGATGAACCGGGCGCGATGCGCGCGCTTGAGCATAAGTTCGATCCATTCACGCAGGTGGTCTCGCGCATCCGCGCCTTGAAGAATTTGGGGCATCCCACTGATAAGATCGAACTGCTCATTTTGGGCGGAACATGGTCGTCCTATCGGCGCGATTATCAGGAATGGTTCATCGGTCGCTGTTTCGACGCCATGAATCAAACCGAGCAGCTTCCCGCCGTCGAGCCGCAGCGGCAGGAATTATTAGACCCCTCCAAATTTTCCGAACTCCACACCGTCAACGAAACGACTCATCACCGCAATGTGGGTCTGGTCATCGAAACGCGACCGGACGAGATCAATCCCGATGAACTGCGCTGGCTGCGTCATCTCGGCGTGACCAAGGTGCAGATGGGCGCGCAGAGTTTCGACGACCACATCCTCGACATCAACAAACGCGGACACGATGTAGAGAGTACACGTCAAGCCACCGCATTGCTGCGCGCCGCCGGTTTCAAGATCGTCCTGCATTGGATGCCGAATCTTTTAGGCGCCACGCCGCAATCTGACCGCGAGGATTTTGCCCGCATGTGGCAGGACTTCTGCCCCGACGAGATAAAGATCTATCCCAACCAATTGCTTGCCAACGCCGAACTATATGAATACTGGCAGCGCGGCGAGTTCACGCCTTACACCACCGAGGAACTCATCGACCTCATTGCGGATATCAAGCCGTCCATTCCGCGATATTGCCGCGTGAACCGCGTCATCCGCGATATTCCGGGCAACAACGTTGTGGAAGGGAATCGCCGCACGAGCCTGCGTCAGGATGTGCATACCGAAATGAAGAAGCGCGGCACACGCTGTCAGTGCATCCGCTGCCGCGAAGTGAAGGGCAAAGCCGTTGAGTTGGATGAACTCACGCTGGACGATCTCGTCTATCCCGCCGGAAAAGCCGAGGAGCATTTTATTTCCTTCAATTCTGTTGATGATAAAGTGGCGGGATTCATCCGCCTCTCGCTGCCTTCGGCTGAATCTCCTGATACCGGCATGAGCGACCTCGACGGCGCGGCATTGATCCGCGAGGTGCACGTCTACGGACAATCCCTTGCGGTGGGCGCGGAGAAATCCGGTGCGGCGCAGCATGTGGGGCTTGGAACCCGTCTGCTCGAAGAGGCGGAAAGCATCGCCAAACAAAAAGGGTTCGGCAAACTCGCCGTCATTTCGGCGGTGGGCACGCGTCATTATTATCTCGACCGCGGCTTCGAACGCGGAGAATATTATCTGGTGAAAAAAATATAATGAATCATCGTTCCGGTTTTATCGCCGTCATCGGTCACCCGAATGTCGGCAAATCCACTTTGCTCAACGCGCTGCTCGGTCAGAAGATCGCGGCTGTCTCGCCGCGCCCGCAGACCACGCGCAAACGTCAGCTTGGCATTCTCACACTCGAACATGCCCAGCTTATTTTCGTCGACACGCCCGGCATCCACAACGCCAAACACAAACTCGGCGAGTTCCTCAATCAGGAAGCGCAGGAAGCCCTCGATGGCGTGGACTTGATCCTCTGGCTGGTGGATGCGTCGACTCACCCAACGGATGAAGACGTGAACATCTCTACCCTTCTCAAAAGCGTTTCGCCTCGGACTCCCCGCATGCTGGTGCTTAACAAAATAGACCTGGTGCAACCCGATGATCTGTCCGCGCGCGAGAAGGAGTATGCGGAGCTAACGTCAAACGCTTCGGTCATGCGCATTTCCGCGGCGCAGAGGCTTGGGCTGGGCGAACTGCTTGAAGCGCTGATTCAGGCTGTCCCTGAGCGAGAGGCGGAATATCCCGAAGAGCAGATCACGGACCTGTATGAAAAAGAGATCGCAGGCGACCTCATCCGCGAGGCGTGTCTTATCAAACTGCGCGATGAAGTTCCGCACGGAATGGCAATCCGCATCGACGAGTTCAAGGAACGCGACAACGGCATGGCGTACATCGCTGCGACGATCTTCGTGGAGCGCGAGTCTCAAAAGGGAATCGTCATCGGCGAAAGTGGAAAGATGTTGAAAGCCATCGGGAGCGCCGCGCGAAAAGAGATCGAAGAAATGGGCGGGCACAGAATATTTTTGGAACTGCGCGTGAAGGTCTCGAAAGATTGGCGCAACGACCCGAACATGTTGAAACAATTGGGGTATGGGAAGAAAAAATAAAAAATGAAAGACGAGGTCATTATGACCTCGTCTTTTTCGTTAACGACCCTTCAGCGGTTTGAAGCCTTCGCCCAAGGCTTCATGCGCGACCCCGATGACCATAAAGGCTTCAGGGTCGGTTTCGTGGACGATGGCTTTGAGATAAGCCACCTCCGCGCGGGTGATGACCGAATACAAGATCGGACGCGCACTGCCCGTATAGCCGCCGCGCCCTTCTATATAAGTGATGCCGCGTTCCATCTCGTCGATGACGCGTTTGCGTACGTCTTCGGCTTTGGATGTGATGATCAGCGCCGAGCGGACGGTCCCGCCGCCTTCGAGCACAGTCTCCGCCACAAGTCCGCTGACGTAAAGGGCGATCATGGCATAAAGCGCTTCCTTCCAGCCGAAGACGAATCCTGCCGAGAGGATCACAGCCGTATCCACAACGAGATAGCTTTGGGTCATCGAAATGCCGCGCCAGTTGTTGAGGATGCGCGCAAGGATGTCCGAACCGCCGCTGGTGCCGCGCGCGCGGTAGACCAGTCCATAGCCGATACCGCTGATGATCGCGCCGTACAGCGAGTTGAGAAAGATGTCGCCCTGCAGGTCGTTGATGAGGATCTGAGAGTATGTAACAAAAATGGGGATGCGCAATAACAGGTCGGTGAAAAGCGAGTAGGTGATGATGGCAACGGCGGTGCGCATGGCGAATTTGAATCCGCCCAGGAAGCGCCAGCCCAGCAGAAAAAGCGGAATGTTGCCGAGCAGCACGATCAAGCCGATGGGCCAGTCTGTAAAGTGATTGATCAACTGCGCGATGCCGCTCACACCGCCGGAGGCAAGGTTCGCCGGGACGAAGAACAGCCGCAGGCTGACGGCTTCGATCAGGCTTGCCAGAATAATAAGTAGATAATCTCTAATGGTGGGGAGATATTGTTTCATTCACGTTCCTTTCAGGGCGGGAATTATATATTACAGGCGTCTATAAACAGGGATTTTGGGGCTAACCATCACCTTACGCTTTTGGTAAAATCCTCACTTATGCAAATGAAAAAGTGGCAATTTTGGCTTGGGGTGCTCATCAGCGTCCTGTTCTTATGGCTTGCGTTACGAGGACTTCGTCTCGGCGATTTCTGGGGCGCCATGCAAAGCGCGAACTATATCTGGCTGGTGCCGGGTATTCTTGTGTATTTCATCGGCGTGTGGGTGCGGGCGTGGCGCTGGCATTATTTGTTGGGTCCCATCAAGAAGATCCCAACGAAGACCATGTTTCCCATCACGACCATTGGGTATATGGGCAATAATATCTATCCAGCCCGCGCCGGGGAAGTGCTGCGGGCGGTCATCTTGAAGCGCCGGGAGGATGTGCCCATCTCCGCTTCACTGGCGACCATCATTGTGGAACGCATCTTCGACGGCGTCGTGATGCTGGCATTCGTCTTTGTCAATCTTTCGGAGCTGGCAAAGCTCACGGGTGCATCCGGCTTTGTGGGCAACATCCAGCAGGTGGCGATCATTGGGACGGGAGTCTTCCTCGGCGCGCTGGCGGTCTTTTTGCTGGCTGCGATGTTCCCGCAGTTCACCATCAAGATCGGTTCGTGGATGATCGAACGCCTGACGCCTGTCCGAATGCACGAGAAGCTCAGCGGCATCATGCACAAATTTTTGGATGGACTTGCATCGCTTCGTTCTCCCTTCAACGTGTTGATGGTCTTCCTGACCTCGGTGGTCATCTGGCTGTTGGAGACGGGCAAATACTGGTTCGTGATGCATGCCTTCGATTTCAGCGTCTCGTTCTTTGCGTTGATGTTGATGAACGGTATCGTCAACCTTGCCACGACCATTCCCTCTGCGCCCGGTTATATCGGCACCTTCGACGCGCCGGGCATTGCCGTCCTCACCGCCTACGGCGTGGACCAGGCTGTTGCGGCGGGCTATACCCTTGTCCTGCATGTGGCGTTGTGGGTTCCCATCACAGCGTTGGGAGCGTACTATCTCGCGCGTGAGGGCGTCAAATGGAGCGACAACTTGAGGGAGGAAGCGCAGGAATAAACGCGCCTCGGTTATACTTGTTTCATTCATCCTGATCGGACCTACATCTTAAAAGGCAAAATCCATGCCCGCGCAGACCAGAAAAAAACGAGTCCTAATCGCAGATACAACCCAGGAAACCCGTCGCAATACGCGTGTGATGCTTTCGACCGTCAAAGGCGTTGAAGTGGTCGCGATTGCCCTCGACGGCACACAAGCCATCGAAATGGCGCGACAGCATAAACCGGACATCGTTCTGTTGGACATCAACATGTCCAAGGTCAACGGATTGAACGCCTACAAACAGATATTGCAGGTCAATCCGGGTACGGCGTGCATCCTCGTCTCTGCGGAGCATCACGATGAAACCATCCGCGCCGCAAAAGCGTTGGGGATAAAGAACTTCCTCATCAAGCCTTTCACCGAGCACGAGTTGGAAGACGCCATGCAGGATGTCATTCAACGGCTGGACAAAGGCAAAACCGGTAAACTGGACTCAACCAAATTAAGGAAACTGGCAGATGATTACGTCCGCGACAAACGAACGGACGAGGAAGCTGTCAAGGTGTTCGAGGAAGCCATTCAATTGCCGGACAGCGAACTGGTCTGGATGCAAACCCTTGCAATGATCTACGTGGTCCGCAAACGGTGGGGCAAACTAAAGAACCTTGCGGAAAAACTGGAACAGCGCAAAAAATAAAGTTGGAGAACTCATTTGAAAATCGCAATTCTTGGAGCGGGGTACGGCGGCATGGCTGCCGCATGGGACTTGAAAAAAGCGGGACACGACGTCACTATTTTCGAAGCGGCAGATTACGCGGGCGGTCTTGCCAGCGGTTTCAAGGAACCGCATTGGGACTGGTCCGTTGAAAAGTTCTATCACCACTGGTTCCAGTCAGACAGCGCCATGCTTGGGCTGATCCGTGAATTGGGGCTGGAGGATAAGGTCATCTTCCCGCGCCCGTTGACGGTGATGCTCTACAAAGGGAAGTGGTATCCATTCGACTCGATCATCAACGCGCTTCTTTTTCCCGGACTTGGGTTTGGTCTGAACAAGATCCGGTTTGGCTTCGTCGGACTATATCTCCGCCTTACGAAGAATTGGCGCGCGCTGGAGAAGGTCACCGCCCACGAGTGGATGATGAAGTATGCGGGCAAAAAAGTCTACGAGCAGATGTGGGAGCCGCTTCTCATTGGCAAGTTCGCTTCCTATTATAAGGACGTCAACATGGCGTGGATGTGGGCGCGGATGCATGCCCGCACGACCCGTCTCGGCACGTTCGAAGGCGGCTTTCAGAAATTCGCCGATCTCTTCGCAGAAAAACTGCGCGCGCAGGGAGTGGAGATTCGGCTTGGAACGGCTGTCAAGTCCATTAAGCAGGAGCAGGCGTCGGGTGGTTTGAGCGTGGACGGTGAGTCCTTTGACAAGGTGCTTGTTACCACATCCCCGAGTTTGTTATCCAAGTTGTGTCCCGAATTGCCCGAATCCTATTTGAAGGGGTTGCTCGAATTGAAGTCGATGGGCGCGGTGGTGATGACGCTTTCGCTGAAGCATTCGCTTTCGAAGGAAGGCTATTACTGGTTCAATGTGCCGAAGGATGAAGGCTATCCCTTCCTCGCGCTGGTGGAGCACACGAATTTCGTTTCGAAGGATCATTTCGGCGGCGATCATATTGTGTATGCGGGCGATTACCTTGAATTGGGTCACGAGTATTTTGACCTGAGCGATGAGCAATTGCTGGAGAAGTTCATTCCGGCGTTCGAAAAGTTCAACCCCGAATTCAAACGCGAGTGGATCAACAAGATTTGGGTGCATAAAACGAATTATGCCCAGCCCGTTCCGTTGGTCGGACATTCCAAAAATATTCCCGCGATTCAAACGCCCATCGAAGGTTTGTACTTCGCTTCGATGAGCCAGGTCTATCCATGGGATCGCGGCACAAACTTCGCGGTTGAAATCGGAAGACGAGCCGCGGGGATGATGAAATAAGTTATTTAGGATTTGGAATGAGTAAAATTTGCGTGTTCTGTGGAAATCTTCCCGAAAGAAAAAATAAAGAACACATAATTCCAAAATGGCTTATTGAACTTACAGGAAACCCAAATAGATTAGTGCAATTTGGACCAATTTGGAACTCGAAAACTCTCGAACTAGAATTTGGAGAGTTTGCTTTTGACCAATTTCAATTTCCCGCATGTGAAAAATGTAATTCAGAACACTCGCACCTAGAAGTTAAAGCTAAGGAAGTACTACAGCAACTACTGAATGAAAAACCTTTATCCAGCGAAGATTTATCTATTCTTCTTGATTGGTTAGACAAAATTAGAATAGGGTTGTGGCTGGCTTATAACTATTTACAAAAAAATCTAAGTTCTGTAGAGCCAAACTATTATATTTCAAATAGAATCGGAGAAACGGACAGAGCGGTCTTTATATACAAATCAGATTACGAAAAAGCAGGAATTAGTTTTTCTGGGGCAAATACACCCGCCTTTCAATATCGTCCCGTTTGCTACAACTTAAGAATAAATCAGTTTTGTTTTTTTAACCTATCGACTGATTTTTTGATATCAAAGGGTTTAGGATTTCCATATGCTAAAGAAATTTATTTTACTGAAAGTCAGGAAATGGAATATTTATTAAAGAAAGGGAGAGATAATGTTTCTTTTCCGCTAGTTCGGAGTTCTTACAACAAAAAATGTACGGAAATATATCAACCAATATTTTCTCACTATGGTAGAAGAGAACAAATCGCGTATTTATATGAGACGCCCCATGTAAAATCCATGTCTCAGGACTTTGATAGCGGAGTTGGAAAAATATTAATTAAAGTAGATAATCAGGTCAAAGAATATCCTTCAAACAAATCTAATTCTTGGATACCAAAAGTTACATGGGATTTATCTGAATTAATGGACGTAGTTGGAGAACAGGTATTAAATAGTCAAATCTATTATTTAAATCGCGGTGGCAATTACAATAAAGTTAGCACTGAAAAGAAAAATTTGATAAAAGAACAGCACAAAATTGCCAAGCAAATCAATAGGCTATTTCTTGATAACCTAATAAAAAGTTAAAATGCACCCAGACTTTATCAAACCCCGCTATGACTCTGGCGGATTCGCCGGAATTCCGAACCGCATCAAGGAAGCCTTTGCTTCGAAGAAATATGATGCGGTTGTTCTATTCTTTATCGATGCATTCGGCTGGCGATTCTTCGAACGCTTTCAGGATGCGCCGTTTGTCAAGCGGGTTGCCAAACAAGGCAGCATCGAAAAGTTGACTTCGCAATTTCCCTCCACCACGTCCGCGCATGTGACGACCATCCACACCGGGATTCCCGTCGGGCAGAGCGGAGTCCATGAATGGTATTACTACGAGCCGCTCGTGGACCGCGTCATTGCGCCGCTTTTGTTCTCTTATTCTGACAATACAAAATGGCGCGATACGCTTGTAAAAAAAGTGAAACCCGAAGCCTTGTATCCAAAAGGCACACTTTACCCCGAACTCAAGGCAATGGGTGTTGAATCGTTTTATTACGGCTCCCGCGAATACACTCCGTCCACGTATTCGAAGGTTGTGATGCAGGGGTCAGAGATCACCTCCTACAAAACGCTTTCCGAAGCCTTTATCAATATCGGCATGTGTTTGGAAAAACAAACCACGCCCGCATACTTTCACCTTTACTTTGACCGCATCGACGGCATCGCCCATGAGTATGGTCCCACTGCACCGCAAACCGAAGCCGAGATCGAGACATTCCTGTTGATGATGGAAAACTACTTTGACAGAGTCTTCGGCGGTAAAAAGCGGATTCTCTTCCTGATGACAGCGGATCATGGCATGTGTGAAGTTGATCCACAAACGACGGTTTATCTCAACACCGATAAAAACTTTACCGGCGTCGAGCGTTTCATCCGCAAAAACAAACGCGGACGTCTCATCGTCCCTGCCGGTTCGGCGCGTGACATGTTCATGTACATCAAGCCGGGCATGGAAGACGAAGCCCAGGGCTTTCTCTCAAAGCGTCTCGAAGGCAGAGCAGATGTGGTCAAGACCGAGGCGCTGATATCCGCTGGTTATTTCGGCGAGGAAGTATCCGACCGGTTTTTGGAGCGGGTTGGGAATCTTGTCATCCTGCCCTATCGGTATGAATCCGTTTGGTGGTACGAGAAGGATAAGTTCGAGCAAAGGTTCTACGGGCATCACGGCGGGCTGACCCCGCAGGAGATGGAAACCGTTCTGTATTCGCTCGAGGTCTGATAAAATCAAGCCATGCTCTCACGAGTATATTCCTGCGCCGTGGTGGGACTTGAAGGCGTGATCGTTGAAGTGGAAGTGGATTACACCAACGGTCTTCCAGCAGTCATCATCGTCGGCTTACCCGATGCGGCAGTACAAGAAAGCCGCGAACGCGTTCAGACCGCAGTCAAGAATGCCGGTCTGAATTTTCCGCGCCATCGTATCGTCGTCAACTTATCGCCCGCCGCCATTCGCAAGGAAGGTCCTGCGTACGATCTTCCCATTGCATTGGGCGTTGTCATCCTTGCCGGTTTTCTTCCGCAAGATTCCATTGAGGGCGCCATGTTCGTCGGTGAACTTTCGCTCGATGGTATTGTCCGCCATACGCGCGGAGTTTTGCCGATGGCAGCCGCCGCACGCGCCAACGGATTCAAGCGGATGTTCGTGCCCGAAGCGGATGCGCCTGAAGCAGCTTTGATACCAGACCTTGATGTTTATCCTGTCAAATCGCTTGCGGATCTTTATAACCATTTGGCGGGTCGCCGTCTCATTGAGCCTTATCAACCCTCAATCGACGATGTTCCCGATCCGCTCTTCACCCCAACAGACTTTGCCGAAGTCAAAGGGCAGGAACACGTAAAACGAGCGCTCGAAGTCGCCGCCGCTGGAGGACATAATCTTTTGATGACGGGAAGTCCTGGAAGCGGAAAAACGCTTTTAGCCCGCGCCCTACCCGGTATTCTGCCGGAAATGTCCATTGAAGAATCACTGGATGTGACACGTATCTATTCCGTGGCAGATCAACTCCCCGCAGGGACTCCGCTTATAAAGCATCGTCCGTTCAGGGCGCCGCACCATACCATCTCACATGCTGGTCTGGTTGGCGGCGGAAACATCCCCAAGCCCGGCGAGATTTCCCTCGCCCATCGCGGCGTCCTCTTCCTCGATGAATTCCCCGAATTTGGAACACGCGTCCTCGAAGTGATGCGCCAGCCAATGGAAGACAAAGTCGTCACCATCAGCCGCGCTAAAGGTTCGCTGACTTTCTCCGCAAATTTTCAACTAATCGCGGCCATGAATCCCTGCCCATGTGGCAATTATGGATCGGCAGATAAAGCCTGCACATGCGCGCCTGCTGTTGTGACTAAATATCAGAAACGAATCTCCGGTCCCATTCTAGACCGCATTGATATTCATATCGAAGTGCCGCGTGTGGATTATGAAAAGTTAAGCGATGACAGATTAGGCGAATCAAGCGAGTCGATTCGCAAACGTGTCCAAGTCGCAAGAGATATTCAGAGCGCACGATTTGCCAATATCCCCGAAGTCATCTGCAACGCGGACATGCGCATCGGCGAGGTGAGGCAATATTGTCAGTTGCAATCCGAAGGTCAAAGCCTGATGCGTGCGGCGATGAGCCAACTTCAACTTTCCGCACGCGCCTATCACCGCATCCTTAAGTTATCCCGCACCATCGCAGACCTGGCTGGAAGCGAAGAGATACAGTCTCCACACTTGGCAGAGGCGTTGCAGTACCGCCCAAAAATCATATTTGGGTAATAGACAAATTCATGCTGAACGAACAACTTGGCATTCGTCACCACTGCCTGCTTTGGGATCCAGCGTAACAAGAAAAGGCTCCAATTCCTGAGATTGAGTGTATACCCCATACTTCACTCCCTCAGTCAATGCGAGCGAAAGAACAAGCAGGATATAAAACATTTTTTCATTATCAGGTATTCTTCGTTGTTTAATTGACCAAAAATAACATTCGTTTGAATTTCAGGGTCATGTTGTCTCCGTTTCTTTACACGCGCATTGTAGAATTTAAGGCTGTAGAGAAAATAAGAAGAACCTATGAATTCACTATGAATTCACTATGAATAGCACACCTTCCCACTTCGGGAAGGTGTGCAAAATCACGAGGATTACAAGTAAATTACTTGTTTGTTTCCATATTAAACATATCCAATATGCCCTGCTGTGTAATATCTCGTCCGGAGAGCAAATCAACTTCTTTGCGCAAGTTTTCGCCAAATTCTTCGAACAATTGAGCAGCTTTATCATGCCCTTCTTTAATAGTGTAGGAAGAGTGAGAGACATAGTGAATGAGTTCCACTGCCCTTTCCCTCTGCTCTATCCGAAGAAAGTATTTTGCATAATCAATTAATAGGTTATTGAGTACTGCAAGCATTTGGTTTTCAACCGCACTTTTGATTCCGTCATCCAGTGCCTGACGTGCCTCATCATACTTTTTGGATTGCAAATTAATGATAGCGAGAGTGTTGTAAACATAAGGCAAAAACACTGTGTTTCCACATTCATTGAAATGGTAAAGCGCCTGTTCCAAATGTACGCGAGCCTTATCCAATTCTCCAAGAATGGCATAGCACTCCGCCAAATTATTATGGTTGACAGACGGAGAGCGATGCAGGTCTCCGTATTGTGCTGATTTTTCATTGCTTTGCAGAAATAAGCTAATGGCTGTTTCATAGTCCTGTTGAAAGTACGCCAATACCGCCAGATTACTTAAAACGCTGGCAGTGATCCAAATAAATTGATTGGCATCAGCGATCTTTAATCCTTGACGAAGAAATTTTTCGGCATTTGCAAGGTCGCTTTCCATACTAAGCATTGAGCCATAGTGATTCAGGGTGAGCGCTTCTTCCCATGCAGTTTGATCGTTTTTACAAAGTCGCATGGCTTTTTCATGCATCTCGTTTGCGCTTTCTTTTTGCCCGTTCTCGTAGCAAACACTACCATAGTGATTTAGCGCAAATATTTTTTCTTCTACATCGAGATTTTCCAAGCCGTGATTTACAACTTCCCTTAAACTATTCAAGGCAATATCAGTTTGCCCACGACGAAAGCTTAACCAACCATAATACGTTAATAAGCGATGGTAGAAAACATCAAGGAGTGGTTCGTCCCTGTTTTCTTTCTGTAACATATCCAGAGCAGATCGAAACAGTGATTCCCCTTCATAAATCCGCCCCTTTATTTCAAAGAACCAGAAAAAAGGAGCGAGATATTCGTTCAATAAGTTAATATCCTGCGTAGCAATTGCCATATTCCAACAGGATGTTAGGTTTCCCCACTCACGAGAGAAATGATCCAATGCTTGTAAAATCTGACCAGATCGCATATTTTGCAACCATTGCTGAGTGCGACTACTGTAGTAACTCTGAAATCTTTTATTAATTGCTATACCAGAGATTCCAACCATCTCCTGTTTTTTCCGAGCGTATTGTTGCATCAATGGATGCAAACCGTATAAGTCCTTGCCCAAATGCCGCACAAGAGATTTTCTATACAACTCATCAAGTACATCAGGTGAAATATCGCAAATGTTCTTTGCCGCAGATAAAGTGAAGTATGCAGGAAAAACGCCCAATGAGGCAAAGGCGCGTTTTTCATCTGTAGATAACAATCCCCACGAGTATTCAAACACAGCCAGAAGACTACGATGACGCATAGGAATATCTCGTAAAGAGGATGAGAGCGCGCTGACATCTTCCGTGATCTTTTCCGCAATTTCAGCACAGGTATGGGTCTTTAACATGCCACTTGCCAATTCAATGCCAAGCGGCAACCCATCAAGAAGACTGCATAAATGCAGAGCCTCTTCCTGTTCTTTTTGTGTGGAGATCTGAACATGAGAGGCAATACGTTCTGCACGCTGTTTCAACAAAAGGACCGCTGAAGGTAATTCTGCTTTGCCTTCTGAAGAAAGAGGTAATCCGGTTAGTTCAAAGACCTTTTCTATTTGCAGATGGAGTACTTCTCGTGAAGTAGCTAGAATACTCACCCCAGATGAATTACTTAATATGCCCGTAATAAAATCCGTCTCCGGAAGTAAATGTTCGTAATTATCAAGAATTAAGAGTACATCACGGTGACGCAGAAAGTTTATAACATGCGTTTGTATATCTCCTTTTGCAGGGAGTTCCAACCCCAATGTGCCAGCAACAATTCCCGGTAATTCTTCCGGTTTTTTAATGGCATCAAGTGGAATCCAAAAAACACCATCCTGATATGCATATAGTTGCCCCTGTCCTACTTGAAGCGCCAAACGGGTCTTACCAACGCCGCCAGTACCTGTTATCGTAGCCAGTCGGCAATTTCGATCCTGCAAGTATTCAACAATTTCCAGTATCTCATCCTTGCGTCCAACAAACGTTGTGCCAAACGAAGGCAGGTTATTTATTGGTGCTACCGGCTTTTTTGCGGATGCCTGATTATTTAATATCTGCTCGTACAGATTTACCGTCTCAGGCTGAGGCTCTACACCAAACTCCTTCGACAACATATCACAACATTCTTGATATTGCTTAAGCGCAGCACTGCGTTGACCCGCATCCGACAAGAAGCGCATAAGTAACACATGCGCTTCTTCACGCCATCTGTCCATTGAGACCAGGCGACGTGCATATGAAATGGCATCCTGAAATTCATAACGTCTTTGGTGGTAGCGCGCCAAATGATCCAAAACCATCAACATCTTTTGATGAAAATACTCACGCCTCGAAACAAGCCAATCTTGAAAGTACTCCGAATCTTTTAGTAAAAATCCCTGCAGCAATTCCCCTCGATATAGGCTCGCTGCTTTTTCAAAACGGTGGGCACAAGCTGTACAGGTTTCAACATCACGGTGCGAATGTTTTTCACAAGCATTGATCAGGTTCTCAAAAACCTGTGCGTCCACTTGAAATGTCGAATTCTCTTTATTTAATTGAATAGTATCCGCTTCTACAAGCAAAAAGGGGGAGGCTGCATCAACGTCCTTAATAGTCTTTCTTAAGTTGGAAAGCGCCTGCCGCATACTTTTGGCTGCTTTAAGATCATCACTATCTCCCCACAATAAGCCAATTAAATGTTCCCGAGTGTGAGGCTTTTCTGATTCAAGCACTAAATAAGCCAGCAAGGCCCTCACCTTGGTGGATTCAAATCCCTTTACAGGCATTTGCTCATATTCTGCCAGGTAGGTACCCAAAAACGATAAATTCAACATATTTTTTGCTCCATGGAATTAGCAAATTATACAAGTTCCTGACGTTTTCCTGATGCCTTACCGATAATATTTTTTCATGAAAAACGTTTCACACCAGCAAATCACGTTTTTATTAAAAATCTGGTATTCAAACTCGGAATGGAGGATCTCAATTGAAAGCCCAATAACAGGAGAACGAAATGGATTTACAAAGCTAGAGGCATTTATTGAATTTCTAAAAAGCCATATAGAAAGCCAGCCTGCTATCAAAAAACTGCAAGACGAACTCAATGGAGAAAACGTAAAATGAAAAACAAAATTCTAATTTTTTGTCTATCAACCCTGATTATCTTGTTGGTTGTTGGTTGCGCATCGCCATCAGCAGCATCCCAACCAGAGACAATGAATACAGAGGTGTCTACAGAAAAAACTGCCCCAACAGAAGAAATCGTTAGTATTCCTGCTACTGAGGTGCCCGCTTCAGCGCCCGAAATTAATCATACAGATATTCCAATCGCTCTTTCTGAAAATCGATATGGTGAAGCGGCGGATTTTGATTCATCCAAGGTAATCACAAACGAGTCCCTTGTTGGTGGCGATAGATTCACCTTCGGCAGATTTGAGCGCCCCTTTAACGCAAACGCTATGGATACCTATTACCCTGACATTGACATCGTCAACACTGCGGTATTTCAGGATGACACATGGATTTACGGTCAACTTTCAATCAAAGAACTTGAATTCAATAGCTCCAAAGAAGCAGAATACGCTGTCGAAATTGATACAGACTTGGATGGCAAAGCTGATTGGCTCATTGTTTCATCCAAGCCCAGTGGCTCAGATTGGACTGTAGGGAATGTCTTTATCTATACAGACGCAGATAATGACGTTGGAGGGACCACCCCGTATTTGACCGACTCTCCCTTACCTGAGGGGAACGGGTTTGAAACTCTCGTGTTTGATCAGGGAAATGGCGACGACTCAGATGCAGCGTGGGTTCGAATTTCTCCCGAAGACCTGAATACAATTGAGTTCTCTATTAAGCGCAGCGTTCTTGGTGCTCCCAGTTATTTCATGCTCAATATGTGGGCGGGGTATTCTCTTGATCCCTCCACATTTGAAATTAACGACCGCTATACACATGAAGAAGCAGGTGCTGCTGATGAAGGACTTGAATATTTTTATCCTATCAAAGCAGTTGCAGAGATTGATAATTCTTGTCGAATTCCAGTGGGATTCCAGCCAACAGGCAGTGAAGCGGGATTATGTGCCACCCCTCAGCAAATTGCCGGCGAAAACGAGGAATCCTCCTCGTCCGCTTCTGGTGGCAGGGCATGTCCCATTGCAATGATCCAAGTATGCGACCCACTTGAAGGGTGCTGGTGCGAACCTGTGTTTGTCTTGCCCAACCCAATTATTACTATTCCATAAAGATATTCATTTCGATCTCGTCAGCAAAAAGGCATTCCAAACATATGTTTGAAATGCCTTTTTTATCCTCAAGGGATTAATTGTTTTTAGAACTCATCTGGCTTTGTTGACTTCCTTCGAGGAAGTCAACAAAGGTCAGGATCAGCTCAATACAATCCACGCCATCAACTCAATTTGATTTACTCCACAACTACTTGATAAATGCAATATTCTCATATTTTCAACACCTACCTCTATATCTAGCATGAAAGTTATGTTCTATTGTGTACACTCCTGCCCATGTGGCAATTATGGATCGGCAGATAAAGCATGCACATGCGCGCCTGCTGTTGTGACTAAATATCAGAAACGAATCTCTGGTCCAATTCTTGACCGCATTGATATTCATATCGAAGTCCCACGAGTGGATTACGAAAAACTAAGTGGAGACCGCCTTGGCGAATCAAGCGAGTCGATTCGCAAACGTGTCCAAGCAGCAAGGGATATTCAAATTAAACGTTTTGCAAATGTTGAAGGAGTCATCTGCAACGCAGACATGCGTATCGGCGAGGTAAGGCAATATTGCCAATTACAGCCCGAAGGTCAAAGTTTGATGCGGGCGGCGATGAGCCAACTTCAGCTTTCAGCGAGAGCCTATCACCGCATCCTCAAGTTATCCCGCACCATTGCAGACTTGGCAGGGAGTGAAGATATACAGTCACCGCATTTGGCGGAGGCGCTGCAATATCGTCCAAAGTTGATGCTCAATGTAGCAGGGTAGTGCTTGAGTGATGTTGTATCACTTATCTTATGTAACCAAAATCCGGATTTATCAGGGTAGGGATTGTTTGTATTGGGAAGTATTGGATCGAAGTTTCCCCTGCCATAAAATTGCCCAAAGCCTATATTATTTCAATAAGCAGATTAGTATCTTAAGATTTGGCAGGCATATATAAGATACAATGGGAAAAATATCACAAATCGATTTTGTGCCATGTCTCTGCCATTCCTTACCGCTAAAACCCGCCTCCCCACGCCGTTAACGAATCTGGTTCCCCGTCCGCGCCTGCTCGATGCACTAAACGTTTGTTTGAATCCCGGTATGCAATTGATGTTGGTGGCTGCACCAGCCGGATCGGGGAAAACCACTTTGCTATCGCAATGGCTGGACCAGCTCCCAACTTCCCTTTGTGTAGGTTGGCTTTCACTCGATGAAGGCGACAATTCCCTCGCCCGTTTTCTCGCCTATCTTTTTGCCGCTCTTCCCAGTCTCAGCGGCGACTTCATCACACAGGTGGAATCAACCCCTGGTGTCAGTGCCGAACAGGGCATGGCGTACCTGGTCGAACAGGTGGCAAAAGTCGATGCCAATTTTCTGCTAGTGCTGGATGACTATCATGTTATCACCTCTCCAGAAATCCATCAGGCGCTCAAACTATTGATCGATCATCTGCCGTCCAATCTTCGGCTGGTCATTGCCGGGCGCGTCGAACCGCCTTTGCCTTTAGCGCGTCTGCGGGCGCGGGGGCAACTGGTGGAGGTCCGTTCCGCTGACCTGCGCTTTAGTGTAGATGAGACTGCCGCATTCCTGATGAACTTTACGGGGTTGGAAATGCTTGCGGAACAAGCGATACTTTCACAACGTTTGGCAGATTCCACCGAGGGTTGGGTGGCGGGATTGCAGATGTCTGCGCTCGCACTTCGGGGAGAGTTGAGTCTCGGCAATGAGGAACAAGCTCAAGTCTTGGAACGATTCGTGAATGGTCTGGATAGGTCGCAGCGTTATGTCCTTGATTATCTGCTGAATGAAGTCCTCAGCCGCGAAGCGGATCGCATCCGCGAATTTCTCCTGCGCACCTCCCTGCTTAAACGCTTCAATGCGGACCTGTGTGCGGCTCTCTGCGCTGACGAAGCAGACTCAACAGTTGCACAGTCTATGCTCGAGCAATTGGAGCGTGCAAACCTGTTTATCATTCCGCTTGACGATCAACGTGAGTGGTATCGCTATCACCACCTGTTTGCAGATGTGCTCCAAAAACAGCTTTTGCATCTCCACCCCGGTTTGTCTTCCGAACTACATAGACGTGCCGCAGACTGGTTCGAACGGCAAGGCATGCTTGAGGAAGCCATCCATCACGCGCACTGTTCCGGAGAAGCTGCGCTGGCATGTTCTCTTGTGGAGAAATATGCGCTCGAAATCATCCTGCGTGGACAGATCGCTACTGCCATCCGTTGGTTGGACAATATACCTGTCGAAACATTGCTTGCCAGTCCGCGACTATGCCTCGACCGCGCATGGGCTTTGACCTTTACTTCCCAAACCGAAGCCGCCATCCCCTATCTGGAACGTGCAAAGGTCGTTTTGCAAGATCAGTTCGATGATGCTTTGCCGGTCAAAAGTGAAGTCCTCGGTTTGCAGAGTTACCAAAAAAGCATCTACGGTCAGACGGATGAAGCATTACATCTGGCGACGCTTGCCTTGGAAAATACGCCAAAAGAGGATCGCTTTTTACAATGTAGCAACCGCATGTTCCTGGCAAGCGCATTGGTGCGTAATGGAAAACTGGATGAAGCGTTGAACGAATATCGCCTTATCCAGTCAACCTGTCAGGATGGGGATGGATTGGCAGGGTTGGCATTGCTTGAAGCAGATTTTTTACAATTCGTGGCAGTCTATCTGAATTCCCGCAATGAGTCCGATCGGGCGATCCGATTGCTCAAAGACGCCATTCAAACGTTTGAGTCCGCCTCAACGGGTAACCGTAAAGCTGCTGCACCCTACCTTTATGTGGGATTGGGGAAGATCCTTTATGTTGGGAACGATCTGGTCGAAGCGGAACGCATTTTGAAAGCAGGGCTGAAACTCGACCCGCTTTCCCTTTCCCTGTCAGCCATAGACGGCTGGTTGACTCTCTGGTGGGTGAAAATCGGTCAGAAAGATTTTCCCGCAGCGCGGCATATTCTCGATACTCTTGAATCCTCTGTCCACAACTGCGATGAGAAGGTTTATCGTCTGGTGAAATTGCCCAGCGCCCTGCAGGATCTGCTCGAAGGAAAGATCGAATCGGCTGCCGCCCGCTTGCGGCTATTGGGATTTACGGATAATGCCGAAGATGCCCTGGTACAAGTCAGTGACAGCGAGTTGATGGGTTGGCGCAGCAATGAATATTTCGTTTTTGCCCGTGTTTTGGCTGCCCGGGGAAAATCTGAATCCAGTTTGCGCGTGTTGGAACGTATTGAGCAGGCAGCTAAAGACTTTGGCATGGACTGGTTGCTGTATCGCACTTGGGTAACTCAAGCGACAATTTATTATCAGGACAACCAGACAGATACAGCAATGGATATCATGGCAAAACTGCTCGAACAGACGTCTCGTGTAGTATATGGTGCTGTTCAGATCTATCTTTCGACTGGCGAATCAGTCCGTGCTTTGTTACTGGAAGCTGCGCGGCGCGACATCCAGCCAGAGCATGTAGCCGTTTTATTGGAGGCGTTCCGGCATCAGGTCTGGGTTGAAGCGATTCCCGATTCGCCTGAATCGTTGACCGAGCGCGAAGTGGAAGTCCTAAGGTTAATGTCCGATGGATTGAAAAATCAGGAGATTGCCGACCATTTGGTGGTCAGCCTGAACACGGTCCGCTATCACTCGAAAAATATCTTTGGCAAACTCTGTGTTGATAATCGTACTGCGGCGGTTTCCCGCGCCCGGGAAATGGGATTATTGAACTGAAGACTACATTTCCTTTTGCCCCGCCCTACATCTTTGTGTAGGGCGGTTTTGTTTTTTTCCCGGTACACTGGAAGTATAGTAACGAAAAGGATTCGATGTCACATTTGTATCAAATTCGCGTTGGTAAATTGCTCGATGAAACCTGGAACGAATGGTTCGAAGGCTTGACCTTGACACTGCAAGCTGACGGTACCACTCTGTTGAGTGGAGAACTTTCCGACCAGACTGCCCTGCATAGCGTGCTTAATAAGATCCGCAACCTGAACCTGGATTTACTCACTGTAAGTTATACGAACCCACAGAAAATACTGTTGAAACGAAGTAGTTACTTACTCTCCAGCCTGCTCGCCGCGGTGACGGCGATACAATCAGCGGTTGGCGCATTCTACCCGCAAATTTTCCGTGATTCGGCAATGACAGTTGGCAACGCCCGCGGTACAGACGTGACCATTTTGTTCATCGCGCTGCCCATGTTGGTCATCTCCATGATTTTGACACAGCGCGGTTCCCTACGGGCGCAGTTGACCTGGGTGGGTACGCTGGCTTACATCATCTATAACGCGGTAATCTTCTCCTTTGCTACTGCTTTCAACCCTCTTTTCCTGCTTTACGTTGCCACACTTTCGCTGGCGGTCTGGGTATTGGTAGCTTTGCTCACACAAATGGATGTTGATGCCATTCGCACGCATTTTGCCGAGAAAACGCCCGTCCGCTTTTTCGCGGGTTATCTGGCATTCATCTCCCTGCTCTTCCTGATGACCTGGCTGAAACAGATCGTCCCAGCCATGTTCGATTCCGCCGCGCCTGCTTTCCTTGAAGGAACGATCATGTTGACCAGTCCCGTCCATGTGCTGGACTTGGGCTTCCTGCTTCCGCTCGGATTCGTCGGCGCGGTTTGGCTCTGGCAAAGGAAACTTTGGGGCTACCTGCTGACTGGTCTTCTGCTTGTGATGATGACCATCGAAACCACCAGCATCGCGGTGGATCAATACTTCGGTCACATCCACGATCCATCCGCCTCGCCGGACGCCGTGCCGCTTTTTATCGGGCTGACCGTGATCGGTCTGGCTGTTGCAATTTTCTACTTGCGTTTTCTCCACCCTGACAAAGGAACCATTCAATGAACCTGATCATCTCCCATCTCTCCAAACAATACCGCCGAGATTTTTGGGGACTGCGCGACTTCGACCTGGAACTCAAGCCGGGCGTGATCGGTCTGCTTGGTCCGAACGGCGCGGGCAAGTCCACGCTCATGCGCATGTTGGCGACCATCACCCAACCGACCGAAGGCAAGATCGAATGGAACGGCGTGGACATCGTCAAATCTCCCGACGCGCTGCGCGCCGTGCTCGGTTACCTGCCGCAGGATTTCGGCGTCTACCCCAACCTGACGGCGCTGGAATTCCTCGAATACATGGCAGCCATCAAAGGCATGGACGGCAAGACTGCCCGCCGCCGCATCGACGAGTTGCTGGTGCTGGTCAATCTGGCTCAGGCGGCGAAGCGTCCGCTGGGTGGCTACTCGGGCGGGATGAAGCAGCGCGTCGGCATTGCCCAGGCGCTGCTCAACGACCCGCAACTGCTGATCGTGGACGAACCCACCGTCGGTCTCGACCCCGAGGAGCGCGTCCGCTTCCGCAACCTGCTCTCCGACCTGTCGGGCGAACGCATCATCCTCCTGTCCACGCACATCGTCTCGGACGTGGAAGCGACCGCGACCGAGATCGTCATCATCAACAAGGGACAGAAACGCCAGCACGCCGCGCCCGAAAAACTACTCGCTCTGCTGGATGGCAAAGTCTGGCAGTGGGTCATCCCGTCCGAAGACCTGCCCGCGCTCAAGGCGAGTCATCTCGTCAGCGGAACGATCCGCCGCGAAAACGGGATCCAGGTGCGGGTGGTGAGCGAAGCGGCTCCCGCGCCCGAAGCGGAGCGCGTCACTCCCAGCCTGGAAGATGTCTATTTGCGGGAAGTCGCTCAAGGGTCATCATCCAAATGAAAACGCTGCGAGTCATCTACCACCTGGCGCGCGCCGACTTTCTCGAACGCGTCCGCCGTTATAGTTTCCTGATCATGCTCGGGCTGGTGGTCTGGCTTGGCTATCTCTCTGCCAGCGGGCAGATGCGCATGCGCGTGCCGCCCGATTACACCGGCGTGATCAACTCCGCCTGGGTGGGCGCGACTATGACCGTGACGGTTTCACTGCTGCTCGGCTGGGTGGGCTTTTACATCGTCAAAGGCTCGGTCAGCCGCGACTACGAGACCGGCGTTGGGCAGATCATGGCGACCACGCCGCTCAGCCGCCCGCTGTACATGCTCGGCAAGTGGCTGAGCAACTTCGCCGTGTTGGGCATCGCGGTGGTCATCATGATGATCGAAGGCATCCTGATGAACCTGCTGCTCGGCACGCACGATCTCGATCTGCTGGCGCTCGCCGTTCCGCTGGTGGTGATCGCCCTGCCGTGCGTGGCGCTGATCGCCGCCCTAGCGGTGCTGTTCGAAAGCATCGGCTGGCTGCGCGGCGGGCTGGGCAACGTGATCTACTTTTTCGCCTTCATGTTCGCACTGGTCTGGTCTGGGCAGATCGAAGACATCGGCACGCCGGGCAAGATCGCCAACCCCTACATCGACTTCACCGGCTGGCAGATCATCGGCGATAGCGTCTCGCACGCCGCGCGGGCGGTCTACCCCGACACGGCGGGCGGATTCGCCTTCTCAATCACCGATCTGGCGGCACCGAACATTTTCCTGTGGAACGGCTTGCAATGGACGCGCGACATCTTGCTCTCACGCGGCTTTTTCCTGCTGGTGGCAATGGGGATCGTGCTGACATCGTCCCTTTTCTTTGACCGTTTCAACCCCTCGCGGCTGACCGTCAAACGGAAGAAAGCCGACTCGGACTCCCCCGCGCTGACTCCCGCCATCGAAGCGACTCCACGCCCCGACATTCATCTCACCCCGCTCCCCGCGTCCCGACCGCGTTTCCGCTTCGACGCGCTCTACCTCGCCGAACTGAAACTGCTCCTGAGGGGACAGCGTTGGTGGTGGTATGTCGTCGCCGCAGGACTGGTCATCGCTCAACTCGCCAACACCCCCGACGTGACGCGCATCCTGCTCGTCGTCGCCTGGGTCTGGCCGATCCTGCTCTTGAGCGGACTTGGCAGCCGAGAGTCCCGTCACAACACGCGCGAGATGGTTTTCTCCGCCCCGCGCCCCGTGCTGACCCAACTCCCTGCGACATGGCTGGCAGCCTTTACTCTGATGGCTCTGACCGGCTCCGGTGCGCTCGTCAAATTCCTGACTCTCGGTGACACGCACAGCATCCTCGCCTGGCTGGTCGGCGCGATATTCGTCCCTTCGCTGGCGCTCGCCTTCGGTGTGCTGACGGGTTCCAGCAAAACCTTCGAGATCGTCTATGTCTTTTGGATGTATCTCATCTTGAATAAATTTGCCGCCATCGATTTTGTGGGCTTGACACCGAATAGTCCGTGGTTGATGTACCTCGGCTTGTCGCTGGTTTTGATGATCGTGGCTGTATCCATTCGTCAGTGGCAGATCAAAACCCGGTAATCAATCCATCCATGAAAGAGTGAAATCCATGCAAACAACCATCGACCTCTCTGCACAAACAAAACCCAACTGGACGCAAGTCGCCTTGTTCCTCGGACTGACCTTTGGCTTGACCTGGCTGTTGGATCTGGTGTTGTATCTGAACGGCGGTTTGACCAGCCCCGCTGCTTCGCTCATCCTGCAATTCCAAATGCTCCTACCCGCTTTCTCCGCCATGTTATTAGGCGCATTCTTCTTCAAGGAAAGCCCCATCTACCACCAAACCAACCACAGGGCATCGCGCTGGTTCGTCTATTATTACCTGTTGCTGACCGCTTTGTATCTGGCGGGTGTCATCGCCGCGTTGACCCTGCCCGAACAAGTCACCGCACTCACGTCCGCACTGCTCATCCCGAGTGCACTGGGACTGATCCTGCTAGTCGTCCTCCGTTTGATCGGCGGGAAAGACACGTTCGCGGGGGCAGGTCTTGGTGGCGGCAAGGCGCGCGTCTGGCTGCTCTACGGGCTGGGACTGGTTGCATTTTACGCGCTCCAAACTTTCCTTAACTACGTTTTCAAATTGGGACAGATGGTTGACATCGCAACCGCCTTCCCGCAAATGGCATCCGCCAACCTGCCTGCTCAAGCGCTCTTGCCGCTCATGGCGTTCAACACCGTATTGATGGGACCATTCCTCGGATTGATCATTGCCTTTGGTGAGGAATATGGCTGGCGCGGTTATCTGCAAACTGAGTTGATCCGCCTCGGGCGCGTGCGCGGCGTTTTCCTTCTGGGAGTGATCTGGGGCGTCTGGCACTGGCCAGTCATTTGGATGGGCTACAACTATCCAGACCAGCCCATCCTGGGGTCGCTGGCAATGGTTGTCTTTTGTATCATCCTCTCATACTTTCTGGCATACGCGGTCTTCAAATCACAGGGCGTGTGGACGGCCGCCTACCTGCACGCGCTTAACAACCAGGCTGTCAGTTTCTTCTTCTTATTCGTGATCACACCCGCCAACATAATGTTCTCTTTTGGAGCGGGCTGGCCAGGGCTGGCAATTGGCGCAGTAATTGTCTTGTTGCTTTTGCGTGATCCGGTCTGGCAAGTAAAAGATGGCGGGCAATCATCCATGAAACAACAGCAAACTGACTGAAGCATGCAAAGAAAGATACCAGGACCATGTCTTGCCAACTTGTTCCGTTCACGCCGGAATATCTTCAGCCCGCAGTCGAATTGTTCATCCAGAATTATCGTGATGAACGAACACACAGTCCCTGCCTGCCAACTCGCGCAATGGACGAACCTGCCTGGGTCCGGTCTGTGCTGCAATCCAAACTTATCAATCCCGGCGTTGCAATAGTTGAACAAGGGCGTCTGCTGGCTTACATGGTAACGGGCAGCCAATTTACCTGGAAAGGACAACGGGCGGCAATTATCCCTGAGTATGGACATGCCGCAATTGCCGATGGAAAACAGACGTTGTATCAAGCCATGTATCAATCTCTGGCGCATGAATGGGTGAACCAGCATATCCACCTTCACCTGATCGGACATTTTGCACACGATGCACTTCTCAAGGAAACGCTGTATCAATTTGGGTTTGGTGCGCTCGTTGCGGAGCGGTTACGAGATTTTTCTGTAATCGATGAAGGTCGGGAAATCTCGGTCAAGGAAGAAAAGAACCCCAGCAAACTGGTCCATCTTCATGTAGAGCATATCCACTACTATCCCCAATCTCGGATCTTCCTTTCGAGTTCCACTGATAGACAGGCGGCTTTAACTGATCTGGAATCCCACGCACAGAACGGAGATGTGTTTTTTGTGTCCTATGAACAGGATGAACCATGCGCGTATTTCATCGTTGGTAAGTCAACCATCGGAGGCGAAGGTTTTCTCCTTCAGGAAACGAATACAGCCCAGATCAAGTCCGCATACACTCATCCAAAGATGCGCGGCAAAGGGATGGGAAAAGCCCTGTTGCACCACGCAATCCAATGGTCACAACAACAGGGATACGAACGCGTCTTTGTAGAGCATGAGACCGCCAATCTCACTGGAGGTAATTTTTGGAAAAAACATTTTTCACCATATCTTTATTTCTCGATGCGTTACGTTGATAACACCATTTAATTTTTTTTGTCTGCCATCAAAAAGGAAAATAACATGTCATTCAAGAAAATCCTCTCTTATGTATTTCGGTTCGTGCTGATCTTTATCCTGGTCACCATATTTTTCGCGGTCGGATCTGGAGTCATGGCCGGGAAACTCCCCGCAGCGGAATCAGAACCCGGTCTCGTTTCTGACGTGGCTGGATTGCTGATCATCTGTCTGGTTGAGACTGTGACCATCTCGGCTCTCATCCTGACCTCGCGCTGGAGCGGCTGGAAATTGATCATTCTCCTGCCTCTGGCTTATTACGGCGCAACTGCCTTCATGATGCAGATCGAAACCTGGTACTTCCTCTCCGACCTCACCGTCGGTCCGGATGTCCTCCCGCTGTTATTCCTCATGCGTGTGCCGCTGTGTTTCATTGCCATTCCACTGGCGATTCTGATTTTGGGAAAAGGCAAAGCAACGAAGGATGACTCATCCAACCCGGCATTGGTCATGCCCGTCACGCAGTGGATTTGGAAAGCCGCACTCATTGCCACCGCCTATGTAACCTTGTACTGGCTTGCCGGTTACTACATCGCCTGGCAGAACCCCGAGTTGCGCGAGTTTTATGGTGCACCCGGTGAAATCGTCCCGTTCTGGACACATACACTTGCGACCCTGCAAGACGGGTCCAACTTGTTCCCCTTCCAGTTCCTACGCGGACTGTTGTGGATGCTCTGCACCCTGCCGATCATTCGCGGCTCGAAACTCAACGCCTGGTGGACGGCGCTGCTGGTCGGCGTGATGCTCTCCTTCCCACAGAACGTTGCACACATCATTGCCAATCCGCTCATGCCGATTGCCAGCGTGCGGATGAGTCACCTCATTGAGACAGCTTCGTCCACGTTCATATTCGGAGTGATCGTGGTCTGGCTGTTGCACCGCCAGCACAAGTCTTTCAAGGATCTTTTTGGCGCTGCATAAATTTGGTCATGGAGCCGGCAAGGAGACAACTATCCTGAAAAAACATGCCTATCTGTATGTGGGAATCCTATCGGTGAGATGCCGGCACTAGTCTCATTCATCAGCTTCAGCCCTTTACTCGGTCCAAACCCCACGGGGTTGATCGGCGTAAGCGGATTACTTGTCGGTGCAATATTCCTGTTGACCAAACTCGAAGGAAAACGATCATGAAAAACAAATTCGTCTTGATTGAAACCATCCTTATCACAACTGTGACCTTGCTGGGAATGTGGTTCGTCCCTACCTATAAAACTTTCTTCGCGTTGATCCCCATTGCCTACCTGCTGATCGAGCGCCGCATCCGCAAGCGGACTTGGAATGAACTTGGCTTCAAAATCCGTACGTTTGGGGCAGACTTGCATGCCAATTGGGTTTTGTTCGTGCTGGTGGGATTTGTCATGCAGCCTGCTGTGGCGTTGTGGGCGAAGACGTACTTCTCCGAGTATCTGGCGCATGTGCAGGCGCGGTTGCCGTTCGGGAGCGGGATCGGTTGGGGTGTTTTGTTATCCTTGCTGGCTGTTTCTCTCATCGGCGAGGAGATGACCTACCGGACACTGATTCAGGGGAGACTCACTCCGTTCATTGGCGCGGCAGCCGCGGTCGGAGTCGGATCCGTCCTGTTTGGATTGGCGCACTATGCTTCGGGACCAGCGTTGATCGTCGCCGTGGACGTTGGTCTGATCATGGTCGATTCCATCCTGTATGGCACTATGTTCGCCCGCCGCAACAATCTGTGGGTGGTCTGGCTCGCACATTTCATCGGTGATGTACTCGGACTTTTGGTTTTGGCTTCTTTATAAGGAAAAATGATTACACTCATCCCAATCGAACAAAATGATTTTGATGCTTTTCTGGAGCGCGAGATTTTCGATTATGCACAGGATAAGATCAAGAGCGGCAACTGGCTGCCCGAGCAGGCGATGGATAAATCGCGCGCTGAATTTCAAAGCCTGCTGCCGGATGGACTGTCGACCAAAGACCAGTATGTGTTTACCATTTTCGATAATGAAACGGGGAACAAACTGGGCGTGATGTGGTTCCAGTCGAATCTGGATGCGCCCCATCGCCGTGCCTTCATTAATGATTTTGTCATCAAAGAGGAATTTCACGGCAAAGGATTTGGTAAAAAAGCGATGAAAGCATTGCACGAAAAATTATGGAAATTGGGTGTGGAAAGCGTTGGCTTGCACGTCTTCGCCCACAATACCAATGCCATAGCGCTGTATGAAAAAATGGGCTATGAACTGACCAATCTATATATGAGCAAGACAATATCTAATACAACGGATCACGATTCACAAACATAATGAAAATGGAAAATATGAAAATCAGGAATTATCAAGAAACAGATCTCCCCGAACTGGCATCATTTTTCAACCTCTATCTGGAGAAATATCCGGATGCAAAATTGAATAGTCCGGAATTCTATACGTATCATCCCCTTTTGAAAGAGAAGGACAATGCTTTTTGTATGGTGGATGCCGACCAGAAGATCTTGGGATTTGCACCCATGTTCCCGGTTCTAATAACGGATGGACCTGCTGCGCAACTCAACGACATTTGGACGATCATCCTCGCCTGCCCGGAACACAAACAGGCGGAAGCAATCCACGAAATGCTTTTTGTTCGCGTTTGCGAACGGGTGGATGAATTTAAATCTGAATACCACGCGCATCAGATCCGGTTGGCATCCGATATGATGGTCAGCCAGAAAGCCGACATTGATTACCTGCTCGGGAAAGGTTTCAAACCATTCGAGCGGATGTTTGTCATGAACCGGGATACTTCGCAGGGCATCCCTTCTATATCCATGCCAGATGGGGTTGTCTTGCGTCAATCAAAACTTGAATCAGAAGAAGAACAGTCTGCCTACCTGAAAGTCTATAACGCCAGTTTTCCTCAAAACCAAAAGAGTGTGGAAGACCTTAAGTTTTTGCTGCACTCGCCGATCTGGGAAACAGGTTGCGCGCTCTGTGCTTATTCAGCATCGAACGAATTGATCGGCAGCATCCTTGTCTACCCGGATGGACAGAACAACGCAGGGATCGTGGACGATGTGATGGTGCTCCCAGCCTGGCAAGGACGGAAGATCGCAAAATATTTGGTCGGTGAGGGGTTGTGTTATTTGCGAACCCAAAACCTACCTGAAGCGCGGTTGGAAGTACGTGCCAGTAATATCCCGGCAGTATCTGTGTATGAGGCAATGGGATACAAAAAGGTTAATGAAGAATATTTGTTGGAGAAGATGCTTTAGGGCACAGGTAATTTCAGTCGCACTCTTGTTTTTGGCGTCAGAGCATAAGGGAAAATGAAGTGATTTTGAGTTTATCCACATTTTTTAGAATGAGTTTCCGCCAAGCGGGCGGTTTCACTACTTCCACGAATTCGTCTGGCAGTTGTTTACCCTGATATGCTGTACGTCAATAGGCACCAAGTCTTTGCCGAAGCGGAAAATAAAAACTACTGGTGTTCGTCACAGCACCAAGCCGTACCGCTGATATTGAACTGATTACCATCCTTGGTGTGCATGGATCGAATAATTTGTATGTTTGGATGGTTTGTGATTAATTATTCTATGCACTTGCCAAGTCATTCCTAAATTTACTCCTTTATCAGTAGGGAGTTATTGGTCAATTATGCACGCCCCTGTCCCTGGGCGCCTGCTGTTGTGACTAAATATCAGAAGTGCATCTCTGGTCCAATTCTTGACCGCATTGATATTCATATCGAAGTTCCACGTGTGGACTATGAAAAACTAAGCGGAGATCGGCTCGGCGAATCGAGTGCGTCGATCCGCAAACGTGTCCAAACCGCAAGAGATAATCAAACTAAACGTTTTGCAAATGTTGAGGGAGTTATCTGCAACGCAGATATGCGTATCGGCGAGGTAAGGCAATATTGCCAATTGCAGCCCGAAGGTCAGAGCTTGATGCGGGCGGCAATGAAACAACTCAATTTGTCAGCGCGCGCCTATCACCGCATCCTCAAATTATCCCGCACCATCGCTGACTTGGCAGGGCGCGAGCAGATACAGTCCCCACATTTGGCGGAAGCGCTGCAATACCGCCCGAAGTTGATGATGTGATCATCTTTACCTTTTCTTGACTTCCTCTACATTCCTCTTAACCCCAAATTGACCAACAACTGAATACACTACCTCAATGGAGGCACGCATGAACGACCTTGTATTTCTTGGCTTAACCGTTCTGTTCTTTTTACTTTCCATTGGGCTGCTTAATGTGCTCGATGGATTGCGGGAGGACAAATCATGAATCCGCTTTATTGGATGGCTGGAATTGCCGCGCTCGGGCTGTTGCTTTATCTCGTCCTTGCGCTTGTCAAACCGGAGTGGTTCGGATGAACACCTGGCTGCAATTGATTTTTTACTTTGGAACTTTGCTCCTCTTGACAAAGCCGCTCGGCGCGTACATGGCGAAGGTTTACCAAAACGAGCGCATCTTTCTGGACCCGATACTGGGTCCCGTTGAGCGATTCCTTTATCGCCTCTCAGGCATTGACTCGAAAGCCGAAATGACGTGGAAAATCTACGCCGTCGCGATGTTGGTCTTCAACATCTTCGGCGTAATCGCGGTTTATCTACTGCAACGCCTGCAAGGGATTCTCCCTCTCAACCCGCAGGGACTCGGCGCGGTCTCACCCGACTCCGCGTGGAATACGGCAGTGAGCTTTGCCAGCAACACCAACTGGCAGGGCTACGGCGGCGAGACGACCATGAGTTATCTCACGCAAATGCTTGGTATGACCGTGCAGAATTTTGTCTCTGCCGCAACAGGTATGGCGGTGTTGGTTGCATTGATTCGCGGAATTGTGAGCGTCCCCCTTTCATCCCCCCATTTTGAGAACTCCAAAATGGGGGGACAGAGGGGGGTAGGCAACTTTTGGGTGGACTTGACCCGCTCAGTTCTCTACATTCTCTTGCCGCTTTCTCTCGTATTGGCATTGGCACTGGTATCGCAAGGCGTAGTGCAAACTTTCAGCGAGTATCAGACCGTGTCGCTGATTCAACCGTCGGCGGGGAATGAGGCGCAAGTCATCGCGGTGGGACCTGCTGCTTCGCAAATTGCCATCAAACAACTCGGCACCAATGGCGGCGGATTCTTCAATGTCAACTCGTCGCACCCACTGGAAAACCCAACTCCGTTTTCAAACTTCTTAGAGATGTTGTCCATCCTTCTGATTCCTGCTGCGCTTTGTTACACCTACGGCAAGATGGTGGGCGATACCCGCCAGGGTTGGGCGTTGCTGGCAGTGATGACGATCGTGCTGATTGCGTTGTTGGGTGTGGCGGTTTGGTCGGAACAAAGCGGCAACCCGATGTTTGCAAAACTCGGCATTGACCAGACGCAGTCCGCGACGAACCCTGGCGGAAATATGGAAGGCAAGGAAGTGCGCTTTGGGATCGTGAACTCTGTGCTGTGGGCAACGGTGACGACTGCCGCGTCGAACGGCTCGGTGAATTCGATGCATGACTCCTTCATGCCGCTGGGCGGACTCGTCCCGATGTGGCTCATGCAACTCGGCGAGATCATCTATGGCGGCGTGGGGTCGGGTTTGTACGGCATGTTGGCATTTGTCATTATCGCGGTCTTTGTCTCTGGTTTGATGGTGGGACGCACACCCGAATATCTTGGCAAGAAGGTCGAAGCCTACGAAATGAAGATGGCGTCCATCGTCATTCTCATCCCTGTGATGGTTGTGCTACTCGGGACTGCTGTCGCGTTGATGACTGAAGCAGGACGTGCGACGATCTTCAATCCGTCTGCACATGGATTTAGTGAAGTGTTGTATGCGTTCTCGTCCGCGGGCAATAACAACGGCTCGGCATTTGCAGGGCTGGGTGCGAACACGCCTTTCTATAACATCGCGCTCGGCATTGCCATGTTCATCGCGCGTTATTGGCTGGCGATTCCCGTTTTGGCAATTGCTGGCTCGCTGGCGAATAAGAAGAAAGTCCCAGCGAGTGCGGGAACCCTGCCCACACATACTCCGCTTTTCATTGCTTGGGTCATCGGCGTCATCATCATCGTCGGCGCACTGAGTTTCCTGCCCGCTCTGGCGTTGGGACCAATTGTTGAGCATTTGATGATCTTCGGATGATATTAAACACGAAGGTCACAAAGTACACAAAGGAGAAAGGTATTACAAAGGTTTTCCTTGGTGACCTTCGTGTCCTTTGTGTTTAGAAAATGGAATTACTATGACTACTAAAAACAAAACCCAAGCCCGCCGCGAGATGTACCAACGCGCTGTGCTGGAATCTTTTATCAAACTCAACCCACGCTGGATGGTGCGCAACCCTGTCATGTTCGTGGTGGAAGTGGGCAGCGTGCTCACCACCCTGTTGTGGATTCAATCCCTGATCGGTCAAGGCGAAGCGCCCGTAGGGTTCATCGGTGCAATTGCTTTGTGGCTGTGGTTCACGGTCTTGTTCGCCAATTTTTCCGAAGCCGTAGCAGAGGGACGCGGCAAGGCGCAAGCCGAGTCCTTGCGTAAGGCAAGACAAGATACGCCCGCGAAGAAAGTTGGAAAGTTGAAAGTGGAAAGTTTGCAGGTTGAGGGCGCGAACGTTGAGCATGAAATTGTTTCGTCAACAACATTGCGAAAAGGCGATTTATATCTTGTCGTGGCTGGCGATATTCTCCCCGCCGACGGAGAGATCGTCGTTGGAATCGCTTCGGTGGATGAAAGCGCTGTGACGGGCGAATCAGCTCCCGTTGTGCGTGAGGCGGGCGGTGATCGTTCCGCTGTCACAGGCGGCACGCGGCTCCTTTCCGACTGGCTCATCATCCGCGTCAGTGCCGACCCTGGGCAGGGATTTCTCGACCGCATGATCAGCATGGTCGAAGGCGCGAAACGCCAGAAGACACCCAACGAAATTGCGCTCAATATTTTGTTGGCGGGTTTCACTATCATCTTTCTCGTCGTCTGCGCCACACTGCTGCCGTATTCCATTTACAGCGTGGATGCCAGCGGCAGCGGCACGCCCATCACCATCACTGTGCTCATCGCACTGCTCGTATGTCTCATCCCCACCACTATCGGCGGCTTGCTTTCTGCCATCGGCATCGCGGGCATGGACAGAATGATCCAGCGCAACGTCATTGCCATGTCGGGTCGCGCCGTTGAAGCGGCGGGCGATGTGGATGTTCTCCTGCTCGACAAGACGGGCACCATTACTCTCGGCAATCGTCAAGCGGTCGAGTTCATACCAGTCAATGGCTCCAATACCAACGAACTTGCCGAAGCCGCACAACTCGCATCCCTTGCCGACGAGACTCCCGAAGGTCGTTCCATCGTGGTGCTTGCCAAAGAAAAATTTGGTCTGCGCGGTCACACCGTAGACGGTATGCACTTTATTCCCTTCACCGCGCAAACGCGTATGAGTGGAGTTGACTTCAACGGAACTCAAATTAGAAAAGGCGCGCCTGATACGATGATCGGATTGATTCAATCCAATGGAAACGGCGTCGCCTCAAACCTCAAGCCGACAGTGGATTCCATTGCCCGAGCCGGGGGGACTCCGCTGGTAGTGACTCGCGACAACAAGGCGCTGGGAGTCATTCACTTGAAAGACATCGTCAAAGGCGGCATGAAGGAACGCTTCGCGCAATTGCGCAAGATGGGTATCAAGACCGTGATGATCACAGGCGACAATCCGCTGACGGCTGCTGCCATCGCCGCCGAAGCAGGTGTGGACGATTTTCTCGCGCAAGCCACGCCCGAAGCCAAACTCAAACTCATCCGTGAATATCAAACGGGCGGACGCTTGGTTGCCATGACAGGCGACGGCACCAATGACGCGCCCGCCCTCGCTCAAGCCGACGTTGCCGTGGCGATGAACACAGGCACGCAGCCCGCGCGCGAAGCCGCCAACATGGTGGACTTGGACAGCAACCCGACCAAGTTAATCGAGATCGTGGAGATCGGCAAACAACTGCTGATGACTCGCGGAGCTTTGACCACCTTCAGTCTCGCTAATGACGTGAGCAAATACTTTGCCATCATCCCAGCCGCCTTCGCCAGCACGTATCCGCAATTGAACGCGCTCAACATCATGCGCCTTGCCACGCCAGAAAGCGCCATTATGTCGGCGGTGATCTTCAACGCGCTCATCATCATTGCGCTGATTCCGCTTGCATTGCGCGGTGTGCCGTATCGAGCGGTTGGGGCGGCACAACTCTTACGCGACAATCTCCTGATCTACGGTCTCGGCGGTCTGCTCGTGCCGTTCATCGGGATCAAGGTTATTGATATGTTGTTGGTGGCGCTACACCTTGTGTAGGTCACGCTTCAAGCGTGCCCACTAAGAACTCAGGAGTAAAAATGAAAACAAAACTTTCCCCTTCCAAACTTGTTGGCATACTTTCCACGGCTGGGCTTGCGGCTGCCAGTGTTGCGCCCAACACCTTGCACATTCCCGTCCCTATGCGCCCGTGGCTTTTCATGTTCACCATCGCATGGACGTTGCTGCTCACCTCTGGAGTCTTTTCATGAAAGCACAACTTCGTCCAGCGATCACGTTGCTGGCATTGTTTACCATTATTACTGGTGTGATCTATCCACTCACTGTGACAGGACTTGCCCAAGTCCTCTTTCTGCATCAAGCGAATGGAAGTCTCGTTGTGATTGACGGTAAAACCTACGGCTCCGAACTCATCGGTCAGCAGTTCGATGATCCGAAATATTTTTGGGGTCGTCCTTCTGCCACGGGATACAATGCTGCCGCTTCCTCTGGCTCCAACTATGGACCGATGAATCCGTCATTGGAAGAAATCGTCCAAGCACGAATAGATGCGCTCCAAGCTGTTGACCCGAACAACCCGCTCCCGATTCCTGTGGACTTGGTCACTGCCTCTGCCAGCGGACTCGACCCGCACATCAGCGTGGCTGCGGCGTTGTATCAGGTCTCTCGTGTGGCATCCGCTCGCGGGTGGAGTGAGGCGGAAGTTACATCCCTGGTAGAGAAATATACCGAAGGGCGTCAGTTTGGAATCTTTGGCGAGCCGCGAGTCAATGTCCTCTTGTTGAATCTTGCACTCGATGGGATACAATAATTTTGATGGACAAACGCCCCAACCCTGATGAACTTTTGAAAAACATCCAAGCCGAAGAAACCAGGCGTGGACGGCTCAAGATATTTCTTGGCTATGTGGCGGGCGTGGGCAAAACCTACGCCATGCTCGAAGCCGCGCACCAGCGCAAACTTCAGGGCGTGGATGTGGTGGTGGGTTATATTGAAACTCATAAACGCGTTGAGACGGAAGAACTTGTAGAAGATTTGGAAGTTTTGCCGCGCAAGCAGGTGGATTATCACAATGTGACCCTGCCTGAAATGGATGTGGATGGTGTTATTGCACGCCATCCACAACTTGTTTTGGTGGATGAGTTTGCGCACACCAACGCGCCAGGCTCGCGTCATGCCAAACGTTATCAGGATGTGCAGGAGATTCTCGCGGCGGGCATTGACGTGTACACCACGCTCAACATCCAGCACCTTGAAAGTCTGAACGACATCGTGGCACAAGTGACGGGAGTCATTGTCCGCGAGACGGTACCAGACCGCGTGATCGATGAAGCCGCCGAGATCGAAGTGATCGACCTGCCGCCCGACGAGTTGCTTGCGCGTTTGCAAGAGGGCAAGGTTTATGTTCCCGATCAGGCGGCGCGGGCGATCCAAAAATTTTTCCGCAAGGGGAATCTGACCGCCTTACGCGAGATGTCTTTGCGCCGAGCCGCCGAACGCGTGGATGACCAAATGCGTGCCTACATGCAGACCCGCGCCATTCAAGGCATTTGGGCGGCGAGTGAACGTTTGTTGGTGTGCATCAGTCCCAGCCCGTTGAGCGAGAGACTCGTCCGCACCACGCGGCGGCTTGCCGATGAACTCAACGCCGAATGGATCGCGCTATATGTGGAAACGCCGCAGTTCGCTTCCATGTCACCAGAAAAGCGAGACCGTGTAGCGAGCATTTTGCAATTGGCAGAAGAATTGGGCGCACGGTCTTACACGTTATCTACCAGCAATTCGATGGATGCGGTTTCAGAGACCATCATTGAGTTTGCTCACAAGAACAATATCACCAAGATCGTGGCAGGTAAACCACTGCGCCCGCGCTGGCAGGAATTGATCCGCGGTTCCCTGGTGGATAAACTTATCCATCAGAGCGGTGATATTGATGTGTATGTGGTGACCAGCGCCGACAAACCCTCAGTTCCCGCAGAAGAAAACCCGCTGCGCTTGCATAGCCCGATCAACCGTTATTTGTGGAGTCTGTTTTTGGTGGCGCTGGCAACTGGCGCAGGCATGTTGATCGGCGGGCGCATCGAAGCGACCAATCTCGTTATGGTGTATCTGCTGGCGGTCGTTTTTGCCGCTGTCTATCTTGGGCGTGGACCTGCCATCTTTGCATCATTACTGGGCGTGTTGACCTTCGATTTTCTATTTGTACATCCCTTCTTTACATTTACAGTATCGGATACTGAATACATCATCACCTTCATCGGTTTGTTTTTGGTGGGAGTGGTCATCAGCCAGTTGACGGCTCGGGCGAGCGAGCAGGCACAGGCGGCGCGTGAGCGTGAGGCGGAAACGGCAGAGCTATATGATCTCAGCCGCGACCTCGCATCCGCCGCCGACATCGAGACCATTTTGTCTGTCCTGCAAAAACATATGGAGCAGACCTTTAGCCGTAATATCGCGGTGCTGCTGCCAGAAAATAATCATCTCGTTACGCGTGCGCTCAGCAAAGAAATGACCTTGAACGAAGAAGAGCAAGCCGTGGCAGATTGGGTGTACCGTCACGCGGAACCCGCAGGACGGCACACCAATACCCTGCCTGCGGCGCAGTTGCGATACCTGCCGCTCAAAACATCCAAAGGTGTAGTGGGCGTGTTAGGCATTGGCAAGCCAAGCACCTCCAACTTAGACCTCACATCCGCGCAGCGCCGATTGATGGAAGCCTTTGCCAACCAAGGCGCGCAAGCCATCGAACGCGCACAACTTGAAGAACAGAATCGTCAGATCGCATTGCTGCAATCGGCAGAGAAATTGCAGAACACTTTGCTCAACTCCATTTCGCATGACCTGCGCACACCACTGGTTGCCATCACAGGCGCTCTCTCTGCGCTCGATGAAAAAGATGTAAAGATCGATGAACCAACCCGCAATACGCTGATCGAAAACGCACGCGGCGAAGCAGATCGGCTCAATCGTCTGGTGGGAAATCTTCTGAATATGACACGCATCGAAAGCGGCGCGATCAAATTGCACCTTGAACCTTGTGATGTGCAGGATCTGGTCGGCACTGCCCTCGAACAGTTGGGCAAACGCGCCGAAAAGAATCACATCATAGTGGATGTACCTGCAAACTTCCCGCTCTTGCCAATGGACTTCACGCTCATGGCGCAGGTCATTGTCAATCTTTTGGAGAATGCCATCAAGTACTCGCCGCAGAATTCGTTGATCGAAGTGACCGCTTCGTTGGATGACTCAAAAGCCCGCCTCCAAATTCTGGACCGTGGAGCTGGGATTCCGTCCGAGGACCTTTCCCGCGTCTTTGACAAATTCTACCGAGTCCAACGCCCTGAGAGTGTCAGCGGCACGGGGCTGGGACTCTCCATCAGCAAGGGCATTGTCGAAGCGCATGGCGGCGAAGTCTGCGCCAAAAACCGTGAAGGCGGCGGCACAATTTTGGAAGTTGAATTACCATTGAGCATATGACGACAACCACCAATCAACGCATTCTGGTCGTGGATGATGAAGCGCCCATTCGGCGCTATTTGCGTGCAGCATTGAGCGCACAAGGCTTCACCGTGTACGAATCTGCGTTAGGAGAAGAAGCACTGCAAGCCGTGCTCAGTCACCGCCCTGATATGATCATCCTTGATCTGGGATTGCCCGACATTGACGGCATCGAAGTGACGCGCCGCCTGCGTGAGTGGAGTCAGACGCCCATCATTATCTTATCCGTCCGCGAAGCCGAGCAGGATAAGATCGCCGCGCTCGACGCAGGTGCGGATGACTACCTCACCAAACCGTTCGGCACGGGCGAGCTTCTAGCGAGGATGAGAGTCGCGTTGCGCAAACAATCGTCAGCGGTGAATGAACCGGTGTTTGAGTCCAAAGGCTTAAGCGTGGATCTTGCCCGTCGCCTGGTCATGGTCAATGAAAAAGAAATCCAACTCACGCCAACGGAATATGACTTGTTAAAAGTTTTGGTAACGCACGCGGGCAAGGTTATTACCCATCATCAACTCCTGCGACAGGTGTGGGGCGACGGCTACGATGACATGCACATTCTGCGGGTTAACATTAGCAATTTACGGGGGAAGATCGAACCCGACCCATCGCGCCCGACCTACATCCACACCGAGCCGGGGGTGGGGTATCGGTTGAAAGTCTAAATTGATGAAATCTTGACCTTTTCTTGACCCCTCTTGATACCTTCTTAACACCAATTTGACTGACAACTGAATAGACTCCTTCTGTTTGGAACATGCCCTATTTTGCGTTCCGCTTCCCAGGAGAATCTTTTCAGTATGATCAATAGCAGTGAAAGTGCCCAATCCCCCATTATTGAGCGGGAAACAACCCACACGCCCCAACGTACATTTCGATCCTTTTTTATCGGCAGACCATTATCTACAGCCGACGCGCCACACCAGACCATTGGCAAAGCCGTGGGGCTGGCGGTTTTTGCGTCAGATGCACTATCGTCCACGGCGTATGCCACGCAGGAAATTCTCGGCGTCATCGCCGCCGCAGGGACAGTAGCATATGGCTATCTTTTCCCGATCTCAATTGCCATCATCACCTTGCTGGCAATTGTGACCATCTCGTACGAACAGACCATCCATGCCTATCCGGGCGGCGGCGGTGCTTACATTGTGGCGCGTGATAACCTTGGCGAATTGCCCGCTCAAACTGCTGGCGCTGCTTTGCTCACCGATTACATCCTGACCGTTTCCGTGTCGGTATCCTCTGGCGTTGCCCAGATCGTTTCAGCATATCCAAACTTGTTTGAATATCGCGTTTGGATCGCGGTTGCAGCGGTCTTGCTCATCATGCTTATCAATCTGCGAGGTGTGAAAGAGTCAGGTACCGCATTCGCCATTCCAACTTACTTCTTCGTTGTGATCATGGTGCTGACCGTTGGATACGGGATGTATCGTTTCTTCGCCGGGTCTCTGGGAGCCGTGATCGACCCGCCGCATTTTGAAGCGCACAACATTATTTCGGTCATCACCCCGTTCATCTTGTTACATGCCTTCGCTAACGGCACCACCGCCCTCACAGGCGTGGAGGCGATCTCGAACGGTATCACTGCCTTCAAAGAACCACGCAGCAGAAATGCTGGCATCACCCTGGTCTGGATGTCGGTGATCCTTGGTTCGCTCTTTCTTGGTTTATCTTTCTTGACGGGAAAAGTACAAGCCGTTTTTTCAGAAGAAGAGACCGTCATTTCGCAATTGGCACGCACCATCTTTGACGGCAGAGGCTTGTTGTATTACATGCTAATCTCAGGCACGACCGTCATCCTCATCATGGCAGCTAATACCGCCTTTGCGGATTTTCCACGGCTTGGTGCGCTTCATGCCGGGGATGGTTTCCTCCCGCGCCAGTTAACCTATCGCGGCAGCCGCCTCGTCTATTCACGCGGCATCATGACTCTGGCTGTGATCGCCTCGTTCCTCATCATTATTTTTCAAGCAAGCGTAACAAGGCTTATTCCTTTATATGCAATTGGCGTGTTCCTTTCCTTTACTTTATCTCAGGCGGGCATGGCTCGCCGTTGGTGGAAGATCGGTCACTTGAAGCCGGGCGAAGAGATCGTGGAACCGGGGTCAGTGCTCAAATTTGAAAAAGGATGGAAAACCCGCATGGTCATCAACGGCTTTGGCTCGCTTTGTACGGCTGTGGTCATGGTCGTTTTTGCAGTGACCAAGTTCAGAGAAGGCGCATGGGTCGTCCTGATCCTGACTCCAGTACTGGTCACCATTTTCTTTTCGATCCATCATCACTATAAAAAGGTTGCAAACAACCTATCACTCGACAATTTTGGTGCAATCCCTCCACACAAGAATCGTCATCGAATCATTATGCCAGTAAGCGGCGTACATCAGGGTACACTGGCTGCTTTGCGCTATGCGCGCATGCTGTCGGATGATGTAACTGTTGTTCATGTAGCTGTTGAACCTGCTGAGGCAGAGAAAGTACGCAAAAAATGGGAAATGTGGGGAGATGGCGTCCGCATGGTGATGCTAAACTCACCCTACCGTCTCTTCCTCGAACCTATGCTGGAATATATTACTGAGATTTCTTCACGCCGACAGCCCGGTGAAACCCTTACCATTATTGTGCCTGAGTTTATTTCAGATAACCGAATCACTGCCGCTTTGCACACCAACACCGCAGACTTACTGCGCAGTCAATTGAAACGGCATGAGGGAATTGTCATCATCAATGTGCCGTACCACTTGCGAGGAAAATAGACCTAACTTTCAGTTTTTGAATGTATCCAATTGTGTACACCATTTCGAAATTTCAAGATGGATCGGCAGATAAAGCCTGCACATGCGCGCCTGCTGTCATCACTAAATATCAAAAACAAATCTCCGGTCCATTGCTTGACCGGATTGATATTCACATCGAAGTTCCCGCGAGTGGATTATGAAAAAATAAGTGGAGATCGTCTCGGCGAGACAAGTGAGTCAATTCGCAAACGTGTCCAAGCAGCAAGGGATATTCAAATTAAACGTTTTGCAAATGTTGAAGGAGTCATCTGCAACGCAGACATGCGTATCGGGGAGGTGAGGCAATATTGTCAGTTGCAGCCCGAAGGTCAGAGCCTGATGCGGGCGGCGATGAGCCAGTTGCAGTTATCAGCAAGAGCCTATCATCGCATCCTGAAATTGGCACGCACCATTGCAGACCTAGCAGGAAGCGAAGAGATACAGTCCGCGCATTTGGCAGAGGCTTTGCAGTACCGCCCGAAGATTATGATGGGGTGATCCTATACGGGTATAAGTTTCGTAAACGAGCGTAGGGCATATAGGCAGCAATGCGAACGAAGCGTCCTTCACCACTGGAGGACGCTTTTTGTTGTAAAGAACAACTCGGTATATCTTATAATGGATCCATGGTCACCCAGCTCCTGACCACAAAACTATACCTTCCTCCTTCCCGCCCTAGCATCGTCCCACGGACCCGCCTGATCGAGCGGCTGAATGAGGGTCTTTCTTCGGGCTGCAAACTGACCCTCATCTCCGCTTCTGCCGGCTTTGGCAAGACCACATTGGTCAGCGAATGGATCGCAACGTGCGGGAGACCGGTCGCATGGTTATCATTAGATGAAGGGGACAGCGATCCAGTCCGTTTCATTACGTACCTGATTGCCGCATTACAAAAAATCCAGGCGGGAATAGGCGATGCTTTGCTGGCGGCGCACCACGCTTCGCAGCATCAGCCGCCGTCAAATGAAATAATCTTAACGGCGCTGCTCAACGAAATTTCCGCCATCCCCGAAAACTTTCTCCTCATCCTTGATGACTACCACTCGATTGATTCTCAACCTGTTGATCAAACCCTAGCCTTCCTTCTCGAACACCAGCCGCCACAGATGCATCTGGTCATCGCCACGCGCGAAGACCCATCCCTGCCGCTGGCACGATTGCGCGTACGCGGTCAGTTGACCGAACTGCGCGCCGCCGACTTGCGCTTTACTCCATCCGAAGCCGCCGAGTTTCTCAACCGGATGATGGGACTGAATCTATCGAATGAAAATGTCTCTGCGCTCGAATCCCGCACCGAAGGCTGGATCGCCGGTTTGCAGTTGGCGGCGCTTTCCATGCAGGGACGGGAGGACAGAGCCAGTTTTATACAGGCATTCACGGGCAGTCATCGTTTTGTATTGGATTATCTGGCAGAAGAAGTCCTTCAACGTCAGCCCGAACCTATTCGTAACTTCTTACTACAAACCGCGATTCTTGATAAGTTGTGTGCATCTCTATGTAATGCAATCACAGGGCGGCAAGACAGCAAGGAAATGCTGTTTTTTCTGGAACACAACAACTTGTTTCTCATACCATTGGATGACCAGCGCCAATGGTATCGTTATCATCACCTTTTCGTTGATGTTTTACGAGCACACTTGATGGATATACAGTCTGCTCAAGTAATACATCTTCATTCGCTTGCGAGCGCATGGTACGAACAGAACGATTTGCAGTCCGACTCCATCCACCACGCGCTGGCTGCCAAAGAGTTTGCAAGAGCCGCGGACTTGATAGAGTTGATTTTTCCAGTCGTGAACATCAATCGCCAGTTTTCCACCTTGCTCAGTTGGCTAAAAGCGCTGCCTGACGAAGTGGTCCGCGTCAGACCTGTTCTTTGTTATGCGTATGCCTCGGCGTCAATGTCCCGCGGCGAGAACGAGAGCGTGGAATCCCGCTTGCGAGATGCCGAACAATGGCTCAACATGGATGGTCAACAAGAATCTCCACTTGATGGGACTCGTCCTGAGCGAAGCCGAAGGATGGTTGTAGTAGACGAGGAGCAATTTCGCCGCCTGTCAGGTTTGATCGCCCTGACCCGCGGCGGACAAGCCTTGGGGCGGGGTGATATGCCCGAAACCGTGAAATACGCCCAGCGGGTTCTCGAATTCGCGCCCGAGGGCGATCATCTGATGCTCGGCGGGGCAGCCGCGCAATTGGGACTCGTCGCATGGACGAATGGAGACCTCGACACTGCCCGTCAGATGACTGCCGAAGGTATGGAGAACTTGCAACTAGGCGGGTATATTTCTCCCGCATTAGGTGGTGTCATCACTTTGGCGGATATACAAATCACGCAAGGTCATCTCCACGAGGCGATGGACACTTATAAACGAGGGTTGCAGTGGGCGACAGGAACACGCGCGCGGGTCTTGCAAGGCGCGGCGGATATGTACGTGGGCATGAGTAATCTTCACTATGAACATAACGACCTGGAGATTTCGACCCAATGCCTGCTCACAAGCCAGTCTTTGGGCGAACTTGGAGGGTTGCAGCAAAACCCGTATCGCTGGCGTGCGGCAATGGCGCGCATACGACAAGCCCAGGGCGATCTGGATGGCGCGCTTCAATTGCTCGAAGATGCCGAGCGCGTATACGATGCAAACTTCTCTCCAAATGTGCGCCCGCTTGCAACGCGCAAGGCACGGGTGTGGTTGACTCAGGGTCGGTTGGATGAAGCGCTGAACTGGGCGCGCGAGCAAGGATTATCCACCGAGAACGAACTGAGTTACCTGCGCGAGTTTGATCACATCACCTTTGCCAGGATACTGCTGGTTCGTTATCAGAATGATCGTGCAGATGGTTCCATTGATGAACTAAAGGGATTATTAGAGCGTTTGCAGAAAGACGCGGAAGAAGGCAGGAGGAATGGAAGTGCCATCGAGATTTGGATGTTGCAGTCACTGGCATATCACGCGCAAGGCGATCTCCTTTCCGCTCTCCCATCTTTGCAACACGCTCTTGCTTTGGCTGAACAGCAGGGCTACGTCCGCATATTCGTTGATGAAGGCAATAGCATGATGGGACTGCTTCGCGAAGCCTCCGCTCGTAAAATCATGCCAGACTACACAGACATGCTTCTGTCGGCGCTTGAAGCAGAGCAGGGGGAAAGCAAAGACAAATCGGAGCGACCTCGCTCCACGTTCCTGATCGAGCCGTTGAGTCAACGCGAATTGGAAGTACTGCGGCTCATCGCCCGGGGGCTGTCCAATCAAGAGATTGGTGAGCGCCTATTTCTGGCATTGGACACCGTCAAGGGGCACAATCGTAGAATTTTTGACAAATTGCAAGTACAGCGACGCACCGAAGCGATCGCCCGCGCTCGTGAGTTGGGCTTGATCTAATCCCCTTTTTTCTTCAACAATTCAAAACAACACTCTCATCCACACCAAAGTGTCTATCGTTGACACTCTGGCGTAGGTATATTGTCTGTGTACCGAACAAGTGACACAAACCGATGTCAAGCAAACCCACTCCCCGACCTGACCCAATGCAACCCATGATCTATCAGATCAGGATCAAAGGACATTTGGACAGTCAATGGAAACACCTATTCGAAGGCTTGACCATCACGCTGGAAGAGAAAGGCAATACGCTTCTTTCTGGACCTTTGGCTGATCAGGCTGCCCTGCATGGACTGCTGAAGAGAATTCGTGACCTAGGCGTACCACTGGTCTCGGTCGTTCAAGTCCAACCCGATGAAACTCATTCATATCGTTCAAACAAGAAAAAAATGAATGATCGAGCAAAGACTGCATTGATTTTGGGCATGACCTCATTATTTATGTCCAGCCCATTGGTGATGAGCCTTTTGGGGCGCCCAATCCTCCTTTTTCAAAATCTCGGCTTCGAGAGGGAATCCATTGCACCTCCATTGGCGTGGATACTCGCCACAATCACTGCTGTTGCCTATGTTCTATACACAATGAAATCCATCCCTTTGGTTTTGGCGAAACAGAAAGAAATCTCGCTATTCAAACTCCTGGGGATTCTCTCGGCGCTGGTCGGCGGTATTGTCGAAGAAGTCTTTTTTCGACGCTGGACCATGGATATGCTCATGTCGAGAGATGTAGATCCCATCCTCCAAATCATCATTTCCGGCATTGTTTTTGGATTAGCCCACACTGCATGGATTCTTTTCAAGGGTGAATTCAAGTTTACATTTCCGGCAATCCTCTCGACATCTGTTTTAGGGATTGTTCTTGCTATCCTATATCTTGTGGGTGGACGTAATTTGGGTCCGTGTATATTTGTCCACGTACTGATTAATATTGTTATCGAACCTTGGCTGATGTTGTCTTCGGTCTCAGGTAAATGGCATCCTCGCTCCAACACAAGCAGATAGCGGCTCTACTGTTCACTAGCTACTTGTTGACCTCCGCATTTGTATGAGTAGCCTCGAGAAATGGCACTGGTTATCTGATGAAATTATTGAAGGTGAATAACCTGAATTGAGGAAATAATGAAAGTTTATTAGGTCAAATCGTAAATCATGTTGGAATTCCACTCAAGGAACGGATCAATTTCCATCAAACAAGGAGATATAAAATGAATTCAATCAATAAAATCGCCAGAATCGCCGGCTTGCTTTATTTGCTTTACGTGATCACCTCGGTCATCGCCAATTTGTTCGGAAATTTTGTGTTTGTGGAAGCACCGGTCACAGTCAATCACATCATGACCCATGAAATCCAATTCCGAATTGGTTTTGTGATCAATCTGTTCTCAGTTGCGTTTTTCCTGGCAGCAGCCTGGGCTTTGTACGTGCTGTTGAAACCGGCGAATAAAGATTTAGCCTTATTGTTCCTGTTATTCAATGTAGCAGGTTTCGCTGTCTGGTTATTCAGTTCACTTTGCCTGTTTGCCAGCCTGGTGATCTTGAATGGGTTTGAAACCATCAAAGCCTTCCAGCCAGATCAACTGCAGGCGCTGGCTGTGTTTTTTGTCAGTTTATACAAAAATGGGGTCTTTATCGCCCAGGTACCTTATGGTGTCTGGCTCTTTCCGCTCGGTTGGCTGGTTCTTAAATCAAGATTTCTTCCAAAGATACTCGGCATGTTGTTGATCGCGGATGGGATTTGTCAATTCATCTATGTCTGCCAGCGTTTGATCCTCCCTGATTTAGCGGTCATCGCTTATCCCTGCTTGGTGATCAGTTTTATTGCAGAAGTTTCCCTGGCTTTGTGGCTTTCCATCAAGGCAGTGAAACCTCAGTTATCAGTAAGTCCTCAATGAAGAAAGGAGAAAAAATGAAAAACTCAAAAGGAATCTGGAAAAAAACTTTCGTACTTACCCTAGCAGGAGGCTTAGCTTTCTGGCTGGCAAACTTCGCCATTTCCCGGACTTCGATTGCAGCGGAATACCGGGCAATCATGTCCATTTCTTATTACCCGATGCTGCTTCAAGCTTTATTCGGCGGGCTGATCATCGGATTCTGCGTCAGTTATTTCCTGCTTCGTTTCTATGACAAGATTCCAACAAAGAAACCGTTTTCAAAATCCGTGATATTAAGCATCATTGTCCTGGTCATTGCCACGATCTTACTCCAAGGTCCCTCGAGTTTTCTCGCGGTTACGAACGGCGCTCTGCGTTCCTTTCTCCTCGGCGCATTATTTAATGCAATAAGGATTCCGGTGCTCGGGATAGGGATTGGCTGGCTTTACAGCCGGCTTTACGAAGAACCCGATTTATCCACAGGCGCTTCCATGCCTGCTCAAGCGAAATAGGTGGACAGACATGGAAGCCCATACCACAGGTCGAAACACGCGACAGACGTCACACGACGTTCTACCAGAAACTGTTAAGGTTGACCGGAGCGGGAGGCGCGGCTTTCTGGATCATTGACTTCGCAATTTCCATATCGCCCATCGCCGCACTGTATAAAGCCGCCTTCTCGATCTCTTCACTACCTGTGGCTCTTGTTGAAGCATTCGTTGGCGGTGTGGTAATCGCAGTGTGCGTCAGCTTTTTCCTGCTTCGTTTCTTTGACAGGATTCCCGGTAAAAATCCCATCCTCAAGGCATTGACCCTTGGCTTTGCCGCCATGCTTATGATCGAAGTCCTTTCAACCCTTGCTGACCCGAACAATTCCTTTGTCTATCTTTTGATTGACTCAGGAATGAACATACCAAGGTTTCTCGCCCTTGGATTAGTTATTGGTCATCTTTACGATAAGCTCAATGGAGGCGCGTGATGAAAGCGATTGTCTGCCCAAAATATGGTTCACCGGATGTCCTTCAGCTCCGGGAGGTGGTGAAACCAGTCCCGCAAGAAGACGAGGTGCTGATCCAAATTTATGCAGCCTCTCTCAATTCGCGTGATTTAAGAATGCTGCGGGCAAATCCGTTTTTTATGCGACTGATGCCCGGAGGTCTTTTCCGTCCCAAAAACAAGATATTGGGGGCTGATCTAGCCGGGCGGGTTGAGGCGATAGGTAGTAACGTCAAGCAATTTAAGCCGGGCGATGATGTTTTCGGGTATGTGCCCAGTGCAACCGGTCGCGGCACTTTCGCCGAGTATGTCTGTGTCAAGGAAAATCTAATCACGCTGAAACCGATCAACCTGACGTTCGAGCAGGCTGCGGCAGTTCCCGAAGCAGCGATGACTGCCTTGCAGGGATTACGCGATATAGGTAGCATCCAGTCTGGACAAAAGGTGTTGATCTATGGCGCTTCGGGTGGTGTGGGAACATTTGCGGTACAGATTTCTAAAGCATTCGGAGCGGAAGTCACTGCTGTATGCAGCACGAGGAATCTGGAAATGGTCCGCTCGCTTGGCGCGGATCGCGTTATTGATTACACGCGGGAAGGTTTCACCCAAAGCGTCCAACAATATGACCTGATCCTGGCTGTGAACGGATATCATCCGATTTCAGATTATCTGCACGCATTAAGTCGTGATGGAATCTATGTTGTCGCGGGAGGTTCAATGCTCCAACTCTTCCAAGCGGCGCTTCAGGGACGGAGGAACTCACAAACAGGAAGCCATAAAACGTATATCGTGTCACTGGCGCAAAACCAAAAGGATTTGATCTTTCTGAAAGAGCTTTTTGAATCCAGAAAGATTATTCCGGTTATTGATAAATGTTACCCGTTGGACAAAACATCTGAAGCTTTCTGGTATTTTGAAAAAGAACATGCCCAGGGAAAAGTTGTCATCACTATAGAGCATAATGTCAGATAACGTCCGGTCTCCATTGTTCTATTGTGTACACCCCTGCCCATGCGGATGGCGTGGGCAGGGGTGTACACAATAGGTGCATTTGCGAAGAGTCTGCTGTTACGAGATATCAAAAGCGAATCTCTGGTCCGATTCTCGACCGAATTGATATTCACATCGAAGTTCCACGTGTGGATTACGAAAAACTAAGTGGAGACCGCCTTGGCGAATCAAGCGAGTCGATTCGCAAACGCGTGCAAGTGGCAAGAGATATACAAACTAAACGTTTTGCAAATGTTGAGGGAGTCATCTGCAACGCAGACATGCGTATCGGCGAGGTAAGGCAATTTTGCAGTCTCCAGCCCGAAGGTCAGAGCTTGATGCGGGCGGCGATGAGTCAACTTCAGCTTTCAGCGAGAGCTTATCACCGCATCCTGAAACTATCCCGCACCATCGCAGACTTGGCTGGAAGCGAAGAGATCCAATCCCCTCATCTGGCAGAGGCGCTGCAGTATCGTCCAAAGTTGATGTTGGGGTAATCGTAAACGAGTATAAGTTTCGACCTACTTCACTAACATTGAATCTACACTCCCTGCTTCTCAATGCCGAGGAGTATTTTTTAACACAAGACTGGCTTTCCCTCCCCAGCTTCAGATAATTTGACCGTTAGTAGATATTCATTCGAACAGTATAGATTGTTCTTACCACAAGAGATATTCAAACTCAACGATATTCGAATATCGAATCATCTAATATCGTATGCAACGCTGACACGCGCATCGGGGAGGTAAGGCAATTTTGTGTACTCCAGCCCGAAGGTCAGAGTTTGATGCGGGCGGCGACATCGTGCTGTGCATGAGTCAACTGTCCCCCCGTTCGATAGAGTTATATTTTCCCCAATGAGCAAGACCTCTCAATCCAAACACAAACGCCGGCATCGCATGCTGGACTATTACCCGCGCGGCGGACCGTGTTGGAATTTGTTTTTTCAGGCGATGAGGGGGCGCGCCTGGTGGGAAGGGTTGGTGGAGTTATGTGCCGGCTTTGGGCTGCAGGTACGGTATCTGGGTCAGGGAGCTATTGAAGGGTTGACCCGTTGGGTTCTCAATCCAGATTTGGACTTAAGACAACCAATAGGACAACCATGAAAACCGTTGGTGGTGGTGTTGATTTACTGGGTGGAAAACAACTTTACGATCATAATAATTTCCCAACATCATGCCACAACCGACCTCGCTGCCAAGGAATCCATCCATTTTCCCGGGCAAAATATCGACAGTCTGCTTCTTGTTCATGCGGGCTGGATTTTTCGCATTGGGTTTCTGATGATGTCCGAATGTAGATCTCGCTGCTCTGCGAGACATTATAGGCTCCTTGGTAATCTCTAATGTCTCTTATTCTATGCGCCATGAATACCCTTCTATAAATTCAAATTTATAGCCTAATTGCTGAGTATGTACAAATACGCAATCATTTTGCACATTTGTACAATTCATATTAATCTGTCTGTGTGGATGCTGGAATAGCAATGCACTAACTCACAACCACAATCAAATTGAACTAGCAGGGTACGAATCTGGTATTAGGAGGGCTTTCGCTTGTCATTCGCCCGAAGGACATCGGGACGATGTGAACGGAGCGAAGAATTTCTGAGACTATTATTGTAGGGCCCTTCACTACCGATTAGCGTGACAGCAATCAGGACTTTCGCTTGAAAGTCCTGATTGGTTTAGTAAACGTGAATTGGTAATACAAAAGCCTGAAACGAGTAATCATCGATATTTGAGGAAGACACAGTATGTACATATGACAGGATGATTGCTTTTCGTGACACTGCACTCAATTCCCGATACCACGAAAATCCTCCTTTCAAAGGAGGATTTTCGTGGTATCATATTGATATGATCTCTCGAACCACTTTACAAAACACAATCCAACGCAAATTGGAAAACAATCGTGTTGTGGCTTTAATTGGACCTCGCCAATGCGGTAAAACGACCTTGGCAAGACAATTTGTCTCCCCCACATCAGCAAATTATTTTGATCTGGAGGATCCTTTTAGCCTAGCAAGACTCGAACAGCCAATGACAGCCTTGCAAGATTTAAAAGGATTGGTAGTTATTGATGAAATCCAGCGCCGCCCGGAACTTTTTCCTGTTTTGCGAGTGTTGGCAGACCGAACTCCTCTGCCAGCCCGCTTCCTGATTTTGGGCAGCGCATCACCTGAATTATTGCGGCAATCATCCGAGTCATTGACCGGACGAATTTCAATCATCCAAATGAGCGGATTCAGCCTGGAAGAAGTGGGTACAGAATCTCAAAGCCTGCTCTGGCGGCGCGGAGGCTACCCGCTGTCATTCACCGCTTCCAATGACGAAACCAGTCTGGAATGGCGAAAGGATTTTGTTCTCACTTTTTTAGAACGCGATATTCCGCAGTTTGGGTTCAATATTCCCTCCACCAGCTTATTTCGTTTTTGGAGTTTGCTGGCTCACTACCACGGGCAAATCTGGAATGTGGCTGAAGCCGCCCGCACTCTGAACGTTGGCGAAACTACCGCTCGTCGTTATGTTGATTTGCTCCAAGACCTATTCATGGTACGCCTGCTCCAACCCTGGTATGAAAACCTGGGCAAACGGCAAGTTAAAACGCCAAAAGTGTATATCCGCGATACAGGTTTATTACATTACCTGTCTGGGATTCGCACTGAACAGGAACTGCTCCTGCATCCTCGTAGTGGCGCATCCTGGGAAGGGTTTGTCATTGAAGAAGTTATTAAAGCTGCCATACCAGATGATGTCTATTTTTGGGCAACTCACTCGGGAGCAGAACTCGACTTGCTCTTACTAAAAAACGGCAAGCGTATCGGAGTGGAATGCAAGCGCGTAGACGCTCCAAAACTGACGCCATCCATGCGCACAGCTTTAACTGATTTGAATTTATCAAAATTGCTGGTGGTTTATCCCGGACCACACACCTACCCACTGGCAGATAACATCCAGGCTACTCCATTGGCACACTTGGTCGATAAACCAAGTAGCTTCTTGGAGTAAAACGCGCATCTGAATCAATTACAAATTGCCAATTACCTTACCTCTCTCGGTGTGGACTTGGTTTCACCCAATGCTGATAAACACGAAATGGCAAAGTGTGACCTCGGCATCACCGAAGCCGATTACCTCCTCCCCGAAACAGGGACCATAGTTCTACATTCCTCCGCCGAAAAGCCACGCGCCGTCTCACTGCTCCCGCGTGTGCATCTGGCAATTGTCCGCGCTGAGATGCTGCGTGCCGACATGCACCAAGTCTTTGCCGAAGCGAAGGATAAAAACTACCTGGTCTTTATCACAGGACCCAGCCGCACCGCTGATATTGAATTGACTACCACGCTCGGTGTGCATGGTCCGAAGAACTTATATGTGTGGATGGTTTGAGATTAATTAATCTATTTATTTACCAAGCCCTTCTCCTTTTTCAGTAGAGAATTATTGGTCTGTTGTGTACACCCCTGTCCATGTGGGTGGGCAAACGACCCCGTAAAGGCTTGTACTTGCGCTCCTGCTGTCATCACTAAATATCAAAAATGAATCTCCGGTCCATTACTTGACCGCATTGACATTCACATCGAGGCTCCTCGTGTAGATTATGAAAAACTCAGTGGGGATAGGCTCGGTGAAACCAGTGAATCCATCCGCAAGCGCGTCCAAACCGCGCGAGATATTCAAACTCAACGATATTCGAATATCGAATCATCCAATATCGTTTGCAACGAGGACATGCGTATCGGCGAGGTAAGGCAATTTTGTGCGCTCCAGCTCGAAGGTCAGAGCCTGATGCGGGCGGCGATGAGTCAACTTCAGTTATCAGCAAGAGCCTATGCACAGCACTATGTCACCGCATCCTGAAATTGGCACGCACGATTGCTGATTTAGCTGGCAGTGACGTGGTACAGTCACCGCATTTGGCGGAGGCGTTGCAATATCGTCCAAAGTTGATGTTGGGTTAAGTAGTTATTTCAGCATCAGTAGAAATAGGATGATGCCAGCGTATCTTATTTGTGCTTAAAAAATTCTATATTTAGAATGAAGGTTCCTACCTCAGAGAGTATTACTAATCTATTTTCTGCAGCCCTAAACGTCTGACCTTACTGATCATGCAGCCAGTGTAATGCTTCCTCTTCTGTCTTAAAATACTTCACTGGATGGGCATAGTAGCTGCCCGGTATATCAAGGATGGATGCGTCGATCTCTGAACCGAAAATCGCAGAGACGGGCATCATCGGACGAAACATCTTGATGTTTTGGGAACATTCGTCCCCTGTTGTACCCGTCAGATCGATCAGCAATTTGCCGCGATAGTTGTTGAGAAAGTTGGCGAGAGCTTGTACATCGCCTGGTTGAAAAGCGGCAGTGTGTTGGCAGCGCATAATATTCTTTTCCACAGGTGTTATGGTAAACGAAGCGTTCATTACAGTCTCCTTTCCAGTTCACGAATGATTCGATAATGAAGCCAAAAGGTTAGCCAAACCTATTCAACGCGCAACGATAAGATCAATGCACCCAACTCTGCTGTCAGTAAAACGCTTATACGATGTTCATAAAACTCGCATAACTTGCCTTTTAATGCTCATAATAATATTGTAGTACAAAAAAATAATTAATTCAAATAAATTACCAATTTGATGTTATTTTTGTAAATTATTTTGGTTTTTAATTGTCTGGGAAGCCATATTTTCTATAGTCCGCCATAAAATGCGCTGTCACGATTGTTATCGCCGCCGAGCGTCAGGTACCGAAATTAGCCTAAGCGTGGATTGAGCAATTGGCGGATCGACCACGATGATATAGCTCAAACAATTTCCTACTTCGAACCATTTGGAAAATGCGCGGGTTGGGCGAGCCAAAAAAGCGTCCCGTATCTTTCCACGACCTGTGCTTTTCCGCTCACCTTCAATGCTTCCAATGTCTGCGCTACCTGTCCCGATGACCAATGTGCCAGTGTGCGTACAAGTTCATCTTCCCGCATAGGGTGGCGGGTGATGATCTCAATCACAGCATCTACAATATCCTCATGCTTGCTTAACTCAAAACTTCCCTCTGCAGGGTGAACTACTTCGGCTATATTCCCCAGGATCGATAATGCCCGCATCAAGCCTTCATCATCTGTTGGTTCGACCCATTTCTCAACGGGCGGGCGCGTTGGTAAATTGATATGAACTGCATCCGGTTGAATGCGCCCCAAAGTTCTGGCAATGTCCTCTATGGCAGCAGGTGAATCATTTACCCCGCGGACCAACATCACCTCCACCCATAACTTCCCTTTATATTCCTTCTGAAATGAGATCAACCCATTTACAAGCCGCTCAAATGTCGCCTGTGCGTGTGGACGATTGATCTTACGGTAAAGTTCTGGCGTCCCCGCATCCAGGGTTGGCAAAACAGCGTCGGCAACTGAAAGCTCCTCACGAACCTCCGGTTGATACAACAATGAACCATTTGTGATGACAGCCACCGGCAGCGTGGTGAAGCTTTTTACAGATCGGATCAATTCACCGATGCGACTGTGCAGTGTCGGCTCGCCGGACCCGACAAATGTCACCCAGTCGATATCACGGCTCATGCTGGACATTAGAACCTGATCTGCCTCATGTAATATTTCCTAAACTGGAGCATATTCGCGCCTCTCATTTGTCAAAGGGACTGTACGTCCCAGTTGGCAATATACGCAATTCCAATTACAGGTTTTCAACGGAATGGTATCTATTCCGAGTGATTGACCCAATCGGCGGGATGGCACGGGACCAAATACATATTTCATTCAGGCACCCTCTTTCGAAGTATGCGAACATTCTCAAACAAACAATACCTGCATGCAGCTACATGCACGCGTCTATATTAATGGACGGTCGGAAAATAGGGTTTATTACTAAAATATGAATCGTTTCCCCGCTTTATGGAGTTGCAGCCAAAATAATGCGACATAGTTTGCGTGACCGTTCGATGTTTTCGAACGGTCACGCAAATTGCGCAACGAGATCACCCTCCAATATGCGTTATGGATGGGTGACTTGAAAAATGCCGCTGGATCGTTTCGCGCGAGGCGTTTGGGGTTTGGAGTACCAGCAGAAACCTGGCTTCCTCCTCGAACGGATTGCGCCACAAGTGGGGAAGTGTTGCTTCAAAGATAAGGCTGTCGCCTGTTTCGACCAGGTATACATTGCCGTCCACCACGTATTCGACCTTCCCCTGCAGGCAATACACAAACTCATGCCCCGAATGGACCACCTGGCGTTCACTTCCAATTCCTGCATGCGGCTCAAGGGTCATCAGGAAGGGTTCCAGTTCCTGGGAGGGCAATGTGTTTCCCATTCCTGCTATGACCACTCCTCCGCTTTCGATCTTCGAATGTGACCCAGCCTTGATATGCAAGACCGAAGATGGCGCGTCCTCTTCGAAAAAATAGCTCATGCGGACGTTTAATGCGTGCGCCAAACTTTGCAGGGTCGCCACGCTGGGTGACGTTTCGTCCCGTTCGATCAGGCTGATCGAATTTGGAGATAACCCTGCCAGATGAGCAAGATCGCGCTGGGAAATGTTGCGCTCATCCCGCAATAAGCGTAGTTTTTCACCGACGGAATGGTTTCCTTCCATATTTTGTTCGATCCCTTCTTTGAAGAGTATTGTTGCTGTGCCAAACGCTTCAATCATACCAGAATGTGACACACCACACATTTTTTTGTGACGCAAAGAAATTTACCACTTTCCAGAAAAAATTGAAATGATCTTTGTGAATAGACGGGTCAAAAATATATAAAAAAACCAAAAAAGAAATTTTTTGTAAATTATATTGGTTTAATAATGTATTTTATATTACATATATTACTAAAATACTTGACATCCATGGGTGATAATGACTTTCGGGGCATGAATCTGCCTCGTATAGGAGACTTTATATGAAAATCGCAGTCGTTACAGATGATGGAAATACAGTCAGTCAGCATTTTGGGCGCGCAACACATTATTCCGTTCTCGAGATCCAAAATGGGCAGATCCTCAAGCATGAGATGCGGGAAAAACAAAATCACAGGCATTTTGCAAATGAGCACCAGGAACATACTCACGTAAAAGGGCTTCAGCATGGCTTTGATGCAACTTCACAGGGCAAGCATGATCGGATGTTTGAAGTGATCACAGACTGTGAAGCGTTGATTTGCCGAGGCATGGGCGCCGGGGCATACCAAAACATGATGGAACACGGTATCCGCCCCATCGTTACAGATATTGCCAATGTCGAGGAAGCAGCACTGGCGTACGTCAGAGGCGAGATCGTCGATCACGTCGAAAAATTACACTAGCGATGAATGTCAGGCAGCCACCCACAGATCCAAATGATGAAGCGGCGCGTGAGGCGAACTCTTCATCAGCATTGGTCGGGGACAGGCTGCGGGTGCTTCGAAAAAAACAAAAGCTGTCGATCCGTGCCTTGGCAAAGCTCAGCGGCTTGAGCGTAAATACGTTAAGCCTGATCGAAAATCGAAAAACATCCCCCAGCGTCAGCACTTTGGAGCAATTGGCTGAAAGCCTTGACGTGCCAATCGCTTCTTTTTTTGAGGTAGACCGTAACAATCTGGAAGTGGTTTATCAAAGAGCAGAACAGCGTCAACAGATCATGTTCGCGCGGGGGCAAATGGAGAAATTAAGCACAGGGATGCCGCACGCCGGCTCTGAGCCTTTTATCGCAAGACTTGAACCTGACGCAAATAGTGGCAGCACTCCTGCCGCATTTCCCGGACGTGAATTTGTGTACTGCCTTGAAGGGCAGATTTCTTTCACCGTTGGGAATGAGTCTTATCTTCTCACACCCGGTGACAGCCTGATCTTCAATACAAAAATTCCCCACTCATGGCGAAATACAGCGTCTTCGATTTCGAGGGCGCTTCTCGTACTGTGCCCCATGCTGGCTTTTGATGATCTCCCGGAGAAATACTTCCTCCCGGAAAATAACGCTTCAGAATATGAAGAAATATAGGCACAAAACCCATTAAGAAACAAAATATTGGTTATTTTTTAACAAATTAATAATTAAATACAAATTAATTGTTACTTAATGCACAATTAAAGTGACAGTATTCACTTTCCCCGTCATAACACGAACAATAAAATCACTTTGGTGAAAGTATTTTCCAAAAAGGAGAATCGCAAATGCAACATCCAACACGCCTTTTATACAAAATAGCCATCGGGTTGGCATTCATTTTCGTCTTTACGGGAGTGTTCCTGGGGCAAACAGCTTCGGCTCAATCTGGCATGCAGCCGGTTATGGATGCAACGCCGCAGCCGGAGGTGACGCCGGAAGTGACAGTGGATCATGCCCAGTTGCCCGCTTTGCAGGGTCCATTTGAAACTCCGCAGGATGTTACCAAGGCATGTCTCTCATGCCATGCAGACGCAGCCAGCGAGATCATGCACACCACCCACTGGACGTGGGAATACGTCAATGAGACCACCGGGCAAACCGTGGGGAAAAAGACCCTCATCAATAATTTTTGTATCAGTGTTCAGTCCAATGAGCCGCGCTGCACGAGCTGCCATGTTGGTTATGGGTGGAGCAATAATTCATTCGACTTTACTGTTCAGGAAAACGTGGACTGCCTCGTTTGCCATGACACGACCGGCGGGTATAAAAAATTCCCGACCGGCGCCGGGCTGCCGGTTTCTGAGCCAAAGGAATTTCCGGCTGGCAGCGGCACAATTTGGAATCCGCCAGACCTGGCGAACGTAGCTCAAAATGTCGGGTTTACTTCACGCGAGACATGCGGCTCCTGCCATTTCTTCGGCGGCGGCGGTGACGAGGTCAAACACGGCGACCTGGATAGTTCACTGAACGATCCCTCCTTTGATTTGGATGTCCATATGTCGGCGGAAGGACAGGACTTTACCTGCACCACATGCCACGTCACTGACAACCACCAAACGGTGGGAAGCCGCTACAGCATGGACCCTGAGCAGTGGAAGGGATGCGAAAGCTGCCACGGTGAAGCGCCTCATACTTTGGCGACGCTGAATCAGCATGCCCAGAAAGTTGCGTGCCAGACCTGTCATATTCCGGAATTTGCGCGTGGCGATATTCCCACCAAAATGACGTGGGATTGGTCGAAGGCGGGGCAGCTGACCGACGAAGGCAAACCAGTTGTCGTTAAGGATGAAACGGGGCACGTCGTCTATGACGGGCAAAAAGGCGAGTTTACTTACGAGGAAAACGTCATCCCGGAATATGTCTGGTTCAATGGGCAGGTTGAGTATACGCTTGCCGGTGACAAGATCGACTCAACTACGATCGTCAGCATCAACAAATTCCTGGGTGACATGGAAGACCCGAACGCGAGAATCTGGCCCGTAAAACGCTTCCAGGCGGTTCAGCCTTACGATACGGTTAACAATATTCTGGTCATACCGCACCTGTTCGGCAAGGACGAGTCGGCGTATTGGGGCAATTACGATTGGGGCAAAGCGATCTCTTTCGGTATGGATTACGCAGGGCTTCCCTACAGCGGTGAGTATGGGTTCGTTGAGTCGGAAATGTACTGGCCCATTACGCACATGGTGGCACCGGCGAGCGAAGCTCTCGCCTGCCAGGATTGTCATACGGCGAACGATGGGCGCCTCGATTTTGCCGCGCTTGGATACGACGAGAAAGATGTAACGCGCCTGACAAAATTCCCGCCGACGTTGACCATCGAAAACCTGATCACGCCCAAACTGGCTCCTGATTCCTGCCTCGAATGTCACGAAGATGAATACGACCTTTGGACGATGAGCGCACACGGTGATAAGGGCGTGGGATGTGTCTCCTGCCATAAACTGGAGACAGCGGGCGAACATCCGGAGCAGCCGTTCACCATGGAGAAATCCGCGGAGACGTGCGGCGCATGTCATTTGAATGAATACAACGACTGGAAAACCAGCGCGCACGGAACTGTCAACGTTGACTGCGCTTCGTGCCACAATCCGCACTCCCAGCATATTATGACGATCGGCGAGAACAAAACCGCTTGTGAAACGTGTCATACCGATGAAAAGGATGATGCACAACACTCCACACACACGGCGGCTGGTTTGTCCTGTACGGATTGCCATAAGAATACGGACATGAATACCGGGCACACGTTTGAAGTCGGTTCCGATACCTGTTTGAAATGTCATGCGGGCGAAATTCACAGCACCGATTTGATGGTGAATGCCGGCGTGGATTTGGGGGAGACGTCAGTGGAGGAAATGCCTGCAACTGAAGAGGCAGCCCAAACAAAGTCTGAAGCGCAGGGCGGCGCAGGGATAGCCCTGCCCGCGTGGAGTCTCGTCCTCGGCGGCGTGCTGATCGGCGGCATCCTGTATTGGCTGCTCTCGACCAATAGATTGTCTTCCACGAATGGCAAGGGTAAAAAGGAGGATGAATAATGAGCGACAAGGTTCAGTCTCCCGATAAAGATGGCATTTCCCGGCGCGACTTTGTAAAAGTCTCCGGCGCTGTTGCCGGCGCTGCCGCGTTGACATCCGTTGTCAGTGCGGGGTTGAACAAGGCGCAAGCCCAGCACGGCGGAGGCGGTGAACATCGTTGGGGTATGGTGATCGATATTGATCTGTGCATTGGCTGCCAGTACTGCACGTATGCCTGTCAGGCTGTCAACAACCTTGCGGACGATATGATCTACAACGTGGTGACGACGGAAACGCTTGAGAACGGCGAGGAATATTTTCTCTCGCGCCCATGCATGCATTGCGAAAATCCACCCTGCGTGCATGTCTGTCCGGTTGGCGCGACTTATGTTCGCGACGATGGCATCGTGACCATGGACTACGATCTTTGCATTGGCTGCCGATATTGCGAAGTTGCATGCCCGTATGATGTACGTGTGTTCAACTGGCGCAACCCGGACGAAGTCAGCCCGCGCGTACCGGATTTTGGAACGCCTGAAGTGCCGCCACGTCCGCGCGGCGTGATGGAGAAATGCACTTTTTGCCAGCATCGCATCGACGCCGGGATGGAACGCGGCTTGGTTCCCGGTGTGGATGACGCGGCAACACCTGCGTGCGTGGTCGCCTGCCCGACTGGAGCGCGTATCTTTGGCGATTTGAACGACTCTCAAAGTCCGGTTTCGCTTGCGTTGGAAGCCGCCAAGACGCCCATCCGTCTGCGCGAAGAGTTGAGCACCGAACCGAAGGTCTACTACCTGCCGCCTCAAAGACAGTCAGAATCGACCACAGAGGAAGGATAAGCCATGCAAACTGCAATTGAACCTCTGACCATGCGATTGGGTAAGCGTGAAGTGGACATCTTCCCTTATTGGATGGCACTCCTGGGTGCGGGAATCGTATTTGGTTTGGTGGGCGCATATAACGTTTTCGCCTATGGTCTGCAAGTGACGGGTCTCAGCAACCAGGTGCCCTGGGGGTTATGGATCACGCTCGATCTCTCCTCCATTGCTCTTGGTGGAAGCGCGTTTGTATTCGGCGTGATCGTCTATCTGCTGCGGATCAAACACCTCGAAATCATCGGAAAGCTTGCTGTAATCCTTGGCTTCCTCGGATATTCCACAGCGGGCATGGTGCTGCTCTTTGACCTTGGTCAACCTCTGCGCTTCTGGCATCCCATTGTTTTCTGGCAGCCGCATTCGCTTTTATGGGAAATCACAATGTGCGTGGTGCTTTACCTGACTGTGTTGATGGCGGAACTGCTGCCAGTCGTGATGGAGCATCCGGTGTTCTCTGAACATCCGCTCGTGAAGCGCTTCCCCATTCTCAAGAAAATTTCAGATTTTATGGTCTGGCTGGCGCATCGTCTGCACAGCCTTGGTCCTGTGCTGGCGGTTATCGGGTTGACGCTTTCCCTGCTGCATCAGGCTTCATTGGGTGCCACTTATGCTGTCCTGTCAGGTCGCGGAATGTGGTTCAACCAGAGTGCGCCGGTCCAGTTCGTGTTGTCCGCCATGGGTGGCGGAACTGCTTTGCTGTTCTTCCTGAGCGTGGTCGTCTTTCGAATTATGCGCCCGGGACTGGTCAAGGATGAAGCGCTTTATGACGTGGCTCGGATCGCCGGTGCGATTGTCCTCTTGTGCATCTACATCCGCGTTTGGGATTGGGCGGTGACGAACTACTACAGCTTCGACACAGAGGTGTCATTGCAGACGCAAATGCTCAATACCATTACGCCATACTCCACGTCCTTCTGGGTGGGGCAGGTATTGTTTGCGCTTATTCCCGGCTCGATCCTTTTGATGGCAAAACGGATACGGAACTTCCGGATATTGATGATCGCGGCGATCCTGCCGGCATTCTGTACAGTGCTTGTGCGCTGGAACTATAACTTTTCCGGATTGATCGCTTCGATCACCTACGATCCATTCACGCCGACGGTTGTTCTCAACACCTATGCGCCGACGTGGCAGGAGTGGGCAATTGCTTCGCTGGTGATCTCCTATTGGCTTATAGGATTTTCACTGGCAGCACGTTTTCTGCCGTTCCAAAAATTGAGCCGTCATTCAGATTCCGCTAAAAAGGAAAAGTAGAACGATAACAGGAGTCCGTTATGCAGCCATTTTCCAACCAGACAACCGCATTGATCACACTTTTCACATTGCGGTGCGTCGTTCCGCTTTTGGTGACAGCTGGGTTTAGCACGTTGCTTAAGAAATTGGCACATCGAATTCCATAAAGTTAATCGCGGGAAAACAATGCCCACAGAGAAGCATGTCTCTGTGGGCAGAGAAAGCGAAAGTGTATGAATACTCAATATACGATCTTTGACCTGCAAGCTGAGCTTTGCCGTGCAATGGGACATCCCCTGCGCATTCAGATCGTTCACCTTCTTCGTGATGGACCGAAACGGGTTAATGACATCGCTGAAGAATTGGAAGTCAACCAGGCGACTGCCTCGCGCCATCTGGCAGTTCTAAGGAATACGGGCATCCTATCCACGCAGCGACAGGGAACAGATATCCTTTACAAAATCACCAATTCACAGGTGACCGAGATCTGCGAGGCGATGCGCAGCGTCCTGGCGGAACGTGAGTATCAACGCGCTGAAATCATTCAGGATATGTAACTGCGTTTTGGCAGGTGCTTGAAGTAGTTATACCCGCTCGCGTTATCGGGGGATAATTAAGATGGTTTCTTGAAACTGGAATCCCCTTGTAATTTTACTTATACCGCTTTTGTTTTACCTTCTGTGCAGCGTATTTTGGACGTGCGCTTTGTGCAGAGCATGGAGAACTATCGTCACGCCAAGGATGATGGCAGGCGGAAGGATCTCAGCAGAGAACATCAAAATGAAGAACTGTTGTGTCGGGTAATGATCGGCTGCCCACGACACAAGGAAAATCAAGACAGCGCAGCATAATACCAGAAGCATGTATTTGGATATCTTCTGTTTCATCTCATCAACTGCCTTTCCGCTGCAACAGCGAATTCTCGAACTCACCTGTGACCGGAAAACCACCCCAAGCCAAAGGAGAAGATAAACAAGACTATAAACGTGGCGCCGAACACCAGGAGCGGTTGTAACGGCTCGGATGTGTTTGCTGTGTCAGCCGGGACGTGAATTCCATTTGATGGAGATTCGCCGGATGTGGTGTTGGCTGGGATCGGCGTCGGTGTTGCGCAGCTACTGGGTGTAACACCAAGCACCGGCGCGAATTGAGCCGCGCGCTCGTCATAGTCAGGATGGCAGCCGTGGCAATCCGTATAGATGTCATCCAGCGGATGCGCTGTCAAATTTTCATGAGCCAGGTCTTTATCCTCGGCGGTGGCATTCCCGCCGTGGCAATTTATACAAATATCCTGGTCTGCATGAATGATATGCCATTCTCCGTTTTCATTCACCGGATCCTGTTCGGCATGGCAGGTGGCGCAGGATGAGGTCGGCGGGGTGCCGCACTGTGCCTGCGCCGGGATCGCCGTACTCATCACAAAGGCAAGGATCGCGATCACAGAAATACCAACCAACCAGTGAGACAATATTTTTGGGGACATGTTACATATCCTTTCGCAATGTTTGATTTATCTTGAAAAATGACGTTCCGTCGGATTGTCACGTGAATCCATTGGACAAAGTACCAACATTAAGCGCGAAGGTTTGGTGGATGAGTTCTTCCAATGATGGGGAAGATACGCCTCAAAGACCAGACTGTCGCCTGATTCCAATATATATTTTTGGGCATCCACCGTGTATGTGACTCTGCCCTCGATGCAATAAACGAATTCCCTCCCGGTGTGGACGATCGGCTTATGACCGCTGTCTGCGCCGGGGTTTAATGTCACGATCAGAGACTCTGCGCCGAAGTGCGGCATTCCGGCGGCGAGGTCTTCCATTAAGCTGAGTTCGAATGGGACTTGCAGGCGCTGCCCCTGTTTTTGGCAGACCAATTCCCTGTTGCCATGATCTGTATCAAAGAAATCGCTGATGGGTATTTGCAGTGCCTGCGCGAGTTGCTGCAATGTGCTGACGCTGGGTGAGGTGTGCTCGTTTTCGATCAGGCTGAGGGTGTTGATATTGAGTCCGCTTTCCTCTGCCAATGCCCGCAGAGTCATTCTTCGCGTGGTGCGTATTGAACGAAGCCGTTTGCCAACTCCAAGCCCATCATTCTCATCATTGGCGGTTGCCTCTGAATATTGTTCTTTTATGTTTTGAAGTTCGTCTGACATGGGAAAATCCATCTCAACCGTATTTATTACCAATATTATAGTACAAAAATATTTTAATTTCAATATTATTACCAATATATTTGTATTTTTGTAAACTATTGTAGTTTTAAATGGAGGGAAATTTGAGGGGTATCAACTTTTTCTATGACCCACTATCAACTATTTGAAACTTGTTTGTGATAATTATCACTATTAGATTTAGAGGGCGAAAGTTAACCTATATATGAATTAAGCAATTGATGGAATAACCATGGAATCAAACTTCTCCCCCAACATTCAAGACCTTGCAGAACGGCAGGCAAGCCTCTGCAGAATATTTGGGAGCCCCCAACGCATATTGATCATATGGCTTCTTGCCGAACGGGAACGAACTGTTACGGAAATTTCACTGGCAATTGGAGCCACTTTGCAGAATACGTCCCAGCATCTTCGCATTATGGAATTTCGCAACCTGGTCGAATCCCGCCGCGAACATCACAACATTTACTATCACATTGCTGATAACAAGTTGTTGAAAAAATGCGGGATATTAGCCAGTAAACCAAAGGAAAATCTTCCAGAAACTTCTCTGGTTTGATCGAAAAAATTTAATAAGGAGAACAATATGGTAACTCTCGATTTAACTACTATTCAAGCTGCGAAAGTCGTGGATGCGCGCGCGATGTCCTGCCCGGGACCATTGCTCGAAGCCAAAAAGGGAATCACTGCCGTGAAAGTTGGCGAGATCCTCGAGATCTGGTCAGGTGACGCCAACACCAAAACTGACATGCCCCGCTGGTGCGAAAAGGTCGGGCACGAATTTCTTGGCGTTCTGCAGGGTGATGGTTACGAGCGCCTGTTCATCCGCCGCATGAAGTAATCCACGAATTTACGCTAATCTGCAAAAATTTATTAGCAAAAATTCGTGCAGATTAGCTGACAAAATTTGGATGTGCAATGACACAATCCCAACAACCCAAAATCCTGATTCTTGGCACACTCTCCGGCGGCTACGCAGGCGCGGATTCAACGGGACAGAGTCACCTCGAGTATCCGCCCAACACGTACATCCTGCCTGTTATGTCACCAGTCATGTTTCCGCCCGAGTTTTATATTCGGTCTTTCGAGCGCGGCATTGACGGCATCATCGTGATGTACAGCGGCACCGACAGCCCGTACAAAGTCGAAGCGGAGGGAACCGCCAAACTCATCAACAGTGCCTACGCTTTGATGAAAGAACGCGGCATCGACATCCGGCGTCTGCGGCTGGCAGCCATCTGCACTGTCTGTGTCAAACCTTTCCTGAAAGAAGTCAACCAAATGAACGACCTGCTCAAAGGCATCGGCTTCGTCAAGGATGAGCTTATCGCGCGTGCGAGTGCAATGGAGGCAGCACATGGATAACCTGCACATGGACGCGCTCGTGGTCGGTGGCGGGATCGCAGGAATGCAATCCGCGCTCGATTTGGCAGATCAGGGTTTTCAAGTCGCGCTGGTCGAACGCGAAGCCAGCATCGGCGGACGGATGATCACGCTCAGCAAAGTTTTTCCCACACTGGATTGTTGCTCGTGCATCACCACACCCAAAATGTCCGCTGTTACGCATCATCCCAATATTCATCTGTTTACGTATTGCGAAGTCCAGTCCGTGCAGGAGCATGGCGCGGGCTTCGATATTTCCATTTTGCAGAAACCGCGCTACGTGGATGTTTCCAAATGCACGGGTTGCCGCGATTGCGAATATGAATGTCCCATCACCGTGCCAAATCCATTCGATAGAAATCTCGGCGCGTATCGTGCCATCCGCGTGCCGTTTTCAACTGCTGTTCCGCAAAAGGCAGTGCTTGATCCTGAATACTGTTTGTGGTGCGGCAAGTGTGAACAAAGATGTCCCGTCGATGCAATCGATTTTTCGCAACAACCCGAAACTTTCAACATTGAAGCTAATTCAATCATCATGGCAACTGGCTTTGATCTCACTCCCATCGAAACGAAAAAAGAATATGGCGGCGGCAAACTTCACAACGTCATTGATCCGTTGATGATGGAACGCTTCCTTGCTCCCACTGGACCTTATGGTCGCGTTCTCCGTCCAGGCGATGGCAAGGAGCCAGGCTCCATTGCGTATGTTCAATGTGCAGGCTCCCGCGACGACACGCTCGGCATCACCTATTGTTCGCGTGTCTGCTGCATGTACGCCATCAAACAAGCCATGCTGCTCAACGGCGCGCTGCCCCTCGCCGACATCACCATCTACTACATGGACATCCGCACCTTCGGCAAAGGCTACGAACAGTTCTATCAAAACGCCAAAGCAATGGGCGTGGAATTCGTGCGCGGCAAAGTCGCCAATATCAATGAAGATGCCGACCATAATCCCATTGTCAAAGTGGAGATGACTGACACAGGCGAAATCGTCGAGCGGACTCATGATCTCGTCGTTCTCTCGCAAGGAATCGTCCCCGCTTCACGCCCGACCGTGAGCCTGCCTCTTGGTTCTGACGGTTTTATCTCAGTCCCAAGCCCTGACTCCGCTCCATGCGTTACCAAGCGACCAGGCATTTTCGTCACTGGAACCGCTGCCAGCCCAATGGACATTGTCGATAGCATTGTCTCTGCCAGTGCAGCCGCAGCTGAGGCTTCGGCATACATTCGAGAAAACAATGGCAGGTTAGAGGTCCAGAAGGAGGCGCTGTATGTCTGATAAAAAAGAACCGCGCATCGGCGTCTACGTCTGTCATTGCGGTGGCAATATCAGTGGCGCTGTCCAATGCGAGTTGGTTGCCAAAGCCTTGAAGGGATTGCCCAACGTGACTGTCACGCGTACGGATGAATCGATGTGCTCGGACGCGGGGCAATCGCTGATCGAGCAGGACATCAAGGAACTCGGCATCGACCGCGTGGTGATTGGCGCGTGTGCGCCGATGCTGCATGAACAAACTTTTCGCGGGGCGGTGACACGTGCGGGATTGAATCCGTTTTTGTATCATCACGTTGGTTTGCGCGAACAAGACTCGTGGGTGCATGAACATAATAAAGATGCCGCAACTGAGAAAGCACTGCGGCTGATGTCTGCGGGAATTGCGAAGGCGCGATTGCTGGAGCCGCTCGATCCGATTCGACTCGGCGCGGAGAAACACGCGCTGGTCATCGGCGGAGGTGTGGCTGGTTTGCGCGCCGCATTGGATATTGCGCGACAAGGTCTGCGTGTGACGTTGCTTGAAAAGTCGCCGTTCCTTGGCGGACGCATGGCGCAATTGGAAAGTGTCTTCCCCACAGAAGAAGATGCTCGCAAGTTATTGCAGGATTTGATTCAAAAAGTTGTGGCGCATCCAAACGTCACGATTTTCACGCAAGCTGAAGTGACTGGCGTTTCTGGTTACGTTGGCAACTTCGAGATTCAAGTGCAGCAACATTCACGCGGCGTCAGCGATGACAATGCCGATACGTTGATGTCGGCTTGCAGGCAGGAAGTGCCGAATCCATTCAACTATGGACTGACCAAGCGCAAAGTGATTTATCGCCCGTACGAAGGTTGTTATCCGTCCACGCCCGCGGTGGATTGGGAAAGCTATAACGGCGAGCCCATTTCCTTCGATGGCAAGCAAATTATTCTTAAGGATGAACCGAAGTCGTTTGGTTTGAACGTCGGTGCAGTGGTCGTCGCGACTGGTTTTGATCCGTATACACCATCGCAAGGCGAATATGGATTTGGCGAGTTGCCGCAAGTGGTCACACTGCCACAGTTGATTCGTCATTTGGCGTTGAGCAAAGATGGCAAGTCCTTGCAGTGGAACGGACGCGCTGTCCGCGATGTGGCGCTGATTCATTGCGTGGGTTCTCGCCAAGTCGATGGTGTTCATCAACCGCAAGAGGATGGACAAGTCAACAACTATTGTTCGCGTGTATGTTGCACCGCGTCATTGCATGCGACACTTGAATTGCATAAGCGCTATCCGCAACTGAATATTTACGATTTGCATCAAGACATCCGCACGTATGGACACGGGCACGAAGAATATTATCGCCACGCGTTGGAAAGTGGCGTGCGCTTCGTGCGTTACAACGGCGAAGAAGTTCCTGAAGTCTCTGCCGCGCCGCAGGGTGATTCGCATCCTGTGTTGCTCAAGGTCAAAGACATGTTGACCTACGGCGAAGAACTTGAAATCCCTGTGGATTTGGTTGTGCTGGCGGTGGGTTTTATGCCACGTGACTTGCATGGTTTGGACAAGATGTTGAAGATTTCACGCGGTAACGATCGCTTCTTATTGGAGGTGCATCCGAAACTGCGACCTGTCGAGACGGCGGTCAATGGCGTGATCTTGGCTGGCACCGCGCAAGGACCGATGAACATTCAGGAGAGTCTCAGCGCCGCTTCGGCAGCCGCGGCAAAAGTTGCTTCGCTGCTGGGGCGCGGCAAAGTGGAATTGCCTCCGTTCGTTGCCGCTGTGGATGAAGAGAAATGCGACGGCACAGGTGCGTGCGTGGAGGCTTGCCAATACGAAGATGCAATTGCGTTGCAGGAATTCGAAGAGAATGGCAGGAAGGTCAGACGTGCTGTCATTACACCTGCCAACTGCTCAGGCTGCGGCGCGTGTGTGGCGGTCTGCCCGAACAATGCCATCAATGTGCAAGGCTGGACGCTGGAACAATATGAAGCAATGGTGGATGCCATTGGGATGGACATGCACGAATTGGAGGTGGCGGCATGACGACAACACAAACACTGTCCCGTGCTGAGCTGCTCAAGCAACTGCGGACAACTCACGCCGAGTCCGTGAAGCGCGCGCAGGAGTTACTCAAAGAACAAAAGAAGATGCAGCAGGAATTGTGCGCCGTTTTTCGTGAGAAAGCGCGGACTGTCCCGGAGGCAGCCGAGTCAACAGGCATCCCTGCAAATAAGGTTCTATGGTTCGTTGCTGCCATGAAGAAATACGGCGTGGTGGTCGAGGCGGGCATGTGCGGCGATTATCCACTTTATAAGAAGGCGGAGGAGGAAGCATGAACTCTCGCGTTGATCCGAACCTCCTTCATGAACTCAAAAAATACGGCGCAGTGGGCATCGAGAAGTGTTTCAACTGCGGCAACTGTACCGCGGTTTGTCCGCTGGCAAGCAATGAATATAACTTTCCACGCAGCGTCATTCGCCGCGCGCAGGTCGGGCAAAAAGAGAATCTCAAGGCGCAGCTCGATCCGTGGTTGTGCTACTACTGCGGAGATTGTTCTGCCACCTGCCCCAAAGACGCGGAACCTGGAGAGACCATGATGGCTGCCCGCCGCTGGCTGACGGCGCAATACGATTGGACTGGACTGGCACGCAAGTTCTACACCTCCAAAGTTTGGGAGATCGGCTCGATTGTGCTGGTGAGCATACTGATCCTGTTTATGTTCGTTTTCTTTTCGGGACCGATGACAACGGATCACGTTGCCCTGAACACATTTGCACCCGTGCAGCGCATCCATTACGGCGACTGGGTATTGGCAGCCTTTCTTTCCTTCTTCCTACTCTCCAACATTGCCAGAATGTATTGGCTGAGCATCGGGAGATCGAGGATCAAAATCCCATTGTCAGTTTATGTCACCGAGGCATGGAAGTTGATCTATCACTTCGTTACGCAGAAACAATTTGAAAAATGCGACGAGGAACACAAAGGCTTTTTCAAAAAGGCACGCTGGCGCAATCACTGGCTGTTGGTGAGCGGATATGTCCTGATGTTCGCCCTGGTGGTCGGCTTCCTGCCCTGGTTCCAGACCGACAACATCTATCCGCTCTGGCATCCGCAGCGTTGGCTGGGATATTACGCCACCATCGTGCTTTTGTATGGCGGCGCGGAGATTCTCTGGCAGCGCATCCGAAAGGAGAATCAAATTCACCGCTTCTCACATCCGAGTGACTGGATCTTCCCCATCCTGCTGCTTCTCACCACTGCAAGCGGGATCATGGTTCACACATTCCGCTATCTCGACCTGCCGCTGGCAACGTACTACACCTATGTCATTCACCTGATGATCCTGACTCCCATGCTGGTGTTGGAAGTTCCATTCGGGAAATGGTCACACCTGGCGTATCGTCCGTTTGCCATTTATTTCCAGGCGTTGAGGGAAAAAGCCGCAGATCAATCGAAAGTTACTGCTGGAGCGCTTGCTTCGACAGACTAAATAAAAAATTCAAATTTTCAAAAGGAGATTTCCATGGCAAAGCAAAAAATGGCTATCGTTTGCAACGGTGAGACCGGTGCGAACATCATGCCCACACTGATCTTTGGTTCCTCAGCATTGGCGCTCGATTATGAAGTTCACATCTTCTTCTGCCCTGCTGGTGCAAAGTGGACCGTGAAGGATGAGCTGGAAAAACTCGGTCAACCCAAGGGATTGCCGAATCCCATCAAACTCTTCAATGATATTCTCGAACTGGGCGGACAGATGACCCTTTGCGAACTGGCACTTGAAAACAAGGGGATTGACCCGAAAGACCTGCGTGATGAGCGTATCAAGATCACCAAAGCTCCGCCCTATTTGATGGATGTGGAAGGCGCGGCTCAAACCTACGTGTTCTAGTAGACGAGTTTCGCTTGTTATACAAAAGCGGACATCCCCGGGATGTCCGCTTTTGTATTTTATAGCTAAAGACCCTGCTCTGGCAGACGGAGTAGGTCTGCATTTTCCTTGGCGTGGATGAAACTCCAAAACGCATCGCGAGGGCGATTCGCGTCACTGATGCGTTTTCTCACCATGTAAATGGTGCGCTGCAGGTTCAATCCATCGACAGGAACGGCTTTAATATGATCGCGTTCCAGCGGATATACTGCCGCCAATTCCGAGACGAAAGCCACCCCATAACCATCAACCACCGTTCGAACGATCGCTTCAGCATTCCCCAACTCCATAAAGATATTTAAATCATCCAAACTGATGTCATATTTGGCTAACTCCTCCAGGATCACGCGCCGGGTTCCTGATGTCGGCTCACGCATAATAATGGGCTCTTCCAAAAGTTCCCCTGGCTCAATGGATGTACGCACTGCCCAACGATGACCGGCTGGCACAATTAAATTTATCGTATCCTTGAAGAACTCCTGCGATTCCAAACTTGAATTATTAACCTCGGTACTGACCACCCCAATATGTGCCTCGCCTTCCAAAAGGTCGAGAGTTGCATGCTCGGGTCCGCATGCCAGTATCCGCACCTTGATGGAAGGATACCGCTGACAAAAACGAGCCGCCATTTGCGGCAGGACGTACTTCCCAGCGGTTGTGCTGCAGGCAATACGAAGTTCCCCGGCAATATCCTCGTTTAAGGAAGCCATCATACCTTTGAGATCATTCGTATCGTGGAGCAGCCGGCGCGCCCACGGCAGAAGCAGCCTGCCCGCTTCGGTCAACTGCAAGCCGGTGTTACTTCTAATGAAAAGGGTATTTCCCAATTCCTGTTCAAGTAACTTAATTTGATGACTCACAGTCGGCTGGCTGAGGTGAAGTTGCTTCGCCGCCTCCGAAAGGCTCAAATTTTCAGCCGCGCATAGAAAGGTTTCGATTTTTTGTAAATCGATCATCGTGTAATCCAAATTTCTACAAAAATTAAATGACGTATAACACAAGTATGGAGTTTATTTTAAAAAATGTCAAGAAAAGGGGCAGCCACAGTCAATGGACATGAGGGCTTCCCAGGGCGCAACCACTCTTCTTTTATCCTTATATTCTTCAAGGAAATGTATTGTGACAGCCTGGCTCGCACCAGAGTTGAAATGTGACGTTGGGCATTTAGGTGCCAGGTGCGATTATTTTCAAAGCGTAGTAATGGTGGTACGAGCAGCGAGGTATAGGCAGTATTGTCAATTACAGCCTGAAGGTCAAAGCCTGATGCGTGCGGCGACATCGTGCTGCGCATGAGTCAGTTACAGTTATCTGCGCACGCCTGTCATCGCATCCTGAAACTGGCGCGGACCATCACTGATCTGGCGGAGACACTGTAATATCATCCGAGTTGATAATAGGATAGTTTAGCCTTTACAAAAAACCCCAAACCCATGCAAGTGTTATTAAAAAAATCTGTAAATTTGAAGGAATTTAAAATCCCCGCCGCTGACTTTGCCATGGCGGAGGTACATGATTCCGAAATTCCTCCACACTCGGACCGCCCAGATTAGCCAGTCTCCATGTGCCATAAAGGTAGCTCACAATGAGCAGAATGATGGTGGCGGGCCAACCGGATAGTGTATTGACCAGCGCTAGTTGTCCGATGTCATTTCCGCGAAAAAGTGTCACCTGCCAGAACAGGCGCAGAGCGAAAAAGATGATCCAGGCAAGGGTTACTTCGGTGTAAGCGGGACGAACCAGTTCGTGCCAGTACCAGTCGAGCGGCCAGCGGCGAGCCAGGAAACTCGTCCATGCCACCATGGGCTTATGGATGGTTAAGCTAACCACCGAAAGCCCGATTACCAATCCACTGTTAACAATATCGGGCAGGAAATATCCCTCCGAGCGTCCAAGCAGGTAAGCCAGGGCAATTGCCAGCCCAACACTGGACATTCCTGCCAGTGCGTAGAACAAAGACTGTTTGCGGCTCAGTCGCAAAACAGCGATCAAAACAGCAAGCCCTAGTGAACCGACCATGGCCGCCTGGAAGCTCATCCACCCATTCAGCGCCAGAAATAGCACGGGTGGGATGATGGTATCCAACAGTCCAACATTTCCAGCAACTGTTCGGAACTCATCCAGTAGTTCGCGGGCTTTGCTTGTTTTCTCAGGCATGTTTTCCAAGCCAGAACTTTCGCCAATCCCCATCGCTGGTTTGCAAGGCGATGAAGGTGTAGAGCGCACCTGCAAAGAATCCCAGTACCATCATGGCAATCGTCCACAGGATGGCAGCGGGCAGTGATTTTTCGCGGTAGATGATCCACATCGAGAAAAGAGTGAAACCTGTATACAGATCCACGAGCGAGACAATGCCCCAAGGCATGGACAGGAGCTGGCTGCCCTCGCCTGAAAAGTTTCCGACAGTGAAACCATAGATCAATACAGCGGTCATGGCAAGGATGCCCAACAAGGAGATGATTTTCGCGATTTTCATTAGAGCACCAAAAGGATTCCAAAAACGATTTCGACAACCAGGCTGATGATGTTCGACTGTTCGGTGGATTTATCCACCACCATCGAAACGGCTCGTACCACGCCGACGGCGAGATACATGATCCCAAGCATTTGATACACCTCGTGAGTTCCCAGCGCAAATACGGCAATCCCGAGTCCGATAAACAACCCGCCCAACACGGAACGGATTTCGGTAATACCGCGCGGTCCGGGAGCGGTCAATCCCGTAAATCCGAAGATATTACGCGGCCATAACAGGGAGATAAAACCTGTCCCAATGGTGCCGATTACAGCAATGATTTGGAGAATTTTTAGTATGCCCATTATTTTTCCGCCTTGGTTAAACGGGGAACAAGTACGGGAGTATTCTTTTTATAAGTTTCGTAGGTGTCCTGCCCGCCCCATTTCTTGTCGGCTTTCTTCTCAAGCAGCGGGACTCCGCTAACACGGGTAAGGAGCAGGGTGACGAATAACGGTGAAATCATGGCTACCCATTGCCAGCCGTGCAAAACAGGCAATGCAATGATGGCGATTCCGATCCAAAGCACGATTTCACCAAAATAATTGGGATGACGGGAGCGTGCCCACAATCCTGTCTGGATGAAATTCCCCTTATTGTTCGGGTCAGCGTTGAAGCGGCTTTTTTGTGAGTCAGCGATCACCTCAAAGGCAAAGCCAAAAATCCAGAGGAGAAAACCGATCACGGCAAACGCATCCAGTCCTTTGCGTGTGGCGGTGGTAATGGCAACCAGCGCGGCGGAGGCAGTGAAAGTGATCCACAAGCCCTGGATGGTCCAGACATTGAGAAAACGGATGAAGGAAGGTTTGATCTCGTCGAAGCGATCATCCTTGCCTGCCTTGCGAATACGCCCGAACAGGAAAGTTCCGAGGCGCAACGCCCAAATGATCACCAACGCCCAAAGCAGGATCGATCTGACGTCCATTCTCTTGCTGAAGACCAATGCAATCGTGGTGATCGTGATGTACGTCAGGCTCCCGGTCAGATCGAAGAATTTTTCGGTCTGGAACATATAAGCGGGAATAAAGATTATCCATTGGATGATAAAAGCCATCCCAACAGACAAGGCAAATAGCGGAATCCCGGCAACTGATGCTCCGCCCTGACTGCCTGCGAAAGCCACCAGGACACCGATCACAATCAATATTGGGAACGCGATGAGTGCATTTCGATCTGTTGTTTTCATTTTTCATTCTCCTTTGCGGAAATACAGGCGAATCCGAGTGCGCCCACGCCGAGATGCGCTCCCAGTGCAGGCGTGATCTGCACAATGGGGATTTCCCCATGCGGCAGGAAGTGTTTGATTTGCGCGAGCATTTGCCTGGCTTCAAGTTGAACGCCTGCATGAACAATGGCAAGTTTTTCGAATGGCGCGTACTCAGCCAGCCATTCCAGCATACGTTCAGTGGCTTTACCCTGTGTGCGGACACGATGCGCCACCGGATTGCCCTGGTTCATGTGCAACAGCGGTTTGATTTGCAGCAACTCACCAAAGTGCGCCAGGGCAAAGTTCATCCGACCGCTGCGGCGCAGGTATTTGAGGGTTTTGAGCGAGGCAAACACGTAAGTACGTTTCATCAGGTCTTGTAAACTGTTGAGGATCTCCTCCATGTTGTGACCGAGCTCCGCCATTTGTGCAGCTTTCTCCACGATAAATCCCATGCCCAGGCTGAGTTGGCTCGAATCCACCACAGTAACAGGGATGCGTGCGAACTGCCTGGCAGCAATGCGCGCCGAGTTGACAGTGGCGCTCAATTTCTCCGAGATGTGGATGGCGAGGATCGCTTGCGCTCCTTCATCGGCAATTTTATTCCAGGATTGTAAGAAGAGTTCAGGGCTGGGGGCGGCAGTTTTCGGCGAGGGATGAAACGCGGGCAGCCTGCGATAGAACTCCTCACGGGTCAGATCAACGCCATCCAGGTATGACCGGACTCCCTGGTTGATGTATAGGGGAATGACGGTAATGCCATGTTTGGCAACGTCATCTTCGGGTAAGTCGCAAGTGCTGTCAGTAAAAATATGGATTCTCATGGTTACCCTCTATAAATAAACTATTCTGTTTCTTATAGATTTTCAGAAGTTTGCATTTTGGGGGTGAGAATCGATACATACTCTCATCCCCAAAATATACGGTACTCTTCACTAAAACCAGTATACCCCGGTAAGATGTGAAATTTAGTGGCAATCCATCAAAACAATCAACCCATCTTGCCGGGGACTGATTTCTTAAGATTGAATTTTAGCATTCATTGGGTCTGGTTTTATTACAGAAAAGACGCGAGGAAACAAACTGTTGCAGCCGTGGTTTGCTGCCACTGGCTTTCAGCAGGAATTGGCGGGACTGATCGAATCTGGTGAGATAGCACTATCACCGTCTGGATGGGCTGTAAATCATTAAGGGAAGATTTGTCCTATTGTTTATACCCCTGCCCCTCATGCGCACCCGCTGTCGTCACCAAATCTCAAAAATGCATCTCTGGTCCCATCCTTGACCGCATTGATATTCACATCGAAGTTCCAAGAGCTGACTACGAAAAACTCAGCGGCGATAGGTTGGGCGAAACCAGCGAGTCGATTCGCAAGCGAGTCCAAGCCGACTGACGCCACTCTCTATCAGACAAAGAGTGAGGGTGATAATTGTGTGGTCATGGCGGTTTATTTGCAATCTGACAATAGCCAGCCAATCAAAGCGGGGATTCTTCACCTACAAAAGCTAAGCAACCTACTATGCTACAATGTTTTAACCTTTTGATGGGAGCATAGTTAATGAAATTTAAAAAGAGCATGTTTACATCAGCAACTCTTCTCGCCATATTCATTCTAAATTCCTGCAACGTCCCCGTCAGTACACCAACAGCACCAATTGAAAATCCTTCGGAAGAAATTCCTTCTGATGTAACCATCCCTGAACTGACTCCAACCCCAATCACTGACACATCTCAATACACCCCTGAAATCGCATCCACAAATATCGAAACCATATATGAACAGAACCAACGCGCCGCACTCGGGGGCAGGGATACTTTCTTCTGGCCTGACGGAAATATTGGTGTTGAGCCCTTGGGCAACGGACAGTACCGGTTCTTCGCGGCGAATAGTGTCCGATCTGCGGTGACGATTGGAACATTGGACGATCCGGGCGCGGCCGTCGAGAATAATCGACTGACCATTGCGGGAGTTGATCCTCAATTTGCCTACGCTTCAGGCGGACCCATATATCGCGACCCGGAGAGCGGGATTTTATTGATGTTCTATCATGGTGAACGTCATTTCGGTGGGAACGGATTAGTATTCCATGCAGCAATTGGCTTGGCAGTCTCAAATGATGATGGACAAACTTTTCAAAATTTGGGAATCATCATCGAAAACAATGCCCCGCCCGACGTCAACGCCCCATGCTGTGCGGACATGGGCGGAGCGACATACACGATCAAGGATGGTCAGTTTATGGTTTACTTCCGCGACAGGCAGGAAGACTATAGTACGAATGAGCTTGCTGTTGCAATTGCGCCTGTGGATGAAGTCGTTGCGGCAGCAAAAAATGGAACAACAACTCCGTGGTTCAAATATCAAAAAGATGGACAGCAGCCCGGGCTGTTTGGAACATCGTCGCCATTGGAAATTGGGAACGCACCAACAGACTGGTTCAGCGTTTCATACAACTCATTCATTGGCCGCTATATAATGGCAATCTCCACACATGACCGCACCACGGAATATAAATATCAACTATATTTGACAACTTCGGTGGACGGTTACAACTGGTCACCGCGTGTTTTACTAACAGAAACTGATGACGAGTTGACCTACCCTACTATAATTGGCGCCGACGGCGGACAGCTTGAAACTGGCGAAACTTTTTACATTTACTACGTCACCACCCCGCGCGGAGTGACCCGCTGGCACAGCACAAGATTCCAGCGAATGACCATCACACTCAGCGGACAGATGCTCGAGCCGCCCCACGCTTGGGAATTTGATACCGATGCCGAAAGATGGACGCCGCAATTTGACCTGAATCCCTTTGAGGTTCAAAATGGAATTTTGGTTACCCAGTCAACAGGGGATGACCCTTATATGTTCTCTCCCTCGCTTCAAATCAGCGCGGAAGTGTACAAACACATCGAAGTTCGCATGAAAGTTGGGGAAGGCGGTATTGGACAATTCTTCTTTACCACCGAGGATGTTCCCTTCCATGTTGAAGAGGCTTCAGTTACTTTTCCTGTACAAGCCTCAGATGATTTCAAGGTTTATACAGTTGACATGTCAACTTCTGATGCATGGAAAGGTTCAATCGGAGATTTGCGCTTCGACCCGATCACCGCGCAAACAAATATTGAAATAGATTACATTCGCTTGGTTCCGTAGTCCACGCAGGACCGATCCACGATTATAAAAACAGGATACATTCATTGTGTCCTGTTTTTATAATCGTAAGTATTGTTTTACTCAATGGGTATTCATATTGACAGTATCATTAATCTCGTATAAACTTTATATATATAAAATATTTATATATATAAAGTTTATAACAAAGAGGCGTCTCATGTCAGAACAAAATGATCCTATGCAGACAATGGAAAACTGGGCAAAGCTCTATTTTTTCCAATCGCTGACCGAGTTCTTCAATTATTTAAAACAGACCGACCTTTCCCTGCTCCAGGCGTATGCGCTTGCCCACCTCTTTTTCAAGGGTCCACTAAAAATGTCCGAGTTGTGCGAGCACATGATGGTTTCACCTGCGGCAGGCAGCCAACTGATTGACCGGCTGGAGAAACTGGGAATGGTCGAACGCATTTCAGAACCGGGAGATCGACGCGTACGGAAGATCGTAGTGCTCGAAAAGGGGAAGGATTTCGTTCAAGAGAATTTCCGCTTCAGCCAGAGTTGGATTGCGAAAATCCCGGCAGATATTACTCTGGAACAGGTGACTAAGATCACAGAAGTGCTTGCCATGCTCCTGAAAGGTTCTGGCAAGAATATTCCATTCAACGAAGAGGCAGAATCATGAAATTGGCGGTATTTGGTGCGACTGGGGGTACTGGGATCGAAATAGTAAAACAGGCAATTGAACGGGGGCACTCGGTCACAGCGTTTGTGCGCAATCCGGCAGCATTGTCAGAGATGGGCGATGCACTTATGCGTATTTCCGGGGACATCCACGATTCAGCAAGCGTGGAGCAAGCTGTTCAGGGACAGGATGCGGTGATCTGCGCCCTGGGAGCGCGCGATTTGAAGAAAACGATGGTCCGCACCGAGGGGACATTGAAGATCATCGAAACGATGAAGAAGAAAAACGTCAGGCGGCTGTTTGTTGTCTCAGCGATGGGCGTTGGAGACAGTTGGGATTCCCTTTCGCTGATCAACAAATCCTTCTTTGCCATCTTGCTGAAAAGCGCGCGTGAAGACCATGAAGCCCAGGAAGCCGCGGTGAAAGCCAGCGGGTTGGATTGGACGATCATCCGTCCCAGCGGACTGGTGAGTACACCCCGCACTGGCGTTTACAAATTTGGGGAGAATATTCGCGCCAAAACATCCCAAATTTCCCGCGCCGATGTGGCGGACCTGATCCTGAACGAACTGGAAGATCACACGCTGGTTCATAAAGCTGTGACGATCACCAACTGAGTATGCAAGATTAGGTAGACAAGAAATTAAGAGAGCCAAGGAAAAAATCATGTTTTTTCAAATCACAGGTTTTGCCATTTGGATATTGATTGCTTTGTTGCTGGTTGGCAGGGTATATCGCGCCTTCAAGGAACGCGCCCGGTTGGACATGAAGGATCGCTGGGTGGTGATTACTGGCTGCGACTCAGGTATTGGTCTGGGTGTGGTGGAGCAACTCGCAGCCGAAGGGGCAAATGTCATTGCCTGCACATATACTCTCGAAGGCGCTGAACGCGCATCCAAGGCGGGCGCAAAACAAACCCTGCAATTCGACATCACCGATGAAGCTGCGGTTCAGGATGGGATGAAACGGATATTGGAAATGACTGGCGGAAATCTTTGGACGATCGTTCATAATGCCGGCATGGTCCAGCCTGGATTTGTGGAATATCAAACCATGGAAACATTTCGCCGCGTGATGGACGTGAACTACTTCGCCGTGGTACGACTGACCCAGCCTTTCATTCAGATGCTCAAACGCTCGAAAGGGCGCGTGGTTATTATCAGCAGTGTGGATGGGATCGTCAGTCTGCCGGGGAATGCACCCTATGATGGCTCGAAGTATGCAGTGGAAGCGTATGCCGATGCACTGCGGGTGGAACTCTCTTTTTGGGATGTACATGTGGCGGTGGTGAATCCCGCCACGATGCGCACGCCGCTGGCGCTCGGTTTCTTTGAATCCCACAAAAAGGCGTGGGAGATGATGGAGAAACAGGAGCCGGACGGGGCGTGGAAGGAAACGTGGACACGGGAATGGCTCGATGAATACGTCAAAGTCAATACAAAGAATCTCGAAAGCATCGCGCAAGATCCCATCCATGCCATTCAGGATGTGGCGCATGCCGTGGCAGCGAAACAGCCGCGTATGCGTTATTTGAGCGGCATGCTGGCAAAGACGCTATTCCGCGCCCTTTGGAAGATGCCCGAGCACTGGTCATTTGCGGTGAAAAAAGGCACCGTTACACCGCTGCCCAAAATTGCGAGTCGAAGATGATATTTCAAATTATGATTTTCGTGCTGATAATCATAGTTTTAGTATTGGTGCTTGCCTTTGCTGGCATACCGATGTCCGTAGAGTATGTGTATGTTGCTTTTGAATTACACGATCCTAAAGGATTGGAGAAGGCATTAGATCTTAAGAAACACCATTTTAAAAAAGCCAAATTTCTTGAAGAGGACGACGAGGATAGACTTCTTCTTATTCTACATGTAGCAATCGCCAAACTTCCCTTCGGTAATACCAGCATACCAAGTCTGGTAATTAGTTCATACCTGGAACCATTTGATCCTGCTAAAAAGATAAATGGCTATGTGATCCACCGCTATTATCAGCCATATACTAGTCAGGCTATGTTTCCCGAGATCACTGACTTTGCAGAGTGTCAGGTTTCTATGGAAGAACATTTGGACGAAGCGGGTAAGAAAATAATAAGCCGCACGATAAAAGCAAAAGTTCAGAATAATGAAAAAGTACTCCTGCATGGCGAATGGCGGGCAAATTTTTCCAATCCGGTAAGGCATTTGGCAGATGTTCGCTTTGGCAATAGAAATGGTTGGATTCATACTATTACCGGGGTACGCAACAATGTATATTCACCTGTTTCTGCGCCATCTGTGTATGTCTGTGATGCTGTACATTGCAGTACTGATTTACCATTTTTTTCTGACTATATAAAACCTCAACCAGTAACAGCTGTCACTCATAAACCTGGCAGACCATTCAAATGGTACATACGTGTTTTTCGTATGATATTTGATCAAATAGCACACAAGAAAGAGCATTTATAAGATGAAAAAAGTCATTCAACGCATTGCGCTGGGGCTGGTTGCCCTGGTCATCATCGCTGCCGCCGGATTTTTCATTTGGGCGGAAACCCCCTCACAACCTGGCGCGGATGCCCTGTCTGCGCTCCAGTCTGACAATCTTGTGCAGGTAGTGGATCATGGCGACTATGTCTCCTTTGAGCCGGTTGGGCAAAAGCCAACCACAGGGTTTCTCTTTTACCCCGGCGGGCATGTCGATTTTCGCGCATATTCACCCATTTTGCATCGCATTGCAGAACAAGGTTACCTCGTTGTGCTGGTACGAGTAAAACTTAGCCTGGCTTTTTTTGATATTGAAGCGGGTGAACCTATATTAAGCGCGTATCCCGAAATTACCACCTGGGTCACGGGCGGGCATTCGCTGGGCGGCGTGGCATCCGCTTATTTTGCAGCCAATCATCCTGAGATAAAAGGGATCGTGTTCTGGGCATCGTATCCGGCTGATGACCGGCTGAAGGATTCTGGCATCAAGATGCTTTCCATTTACGGAACCGAGGATGGCGGGTTGGATCACGGAGCAAAAATCGAACAATACAAAGCTTTCCAACCTGTGGATACTGAATTCGTTGTCATCCAGGGTGCAAACCATGCCCAGTTTGCTGATTACGGACTCCAGCCAGGTGACAATCCAGCTACAATTTCTGCAGAAAGTCAGTGGCAGCAGACCACGGATGCAACGGTTCGTTTCCTTGAATCCTTTGGACAATAAAGAATACCCTTACTTATTCGCCATTTAAAAGGTTGAAAATAATGAGCATACTAAAAATTCTCCAAATCATTGCTGTAATCGGCACCATTGGGACAGGTTTTATCTCCCTGTTATGGCCGCGTAATGTCTTCAGCTTTACGGGATTGACCGCTCCTGGTCCGCGCGGAATTACCGAGATTCGTTCCGTGCTCGGCGGGTTGTTTATCGGACTCGGCATCGCCGTTTTTGTATTGGGAACGCGCGACCAAAACGGGCAAAACACCTCAATTCGAATTGAATCATCAACCTGCTTATCAATCGAAATATTTACCTAAAGACAAAATATATGACAAATATCTCTTTGCGATCGCTTTATTGTATTCATTAACGTACTCGATTTCAGCCTGATCGCTATCGCTGCTGCCACGTTTCGTGTCAGAGCATGTATTAGACTTCTTGCAAAAGTCTAAAAGCCTGACCACGGAGGCGCAGAGACACCGAGAAAAGTCATTAAAACTCCGTGGCTCTGTGTCTTTGTGGTTCAAAATGGTCTTCAACACAAAGCGATTACCACTTATGCAAGAGGTTTATTATGTATATGGGTATAAGTCGATATATACACACTTTCCGCTATGAATAGACAATTGACCCCATAAAGGCGTGTACTTGCGTGCCAAAAATTTATCTACAGTTCCATAATTGGCCGTATTGATATTCACATAGAAATTCCAAGAATGGACTACGAAAAGTTGAGCGGATATCAGCTCGACGAAACAAGTGAGTCGATACGGTTACCTCATTTGGCGGAGGCTCAAAATGAAGGATTGTCCATATAATTGAGACTATAAAATCCGCCCCTGAATTTATCAGGGGCGGATTTTATGTAACTTATTCTCCTAAGCTCAAAAGTGGTTAACCAGATTTAGATATTTTATTTCTCTTCCGACACTACATTGACCAGTACAGCTCGAATGACCCGGCGGTAATAATAAGTGTCGTTCAGTGGGTTGTATCCCTGACAGGTGATGAGGGTCAGGTACGAGGCGTCCTCGAGGTCTGCAAAAGCAAATGTGGTGGCGAAGGAACGCGACAGGCGGGAGTTACGCACTTCAAAGACGTACTTCTCACCATACAAGTGAATAATGATCTGGTCGCCATAACTAAGCTTCTTCAGGTTCACGAAGGGACCATCGAGTCCGTCCGCATTGGTGACATGGGCGGTGAGGACGGAGTTCCCTTCCCAGGTTGGGAAGGCAGTCCCGTTGAGCCAGCCGACGTTGTTGGCAAGCCAGGTCACATCCCATTCGCCTTCGCTGTTCTGTGGGACACCGACAATGCTGGTCTTGATGCCGAGTGCGGGGACTTCGATCCACAGATCACCGAGACTGCTGTAAGCGAGGTCTTCAGGCTGTTCGGGCAGGGCGGTGACGCGGTTCGGGGCGAAGCCGGTAGCTGGCAGCGCGGTGACAGGAATACTTGTAACACTGGCTTTTCCTGCGTTACCTCCTCCGGTGCCGGTGCCACCACCGCCACCTGTGGACTGGGTGACGACTTGGAAGTTTCGGATGAAGTCTGTTCCGTTGGTGGTGCCATTGCCAGCCAGTTCGCGGGTGATGTCCGTAGCCTGGACAATGGAAGTCGTTCCGCAGACAAATAGGCGATAGTAGCCCTCTATGGTTAATGGGGTACTGAGCGTAATTGTGGCAACAAATGGACCTTCACCGCCGCCGTTGTCGTACGATACTTCTGTCACAGGGATTGGGATATCCGGCGCGACCAATCCGCTGGCACAACTGAGTGTGTTGAAACTGCCTGTTGATGAGCGGACGAGCAGATAGTTGGCAGGGTTGGTCACATCATCTATGAAGTTGACCAAATCAGCCGGATCGTCGTACACATCCTTATTGAACTGAACGATGATTTGGGTGATACCGAGCGTCGGCGAAATAAGCTCGTTTTCATCAATGAACCCGTCGCCTGTATCCGGGATCGAGTTGATGCCGTTACTGGATACCTGCAAAAGAAGCGCATCGATGACTATCGCTTTGTTTGCACCCAGCGATCCGGCGGCAGCCGGGGCGGGCAGCGCCAGGTCGGCATTGTTCAAGGCGGAGTCTTGTATTGTGCCGCCGTTCAGGGTGAGCGAGTTGGCATCTACATAATCGAGGTCTGGCGAAGAATCCCCGGCTTGAACCGTGTAGGTAAAGGTCAGGGTGTCCGTACCAGAGCCGCTCGAGTAGTCTGCCAGTCTGTCTGTCAATCCCGTTTCGAGGAGCAATTGGGGCGCGCCGGAGACATCCACGATTTCGCTAAACGTAATGGTGATATTGATCGCCGCGCCTGTGAAATAGTCGCCATCAGCTGTGGACGAGGAGACATCCAGAACCTGCGGAACGCTGGTATCAGAAATGAAGTCCGGGTCGCTGGCGGCAAATGCAGACCAGGGTGTTGCTGCACCATTGTCATCTACAAGACGATACTGCCATTTGTAGCTGCCTGTGGCCAACGGTCCACAGGATACGCTGGTTTCACTGCCGCTATTCGTCAACAGGCTTGTGCAGGTGGCAGCATCCGTAAAGGCGGAGGCATTGATCACCGCTTCCACTTCCAGTTGGTATTGATCTCCTTCCGCGTCCGTGGCGGTCGCTTTGAAAACGACGTTGGGTTCATTCGTCACACCGCCTTGTGGGATCGTCGTTGTTGCATCGGTGTGATATTGATCAATGGCAGATGCTGTCGGTTCGTCATTCACGCATGTAACTGTGACCGCCACCGTGGCGCTCGACCCGCCCAAAAGGGTATAGGTGAAGTCATCTGTCGGGCTGCCGTTGTTGCAATAGTCAACATCGGGTTGGTAGGTTAGATTCGTTCCGCCTCCGGTAATTGCCGCTGTCCCATTCACGGGTTGGGTGACGGATTGGATCAATTCGACCGGTCCGTCGATGTCGGTATCGTTGCTGCGAACGTTGATCGTTGTTGCAGCGGAATCTTCCGCCACTGTCGCATTGTCATTCGCCGCCGTGGATGGATTGTCCACATTCGCCACCGTGATCGTAAATGTCTGGTCCACACCCGCGGCTCCGTCGCTGACGTGCAGGGTCACATTGTTCACACCGACATCAGCGTTGGCTGGAGTGCCTGTCAGGCTTGCAGTGCCGTTGCCGTTATCTGTGAGTGTCAACCACGCGGGCAGGGTTGGCGCGGTAATGGTAAGCGTATCGCCTGCATCCGGATCGCTGGCTGTGATGTTATAGGAGTATGCAACTCCCTCCGTACCAGCCGCTACAGGAACACTGGTAAAGGATGGGGCGTCATTCGTATTTGCAACCACGATCGTGAAGTTCTGCTGAACAGTGGCTGTTCCATCACTTACTGCAAGCACAACCGGGTTGTTGCCAACGTTTGCATTTAGCGGCGTGCCCGTCAGAGTCGCAGTGCCGTCGCCGTTATCCGTGAGGGTCAGCCATGCAGGCAGTGTCGGTGCGGTGATGGCAAGCGTATCGCCTGCATCTGGGTCACTGGTTGTGATGTTGTACGTGTAGACCGAATCTTCGGTAGCCGCCGTCACAGCCGTGCTGGTAAAAGCGGGCGGGTCGTTCACGTTTGCAACCGTGATGGTGAAGACCTGATCCACAGCGGCAATGCTGTCACTGACTCTCAAGGTCACATTGTTAACTCCCACATTCGCGTTCAAAGGCGTACCGGTGAGGGTGGCAGTGCCATCGCCGTTATCTGTGAGGGTCAGCCACGAGGGGAGGGTTGGCGCGGTGATGGTGAGAACAGCTCCAAGGTCCGGGTCTGAGGCGGTGACGTTGTAGGTGTAGGCGGCGTCTTCGGTGCCTGTTGTGACCGGTGTGCTGGTGAAGGCTGGCGGGTCGTTGACGTTGCCCACGTCAATGGCGAAGACCTGGTTGACGTTCGCTGTCCCATCGCTGACGCGCAAGGTCACGTTATGAATTCCGACGTTCGCGTTGGTGGGTGTGCCGCTCAAGGTGGCGGTGCCGTCTCCGTTATCGGTCAGGGTCAGCCATGAGGGGAGTGTCGGTGCGGTGATGGTGAGAGAATCTCCGAGGTCCGGGTCTGAGGCGGTGACGTTGTAGGTGTAAAGCGTATTTTCAGATGCAGCAGTCACCGGCGCGGATGTAAAGGAAGGTGCGTCGTTGGTGTTGATCACGGTAATCGTAAAGACCTGATCGACATTCGCTGTGCCGTCATCCACATTAAGGGTTACGTTGTGGATACCGACCTCTGCATTGGTCGGAGTACCTGTGAGGGTCGCAGTGCCGTCGCCGTTATCTGTAAGGGTCAGCCACGCAGGCAGTGTCGGCGCGGTGATGGCGAGAGAGTCTCCGAGGTCCGGGTCTGAGGCGGTGACATTGTAGGTGTAGAGCGCATCCTCAGTGGCGGAGGTCACAGGCACGGAAGTGAAGGACGGCGCGTCGTTTGTGTTGGACACATTGATATTGAAGGATTGATCGACGCCCAGTGTTCCATCACTGACATGCAAGGTAACAGCGTTGAGCCCTACATTGGTGTTGGTTGGCGTACCGGTCAGGGTGGCAGTGCCGTCGCCGTTATCGGTAAGGGTCAACCATGCAGGCAGCGTCGGCGCAGTGATGGTTAACGTGTCGCCCGTATCAGGATCGCTGGTGGTGATGTTGTAAGTATAGGCAGCGTCTTCCGTTCCAGTTGTCACAGGCAAACTCGTAAAGGCGGGAGGATCGTTGACCGGGTTGACCGTAACCGTGAATGTCGTTTCTACAAACAACGCTCCGGTATCCGTCGCGCGCACGGTGATGTCGGCGATGCCATTCGCGTTCGGCGCATAATTCAAGACAAGGTTCTGTCCGCCGGTGACTGTTACCGAGGTGAACAAGGCGGCATTTGTGTTGCCGGTCACGGTGTAAGTCAGCGCGCTGTCCGCATCTTCCAAGTCTGCAAACGAAGTCCACAGATCAATGGTGGTATCCGCCGCGTCTTCGTTCACAGTCACATTTGTGATGCCGGAAGTCGTTGGTGTGTCATTGATCGGGTTCACTGTGACGTTGAAGGTGGTCTCGACGAATTGGGATGGAACTCCCGCATCGGTTGCGCGGACTGTGAGCTGGGCGCTGCCAAATTGGTCTGGTGCATAGTCCAAGACCAGATTCTGCCCACCCGTCACGCTGACCGAAGTGAACAACGCCGCGTTCGTATTGCCGGTGACTGTATAGGTCATGGCACTGTCGGCATCCTCCACATCTGCAAATGAGGGCCAGAGGTCAATGGTCGTGTCTGGCGCATCTTCATCGACTGTAACATCCGTAATGCCTGTTGTGGTCGGCGGATCGTTGACCGGGGTAACAGTTACAGAGAGGTTGAATACAGCACTATCGTTCGTGCCATCGTTGACGATGACCGGCACAGTCAGGATACCGTTGAAATTGAGTACAGGGGTGATGGTATTGCCGACAAAAGTGTAGTTCGTACCGGCTTGAACAGTGAGCGTGAACCCGCTTGGGTAGGTATTGTCCGGGTCTGTGACGGTCAGGTTGCCGAGTGTAATCGCCAGACTCGTATCCTCCGTGGTTGAGAGAGGCACCTGCCCTGTGATGACTGGCGGGTCGTTGACACAGTCCACTGTGATGGTTACGGTGGCAATGTTCGAATCCGCCCCATTGCCGGTCACATGATAGGTAAACGAGTCGGTTCCGCAGAAATTAGGGTTGGGTGTATAGGTGAATGAACCGTCGGTATTCAAGGTCACAGTGCCGTTTGCGGGGTCGGTATCCTTGACTGCGGTCAAAGGATCACTGTCGTCATCCGTATCATTTCCAAGAACACCATTGGCAGGTACGTTCAGAACTGTATCTTCAGTGGCAGTGTAGTTATCATCCTGGGCAACAGGCAGATGGTCTGTGGTGAACGACCAGGTATCGCCGGTCGTCGAATGTGAAGCATCGCTGACAACCGCATACCATTCATACTCAGTTCCTTCTGTTAAGCCGTTCCAGGTCACACTGGCAGTCCCGCCTGAGGGCACTGTATCGGTACCGATCAGTTGGAAAGAGTCGGTGATATTGATCGGAAGGTTGAATTGGCTGTCGGCATCCGTCTCCCATTGATCCAGCCAGGGCGAATACGTGCGGACTTGAATGTTTCCGCTTGCAGGGGAAATCGTGATAATGCGCATCCAGCCGTTTCCGCCGTTCGTGCGTCCCTGATAATCAGACAACAGGCTATAAACCGTATTGCCGTTGAAGGTATCGGTGCGCTGACCCTCGCCGGGAACATGTCCGCCCAGCATCAGGAAGAGGTTGGGGTTGTCCTTCAAGGCATCATAGATCGCCTGCCCCTGCGCACTGTAGGAAGCGTTAAATCCGGTGTTGATCAGCCAGTGAGTCACAACAATGGCATGGCGCGTGCTATAGGTCTGCAATAGGTTATCCGCCCAGGCTATCACGGCCGGGTCGGCGGCTGTATCGTACTCAAGGTGAACCACGATAAAGTCGTATCCGCTGGCGCTGAACAATTCGTAATGATTGTCGTTGTTCGCGCCGTAATGCCCGCCATAATAGTCTCTTCCGAGGAAGCGTGATACGCCAAAGAATTGGTTGTACAGGGTGGTGCTGGCTCCTGTTGGAATGCCAATCGGAGTCTGGTCGTGGTTTCCGGGGGCAATGCCGTAGGGCATACCGTAGGTCATGCCGGTAGCGAGCGGGTCCTCGATCAGAGAGAAGTAGGTATCCGCATTTTGCCATTCCACAATGAACTGGTCGCCATGCTCGACGCAGTCGCCGAGTTGCGAGACGAATTGAATGTTGTAAGCCGCAAGGTTATCAACGACCCATTGCGTTTGCGAGTTTGCCATGGCAGGCAGACCACCGTTCAGTGAACTGGTGTAATACTGCGTATCAGGAATGGCGATAATCGAAAAATCGGGTCCCGCAGCCGCGCCAACCGGACGCCCATAGAATTGAACGGTCAGATTATCGCTTTCGGGGTCGGTCACGTTCACTGAAAGAGTGGGTGAGGTCGAAACGCCGGTGGCATTGTCCGCTGGGCTGACAAGCACGGGCATATCTGGGGCAGCATTAAAGGTGACATTGAACGGTGCGCCGGGAGTGATCCAGCTATAGCCGGTTCCTGTCACAGTTCCATTTACTGTGGTTCCCGCCGTTCCGCCAACTGCGGCACCGCTGCCTTCGTTCAAACCCCAGCGAGCCACCAAGCCAGTCTGAGGCGCAGTGATTTCCGTATTGATCGTTGAACGGATATCTGCTTCGGTTCGGGCGTAATTCCAAATGCGCACTTCATCCATCACGCCATCGAAGGAGCCGTTGGCAGTACCGGTTGTGGTCAACATGGTCGCCAAAGCCGTTGCAGAAATATTGGCGGCATTGGCAGGCTGCCCGATAACTGATTGACCATCGAGAACGCCATTCAAATACAAACGAAGTGTCGTTCCATCATAGGTTACAGCGGCGTGATACCACTGCCCGTTGGTAATGGGAATCGCACCCGTAAGTGGATGGTTCAAGCCCGGGGTTGTGCCCCCGGCGCCTTCCTCGAAATCGGCGCACAAGGTATCTGTGGCATCGTTAATGCAGAGCAGGTAATTTACGTCCGCATTTGTATTTTCTGCTTCGGGCGAGCCGTTGGAAATAAGAGGAACCGCGCTGGCAATACCGCCTGTTCCAGTGGTGTTCGGAACACCGGTGCCGTCACGGCGGAACCAACCCTCCAGGGTGAATTGGGAGAGGTCGAGCGAGTTCGCGTCCCCAAAGGTGACATACGCCCGATTGGTTCCGAAATCCAGCGCACTGGCATTCTCGGCAACTGTAGTCACACAGGACGTGTTGCTGTAGCTGGAAGGTCCTACCGAGTTGACTGCACGAACACGGTAACAATATTGTGTGAGCGGGAAGACATTGGTATCGCTTGCTGCGGTCACATTTTGACCAAGCGTGGTCAGCGGGCTGAACGGACCTGCGACATCGCTTCCCACTTCGACCTCGAAACTGGTCTCGTCATTCGAGTTGTCCGTCCACGTGAGGTTGACCTGATACGGGGAGGACGAGGTGGCGTTCAACCCTGTAGGAGCAGCGGGCGGGGTTAGAACAATATTGAATGGAGCACCAGGGGTAATCCACGAATATCCGGTTCCATTAAGGGTGCCATTGACCGTAGTGCCGGCTGTGCCATGAACAATACTTCCGGCATCCTCGTTCAGGCTCCAGTGCGCAATCAGCCCGGACTGGGCTGTGGAAAGCTGGCTGTTGACCGTGGATTGGATCTCGCCAATCGTACGCGCGGTATTCCAGATCCGCACTTCGTCAAGCGAACCATCAAAAAATCCATTTGTAGTGTTGCCGTTCGATTCGATTGATGTTCCAAGGGAGACCGGTGAAATATTCACCGCATTGGCTGGCTCGCCCACAGTCAGGTTGGCTTCTGGTAACCCATTGAGATAGATCTGCCAGGTTGTCCCATCATATGTCGCTGCTACGTGATACCAGGTCCCCGTGACGATCGGCGTTGTTCCGCACACAGGATGGTTCTGACTTGGTGCTGCACCTGATGCAGCTTCTTCGAAATCGGCGCAGATCGTGTTTGTGGCTGTGTCGATGCCGAGGATATAGTTGATATCGGCGTAGGCATTTTCCGATTCTGCCGTTCCCTTGGCGATGATCGGAACGAGTGAGGCAACTCCGCCCGTGCCTGTGCTTATACCAACGCCTGTCCCATCACGGCGGAACCATGTTTCGATGGTGAATGTTGCGCTATTCAGGCTTGATGAGTTGGTGAATTTTGCAAATGCGTTTGCATTCCCAAATTGCAGCGCTGCACCGCTTTCCGCCAAAGTGGTGGCGCAGGAGACATTACTGTACCCCGACTGACCGCCCGCGTTGACCGCACGAACCCTGTAACAGTATTGCGTCAACGGAGTCACATTTCCATCCGTGTAGGTGGCGGCATTTAAACCGGCAGTGCCAACCAGACTGAAAGGACCGCCAATATTGTTCGAGCGTTCGATCTCGAACGAAACTTCGTTACTGGAATTATCCGTCCATGCAAGATCAACTTGATAGGCGAAGGAGGCGGTGGCACTTAATCCGCTTGGGTCGGCTGGGGTGTTGAAGCTGATATTGAAGGGCGCGCCCGGCGTCACCCAGCTGTACCCCGTCCCGGTGACCGTTCCATTCACACTCGTCCCGGCAGAGCTGTTAATCGCCGTCCCTGTATTTTGATTTAAGCCCCAGCGAGCGATCAGACCCGTTTGAGGCGTCGTGATCTGGGAGTTCACAGCCACAAGAATTTCGGCGGGAGTGCGCGCGTAATCCCAGATGCGTACTTCCTCCATTGTGCCGTTGAAGAATCCCTGTGTGGTCGTGCCATCCGATTGAATGGATGTGCCCAACGACACCGGCGAGATATTGACGGCGTTGGCTGGCTGGCTCACCGTGAGGCTTGCCTCCGGCATACCGTTCAAATATAAATGCCAGGTGGTGCCATCATAGGTTGCAGCCGCGTGATACCAAACCCCGTTCTGGATAGATGTCGTGCCACAGACAGGATGGTTCTGGCTGGGAGCCGCTCCGGCAGCCGCTTCTTCGAAATCGGCGCAAAGGAGATTCCCTGTGGGGTTGATGCCGAAAATGTAGTTGATATCGGCGTTTGCATTTTCCGCTTCCGCCGTGCCTTTGGCGATCAACGGTTCGATAAACGTTCCGCCTGTGCCTGTGGTTGTGGATGCGCCCGTACCATCGCGGCGGAACCAGGTTTCGATCGTATACGCGGGTGTGTTGAGACTCCCCGAAGTTGGGAATATTACATAGGCATTGGCATTCCCAAGTTTCAACGCTTCACCGCCCTGAGCGGGGGTGGTTGCGCAAGCAACATTGGAATATGCAGAGGATCCGCCGCCGTTCACTGCGCGCACACGATAGCAATATTGTGTCAGAGGGAGGACAGTTCCATCTGGGTACGATGTAACATTTGTGGCAACACTGGTCAGGGCGCTGAATGGACCAGCAGCATCGCTTCCTCTTTCGACTTCGAAACTGGTTTCGTTGTTCGAATTATCCGTCCATGTCAGATCGATATTCGTGCCGGTGGTCGCATTCGCATTCAACCCGCTGGGAGCGGTCGGTGCGCCGATAACGATATTAAAGGGAGCGCCCGGGACCCATTGAGGACCATTTGTCAGTGTTCCGTTAAAAGTACCAATAGAACTTGCGATTGATGCGCCAGCGCCTTCATTCATTCCCCAACGCGCCATCAACCCTGTTCCTGCGGATAGTTCTGAATTGACGTTTGCCTGGATTTCAGCGGGAGTTAACGCACGGTTCCAAATGCGGACCTCGTCCAGTACGCCTGCAAAATATCCCTGAATGGTGGTGCCGTTCGAGCGGATCGATGTTCCAAAGGCTGTTGGAGATGTTGTTCCCGATGCCGTGGGTTGACCAACCGCCAGCGAGTTTTCCTCCACGCCGTTCAAATAGATCCGCAACGTTGTGCCATCATACGTCATGGCGGCGTGATACCAGGTATCGTTTGCGATAACGGTTGAGCCAGAAACAGGATGGTTTTGGCTTGGAGCAGCACCCCCGGCCCCTTCTTCAAAATCAGCTACCAGTACGCCTGAGGCGGCATCGATGCCGAGAAAATAATTGATATCCACTGCGGCGTTTTCAGCTTCAGAGGTCCCCTTTGTGATTAGTGGTATGGCAGATGGAATCCCTCCACCGCCCGTAGTAACCCCTACACCCGTACCCGTCCGTTTGAACCAGGTTTCCACCGTGTAGACTGGGTAAGCCAGGGCATTGCCTGTTCCGAACGTCACGTATTGATTGCTTCCATTGAATTGCAAGGCTGCCCCCAGGGATAAAAGCGGTGTTGCGCTGACCTCGGAGGAATTTATCGATTCATTGTTGGAGGTATCGACTGCGCTCACTACATAAAAATAACCAGTGCCGTTGACCAGTCCGGTATCCAGATAGGTCGTTCCGGCAAGGAGGGAAACGTTCAATTTCGTATACGGACCGCCAGAGGTTGTGCTGCGATAGAGGTTATATCCAGCCAGGTCGGAGTCTGCGCTGGCGTTCCATGTCAGGCTGACGTTGCTGCTGTAAGGGCTTGCTGCCAACCCGGTCGGTGCCGCGGGCGGAACATTATCCGGGAAGCCGGTAACCCAGGTGGGTCCGTTGACCAATGTGCCGTTCTCGGTGGTGGGAACGGCTGAATCGCTGATGACTGTTCCAGACCCTTCGTTCATATCCCAACGTCCAACAAGTCCGGGTCCGCTGGTCAATTCGGCGTACATATTCGTCTGTATTTCCGTCTGGGTGCGGACAACGTTCCAAATGCGCGCCTCATCGATCCGACCGGCGAAAAATCCAGCCGCAGCTCCGGCGGAAGTCAATGCTGACCCGATGGCGGCGTGTTGAATACTGTCAGATCGTGGCAGCACGTTTGTGCCGATATCCAACGTTCCGTCGATCACCCCGTCAAGATAGAGAGTCCACACAGCAGTGGCGCTGTCATACGTCACTGCCGCGTGATGCCATGTATTGGTCGTAATGGTTGTGGTGCCAAGAACTGGATGGTTTGCACCGGTAGCAGCATCTTCAAAGTCGGCTGCCAGTACGCCTCCCTGAATCCCAAGATAATAGTTCGCGTCCACGTTGGAACCGTCTGATTCGTTTCGTCCCTTGGTGATCAACGGGATGACTGTTGCAAGCCCGCCGCCACCGGTGGTTCCTGTTGCGCCTCCCCCTGTCCAGTAGAACCAGGTTTCCAGGGTGAAGTTCGTCGCCCCAAGGTCCGGAGCGCTGCCAAACGTCACATATTGGTTTGTGCCATTGAATTGTAAAGAGGAATTACCGAGATGGGCATTTGCCGCAGTGGTCCATGTCGGAGGTCCCGCCACTGGCATTAAAGTGCCAGGGTTTGGCGCCGTTCGCCCAAACGTTGCGTACTGGTTGGTCCCATTAAATTGAAGCGCCGTGCCAGCCGGCGCGGCGCTTACCTGTACAACTCCGGTTTGCGTCAAAACCAAAATTGAAACTAGAAAAATCAATGAAAACTTTGTGGAAAGAGCATGCCTTGACTTACCCATCCTAGCCTCCATGTGCTGATATTTTGGAATGTATAGACAATATCAGCAAATAAGATATAGCTGACAGATGGATGCCCATCCGCCAAATTCCGATAGCTAAAACTTACAGGTTTGTAAGGGATAATTCAATTATGAACAATATCAGTGTTTTTTATGATATTTGTCACATCCAGTTTTGTGACAATTAAGGCTGTTTTGTTCTATCAAATCCTTCACACAGAGATCGCAGAGTTCACGGAGAGTGAATATCCACTGAACCACTTCCGAAAGCAGACACTCCACCTATATACAAACCTCAAATAACGAAGCATGCTAAAATACAGTTAAGGGCTAATTTAATTGAGTGAAAAAAGTTGCGAAACTTCAAACGTTTGAACAGATCAGGATTTTGGCAGATTCGCGCCGGTTGGATATATTGCGCCTGTTAATGGCGGCTCCTGCCACGCTCACACATCTTGCGCAGACGATGAAACAGTCCCCTGCCTGGGTGCGGCATCATATTTTGGCGCTCAAGGCTGCCGGGCTGATCGAGATTGGTGAAATTCGTAGAACGGGCAAGGTGCAGGAGAAGTTCTACCGTGCGAAGGCAGATGCGCTTCTATTGCAGGAAATTATCCTCCCCAGGAACAAAAAAAACACAATCATTTTTTCGGGCAGTCATGATATTGCCCTTGAGAAGGTGTGCGAATTAATTGCAAGGCACGTTAACTTACTCTGTCTCTCTGTGGGCTCGCTGGATGGGTTGGTCAACTTGCGGCAGGGGCTGTGCCAGATTTCCGGTTCTCATTTATTAGCTGAAAGCGGCGAGTACAATACCCCTTTTGTAAAACATCTTTTCCCTGATCGAAATGTGGAAGTGGTCACACTTGCTTATCGTACGCAGGGTTTGATTCTCGCGAGTGGAAATCCAAAAGACATCAAAACCGTCGCGGATATTGCCCGCCCCAAGATCCGTTTTGTGAATCGCAATGCCGGTTCAGGGACTCGCCTATGGCTGGATGCTGAGCTGCGCAAACAAAAAATTCCAGTGGAGAAAATAACCGGGTACGAGAAGCAGGTCAAAACACATAGTGAGGCGGCGGGTTTGGTCCTCCAAAATGAGGTGGACGTTTCTCTCGGGCTGCAGGCTGCGGCTTATCAGAACGGGCTGGATTTTCTTCCGCTTTTCGAGGAACGCTACGACCTTGTCCTGCCGCATGAAGAAGCGGAGAATTTGACCCCTTTACTGGATTTTATTCAGACCACAGGATTCCGCACTTTGTTATCTTCGCTGGCAGGGTATGATACCCACCACAGCGGCGAACAGATTCTTTTCTGATTTTTATTTTGCAATCACAATTAAGAAATATCTTAATTGATAAAAAAACAAAGAAGGAATGAATATGAAACTATCGACCCGTAATTTTCTTTTGACATTGCTGCTTGCCCTGTCTTTGACATTGGCGGCTTGCGGCTCCCCCGCGCCGACAGCGGCTCCTGCTACCGAAGCCGCTGCTCCAACCGAAGCCGTAACTGAAGCCCCAACTGAAGCGCCAACAGAAATGGCTGCACCTGCCAACCCAACTTTGATTTTGGCTACCACCACCTCCACCCAGGATTCCGGTTTGTTGGATGTGCTCGTGCCGATGTTTGAAGAACAGACCGGTTATATCGTCCAGACCGTGGCGGTGGGGACTGGCGCGGCGCTCAAAATGGCAGAGGAAGGAAATGCCGATGTGCTTCTCGTACATGCTCCTTCTTCTGAAAAGGCTCTCATGGATGCAGGCTGGGGGAAGGATCGCTACCTCATCATGCACAACGATTTTGTGATCGTAGGACCTGCCGACGACCCGGCTGGAATTAAAGGTTCTGCCACGGCGGTGGAAGCCTTCCAGAAGATATTCGATGCGGGTGCAACGTTCATCACACGCGGCGACGACTCTGGTACGAACAAAATGGAAATCAGTTTGTGGGGCAAGGCAGAAAAAGAACCCACAGGCGCGGCATGGTATGTCGAATCCGGCCAGGGCATGGGCGCAACGTTGACCATCACCTCTGAAAAATCCGGGTACACACTCACCGATCGTGCAACCTATCTCGCCAACAAGGATAATCTCACCCTTGATATTCTGGTGGAAGGCGACCCCGCTTTGTTAAATGTGTACCACGTCATTACCGTCAATCCGGAGAAATGGCCCAAATCCAACTATGATGGCGCGATGGCATTTGCCAAATTTATGACTGACGCCGCCACACAGGAAGTCATCGGACAATTCGGGGTTGAGAAGTTCGGTCAGCCGCTCTTCTTCCCAGATGCAGGCAGAGACCCCAACGAACTTGGTCTCGACAGCTAAGCAAAATTTAGGGACGGCTCGCAAGCCGTCCCTTTTTTCTCCGTATATGGCTATGAAAACCCGCCTGGGAATGGCATAATCGAAACATCCATGATCTTTAATTCTGAAATCTTCGAGATCACTATACTGTCTTTGCAAGTTTCCATGCTTGCAACAATCATCAGCCTTATGATCGGCTTGCCGTTCGGCACATGGCTGGCGCTGGGTAATTTTCGCGGACGTTCCATTCTTTTGAGCATTATCAACACAGGCATGGCGCTGCCGCCGGTGGTGGTTGGACTCGTGGTGGCAATGACGCTTTGGCGCAGCGGTCCGCTCGGCGACCTGCATCTCATTTACACGCCTTGGGCGATCATCATCGCGCAGACGGTGATCTCCGCACCGGTGGTGATGGGGCTGACAGCCGCCGCATTGGAAGCTCTGGATCCGCGTTTGCAGCAACAACTTCTCGGACTCGGCGCCTCGCGACTCCAGATGGTCTGGCATCTGTGGCGTGAGGCTCGTCTGCCGCTGTTGGCGGCGTTGATGGCGGGCTTCGGCTCGGTCATCTCCGAGGTGGGCGCGTCCATGATGGTGGGCGGAAATATCAAAGGGCAGACGCGCGTATTGACCACCGCGATCGTGCTTGAAACCTCCAAAGGCGAATTCGAGCAGGCGTTGGCGCTTTCGGCGTTGCTACTTGTCATTACCTATCTTATCAATCTTGGACTGACGTGGATTCAACAGAAAGGCAAAAAACGATAGTTGAGTCTTTCGTTGAATAACATCATGGCAAATATCATTGAAATTAGCAATCTGATCGTTAAACGAAACGGACGCGAGACTCTCCGAATTGATTCGCTCCACATCCCAAAGGGTGAGACTTTGGCTGTGGTGGGTCCGAACGGTTCGGGAAAGAGCACGTTTCTGCTCACATTGGCGCATCTCCTTAAAATTGCGAGAGGCGAGATTTTCCTGCATGGAAAACTGCAAGCCGAATGGAACGAACTTGAGTATCGTCGTCGGATCGCCTTTGTCTTTCAAGACCCGCTGTTGATGGATATATCTGTGCGCGAAAATATCGGGCTGGGGTTGAAGTTTCGCAAGATGAATAAAAAAGAAGCGGGTGAGCGGGTCGATAAGTGGGCAAAAGCCATGGGGGTGGAAAAACTTTTGGAGCGCAGAGCCAGTCAACTCTCCGGGGGAGAGGCGCAGCGCGTCAGCCTGGCGCGGGCATTTGTTCTCGATCCTGAATTGCTTTTGATGGACGAGCCGTTTTCGGCGGTCGATCCGCAGACGCGCGAAAAATTACTTGAATATCTTTCGCGCGCACTGGCAGAAGAACATCGCACTACGATTTTTGTGACTCATAATTTGAAAGAGGCGGCTCAGTTCGGTGACCGGGTGGCGGTGATGATCGGCGGCGAGTTGAAGCAGGTGGGGACGCCAAAGCAAATAAAAGAAGACTCTGCTGATTCAAGTGTGAGTGATTTTTTGCGAGGGCTGTAAAAGGGGCGTTGGGCGGTATTGTATAATCGAATTGTCTTTGACATTTCGTCATAACGAGCCGGTCTATGCCTGAATTCCTTCAATTACTCCCTCCTGAAGAAGCACGCGCGTTATTATTTTCCAATCTTCCCGTAAAAAAGATCAACCAGGAAAAAATAGAGACTTCCTCATCACTTGGGCGGGTGATCGCCGGGAATGTTTCTGCGCCGCATTCGTTGCCTGAATTCCTGCGCTCCACCGTGGACGGGTACGCTGTGCTGGCACGCGATACCTTTGGCGCTTCTGACTCGATGCCAGCGTACCTGACACTGCTCGATGAGATCCCAATGGGAAGTGCTCCATCGCATGGCATTGGCTCCGGTCAATGCGGGCTGATCCATACCGGTGGAATGCTGCCGCCCGGCGCAAACGCGGTCGTGATGTTGGAAAATACGCAGGTTGCCCTCGGCGGGGATCGTCCAATACCGGGCGGCGAAATTGAGATATTCCGTGCCGTTGCCGATGGTGAAAATGTCATTCAAATAGGCGAAGATGTGAGATCGGGTTCAGTCGTCTTGAAAAGCGGCGCTCGCATCCGCCCGGCAGAAGTGGGCGGGCTGATGGCGTTGGGCATCACTCATCTTTCAGTTGCAGCGAAACCCAAAGTGGGGTTGATCTCTTCCGGCGATGAAATCATTGACCCCTTCAAACAAACCCAACCCGGGCAGGTTCGAGACATCAACGCATATACGCTCGCAGCTTTGGTAACAAAAACTGGCGGTGACCCCATTCTGTATGGCATTGTTCCAGATGTCCGCTCTGATTTGGAAGCGACAACACGCCGCGCCTTGAACGAATGTGACGTGGTGGTCATCACCGCCGGTTCCTCTGCCAGCACGCGCGATATGACCGCGGATGTGATCGCCTCTTTGGGTACGCCGGGCGTGCTGGTTCATGGAATCAATACCCGACCCGGTAAACCTACCATCCTTGGGGTTTGTGATGGGAAAGCCGTGATCGGTCTTCCGGGCAACCCAGTCAGCGCCTTGGTGAACGGATATTTATTCGTCGTGCCGTTGATCGAGAAATTGCTCGGTGAAACGCCTCATCCCCTCCCGGTCATTGCCGCCAAACTGACGGTCAACCTACCCTCGCAAGCCGGGCGCGAAGACTGGATTCCCGTGAAGCTTACCCCCCTCGTCTCTTCGAGACACTCCCTCCATTTTCAAAGAAAATGGGGGGAGACGGAGGGGGGCTGGGTTGCCGAACCCATCTTTGGCAAAAGCAATTTGATCTTTACACTAACAGCCGCCGACGGTCTCTTGCGCATTCCACCCGATGTCACCGGGTACGGAGCCGGAGAGATGGCGGAAATCATTCTGTTCTAAAATTTCCAGCAAAATTTGCAAGTGACGGAGAAGAATAATGTCCATCTACCTTCATGATATTCCGCTGTCTACAGCGCAGGATCATCTAAGAACATCTTTGGAGGAAGTCGGTTTATGGCGGGTACTTGGATCAGAAACAATTCCGTTGGATGAAAACGCACTCGGGCGCGTTCTTTCGGAACCGATCTGGGCGTCCATTTCTTCGCCGCATTACCACGCCTCTGCCATGGACGGGTTCGCGGTCATTGCTGAAAATACCTCTGGTGCGGGTCCCTCCACTCCGTTGACCTTCCCCATCGAAGCCGAGTCTGCTCATTATGTGGATACAGGCGATCCTCTGCCGGAATGGGCGAATGCGGTTATTCCAATCGAGAATGTTGAATCGCTGGATGAAAACAATAACATCACTCCCAATATCCAAAAACCCGCATCCATTCGCATTCGAGCAGCAGTTGCGCCCTGGAGCCACATCCGCCCATTGGGAGAGGATATCGTCGCCACGCAACTGGTGTTGTCTTCCGGGCATACTCTGCGTCCCGTAGACCTTGGCGCGATTGCCGCCTCCGGGCATCAAAGTATTCAGGTCGCCCGCAAACCCAAAGTTGCCATCCTGCCGACAGGTACCGAACTGGTTCCCATCGGTTCCGAACTAAAATCAGGCGATATTTTGGAATACAACTCGCTTGTATTGGCGGCACAGATCAAAACCATGGGCGGTGACCCAACGCGTTACCCGATCATCAAAGATGATTTTGATTTAATTTGCCAACGTGTAATGGAAGCCGCGCAAACTCATGATTTGATTTTATTGAACGCCGGTTCTTCGGCAGGCATGGAAGATTTTTCCGCCAAAGTAGTCGAAAAACTGGGAACGCTTCTTGTTCACGGCGTCGCCGTAAGACCAGGGCATCCAGTAATATTGGGATTGGTAAATCGAACATCGGAATCCCAATTACCAATTACCAATTACCAAATTCCCATCGTGGGCGTACCGGGCTATCCCGTCTCTGCCGCGCTTACCAATGAAATTTTTGTTGAGCCGCTCATGGCAAAATGGCTGGGTCGGCGTCCGCTGGAATTGCCAACGGAAGAAGCCAAACTGACCCGCAAAATCACCTCACCCGCCGGTGACGATGACTTTGTCCGCGTGGCGGCTGGGATGGTAGGCGGCACGTTGCTGGCAGCCCCGCTCTCGCGCGGTGCAGGCGTTATCACCTCATTGGTACAGGCAGATGGGCTGGCTGTTTTACCCTCGGGTGTGCAAGGCTTGGAAGCAGGGAGCAAGGTACAAATCCGTTTATATCGAACCAAAAGCGAACTTGAGCGCACGATCTTTTGCATTGGCTCGCACGATCTGGTCATCGACCTCATGGCGCAATTCCTGACCGAATCAGACCGCAGGCTGATCTCTGCCAATGTAGGCTCACAGGGTGGGCTGATCTCGGTCAAGCGCGGCGAAGCGCACATGGCCGGCACACACCTGCTCGACCCGGAAACCGGCGAATACAACATTTCCTATATCCGCCGTTTTGTGCCCGATGTACATGTCAAACTCGTCACACTGGCAGGTCGTGAACAAGGGTTGGCGGTACGCCGCGGAAACCCGAAAACGGTTCGCGATCTCAACGACCTTACGCGCCCTGATGTGCAATTCATCAACCGCCAGCGCGGTTCCGGCACGCGCGTTCTGCTCGATTATCATCTCAATCAACTTGGAATTTCTTCCGATTCCATCCACGGATATTATCAAGAAGAATACACACATCTCGGTGTTGCCGCCGCAGTCGCTTCGGGGCGTGCCACCTGCGGCTTGGTCATTGCAGCCGCTGCCCAAGCCCTCGATCTGGATTTCATCCCGCTCTTTCAGGAACGTTATGATCTGGTCTTCCCGCAGGAGTATGCCAACTCGCAGCTTCTCGCGCCTCTCTTCGACCTTTTAGCTGCTCCCCGCTTCCGCGTGGCAATTTCCAAACTGGCGGGATATGACACCACCCAAACCGGAAACATCGTTCTAAACGATTGATATCTGATTCGTTAAAGTTAAATCTTGGCTCCAAGGTTCAACTCGATGAAGTTACTGTACGCACTGTCTGGTCGCTGCCCTAAGCCTTAAATCTATTCACAAGCCCGTCTGAGCCGCATGAGATATTTATGCTAAATGTGTTTTAGGTATTGAGAACGCTTTTGTAGCACTTCAACCTGAAAGTCGGAGTCTGCCGCGGGTTGTTTGGCGAATCGTTAAAACCACCGTATAATTTTTTCATGTATGATCTGACAAACTTCAGCCTTAAGGATATGTCCACCTGCGGCGCCATGTTGCGGCAAATTGGGGACGGGGCAGGAAGCATGGAGGAAGTTGCGGACAAGGTCGTCCGCTATCTTTATGAGCAACTGGGGGATGAAGCCGGAAAGCCTGCAAGTTCTCTCGTCCGTTTTTTCATTACACACCCATATAAAGACCTGGATGCCAACCTGCAAGAACATGTTCAAAAAGTGCTTGGAGGGATACCCAACGATCCTGAGGTTAGTTGTCAAACATTGTTGGCAACAGTTGGGGAAGAAGCCGATTGGAACGACAGGCGACGGTCACGATTTTATAAGTCCCTGCCGCTTACTGAGGAAACGGCAAAAAGAATTCCCATGTACGCCCAGGTGTCGGATGTGTTTGGCATTGTAATGAATAAATTACCGAACCCCGACGCGGAATTTCTGCTCGAGCTTGAGCAAAAGACCTATAACGTCTTCTTTATTCCTGATTCTGTCGGTAGTGCTTATGTGCCAGATCAGGAGAAATTTGTGATTCCGTACGGCATCCGCTCGATATTGGGCTTTTACGGGTTGCTGCCAAGCAGAAACCTGTTCACGGTGATCGTTTTTTCGAAGATGCTGATTCCGCGCGAGACCACCGAATATTTCAAAACGCTGGCGTTGAATGTGAAAATGGCGATTCTGCCCTTTGACCAGGCGGCTGTTTTTGCCGATGACAAAAAGGGAATGCTGACCAATATTCCACAAAACCCGCTGGTTTATTTCCGCTCACGGGCTGCCAGTCAGGCTCAATTATTGAGCGTTCAGGAAACGATCGTGGCTCAACAATCGGAACAGATCGAACGGGTCATGAATGAACTGCGGAATCAGGCAGAGGAATTGGCTGCGACTAATGCAACTCTTGAAAGCCAGATCCTGGAAAATGCGAGGCTCCGTCAGCAGGCGGCAGAAGCGGCGGTGATACAGGAACGCAATCGGCTGTCTCGTGATTTGCATGATTCACTGACACAGTCTTTGTACAGCCAGACCTTGTATGCGGAAGCGGGTGTCAGGCAATTGGAGGGCGGTCAGTTGGAAGCCGCCGCTGACCATCTGCGTCAATTGCGCGAAACGGCTGAACAAGCCCTGAAGGAAATGCGTCTGTTGATCTTTGAACTCCGTCCCTCTGCGCTGGAGGCGGAAGGATTGGTCCCTGCCTTGCGCGCGCGTTTGGAAGCAGTGGAGGGGCGTACCGGGGTGGAAACGGATTTGAACATGGATGAGTCGTTTCAACTGAAACCTGAAACGGAAAATGATCTTTACTGGATCGTGCAGGAGGCGTTGAACAACGCTCTCAAATATGCTGATGCGAGCAGGGTTACTGTGTCACTTTCCAGGGGAGATCAAGGCTTGTTGCTGCAGGTCACAGACAACGGCTTGGGGTTTGATGCGGTTTCTTCATCCGCAAAAGGTGGCATTGGCTTGCATTCCATGCGGGAACGGGCGGAAAGATTGGGAGGTAGTTTGTCAATTCAAAGCGAAATCGGTTCGGGAACCGTTGTAAAGGTGGAGGTGCCAGTTGAGTGACAAGATCCGGATTTTTATTGCTGACGATCACGCGCTTGTGCGGTCTGGCATTCGCGCGCTTTTGGGTACCGAGATGGATATCGAGGTGACGGGTGAGGCTTCGAATGGACAGGATGCGATTGCGGGCGCGAAAAAACACCAGCCTGATGTTATTCTGATGGATTTGGAAATGCCGCAAGTGGATGGTATTGAAGCGATCCAACAAATTATGCGGGAACATCCGGAGATACGCATTCTGGTCCTGACCAGTTTTGCCACAGATGACCGCGTCTTTCCGGCGATCAAAGCCGGTGCGTTGGGATATTTGCTCAAAGATTCAGGACCGGAGGCGCTGGTGCAGGCTATCCGTCAGGTGCATCGCGGAGAGTCATCGTTACATCCCAAAATTGCACGCAAATTAATTCAGGAAATGGCGCAGCCTGCTGCCAGGGAGCCAACATCCGACCCGTTAACCGCCAGGGAAGTAGATGTGCTGCAATTGGTGGCAAAGGGATTAAGCAATCAGGAAATCGCAGATCAATTGGTTCTTGGCGAGGCGACGGTGCGTTCTCATGTCACAAGTATTTTGAGAAAGCTGCACCTTGCCAGCCGTACACAGGCGGCGCTCTATGCCTTGCGTGAGGGATATGCTTCGCTGGAAGATGAGTGAATTCGCCTCCAACATTTGTTGGAGATAACTCCGCTAAATGATGAAAAAGACCGCTGAAAAAGCGGTCTTTTTTGTTGGGTGGATTTCCGCTTCTTTACCGATGTGGAGATTGGTCTCTGTTTCTATAATGTCGTCATCATGATGGAAAACGAACCACAGCAAACAAAACCTTCCCTGCGCCTGCTCATCGTTGATGACAATCTTTCCGCCCGGGCTGGAATGAAGGCGTTGTTGGGATCGCTTACCCCAAAGGAGGTCGTACCTGATTTCTATGAGGCTGGTAATGGGCAGGAAGCACTTCAAGTTGTTGAGATGATTCAGCCTGATGTTGTACTTATGGATGTGCAAATGCCGATTTTGAATGGTATTGAGGCGGCTCGCATCATCAAGGAGCGTTGGCAAAACATCAAAGTCGTCATCCTCACAATGTATGCCGCACATAAGAACGCGGCGTTGTCTGCCGGAGCCGATGAGTTTTTGCTCAAAGGTTGTTCATTGGACGAGTTGTATACAGCGGTCTATGGATCGTCCGCTGAAGAAAATAATTACACAAGGAGAAAAGAAATGGAACAAGAAACTAAAAATAATTGGAAAGTTGAAGGTTTTGGCGCCTATTTTCAACAGATGAGCGCTGGCGGTTCACTGGTGATTATCGCCGGTGCGGCAATCTACTATATCTCACGCGCCTGGCCCATGCGCCCGATCGCACTGGCGAGCGGAACCATCCCCGATGGCTATGGCGCACTTGTCCTATCCACGTTCGGATTGATCATTGTGACGGAGATCATTTTACAGGTCGTGCTGGCGATTGGCGCGGGATCTGCGGTCAAGCCGACTGTACAGGAACAGACAGGTTCGTTGAAAGCGAACCGAAACGCATCTTATGTGCTTGTGGCAGGTATTCTGGCGGTTATTGGTTTGCTTTTTGTTGACTTTCCTGCCTTTTGCATGGCAAACCTGGCAATGGTCTCGCTACTATTTTCTGAGATCACAAAATTTGCCTCACAGCTTTTCTTTTACCGAAAAGCTAATTAGAAAAAAATATTCAGGATTTGGCTCGCCGCTGAATTTAAAAAGGAAAAAGGTATGGCACAAGAAACACTTTCCCGGAATACAGGCTTGGCGTTCAGGTCGTCTTTCCACCAGAAAGGCACCACACTTTCTCTGATGATCACCGTTGGCGCCACCGTTTACTACTTCGTGAGCATGTGGTCCATGCAGCCGGTTGCCGTGGCAAATAATATTATCCCGCCGGGTTACGGCGAACTGGTTTTGAACACGGTCAAGCTGTTTATCCTTTCTCAAGCTATGCAATACATCTTGCTTGCTGTTAGCTCCGGGTCTGCAGTAGCGGCAACAGACCACGAAAAGATGGCAGCAATAAAAGCCGCGCGTAACGCGTACAGTGTGCTCACTCTTGGACTCCTTGCAGCAATCGCCTCTTTTTTCTGGGGGGAACTGGTCCCGTTCTATACGATTGACTTGTCCATTATGGGCTTTGCTTTGTCCGAGATAGTTAAATTCGCTTCGCAGCTTTTCTACGCCCGCCGGACTGCATAAGAAGATTGGAAAATTCAATGTTTTTGAAACTCGGATTATTCGCGCTGATCTCGTTGACGATTTACCTGGGCATTGCCACTGGATTGATCCTCTCGGATCATCCCAAGCCGACGGCTGATTCTGCCAATGAACCGATCGTCTTTGACGCTTTGATCGCCGCCGATTATGCAACCATCCCTGCTCTGCAGCCATACACCGCCCGCGATGGCGCAACGTTGTATTACCGTACTTACGAAAGCAAAACGGATACCGACAGGGTATTGATTCTCTTGCACGGTTCCGGCTGGCACAGTATGCAATTCCATCAACTGGCGGTGTTTGTCAGTGACAACGGGTCGGCGCATGTTGTCACACCTGATCTGCGCGGACATGGTTTTCAGCCCGGGCGGCGCGGCGATGTGGATTACATCGGTCAATTGGAAGATGACCTGTCAGATTTGATCGACATCCTTGAAAAACAATATCCGAATGCGAAGATCATCCTCGGCGGGCACTCCTCGGGCGGCGGATTGGTCATCCGTTTTGCAGGAAGCAGGTACGGGTCAAAGATCGATGCGTATGTGCTGCTGGCGCCATTCATCAAATACAACGCGCCGACCACACGTCCGAATTCCGGCGGATGGGCTGATCCTTTGCCGCGTCGTATCGCGGGGCTGACAATGCTTAACAGCATCGGCGTTCATTGGTTCGACGCGTTGCCGGTCATTCAGTTCAATATGCCGCAAGCCGTATTGGACGGTCCGCTGGGTAAAAGTGCCACAACCTCATACAGCCATCGTCTCAATGTGTCTTTTGCGCCGCGAAATAATTATGGGCGTGATCTGACTGCGATGAAGCAGCCTTTCTTGTTGGTTGCCGGGCTTGATGATGAGGCTTTCATTGCTGACCTATATGAACCGACGATCACGAAATATACCGACGCGGGACAGTATGTGCTTTTGCCTAATACAGGTCACATCGACTTGTTGGTCTCACTTCAACTTGAGACCGTACTGGCGGATTGGTTCATAACATTGAAATAGAAAGGAGCTGCCTGCTGAATCATATTCATTAACAATAATGTTCTGAAAATCACTTGCCCAACTTATTTTAAAAAGGAGAAGACATGAAAAACGTACAATTGCAAAAATGGGGAGGCGCTGCGGCGCTCTATGAAGCTCTGGCTTACGTGATCGGTATCGTAGGATTCGTGATGGTCGTGAATGTTTCAGAGATTGCAGATCCGCTGCAAAAGGTATCGGCGATTGCCGCCAATCACAACCTGCTTTCGCTGCTGCACCTGATCGTGTACGTGTTTTGGGGTGCGTCACTGGTGGTTCTGACCCTCGCCCTGCATGATCGTTTGCAGGGTAATACATCGGCTCTTGCCCGCACAGCGACTGCTTTCGGCATTATCTGGTCTGTACTTGTGATCGCCAGCGGCATGATCTACAACATCGGCATGGAAACGGTTGTAAATTTGAATGCGTCCGATCCAACACAAGCCGCTACTGTCTGGATGGCGATCGAATCCGTTTTTAATGGCTTGGGCGGCGGGGTGGAAGTTGTCGGCGGTATCTGGGTTTTGCTCCTCAGTGTGGCAGGGTTGCGCAATGGCGGTTTGCCGCGTGCCTTTAACTTCTTTGGTCTTTTGGTCGGCGCGGCTGGTGCTGCCACGATTATCCCTGCTTTTGGCGAGATGGGCGGAATGCTTTTTGGATTGACCCAGATCATTTGGTTCGCATGGCTGGGCGTTGTTCTTTTACGCAGAGACTCTGAAACTGCTGAAAGCAAAACAGGAGCGTTTGCTCCAGCAACATAAGCTGTAAAGCCTTCTGGTGTTTCTGTTTGTGAAGCATCAGAAGGCTTCACATTGGCTTCCTTTATTCATTTTGTATCAAAGACCTACTTGATGATAAAATCGTGGTTGTAACTTTTCCATCCATTATTAATCAAGGAACAAATCGATGACCCGCTATTTCCACCACACTTGAGCCCCGCTTTTGAGCGCAAGTTTGCGCTCAATGTCGTGGACGCCCGCGTTTCGGCATAGCGGGGGGCGTATCGTGTCCTGATACCTCTTTTAGCCTCCTATACCGCCATACGCGTGTGCTATGGCGGTATTTTATTTGGAAATTGCGCCCCAAAAGGCCAATAAAAACCCATATAAGGAGACTAAGATGACCGTACCAGATTCAGAAACAGTAATTCTTGTCACTCGCAATGGCATGGGGGATGCCGAGCCTGCACTTCAGCAAACACTGATAACCACCTATCTCAAGTTGTTGGATGAAAACAACCTGCTCCCGGCAGCAATCTGCTTTTATACAGACGGGGTCAAACTAGTCACGAAAGATTCGCCGGTGATCGCTTCGCTAAAATCACTGGAAGCTAAAGGCGTGCGGCTGATCCTTTGCAGTACCTGCCTGAACTATTACAACCTGACAGATCAGGTGCAGGTGGGAATTGTAGGCGGCATGACCGATATCATCGAAGCCCAGCGGCGTGCGGCAAAAGTGATTTCCATTTAGGCGGCGAGTATGCAAACTTTTGCATTGCGTTTGCGCCCCGGCGAGGACCCAATGGCGGTTCTGGGGGCTTTCGCCCAGGAAAAGCAGTTTGAAGCCGCCTTCATATTGACGTGTGTTGGCAGTCTGCGGAAGGCTGTATTGCGCTTTGCCAATCAGGAACAATCTGTAACGATGGAGGGGCACTTCGAGATCGTTTCCCTGACTGGCGTTTTTTCCGTTCATGGAGGTCATTACCACATCGCCATTTCCGATGGGGAGGGTCGCACCTATGGCGCTCACCTGATGGACGGAAGCGAAGTCTATACCACCGCGGAAATTGTTCTGGCTAGTTTGAATGACCAGCGTTTTTTACGTGTTCTCGATCCCCAGACCGGGTATCCGGAACTGGAAATAAAACCCAACTAAATAAAGAGGAAAACCAAAATGTCTCTCAAAGAACAACTCAAGAAAGATTTCTCCACCATCACCCTGGCGCTTATGGCTGTTGGTATTGTGCTTAATATTGCTTTGGGACAGGTTGTCTCCCTGCTGAAGCTGCCTATTTTCCTTGACTCCATTGGTACTGTACTTGTGGCGTTGCTGGCAGGTCCGTGGGCGGGCGGTTTAACAGGATTACTGACCAACCTGATCTGGGGAATGTTGACTGACCCAGTGGCGGCGGCTTTTGCCCCAGTTGCCATGGTCATTGGTATCGCTGCGGGGTTATGTGCAAAATACGGATTGTTCAAAAAATGGTGGCAGGCCATCATTAGCGGCGTTATTATCACCATTGCCCTTTCGATCATTGCCATCCCGATTCGTGTCTATATGTTTGGCGGTGTGACTGGCAGCGGCGCAGATTTCATCACCGCGTACCTGATGGCTACCGGTCGCGATCTGTTCAGTTCCGTGGTTATTACCGTGATCACTGATAATCTGATCGATAAGGTCGTGACTGCACTGCTTGCTTGGGGTATTGTCAAAGGATTGCCCAAGCGCTTTGCCTCGCGTTTTCCGCGCGCCAATTCCGTAACGGAATAAACAATCTGTGCCCACAACCCCGACCCTCTATCTGCCAGGTACAAGTTACCTGCATCGCCTTCACCCGCTGTCCAAGTTGGTGTTCAGCCTGGCATCGGCTGTGATTATATTTGGAGGACCGGGCGGCTGGGTATCAGCCTTCTTTCCAGGTCTGTTCGCCATGTTATTGTTGTGGCGGGCAGGCTTGGTTGGGGAGGTGACGCGTACGATCCTTCGCCTGTTGACCCCTTTTGCGGTGGTGTTGTTCCTTATACATGGATTTGTTAACCCTCAAAACCAGACCATCCTGCTTCGATTGGGACCAGTTGCCTTGGGTCAGGAAGGATTGAATTTCGCCTCCCTGATCGTCATACGGCTGACCGCTGCATTGACAGCTTCGCTTCTACTGATGGTTAGCACTCATCCATCCGACCTGATTCAATCTTTGGTGGAGATCGGCCTGCCGCATCGTTTGGCTTACCTGCTCGGTAGTCCGCTTTTAATGCTTCCCCAGATGGTTGCGCGTGTACAAGTCATCCAGTCGGTTCAACAGGCGCGTGGATTGGAAACTCAAGGTAATTTTTTTCAGCGAGTACGCGCGCTTTTTCCATTGGTCGCACCATTGGTTTTCAGCGTATTGGTGGATGTGGAAGATCGCTCCCTCGCGCTGGAAGTGCGCGGTTTCAACGCGCCAAACCAGAAAACAAGCCTGACGGAATTGGTGGACACACGAGAACAGCGCGCCGCACGCTGGATCATGATTGTTCTCGCTGGCTTCTTGCTGATAGCGGGAATAGGTTGGAGGATGCATGGCGGTCATTAATGTGCAGGGACTGACCTATACCTATCCGGGGAGCACCTCTCCAGCCTTAAAAGACATCAACTTCCAGATTGAATCAGGGCAGTTGGTTGCAGTTATCGGCGGCAACGAGGCGGGTAAATCCACCCTGTGTCTCGCTTTATCCGGGCTTATCCCCGCACTGTTTCATGGACAAATGCAGGGTATGGTTACAGTCTGCGGCATGGATACCCAACAGTATTCTCCCGGGCAATTTGCAGGACAAGTTGGACTTGTGCTGCAAAACCCAGCCAACCAGCTTTCTGGTATGCGCTATACCGTATATGAAGAAGTAGCATTTGGATTGGAAAACCTGGGGATTTCGCGAGTCGAGATGCCTGCACGTATTGAAAACGCCTTGGAACAGGTCGGATTGGCAGAATTGTGTGACCGATCTCCCTACGCACTCTCTGGCGGGCAACAACAGCGTCTGGCGTTGGCTTCCGTTCTGGCTCTTACCCCATCCGTCTTGCTGTTGGATGAACCTACTGCCATGCTCGATCCGCAAGGCAGTCAGGATGTATTTGAAATCATACAGAAATTAGTTCAGGCGGGTACAACCGTGGTGATCGCTGAACATCATTTGGAGTGGATTGCCCGTTATGCGGATAGAATCATTGCATTGGCGCATGGCGAGGTGATTTTAGACGGCTCTCCGCGGGAGGTCCTGACCTCTTCACGGATTCAAGAAGCAGGTATTAATTGGCTTCGTTACACACAGGCTGCTCATTTGGGGATAGCACGCGGTCTATGGTCTCCCAATACCGAACTGCCGATAACATTGGAACAAACGCTGGCAGGTTTTCGACAAATGGGTACGACCTCGTCAACGAGGCAGGAAACATAGTGATGTTGATTCGCGCCGACGACATTCATTTCACATATTCAGAAGGGGAAAAAGTCTTGAACGGGGTTTCCGTGACCATTCAGCCCGGAGAAAAAGTGGCGTTGGTCGGTCAAAACGGATCTGGCAAAACCACGCTGGCGCGCCACTTGAATGGACTATTGCGCCCCGCCACAGGACAGGTCTGGATTGGAGATTGGCTGACCCAAGATCACAGCCCTGCTCAAATGGCGCGGCGGGTTGCCTATGTTTTCCAAAATCCAGATGAGCAGTTATTTCATCAACGCGTCTGGGATGAAGTTGCTTTTGGTCCGCAAAACCTGGGGTGTTCCGTCAGGGAGGTTGCTTTTCAAGTTGAACGGGCACTCGATTTGATGGATCTGCGTGGGGCATCGGACCTCAATCCACGCGATCTGGGTTATTCCGGGCGCAAACGGGTGACGCTGGCATCCGCTTTGGCAATGCAAACACCTATAATCGTCTTTGATGAACCAACAGCAGGGTTGGACTCAAAAGAACAGGAACAGCTTGCCGGGGTTTTTTCACTGCTGCATCATCAAGGTAAGACCATCATCGTTATTTCTCATGACATGGATTTTCTCATTGAAAACATGGATCGGATGTTGCTTATGATGAATGGGAAAATAGCACTGGATGCTTCCGCTCGAGATTTTTTTGAACAAAGCCGGATATTAGAAACGTCAGGGTTGATAGCTCCTCAAATCGTCCGGTTGAGCCAGAAAATGGGATGCTCGCAGGTTTCAACAAATGTTGACGAGTTTCTTGATAACTTTTCTTAATGGATGCCATTGAAAGCCAGCACGTTGGGGGATATACGGACTGAAAATGTGCCCGAAATTTATCATGCTATAATGACTTTAACGTGAATAATGATTCTGTGTCTTCTGTAATTCATTGAACTGACACAGAAGGTGGCAATGGAACGCTGATTTTGCGTTACTGGGTTTTGGTCGGACTATTTTATTAATTTTCGCGATACATGCATAAATCGGAACATATACTTTCTACCAAATTCTATATTCCGCCCGCCCGCCCGGAATTTATTCTACGTCCCCGTTTGATCGAACAACTTAATAATGGTCTGCACCATAGATTGACTCTCGTCTCTGCCCCGGTTGGTTTTGGAAAAACCACACTTGTCAGTGAATGGGTGAATCGTTTGCGCCTTGAAGATACGGGAAATGTTCAAGGCGTGGCGTGGTTGTCGTTGGATGAAAATGACAACGAACCGGTGCGATTCCTGACCTATTTCATCCATGCTTTGAAACAGGTTTGTGCGAAGAATGTTGATATGGGGAAAAGTCCGCTGGCAATGCTTCATTCACCCCAGCCCCCTTCATTGGAGAACGTTCTGACCTCGTTGATCAATGAACTGGTTGAAGTTTCCGGTGAGATCGTCTTTGTGCTTGACGATTACCACGTCATCGAAACGCCAGCCATTGATGATGCGCTTGGCTTTCTATTGGATCATCTGCCGTCGAATCTACATCTTGTGATCACTTCCCGCGCGGACCCGTCCCTGCCGCTGCCACGTCTGCGTGCCCGTGGACAGGTGGTGGAACTTCGCTCAGCAGATCTTCGCTTCACATTTGAGGAAACAGTTGAGTTTTTCCATCACATATCGGGGCTGGAGCTTTCTTCCACAGAGATCGCCGCACTGGAAAATCGCACGGAAGGCTGGATCGCCGGGCTAAAACTTGCAGCGCTCTCGATGCAGGGACGTGAGGATATTTCCAGATTTATAGAAACCTTTACCGGCAGTCACAGATACATTGTGGATTATCTGGTTGAAGAAGTCCTGCTGCGGCAGACCGAAGTCATTCAATATTTCCTGCTGTGTACATCCATTCTCGACCGCCTGTGTGGTCCGCTTTGTGACGCGGTGTTGCAGAATCCGTCTGTTTCCAGTCAGGAAACCCTGGAGTATCTGGAGCAGACCAACCTGTTCCTTGTCCCGTTGGATAACGAGCGGCATTGGTACCGTTATCACCACCTCTTTGCAGACCTGTTGCGGCATCGTTTGCAGCGGGATGTAAGTCACTCTGCGGGCAAAGATGTGGATCTGACTGCGCTGCATATCCGTGCCAGCCAATGGTATGAAGAAAATGACATGGCGGTCGAAGCCTTTCAACATGCAACACTGGCAAATGATATCGAGCGAGCCGAGCGCATCATGGACGGCGATGGCATGCCTCTCCAATATCGCGGGGCAGCCCTGCCGGTGATGCAGTGGCTCGAGTCGCTGCCAGCCGAAATGAAGAACGCCCGACCGTCCTTGTGGGTGGCGCAGGCATCCGTGTTGACAATGGCGGGGAAACCGGTCGATGGCATAGAGGAAATCCTTAATGCTGCTGAAACTGCCTTGCAGGATGCTCAACCCAACGAAACGGTTCGGAACCATATCGGGCATGTGGCAGCCATCCGGGCGATGCTTGCCATCCCGAAAAACCAGATAGAGGCGGTCATAGAAGAGTCACGGCGTGCTTTGGAATATCTGCATCCTGAAAATCTGTCGGTTCGTACTACAACCGCATGGACATTGGGATTTGCATATCAAACAAAAGGGGAACGTGCCGCGGCTGTCGAGGCACATACCAAAGCCCTCGAGATCAGTAAGGCATCTGGCAACACCATGATCTCGATCGCCGCCGCAACATCCCTTGGACAATTAAACGAAGCGGATACCCGGCTTTATCAGGCAGTTGAAAATTACAGGGATGTACTTCAACTGGCGGGTGAGCCATCGTTGCCGGCTGCCTGTGAAGCGCATCTGGGACTGGCTCGTATCTATTACGAATGGGACGATTTGGATACCGCTCGTAAACACGGAGAATTGGGTCTGCAATTAGCGCAGCAACTAGAAAACATTGATACACCTGCCAGATGTGAACTGCTGCTCGCCCGCCTGAAACTTGCGCAGGGTGATGCAGACGGCGCAATCGAAACGATAACGCATGCCGAACAGTTTTTATTGCAGAACAGCTTCCCCCATCGTATGCCTCAAGTTGAGGCTGAAAAAGCAGTTTTGTCCATTCACTTCGGCGATTTTTCCCAAGCCGTTGAACAGGCAAAAAAGAGCGGACTTCCTGTTGTTCAAGCGCGGGCTGCGTTGGTTTCCGGGAATTTATCTGAGGCTTGGGATGTGCTTGCTTCCCATCGCCAAATGGTGGAAGCCAATGATTGGAAGGACGAGACCCTGAAGGCGATGATCTTGCAGTCGCTCGTGCTCCATGCGCAGGGGGAGAATGAGCAAGCTATGGGATTGTTGGAAAAAGCATTGTCGTTGACAGAGCCGGGCGGCTACATCCACAGCTTTGTTGATGAAGGCGATGCAATGGCTCGCTTGCTGACAGAGGCAAATGCGCAGGGAGTAAAGCCTGAATACACCGGAAAATTGCTGAACGCATTTGGCGTTAGGCTGCTGAATGGAATGGTTTCAAGTGCAGTTCAGCCTTTGATCACCCCCCTGAGTCAACGTGAGCAGGAAATACTCGCTCTCATTGCCGGTGGACTAAAAAACAAAGAGATCGCCGACCAAATGGTGATCAGTCTCAACACCGTGCTCTACCACACCAAGAATATTTACAGCAAATTGGGGGTAAATAAACGTACACAGGCTATTTTGAAGGCACAAGAACTTAACTTGTTGTAACTCATCCATCCTTTTTATTTAAACTACAGCTTTTTCACATTTGAAACTACAGTTTCTTGTGGGGATTTTTTGCGTTGCCTGTTCTACACTATGTGTTGTAAGCGCTTCAAATTGATGTCCCAATTTAGTGTTAGGAGAAAAATGCAAAAAAAGGAAAGAATAGTACGAATTCTTCGAATCATCATGCCCATTGTGGGGATACTCAGTGCCGTTGTCATCGCCCCCCTGGATCTGGTACCGGCATTGATAGCGCCGTTACCCGACACGGTACAGGAGCAGGTCGATGGCGCGATCGATTATGGTCTGGACGGCATCATCGTCTATGTCGATCAAGCCGGTCAGCCGCCCGCATTCTATACGGCTGGCTGGAAAAATAAACTGACAAAAGAACCAGCCGATCCGAACGCATTCTTTAAAATTGGCAGCATCCACAAACTGTATATCGCCACGACAGTCGCCAAATTGGTCAATGCCGGGAGTTTGTCACTGGATGGAACTCTTGCTGATTACCTGCCTGAACTTGTTGGAAGGATTGAATATGCCGATCAGATCACCCTGAAAATGATGGTGCAACATCGCAGCGGCATTCCCAATTTCACCGATCAGGTGGATTTCGACTGGTTCACTCCGCAGACGGATGAAGACAAGAATCTGGAACTGATCCTGGATAAACCCGCAGATTTTGAGCCCGACGCGCGCTACAGCTATTCCAATACGAACTATCTGTTGCTTGGTCGTATCCTTGATAGAGTGTTGGGATACAGCCATCATCAGTATGTATATGATGAAATACTCGCTCCTCTTGGGTTGACGCATACGTACTTTACGCTCGACGAGGTGGCATACGATGACGTTGTCAGCGGGTATTGGTATGGATATGACGATGATCTCCGGTTCCTTGGCGGGTCGATGGTCGCGACTGCTGAGGATGTCGGAATATTCCTGCGGGCATTGAATGACGGCTCATTGCTGAACGACGACGAGCAGGCGATCTACTCCTCCATTTACGAATATGAACATGCCGGCTGGGTGCCTGGCTACTTCAGTATCGCCCGTTATTACGAGGACATTGATACTGTTGTTATTCAATTCGTAAGCACAACCGGCGGAGACACCTGGGGAACAGCAAATGTAGTCGGCGGAAAAGCCACGGGCATATCCAATATCATCTACAACCGTATTGTCCGGATACTGCATCGGCAGTAAATGAGAGAGAAGAAATGTCAGAACAGCATGACCCCAAACCCGATTCAGATCGGCCGTTGGTCTATGAGATCAAGGTCGAAGGACATCTGGATGCCCAGTGGAAGGATTGGTTCGACGGCATGACCATAAAGTTGGATGAGAAAGGTGAAACGGTTCTCACTGGACCTGTAACTGATCAGTCCGCCCTGCACGGGTTGCTGAAGAAAGTGCGTGATCTGGGAATGCCATTGATCTCGGTCAATCGAATCGTCCCAAAACCAGGAGGTGAGCCTGAGTCCAGAAGTGAATAAGAATAGACTGGCTGTTTATCCGTATTTCAATAAATAATTTTCAAGGAGTAAAAAAATGAATTCGATCCAAAAGACCGCTCGATTTGCAGGAGTTTTATATCTCATTATTACAATAGCTGCCATTGTTGCCCATCAATATGTTCCCAACACGCTGATCGTACCGGGAGATTCAGCCGCAACTGCCAAGAACATTGCCGCTTCCGAGACATTGTTCCGTGTAGGTGGCGTCGGCAGTGAATTGATCATCCTGTTGAGCGAGATCATTTTGTCGGTAGTCCTGTATGTGTTGCTCAAACCCGTCAACAAGACACTTTCCCTGCTCGCGGCGGTCTCCCGGTTGGCAATGACCACCATCCACGGACTCAACCTGATCAACTATTACTTTGTTCTGCTGCTCGTGACCGGCACCGGCTACGCAGCCGCATTCGGAGCGGAGCAGTCACAGGCTCTTGTGTCATTGTTCCTCGATGCGCATCATTACGGATTTACCATCGGGATCGCCTTCCTTACCATTCATGTCTTCGTCCTTGGGTATCTGATCCTTAAATCCGGATATTTCCCCAGCGTGTTGGGCGTGTTATTCCTGCTGGCGGGCGTGGGTTATCTTGTGGACAGCTTTGCGCTTCTTCTCTCGACCAGCTACACAACGACCCCGGTCTTTATCGCCATCCCCATCGCCCTCGCTGAGATCGCATTCCCCTTATGGCTTCTGATCAAAGGCGTGAACACCGAGGGATGGAAGAAACTTGTCCCTGTAACTGCGTAACCAACTATCGGAGGAGGGTCTCGCTTCGACCCTCCTCCGATAGATTATCAACTCATAAAGAAAGATAAATCATGAAAGCAATCGTATGCACAAAACAGGGTCCACCGGAAGTTCTTCAACTCAGGGAGGTGGACAAGCCTATTCCCACGAAAAACGAAGTTTTGATCAAAGTACACGCGTCAACAGTGACAACCGGTGACGTATTTCTTCGGAACATCCATCCATTATTGTCCATTCCACTGAGATTGTTTGGGATGAAAATGAAAAGAATACCAGGGCATGAGTTTGCCGGAGTCGTTGAAGCAACAGGGGAAGAGACAAAGCAATTCAAAGTGGGCGACCAGGTTTTCGGAACGACAACAGGCTCAAGCGTCGGCGCGAACGCTGAATATGTCTGCCTGCCGGAAGAACGGGAGACAGGTGTGCTTGCGATCAAACCAGCAAATATTTCCTATGAAGAAGCCGCTGCTGTTCCGGTAGGAGGCATGACCGCACTAAATATCCTCAGTAAAGCAAATATCCAGAACGGACAAAAAGTTTTGATCCATGGCGCTTCTGGCAGTGTTGGAAGTTTTGCTGTGCAGATCGCCAAACATCTTGGCGCCGAGGTCACAGGGGTTTGCAGTACGAAAAATGTGGAATTGGTGAGATCATTGGGAGCGGATCAGGTCATCGATTATACAAAAGAAGATTTTACAGAAGGTGATGAAATCTATGATGTCATCTTTGATGCGGTCGGTAAGATCTCAGCAGGTGAAAGCAAATCATCGTTACAGCCCAACGGGCACTATCTTTCCGTCAAATCCATAACGAAAGCAGGTATGGAAGATTTCTTGCATCTCAAAGAATTGATCGAGCTGGGAAAGATCAACGCAGTTATCGATAAGCGTTACCCACTGGAACAGACGGCTGATGCTCATCGCTATGTGGAAGCCGGACACAAGACAGGGAATGTTGTCATTAGTGTCGTGTAAAACATACAGTTGATGTTCGGAGTTCTGACTTTAGAATTAGGAGAAGGTAAAAGGAGCCAGATCATGAAAGCTATCTTATGGACAAAATACGGGTCGCCGGATGTACTTCAACTTGGAGAGGTGGATAACCCCACACCGAAGGATAACGAGATCCTGATAAAGATTCACGCGTCAACCGTGACTGCTGGCGATTGCGAGATGCGTAGGCTTGAGCTTCCGCTGATGCTTTCTTTCCCCATGCGGTTGTATGCCGGGTTTTTGAAACCGAAAAGGATTCCCATCCTTGGTCAGGAACTGGCTGGCGAAGTTGTAGAAACCGGTCAAAATGTGACATCCTATAAAGTGGGCGACCAGGTTTTCGGTACCACTGGTTTCAAGTTTGGCGCTTATGCCGAGTACATTTGTCTGCCTGAAAAGCCCGCTGACGCACAAGGGACTCTGACGCTCAAACCGTCAAATTCGACCTACGAGGAAGCCACAGCCGTTCCAACCGCCGGGTTCGAGGCGCTTCACTTTCTGCGGCGAGCCAATATCCAGCCTGGGAAAAAGGTTTTGATCATCGGCGCGGGTGGCAGCATCGGTACTCTTGCGATACAGCTTGCCCGATATTTCGGAGCCGAAGTGACGGGTGTAGACAGCACCGGAAAATTGGAGATGGTTCAGTCCATTGGGGCAAATTATGTCATTGACTACACAAAGGGAGATTACACCAAAAGCGGCGAAACCTATGATCTCATCATTGATGTGGTCGGGAAAAGATCCGTCCCCCGTCGGTTGAAGTTGTTGAAGGAAGACGGGTATTATTTCCTGGCGTATGCGGGACCTTCGCATATCCTGCTTGGCAGGTGGATGTCAATGACAAGTAACAAGAAACTGAAGATCGAATCATCTTCACAGAAGAAGGAAGACCTGATCTTCCTCAAAGAATTGATCGAGGCAGGCAGGCTCAAGTCGATCATTGATAGAAGTTATTCGCTGGAGCAGGCTGCCGATGCGCACAGGTATGCTGAAACCGGAGAGAAAAAGGGGAATGTCGTCCTTGCCGTGATATGAACGCAAAATTGCAAAGAATCAGCAATGAATAATTCAGCTTATTGGATAGTGTATATCCATGTTCAAAATGGTGATCTAATCAAAAAATAGACATTTCACTGTGCAGCGAAATGTCTATTTTTATTCGAAAAATCATTAAAGGTCCGTGCTGTTATATCCGGCAATGAGTGTGATCTTGTTGCCGCCATTCAGCCCGCGCAATTCAGAGAGGAAGTCGTTCACACGGTTGGATTTTCTCAAACCGATGCTGTAGGTCAGTTCGGTCATTGCGCCGTTCTGGATCGTATCCACACTGATGAGTTCGGAGGTGTGCGCGTATTTGATAAAGGTCTTGTCGAAGAGATTGTCGAATGCCAGGTCACTTGGAACCTGCACCCGCAGGATCTGACTTGCCATTTCACGCGCGAACCAGTCCAAGCGCACCATGAGGACGATCATCAAACTGATGACTACCGCGCCAGCGATTGCCAATAGATAAAAACGTGTACCGATCGCCATACCGATCGCCATGGTGAAGAAGATGAAACCAACATCACGCGTCTCTTTAACGGCATTACGAAAGCGGATAATTGAAAGCGCCCCCACAAGCGAGAACGCCCGCGCAATATTCGAGCCGACGATCATCATCACCAAAGCCACCACCATGCCGTTGATGACCAGTGTGAATACAAAGCTCTGGGTATAGGATGTGCCGCGATGCGTGATCTTATATATCCAGCCAATGAAGGCGCTCAACAAGAAGCTCAATGTCATCACCACAACAATATCGAGGACGGAAAATTCTGTCGAAAGGTCTTGAAGGTCAAAAATGTTCATTGTATTTCTCCAAAAAATATTAGGCGAACGCCGAAGCGTGTTGCGAGAAAGTGGATGCCAAGCCGTTGGCAAGTTCGATACTGCGGCAATATTTGCTGATGCGAATCATGCGCAGGTTATGCGCCGCGATCATCTCCGTCAGCCAGTAGGGAATGCGTTCGTTCACTTTGATCTCCATCACCACGCGGTCGGGTGAAAGCAGCGGCAGGCTCGAGGGGTCTTCATCCAATCGCAGGCGATGGACTTGATAACTGAGTGATGTATCGAAGGTGACACGCAAGCCGAGGTCGTAATCTGTGCCGATGAGTGCCTGCCGTTCATAGCGGACGATGCTCACGGGGCGCAGGTTGTATTGCCAAATATATGCGTAGATTTCATCCATCACGGCTTCGTCTTCAGTGCAGACGTTCTCAGGGTATTGCCTTTCATTACATAGACGCAGCGCCTCACCATACGGAAGAATGACTCTGCGCTTCTGGGTGACTCTATCCAGCCGCTGCTTGATCTCCACGAAGACGGGCGTATCCGCTTTCAGCGTGGCACCCGTTTCATAGAGTCGAATGCGCAGTTTGCGGCGGAGTCTGAGCCCGTCCACTTTCTCGTGGTAACAGCGCAGGTCTGGTGAGTCGTAATACAGGCTGGCGAGGGCGTAACGCCCATTCCCGTTCCCATGTTCATCGGCAATGAGGTAGGCGCGCAAGGCTTTTTTGAAGATATCTGCCTGTTTGAGTGAGATGAGGTATTTCAGCTCAAAGCGATTGAAACGCCGCAGGGTATGACTAAGCTTGGACATGGCTATCCTTTACGGATGCGGAGCAGGAGGCGTAGAGCCATCAGGCGGGAGACCTTCACCGCTCGGCGGCATACTACCGTCGCCACCGGGACCGCCAGGTCTTCCCCCGCCGCCCGGACCAAATCCGCCAGCCGCGCCGGCGGTTGTGACCATGCTTGAGATTGCCATGCTTGCAATTTGAGTACCTGCCGAATATGTGCCGTTCGTATAAAGCCCGTCAACATTCGTGCCCGTGGAACTGCCGCCTGTAAACACAACATAGGTTGTGCCATTTACCAATGCAGGCGAAGACAGGACAATTGACTGATATTCTTTTGCAGGGGCAAAGGTCAGCACTTCTTCACCGCTTTCGGTTTGGACGTGAACCAGCGTGCCCGCAGATTGCATGGTATCGAAGTTGTACATGATCGAATACTGTGTGGAAGTTGTGCTGGGAGATTGCGCCATGCCAGAACTGCCTGCTGTAATAAGGAAGCCGCCAGTGATATCAAATGTGCCAAAATCCAGAGAGCCGTTACCGTTGTTCGTTGGTCCATTGACAATGACCGTTCCGCCAGACATTGCCATCGTTCCATTGGAGTCCAGCCCATCACCTTGCGCATTGATATACAGGTAACCGCCGTTGAGGAATACTTGAGCGTTGCTCGCTTCAAATTGATTTTGTCCGGGTCGCCCGTTGACCGACGAACCGTCTGCGCCGCCAGCGCCATTGATGCCGTCATCCGCTGAATTGAGATGGATCGTCCCGCCGTTGATGGTGAGGATGACACTTTCAAGACCTTCGTATGACTTGATGATATTGATATTGCCGTCATTGACCGTGAGTGACACATCGGCGTGCACGGCATCGTCTCCAGCAGAAATTTGAAAGTCGCCGCCATTGATGGTGATACTGCCGTTGGAATGAACCGCATCGTCCGCCGTATCGAGATTGAATGTACCGCCTGAGATGGTTACATCCACGCCTGCCTTCAAGCCTTTGGCACTTTCTTCAAACTCGTAATTCACCGTACTGCCGCCATGTGTGGAGATATTGAACGTGCCGCCAGTAATCGTGAGTCGTGTTTCCGCTTGAATGCCGTCCATGCCTGCGGTGATGTTGAAGGTGCTGCCTTCGATCAGGATATAGCCTTTTTCGGCATCTTCGTCGTTGTTGGATTGAAGCCCATCGCCTCCGGCATTGACCGTGATGGTCGCATCTTTGACTGCGATATAGTTCTTGCCGCGGATGCCGTCATTGACGGCGTTCACAGTGATGTTCCCGCTGATGATGCGCAGATAGTCTTTGCTGGCAATGCCGTTGTTGTAATTTCCGTTGACGGTGAGGGAGCCATTGCCATTGATGACGAGATCAACTTTACTAAAGATCGCGGCGCTGGGTTCGTCTGTGTCAGATTCAAAGATATAAGTCGTGCCATCTGTGACGGTGTTTTGCCTACCATCTGCCAAGGTGATGATGGTCTTATCGGCACTGCGGATGAATATCGGCGCGGTTTGAGAGTTGGCAATGTTCACGCCGTTCAGGATCAGGTTGACTGTCCCTTCGGCATCGGTATCGACGGCGATCTGTCCGTTGTTCAGGTTGCCGCTAAAGCTATAAGAACCAGGAGCCGTTATGGTCACGGTCGAGCCGTTGACTGTTGCGCCGTCACAGTTCACAGTGATGGAGTCGCCTGAGAAGGTGATGGCAACTGCGGAAGCCGCATCCACTGGGTTGAGGTCTTCGTCCGCAAAGTTGACCGAAAGCGGTTCCGATGGAATATCCGCGATCTGCTGGGTTGTTTCTGAGGATGTGCTTGTGTCGGTGACAGAGTTTGTTTCAACCGTTGCACTGGCGGAACAGGCTGTCAGCGCGAGCGCAAGGATGAGTAGGATAAAAAATGTTTTTTTCATTATTGGGTATTCTCCGTTGTTTATTGACCCATAAAACCGGCAGCAGCGCTGGCAAGGTCAGATTGTGTCAGGTTCATTGCCCATGCCTGAATAGAGGCGGCGGTGAGGTTGTATGAGGTGATATGCTGGCTGCCCATTGCAAGCGACATAAACAGTAGAATGCCGATCAACAACAGGGCAAGCGGAAGGTTGCGTTTGAATTTCAGGGTCATGGTGTCTCCGTTTCTTTACACGGACATTGTAGAATTTCAGGCTGTGGGGAAACCAAGAAGAACCTGTGGATTCGCTGTGAAGGGAAAAGCCCAATTGCTCCAATGAGCATGAAAACATGTCAAGTTGAAATACTCCCAGCAAAACTCAAGCGGCTATTCCGATCAAAGGGGAGTAAAATTATGTTTAACTTTGCTCTTGTCAACCATTGGGTGTGGGAATGAAGAATTCTCTCAAGATCATGAGCGTTATCATTGTGTTGGGGATACTTAATCTATTTTGTTCAACGCCTGCTACACCGACCCCCGAGCCTCCGCCCGTTACACAAACAATACCTCCCACTGTTACACCAACCATTATTCCCCCCACTCTTCCGCCTAAAAACATCTATTATGTAAGCATGTCCGGGAACGATGACAACCCCGGCACATTGGATCAGCCCTGGTTGACCATAAAAAAAGCGGTTGAAACCTTAACCGCTGGAGACTTGGTCTATATCCGCGCGGGACAATATGAAGGTTTGCAAGGCGGATGGGTCTTCCGAAATTCAGGCACGCAAGCCCAGTCGATCACAATTGCCAATTACCCCGGCGAGCAGGTCGTTTTCAGGATCACGAGCGCATCTGCCATTGACCATTACATTTTTCGCTGCTCCATCAATCCGCACAATCCTTCCAGTTGGCAAACGCCCAAAGCGGATTACATCCACGTCATCGGTTCGGACGTGGAACCGCAAATATTATCGAATGGAGTTGAAAGCAAAAAGGGAATCGTGATACAGGGCATGGAAGGCGAGCAATCCGCGGGAATATACGCCTCGGACTGTGACCATTGGGTGGTCAGCGGAGTGGACTTTGTCGAAACTGCGTACGGTATCTTCACTGAGAAGAACAACTGGCATCAGCCGGAGGAGCACAGCACCGATTACTGGTATGTGCATGACAACCGCGTTTATAACTATTATCGTGAGTCGGGAATGCAGTTCAATGGAAATTTCAATTTGATCGAGAACAATGAGATCTACAAGGTCAGCGACCGGCTCGATACGCCGCATGGATGTCAATTGTTGAATTTGGTTGGAAATAATAACGTTGTGCGTGGAAATACATTTAGCCGCATGGGCAGTGCTGCCGAATGTCTCGGAATCCTGTTCGAATGGGACCTTTCCGATGCAAACCTGATCGAGCAGAATACTATCAGCGATGTGCCGAGCGGGATCGTCTTTCAGGGCGGGGATGCGAACATCATCCAGGACAATTCCATGACTGCTTCTGCGGGTTCATCGGGTTCGGGGATCAAGATCGCCTCCTACGACAACCGGACGGAATGGCCCTGCAATGACTATATCGGGTCTGGTTCTTCTGCGGAAGCCCTGATTCCACCAGACGATCCGACCCATCCGGATTATCCGTATTACTACACTCCGCGTAACTGTCATTCCATGAACAACCAGATCATACGCAATACGATCGTGGGTTTTAAAGCGGATTGGATTTTGGGTCCTGCCTTCGAGGATAGCAATATATTTATAGACAACATCGTCTCGCCGCCATGAATATCACCGATTATTTGCTCCAACAATGCAAGGATGAGGATATAGCCCTGATCACACCCAAAAGGGAGTATACATACCGGGAGTTGAAACAGGCAACGGCTGGGATGATCGAGGCGTTCCAATCGGCTGGAATCAACTCCGGAGACCGGGTCGGAATCCTCGGGAGCAATTCGTTATTCTGGGTATCCAGTTATCTGGCTGGTATGAAAATGGGAGTCGTCACAGTTCCGCTGGCGACAAAACTCCCGCCATCCGAGTTGACGCTCCGAATCGAACAAACCGGCTGCAAGGGGTTATGCGTTGAAAAACGGCTGCAAAAACGATACGGCGGGGCGTTTTCAAATTCGCTGTTTGTGATGAACGAGGATGCATTTGAAGTTGAACACGCAGCCGCTCAGTTATCGGAAAGCGCGATCGACTTCGACGAACATCAGGACGCCGCGTGGATGTTAACTTCGGGAACAACTGCCAGACCTCGCATTGTGCGAATAACACATGCCAACATCCGCGCTAATACCGATGCGATCATCGAAAGCCTCGGCTTGACCCGTGCTGACCGCATCATGGCAATACTGCCTTTTTATTATTGCTTCGGCACGTCGCTGCTGCATACCCATCTGCGGGTCGGTGGTTCATTGGTGCCTGGCGATACGCTTGGGTTTCCTGAAAAAGTTTTGGACCTAATGGAGCAGACAGCCTGCACGGGGTTTGCCGGTGTGCCAACGACCTTTCAAATGTACCTGCGAAATTCCACATTTCCGCAGCGCGCAATGCCTGCATTGCGTCACATTCAACAAGCGGGCGGAAAACTTTCCCCGGTGCTGATCGACGAATTGACCCAAAGCCGACCGCGGGCGGATATCTACATCATGTACGGGCAGACGGAAGCGACAGCGCGTCTCTCCTGTCTTCAGCCTGAGGATTTGCCCTCAAAACTTGGTTCCATCGGAAAGGGAATCCCCGGAGTGAGTTTGCAGGTTTTGAATGAGGATGGAAAAGAAGTGCATGACGGGGAGGTGGGCGAGATCGTTGCCCGGGGTGGGAATATTTCACCGGGATATGTCGGCGAGCCGGAGATCAACGCGGAAAAATTCGTCCACGGCTCGCTCCGAACCGGAGACATGGCAACCGTCGACGAAGACGGCTACATCTACATTGTGGACCGCAAAAGCGACTTCATCAAATCCTATGGCAACCGTGTCAGCAGTCAGGAGATCGAAGCCTGCATCCTTGAGATCAAAGAGGTCACAGCGGCGGCGGTGATCGGAGTCCCCGACCCGCTGCGGGGTGAAGCGATTCGCGCTTTTGTCGTCTTACGCGCCAACGCAGTCTTTAATGAAGCAACAGTCATTGAATATTGCGCAAAGCGTCTGGCTCGTTATATGGTTCCAAAAGATGTGATCTTTACCCGAAGCCTGCCGGTCAACGAGCATGGGAAGGTCGTTAAATCCGAATTGAGAAAACTCTAGATCAACTCTCCGGCGGAATCGGTTCAAGCGAAAGAGGGATCGTGCGCAGGTATTCCGTGGTGCGTTTTTTCTGAAGCAAGTCCGCAAGGACGCGGTCAACCTGTTCTTCACTGAGATCAAGGTCCTTCGCAATCTCGGCGGTGCACATGCCGCGGTCCATGCCGAGCCAGATCTTATCGAGCAGGTCAAAGGGAACGCGGAAATAAAACTCCTCCTGTGTACTGCCCGCACTGTAGGTATCCGTCGTCGGAGTTCGACCGATGATACTTTGCGGAACATCAAGGTGTTTTGCCAACTGGTATATCTGTGATTTGAGCAAATGCCGGATCGGCTGCAAGTCTGCGCCGCCATCGCCATACTTCACGAAAAACCCCTGATCGTGTTCGTTCCTGTTCGACGTTCCGATCACAGCGTAATTTAATTTTTCGGCATGAAAATATAGATTCAACATACGGGTGCGCTGTTTCATATTGGATGCCGCCACAATTCCCAGATAGGCGCGCGGGGATAATATCTTACGTTGTTCGGGTTGACCCTCCCGCAGAAGCGCCAAAGAAAAAACGTTCAGCCCCGGCTTTTCCAGCAGATTTTCCGGCAGCACCAGTTTGACCTTGTCGTGATCTGGATCGTAATCCGGAAAGGTCTCGCGGATCGCAGCCATCAAATGATCGTAGCAGCCAAGCGCCGTCAGCGCGGGGGTGATCTCATTGACGATAAAGTTCACTCCGAATCTGGAAACAACTTCGCCCGCCATTAACTGACTTTCGGGGCTGGAATCCTTTTCCGGCATGAACAGGGCGGTCACTCTGTTTTGACCAAACGCATGGACCGACAACGCCAGCACGACCGCCGAATCGATCCCGCCGCTGACGCCTACCACTCCGCCGCGGCGTTTGAATTCGTGGAACACGTATTGTTTCATCCATTGTGTGATGCGCGATACCTCCCTTTCCACTGGAACCTGCATTGAATCCGCTAGGTACGACATTGAGACCTCCACATGGAACTTAACATCTGAACCGACAAGATTCCCGTCAGCGCCATTTCTTCCGTTTCGCTGACCCTTCCCCCGCTTTTGAATTTGGCGCACAAATTTGTCACCGCTTTGGCATCGAAGTAACCTGTTTCCTTCAGTCTTTCAGGTGAAAGATTTTCATCCACATAATCCGGTCGGTTTTCGCCAAAGAAGACGGAGCGTATCGGCGCGCGATAAGGCTGCTTGACACGCCCGAGCGTTTCCGGCGGGAGCATGTCTTTCATGGCGCGCTTCAAAACGGCTTTCTCGCGTAATCCGTACAACTTATATTCAGCAGGGAGGCGGAGTGAATAATCCACAACGCGCGGGTCCAGGAACGGGTATCTTCCTTCGACGGAATTTGCCATGCCCATCCGGTCTCCCTGTGATGACAGCAGATATTCAGATAAAAAGACCGCGATCTCCAAATATTGAGATTGAGCTAATGAATCCCATGAACCAAATTCGGCGGGAAGGGCTTCGGCAAATTCTGCCAAAGGGTCATAGTCTGCGAGAGAGGCTTTCATGTCCGATGAAAAGAAATGCCAGCAGCGCATTGTGTTTTGCCAGCGTAAACGGTGTGAATAAAATGGGTCTTCGATATTGGTCAGGCTTTTTCCGAAAAACGCTTTCAGGTAGGCATCGCCGCCGGAAGAAACAGACTGGATATGGGGATAAAGACGCCGCAGCACTAACGGACGCAAATGAGAATCTGGTTGACGCGCCCAAAAGCGGCGGATCTTTGCCTCCCTGAAGATGTCGTAGCCGCCCAGGATTTCATCTGCCCCTTCGCCGGTTAAGACCACTTTGAATCCGTGCCGATGGACCAACTTCGAAAGCAGGAACATGGGAACCGGTGCCGTCCGTAATAAAGGCATCTCGGCATGATAGACCGCCCGCGGAAAGGCTTCGCCGATCTCCGAAGGTACGCAATGGATGGTTTCGTTATCCACATTCAAGAATTCGTTCATCCGCCGCTGATACTTTGACTCGTCAAATGAAGGGTCGAGGAAGGAAATGCTAAAGGTTTTCAATCTTGTATCGGTATGTTGGTTGGTCAGGGCAGTGATGCTGGACGAATCCAGCCCTCCGCTGAGATACGCCCCAACCGGCACATCCGCACGCAGGCGCAGGCGGACTGCGTCATTCAGCAGCCAGCGCAATTCATCCGCGGCTTCATCAAGGGAGTTTGGGAGATTGGCATGAGCATGTACGTCAAATTTCCAATAGGGCTGAACTTTGACCTCACCATGCTGAACCGTCAAAAAATAACCGGGAGGAACACTGAAAATGTTGCGGAAACTCGAACGCGGACTGAGCGTCGTCCAAAAGGTGAAGACCTGAGCCAGGGAAATAGGATCAAGCTCCGGGTCGATTTCCGGATGCGTGAACAGGGCTTTCGCCTCCGATGCGAAGAGCAGAAAATCCGCACGGGTTGTATAGTAGATCGGGCGGACGCCCATCCGATCCCGTGCGAGAATGAGGCGCTGCTTTTTTTGATCCCATAAAGCGATGGCGAATTGACCGTTCAATTGCAGCAGCCAATCTGCTTCATGCTGTTCATATAGATGAACCAGAACTTCCGTATCGGATCGGGTTCGAAAGGTATGACCGGCAGCCTCGAGTTGTGTGCGCAATTCAAGATGGTTATATATCTCACCATTGAAGACGACCCATATCGTGTCATCTTCGTTTGAGATGGGTTGATGCCCGCCGGATAGGTCGATGATGGATAAACGCGCGCTTCCCAAACCGACCTGCGAGTCGATGAAAACGCCGCTTTCATCCGGTCCGCGATGATGGATCGCATTCAACATGCGCCGGATCAGAACCTGTTTGATCGGCTCGGTTGAATTAAGGTTTATTCTTCCGGCAATTCCGCACACGTTGATCTCGCTTACATGACCTTTTGTTTTCTTCGGATGTAAGCCGCGAGGCAATTGATCGAATCAAAATTCTCGGGCAACACTTCCGACGTATCGATCTGGATGCCGAACTGGTCTTCGACAAAGAAAACCAGTTCGAGGATCCCGGTTGAATCGACCACGCCGTTCTCCAAAAACGACTCGTCGAATCCCAATTGGTCCAATTGCTCGCTGAGTACAAAGTTGTCCATTAAGAACTTTTGTATCTTACTTTCGATCTCAGGCATGCGAACCTCCATGCGCCGGTTGGGGAGTTGTCCCGGCGTATTATTTTTTTTGCTTCAATATTTGTTTGACGTGTGGTGCGATTTTTTTTGCCAGCCAGGTGTGTCCCTGCGGGGTCAGGTGACCTTCGAGGTAATAAAGTTCCCTGCGCTCCTCCATGGGGATCTTTTGCATATCGGGCAGGGGATCATAGAGATGGCAGGCAGTTTCCCGTTCGACTTCGCGATACCGCATTTGATAGTTGGTTGCATCGGCGCGTTCCTTGACGTAGATGAAACTCGGCAGGGGAACCAGCAGCAGCGGTTTGGCGCTGGCGGCTGCCCATTCGGTAAGAATGGCTCGCGAGATTTTCCAGGCTGGGGTTTGGGGTGTGTCATATTCCGGATACGGACGTACCTTTGTAATGGCATCCTGCACTTTCATCTTTTTTAATAACGAAGCCAGCCTGTCTTTCAGGTGCAGTTTTTTCTTCGGCTTTGAGATCGGGCGTGTGTTATCCAATACGGTTCTGACATTCGCATACGGGTTTGCCCTGTAGATTCGTTCCCTGTCCGATGCGGTGAGAGAGTCCATGTCAACATAATTTTCCATAACGGGCACGTGCCCGCGGACCAGCCTGCCGCCCGATAGATCGTAGTAGGGTTTTTGCAGGCAGCGCAATTGGTGGTCCATGTCGTGAGCCAGGATGAAGCGAGCCGTCAGCTTTCGAATGGTCTCGATGGTGGGGACGACCAGCACCAGGTCATGTTCGAGGCGGCTGGCTATTTCCTGATAACACAGGTATTGCTGATCCACGGCAAACCCAGCCATGGCGAAGTTAAGGACTTCCACACCGGGAATCAGATTCTCCAGAATGCCGCCAAAACTCGCTTCGAATGAGACTCCATCGCCAAAGGCATTCGAATCTCCAAACAACAGGATGCGCGAACTGCCGCTCGAAATGGACAGCTGGCGGTCGCCGCGACAGCGGAAGCCGAGGTCGTTCGCCTGGATCAAATAATCGCCCCATTCGGGATGGTGCAAAACCCTCTGCACACCAGGGATCAAACGCCTCCCAACGATGGGATGGTATTCGGAAAGTTCATCGCCCAGCCACATGGGATTTCACCTTGAAAAATTTATCCATCCGGCTCAATATGCGCCGCGTCCTGAAACGACCGTGTATACGGTCTTCAAGATGATCTTGATATCAAGCCATATGGAATAGTTCTGGATGTAATACATATCGTCCTGCGTGTTGAGGTGCATGGGTTTATCGCTGCGCCCGGTGATCTGCCACCAGCCGGTCATTCCCTGCGGGATCGTAAAGCGGGCGTACTGCCAGTTCTTGTATTTTTCGACTAGGAACGGCATCTCGGGGCGCGGACCCACGATGCTCATTTTGCCTAACAGCACATTGAAGATCTGCGGGAGTTCATCCATGCTGTATCGGCGTAGGAAACGACCGATATGGGTGACGCGCGGATCACCACGGTGTTTGTGCAATACATTGCCATTCGCGTCTTTTTGGACGAGGTTGGCGCCCAGGGCTTCGGCATTTTGAACCATGGTTCGGAATTTAAGCATCTCGAAAGGCTGGGTATTTTCGCCCACGCGCTTCTGCCGAAAGAAGATCGGACCCGGGCTGTCAAGCTTGATCAAGATGGCGATGACGATCATTGCCGGCAGTGCCAATATGATCGCCACCGTGGCGAACATCAGGTCGAACAAACGCTTCACGAGACGCTGCTTTTCGGAGATGGACGGTGCGCGGACATCCAAAAGCGGGATGTCACAGAATTGCCCAATGACATCGCATTGGAACAAGGACAGGCGGTGTTCGTCCGGGACAATCCATATCTTGACGGGTTTCATGCGCATCCGTTCGACGATGTTCGCGGTAATGTTGAAGGCTGTGGAGGGAAGTGCCATTACCAGGATATTGATCCGGTAAAAATTGACCACACTTTCGATGTCATTGAACGCTCCCAGCACATCGGTCTCTTGGGCAAGTTTTTGAGGGTCGTCATCCAGAAAGCCGATGATCTCCAAATTCGACTCGGGCGGACGCGCCAAATGCGAAGCCACTTTGCGTCCGGTTTCACCGGCGCCGACGATCAAAACGCGCCGCAACTCTTCCCGATTCGTATACTTCGAGCGCCAATACAAGCGGACAAAGACACGCCATGTTCCCATCAAACAAAAAGCCAGGAAAATGAACATCAGGTAGAGAGAGTGGCTGAAGTCGATGGATGCGAAAAAGATCAAACCCGCCAGGCTGACCGTGGCAAGCAGCGCGGTTAGAAAGAGCCTGGAAAACTCATCTACAAAGAGATTGTTGGCATATCCATCGTACAGGGATATGGCGAGATTGAGATACACCCAAACGATGGGGAAGACCGCGTAATAGATCCCTGAAAGCTCAAGTGCGGATACGGGACGGATGAAGCGGAACGTTTGCGCCGCCAGGGAATGCGCACTGTCCACAAGCAACAGCGAGGCAAGAACGGCAAGGGCATCCAGAAAGATCGAGAATAGTTCAAAGTTGACAGAATAACGCCGCAGCATGTTGTCTCCTTTCGCAGGCTTAGGAAATCATCGTTTCGGTCTTTTTGAGCTGTTCATCCGAAGCGGATGTTTTCAGACCGAAGAGATCCAGCATTGCCAGAAGCACGAATTTTGGATAATGCCGATAGCGGGGCCAGAGGCGTTTCGGCTCGTGCGTGAACCGGAACAGCCACTCCAGCCCATTGCGCTGCATCCACAATGGAGCCTGGGGTTTGTTGCCCGATAGAAAGTCGAAGGCGGCACCGACGCCCACCATGACCGGTGATTCGATCCTGCTCCGATGTTCGTCCATCCACAATTCCTGTTTGGGCGAGCCCAATCCCACCCAGACGATATCTGCCCCGGAATGATTGATCGCATCAACCACTGCCTCATCCTCTTCTGCGGTCAGCGGGCGGAATGGCGGGGAATAGGTTCCCGCCACTGTCAGACGGGGAATCTGCTCCGAGATTTTTTGAACCAGTTTCCCGGTCACGCCGGAGGCGCCGCCATAAAAATAGTGACGGTAGCCCTTTTCACATCCGTATTCGCAGGCAGCCATCAGCAGGTCTGGACCATAGACCCGCCCGACATTTTGATGTCCTTTCATTTTTAGCAGCCAGACCACTGCCATCCCATCCGGGACGGTCATGCCGCTGGCGTTGAAGATGGCACGTAGCGCAGATTGATGGTAGCCATCCATTATGGAATGTGCCGGGGTGACGCAGACATAATTACGAGTTCGTCCGCTGATCCAGGAGTCCAACTGTTCCAATGCCATGCCCATGTTCAAGGCGCTGACGTAAGTGCCCAGGATATTTTCCCGTTTTACTTCCACTGGTGTTTTTTCTTGCTGTTTCATGAAAGGCTCCGCTTTACATACCTAACGCAAACTTAAGACTCGTCACTTGGTCGAAGAACTCTTTCTCCGACTCCAGGCGCAGCTGCTCCATTTGCCGCTCGAGACCCATCCTGTTTTGAATTGCAAATCTGACGCCGTGTGCAATGGATGCGGCAGTATTATCGACATAAACCGGGTAATTTCTGTAAAGGAACCGCGTCGTTCTCAGGTCGCTGACCACGGCCGGTATGCCAAAAGCCATTGCCTCCTGCATGCCGCTCAATTGAACGTTCTCATGTTTCGTTAGAACCAGCGCCGCGCCCGCGTTCGTGAAAAGACAATTGAAATCCTCGGCTTTCAGGAAACCGGTCAACTTAATATTTGGCGGGAGTGAATCGCGTATATGCTTTGCGAGTTTTTCCACATGCCAGGTCATTACAAAGCGGATTTCAGGCAGGGCTTGCGCCGCATCGATCACTTCCTGTATCGGTTCATCATCCGAGAAACTGCATGGGAAGATCACGTAGTTCTTCGCGGTGAGTTCCAAATTTTTCAACAAGGCGTTGTCTCCGCTTTTGGGAGAGCGCTTCTTCGTGATCCCATCCCGCAGCACAAAAGGTTTTATCTGCAAGTCCGCTTCGGCTTGTTCCACCAAATGCTCGTTATGGACAATGACACCGCCGCCTTTGAGCAATGTTCTGGCAAGGGGTAATTTCAGCCAGCGCGCATTCGTCACGCCCATGTGGCAATCGGATACATATTTCGCGCCGGATATCCACGCATAAAGCGCAACCGCATACAGGGCGGTCGTAGGCGGATACTGCACAAAGACAAGCGAGGGTTTGTTTCGCAGCAGGCATTTCAAAGTGTTGAATGTTTTCGGAATGTACGAGAGCAGCTTGAAGAACTTTGATCTCTCTTCCCAGGCATGATGGAAATAGAAGCACTCGGCTCCCAGATACGGCGCCATGACTTCCACGCGCCGTTGATATTCCTTCCAGACGATAAAGACATTTTTTGCAGACATGGTCAGTGTTGTTCCTTCCATGAAAACCGTTCAACAACATCCCGCCGCGAAATCATCCACTGGCGCACACGTTTCCAGTTGCCTGAAATTCTTAGATTGCTCAAGACCTTTCCGCAGCGCGCCGCCGCCCTTAATAAATAATCTGTGGAAACGGCTTTGTCGAAGAAGAATAGAAACGACAAACCCATAAAAACAAATAAAGCAGCAATATCCAGCAGGGCGTGGAGTAAAAATGCCGCCCATGAAAACCGTTCAAGCAGATGATTCAAAATTGCGGTTGAAATGCCATGAGAATATGCGCGCTGCAAAAGCTGCCGCCGGGTCGGCAAAATCGTATGGTGGTTCGCAACCGCCGCTGGAACAAAAGCAACTTTCCCGCCCTGCCGTTTGATCTGCTCCAGCAAATACACGATCTCCTGCGTAGCGCCGTGCGGGCTGCCAAACTGGTCCATGCCGAGGAACCCGCCCGCGCTTCGCCACGCTTTCTTTGAGATCGCCATGTTGCCTTCGCAAACATAAGCTGGATCTTCCAATATCCGTGGTTCGGGACCGGGGAAGTTGAATTCTGCCAGCCAACTTTTGCCTTTGGGACCCAGCCAATTTGGGCAGGGCTGATCATCGAGGGATAAAACCACGCGTCCCGCCACGACGGATACCTGGTCGCTCAACCCAAAGCCTGATACAAGCTGACGAAGCCAATCGCTGCCGACGCTGCAATCGTCGTCGAGATATGCGAGGTATGGATAATCGGCTTCCTCCGCGCCGCGATTGCGGGCAAACGTCACTCCGGGGCGAGACTCCTGCACGAGGCGGAGAGTCAACTCACAGTCAGGAATGATGCGCGTGACAACGTCCGATGTGTCGTCGCTGGAGCAGTTATCCACGATGATGACTTCAAAGCGATCCTTTGGATAATCCTGATCGGAGAGCTGCTCGATCATCTTCGGCAGGAGTGCCGCGCGGTTATGCGTGCAAACAATGACACTTACAGGCAGGTTGTTCATGATGAAACCTCCGCTGTCATTTCTTCATAGATGCGCATTTGTTCTTCAGCGATCCGTTCCCAGCCGTAACGGTCTTCGACCAGTTTTCTCCCGTTCATGGAAAGACGTTGATACAGCGCATGGTCGCGGAAGAGACGCAGAGTTTGTTTGGCAAACTGGGCGGGTGTGTCGGCGATCAGAAGGTGTTCGCCATGTGCAACATCCAAGCCTTCACATCCAATGGAGGTTGAGACCACGGGGCGACTCAATGCCATGGCTTCGAGGATTTTCAGCCGTGTGCCTCCGCCCGCTCGAAGCGGCACGACACACACTGGGCTTTGTTGATAGTAGGGAAGGATGTCGTCCACGCGCCCCGTGACGTGGACTCGGGCGTTCTCAAGCGCCAGCACCTCGGGGCGTGGATCGCGCCCGACGATCCAGAATTCTGCTGCGGGTTCCGCCTTATAAATGTACGGAAGGATTTCGCTGCAGAAATAAAGCGCCGCATCCACGCAAGGCGGATAGCCCATATTGCCGAGGAATAACAAGGACGGCTTGATTGGTTCAGAGGGAAGCGGCTGTGGTTGATAGGCTTCAATGTCCACGCCGTTGGGGATCACATCCACTTTCAAACGCGGGTTGGATTTGAGCAACAAACGGCGATCTTCCTCCGAAACAGTTACGCAGCGGTCGAACCTGCCAGCGTAGCGGGGTTCCCAATATCCCATGGTGACGGCGTTGAGCCATGTCCTGAATTTCCGCCCCCAATTTTTTTCGACACTCGAGACCCTCCCATATTGCTGGGATGTAAAGTTGTGGAATGTCACCAGGCTTTTTCGCCGTTCGCTTCGGTTCAATGTTTCGAGATACAGAGCCATGCGCGCGTGCTCGATCTGGACGATATCGAAATCGATTGCCGTTGTGAGTTGCCTGACCTTTTGCTCGAATTCCCTGGAGTACAGAAGTTTCAGCTCAGGCGGTTTGCCGGACAGGGCATACCCAAGAAGCCCGGGTAGTTTTGCCCAGCGGCTGCGCTGCTCGAAGTTGACCGTTTCCACATGCGCGCAAAACTGTTTGAGGTGCGCCACACCTTCCACATCCTCCGGCTTTTCAAGGAAGGAAACGAGAGAGACTTCATGGCGGCGCGCCATCCGTTTGAGAAGGTTGTAAATGCGAATCCGATCTCCTCCGATGAGCGGGTAGGGAAGGTAGTCGGCGATCACGAGGATTTGCATTTCGTTCTCCAAAGTCTAGGTATGGACAGGTGAAACGTCGGTGATCGTTTGATCTTCCAAGAGCACCGATGACAGGACTTTTGCCAACTGTCCGGCGAGGGATTTGCGGTCGAAGGCTTCGATCCCATTCGGGTCGATCTTGAGCGGTGTTCCTTTCTTCCACTGTTGATACACATCCAAAACCACGCGGCTGATCCCGTCCGCGTCGTACGGCTCGATTGCAAACCCAAGTTTGTGCTGGTGAATAAAGTCCGTTGCGGCGCCGGGGCAGCTAAGCAGGAGAATGGGGGAGCCGCCCACCGCCCAATATTCATAGATCTTGCCGGGGATGAGGGTTTCCCAGCCGTCATAATTGATGGCAAGCAATAAATCCGCAGATTTGGTCAGGCGAAGGACTTCATCATGCGGGATATGACCCACGCTTCGAATGACTTCGGAAATCCTCATCTCATCTGCCAGGCGTTTGAATTCGTCTGGAAGGTCACCGGCAAAAATAAATTCCAGATTTCCGGCTGCCTCAGGTTGGGTTTGCAGGAGGTTTTGAATTGCCTTGAACAATCCCATTGGGCTTCGCCCCCAAACCGTTGAGACGTTCAATGAACCTGCATGAAGAATGGTGAATTTGGAATTACGAGACGGCGTTGAGCCAGAACTTATCTTCCTGATCTGTTCCAGATCGCAGCCATTGGTGATGAGTTCAAACTTATCGCGAGGCTGATTCGGGTAACGCTCGCGGAAGGCGCGCCTGCTCCATTCGGTCACCAGAATGACCTTGTCGGCTGTGTGAACCGCCCACTTTTCGAGCATCCTGTCAATTCTGCGGGCAATGCCCGGCTTGGAAAGATGCCAGGGGGTGTCGATCCAATCGTCGCGGTAATCGAGGATAAGCGGTTTGCGGGTCAGGGTTTTCAAGAGCGCGCCGATCAGTGTCGATGTATGCGGCGGGCAGGTGGCAAAGAGGATGTCAATGTCTTCTTCTTTAACAATCTGCCTGCCGCGGCTTACAGCGAACGGAAGCCATACCAGCGTACGATCCGGCAGGAACAGGTTGCGGAATATCCAACGGCGGCTGCCACCAAAGAGTTTTGCAAGCAGCCATGTCAGGCGGTTCTTTTGGCTGAAGGCTGTCTCTTTCCGCAAATAGTCCGCAGACGGCTCACCGGTCTTCGTGCGGTGGATGCGGATGTCTCGCGAAATCTCTGAAAGCAGCACCTCGCTGCCCACTTTGGGAAGCGTTTCATATTCCTGCGCGTCGTCCACGGTAAGGACAACCGGCTCGTACCCCAATTGGGGCAGGTATTTCATGAACTTGATCACGCGGATGGAATGTCCCACCGGAAGGAATGGGGGGAACGCCCGGGCGATCATGAGCACTTTCGGATATATCGTCTCATGCGACTGCGACATGTTCGCCTCGCTGCGGAATGGATTCCACGCCGTCCGCTTCAAACTGCCAATGGAATAACGCGCTGTCTTTCGTTAGTTCGCCGCGCCAATGTGCATGTAATTTTTGAGTGCGCTGCTTTACTCCGTACTGGTTGGAATACCAGCCAAGCTGCAAGTCGAGATCCAGATCGTCGTCGGGTAGATAAAGCTTCAGGAACGGCGACCCCGCCCTCGTCACGGAGAGGATGCGGTTGTCCTCATCCAGATCAAAACCCAGCCCCGGCGCAAAATTAAAGAACCAGTCGATCTCGTGTGATCCTGTTCCTGTAAACCGATCGTTCAAAACCCAATGCCCGGCGCCCTTGCGGGAAAGTGTCCGAATAAATTCAACGTGCGGATAATTGAAAATGCCAGTTACATGGTTTGCAGACCAATCCAGGCATCCGGCATTCGAAACATGCCGCCAATTGAAGTTCGGGTTGGGGAGCGCCTGATCGCGCCCATCGACCATGACGGTGTTATGCGCGCACGAACTGCGGAAGTAATCCCGCAGCGGACCATGATAGATATACGTGCCCGAATCCACAAGCAATGGATGTCCGCCCAGCCATAATGAAAAACTCAAAAGATCGCTGTGAGCATGGGCACAATGTCCCTCGCCGCCCAAACCGAATTCGCCGCAGCGCAGGAACGCCGCATCTGAATCCGCTGACCATGAGCCGCGAATGATGAAGTGACCGCCATGCGGAAACACGCGCGAGGTTTGTTCGGGAACGCGGGCGATGATCTGCCGCCAAAGATCGAGTCCCTCGCGCCCCAAAACCCAGAACGCCTCCTCGTCAAACCGCCCGGATACAAACTTCCAATCGGAACGTTCGAACAGCACCGCACCCGCCGATAGCAGCGGGCGGAAATCCCAAAAATCCTTTTTCTGCCCCAAGCCCAACGCCCGCCCGTAATCGGAGTCGCCCCACATTTGATTGATGTTGTCGGGCGCGGTGGAAAATTGCAAATAGTCGAGCATTTTTTCCAACGTCGTTTCGAGGACAGGGTCCCGCTTCAAACCGACCCGACGGCTGTGTGCCACGACCAGAAGCAGCAGCTCGGCGACAAATCGGTGATAACCCGTGGCTTGTTCCTTGTTGACGCCGTCGGGGTGGGTTTGCGCCTTCACCTGTTCGCTGAGCAGTTCCAGAGCAATATCGCGACATCTTTCCGCCTCGTTGAATTCGGGGAAGACCGTCCCAGCCAGAATCAACCCTGTCAATTCGGCGATCATATGATTGTTGGGAACATCATCCTGCGACCGGACCGGCTGCAAATGCCGGCTGAGGAAATCGAGCTGCTGCCACAAGCTTTTCATGAACTCCCCGCCCACCTCCTGCCGGAATTCAGTCGAGCCGCGGAAAAACTGGAAGGCTGTAATCCATGCAAGAATGCGAACGGATACTTCAAGCGGGTAATACCAGTTCATCCCATGCCGCACGGGATTGGTCTTGATCCAACTCTTGACCTGCTGGATAAAAGCCGAAACATATCGCTGTTCGCCGGTCAACCAATACGCGATGCCAAGGTCAATAAAATGCTGGTGGCGATTCATCTCCCAGAAAAAGATCAGATCCACGGGGCGGGTCGAACCGACGAAGGAATTCATACGATCCCGATGCAAAAGCGGCCAATGCCAACCCGTTACCGGGTCAGACTGCCAATCGATCCCATCGGGATATGTAAAGGTGCGCCCAAATAACGAAAGCTCGTTATTGCAAGCGGCATCTGCCGCGGCAAAAAGGTCCTTTTGGTAGCCGGCATAATGGACGGATAAAATCGCATCTGTCTCCTGAGGCGAGACATGCGGCAGCAAAAAAGACGAAGCAGGGCGATCTGCCAGATGCCTCAGAAAATCATCCATCGACTGCCAGTTCCCGGTTGTTTTTGCGAGGAACTTGGAATCGCTCATCGGGTGACGGGATTTCCACCCCCACCAAAGCGACCGAAACAAGACAACAAGCCAGCCGCTGGAGCGCATCCATACGCGCCGAAGCATGTCCATTGGACCCAATTCGATACTACGCTGGAAAAAGTGCAAGATGAATTTGATCAATGTGTCCTCATATCATTCCGGTTTCTACGCTTCCATCTTCTTCCCAGAAACCCGATTCCATACTTGTAGGGCAAAAGCCCTTTCCTTTTCCTTCACTTCACCGAACAACCAAAGCAGGGCAAAATACGTCGGCACGGATGCCAGAACGCTCAACAAGAGAAAGAGCGGCGAACCGTTGCCGTCGTTCCCGGATAGTCCATAAACCAGATGAGCGACCAATCCCATTCCCAAAGACGCAAAGATCACATTTCGCAAGGTCTTAAGCGGAAAGTGCCAGGTCAGGTGGGGACGCGATGCCAGTGTGTGCAGAATGAGAAGAACCGTATAACCAAGTAACGTGGTGACAGCCGCCGCCACATAGCCGACGCGCGGCACAAATATGATCGCCAGAATAATGTGAAGCGCGGCTGCCATGATCTGATTTGCTCCAAGCCTGCGCGTATTCTTTTTGATCGCCATGCCCATTTGGGCGATGTTCGCCAGCCCCCATATAAAACTTGAAGTGGTCACCAGACCAAAGATTTTGTAACCTTCGTAATATTCAGGGGCTGTAAGTAATGCCACAAATGGGAATGCGAGGATGCTCAATCCAACCGTAGCCGGCAGGCAGACGATCAGATACACACGGGTAACCATGGCAAGATTTGCCTCTGTCACAGACCTTCCCTCGCGCACCCATGTATTCATGATCAACGGAGATACGCTGAGCAGGAAAAGCGACACCAGCAGCTCAATGCTCTTGGCAGAAATGTTATATGAGACGGTATACAATCCCACATCGTGGTCTGATCGAAAAAAGTTGATAATAAATAGGTCCGATAGGCGCAATCCCCACATGGCAACGCTGCCGATCGTCAGGGGCCAGGCGTACTCGAACATCTTCAACCCATCCTGGAAATTGAAGTATTCCAGGCGAAAATCCACGCCCCTGGAACCCAGGGATACCAAAACCGGCAGGACGCACGTCAGTGTTAGGAGGCTGCCCCATAACAAGCCGTCGACTCGAAAACCGAAGCCGATGACCAACAGCAAACCCACGCCAAGTCCTCCATAGTTGTTGAGCAGTTGGAAGGTGGTAAACGCCCCGCTTTTCTCCTGTGCTCTTAATATCGCCATGTAAACCGTGAAAATGCTTTGAGCAATGAAGATCAGGAGAATCAGCGGCAGATAGTCTGTCAACGATGCGGGGAACTTATCCCGAAATAGCCATATGACCAGATATCCCACTCCGGCGATAAAGACCGTAATCACGCCTGCAAAAATGGACATGGTGGTAAAGAAAGTTTTTAATGATGAGTTCGCCTTGTAAGCCGGGTAAAAACGGATGACGGCACTGCCCAAACCCGATACCGTAAGCGCAACGAGGAAGGAAGAGACGCTCAATGCCATTGCCCAATTTCCATATTCGGCGGGGAGGAACAGCCTCGTCAGAATCGGGGTGGTAATAAATGAGGTCAACGCAGGTAAAAGCTGCGAAAGCGAATACTTTGCCATGTCTTTAATGAATTTACCCAGCATGTTCAACCTTCTTATTCTTGCCGTCATCCATCTTGAAGATCACTTCATTGATGCCCATCATGATCCCGAGGATGGGCGTCCAACGCCACTGCGTGAAAGAGGAATTTGCCACAGCGGCAATGAAGACCGCTGCATACGTCAGCGAAAAACCGAGGACAATGCTCTGCAGCCTTGGGTCTGGAATGCTTCGCCATTTTCTTAATCCGCGCATCACGAAGACCGCAGACAACACAAGCAAACTGAAATAGCCGATCACGCCGGATTGAAGCAGGATCCACAGGTGACCATTGTGGATGTGCTTTCTGAAGTCGTAACTCATCCCGGTGGCATCGATCTGGTCAATGCGGTAATCCCAGGGACGGTATGTAAATCCGAGCCCAAGACCAAGCCAGGGATGTTCGGTGATCGCCTGAAATGCGTATTCGTTTTCGATCAATCTCCAGTTCATGGAGCCGTCTTCCCCCTGAAAGGTTCCGGTGTCGAAAAGAGTGCCCAATCTGTCCACTGAAGCTGATATCAGTTTGGATGGGCGGGATTCGGGTTCGATGGAAGCGGTTAAAAAGATCAGGAGACCGGCATATATGAAGAGCAGTCCTGCGCCGATCAACCTGCTCCGCTCCCAGCCCTTGAGTAAAAATCCCATAGCCATGATTACGAAAAAGAGAGCCGCCCAAAAACTGCGGAGGAAGGTAAAGATAAGCGCCCCACCCAATAGAGCCAGATAAGGGATTCTCAACATAAACGACGGTTTGGTTTCCAAAACCAATGAGCAAAGAAGGACAACAAAGGAGACCAGCACCACCGACCAGCCGGGAGGCAAAACACGTGTAATATCTTCGAACATGGCGCCCCGCGTCTCCAAAGTCTCAACACGTCCGGGTAGGAGCTGTACGGAACTGCCCAGAATGAACTGCAGCACGATCGCAACAGCCACAATGGTCGCAAGCAGGAAGATGCCGTGCAGCAAAAGGTCAATTTGACGGCGTTCCCTGATCAGGTTCGTAACGATGAAGAACGTCAGATAATAGGAGAATATCCGCAACGCTCTGCGGACGGTCACCGGGTCGACCGAGGATCGATACAGGGCGATTGCAGTCGAAAGCAGCGTAATTCCCAAGAACAGAACGAGAAGCAGGTCGAGCGGAGTCTTGACATACTTAAATTCAGGTTCCACAAGCCAGCGGACGAAGGCGAGCCCCAGCAGCCCCAACAGCAGCAAATCTGGCAGATGAAAACTGATTCCAAACGAAACCTGCGGCAGTTGGTCTTCGTAGACGATGCTTGAGGTGGCAACCAGGATTCCGAGCAAACCCAACTCCGGTCGCTTGAGAATCGCGAAGACCAAACCTACAAGAATCAGAGAAACAAGCACCAGTCCGGGTGAGATGCGTTGTACAGCCGCGCCCAGAATCAATCCCCAAAAGACCGCCACGAGGATCTGGGTCAGAATGTTGTTTCCATCAAGCGTTTTTCGTACAAATGACATTAACATTTTGCAGGTAAACCAGGTTGGCTGCTTTCAAAAGCAGACTACAAATCCGTTATTCCGCGCTGGCGGAGGTTCTCAAGATACGGCGCCGCTGCCTGCTGAATCTTTTTGCGGTCTTCCTTGCTGAAGCCGATCTCATGTGTCCGGCGGGGTTGGAATGGGCTTTCGATTGGCAAGCCGAGAAAATCGAGTATCCGTTTCGACTCGTTGTCGGCATCCCTTACAAGGCGACCGAACTGGACGACATAAACGTTTTTTGCATCAGCATGTGTTGAAATAAGTTCTGCGCATGCACACCAATTCTCGATGTACTCTTCGAGACGAAAGCGGCGCGAATCCGGAACGGTTAGTGATTCGCCCCATACCCGCTGTGACATCGACCAGACCGTTGCTATGGGGTCTCGAATTGCAAACAAGACCTTCGCGTTGGGGAATATCCTCATGAAATTGGCAATAAATTGCCCGTATTCCTTTGATGGGAACGCAATCGGTTCGAGCGGCTCCTTATCAACAATCAGATTTTTGCCCATCAAGGCCCTTGCGTTTGAGTAGTAATCCAGCACAAGATTACGAGCCAGACCCATGATCTCATCACTTTTGACCTGTAGATTCTTGAATCGAAGCGCTTCTTCCAGGAATGTATGAACGCTGACCAGAATCCGGGATTCGGGGAACGAGGATACAGCGGAGTGAATGCCCAACCAGTCGCATAATGCCGAGGTCCCGGAACGAGGCGCGCCTGTTATCAGGCATAGTCCCTGAGGGAAGAGTCTGAATCGTTTCTGAAGTCTCAATGCAAATGGTGCCGCCAGTTTGTGTAAATGGGATTGAGCCATATCAATTTCCTGATTTTGCGATCTCTTCGAAGTGGATGGGGAGCTTCTGGTCGAGGAAGTTGAGTTTGCCGCGATGCGTCAAAGCCATGTGATCCACGAATTGGAAATCGATCCGAAAATCATCTTCGCTCATGACCTTGCCAACCTCGCTGCGCAGTTCGCGAGTCACTTCTTCGTCAGAGTAATTGGGGGCGCGCACGATCTTTGCTGTGATCTCGCCCTCGCTTTCCTGTACAAACTGCATTTCCCTGATCTTGGACCATACCGGGTGACGACCAGACCAGATCAATTGAAGCGGCATGAGCTTGCCGGACTTTCCGACAAAGTATTCGCGCACACGCCCTTTGAATTCCTTGATCATGGGTGCGCTGCGTCCACAGGAGCATGTTTCACCGGAGTATGTTCCAATATCGAACATCTGATAGCGGATCAACGGCATGACGTTGTTGTGGAATCCGGTTCCGACCACCACCCCGTCCACATCCGGCGCGGTGATGGGTTCAAGGTTTTCATCCAGCAATTCGAAGACGCCATATTCCATGCTGATGTGATACCCGCAGTGCTTTTCGCACTCGGTCGCATCGGCAACGCGTTCGGACATGCCATAGCTTGGGAACATATCGCAGTTGTATGCCGCTTCGATCAAGGCGCGCTGCCCGGGGAAGAGCGCCTCCGAGCCGCAGAACACACCTTTCAACGGCGGGAGGGTGATGTTGTTGCGGATCAGGAATCTGCCAAAGACCTCCAGTGCGGATGGATATCCGACCATGATGCGTGGTTTGAAATCCTTGATCACATGGGCAAACTCGAGCATGTTGCTTTCGGTCATGTCGAAGGAACTTAGGATGAGTTCATTCTCTGTGTTGTTGAAATCCCAGCATTTTTTCGTGCGCTTGTTCGGGTCGCGGTTAAGGGTGGCTTTGCGGTCATATTGCTTGTAATCCGTCCATAAGCGTTGACGAAGGCTGAAGGCTTCTTCGATCATGCAGCTGTAAAAGAGGTCCTGATACACTTTCAACGGGATACCGGAAGTCCCGCCGGTGACCCAAACCCGCAGGGTCGATTTGTCCACGCCATCCGGAATGAATTCATCGATATGCGAGCGGACATCATCCTTTGTGATCGAGGGCAGCAGTTGGATGTCTTCCAGTTTTTTGATGTCTGAAGGATGAACCTTCTTCTCTTTATAGACGCGCCGGTAATACGGCACCTTCTCGTATGCGAACTTGACCAGTTCCTGCAACTGTTCCAACTGGAAGGATTTCGTCTCTTCCAACGACCACCATTGACTCTTCTGTAGGAAGTCGAAATACGCCTTGAATTTCTTCGACTCCCAAAGCCAGTGCGGAGAGACCTGCCGCTTCACCCAACCCGCCGCCCGCCTGACGGGTAAAGGAAGGGACTTTCTAAATCCCCAGATATCATTGAGCGTAAGGGAGATGCCAGCCATGATTGCCTCCTTCGATTCCTTGTTGATCAGTCTTCCTTTGTTGATCGATAGAAATTGATTATTTCATCAGCCACAACTTCAACCTGCGCTGTTGTCAGTTCGGGGTACATGGGCAGGGACAATATCTCATTGCAAAGTTTCTCGGCAATTGGAAATTGTCCCGCCCTGCTCTTTCCTTGTGAATAGTACGGTTGCAAATGGACAGGTTTCGGGTAATGCACAGCCGTTCCGATCCCGCAGCCCTGCAGGTGACATTGCAAAGCATCACGGTTTTTTGCACGGATGGAGTACAGGTAATAGACGTGTTTGTATCCGGGCGGCTCCACATGTCTGGTGATATGCGGGTCGATCAGTAGTTCGTTATACAGATCAGAAAGCCGCCTCCGTGAGGCTGTCCATTCGTCGAGATGCTCCAGTTTTATGCGCAGGATCGCGGCTTGAAGAGTATCCAAACGGTGATTGAACGGGGCGTATTCGTGTAAATTTTTCACCCTCTGCCCGCAGTTGCGGAAGGCGCGCATCTTTTCAACGACCCGCGCATCATTGGTGGTCACCATGCCTGCATCGCCGCAGGCACCAAGATTATTTGTGGGATAAAAACTGAATGCAGCCGCATTTCCCAGATTCCCAACCCTGTATCCCTTGTACATGGCGCCGTGCGCCTGACAGGCGTCTTCGATCACGGTCAGGTTGTATTTTTCGGCGATACCCAACACCATGTGCATGTCGGCGGGCAAGCCAAACAAATGGACGGGGATGATGGCTTTGGTTTGTGAGGTGATGGCATTTTCGATCATTTCAGCGTCGATGTTCCATGTCTGTGGGTCCACATCCACAAAGACCGGGGTGGCGCCGGTGAGGGAAACCGCGGCTGGTGTTGCAATATGGGTATGCGCCGGTACGATCACTTCGTCACCGGGACCAATATCAAATGCCCTCAGGCTCAACTCGAGAGCCGAAAGACCGCTGTCCACCCCGATGGCATACTTCGTACCGCAATAGGAGGCGAACTCTTCCTCGAGTTTTGAGACATCCCGTCCGAGAATAAAATCACCACTGTCCAATACACCTTGAATGGCGGTATTGATCTCGTTGCGTAGGGTCTTGTGCTGTGTGGTCAGTTCGATCAACGGAATGTCCATCATTCCTCACATCATGTTCTGCCTTCGTGTTGAAGAAGCACTATCCTTCCGATTCGTTCACAACCAGCCGGACCGGTTTTCCGTTGAACCTGGACAGGAATTCTGCCGCCGACTTCACCGCCTCACGCCGGACATGAGAGCGGCGGGCAACCAGAATCAATTCGTCCGCGTGCGGCGCGACGGCAACGATGTCCGCCACGGTGAGGTCAGGGGTATCAATCAGCACGTAATCAAATTGCTGGCGGAGGTTTTGAATAAGAGATTCGGCACGGGCGGAGTCGAAGGTTTGCAGGGGCGAATCAGTTACAGGTCCAGTGGAAAGAAGCGTGAGGTGTCCATTCCCAACTTTATTCAAGGCATCTTTTATTTCCACCTCATTAGAAAGGATATCGGTCACGCCCTGTTCGTTTGGCAGGTCGAATATCTGGTGCAGTTTCGGGTCGCGCACATTGCAATCGACGATCGCCACATCCCTGCCTTGTTCTGCGAGTGCGACTCCAAGGTTGGCAACGGTTGTGGTCGCGCCCTGATCAGATTGAGCACCAGTCAGCGCGATCACGGTGTGATGATGTTTTGAATTTTCCACCTGAAGTCTTGCCGCAAGGTGGCGGACCGACTCGGCGTGACGGGAAGTGCCGTTCTTTGAAATATACAGATGACTGCTATTTGCTTTCGGCAGTTTTGCCAGCGTGGGGAGCTGAGTCGTTGTTTCGATCTCCTGCGTCGAGTGCAATCGGTCATCCATGTTTTCGAAGAGGAACGCCAGCATTCCACCGGCAAATAACCCAATCAGCGCAGCAAGAATGTAATTGAGAGCTGTGCGTGGTTCGGAAGGAACCTTGGGAATGAGCGCCTCTTCCACAACCGTCACCATGCTGGATTCCATCACCTCCCTGTATTGCGCCTGCTCGTATTGACGCAGCAAGGTCTCATAGGTGCGCTGCTTTTCCTGAAGGATCTGTCCTGTAACTGTGATCTGTTCGTAAGCGGATGGCGTTTGCCTGATGAGACGTTCGTAATCCCTGCGGGTGACTTCCAGATCATCGGCAGCCTGTTGCACCTGATCAAGTATGATCTCCGATGTGGATATGGACCCGCCGGTGTATAGTTTGTCGCTTTCCTCCACCAGAATTTGAGCGAGAGTATTGACAGCCAATGCCGCCAACTCCGGGTCGGGGGAGGATGCGGTAATGCGGATCAGTTCCGTATTTGGAATGACTTCCGCCTCGATCTCCGGGACCTGGGCCTGGAGCCGCTCTTTGAGTTCCATCCTCACCGGACGGCTGGCGGATAACTCCACGTAGGTGTTCATCAATTGGGTGTTGTACGTGTAGAACTGCAAACTCTGGGTCATTCCCATCGATGCCGCCACGCGCAGGGTTGCGCTGGCTTTATAGATGGGGGTAGCCTTTAGATTCCCAATGGCTGCCATTAGAATAACCCCGGCGGTGACTGCCGCGATGATCCACTTCCTCCGCCAGATGATCGATAGATAGTGTCGTAGATCCATTTTGCTTCCGCTCCTGATACCCTGCCCTCGTCAGAGTATCACCGGGAAACCCGCACAATAACCGCGCCTGAAGCGATCGTAGACTCCGGGTCGTTTCACAGACGCATTTCGTCCAGACGAATTGATCGTTGTCTACTACACTGTAGCAAAATAAATTTTTTGTTTTCTTTGAAAATCTTTTGAATATTCTTTAATTCCCGCCTTACTTCACTTTATTACTCTTCTTATTACTCTTCCTTCCTTGGCTCGAACCAGTATCCACGCCCCCAAAGTGTGTGAATATAATTATGTCCATAAGAGCCGTCGCGCAGCTTCTTTCGGATGTAAAACACGTACAAGGAAGGGTTGGCTAATCCGCATGAGACGGGCTCTCCCCATACCTCCCGCGCCAGTTCTGTCTTTGAAACGATCTTTCCCTGTTCGCGAACCAGGTATGCCAATACGCTGTACTCGCGCGGCGAAAGTTCCACGATCTCGCCGTCCAGTTTTACGGTCTGCGAGGACAGGTCGATTTTTAAAATGGGGTCTTCGTAGGAAAGGATGTAAGGAACCGGTCCCTTGTTTCGGTCATTCGAGCGGCGGAGCAGGGCGCGGACGCGGGCTTCGAATTCGTTTTTGTTGAATGGTTTTTTTACGAAGTCATCCACCCCTACACTAAACCCGTGCAGCATATCGTTCTCGTTCGTCCGGGCGGTCAGCATCAACACCGGAACGCTGGACATTTCGCGCAAGCGGGTACACACGTCAAAACCGCTCAACCCGGGCATCATGATATCAAGGATGACCAGGTCAGGATGAATCTCGTAGGATTTTTTCAGACCATCGGGTCCCGAATAGGATTGATAGACCGTCAGATCCATGGGGCGTAAAATTACATCCACCAACCTGCCCAAATCGGGGTCGTCGTCTATTAGTAATATCTTTCTTGCCATATTTTCCCTCCCGAACTGCAAAAGCGTCACTTTTAAATGACATCATAGCATAAACAATAGTAACTTACAAATTATGAAAGAGGACTCCTTCAAGGCTTTCTCAAAGTATGGTTTCAGGCTCTTTTGTACACAGGTCTCATGGATGTAACGGATATATTTTCCGTTTTCACGGAGAATTCCGTGTTGTCCGCGCAAGTCGTGTACAGAAATTGTTTTTTCAAGCGGCTTTTAGAAAACCATAGGAATCTTTCAATTGCGTATCTTGATGGCGGTCATGTCAAATTAAACGCTTTACCGGTGGATCTAAAACCGTCGGCAAGATAAGGCAATTTTGTCGGTATCAGCCTGGAGGTCCGTTTGATGCGGGCGGTGTTGATACGCCGGATCCGCGCCTTGTTCATCCGTATGTTACGAATTATGTAGTGGTTAAATTCGATATGACAAAACTGTGTGTTAATCGGCTTTTAACAGGGATTACCCAAATGGGGAATTGGCAGATCAATTAAATTCCCTCTTGACTCTGATAATTTAATTTGTTATTATGTTATCGATAACATGTTATCGATAACATAAATCAGAGAAAATCCTCTTGACTATGCCCACCAGAAAGAAACGTGTCACTATCAAAGATGTTGCTCAGGCAGCGGGTGTTTCCACCCAGACTGTTTCTCGAGTGATGAATAATGTTTCTTACGTTTCCGGTGAGACCCGGCAGCGGGTTGAGAATGTGGTGGAAGAACTCGGCTACCGTCCCAGCACCCTCGCGCGAAGTTTGATCCAACAGCGCAGCTACACATTGGGAATTGTCACATTTGGTCTTAAGTACATCGGACCATCACGCACGCTTAATGGCATCGCAGATCAGGCAGACAAACTCGGTTATATGCTTGTGATGAAGGAACTCGATAATTTCGATACTGCTCATATTAATGATGTTCTCGGTTCACTGCTTGCCCGTCAGGTGGACGGAATTTTGTGGGCGGCGCCGGAAATCTCCGACAACCACGATTGGCTGGAGGAGCATTTATCCAGTATTCCTGTGCCGATCCTGTTCATTGCGATGCAGCCGAAGCAGGGTGTTTCGAGCGTTTCCACTGATAATTTTCAGGGTGCGGTCATGGCTACAGAGCATCTGCTTGGCATCGGGCGAAAAAAGATCGCACATATCTCCGGTCCGCTGACCTGGTGGGAAGCCCTCGAGCGAAAGCGCGGTTGGCGCGAGACGATGGAGAAGAACGGATTGGATGCTTCGGAACGTTGCTGCACCGAGGGGAATTGGTCTTCGGCGAGCGGAGAAAACGCCTTTAATCAGCTTCTCGATGCGTACCCGGATCTGGACTCAGTTTTTGTTGCCAACGACCAAATGGCTTTGAGCGTACTCCGTGAGGCTCACCGTCGGAACATCCGCGTTCCAGAACAATTGGCTGTTATCGGTTTCGACAATCTTCCCGAATCTGCTTATTTTTATCCCTCACTTACTACAATTTCACAGGACCTTCAACTGCTCGGCGAGGAAGCGGTTCAGACCATCGTGCAGATGATCCAAGCCCGGCAGAATAATGAGGCGGTAACCGCGCAGCCGCGGTTCATCCAACCGACTTTAGTTGTTCGCGAAAGCGCGTAATTATTGTTTTTATTGTCCACCCCATGTTTATTTCAATATCCTCATGAATATTGGAAGGAGGTGATCGAAAGAGTAATACGATTTTTGCAGGAAGCGCACCCAGGCATGTTGGCGTCTTGTGGTGTCTGCTCCGATGGGAGATGACGATCGACAGCGCTCCTGTCACCGATAACGCCAAAAAAACACTCATTGAATATCAAGGAGAAGAAATGTCCAAGAAAGTGCTTTATACCTTTTTAGCAGTAATCATGCTGGCGAGCCTCGTCCTCGCGGCTTGCGGCTCCTCTGCTGGTGATGCGCCTGCAGCAGGTGACACCAAATTAGTCGGTATCTCCATGCCCACCAAGACCTCCACCCGCTGGATCTCCGATGGCGAAAGCATGGTTAAAGAATTCGAAGCCATGGGCTATCAGACCGACCTCCAGTTCGCTGATGATGACATCCCGAACCAGCTTGCCCAGATCGAAAACATGATCACCAAGGGCGCGAATGTGCTCGTGATCGCCGCCATCGACGGCAGCACCCTGACCGACGCTCTTGCCAAGGCCAAGGAAGCCGGCGTGCTCGTGATCGCTTATGACCGCCTCCTCGTCAACTCCGAGAACGTTGATTACTATGCCACCTTCGATAACTTCGGCGTGGGCGTGATCATGGGCTCCCAGATCGAAGAAGGACTCGACCTGAAGAATGCTGAAGGTCCTTTCAACATCGAACTCTTCGGTGGTTCCCCCGACGACACCAACGCTTTCTACTTCTATGATGGCGCCATGTCCGTTCTTCAGCCCTACATCGACAGCGGCAAGCTCGTTGTTCAGTCCGGTCAGATGGGCATGGACAAGGTCTCCACACTGCGCTGGGACGGCATTGTTGCCCAGGCTCGTATGGAAAACCTCCTCAGCGCCTACTACACCGACAAGCGTGTGGATGCAGTCCTCTCCCCGTACGATGGTCTTTCCATCGGTATCATCTCCGCTCTCAAGAGCGTTGGTTACGGCTCCGCCGACCAGCCGATGCCCGTCATCACTGGTCAGGATGCTGAAATCGCCTCCATCAAGGCTATGATCGCCGGCGAACAGACCTACACCGTGTTCAAAGACACCCGCGAACTCGCCAAGCAGACTGCTGCCATGGTCGATGCCGCCCTCAAGGGACAGGAAGTGCCGATCAACGACACCAAGACCTATGACAACGGCGTGAAGGTTGTTCCTTCCTACCTGTTGACCCCCTTCAGCGTTGACATCACCAACTACGAAAAGTACTTGGTTGAAAGCGGCTACTACACTGCTGACCAGCTTAAATAATTAGTACGATGAAGACCGGTTGTGGAAAGGCGAAAGCCTTTCCACAACCATCCTTTCGTTTGTAAGTTTTGTTATTTGGAATTTTTGATTTTTTTTATTTTTTGCAGGTCTGTTTTTTCCGTCTTGAAAACACAAGGCGGGAGTAAAATAACGGGAAGTTTTCGTCACCAATCCAAACAAGGATAGGAACCATGTCTGATGTAATTTTGGAAATGCGCAACATCACCAAGACCTTTCCGGGTGTGAAGGCGCTCGACAATGTTAGTTTTAGCGTGCGGCAGGGTGAGATCCATGCCTTGGTTGGGGAAAATGGGGCGGGAAAATCCACCCTGATGAAAGTGTTGAGCGGAGTTTATCCTCACGGCACGTACGAGGGCGATATCTATTTTCAGGGTAAAGAATGCCGCTTCCGTGACATTACCGAATCAGAAGCGGTTGGGCTTGTTATCATCCACCAGGAACTGGCGCTGATCCCATTCCTTTCCATTACAGAAAACCTTTTCCTCGGGAATGAGCAGGCCAGCAATGGCATTATCAACTGGAACGAATCGATTCAAAAATCGAAGGAACTGCTCGAGAAGGTTGGGCTGCACGAATCACCCAACACTTTGATCACGAATATGGGGGTCGGCAAGCAGCAATTGGTCGAGATCGCCAAGGCGCTTGCAAAAGAGGTCAAGCTCCTTATTTTGGACGAACCGACAGCCTCGTTAAGCGAAAGCGACAGCAATAAACTGCTGGACCTGCTGCTTCAGCTCAAGGACCATGGTATTTCGTCGATCTTGATCTCCCACAAACTTAATGAAGTTTCCAAAGTGGCGGATGCGATCACGATCTTGCGCGACGGCGCCACGGTCGAATCGATTGACTGTCACAAGGAAGAGATCGCTGAAGACCGTATCATCCGCGGCATGGTGGGACGTGACATTACCCATCGTTTCCCACCAAGAGAGAACAAGGTTGGCGACGTTATTTTCGAGGTGCGTGACTGGAATGTCTTCCACCCCCTTCATAAAGACCGCAAGGTAAGCAGCAATATCAACATGAACGTGCGGGCTGGCGAAGTTGTTGGTATCGCCGGTTTGGTCGGTGCGGGACGAACCGAGCTTGCCATGAGTATCTTTGGTCAGGCGTACGGGACAGGCATCACGGGCACGGTCTTGAAGCGTGGTGAAGAGGTTGATGTCAGCACCATCGACAAAGCCATCAAGAACGGCATCGCCTATGCAACGGAAGACCGCAAGGAATATGGGCTGGTCTTGATCGAAGAGATCAAGAACAACATCACCCTGACAAATTTGAAACAAATATCCGACATGGGGGTCGTGAACGAACCGAAGGAAGTATCCGTTACCCGAAGATATCGCGACGATCTAAACATCAAATGCTCCAGCATTATGCAGTTGGCGCTGAACCTTTCCGGCGGCAATCAGCAGAAAGTGGTGTTGAGTAAATGGCTGTTTGCCGATCCCGAGGTGCTCATCCTGGATGAACCCACCCGCGGTATCGACGTCGGCGCAAAATATGAAATCTATACGATCATTAATCGTCTGGCAAGTGAAGGCAGAGCCGTTATTTTGATCTCTTCCGAACTGCCCGAGATTCTGGGCGTTTGCGACCGGATCTATGTAATGAACGAAGGTAGGATTGTCAATGAGATCCCTGCAAAGGAAGCCACGCAGGAACTGATCATGAAATCTATTATGTCTCAAAAAGAGGTTATGGCGCAATGAAAACTCTTGTATCCCTTTTCAGGAACAATATCCGTGAATACGGCATGTTGATCGCGTTGATCGTGATCATGATCTTCTTCCAGTACACCACGGACGGGATCCTGTTGAAGCCGATCAATATTACCAACCTGGTGCTTCAGAACAGCTACATTATTGTCATGGCAATGGGTATGTTGTTGATCATTGTGGCTGGCTCCATCGACCTTTCCGTGGGTTCGATCCTCGCTTTCATCGGCGCTGTTGCCGCGGTTTTGATGGTGAAACTCCATGTTCACTGGAGCATCACCATGCTGGTTTCCCTGATCATCGGCGCAATTGCCGGGGTATGGCAGGGATATTGGGTGGCATACGTCAAGATACCTTCGTTTATCGTTACACTGGCGGGCATGTTGATCTTCCGCGGGTTGACCCTGCTCATCCTTCAGGGTGAGGCGGTTGGTCCCTTCCCGGTGGAATTTCAGCGTCTCAGTACCGGCTTTATCCCCGATTTCTTCCACGGCGATGGCATCCACATTACCACGATCTTGATCGGTGCCCTGCTCTCTGTCTTGTTAATCGTGTTCGACCTTCGGGGCAGAAAGAACCAACAGAAGTACGGCTTCGAGGTGACTCCCTTCGTTTTCTTTGTGGTCAAGAACGTTTTCATTACGGCAGCGATCATGTGGCTTTGCTATTTGATGGCATCCTATAAGGGGCTGCCGAACGTGCTGGTCATCCTCTTCGTTCTGGTCTCGGCTTACGCTTTTATCACCAGTTCAACAGTGATCGGACGCCGCATCTACGCGATGGGCGGTAATGAAAAAGCGGCACGCCTTTCAGGTGTGGATACCCGCCGCCTGCTGTTCGGTACCTTTGTGAACATGGGCGTACTTTCCGCTATCGCCGGTATGATCGTATCCGCCCGCTTGAATACGGCGACGCCCAAGGCTGGTGTCGGCTTCGAGCTGGATGTGATCGCAGCCTGCTTCATCGGCGGCGCATCCGCGACCGGCGGTGTCGGCAAGGTCATCGGCGCTGTGGTCGGCGCGTTCCTCATCGGTGTGATGAACAACGGTATGTCCATTCTCGGTATCGGCATCGACTGGCAGCAAGCCATCAAGGGTTTCGTGCTTTTGCTCGCTGTGTTCTTCGATGTTTATAACAAGAACAAGAACGCCTAATCTCAGACTGATCCGTTTTGTATCCATCACGGCAGCATAACCAAAATATAAACTGACTTTATAACCCAATATGGACCGATGCAAAGCGAATTGAGTTGTCGTTCTGGTTCTGTTTGCAAAATTTGGGCGGATAGCCCTTGGTAGAGGATGAAGAATGGAAGAACTGCTAAAGAATCTTTTAGAGGAAGAACAGGAACTTCAGTTTGCGTATTTCAATGAAAACACTGCCTGGCGTCTTGGAAGCCAGATGGTGGAAGAAGCCATGCGCGACAACCTCCCCATCACCATCGACATTACACGTGGAGGGCATCAACTCTTCCATTACAGCATGCCCGGCACATCGGCGGACAATGACGAGTGGGTCAAGCGCAAGGTGCGGCTGGTAAATCGTTTTGGTCACAGTTCGTTTTACATGGGGCAAGCGCTCAAGCACAAAGGCAAAACTATCGAACAGTCTTATCTCATTTCTGAAAGTGAATTTGCCGCGCATGGCGGATGTTTTCCCATTATCGTAAAAGGGACGGGCATGGTTGGGACAATTACCGTTTCTGGATTGCCGCAGGAAGAAGACCATAAATTAGTCGTTGAATCGATCCGTGAATTTATAGCCAAGGAGAAATAAGATGTCGTTGAATCCAGTCATTGACTTTTTAGGTCGTCGCTTACGTCTCGCCGTCATCGGCGGTGGGACGGGGTCGTTCATCGGTGCCATGCATCGCCAATCAGCGCGGCGCGATGACCGCTATCAGATTGTGACAGGCATCTTTTCGTCGGACCCTGCCAAATCAAAGAAAGATGCGAACGAACTTGGTTTCGAGTCAGACCGTATCTATTCCAGCGTCAAAGAATTGCTAGACAAAGAATCATCCAGAAAAGATGGCATCGATGCGGTTGCGATCATGACACCGAACGATAGCCATTTTGATTATTCGATGTGGGCGCTCGAGCGCGGCATCGACGTGATCTGCGACAAGCCCATGACTAATACGCTCGCCGAAGCCGAAGCCTTGCACAAAAAAGTGCAGGAGACGGGTTTGGTGTTTTGCCTCACGCACAATTACACGGGCTACCCGATGGTGCGGCAGGCGAAGGCGATGGTGGAGGCGGGCGAACTCGGCACGATCCGACTCGTGCAGGTGGAGTATGTGCAAGGCGGCAAGGCGGATGAGACAAAAACTTTTTCGCCCGATAATTGGAAGTTCGACCCCGTGCGCGGCGGACCTTCGCGCGTGATGGGCGACATTGGCACGCATGCGCACAACCTGACGAGATTCATCACGGGCTTGGAAGTGGACGAAGTGGCGGCAGAGATCGGCGCGATCGTACCCGGGCGCATCATCCATGACTTTGGCGGGGCAATGCTCCGATTCAGTAACGGCGCCCGCGGCAGTTTCTGGGTGACACAAGCCGCGGCTGGCGTGGAAAATTGTTTGCGCATTCGTGTGAGCGGAACGAAAGGCTCGCTCGAATGGATGCAGGAATTTCCGCAGGCGCTCACCTTCAAGCCGCTGAACGCGCCTTCGCAAAACCGCACGCCGAACGGACCAGGCACCTTGCCGCTCTCTGCGCGTTGCACTCGTTTGGTGGCGGGACATCCCGAAGGTTTCCCCGATGGCTTTGCAAATATTTATTCTGACGCTGCCGAAGCGATCGCAGCGCGTCGCGCAGGCAAACAAGCAGACCCGCTCGCGCTCTACTTCCCGAACTCGTTCGATGGCTTGATGGGCGTGCGCTTTGTGGATAGTGTGATCGCATCCAGTGAAGCGAATGGGCAGTGGACGAAATGTTGAAAACCTCCCTCATCCCCAACCCTTCCGGAGAGCACAGAGAAATTCTTATAAAAACCTCGGGAGAGGGCTAGGGTGAGGGCGCGAAAGGATGTGCAATGACTAACACCATCCTCGTCACTGGCGCAACAGGCAAAGTGGGAAAGACTTTTATCAATCGCCTGTTGAATGATTCACGTTTCAACTCCTTCACCGTTCGCGCCTTGTGCCACAACCGCGAACTTCCCCCTCATCCGCGCATTCAAAATATTCACGGCTCCATCGAACATCGCGATCTCGTCGAGCAAGCGATGGACGGTGTCACACATGTTCTGCATCTTGCCACTGTCAAAGAAACGCCAGAGCAAATTATGGATGTGGCGGTCAAGGGTCTCTTCTGGCTTCTTGAATCTTGCCGCACCTCCCCCACCTTCAAGCAGTTCATCATGGTCGGCGGCGACGCGGGCATGGGGCATTTCGTTTATCCGCATCCCATCCCCGTCACTGAAACCCAAAAACATTCCGCGTATCAAGGCTGTTACGCGCTCTCCAAGGTTCTCGAAGAAGTCATGCTCGAGCAGTATTACATCCAATACAACTTGAATGGATGCTGCCTGCGCGCGCCGTGGATCATGGAAAAAGATGACTTCAAATATCAACTCTCTTTCGGAGAGGATGTTTTCGGCGGTCCGCGCTGGCGTGATTTTGTGGATGAGAAAACTGCGGCTGATTATGTGCGGACGCAGACCATTCCGATCATGCTTAATCTGGAAGCTGTTCCCGTTAAACGAAACTTTGTCCACGTTGACGATTTGGTCAGCGCCCTCCTGCTCGCGCTCGACAACGCAAAAGCCCGCCAGCAGCTCTTCAACATCTGCATGGATGAACCCGTAGACTACGGCGAGATGGGCAACTATCTGCACGAGACTCGCGGCTTCCCCACTGTGGAGATCAAAACAGAATTCCACTCCACCTGGCTCGATAACGCCAAAGCAAAATTCCTGCTCAACTGGCGACCAGAATACGACTTGAAAAAGATGATCGACTCGGCGTTCGATTACGTCCGCGCCGAGGATGATTCGCGCAAAATTTGGTACCCGGGATAAGAATCTTCACCACGGAGAACACGAAGACCACAGAGAAACCCTCTTTTAAAAATCTCAGTGACCTCTGTGCTCTCAGTGGTAAAAAATGGAATTGGAGAGAAAAATGGATAAAAACGAAATCAAAAAAGCAATCGAAAGCGGCAAGACATCCCTCGGCATTGAACTCGGCTCGACGCGCATCAAAGCCGTGCTGATCGGCGAAGATCATTCTCCCATCGCCTCAGGAAGTTTTGAGTGGGAAAACCAATACGAGCACGGCGTCTGGACGTACAGCCTGGACATGGTGTGGAAAGGCTTGCAAGAAAGTTACCGCAACCTCAGCAAAGAGGTTTCGGAGAAATACGGCGTGACACTCACCACCATTGGCGCCATCGGTTTCAGCGCCATGATGCACGGCTATCTGGCGTTCGGCAAAAGGGACAATCTGCTTGTCCCCTTCCGCACCTGGCGCAACACCATCACGGGGCAAGCCGCAGAGAAACTCACCGACGTGTTCCAATTCAACATTCCACAGCGCTGGAGCATTGCGCACGTCTATCAAGCCATCTTGAATAAAGAGGCGCACGTCAATGACATCGTCCACCTCACCACCTTGGCGGGATACGTCCATTGGAAATTGACGGGTCAAAAAGCGATGGGCGTGGGCGAAGCCTCAGGCATGTTCCCTATCGACAGCACGACCAATGATTTCGACAAAAAAATGCTTGGGCAGTTCAATGACTTGCTCAAAGCAGAGAAAATCTCATGGACATTGCAAGACATTCTGCCCAAAGTTTTGGTGGCAGGTGAATCCGCTGGCATGCTGACCGAAGAAGGTGCCAAACTGCTCGACCCCAGCGGTTTGCTCAAGGCTGGCATTCCGCTCTGCCCGCCAGAGGGTGACGCAGGCACAGGCATGGTGGCAACCAACAGTGTCGCAGTCCGCACGGGGAATGTTTCCGCTGGAACGTCCGTCTTCGCGATGATCGTGCTCGAAAAGGCACTCTCCAAACTCTACCCCGAAATTGACATGGTCACCACGCCCACAGGCAAGCCCGTGGCAATGGTTCACGCCAACAACTGCACATCAGATTTGAACGCATGGGTGGGACTCTTCCGTGAATTTACCGACGCACTCGGCGTGGAAATCAGCCAATCAAAATTATTTGAGATGCTGTACAAAATGGCTCTCGCAGGCGATGCCGATGCAGGCGGATTGCTCGCCTACAACTATCTCTCTGGCGAATCCATCACAGACCTCACCGAAGGACGCCCGTTATTTATCCGCACGCCAGAGAGCCGCTTCACTCTTCCAAATTTTATGCGCGCGCATTTGTTCTCGTCGCTGGGCACGTTGAAGATCGGCATGGACATTCTCTCTCAGGAAAAAGTGCAACTCGATCAACTGCTCGGTCACGGCGGATTTTTCAAAACCGAAGGTGTCGGTCAGCGCATGATGGCGGCGGCGATGAATGCCCCTGTCTCAGTGATGGAAACCGCAGGCGAAGGCGGCGCGTGGGGCATTGCCCTGCTGGCAGCGTTCATGTCCAACAAGGTGGGGAATGAAACGCTCGAAGAGTATTTGAATAAAAAAGTATTCGCCCACGAAAAAAGTTCCACCATTGCGCCAGATGCGAAAGATGTAGATGGCTTCGCAGCGTTCATGGAACGATACAAGGCAGGGCTTGGTATCGAACGCGCGGCGGTGGAGGGGATGAAGTAAAAATTTCCGTCATTGCGAGGGCGCTCTTGCTCTTAGCCCGAAGCAATCTCCCCTTTGCCATGAGATTGCTTCGTCGCGAAGATCACGCTCCTCGCAATGACGAGTGGAGAACTTATGCTCAAGAAACTCAAAGAACAAGTATTTCAAGCAAACTTATTATTACCCAAACACGGACTTGTCACTTTCACATGGGGTAACGTCTCTGGCATTGACCGCGATAAGGGATTGGTTGTTATCAAACCTTCGGGCGTGCCGTATGAGACGATGAAACGCGACAATATGGTCGTGTTGGAATTGGCAACAGGCAAGGTTGTGGATGGTGATCTCAAGCCATCTTCTGACACGCCAACACATTTGGAACTATACAAAGCCTTTCCGAACATTGGCGGCATTGTCCACACGCACAGCCGTTGGGCAACGAGTTTTGCACAGGCGGGTCGCGGCATTGCGGCGCTCGGCACCACCCACGGCGATTATTTTTACGGCGAAATCCCCTGCACAAGGAAAATGACCGAGGCGGAGATTCAGGCTGAGTACGAGAAAGAGACGGGGACAGTCATCATCGAAACGTTCAAGGATAAAAATCCAGATGCAATTCCTGGCGTGGTGGTTTACAGTCACGGTCCATTTGCATGGGGCAAGGATGCGATGGAAGCGGTTCACAACGCGGTGGTGATGGAAGAGGTCGCGTTCATGAACATCCAAACCATGCTGCTGAACCCTGGCATTCAACCCATGCAGCAGGAACTGCTCGATAAACACTATTTGAGGAAACACGGCGCAAACGCCTATTATGGACAATAGACGATGGACGACAGACCGTGGACGAAAGAACGTCCATCGTCTATTGTCCACCGTCCACGGTCAAAACACAAGGAGACACAATCATGATCGATCTAAAACAATATGAAGTTTGGTTCATTACGGGCAGCCAGCATTTGTATGGTCCCCAGACTCTGGAGCAGGTTGCCGAACACTCGAAAGAGATCGCGGCGGCGTTGGGCGCTTCCAAGCACATTCCGGTGAAGGTGGTATTCAAACCCGTCCTCACTACACCTGATGCGATTCGAGATTTATGTCTTGAAGCGAATTCGTCCAAAAGCTGCATCGGTCTCATCGCGTGGATGCACACCTTCTCCCCCGCCAAGATGTGGATCGCAGGCTTGACCCTGCTCAAGAAACCGTTCGCGCATTTGCACACGCAATACAACCGCGAAATTCCGTGGTCAACGATTGACATGGATTTCATGAACCTCAACCAAGCCGCGCACGGTGACCGCGAGTTCGGTTTCATCGGCAGCCGCCTGCGAATCGAACGCAAGGTGGTGGTGGGTCACTGGGCTGACGATGAAGTGCAGCGACAGTTGGGCGTGTGGTCTCGCGCCGCGTCCGCATGGGCTGACTGGCAGGGCGGCAAGGTCGCTCGCTTCGGCGATAACATGCGCGAAGTGGCTGTGACCGAAGGTGACAAAGTTCAGTCCGAAATCCAGTTCGGTTACTCCACCAACGGCTATGGAATTGGCGACTTGGTTAAGTATGTCAATGATGCTACAGATGCCGAAGTGGATGCACTCATCAAAACTTATTTGGATGAATACGATGTTGTCGCTGAACTCAAGCCCGGCGGCGCAAAACATGCGTCTCTGCGAGATGGCGCACGCATTGAACTCGGTCTGCGCGGATTCTTGAAAGACGGTGGCTTCATGGCGTTCACCGACACCTTCCAAGACCTGCATGGATTGAAGCAATTGCCCGGTCTCGCGGTGCAGCGTCTCATGCGCGATGGCTACGGCTTCGGCGCAGAAGGCGATTGGAAGACCTCCGCTCTCGTGCGTGCCATGAAGGTTATGAATGCGGGTCTGCCCGGCGGCGTTTCATTCATGGAAGATTACACCTATCACTTCAGCGCCAGCGGTGACAAAGACCTCGGCGCACACATGCTTGAGATTTGTGAATCCATTGCGGCGCACAAACCCAAGCTGGAGATTCATCCGCTCGGTATTGGCGGGAAGGAAGACCCTGTGCGCCTCGTGTTTGACTCGCAGTTGGGCGCCGCGGTCGGAGCCTCCATCGTCCACATGGGCAATCGCTTCCGCATGGTCGCCAGCGTCGTAGATGTCGTCCCGAACGATGCGCCGCTTCCCAAACTGCCGGTGGCGCGTGCGCTTTGGGTTCCGCGCCCGAATCTCTCCGTCGCTGCCGCAGCGTGGATCTACGCTGGCGGAGCACATCACACCAGCTTCAGCTACTCGCTCACCACAGAACACCTGCAGGATTTCGCGGACATGGCAGGCATCGAGTTCCTCGCCATCGATGAGAACACCCGCGTGCAGGAATTCCGCGAGAAACTGCGCTGGAACGATTTGTACTATCACTTAAATAAAGGGCTGTAATTATTTCACCACGAAGGGTCACAAAGGTACACAAAGGAAAAAAACCTTTGTGACCCTTTGTCCCCTTTTGTGGTTGAAAGGAATTTAATATGCAATATCGCGAACTTGGACGAACGGGGTGGAAAGTTTCGACAGTTTCATTTGGCGCTTGGGCGATTGGCGGCTCATGGGGCAGCGTGGACGATAAAGAATCACTCGCCGCCCTGCACCGCTCCATTGACCTGGGAGTCAACTTTATCGATACCGCCGATGTCTACGGCGACGGTCGCTCGGAACGTTTGGGGGCAGCTTCGCAAGGAACGCAGCGAGAGCATTTATGTGGCAACCAAGGCGGGACGTCGCCTCGACTCGCATGTGGCGAATGGATATAACCGCGTCAACCTGACGGCATTCGTTGAGCGCAGCCTGAAGAACCTTGATGCCGAAGCCATCGACCTTTTGCAGCTTCACTGCCCGCCGACGGATGTCTATTACATGCCGGAGACCTTCGGCGTATTGGACGATCTTGTGCAGGCGGGTAAATTACGTCACTATGGGGTGAGCGTTGAAAAGGTGGAAGAAGCATTGAAAGCCATGGAGTATCCCAATGTGCAGACGGTGCAGATCATCTTCAATATTTTCCGTCAGCGCCCGGCGGAGTTGTTCTTTCCTGAGGCAATGAAGCGCAGGATCGGTATTCTTGCGCGTGTGCCGCTTGCCAGCGGATTGTTGACCGGAAAGCTCACGGCTCATTCCGCTTTTGAAGAGGATGACCACCGTGCATTCAACCGCCACGGTGAATCCTTTGATCGCGGCGAGACGTTCTCAGGCGTGGACTATGAAACTGGCTTGCAAGCCGTCGAGGAATTGCGTGCGCTTGTCCCCGCAGGCTGGACGATGCCGCAATTTGCCTTGCGCTGGATTCTGATGCACGAAGCCGTTACATGCACGATCCCCGGGGCGAAGAACCCGGCTCAAGCGGAGGATAATGCCAAAGCGGCAGACCTGCCGTCCCTGAGTCATGAGGCGATGGAAAAGGTCCGCGCTGTGTATGAGTCAAGTATCCGCAGTCATGTGCATAATTATTGGTAAATCTCATTAGTCAGCAGAGGTGACATGTTTTATGGAGAGATCGTTGGTGTAAAGAAACCGGTTGCGCGAGTTATCCAGGGGACGACCATGCTTGGAAGCGACCTGAACGAAGCGGAAAGTTTTGCGTTGTTGGATCAGGTACACGAGGCGGGTTGTAACACGCTCGATACCGCTCATGTGTACAGCGGCGGGAATAGCGAGCGGATCATTGGTCGTTGGCTGCAATCTCGCGGACTTCGCGAGAAGATGGTCATCATCACCAAGGGCGGCGCGCACTCCGATGACCGCCGCAGGATGACGCCGTTGGATGTTGCATCCGATTTGACCGACTCGCTGGCGCGTCTCCAAACCGATTACATTGACCTTTATCTCCTGCATCGTGACGACCCGGATATCTCCGTTGAGCCGATCATTGATGCATTGAACGAACATTTGCAGGCGGGACGTATCCATGCCTTTGGCGCTTCGAACTGGACGCATGAACGTATGGAAACTGCCAATGCATACGCCCAAACAAATGGACTGAGGTCATTCGCTGCAAGCAGTCCGCAGTACAGTCTGGCGGAGTCTTATGCCGAGCCGTGGCCCCTTTGCGTCAGTATTAGCGGCGAGGCGGGGACGAATGCGCGGACCTGGTACACAAGAACACAGCTTCCCCTGTTGGTGTGGTCGCCCCTCGCCAGCGGATTTTTCTCCGGGCGTTTCACGCGGGATAACCTGCATATGTTCGGCGAACGCGAATGGGACGAAGTCGTGGTGCGGACGTATGCCAAAGAATCCAATTTCCAACGCCTGGAACGGGCAGGTATCCTTGCAAAGGAAAAGGGCGTCACTCCGGCTCAAGTGGCGGTTGCTTTTGCAATGAGCCAGCCGATGAATATGTTCGCAGTGGTCGGTTCGCACAGTGTTCAAAAGTTCAAGGCGAATGTGGAAGCTGCCGAGATCAAACTGACCCAACAAGAAATGGACTGGCTCGACCTGAAGGTTGACACACGCTTATGAGTAAACGAACCCTCAAAAACGATTTTCTCGAACTCGAGTACCTGACTGAATCTCTGCGCATTTCCGGGCTGATGCCGAAAGGCAAAAAGAATCTGTTTGCAGACCTCAGCCACCAGCCTCCCGTCCCCACACCGTACGGCGATTTTTATTTCCGCGGCGGGCATCGCCTGTGGCACTCGCCCGAAGCCATGCCGCGCACATATGCGCCCGATACCGGCGAATTGCAGATCACAGACCTGCCCGATGGCGTGATTCTTGAAATGCAGACCGAGCCGGGCACAGGCATCCGCAAACGCATCGAAATCCGCCTTGCCGCCGGTCAACCCTCCGTAACGCTCACGCACACCCTCATCAACGACGGCTTGTGGCCCATTGAACTCGCGCCGTGGACGATCACACAATTCCGCTTGGGAGGGACGGCGATTTTGCCCCTGCCCGTGGGGAATGTGGACCCCTCAGGGCTTTTACCCAACCGCAGCCTTTCCTTCTGGCCCTACGCCCGCCTCACGGATCCGCGCCTGAGCCTGCGCGACGAATTCAGCCTTTTCCAAGCTGAAGCGGATGATCCCTTCAAAATGGGTTACTTTAATTCCCACGGCTGGCTTGCTTACTGGGTGGACGGTGTTCTCTTCAGAAAATCTTTCGGCGCACAGACGGACGTGAAATATCCCGATAACAACTGCAACGCGGAACTTTACTGCAACGACGAATTCGTGGAATTGGAGAGCCTTTCCCCGTTGGTGACATTGAATCCGGGCGGCTCGACACAGCATGTGGAAACATGGGACGTCTTCGAAAAGTCCACACTGCCCGATGAATTAAAGGAAATTGTCGACAACTTGTAGAACGTTTGAAAACATTTTTTCCATAAAGGACAGCAGGTTTTCGCCCCGCTGTCCTTTGTGATTTAAAGCCGAGTGGGGAATTGTCTAGGGTGATGGCATTTGTCACATCCAATTGTGACAAATATAACTATTGGATGTGGGATTGCAGGAATACACTATAGCAATCAGTTTCAAACTATAGCAAACTATTGCAAATGGATAATCTTCTCACAGCTCGACAAGTTCAGGAAATGCTCAACGTAGATCGCACCACGATCTATCGGATGCTCAAAGATGGGCGTTTGGTTGGCGTTAAAGTGGGACAGCATTGGCGTTTCTCAGCCCGCGAAGTGAACGAACTTCTGGCTGGGAATCCGAAAACAGTTGAAATTGAACCCGTCGCCGCGGAAAATGCCCTTCCTCTTCATTGTATGCAGCCAGTTCAGGATGTTTTTGCCGAACTTGCTGAAATTGGTGCCGTCACTACAGACAACAAGGGAAATCCCCTCACCCGTATCAGCAACTCATGTGATTTCTGCAAATTGATCCTCGGCAGCGACGAAGGGCGCGCGGCTTGCGTGACTTCCTGGCACAAGCTGGTAGAGCAGGAAAAAACCTCGCCGGAATTTACGACCTGCCATGCCGGTTTGCAGTACGCCCGGGCGCGCATCGAAGCTCAGGGACGGCTGCTCGGCATTCTGGTGGCTGGGCAGTTCCACGTCAGCGAACCCGATGCGGGGCAGGATTTTCTGAATATCGAAGAGATCGCGGAAAAATATCACATCAACAAAGACCTGTTGGAACAGGCTTCCAAACAGATATCCGTGTTGGATGAACGCAAAGCCAGTCAGATCAGCGGCTGGTTGGAGCGGGTGGCAACAACGTTCGAGCAGATCAGTTCCGAACGCGTCAACTTAATGGGTCGTTTACGGCAGATCGCCGAGATGAGCGTTATCGAAAAAACTTCTTAAGGAGAATAAAATGGCTTTCAATTTTGATCAAGAACTCGATTGCAGTGGATTGGCTTGCCCCATGCCGATTCTGAAGACCAAAAAGGCAGTGGATGCCTTGCAGGTTGGACAAGTTTTGAAGATGGTTGCGACCGACCCCGGTTCATTGCCCGACGTCCAGGCTTGGACAGCCAAAACCGGTCAGGAACTTGTTGGACACGAGGAAGACGGTGGAAAATTCACCTTCTTCATCAAGAGGATTAAATAAAAAGTCTGCCACTCGGCAGGCTTTTTTATTACGGTGAAATTTACCTGAATTATTGAATTAAGGAGTCCATCATGGCTGATAAGAAAGAAAAACTTATTTTGATGTGTACCCACGGACCGGAAGACCCGGAGCGCGCCACCATCCCCTTCGTGATGGCAACTGCTGCCCAGGCATCCGAAGTGGAAGTTGTGCTTGGTTTTCAGGCGAACGGCGTCATGCTGATCATGGATAGCGTTGCCGATCATGTTTTCGCCTCCGGTTTCCCTCCCCTCAAGGAATTGCTCGACATTTACCTTGAAAACGATGGCAAGCTGCTGGTCTGTGGACCTTGTGTCAAATCCCGCCAGATCGATCCTGAAAAGGATTTCATCAAGGGCGCAACCGTTGTGAACGCGGCGACATTCGTCAAGGAATGTGCCGAAGCCACGAACGTGTTGGTTTACTAGGAGAGCATCATGGCACAACGAATGGCAATCATCTCCACACATGGCAGCCTGGATGCGGCATATCCGCCTTTGATCCTTGCCACCGCAGCCATCGCCATGGATATGGAAGCGGCGATCTTCTTCACCTTCTACGGTCTCGAGATCGTCAAAAAAGGCAACGCCGATAAATTGCAGGTCTCCCCGATCGCAAACCCGGCCATGCCCCAACCTGTTCCCGGCATTTCTGTTCCGAACATTATTGGCGTTCTGCCCGGCATGACGGCAGTCGCCACCAGCATGATGAACGGCTGGATGAAGAAAGCCAATGTTGCCAAACTCAGCGAACTGCTCGAGATGGCAACCGAAAGCGGTGTCCGCCTGATCGCCTGCCAGATGAGCATGGACGTGATGGGCATCAAAAAAGAAGACCTTATCGACGGGATCGAAGTGGCAGGCGCCGCGGCATTCATTGAATTTGCCAGCGACGACGCCATCGCCCTGTCCTTCTAAAACAAACCAGGAGATATACAAAATGGAAGACGAGAAAATCCTCATTGTCATGACCAGCGGACCTGACACTCCGCGCCGCTGCGCAACCCCCTTCTTCTTCGCCACGCTCGCCGCGGCGATGGATTACGAAGTGACCATGTTCTTCACCATCGACGGCACCCTGCTGCTCAAAAAAGGCATGGCTGAAACCGTATTCCCCAAAGAGGGCGGCAAACCCGTCAGCGGTTTCATCCAGGATGCGCTCGATGCCGGCGTGAAATTCACCGCCTGCACCGCCTCCACCGAACTGCACGACCTCAAACCCGAAGACCTGCTCGACGGCGTCAAGATGGTCGGCGGCGCTTACATGTGGCAGTTGGCTGAAGATGCCAAAACCACAATGACCTTCTAAGGAGTTTGAAATGACAGAAGTAAGAGGCTGCAACCTCCCCGAAGACCTTTACTACCTCATCGACAAACACGTTTGGGCGAAGCCGATGGAAGACGGCACGCTTCGCGTCGGAATGACGGCTGTTGCCGCCAAACTCGCCGGGTCCAATCTGGCGGGTGTGACTGTCAAAGCCAAGAACATTGGGCAGGAACTCGCTCAGGGCAAAAGCATGGCAACCGTGGAAAGCAGCAAGTTCGTCGGTCCCGTGCCCGCGCCGGTAACAGGCGTTCTTCTGCGCGGCAATGAAGCGCTGGCTTCCGATCCGAACGTCGTATCACGCGACCCGTACGGTGAAGGCTGGATCGCTGAACTCAAACCGTCCAACTGGGAAGCCGATAAAGGTTCCCTCGCGACCGGCGCGGATGGCATCGCTGCCTATCAAGCCAAACTGGAAGCCGATAATATTTCTTGTTGATTTTGAACATTCCATTTGAATCGTTCTGAGGAGATAGAAATGCCCGAAGAAACAGTCCATAAACAATTGCAAGGCAAAGGGGTATCGCGGCGTGATTTCCTTAAGCTCTCAGGCCTGTTGGCGACAGCCATGGGTCTGACGGCTGTCCCGCCGCTCGAGGAAAGCGGACTTCCCGCCAGTATGGGAGTCCGCGCACAGGCGAGCAAAATGGTCGCACGCGCTTTGGAAACAGCACAGCGCCTGCCCGTCATCTGGCTCAACTTCCAGGATTGCACAGGCTGCACCGAAGCCATTTCACGCAGCGTCTCGCCGAGCCTGACGAACCTGGTGCTCAACACCCTGACCATCGAATACCACGAGACCCTCTCGGCGGCATCCGGTTTTCAGGTGGAGGAAGCCAAACAGCAGGCAATGGCAAAATACGCCGGTCAATATGTGCTTGTTGTTGAAGGCAGCATTCCGCTGGCAAACGATGGCGCGTACTGTGTCATTGGCGGACGCACAGCCATCGACATCCTGAAGGAAGCTGCGGCTGGCGCGGCGGCGATCATCGCCGTTGGAAGCTGCGCCTCTTTCGGTGGTCTGCCCAAAGCCGATCCGAACCCGACTGACGCCAAGGGTGTCTGGGAACTCATCACAGACAAGCCTGTGGTCAACATCCCCGGCTGCCCCGCCATTCCTGAAGCCACCGCCGGAACCATTGCTCACTTCGCCATCTTCGGCGCTTTGCCCGAATTGGATGGCTTGCACCGCCCGATGACTTTCTACGGAAAGACTGTCCACGACCGCTGCCTGCGCCGTCCATTCTATGAGGCGGGCAAGTTCGCCCTCTCCTTCGATGACGAAGGCGCGAAACAGGGTTGGTGCCTGTACAAACTCGGCTGCAAAGGACCCACCACCTACAGCGCATGCGCCACGATCAAATGGGATCAGGGTCTTTCGTTCCCCGTTCAATCTGGTCATCCCTGCCTCGGCTGCACCGAGCCGAACTTCTGGGATGGCGGCGGATTCTATCAGGGTCAATCTGCCCCGTTGAATCGCCCCGCTGCTGCGGCAGTTGGTGCGGCAGTCGGCGCTGGCGCAGCTCTCGGTATTGGAACTGCGCTGGTCAATAACGCCAAGAAAAAGGCAAAAGGAGAAGAAAAATGAACCCTCAGGCAATGCTCGAATTTGCGCGCGGACCTTTCTTCTACGCGTCACTGCTCTTCATGATCTTCGGACTGGCATACCGCCTGTTCACAGTCATCAGCCTCGGCTGGAGCAAAGACCGCGTTCCCGATAAGGGCAGCAAGGCTGGCGGCGTGGTTATGTCCTTTTTGAAGGGCATCCTCATCTGGCCCTTCATCCCCTGGGTCAAGAATACATTCAACCGCAACCCGTTGATCTACATCGGCGGCGGTCTGTTCCACCTTGCCCTGTTCGTTGTAATCATCCTCGGTACTCCTCATATGTTGGTGTGGAAGAGCCTCACCGGTCTGCATTGGGCGACCCTGCCCCTGCCGATCGTGGATTGGATGGCTGCGGTGGGAATCATCGCCATGATCCTTTTGCTGATCAACCGCCGGATCAACCCCGTGCTCAAGCTGATCTCTGGACCCGCGGAATTTCTCTCCTGGCTGTTCGTTTTCCTGCCGATGGTGACCGGTTACATGATGACCCATCACTTGTGGCTCCCCTATGAAAATCTTTACGCGCTCCACATGCTTTCTGTGGACGTGATGATGATCTGGATCCCCTTGAGCCGCATTTCCCATTTCATCTTCTACTTCTTTGCGCGCGCCATCCACGGGGCGGAATTCGGCAAGCGCGGCGTTGCGGTGTAGGAGGAAGACATGACTGCTACAAAACAAGCTTACGATACTCTTGTCCACGAAACGGGCGGCTGGGTGGCTTCGCAATTGGAAGCCTGCACACGCTGCGGCATGTGCGCCGAAGCCTGCCATTTCTATCAGGCGACCGGCAACCCCGAATATTCCCCCGTTTGGAAGGTTGAACTGCTTCGCCGTGCTTATGAACAGCGCTTTACGCTGGTGGGCGGCTTCAAAAAGATGATCGGTCTTGAAAAAGAGATCACCGATGAAGACCTCAAGCACTGGAGCGAATTGAATTACTACGCCTGCACCGTCTGCAATAAGTGCTCGATGGTCTGCCCGATGGGCATCGACCTCGGCTCGCTTCTGCACGGTGTGCGTGCCGGTCTTGCTGCCGCGGAAGTCGTCCCCGACGATCTGATGGCTGCGGTCAACAAACAGGTCGAAGAAGGCAGCCCGCTCGGCATGACCGATTCCGTTTGGGATCAGCGCCTTGAGTGGATCGCCGACGAGTGGGAAGAGGATATTCCGCGCGATGTACAGGGTGCCGACACCATGGTCGTCTTCTCCTCCATCGAGGTGATGAAGTTCCCGACCAACGTCGCTGCCATCGCCAAGATCCTCAACAAGGCTGGCGAAAAATGGACTGTCAGCAGCAAGGCGCGCGAGATCGTCAACTTTGGTTTCTACCAGGGCGACGAAAAGAACACCAAGATGTTCCTCGACCGTGTGCTCGAAGGCGCACGCGACCTCGGCGTCAAGCGTATCGTTGTGACCGAGTGTGGTCACGCTTACGATGCCCTGCGCTGGCACGGCGCCAACTGGCTGCCCGAAGCCAACGACTTCGAGATCATCCACATCACGGGTGTGCTCGGTGAATTGGTCGGCAACGGACGCATCAAACTGAAGCCGGGCGCCTTTGACGGCAACGGAACCATCACCTTCCACGATGCGTGCAAGATCCAGCGCAAGGGTGGTCACATCCAGGAGCCGCGCGACATCCTCAAGGTGATCGCACCGAACTCCTTCAAGGAAATGACCCCCAACCGCGAAGAAGCCATCTGCTGCGGCGGTGGCGGAGGCGTGATCGCCATCAAGGCTGCGGACCCGCAACGGTATGCCGCCTTCGGACTCAAGATCGACCAGGTGAACTCGGTCGGCGCAAAGACGGTCACCATGACCTGCTCGAACTGCCGCCTGCAATTCACCGACGGCGTCGAACATTTCAAACTCGATTGGAAAGTGACCGGGTTGGCTCAAATGGTAGCCGACTCCCTGGTCGAATAGGAGGCTTCTCATGGCGCAACGTATAGTAGTTGACCCCATTACCCGTATCGAAGGACACCTGCGCATCGAAGCCGAGTTGGACTCGAACGGCACGATCAAACAGGCATACTCGTCCGGCACCATGGTGCGCGGCATCGAGCAGATCCTCAAAGGACGCGACCCGCGTGAAGCGTGGGCATTTGCCCAGCGCACTTGCGGCGTTTGCACCACCGTCCACTCGTTCGCATCCATCCGCTCCGTGGAAGATGCGCTCGGCATCCAGATCCCCAAAGCCGCGAACATCATCCGCAACCTGATGATCGCCCAGCAGTACGTGCATGATCATGTGATGCATTTCTATCACCTGCACGCGCTTGATTGGGTGGATGTAGTGAACGCGCTCAAAGCGGACCCGGCGCAGACTTCTGCCATTCAGCAGAGCATCTCGCCGTGGGCGAATTCTTCCCCCGCATACTTCAAGGACGTGCAAGCCAAGGTGCAGGGCATTGTCGATAGTGGACAACTCTCCATCTTTGCCAACGCCTACTGGGGACACCCCGCCTACAAACTTCCGGCTGAAGTGAACCTTTTGGCTGTGGCGCATTATCTTGAAGCGCTCGACGCCCAGAAGACCTTCACCAAGATCCACACGATCTTCGGCGGCAAGAACCCGCACCCGAACTTCGTCGTCGGCGGCGTGCCGATGCCCATCGACCCGAACAGCGACACGGCTCTCAACGCCGAACGCCTGTCCATCATCAAGGACAGCATCGACCGCATGATCCAGTTCGTGGATCAGGTCTACATCCCCGATCTGCTCGCCGTGGCTCCGTACTATCTTGAGTACGCCAGCATGGGCGAAGGTCTCGGCAACTTCCTCACCTGGGGCGAGCTGCCCGATACCGATAACAGCGACACCTCAAAGTACGTCGTGCCGCGTGCCGTCATCATGAACCGCGATCTCTCCCACATCGAAGAGCCGAACCCGAAAGACTTCGAATTGATGAAGGAATTCGTGGCTCACTCGTGGTATGAGCAGAGCGCAGGCGACGGTGCTGGTTTGCATCCGTTCGAAGGCGAGACCAAGTTCAACTTCACCGGTCCCAAACCGCCGTATGATCAGCTTGAGGTCGAGCAGAAGTATTCATGGCTCAAGTCGCCGCGTTGGGCGGAAACTCCCATGGAAGTGGGACCGCTCGCCCGTGTGCTCGCCATGTATGCCAGCGGACACAAGCAGACCCAGGACCTTACCAACTTCGTGCTCAAGACGCTCGATGCGCCGATCGAGGCTGTGTTCTCGACCCTCGGCCGCACCGCAGCCCGCGGCATCGAAACCAAGGTCTTCGCGGACGAATTGCTCACCAACTACAACGCCCTCATCGATGCCATCAAGGCTGGTGACACTGACACCTTCAACGGCGACAAGTGGGACCCGATGACCTGGCCCTCTCACGCGGAAGGCTTCGGCTTCATGGAAGCTCCGCGCGGCGCCCTCGGTCACTGGAGTGTGATCGACAACGGCAAACTCTCCAACTACCAGATGGTCGTCCCCACCACGTGGAACGCCTCACCGCGTGACCACAAGGAACAGGCTGGCGCATACGAAGCCTCCCTCGTTGGACATAACCTGGCGGTTCCTGATCAGCCGCTCGAGATCCTGCGCACCATTCACTCGTTCGACCCCTGCATGGCTTGCGCCATCCACATGGTCGATGCGGACGGCAACGATATAGCTGAAGTTGCCACCGGCATGAATGTCTGCATAAGCTAGTTTTAAAAAGTGGGGCGTCCGGGGGGGCGCCCCATTCTTATCACCAAAAATTCGGACTATTTGAACTGTTTTTCCAAACAATTATCCCGTTCAAATAAGAAGATTATCACTGTGCAGGCTGCTCAAAATCAATAATACTGGTATTCAATATGAGTGAAGATACTTCCACACGCAAGATCGTAATGGGGTTGGGCAATACGCTCAACAAAGATGAAGGGCTGGGGGTGCATGCAGTTCAAGCCCTTGAAGCCTATTTGAATGAAAATTTCCCCGGCAAACTTTCGTCTGAGATCGAGTTTCTCGACGGTGGGGCGCTTGGGTTGAATCTCCTGCCCTGGGTCGAAGAATCAAGCCATCTGGTGGTGCTTGATTCGATGGTCTCGCGCTTTTCCGTTCCCGGTCAGGTCATGGAACTGGCGAAGGATGAGATCCCGCTCTACCGTAACATCAAAATGTCTGACCATCAGATCACGTTTCAGGAAGTGCTGGGACTGGCGAAGTTCCGCGGAAAATTCCCCGAAAATCTGCACCTCGTTGGCGCGCAGCCCGTGGATATGTCCATCGGCTACGGCATCAGCCCTGAGATCGAAGCCGTGATGCCCGAGATATTTAAGCGTGTCGTGCGGGTGTTGAAGGAATGGGATTTGCTGTCCGAGTGATCGGGCGCATCCCATCTGCAAGAAAGGAAAAAAACATGTTACAGTTTGGAACCACTGAATTGCTTATTGTGCTTGTCATTGTGGTATTGCTCTTTGGGGCGGGACGTATCGGCAAGATCGCGAACGAACTTGGCACAAGTATCCGCACTTTCCGTGAAGGGTTGAGCGGCGAAAAGGAAGAGAAGTCTTAACCATCCATGCATGAACTGCCTGTCACCCAATCCATTTTGAAGATCGCCCTTCAGCACGCCGAGAAGGGAAATGCCAAACGCATCACCGACCTGAACATTGTGATGGGTGAACTCTCGTCGATGGTGGATGACTCGATCCAGTTCTATTGGGACATTATCGCCAAAGACACCATCGCTGAAGGCGCAACGCTGCATTTTCGCCGTGTCCCTGCCGAACTTCAGTGCATGACCTGTTTTCACAAATACCACCCCACCGACAAGGAACTCGTCTGTCCGCAATGTGGCGGTGTGGGCGCAAAGATCATTACAGGTGAAGAATTCGCGCTTGAATCGATTGATGTGGAATAATTGACCGTCAATCGAAAATCAAAAATCGGAAATCAAAATGACCCAGAACATCCCCATTGTTGAAAATATCATGAATGCCAACGACCGTCTCGCGGAAGAAAACCGAGCACGCATCAACGCCGCGGGAGTCTTCGCCATCAACATCATGGCGTCACCCGGCGCGGGCAAGACTTCGCTCATCGAGCAGACGCTTCCGCGTTTGAAAGGCAAACTGCGCGTCGCCACCATCGACGGCGACATCGCCACCTCCATCGACTCAGACCGAGCCGCGGCGGCTGGCGCTCAAGCCGCAGTGCAGATCAACACCGGCGGAGATTGTCATCTTGACGCAGTCATGCTGCGGGGTGCACTCGAACAACTCGACCTCACGCAGTTTGACCTGCTCATCGTCGAGAATGTCGGCAACCTCGTCTGCCCGGCTGGCTTCAAACTCGGCACGCACAAATCCGTGCTGATCGCATCCGTGCCCGAAGGCGACGATAAACCCTATAAATATCCCGGCATGTATCGCGGTGTCGATGCGCTCGTCATCAACAAGGTTGACCTGCTTCCTTACATCAACTTCCGCATGGATTATTTCAAGCAAGGCGTCGAAGTCCTCAACCCCGGCGTGACAACCTTCGAAACGTCCTGCCGCACCGGCGACGGTCTCGATGCGTGGGTGGACTGGCTCATCCAAAACGCAAAACGAAAATAAAGTGAATGTCCCATGCCCGGCGCGCGCATTCACATCACAGGCATCGTACAAGGGGTTGGTTTCCGACCTTTTGTTTATAACCTTGCCACGCGCCTTGACCTTAAGGGCTGGGTAAAGAACACTTCCGCCGGAGTCGATATCGAAGTCGATGGGGAACAAAATATATTGGATGATTTCATTCGCGCATTGCGTGACGAAGCGCCGCCGCTCTCGCGCATAGACGACTTCACCGCCTCATTCGGACCCGGCAACGGATTCACCCAATTTGACATTATCCACTCCGAAAGCGTGGACGGCGCCTTCCAGCCCATCTCGCCGGATGTTTCCATCTGCGACGATTGCCTGCGTGAACTCTTCGACCCAAACGACCGCCGTTATCGCTATCCTTTCATCAACTGCACCAACTGCGGACCACGCTTCACCATCATCAAAGACATTCCCTATGACCGTCCATTTACAACGATGGCGGGATTTCATCTTTGTCCTGACTGCGAAAAGGAATACAAAAATCCGACGAATAGAAGATTTCATGCTCAACCGGTAGCGTGTCCCGTTTGCGGACCGAAGGTGTGGTTGGAAATTCAGAATTCAGAATTCAGAATTCAGAATGATGATGCGATCGTCGAGACACGTAAATTGTTGGTAGACGGCAAAATCCTTGCCATTAAAGGTCTTGGCGGATTTCACCTCGCATGTGACGCAACCAATGCCAACGCTGTGAGAGAACTTCGCACCCGCAAACTCCGCGTGGATAGGCCCTTCGCGCTGATGATGCCTGATTTGGAAACCATCGAAAAGCATTGCTTTGTCAGCGAACAAGAAAGCGAACTACTCCAATCCACAGCACGACCAATCGTTTTGCTAAAGAAAAGACCGGAATCAACCATCGTCGAAGAAGTATCGCCCAAACAGGAATGGCTTGGGGTAATGTTGCCATACACACCTTTGCATTACCTACTCTTCGCGAATCCCAACCTTCAACCTTCAACCTTCGACCTTCCTCCCTTGGTCATGACCAGCGGAAACCTCTCCGAAGAACCCATTGCCACCGACAACGCCGAAGCCCGCAAAAGACTCTCCAAACTTGCCGACGCGTTTTTGATGCACGACCGTGATATTCATATTCGGTGCGACGATTCGGTTGTGAGAGTTTTCAGTGAACAGTCAACAGTGGACAGTGGAAAAACTGATCACTGGTCACTGACAACGTACCCAATAAGACGCTCGCGCGGCTATTCCCCATTCCCCGTAAAGCTCCCATTCGATACGCCAAATCTCCTTGCAACTGGATCGGAACTCAAAAATACGTTTTGCATCACGAACGGAAATTACGCCTTCCTTAGTCATCACATTGGGGATATGGAAAATTATGAAACGTTGAAATCCTTCGAGCAGGGCGTGGAGCATTTCGAGCGTCTCTTCCGCGTGAAGCTGATTGCCATTGCTCATGATATGCACCCGAATTATCTGGCGACACGATATGCGCTTGAACGTGCCGAACGTGAAGGCTTACCAACGATTGCCATTCAGCATCACTATGCCCATGTTGCTGCCTGTATGGCTGAACATGGATTAACCGAACCCGTCATTGGCGTTTCATTTGATGGGACAGGTTACGGTGATGATGGCGCGATCTGGGGCGGCGAATTTTTAGTAGCGGATTATGCATCCTATCAACGCGCGGCGCATTTGGAATATTTCCCTTTGCCCGGAGGTGATGCGGCAATCAAGAAACCAGCGCGGACAGCGTTGGCTCTGCTTTGGAGCCTCGGTTTGGATTGGGAAGAAAACCTTGCATCGGTCAAAGAGTTTTGCGCCGAAGATCAAGTGACTTTGAGAGTTCAACTCGAAAAGAAGATCAACACGCCGATGACTTCATCCATGGGGCGGTTGTTCGATGCGGTATCCGCGTTGGCGGGTGTGCGGCAAAAGGTCAACTATGAGGGGCAGGCGGCAATCGAATTCGAGGCGATGGCAGATTCGGCTGAGGCGGGGCAATATGTCTTTGGTGTGGAATCAGGTCAGGTACGGGTAAGAGGCGTTGTTGAGGAGTTGGTCAAAGATGTGATGGCGGGAGTCCCCACATCGAAAATATCCGCACGTTTTCATAATGGTTTGGCTGAGTCTGTACGGGAAGTGGTCAAGAGAATCAGCGGCGAAACGTTGATCAAATCTGTAGTTTTATCCGGCGGAGTTTGGCAGAATATCACACTATTACGACGAACTTTAGCACTATTACATGACGGTAATTTCATTGTATACATACATCGAGAGGTTCCGACGAACGATGGCGGACTCTCGTTGGGGCAAGCCGCAATCGCGGCATCCAGATTGAGAGGATAATATGTGTTTAGGTGTACCGGGCAAGATCGTTGAAACTTATGAAAAGGGCGGGCTGAAAATGGCGAAAGTGGATTTTGGCGGCATCTTCCGCGAGGCATGTTTGGATTATGTGGATGATGCGAAGGTCGGTGATTACTGCGTGATCCACGTGGGGTTTGCCATCAGCATCTTGAGCGAAGCCGAAGCGATGGAAACGCTCGAACTGTTGCGGCAGATCGGAAGCATCGAAGAAGAGTTAGGTCCTGAGATACCGTCATGAAGTATGTGACCGAGTATCGCGACGCGGCGTTGGTGAAAGGCGTGATCGAAGAGATCCGCCGCACCGTGACGCGCCCGTGGACGTTGATGGAAATTTGCGGCGGGCAGACGCATGCAATTGTGCGTCACGGCATCGACCAATTGCTTCCGCCTCAGATCGAACTGGTGCATGGTCCCGGCTGCCCGGTGTGTGTGACTCCGCTGGAGCTGATCGACAAGGCGCTGTCCATTGCGGCGCGACCAGATGTGATCTTCTGCTCCTACGGTGACATGCTGCGCGTGCCCGGCTCGAACCGCGACCTATTCTCGGTCAAAGCCCAGGGCGGGGATGTGCGCGTGGTGTATTCTCCGCTCGATGCAGTGAACCTCGCCCAGCAAAACCCTGATAAGCAGGTTGTATTTTTTGCCATCGGTTTTGAAACGACTGCTCCGCCGAATGTGATGAGTGTGTTACAGGCGCAACGGCTCGGCTTGAAAAACTTTTCCATTCTGGTTTCACATGTCCGCGTGCCGCCTGCGATGAGCGCAATCCTCAGTTCGCCGCATAATCGCGTGCAGGGATTCTTGCTCGCGGGCCATGTCAACGCTGTGATGGGCTATTGGGAATATCCGCCGTTGGTGGAGAAGTTCAAAATCCCGATGGTGGTCACTGGTTTTGAACCGCTCGACATCGTGCAGGGAATTTTGAAAACCGTGCAACTGCTCGAAGAAGGTAAAGTCGAAGTCGCCAATGCGTATCAACGCGCGGTAACACTTGAAGGTTTGAAACCCGCACAGGCGGCGATCAATAAAGTCTTCATGGAATGTGACCGCAAGTGGCGCGGCATTGGAATGATCCCCATGAGCGGCTGGTGTTTGCGACCGGAGTTCGATGAGTTCAACGCTGAGAAGCGTTTCGATGTAGAAGCCATTCAAGCCGAAGAATCTCCGCTTTGTATTGCGGGTGAAATTCTGCAGGGTTTGAAGAAACCACATCACTGCTCCGCGTTTGGCAAGCAATGCACGCCAGAAAATCCGCTCGGCGCGACGATGGTCTCGTCCGAGGGCGCGTGTGCGGCGTATTATCGTTATGGAAGGATGCTCACCACAGAGCACACGGAGAACGCAGAGATTTAATTTTTAAAGAGTCTCCGTGAACTCTGTGATCTCAGTGGTGAAAAAGGCAAACTTATGAGTGAAGAAACAATCAACATGGAAGGTGCGGTCTGCGCACCGCCATTGACACACAACGAGCAGATCGTGATGGGTCACGGCGCGGGCGGGCGGATGAGTCATCGCTTGATTCAACAGGCATTTTTGCCTGCGTTCCAAAATCCTGCGTTGAATGCGGGGGATGACGCGGCGTTGGTGGAACCGGGATTGAAACAGAAACTATCCATCAGCACAGATGCGCACGTGGTCTCGCCTCTTTTCTTCCCCGGCGGCGACATCGGCAAGTTGGCTGTGTGCGGCACTGTCAACGACGTGGCGATGCTCGGAGCGAAGCCGCTGTATCTCACCGCAGGCTTTATCCTCGAAGAAGGCTTGAGCATGGATACGTTGAAGCAGGTTATTGAATCCATGAAACAGGCAGCGGACGAAGCGGGTGTACAGATCGTGGCGGGTGATACGAAAGTTGTCCAAAAAGGCAAAGCGGACGGACTGTATATTACGACTGCTGGCATCGGATTGATCCGTGACGGAGTCTCTGTCAGCGGGGCGAATGCCAAAGTCGGCGATGTAGTCATCCTGTCCGGTACGATCGGGGATCATGGGATTGCCGTCCTCGGCGCGCGCGGAGAGTTGGGATTCCAATCCAGCATCCAGAGCGATGTTGCTCCGTTGAATCATATGATCGAAGCGATGCTCGATGCGAGTCCGAACATCCATGTGTTGCGTGATCCCACCCGCGGCGGATTGGCGACCACGTTGAATGAGATCGCTGCCCAGTCGAATATTGGCGTCGTCTTAAATGAGGATTCCATTCCGGTTCATCCAGAAGTCAATGCCGCATGTGAGATGCTGGGATTTGATGCCTTGTATGTTGCCAACGAAGGCAAGCTGATCTGCTTTGTTCCGCGCGAAGATGCGGACAAGGTTTTGGCGGCGATGAAGTCCACCAAATATGGCGAAGGCGCGGTTATCATCGGCGAAGTTGCCGAAGAACCGAAGGGACGTGTGTTGCTCAAGACCGCGCTTGGAAGTACCCGTGTGGTGGATATGCTCGCCGGTGAGATGCTGCCGAGGATTTGTTAAGAATTGCAATAGATAACGAATACGCAAAAGCGCGGCACAATGCCGCGCTTTTTGTTTTAAGTTTTTGTGCGATTTGGTTATTCTTCCAATTTGAGAATTTTTAATTTCATCGCAGTCAACACCGCCTGTGCGCGGTTCGGTTGATGTAGTTTTTCCAGGATGCTCTTGGCATGTGTGCGGATGGTCTCTTCGCCGACGCTGAGGTGTCCGGCGATCTGTTTATAGGTATTCGGGGTTGCCATCCATTCGAGAACTTCCATCTCGCGATGTGTCAGTGTAACTTCTGTATCATGCTGTGCCTTCATGCGTCCTAAAACTTTTTTCATCACATCGGGATGCAGATACGCTTCACCGTGATGTATCGCGTGGATCGCGCGGATCAACTCAGCGGGTTCGATGTTCTTCAATACATAACCTTCGATACCAACCGCCACCAGATCAATCACGCGGTCGTCCACTTCGGTGCCGGTCAGCATCATGATCTTGATGGTCGGGGCGGCTTTCCGCAGCGCGAGCGCCATTTCCTGACCGTCCATTTCGGGCATGACCAGATCGACGAGGACGATATCGGGTTTGAGGCTTTGTGCGGCTTCCAAGCCGACTCTTCCATTTTCCGCTTCGCCGATGACCTCGAGGTCTGATTCCAGACGAAGGACCATTGCCAGTCCCTTGCGGACCACGGCATGGTCATCGACGATCAGGAGGCGGATCGATTCACTCATGGTGGTGGAGTCCATGAATCGGAAGTTGGATGATGACCCGCGAACCGGCTCCCGGCTGGGACGCGATCTCGCAATCTCCGCCCAAAGCGCGGGCGCGTTCCTGAATTCCGTGCAGACCAAAATGTTCACGGTTCTGACTGCGCGACAAGGCAACTGCCGGGTCGAATCCCCTGCCTTGATCGGAAATATCCAAATAGACATCATCTTCGTCAACAGTCAGGCACAAACGCGCGGACTGTGCGCCTGAATGCCGTGCGGAATTTGCCAGCGCCTCCTGCGCCATGCGGTAGATCGTGCGGCGCAAGCCGGATGAAAGCGAGTTGAAGTCGCCGCGGTGATTGAAGATGATGCTGAACGAACGCGGACGGCAGCAACTGTTGATGTAATTGGTCAGGTCTGCCATGAAGATTTCGATGGTCAATGCGGAGGGCCACAGGTCGAAGATCGAGCGGCGGACTTCTTCGTGCGCGTTATTGGCGAGTGTGCGGAGTTCGATGAGTTCGTTGCGCACGTCCTCGGCTTTTTGCGGGAGCATGGTGATGCATGCGTCGAGGGAATAGGTGATGCCAAAAAGGGACTGCGCTACTGTATCGTGAATGTCGCGGGCAATGCGGTTGCGCTCGGTCTCGATGGCAAGGCGTCGGGCGCGGTCAATGCACAGGATGGTGGTACCAAGCGCGAGGGCGGCTTGATTCGCAACCGTCGTCAATGTGGATTTGCGTTCCCTGGTGAGTCCAGATTCTTCGACGAGCAAAATGCCCACCGGGTGTTCCCGCAAATAAAGCGGAAGGACGAACCATGTGGTTTGGTTGAGCCAATCATTCAATGGCGAATCATCGATCAGCGTTTGTCCCTGCGTAATGAAATCTGTATGGTTGAGCAATGCCTTGGCAAGCTCGCCCGATTCGGATTTCAACGGCAGGGTGTCCATTTTGGGGAATGATGGCTGATGCGGGTAGACCATCCAGCCGCCGATCTCTTCGTGCGTGGGGTCAACCATTGCGATGACTGCTTTTGAGAAACCGAGTTCGGTGGTGACTGCGCCGAGCACACGCTCCTGCACGGAGATCAGATCCGGTGCGGCTTGCAGCAGAATGGTCAGGTCGTGGATGATTTCCAACTGACGATGCGCAGTGGTAAGGTTCTCGTGTTTTTGTGCAAGTTCATCGCGGGCAAGGGAGAGTTCTTCTCTGGCGCGCGAGATATCGCGCAGCAGGGAGGAAGGAAAGGCGTAAAGAATGGGGAACAGCCACAAACCGGCTAGTTCACTTGCAAGCAAAGTGAAGTTCGAATTGTTTGGGGTGAAGTAGATGACGAACAGGTATATCGGTGTAAAGATCGCTGAATTTAACAGCGCGCCTCTCATTTGGAAGAAGAAGGCGCCTGCCAACAATGGACTCAACGCATAAAGATAATATGGACTTCCCAAACCGCCGCTCAAGAACAGAATCAACCCTGAAAAGAGGAGGTCGATCCCCATGGTGAAGGGACGGTCAACAACCAATTTGTTCAAAGGACGATTGAAGAAGGAGATGATGATGTTTACAGATAGAGCAAGCACCAATACCCAGACAGGGTCAACTGGATGAGATGTTGGGGAGTTCAATGCGAATAACGCCGGGAGCAGGGATGCCCAGCGGAAGAAAACGAGGAATAGAAAAAATCGGTTGGTACGAAAAGCTGATTCTAGGGATTTGAGCATTCGTAGATCCAGACTGCTGTGCAGACCGTGTCAATTGACGTGATTATATCCGAATTGATACGCCTCCCCCGCGCGGGGGAGGGAAAATCCCCTGTAAACGGGATGGCGGTTCGGAGGTCAATTTATTATTATTCACCCACCCTAAAGGAGGTTGGTATGACAGATGTAATCAAGGAAGATCAAGTATTGGATTGTTCTGGAATGCTGTGTCCCATGCCGGTGGTGAAGGCAACCAAGGCGATCAAAGAGATGCAGTCGGGGCAGGTGTTGAAGATGATCGCCACCGACCCGGGCGCTCCGCCGGATATGGAAGCGTGGAGCCGCCAGACCGGCAATGAATTGCTGCGTTCCATGACCGAAGACGGAAAGTTCGTCTTCTATCTGCGCAAAAAGTAGATTTTGTCTTTTTCATTTTAATAAGAGGATCATTATGTCAAAATCTGACCCGAATGCCCCGAAACGGCTCGCCCTTATCGCAAGTAAGGGAACCCTTGATTGGGCGTACCCGCCTTTTATCCTTGCCAGTGCAGCTGCTGCCATGGGCTGGGAAGTGACCATTTTTTTCACCTTCTTTGGTTTGCCCCTGCTTAAGCCAAAATTGGATGCCAGGGTCTCTGCCTTGGGGAACCCTGCCATGCCGATGAAAATGCCCTTTGGTCCTGAAGGTTTTCAAAACATTAATTGGCCCATGCCGAACATCCTGATGGCGAACGTCCCCGGTTTCGAGAATATGGCGACCAGTCTAATGAAACAGACCTTCAAGAATAAGGGCGTCGCCACCGTTGAAGAACTGCGCGACATGTGTCTTGAACTCGACGTTAAGATGATCGGGTGCCAGATGACCATGGATGTGTTCGGTTTCAAGAAGGAAGAATTCATTCCACAATGCGAGATTGGCGGCGCGGCAACCTTCCTTGAGTTCGCCGCAGACGCAGACGTGCAGCTGTTTGTCTAATGTCGGCGGGCAGGTCGCGTTGACGTCCTTGAACGGATGGGTATGGCGCGACCTGCCAGTTGGATAGGAGAGAGAAAAGATATGGGCAATCTTTTAATGCAATCAGAGAGCAAAGGGGATATTGTTGTTGTAACGGTCAGCGGACGAATCGATTCAGAAACCGCTCCCGACTTTGACGCAGAACTGGTCAAGGCAACTGGAAACAGTGCCAAATTGGTGCTGGAACTCAAAGGCGTGGACTATATGTCTTCTGCCGGGCTTCGCGCGATCGTGAAAGCGGCGCAAGCTGTCGAGCCGAAAGGCGGCTCTGTCAAGTTGGCGGCGGCTCCGGAATTGGTCTCGTCGGTCCTGTACACAGTCGGCTTGAATCAAAAGGTTTCAGAATACAACAGCGTTGACGAAGCTATTGCAAGTTTCTAAACAAAAAATAACGTTATCAAAGGAGAGGGCAGCATGAGCGTTTGGAAGACGAATGACCCTGATATCAAACGAATTCTATATGTGCAAACGCATGGAGAGAAAGACCCGGAGCGTACCGCAACTCCGTTCTTCCTTGCCACCGCAGCCGCGGCAATGGACAATGAAGTCTGCATTTACTTCACCATGAACGGTCCGCAGTGCGTGGCAAAGGGAAATGGCGAAAAGATCATCATTCCCCGCAAGGGCGGCGGCGGAAAGGAATTGAACTTTTTCATTGAACAGTCTCGTGAGGTGGATGTCCGCCTCCTTGTCTGCCAGCCTTCGCTTGACCTGCACGGCTACACCATGGACGACATGATCGAAGGCGTGGAAATGATCGGCGGCGCCGCGTTCAACGATATGGCGTGCGATGCAGACGCGGTGATCGCGTTCTGATATTTGAACCGCTGAAATCGCGGAGCGCGCAAAGATACTTCATAGGTTTTCTTGGCGTTCTTAGCGTACTTCGCGGAATTTAGGAGGCACTATGCCAACTACACAGGAAAATTGGAATCCCGGCAAGGCGGAAGACCGCCATCCCGAAGTTTCATATGACGAGAAGGAACGCCTCTTTTTTGAGGTCAAGAATGATCCGCGCTACGAAGACTTCCTTTACGGATGTTACGAGTGCGGCATTTGCGTTTCCACCTGCCCTTCGGCGCGTTTCTATGATTACAGTCCGCGCGTGATTGCGCAGGCGATGGCGCGTGAAGACATCGAACGCGTGTACGACATCATCTCCGAGGATATCTGGAATTGCGCGCAGTGCTTCTCGTGCCTGCGCTGTCCGCGTGGAAACAACCCAGGCGGTCTCGTCACTTTGCTTCGTGAAGTTGCGGTCAAAAATGGGCTTCAGGAAACGAAGGATGTTCTGCAAGGCTACAGCCGTGTTATCTACAAAGTGATGCTCAAAGGGAATCAGGTCTCGCCGGATATGCTCCAGCCGGACTTCTTCCCAGACTGGGGTCCGTGGGTGGGACAGTTCTCCGCGAACATGCCCGTTTGGCGCAAAGCCATCCCCGTGGATACGCTTCGCGGCGTGACCGATGCGGCGTGGAAGACCGACCGCAAGACCCTGCTCGAACTCTATACCATCTGGTTCGAAACGGGCAACATGGACATCATCAAGGAAATTGACGAAGGTTTGTACGATTTATTGGCAGATGTGATGCAGGAAGAATTGGAAGAAGGTTAATCATGAGCGAACTTACAACCGTTGAAGAGATCCTTGAACGCAAATCGCATGCAGTAACGCGAAACCCCGAGCAGGCACCTTCACATGACGTCCGCGAGGCGTTGTATGAGTTGGAGGCAAAAGGCGAGATCGTCCTGCACAAGATGCCGGAAAATCATGTGGAAGTGAAGACCAAGTTCGGGCGCACGAAGCGCATTCCCATCGAACATACCTGGCATCACAAATCCTGCGGTCAATGCGGACACATTCCTGGTTATACCTCCTCCATCTTTTGGCTTCACCGACAATTCAATTTGGATTATCTCGACCCCACCGACCAGACCTCCTGCACCGGATGGAACTACTACGCTTCGGCGACCTCCAATGCGGCGGCTCAGGCTGCGGTGATGGTTCGTAACTTCGCCGCCGCGTATGAGACGGGATATTTCCCCATCATTCACTGCGGCACGTCCTATGGACATTACAAGGAGATTCGCGAGCAGCTTGTTCATCATAAAGAACTGCGCGATGAAGTCCGCCGTATTCTGGATAAGATGGGCAAGCCGTTGGTTCTTCCCGAAGAACTTGTCCACTACAGCGAATGGGTGCATGTGATGCGCCACAAGTTCGCGGAAAAACAGACCGTGGACATGAGCATGATCAGAGCCACGGTTCACCCCGCCTGCCATTACTACAAGATCGTCGCGGAAGACGCCATCTACGACCCTGATATTTATGGCGGTCAGCGCACAGCTACGGTAACGGGAACGCTCGAAGCGCTCGGCATCGAAGTTGCGGACTACTCGACCTGGTTCGATTGCTGCGGCTTCGGCTTCCGTCATGTGCTGGTTCAACGTGACTTCACCCGCTCGTTTTCCACGCTGCGCAAGATCGAAGTGATGAAGAACGAAGTCAACCCCGATGTGACCGTAACCCACGACACCGGCTGTGTGACCACCCTCGACAAGAGTCAGTTCTCTGCGAAGGCGCACGACCGCAATGTCGGTATCCCCGTCCTGTCGGATGCGCAGGTTGCGGCATTGGCGATGGGAGCGCATCCCTTCCGCGTGGTGCAATTCCACTGGCACTCCACCGACTGGCGTCCCTTCCTCGATAAGCTGGGCATCAATTGGCAGAAGTACTGGGACGAATTCCAGGGCGACCTCGAAATGATCCGCTCTGGGCAGAAATCGGGCATCACCTGGGAAGACGCAGACAAGCCCGTGGTCTATTAAAAAGAGTTGAAGGTTGAAGGTTCAAAGTTGAAGGTCAATCACTTTCAACCTGAAACTTGACACCTGAAACCGTAACAGGAGAACATCAATGTCATCTAACAAAGTGTTGGTCATCGGCGGCGGACCTGCGGGACTTGAAGCGGCTCGGTCTGCGGCTGAACTCGGCGGGGAAGTGATTTTGCTCGAAAAACGTGAACGTCTTGGTGGCACACCCGACCGTGAGAATTACGCCAAGCTCACCCATCACTGGCGCGACGCATCCGAAGCGATGGCGGAACTCAGCAATGCTGTCACCAGCAATGCCAATATCGAAGTGAAGTATTCGACCGAAGTGAAGGGAATGTCTGGCAGCGCTGGCAACTTCACCGTCGAAGTTGAAGCGGGCGGCAGCGCCGAATCCCTCAATGTGGGCTCCATCATCATCGCCACCGGCTTCCAGCATTTCGATCCCGGTCGCGCCACACAGTATTACAACTACTACTCTTTTCCCGATGTCATCACGTTGACCGATCTCGAAAAGATGTTGAAGGAACACAAGGTTGTGCGCCCGTCGAATGGCGAAGTGCCGAAGAAGGTTGCGTTCATTCAATGTGTCGGTTCGCGCGACAGACAAATTGGAAACGAATATTGCTCGAAGGTTTGCTGCGGTATCGCCAGCAAGCAAGCCATCGAAATTCGCGAACAGCTTCCCGATAGCAAGGTGATGATCTTCTACATCGACATGCGCATGTATGGTTATTGGGAAAATGAAATTTACTGGCCCGCACAGGAAAAATATAAGGTCAATTATGTGAAGGGCGTTATCAGTGAAGTGCTCAAGAAGGGTGACAAACTTTTGATCCGCGGCGAAGATACAACCATGAGCCGCCCGATGGAAGTGACCATGGATATGGTCGTGCTTTCGGTCGGCATGGAACCCAGCGCGGGCACACGCTCCATCGCGCAATTGCTCGGTGTGAAGCAAAACAAATACGGCTTCATCGAAGCGGGCGGTGAAGGTGGTCTCGATACGGTTGCAACCTCCGTGCCCGGCATCTTCGTGGCTGGTGCCGCTGCAGGTCCTTCCGATCTTGATGATTCAATTTCAGAAGCAGGTCTCGCCGCCGCGCGCGCCGTCGCCTCCAATCGCAAAGCAATGGCGGCTGCATAGTCATGGCTTTACCTCAGCGCCAGAGTCACATCATCAAGCAGAAGACAGGACCCGACGATCCTGAACTGCAAGCCAATTTGCAGGAAGCGTTGGGACAGGTCGCGCCGGAGGATGTGATCGCGATCGCGGACGAATTGGCGGAACGTCACGCCCGCCTCTTTCGCAGACTTGAAACTGACTCTGCTTCTTTAGCCTCTTCCTTCGCGGACATCGCTTCCGCTGTCGCGCACACCAAGGCGAACGCGCGGACGATCGTCAACTACTTTGCGCAGGGTGATTACTCTCTATTCGAGAAGCTGCTTCACGATGAAGCGCCTGCTTCCGTACGAGTGGCAGCCTTCGTGGAAAAGGTCAACGCGCTCGACACGCGACTCGCTCTCGAACTCGCCACCGGACTTTTACACAATATCTCTCCCAAAGAACACTGGCTGTGGACTCGCTGGCTGTGGGACCCCACTGTCGGCACCGGCATTTTGCCTTTGCTGGCTGGTAGCACCCACAACCTGCAAGCCGAAAACCTCGCCGACGGTTACGTCCGCGTTGGCTCGGTGAGTGCAATGAGCGTCAAGTTTGGCGAAGGGACAGGTCTGTTCGTGGACGAGTTGACCAGCGACGAGAAGCGCGCTCCGTTCGCGAACAGCGCCTTCCTGGCTTGTGCCTACAGCGTGTACTTGTACGGAACGACCAGTTGGCGTTTGAGCAGAGAGTTTAATGGCTTGCTTCCCACCCTGCCCAATATGGCGCGAAGATTGCTTGGGTTGAAAAAAGCCGGAAAGTAATTCGTCATTGCGAGGAGGGCGTTAGCCCGACGAAGCAATCCAATGACCATGTTGGGGATTGCTTCGGGCGGAAGAACATCGCCTTCGCAATGACGGAATAAGAACACAACAGGAGACCATACTTCATGGCACCTAAGTTTGAAAAAGCAAAAGCAATAGAAAAAGAGAATATCGTAGTTGACGGCGTGGACATTTCGGGGCATTGGAACCGCATGTTCGAACAGCGTGTCATCACCGAATACACCCCCGAACTGATCGAAAAGATTGCAGACATTCCCAACGCCGAATCCTTTGCGAACTGCTACCAGTGCGCAAAATGTGTTGCCGTCTGCCCGGTGGATGTGGTCGGGAATTACGGTCCGCGCAAACTTTACCGCTACGCTCAAACCGGCATGGACCTGACCGAAGCGCCCGAGTTGTGGCTTTGCACCACCTGTGCCAACTGTCTGCGGGTCTGCCCCAAGGAAGTGAATATGGTCAAGATCATGCCCGCCGCGCGCGAGCAGGCGATCCTTGACGGCAAGTTCGTTCCGAACGAATTACAGCAGGCGTTCGAAAACACCGCCAAAAGCGGCAATCCGTTGGGACAGCCTCAGCGTAAGCGTGATGCGTGGATCAAGGATGCGGGTGTGGAAATCCCCGTGATGAAAGACCTCGGTCGCAAAGTGGATGTGCTTTGGTATGTTGGTTCGTATCCTTCCTACCATCCGCGCGGCATTGATGCGGCATCCGCGGCGGCTCGCATCTTCACCGCCCTCGGAATTGATTTTGCCATCCTCGGCAAGGAAGAAAAAGACGACGCCGACTCACAGCGCCTTGCTGGTGAGAAGGGTCTCTTCGAGATGATGACCGAATACAACATCGAAACCTTCAACAAATATGAATGGGATGAACTCGTTGTTACTGGTCCGCATGAATTGAACGCCTTCAAGAATGTGTACCCCAAGTATGGTTTTGAACGACCTGTCGTTCACTACACCACCTTCTTGGCGCGTCACCTCGATAAACTCAAGCCGATGCTCAAGCACCCGGTCAATAAGAAGATCACCTATCATGACCCGTGCTATCTTGGTCGTCATAACGGCGAATACGATGCGCCGCGTCAACTGCTGGAAGCCATCCCCGGCGTGGAACTGGTCGAGATGGGACGCAACCGCGAGAACGGTTATTGCTGCGGCGGTGGCGGCGGCGGTATGTGGATGGACTCGTTCACAGCCAAGCACACGAACATGCGCCTCTCTGAAAAGCGAGCGATGGAAGCCGCGTCCACGGGCGCGAATGTGCTGGCAGTGGCTTGTCCGTTCGAGGTCTCGCGCTTCAGCGACGCTGTCAAGTCCACGGGGAATGAACATGTTGATGTGTTGGATATCCTTGAATTATTGGATAGGTCAATGAGGGGTGAGTAATTATTGGGTTTCAAGTTGAAGGTTGAAAGTTTTCAAACCTGTAACCTTCAACTTGAAACCTCTAACTTGATACCTGAAACTTAAACACAGGAGAACTGAATGAACATAGTTGTTGCAATCAAACACATCCCCAGCATTGCCGATGACCTTCCCGTCAGCGGCAATAACGTGGACTTTGACTCAGTCGATTTCGTGCTGAACGAATTCGATGAGCAGTCCATTGAGCAGGCGGTGCTGGTGAAGGAAGCCGTCGGAGGGACGGTGACCGTGGTCGGGGTGGACCTGATCGAAGAACTCGACAACATCCTCCATCTTGCCATCGCCAAAGGCGCGGACAAGGCTGTCAAAGTCACTGCGGATGAGCCGGGCGCGGATTCGCACATGCAAGCCAAATGGCTGTCTGAAGCGATCAAGGGACTGTCGCCCGATATCGTTTTCGCGGGCGTGCAGGCTTCGAACGACCTCGACGGTCAGATCGGACCGATGATCGCGGCGCATCTCGATATGCCGTACATCGGCGGCGTCAGTTCGGTTGAAGTTGCCGACGGTACAGCAACCGTCAACAAGGAATTCGCGGGCGGAGTCGGCGCGAAATATTCCGTGAGCCTGCCGATGGTCGTCGGTGTGCAGGCTGCGGCAAAGCCTCCGCGTTATGCGCCCATCAGCAAGGTGCGGCAGGTTGCGCAGACCGCCACCATCGATACGGTCGAACCGTCCGGTGACGCCAGCTCGGGGCTTACGTTCAAGAAGATGGCTCCGCCTGTGGCGACGGGTCATGCCGAGATGATCGACGGTTCACCCAAGGAAGTGGCGGCGAAGATCGTGGAATTGTTGAAGAGCAAGGGATTGGCGTAGGAGCAAACATGAGCAATGATATTCTCGTAATCACCGAACACATGGATGGAAAGTTTTCCGATGTGTCGTTCGAGTTGGTGGGAAAAGCCAAGGAACTGGCATCCGCTTTGGGCGGGCAGGCAGTTGCCGTTGTAGTCGGAGGCGGCGTGGACGCCAATGTCTTCGCGTCTGATGCGACCATCCACATCGACGATGCGGCGCTGGGTCAGTTCAATCCTGAAGCGTATGGAAAGGTCATCGAAGCGCTGGTCAAGGAAAAGTCACCGCGTCTCGTCATGTTCGGCTGGACGGCGACAGGCATGGACCTGGCGGCTTGGCTTTCGGCGAAACTTGGCGTTCCGTGCGCCGCGTATGTGAAAGAGATCGGTTCGGATTTGATGATGGGTTGCCAGGCGTATGGCGGCAAATTGATGGCGGAGGTTGCGCCCGAAGGGGATATGGCGATCGCGGCTTGTCTTGCCGGTTCATTCCCCGCCGAAGCGGGTCAGGGCTCGACTGCGGCGACTGCCACCGCCTCGCCCGTTGACCTCGGTTCTTTGAAGGTGAAATTTGTCGAAGCCATCAAGCCCGAAGGCGGCGACGTGGATATTACCTCCCAGACGAAACTGGTCTCTGTTGGGCGCGGTATCGGCGGGAAGGAAAATATCGAGCTTGCCGAGGAACTCGCGCAGGCGCTCGATGCGGCTTTGTCCTGTTCGCGCCCCGTGGTGGATGCGGGCTGGCTGCCGCGTACCCGTCAGGTTGGTAAATCTGGTTTGAAGGTCAAGCCGAAGATGTATCTCATGCTCGGTATCTCGGGTGCGCCTGAACATCTCGAAGGCATGAAGAGTGCCGAGTTGATCATTGCGGTCAACACCGACAAGAAAGCGCCGATCTTCAACGTAGCGCATTATGGCGCAACCGCGGACTTGTTCGAGGTTGCCGAGGCGATGCTGGAGTTGCTGTAAACCTTCGATATTCGATATTCGGTTTTCGAATAACCAATATCGAATATCGTTTTTCGTTTTCGGGAGGGTACGTTGTTAACCACAGTTGAAAAGATCATCTTCATTTTGGCGGCATTGACATCCGTGGGATTCACCTATCACGGATTTAAGACCATCGTTGACTCGATCCGCAAGGGACGCCCTGCGCCTGAGTTGAAGGACATTCCCGGAAGCCTGGTCAAGGCGGGGGTGGCGGTTCTGTTCCAACAAACCATTTTCAAAGCGCGTAAGGTTTTGAGCGCCATCCACATGGGATTGTTCTTCGGTCTCATCACGTATGCGTTCGTCAATCTGACAGACGCGCTCGAAGGTCTCATCCCCGGCTTTGATCTTGTCTACGGCGGAAAGAACATCCCGTTCAAGTTCCTGCCCGCGGGTGTGATCAACACCTTCAATCTCATTGCGGACGTGATGAGCGGCATTCTTTTGTTCGCCATCATCGTCATGTTCGTGCGCCGCTTTATCACAAAGGACAAGGCGCTCACGTTCCGTGACAATATTCTGCTTAATCCCAAAGTGCTGGCGGGCGCTCAGGCAAGGGATTCGCTCATCGTGGATGTCTTCGTTGTAATGCATGTTGGTGCGCGTTTGTTGAGTCAGGCGTATCGTCTCAACGAAGGTCCCGATCCCTTTATGCCGATTGCGAGTTTTCTCAATAGCATGGTGGGTTCCTCCGAAGTTGGCGTGCATGTTGCGTGGTGGGTGAGTCTCGGTTGGGTGATGTTCATCATCCCGTATCTTTCACGCAGCAAGCACACGCACTTCTTTATGTCGCCCATTAACTTGGGTCTTGCCAAGCAAAATCCGCGCGGGCAGCTTGACCCTGCCGTTCCGCTCAAGGTCATCGAAGGAACGCGTTTTGACCCGGGCGCGAAACACGTCCACGATCTTGCGTGGACGCGCGTGCTCGATGCCTATGCCTGCGTGCAGTGCAATCGCTGTCAGGATGTCTGCCCGGCGAATTTCTACCAGCGACCACTCTCCCCTTCGGCATTGGAAGTGAACAAGCGTTATCTTCTCAAGGAAGCGACCTTCGGCTCACACCCGGAGAAGCTGCTGCTCCCGCTTACTGAGACCGTGATCTCCCCCGAAGCTGTTTGGTCCTGCACGACTTGTTACGCGTGTGTAAGAGTCTGCCCGGTTGGCAATGAACCGATGGCAGACATAGTGGACATCCGCCGCCGCATGTTGATCGACGGTTACGAGATCGACAGCGGTGTGCAGAACGCTTTGCAGTCTCTTGCCACGAACGGCAACTGGATGAGCAAGGGCAAACGTCTGCGCGGCAAGTGGGCGAAGGAAATGGAATTCCCGGTCAAAGATGCAACCGCGGAACCCGTGGACCATCTCTGGTTCGTGGGCGACACCGCTTCATTCGATGAACGCGTCATCCCGAATACCAAGATGGTCGCGCGTATCTTCAATCAAGCTGGTTTGGATTTCGGCATTATGTACAAGGAAGAATCCAACGCAGGCAACGATGTCCGCCGTGTGGGTGAGGAAGGTTTGTTCGAGCAGTTGGTCGAGCAGAATATGGCAGCGTTTGGCAAATCGCAGTTCCAGCGTATTGTCACCACCGACCCGCACTCGTTCAACACGCTCAAGAATGAGTATCCGCAGTTTGGCGGACAATGGGAAGTGAAGCATTACACTGTCACTTTGCTGCGACTCTTTGAAGAGGGCAAATTGACAGTCAAGAACAAATTGTCGAATTACAAGGTGACGTTCCATGACCCGTGCTATCTCGGTCGCTACAACGGCGGATTCACCGCTCCGCGCAAGCTGCTTGAACTGCTCGGCGTGGAATTTCACGAGATGCCGCGCAACTGTGAGAACTCGTTCTGCTGCGGCGCAGGCGGCGGTCAGATCTGGATGGGCAAGGTCGCTCCGGGTGAACGTCCCGCCGAGAACCGCATCAAGGAGGCGTTGACGACTTTTGAATCCAACGCCAGTGATAAGAAGCAGCTTTTCATCGTCACCTGCCCGAAGGACATGATCATGTATTCGGACGCGGTCAAGACGACCGGCAACGAAGGCAGGATCGAAGTCCGCGACATTATTCAGCTCATCGCGGAAGCCGTCGGCGTGGAAGAGCCTGCTGTCGCTGAAGCAGTTGCGGCTTAAGTCTGAGGCGCTTTGATGTGTATGTCACTTTTTGAGGTGATGGTCATCTAATATGTTTAAATGTCCATATTGTGAATTCAGCGGCAAACGTTCAGAACTTCACAATCACCTTGCCGAGAATCATGGTGATACGCTGGGGTTGCGCGTCGATGAATTTACGGGGCATACGTTCTACATCATTACGTGCCCTGTGTGCGGAGCGAGCTATGAGCAGGTTACAAAGAAAGCTCGCAGGGACCCGAATTTTGTGTCAGAATATGAACATGAAATTCGGTTGGTTGTTTTCGATTTACTTCTGTATCACCTTCAAGGTGAACATCAATTAGGAGAATAAAAAATGGCAACTGTACGTGGATGTAATATTCCTGAAGATCGCTTCTACTGGGTGGAGAAACACGCCTGGGCAATTCTCGAAGCGGATGGTTTGGTTAAGATCGGCATCACGGATGTCGCGCAAAATCTGGCAAAGGGCATTGTCAACGCCACGCCGAAGGAAGCCGGACGCCCCGTGAAAAAAGGAAAATCTGCGGGAACGCTCGAAAGCGGCAAATGGGTTGGACCTGTCACCTCGCCTGTGACGGGTGAGATCGTGGAAGTCAATGCGGCGATGACGAGCAACCCTTCACTTATCAACTCCGATCCCTACGGCGAAGGCTGGTTCGTGAAAGTGAAACCCGAAAATTGGGATGCTGAAAGCGCAGAATTGCTGACCGGGGAGGCGGCGATCGCGGCATATCAGAAGTTTATGGAAGAGCAGAATTTAAATTTTGAGTAATACCGGAATGTCTTGTGGAGGGCAGTTCCGACATTGTCGGGGCATAAATTTTTTCTCAGGAGAAAAAGATGTCTAAAGTTGTCGTAATAGGCGCTGGCTTTTCCGGGCACACAGCGGCGCTCTATCTGGGGACCAAGCTCGGCAGAAAGCACGATGTTACTGTGATCAGTAACCGTGATGTATTTGGTTATGTGCCTTCATGGGTGTGGGTTGGGATCGGGCACATGAAACCTGAAAAGACCATATTCAAGCTCAAACCGATCTACAACAAGAAGCATGTCAAGTTCGTTCATGCTGCCGCGAAGGAAATTCATCCCGACGCGGGCGACCAGTATGTGATCGGCGAAGAGATCGGCACGGGCAAGGAAGTCCGCCTCGATTACGATTATCTCGTGATCGCGCCGGGACCGCTGCTTAACTTTGCCGGTACTCCCGGGCTTGGACCTGAGAACGGTTTCACACACTCGATCTGTTCCCTTCCGCATGCGCTCAAGGCGCGTGATGCTTATCTTGCCTTGTGCGACCGCATGGCAAAAGGTGAGCAGGTCAAGATTGTGATCGGCACCGGTCACCCCGGCGCGACCTGTCAGGGTGCGGCGTTCGAATACATCGTCAATGTCCACAAGGATCTGGTCAAGCGCGGGCTGCGCGACAAGGCGGATATCCTCTGGCTTTCGAATGAACCGGCGTTGGGCGATCTCGGCGTCAACGGCGTGCAGATCAAACGCAACGGTCACATGCTCGTCAGCGAAGAGTTCATCCGCTCGGTCTTCAAGGATCATGGCATTCGTTATCAGGTCCAGACCGGCGTTACCAAGGTTGAAGAAGGCAAGATCCACTGGCAGAACTACGAAGGCGAGGAAGGCACCACCGATTTCGACTTCGCCATGCTCATTCCGCAGTTCAAGGGTCAGCCCTTCAAATACATCGGCAAGGACGGATCGGATATTTCCTCCAAGCTGGTCAACCCTGCCGGTTTTGTTCTGGTGGATGGAAAATACGGTCTGACGTACCCTGAGCTGGCTCAAACACCCGAAGCCTGGCCCGCCAAATATAACAATCCCTCCTACCCGAACGTGTACTCGGCAGGAATCGCGTTTGCGCCTCCCGGACCGATCTCCAAACCGTTCACCAACAAGAACAACCTTGTCATTGCACCGGCTCCGCCGCGCACCGGCATGGTCAGCGGCATGGTCGGACGTGTCGTGGCGATGAACATCATCGACGCCGTCGAAGGGCGCGAACCGTCACACAGCGAGCGCATGACCGAGATGGTGGCGGCATGTGTCGCCAGCATGGGAGATTCGCTCTGGGATGGCAACGCCGTTACCATCGTGATGCGTCCCGTCGTACCGGATCGTAAGAAATACACGAACGAATACGGACGCGATCTCTTCGTCTCACACCTCGAAATGGGGTTGAGCGGCGCATGGATGAAATACATGCTGCATTACACGTTCATTTGGAAGTTCAAAGCCAACCCCGGTTGGACCTTGATCCCCGAATAGGAGAATGACATGGAACAGGAATTTTCCAAATCCGAAAAGTTTTGGATGAACTTTAAACTGTATCAATTATGGCGCTTCATCGTGTTGAACCTCAAGGTTTACACGGTGGCTGTGCAGAGCAAGCGACGATAAAAAAATGGGCGGCTCTTCGCCGTAAAAGGGGAGGAGCCGCCCACGAATTGAGGTGACCGTTTTCAGTGATCTACTACGCCTGTGATATTCCCGAAGACCTGTACTACGACGTCGAACGCGATGTATGGATCCGCTTCGATGGTGATATCGCGACCCTCGGCATGACCGATGTGGCGCAGACGCGCTGTGGCAAATTCGCAGCCGTCAGTTTCCGCGACGTGGGGAAACAGGTGGCGCAGGGCAAGGCGCTGGCAACGATCGAATCCGCCAAGTGGGTGGGACCGTTCCCTGCGCCGTTCTCCTGCGAGATCGTGGAGACCAATTACGCCGGGTTTGCAGAGAACATCCTGCTGGCAAATAAAGAGCCGTACACAACCGGCTGGCTCGTCAAAGTAAGACCAACGGATCTCGAACATGAACGGGATCATCTGGTAACGGGGGATGAAGCTGCCGAGAAATACAAGGCACGCATACAGGAATTGAAAGTTAATTGTTTGAGATGCATTGATTAGACTGTGTTCGTCATTGCGAGGGCGGTGGTCTTCCGCCCGAAGCAATCTCTAAATGTACAGGGAGATTGCTTCGCTGTGACTCCAAAACCACATCGCAATGACAAATAAAACTTAGAGGAGAAGCCCAATGTCCAAGAAAATCCGTTTGCTTTATATGGAGAACGTATCTCCGCTCCGCTCCCAGACCGTTTACCATGCGGTTGGGTACGCAATGACGAAGGAGACGCCCAATACCATCATCATGGTCTCGCCGAATGCGCCGTATGTGTGCGTTGGTTATCATCAGGACATCCAAAAGGAAGTGGACCTGGATTACTGCACGCAGCATAACCTGCCCGTCTACCGCCGTGAAGTGGGCGGCGGCGCGGTCTTTTTGGACAACGGTCAACTCTTTACGCAGTGGATCTTCCACAAGGAAGACCTGCCTGTAACTCTCGAAGAACGCTTCAAACTTTATATCGATCCGCTGGTTGCCACGTATCAGGAATTGGGTATTCCCGCCAACCTGCGTCCGATCAACGACGTTCACGTCAACGGCAAGAAGATCGGCGGCACGGGCGCGGCGCAGATGGGTATTGCGGAAATCCTCGTCGGCAGCCTGATGTACACCTTCGATAAGAAGACCATGTCGCAGGTTCTCAAAGTCCCTTCGGAGAAAATGCGCGACAAAATTTTCGAGTCGCTTGAAGCCTACATGACCACCATGTCTGAGCAGCTTGGTTCCACGCCCGACCGTGTCATGGTGAAGGACCTCTATATGAAGAAGGTCTCTGAAGCCTTTGGCGCGGAAGTCTACGAAGGTGAATGGACTGCCAAAGAAGAAGCGATGGCAAAAGAGATCGATGAACGCTTTGTCTCGGATGAATGGCTCCATCAAAAAGGTCAGCTCAAGCAGCAGGCTGGCGTGAAAATTCATCAGGACGTACACATCGTCGAAGCGGCATTCAAGGCACAGGGCGGATTGATCCGCATCATCGCCCGTCTGCGTGAGGGTCGCATTGACGACGTCACCATCTCCGGCGATTTCACATTGCTGCCCGTCTTCGCTCTCGGCGCGCTCGAGCAATCCCTGCGCGGTGTGGCTGCCACGCCTGAGAATCTCAAATCCAAGATCGAAGAGGCGTATTACCGTTTGAACATTCAGTCGCCCGGAGTTACCCCCGCCGACTTTACGACCGCCATCATGAACGCGATCAATCCTCCGCAAGCCGCTTAATGATTCACCACAGATAAACACGGATTTTTGATGAACTTATCCCATTTATCTGTGGTTAAAAGGTTTTTCAATTAATGACACAAAACTACGGCTTTCTTATCGACCAAAGCAAATGTATTGGATGTCACGCATGCAGCACCGCGTGCAAATCTGAAAATCAGGTGCCGCTGGGTGTGTACCGCACATGGGTCAAGTATGTGGAAACGGGTTCCTACCCCGATGTGCGCCGCCGCTTTCAAGTGACGCGCTGCAACCACTGCGTCAACCCGCCCTGCGTGCGCATCTGCCCCGTCACCGCCATGTACCAGCGCGAAGACGGCATCGTCGAGTTCGACCCCAGCGTTTGCATCGGCTGCAAATCCTGTATGCAAGCCTGCCCCTACGACTCGATCTACCTCGACCCCGAAACCAACACCGCTGCCAAATGCACCTTCTGTGCGCACCGCATTGATGTGGGATTGGAACCCGCCTGCGTGGTGGTTTGCCCCGAACATGCGATCCTTGCCGGCGATTTGAACGACCCCGCCTCAGAAATAAGCCGGAAGCTGGCTACTTCTCAAGTGACCGTTCGCAAGCCGGAACAGGGTACGGGTCCCAAACTCTTCTACATTCAGGGCAACGATTGGTCGCTTCACCCCTCTGCCACACAGACTCACGACTCGTACATGTGGGCAGACCGTGTGACCGAGCAGAACGTCTCTGCCTACGAGCGCGGCGCAATTGCCCTGCCCGTCCTGAAATCCAAATCCGGCACATCCATCCGCACCCCGCAGACTCAGGGTGAGCCGCTCAACGGTCCCATTCAATTCGGCGGACGTGTTGCCGAGCACATGGTTCAAACCGCCTACACCGCCCAACACAAGATCAACTGGCATTGGGAACTGCCTTCGTATCTCGTGACCAAGAGCATCGCAGGCGGAATCTTCATGCTGTTGAGCCTCGGCACAATGTTCGGACTCTTCAGCTTTGACTCTGCAACCTTCCTCGCTGCCGGTTTCACTGCGATGGTCTTCATGCTCGCGACAACCATCCTGCTCATTAAAGACCTTTCACAGCCGACCCGCTTCTTGAACATCCTCCTGCGCCCGCAGTGGAAATCCTGGGTGGCACGCGGCGCGTACATCATGGTCACGTTTACCGCCGTAGCGGGGCTTTGGTGGCTGCTTGAGGCAGGCTCACACTGGGGCATCCTCCCCGCAGATTTTGCCGCTGGCATTCGCCCCATCGCCGCGTGGATCGTCTTCCCGTTTGCGTTGGGTGTGGTCATCTACACCGCCTTTCTGCTCGGTCAAGCCGAGGGGCGCGACATGTGGCAGAACAACCTGCTGCCGTTCCAGTTGCTTTCCCAATCTGCAATGGTGGCAAGCGGCGTGTTCTTCGTCTTGAACCTGTTCGTCAACTTCCCCGCAGACCTGACTGCCATGCTCACGGTTCTCTTCCCTGTCAGCATCGCGCTCAATTTATTGATGACCTTCGCGGGCAAACTCAACTCGTACCCCACCAACACGGCGCTGCTTGCCTCGCGTGAAATGACACACGGCAAATTCCGCAACCACTACTGGTGGGGCGGCATTGCCCTTGGACACGTCATTCCGTTGGCGTTGATGATTGTCTTTGCTCCCGCTCTTCCTGTGGCAGTTCTTGCCTCGCTCGTCGGCTTGTTCTTTTATGAATACGCCTTCGTGATGGCGCCTCAGCATATTCCGAATTCGTAAATCGGTTGAAGGTTACAGGTTGAATGTTTAAGGTTTTCAACTGTAACCTGCGACTGTCAACCTTCAACCTGAAACATGAAACTTGAGACCTTATGAAAAAAACTGCACCTAAAACTTCTGCTGGAACGGCTGTTCCGCAATTCGCTTCGAGCGAGCGCAAACCCATCAAATTGACCGAGGTCGTCCATCCCGATGGACGCATCAGCCAGTACCCGCCCGCCGACGTGTGGGATAACTGGACGGAATGGGACGGCAAAGAGTGGCCCAAGCGTGTAGCGCGGAATTACACCCTTGTACCGACCCTGTGCTTCAATTGCGAATCGGGTTGCGGGCTTCTTGCCTATGTGGACAAGGATACCTACGAAGTCCGCAAGTTTGAAGGCAACCCCGTCCACCCAGGCAGCCGCGGACGAAACTGTGCTAAGGGTCCAGCAACCCATAACCAGGTCTACGACCCGGAGCGGATCTTGTATCCGCTGAAGAGAGTCGGTAAACGCGGTGAAGGCAAATGGGAACGTATCTCCTGGAATCAGGCTTTATCTGAAATTTCAGAGAAGATGCGCGAGAGCAAGAAGCGCCGCCCGAATGGCGTGGTCTATCACGTCGGTCGCCCCGGCGAAGATGGATACACCAATCGCGTGATTCAATCCTGGGGCATGGATGGACACAACAGCCATACCAATATCTGCTCTTCGTCTTCCCGCGCTGGTTACAACTTCTGGCTTGGGCAGGATCGCCCCAGCCCGGACTATGCCAACTCGCGCGTCATCCTGCTCATCTCCAGCCATCTCGAAACGGGACATTACTTCAACCCGCACGCTCAGCGCATCATGGAAGCCAAGACCGACGGCGCGAAGATCATCACCTTTGACCCGCGCCTCTCGAACACTGCATCCATGAGCGATGCCTGGCTGCCGACTTACCCGGGCAGTGAGAATACCGTCCTGCTTGCGATTGCGAATCATCTGATTCAAAATGACTTGTACGACAAAGATTTCATGCGGAAATGGGTGAATTGGCAGGAAACACTGAGAGCAGTAGCCAGTGGACAGTTATCAGTAAACAGCGAGCAGTTGTCGGCGGAGATTCGAAGCGCACTCGCTTCCTCCGATCCTTCGACAAGCTCAGGACAACGTCTGACACCTGAAACCTGGAACCTGAAACTTTTCCCCCTGTTTGACCGCCTCCTCAAAGACCTTTACTCCGAATACACCTTTGAACGCGCCGCGCAGGAATCACAGGTCTCCATTGACCGCATTGAACTTGCCGCAAAATACGTTGCCAACTGTGAAGGCAAACTCGCCACGCATGTTTGGCGCAGCGCCAGCGTGGGCAACCTCGGCGGGTGGCAGGTTTCGCGCTGTCTGCTTTTCCTCAACGTGTTGACCGGCAGCATCGGCAACAAGGGCGGCACCTCCATGACCGGCTGGAACAAGTTTGTGCCCAAGCCGTTCAAAGGCGCACCCGCTCCCGAAACATGGAACGAACTGCATTACCCCATCGAGTATCCGCTCGCGCATTACGAAATGTCCATCCTTCTGCCGCACATGCTCGAAGAAGGTCGCGGCGACATCGATGTTTATTTCACCCGCGTCTACAACCCGCTGTGGGTCAACCCCGATGGCTTCATGTGGCTCAAGGCGCTCAAGGATGAATCAAAAATAAAATGCTATGTGGCGCTTACGCCGACATGGAACGAAACCGCCTGGTATGCCGATTACGTCCTGCCGATGGGTCACGGACCCGAACGCCATGACCTGCTTAGTCAGGAAACCCATGCCGGTCAGTGGATCGGATTCCGCCAGCCGGTGCGCCGCGTGGCGATGGAACGTGCAGGCATCAAGGTCGATTTCACCTACCAAGCCAACCCGGGCGAAGTCTGGGAAGAGAACGAATGGTGGATTCAACTTTCCGCGCACATGGACCCGGATGGTTCGCTCGGCATTCGTCAGTGGTTTGAAAGCCCGTACCGCAAAGGTGAGATCATCACGGTTGAAGAATACTATCGTTGGATTTTCGAGAACTCCGTGCCCGGTCTGCCCGAAGCCGCCGCAAAAGAAAATTTGACTCCGCTTGATTACATGCGCAAGTACGGCGCCTTTGAAGTGAAGAAGGAAAATTACACGCCCTTCGCAAAGGATTTGGGCAAAGCCGCCGATTACCAAGTGGACGAATTCAACCGCGCCTCAAAAGACGGACAGGTGGTTGGTCTTGCCGTAGACGGTGTGATCTCCCCCGGGTTTGATACTCCCTCCAAAAAACTGGAGTTCTTCAGCGACACGCTCGCCAACTGGGGCTGGAGCGAAAAAGAGAACGTCATTCCGTGGTCGGTCAAGAGTCACGTTCACCCCGATAACATTGACCGCTCCAAAGGTGAGATGATCCTGCTGCCCAACTTCCGTCTGCCGACATTGATCCACACCCGCTCGGCAAATGCGAAGTGGTTGTATGAAATCTCGCACAAGAACCCGATCTGGATGAACCCCGAAGACGCTCAACGCATCGGCGTGACCACGGGCGACCTTGCCAAAGTTCAAACGGAAATTGGCTACTTTGTGGATAGTGTTTGGGTAACGGAAGGAATCAAGCCCGGCATCATCGCCATCAGTCATCACCTCGGGCGTTTCCGGTTGAAGGAAGGTGAAGGCGTGAATCGCGGTGCGTCAAATCTTGTGGAAATTAACGACGACGGCAAAGGCGGTTTCCTCTTGCGTGTGCTGCACGGCGCAAAAGCATGGGACTCGTCTGACCCGGATACCAGCCGCATCTGGTGGAGCGAAGTCGGCGTCTCGCAGAACCTCACGCACGCCGTCCACCCTGACCCGATCAGCGGAGTCCACTGCTGGCTGCAAAAGGTGATGAGCGTCACCAAAGCCGACGCGGGCGAAAAAGCGGGCGATGTCTTCGTGGATACGAACAAATCGATGGAGAAATATCGCGAATGGCTGGCGCTGACCAGACCCGCCGATAAAGTCAGCCCCGATGGAAATCGCCGCCCGTATTGGCTGGCGCGTCCGCTCAAGCCTGTAAAAGAAGCGTATAAACTTCCAAAGTAAGAAATACCTTTTGGTATCTTGTTCTGGCTTCTTATACGCGCTATAAGGAGTATGGCTTTACCTGCCATCATGAGCCTATATTGATATGACACAAATTGAAATTACCTTTTTGTTTCTAGGGGTCGCGGCAATTCTTCTTGTAAGGAACATACTTCGCCCGGACATTGTTGCGTTATTGTTGATGCTTGCCCTGGGGTTGAGCGGGATATTATCACCCCAGGAGGCGTTCTCCGGTTTTAGCCGTTCCGCGGTGATCATCATGATGTCTGCGTTCATTCTTGCGGATGGATTACGCCGCTCTGGCGCGACCGAGCGGCTGGGTGCGTTCATCGTACGCCTTTTCGGCGCTGGTCCGCGGCGAATGACTTTTGGCGTAATGACCGCCGGGGCATTGCTGTCCCTTTTTATGAATAACATTGCGGCTGCCTCCCTGTTGTTCCCGGTGATCTCGGGCGTGGCGCGGCGATCGAAGATACCCTCCTCGCGCTTGCTGATGCCCCTCGCATTTGGGACCATTCTTGGCGGCATGGCAACCCTGCTGACGACAACGAATATCATCGTCAGCGGCATTTTACGGGATGTGGACCTTCCCGGTTTTGGTCTGCTCGATTTTGCGCCGATCGGTCTGCCGCTGGCATTTGCGGGCATCCTGTTCGTTACCTTGTGGGGGAGAAAGTTTTTGCCTGAGCAATCTCCTGCGCAGCGTATAAAGGAAGGTGACCGGCAATCGGGTGAAGTGTTGCTCGATACATATCAATTGAACGATCGTTTCGTGCGCGCTGCGGTGTTGAAAAAACAGGCTCTGGACGGAACGACCTTGATGGACAGTGGTTTACGCGAACAATATCACTTGAACGTGCTGTCGATCCAACGCGGAAAGAACACCCTGCCGCCTGACCCACAAACCAAACTCAAAGGCGGTGACGTCCTTTTGATCCTTGCCCGCCCGGAGGATAGTGTTCCGGATGCGTTGAACAAGGTTCTGGAAATACTTCCCTCCGGCGAATGGAAACATGAATATCTTGCAAGCCCGAACCTTTCCCTGTTGGAGACGGCGGTAGCTCCCCGCTCTGACCTTGCGGGCAAAAGTTTACGCGACCTGCAATTCCAGCAAAAATATGGAGCCAGGGTTTTAGCAGTCTGGCGGCATGGACGTTCCATCCGCACGCGGTTGGCAGATCAGGCATTGGAGTTTGGTGACGGCTTGCTGTTGCAGGCACCAGCCAAAAGTCTGGATTTGCTGCGTACGGAGTCCGGGTTGATCCTGCTGGCTGAGTCGGCATCCACTATCCGTATGACTCTGCGCGGCTGGTTGACGGTCCTGTTGATGATCACAACGCTTGGAATGGCAGTCATCTTCCCGTCCCTGATCACGGAGATTATGTTCAGCGGTGCAATAATGATGGTGCTGATCGGCATCATGAGTATGGACCAGGTCTATCGCGCGGTTGACTGGCGCAGCCTGTTCATGGTGGCGGGGATGCTCCCCGTCGGTGTTGCGTTGGATAAGACCGGCGCAGCCGCGCTCCTGGCGAATTGGATCGTCGCCAATGTTGGCGGATACGGTCATCTTGTTTTGCTGGGCGGACTGGTCTTGTTGACGGTTCTTCTTACGCAGGTGATCAACGGCGCCGCGTCGGTGACTGTCATTGCGCCGATTGCTATCAGCGCAGCCCTAAAGGTCGGCATGGAGCCGCGCAGTGTTGCGATGGCAATGGCGATCGCATCTTCGATGGCGTTCATGTCTCCGCTTGGGCATTCTGTTAACATCATGGTCATGGGCGCGGGTGGATATACCTTCAAGGATTATGCGCGTGTGGGCATTCCGCTCACGATATTGCTCGTTATTATTCTGCTTCTCATTCTGCCGCTTATCATGCCGATCGGATAAACATGCCAAGAAAAAAAACAACTCCCCCCACGCAATCCGTGCCGGAAGAAGAGCCCGTATGGACCTACCGCGGCTATCGCGCCAAGACCAGCGAATTCATCACTGCCATGGTGCATTTCTTCCGCGCCGAGATCACGCGCTCGAACGTCTGGCGTCAGCGATTGGATACGACCACCAACTGGGCGGTGGTCTCCACGGGCGCGGCGCTTTCTGTCTCGTTCAGCCAACCCAATGTGCATCATGGCGTCATCATCCTCAACACATTGCTGGTGACGTGGTTCCTTTTCATCGAAGCGCGGCGCTACCGCTATTATGAATTATGGAGCTATCGCGTGCGACTCATGGAAACCGATTTCTACGCGCCCATGCTTGTGCCGCCCTTCCACCCTTCGCCGGAATGGGCGGAAAGTCTGGCAGAAAACCTGCTCGCGCCGAGTTTTCCCATCTCCATGTTGGAGGCGTTCGGGCGGCGTCTGCGGCGCAACTATCTTTGGATCTATTTAATTCTCGGCGCTTCGTGGTTCGGAAAGAATTTTCTTTTCCCGCAGCCCGCCGTATCTGTTGCAGAGTTTGTTCAACGCGGCGCGGTCGGACCCATTCCCGGCTACATCATGATCGCGTTGGGTGCTCTGTATCATCTCGTCCTCGTGTTGATCGCCATAGGCACACTCGGCATGACGCAGGCAACCGGCGAGATCCTGCCGCGATTTGGCGAGGATAACGGTCATACGGATACAACTACCAAAAGGGGAATTGCTTCTTTCCTTGCCCCGCAGCATAAGCGGAAACAATTGCTGGCGCTCATCATTACCGATAAGGCGGAATCTGTCTCAAAACGCATCCTTGCCGATCTCCGGCGCGGCGTCACATCCATGGAAGGCAGGGGGATGTACACAGGCAAGGGTCACTCTGTTTTGATGTGCGCGCTGACCGTGACCGAAGTCCATAACCTTAAGGTTGCGGTTGCCAAGGAAGACCCCAATGCATTCGTCATCGTTTCACCGGCACAAGAAATTCTTGGGCGCGGCTTTAATCCCCTTTCAGAAGAGGACTGAAATTGCCGCGCCTCATTTCTGGACATTGAAACTGCGCCTCTCCATTGATGATTCCCTACGCTGACACATGTGATTCTTAAGAATTAACATGGATATAGACTCATTCGCTATAAAATAACGTAAAATAGCATCACAAATTTTAGCGTAGGAAGACAACATGACTCAATCCGGCTTGTTCGATGCACCCAGATATAACTCGCTCGACGAGGTTCTCTCCGCCATTCGCGGACTGAAAGATGACCCGCTGGCAAATGCAGGCACGAACATCGTCATCAGCCGCGGCAACCCCAAAGCCAGATTGCTTCTCGTCGGTGAAGCGCCGGGTCCGCAGGAAAATATCAAAGGCAAACCATTTGTGGGTCCTGCCGGTCAACTGCTGGATAAGATCCTGCAGGCGGCGGAGTTCGACCCCGAAAATGACATCTACATCACCAACTCCGTTTTCCGCATGCCGCCGGGGGATGACGGCAAAGCATTCCGCAAACCCAACGATAAAGAGATCGAGTTCTACCGTCCCTTCGTTTTTGAGATCATCCGCCTCATCGACCCGCTCGTCATCCTGTTGACCGGGAATGTGGCGTGTCAGTCCATTTTGCAAAAGACGGGCATCACCTCCCTGCGCGGCAACTGGATAGACTTGAACGGACGCTGGCTGATGCCCATCTTCCATCCATCCTATTTACTACGGAACCAATCGCGCGAACCCGGCTCGCCCAAATCGCTCATGTGGGACGATATCCGCGAGGTACGCAGAAAATATGATGAATTGCTCGCAGACAAATAAGTTGTCGAGCTTGATTTGCAGGGAATTCTTTAAGGGGGAAGCTTTCAGTTTGTTCGTATACAGTTCGCTTATCGAAATACAATAATTTGGTCATTCACATTCCAGATATATTCAGTGACATCTTCAGGCTGACAATCGTATCTGTCACATTTCTTATTACGACAACGGTCAATGCCATTTGCCTGACCAAAGTTGGCGGCTTGTGTTTTTAATCCAGACCAATCTTGGTATAATTCCGCCCGTTATGAAATATCACATCTGGACCGAAGGCTGCCAAATGAACGTCGCCGACTCACAGCGGGTCGGCTCGTCGTTGGAGCACCTCGGCTATTCGCTTACCGAAAACCCCGAAGAAGCCGACGTTATCGTTTTGAACACCTGCGTTGTTCGCCAGTCTGCTGAAGACAAGGCGATCGGACGTGTCAGTTCGTTTAAGAAGCTGAAAGAAAAGAATCCCAACCTCACCATCAATTTAATGGGATGTCTCGTCGGTGTGCGCGGCGCGGAGAAGCTCAAGGCAAAACTCCCCTACGTGGATGTGTTCTCGCCGCCGTCTGATCCGGGTCCGCTGATCTCGCATCTCACACAGGGTGAAGTGCAATCGCTTGAAGATGCCGAAACCACCCGCCGCTTCCTGATGATGGACGAGGAACTCAAACTGCCGGTTGCCGAACAGGGCAAAACCGTCAGCGTGCATGTGCCCATCGTCTATGGCTGTTCGCACGCCTGCACCTTCTGCATCATCCCCTACAAGCGCGGAGTGGAACGTTCCCGTCCCGTCGGTGACATCGTTGCCGAGATCCGCTCGCTGGCAAAACAGGGTGTGAAAGAGATCACCCTTCTCGGTCAAATTGTGGACCGCTACGGCAAGGACATCCCCGACGGACCCAACCTTGCCGCGCTTCTTCGCATCATCCATGAAGTGGAAGGCATCGAACGTATCCGCTTCCTGACTTCGCATCCCAACTACTTTGGCGATGAATTGATCGATACCATTGCTGAATTGCCGCGCATCATGCCGCACATTGAACTGCCCATTCAAGCCGGTGATGATACCGTGCTCGAAAACATGAAACGCGGATACACTCAGGGACAATTCCGCGACCTCGTGGAAAAGATCCGCAAACAGATTCCCGATTGTTCCATTGCGACGGACATCATCGTCGGATTCCCCGGCGAGACCGAGGAACAGTTCATGGAAACCTACCGCGTCTTATCGGACCTCAAGCTGGATGTTGCCCATTTAGCCCGATACTCCGTCCGCGAAGGGACCGTTGCCACCCGCCGCATGGTGGACGACGTGACCGACGAAGAAAAGATGCGCCGCTTCCGCATGCTCGAAGACTTGCAGGAGGGAATCGTCGGCGAGATCAACGCGAAATATCTCGGTCAAACCGTGGATGTGCTCTTCGAAGATAAGGTCAAAGGTCGCTGGCGCGGACGCACCCCCACCAATAAACTGGTCTTTGTCGAAAGCGAAGATGACCTGCGCGGCAAAGTCCTGCCCGTCACCGTTACATGGACGGGACCGTGGTCCATGCAGGCGAATTTGGTCAAGCAACCTGAATTGATTTCCCTGTAAACAAAACATCCGAGTTCCTGAGAACTCGGATGTTTTGTAATATGGCTTTATTTTAAAATGATTTCCACCCTTTTTTTGGATACCACCTGGAGTTAGATCGTTTCTCTTCGACTGAGTTCCGAAGAGGAGGCTCGATGAACTCCCATAAAAGTTCGATGACCTTTGCGAAGTTATTATTTTCCTCTGTTTCTAGTTTGGATTTTTCCAAAAAACCATTCCAATGGGTTTGATGGTTTGAACCGAACGTAGTTGTCAATCCTATGGGGCGTTCTGTTGGCAGGTTTGTATCTCGTTGTCCGAATGTTGTTTTAATGGCTCTTTGCAGGTTGTGGGTATCGAATTCAAATGTCCTGACAAGCAGCCAAAGGTCATAGTAATCCTTCATACGGCTGTTCAACTCGGCATGCCGAACCATCGCGTGGAATTTTTCTGCCACAACAGCTTCTTTGGGATAACTCTTGATTTGAGCAGATTTAAGTTCGGGAAGAATGCAGGGATATTCGATATTTTCGGCTTTTGAAGCGAGTTCATCGGAGAATCCGATGTCGATCTGTAAAGGGATGCGGGTACGGTCCAGTGAGGCGGTTAACTTCACGCGGATCCCCTGATAATCTGCATCTATCTGTGTCTCTTCAATTGACACTGACTCCGGGTTGAATACAATCCCATCTTCAGGCGCCGACTCCTGAATGACGGTGCGGATGATTCTGAGCAGGCTCTGATTGTCGCTGGAAACGTAGCCGCGAAAATCAATATCACGGGTTGGACGACGCAGGTTCAGACTCCAAACGTAAAACAACAATCCGCCCTTGAGGATGAACTTTTCAGCATATTTCGTTTTGGAAAGCCGATATAGAAACCTTTCCATTGCAAAGTACTGGAGGGTTTCTGCGAAGGGTCTGTGCATTGTTTCGCTTTGATTTCGCAGACGGGCAAGAATGGAAGCAGGGATATTTCTGACCGGTTCCTTCACAACAGCGCCTCCATATACGGGCGCATGATCTTTTCCACACGATTCACGCGTGCGTATTTCAACAGCAGAGACACGTTCATCTTCGGCTGCCTGATGTAATCGCGCAAGGCTTCAAGAGCCACATCCATTCCTACTTTTTGGCGGAATTTGAAGCAATCAGCGACCGTTTTCTCACGATCATATATCTTGACCTTGATGCCGTCTACTTCGTGTTCGACAACACCGGCTTTGTAAGGTGCTTCTGAAAAATGAAAAACGCGGATGGGCGGATAATGGATTTTCGGGGCTTTGACATCGCGTGGCAGGGCAAAATATATTGCATGGGGGATTTGCGTTGTCAATTCGTGAAAGTATAGTGCAGATATGAGGCAGATAACTGCCCGCGGCACACGCAGGCTGATCTGCACCAGATCGGGGTTGCCGAGCGGAGGGCTGTCGCTTAGGCGGTAGATACCCGGTCCTTCACGCACAAGTTCACCCGACTTCACCATCTCGTATACCACATGCCGCGGCACGCCCAGTTCCACCGCTTGTGAAGCTCGTAGAATACCATTATGGTCGGCAAAGATTTTTTTGTATGAGTTGTCTGCCATATGGGAATTATATATCAAAAACACCACATTTATGCATAAATGTGGTGTTTTTGATTTTTCTTTTATTCTTATCCAGTTTATTTACCCGCGGATCTACTGAAACGTAATCTCTTCCACGCGCCAATTTTCTTCGCCCATCAGCTTTTTAAGTCGCTCCAACAGTTCGGGGCAGATGCGCGTCGTGTCGTTGGGGAAGTCGATCAGGTGTCCCTTGCCGCTCTCGAAAATCTGAAAACTGAACTTATCGCGCCCGTGATACGAGATCAACGTGCCGTAAAGCGTCTTGATGCGGCGCTTGTCGCGTTCCTTGTCGCCGGTCGGGCGCAGGGTGACGGTGATCTGCTGCGGCGGATGGTCCTTGTCCTTGTTCTCTTTGGCAAGCGGAACATACAGCGACGGAATGACCGCCTCGTCCCTGTCTTCGGCTGGGTCTGTCACCCCGGCTTGACTCAACGCCTCGACAGCGCGAGTCACCAACGGAGGCGTCACCTCTTCATTCTTCTTGAACTTCGGCGCGGGCTTTGCTGCCAAAGCAGCGTCATCAAAGGATGGCTGCCACTCGGTTTCCCAGCCGTCGGGGAAGTTATCGGGTGGTGGTGGAACGTCATCATCGAAGTCGTAGGCGGGAGTCTCTTCTTTGACAACCTTTTCCACTTGCGGCTTGGTCGTCTCGTTACTCGACTGGGGATTCGCTTTCGGCGTGGGAACGGGCTTGGGCTGCGGAGCAACTGTCGGCTTGGCTTGAGCCGCTTCCGGGCGGCGGGGAGATTGGGATTCGGTTCGGGCGAGCAGCGGCTTGGGAGTCGCATCCCCTGTGATGTAGGGATCATCCGCCGACGTTGTCACATTGATCTCTGTCTTGACCGTATCCACCAATATCTTTGGCGGAGTGCTGCCCTGATCGACCTTGCCTTCGACGATGACGATCTGACCGATCGTCATTTTGTCTTTTGCCTGATCCCAGGTCTTGGGGAAGAGCACGAGTTCGACGGTGCCTTGAATATCTTCGAGTTGGACGAAGCCCATCGGCTTGCCGGTTTTGGTGGTGTACGGGCGCACGCCGGTGACGAGACCTGCCATGCGGACTTTTTCTTCGTGGTTCGCTTCGCTGAGTTGACCGGAGAAATAGCTGACGATCTTTGCGAGCGTGGTCTGGTATTCGTTGAGCGGGTGGTCGGAGATGTAAAGCCCGATGAGTTCACGTTCCCAGTTGAGCATCTCGCGTTTGTCCACGTCCTTGACTTCAGGCAGGTGGATTTCTTCGACGATACCTGTCTCTGCGCCAAAGAGACTCATTTGTCCCGCATCGGCGGCGCGGAAGTGGTTGCTGGAAATGGCAACGATGCGGTCTATCGAAGCAAGTAAGGAGGCGCGGTTGCCGAACATATCCATTGCGCCGACTTTGGTAAGCCCTTCAAGCGCGCGCTTGCCAACAGCGCGGAGGTCCACGCGGCGGGCGAAGTCGTTGAGGTCGCTGAATCTGCCTTTGGCGAGGCGCTCTTCGATGATGGGCTGTACGGCGCTTTGCCCGACGTTCTTGATGGCACCCATGCCGAAGCGGATGTTGGGTTTGTCGTCCACGTCTTCGATGCTGAAATCCCACATGGATGAATTGATATCCGGCTGCAGAACGGGGATGCCCATACTGCGCGCATCTGCAACGTAGAAGGCGACCTTTTCGGTCTGCCCTGCCGAAGCGGACATCAGTGCGGTCATGTATTCGGCGGGGTAATGCGCCTTGAGATATGCAGTCTGGACGGCGATCACACCGTAGTCGGCGGCGTGGCTGTTGTGAACGATGATGTCGTTGGCGACAAAGTTATGCGTTTCGCCGATCTCAAGGTCGTAGGTTTGTTTTTCGCCGACATATTCGATGTAAGCAATGCGATCCCAATAGATTTCGCTTTCGGCGTACCGTTTAATATTCGGGTCGTCGAAATAATTGCCAATGCGCTGAAGTGTGGTTCTTCCAAAGCCTATCTTGCCGGCGGAATTGGTCGGCGAGAATTCGCGTGGGGCAATTCCTGTAGTGGCGGTGATTTCCTTCCAGGTCAACCCGGAAGAATCTTTTGCAGCACGTACATGTTCTTTGACCGCGGCGGGGATAATGTCTTTTGTGCCGACAGCAACGGGTGGAATAGAGGCAGTCAACTCTTCGAGGGCTTGAGTCTTTTTCGCGCTAATTAAGAAACAGCCCATGTGTTCTTTAAAGATATTGATATTCTCGTATCCGGTAATAAATACTTGATAGCCGATCCGCCCTTCTTTGTAAGGGAATTCCACGGTGCGTAAGCGGCTGATAATACCAAAGCGTAAAAGCAGGTGTTGAAGCTGCTGTGCTAGGCGTTGTGAAGCAGTGGCGTAGTACAGACTGCGCCCGCGTGAGTCGATGTGACCATCGCCATCCCACATGCGGCTGATGATCAGTCCGATCTGACGGTTATTCAGTTCAAAAACGGAAGCGGGAAAATCCTTGGTGCGGGCGTTTTTGCCAAGCAAGCCCAATTTGCCTGCCCAGGTGAAAATGCCGGGTTCATATTGTTTGTTGGCGCGGGCGGCGTAGATGGAATACGTCCCTTTGTGCATGGCAATTGTGCATTTGACGTTTTCGAATGACTCGGCAGCCTTTATAAAGTCGTTTACCTGTTCCATGTCTTGATTGTAGTAATAGACAGAGTGCGGGTGGCAGAGATTACCTTCTGCCAGCAAATGACCGAGCGCAATTGCTTCGTGGTCCGCCCATTCCTGTTTGCCTTCCACCGGAATGATGCGTGGAACAGCAATGAACTCATCGATCTGGAGTTCTTCGAGATTGCGCCAGCCGTTATAAGTGTAAAAAGGATGATTACCCGTTGCTTCGATGGTGCGTCCCAGCGCTGTCGTCAGGCGGAAGACGGGCTTTACGCCGTTGTCCATGACGTTGAGCACGGGTTGGTTCTTTAATTTCAGTGTGGAAATATTGCAGGAAAGAGTTTCTTGAATCTCTACTACGCCGCGATACAGATCTTCCACTTTGACGAGTCGCCCCGTTGCAGAGTCCAACACTTCAACATTGCCGGGCAAACATTTGTTGAAGCCGTAACGGGCAAATTCTTCCCAGTCCGCGTAGATCGCGTCGGCAACGGATTGCTCCATGCCTTTTTCCACTGCGCCTTTTACGAACTTCTTGCGGTGTTTTTCGATCTCTTCTTTTTTCTTTTTCGAAATGGCTTTTCGCAGTTCGTCGGACTCGGAGGGTGTGTACCCGGCGAGTTCCACGGCGGCGCGCATAAGTTGTTCCTGATAGACGGGGATTCCGAACGTGTCCTTGAAGATCGGCTCCATGGCGGGGTGACGGTAGATCACTTCCGCTTCGCCGTTCATGCGCGCGATGTAATCGGGGATGAACGCCATCGGACCCGGACGGTACAGCGCGACCATCGCGATGATGTTATCAAGGTTCTTTGGCTTCATCTGGACGAGCCAGCGCGTCATGCCGCCACCCTCCACCTGGAAAATTCCAGCCGTCTGCCCGGCACCCATGATCTCAAATGCTTTTGGGTCGTCGATGGGAATGTTATACAGGTCCAGTTTGATGCCGTGGCGTTTTTCGATCAGGTCACAGGCGCGCGCCATAACCGTCAGCGTGATAAGACCGAGGAAGTCCACCTTCAACATGCCGAGCGAGTCGAGGATGCCCATTTCGAACTGGGTTACCGATTTGATGGGGGTGTCTTCCGAGTTCGAGGTCGGGCGGTGAAGCGGCAGGTATTCCGTGACCGGCTTATCCGAGATCACCACGCCTGCGGCATGCGTCCCTGCGTTGCGGACCGTCCCTTCCATTTTTTCTGCAAGGTCGATCACTTCGCGCATCTTCGGGTCGGTATCGTAGATCTGTTTGAATTCCTTGATCTCTTTCGCTTCCGAAACGGTCGTCCCGCCCGCCGAAAATGGAACGAGTTTCGCAACCTTGTCCACTTCGGGCAGCGGAATTTCCATCACACGCGCCACATCACGGATGGCGGCTTTCGTTCCCATGGTGCCGAACGTGATGATCTGCGCCACTTTGTCGTTGCCGTATTTGCGCGCGCAATATTCAAGCATCTCGTGGCGGCGGTCGTCGCGGAAGTCGAGGTCGATATCGGGCATCGAAACGCGCCCCGGGTTGAGGAAGCGTTCAAAGATAAGCGCATGTTCGAGCGGGTCCACCATCGTGATGCCGAGCGTGTACGCCACGATGGAGCCAGCCGCCGAACCGCGCGCGTTGTACCAAATGCCGTGATCGCGGGCGAAGATGCACAGGTCCCAGACGATGAGGAAGTAGGCATCGAAGCCCATCGTGTGGATGATGCCCAGCTCGTAGTTCAGCCTCTCGCGGACTTTGGGGCTGTCGCAATCGTCCCCGTACCTTCTCTCCGCTCCGGACTCGCACAACGAGCGCAGATAGGATTCCGCGGTGTGACCTTCCGGCACGGGGAACTCCGGCAGGTGGTAGCCTTTGAAACTGAGGTCCACGTTGCAGCGTTCGGCAATAAGCAGCGTATTCGAAAGCGACTCCGGAACTTCGGCGAAGAGATTGTTCATTTCTGCAGGCGAACGCAGGAAATAGGAATCATCCGTCATGCGCATGCGGTCGGGATCGTTGTAGGTCGAGTTGGTTTGGATCGCCAGCAGCACGTCCTGTAAACGTGCATCTTCCTGGTTGACGTAATGGACGTCATTGGTGGCGACATATCGCGCCGAATAACGCGCGCCGAGTTCGAGCAGTTTTTTATTCAGGTCGAGGATTTCGGGGATGTTGTGCTGTTGCAACTCGACGAAGAAACGGTCTGGACCGAAGACGTCGTAATACCAGTTCCATTTGCGAAGCGCCTCTTCGGGTTTCTCTTGCAGCAGCGCCCGCGGAATCTCTGCAGACATACAGCCTGAGGTGCAGATCAGCCCTTCGGAGTGGGCAGCCAAAAAGTCATGGTCGATGCGCGGATAATAGTAGAAGCCGTCCAACTGTGCGGCAGAGGCGATCTTCAGCAGGTTCTGATAGCCGGTCTGGTTCTCGGCGAGCAGCAATAGATGGAAGGACTGCCGGTCCAGCTTGGAGTCTTTGTCCTTCATCCCGCGCGCCGACATGTACGCTTCCAAGCCGATGATGGGTTTGACGCCCTCTGCCTTGGCCGCTTTGTAGAAGTCGATCACCCCGAACATCGTGCCGTGGTCGGTGATGGCGACCGAGTCCATGTTCATTTCTTTGACGCGCTTGACCAGCTTCTTGATGTTCGAGAAGCCGTCCAGCAGGGAGTATTCGGTATGGACGTGGAGATGGGCAAAGGACATGAGATAGTTTAGTTGTTAGATAGTTTGGTGATTTTGGCGGTGGGAACGAGACGCCCGGCAGTGGACTACATAACTACAAAACTATGTCACTACCGAACTAACGGGCATTATAGCACGCATGTTCAGGTTATCACCCTACGGGTAGCTTAAAGTATTTCGACGGCTCTATATACAAATGCGGCGCGGAACGTCAAAAATAGACTGGATGAAAGTCTATTGATTTTATGACCCTTAAAAGGGCGATTTTTATTTTTTTATTCCCTTGTAACGATAAAATAAAAACTTATCCGATACAATACTTTATTGTGTTCGTTCTGCTGGTTGTAAGATTGGTTGTAGCTCATGTCCCCCATTCCTGTAAGTAAAACCAAGATCATCCCTCCGCGCCGCCGCAAGGAATTATTGACCCGCACACGGCTGCTGGATATGTTGTTCGAATCCCTGGATGAAAAGTTGACGCTCGTAACCGCGCCTGCCGGATATGGAAAAACGTCGCTGCTGATCGATCTGGTCGACAAGAGCGGACTGCCTGCCTGCTGGCTTTCTCTGGATGAGCTGGACAGCGAACCCCAGCGGTTTATCGCCTATTTCATCGCCGCGCTTGCACAACGCTTCCCCGGTTTTGGAAAACAATCCATGAACCTGTTGGAGAACATGAATTCTTTCGACAAGGAAATGGAACGCCTGACCGTAACGCTGGTGAACGAGTTGTACGATCAGGTCAAGGAACACTTTGTATTTATTCTGGATGACTTTCATTTATTGGAAGGCGCCCAGCCGATCTATGACTTTGTGAACCGTTTCGCGCAGTTGATGGACGAGAACTGTCACCTGGTCATCTCCTCGCGGAGGGTAACTCATTTAAGCGGCATTCCACTATTCGTTGCACGCGAACAGGTCAAAGGGTTGGACTATGCCGATTTGAAGTTCCAACGGGAGGAACTTCAGGCGCTTCTGGCGCAAAACAACGGATTACAAATTTCCGATAAAGAAGCGGATGACCTTATTGAGAAATCTGAAGGCTGGATCACCGGACTGCAATTTTCCAATTCGAACCTCCTGCGGCGAAACGCCAAACTTACCGCCCCTGCGAACGGCGCAGACCTTTTCGAGTATCTCGGTCAACAGGTATTGGACCAGCAGCCTCCCGAACTGCGGGAGTTTGTTTTGCGCACCTCCCTGATGGATGAGTTCGACGCCTCACTCTGCCAGAGCGTACTCGAACCGTTCTACCCGGAGCCTCAGGACTGGCAAGGTTGGATCAAGTCTATAACGAACGGCAGCCTGTTTGCCCTGCCCGTCGGTGAAGAGGAACACTGGCTTCGCTATCACCACCTCTTTCGGGATTTCATCCGCGAGCGGTTTACGCGCGAATGTCCGGATGAAGTCTCCCCGATCCTTATCCGCTTGCAGGCGGCGTATGAAGAAATGGGCGAGTGGGTCAAGGCGCATCAGATTTGTTTGAAATTGAAGGATAACAACGCCCTGGCGGATTTGATCGAACGGGCGGGCACGTCCATGATGCAGAGCGCCCATCTGACGCTGGAAAGCTGGTTGAACGAACTGCCGCCCTCCCTGCTGCGTGGAAGACCCGGTCTGCTTTCGATCCGCGGGGCGATCGCCCAACTGAAAGGGGATTCGCACGAGGGGCTGCGTCTGCTTCAGGAGGCAGAAACAGGCCATCGTCAAAGTGGTGATGCGCGAGGGCTGATCCTCACCATGCTCCGTATGGCAACTGTCTATCGCTTCCTTGGAAAGTACACCGAGTCCCTGCAATGCGCGGAAGAGGTGATTCGAAATACCGAGGCGCAGGATGATCTGCAGGACTATCACGCCAGCGCGCTGCGGCTCAAGGGACTGATTCTTCATCGCGTGGGGGATGCGGATCAGGCGGCGGCGTGCCTGGATCGGTCTTTGAATATTTACACCCAACTGAATATCAGTTCCCAAATCCCCGTCCTATTAATGGAAGCAGGCATGGCGTACCGCGCCCTCGGCGATTTCGCCGAAGCGCAAAATTCGTATGACAAGGCGCTTCACATCTGGCAGGAGGAAAATAATCAGTACTGGCTGACGGTTCTGCTGAACAACATGGGCGGACTGTATCAGGCAAAGGCGGATTACGAAAAAGCGGCTCTGACCTTCGAAGAAGGCTTGATCTATGCCCGCAACAGTCACCAACCCCGGTATGACTGTCTCATCTCGATCAGTCTTGGCGACCTGTACGCCGAACTGGAAGACGTTGAGATGGCGCAGAAGAATTACAGTTACGCCGAGAGTGTGAATCAAAATGTGGGCGAACGTTTCCTGTTCCATTTGATCCTGTTCTCAAAAACGAATATGGCGCTTCTGCAAAAGGATGCCGAACTTGCGCGGTCTCTGCTCGAACAGGCTGGCGCTTCCATCCTTGCGGAGGGTTCGGACTATGAAAAAAGCCAGCTGCATTTGCACCATGGGCGGCTTCATTTGCTTGAGGGAAATCCGCTAAAGGCGGTGAAAGAATTAACAGACGCCGAAACCGGTTTTCTGAATGATCACCGTGAGTTGGAATTATCCATCACGCGCGTTTGGCTGGCGGCGGCGCATTTTCAGGCTGGGAATCCCGGGAATGCGTCCCAGCTTTTGACGTCTGTATCGTCAAAGGGAAAAACGCATCAGGCGGCGCTGGCGGCGGTTCATCAGGCGCAGACCTGGCTGGTGGGATTGCAGGGCAACTCAACGGTTGGACGACCCGTGCTCGACCTGTTCGCCCAGTCTGACCGTTTTGCCAAAAAATTGCCGGGGCTTTATCGTCAATTGCGGAGACAGGCAAAGGTGGTCGAAAGCCCTGTTTCGCGTTTGAATATTCAAGGGTTTGGACAGTCGGCTGTTATCGTCAATGGAAAACCTTTGACCGGTTCCAATTGGCGGACGCGGTCGGTGCGGGAACTTTTCTTCTGTATGCTTACTTTGCCGAAACCGCTGACAAGAGAACAGATCATCGACATCCTCTGGCAGGACGCGGTTGACCCCGCCCGGTTAAGACTGCGCTTTAAGAATGACCTGTATCGCCTGCGCCGGGCGGTTGGTCCGGACGCGGTCACGTTTGACGATAATAAGTATTCCTTTAACAGGAAGCTCGATTTCGAATACGACGTCGAAGCCTTCGATGCGTTCCTTGCCCGGGCAAGATCGGCGGATGACCCCATCGTGCAGATCGAATTCCTTCAACGCGCAGTGGACCTTGTACAGGGACCCTACCTCAGCGACCTTTATGGAGATTGGACCATCCACAACCGCGAACGTTTGAGACAGGACTATCTCGACGCGCTGGTCACTTTGGCGGGACTCTATTTCACGCAAGCCAAATTAGACGAAGCCATATCCATTTCTCAGCGCGCCATCGACTTCGACCTCGGCTGTGAGCCTGCCTACCAAACCAGCATGCAGGCATACGCCCGCCTGAACGACCGCGTCAACGTCAAGCGGATGTATCAAGCCTGCGTCGATGCGATGAAAAGTCAGTTCAATCTTCCGCCGTCAAAAGAGACCGAAGAACTGTATCAGCGGCTGATCAAGTAATTTGCCTTGCGCGCCCTCATCCCCAACCCTTCCCCCGATGGGGAAGGGAGTCCCCTCTCCCTTTGGGAGAGGGTTGGGGTGAGGGAAAACAGCGTTGCTTTCAATAACCTGTGTGCTGAATCACGGAGAAAATCAGATAAAAACTCTGTGGCTCTGTGCCTCCGTGGTTTAGAGTATGGATTGCCCGGCTTGATTATTGATCTGCAAAAGCCTGACCTGCGGTTGACTTTTGCAGGAAATCAGATTTCGGCGGGCTGAAGCCCTGCCTCAGTTCGTGGAAGTCCTTCGGACTGGGAAAACCAGAGAACCAAAACCACAATTTCCACCACAACTCACCCCGAGATTTCGCGGGTGAGTTTATTTTTAAGGGGGAAAAGACGCGGATAAACGCTGAAAACGCGGATTTTCCCCTTTTCTCCGCGCTCGTCAGCGTCTCGTCTTACGTTTTTTGAAGCCTGTTTTGAAGCCTGCGGCTAAGTATCTTACGCCCAATAAATGTCCGGTTTTCAAAACAAGGAGTCAAAAATGAAAGACAAACTGAACCTCTTGATCGTGTCCGCTTCAAAGATCAACCGCCAGCACATCCAACTCGTCCTCGTGCTCGTCTCATTGACCATGCTGGTCCTCGGCGTCGGCGCGCCCGATGACGGTGGAAATATCAGCCATTAATGATCCTGCTTGCGGCACTCGTTTTGGGCGTAGCCGTCGGCTTGGGGTGGGCAAGCCTGCACGGGCGCAGGTATGAAGCGCCCGACCTGAAATCCGTCTGGCTGGTGTTCGTCGCCTTCCTGCCGCAGGTCATCATCCTTTACTTCCCCAAAGCGCGCGCGCAGGTTTCAGACTCTCTGGCGGGCATCCTGCTGATCGGTTCGCAGGTCCTGCTTTTGGTCTTTGCGTGGCTGAACCGCAAACTGCCCGGTATGTGGGTGCTTTTCCTCGGCGCACTGCTCAACTTCATCGTCACGGCGGCGAACGGCGGTTTCATGCCCATCAGCCCGCAGACGGCGAGCCGGCTTGTGCCGCAGGATGTTTTAGCGGATATCCCAACTGGAGCGCGTTTCGGCGTCAAGGACATTCTTCTGCCGCCGGAAGCCACCCGCTTCGAACTGCTCGCGGATCGCTTCCTCCCTCCGGCTTGGTCACCCTACCAGGTGGCTTTCAGCCTCGGTGACGTTTTGATCGCGTTCGGTGTCTTTTGGCTGCTCGGCATTCAAAAAACTTATACGTTCGGTCTTACTACAAAAAGGACTACCTCATGATCGCTTCTTTTCCCGCCCGTTCCATGAATTCGGTCAACACTGCGGCTCCAGTGCAGCCTGCCATTTCGGATGGACTGAGCCGGGTCTTTGCGGCGGCGGTGGTGAGCCGTCAATTCCGCGACATGCTGTTGAAAGACCCGCGCGAGGCGCTTCAAAAAGGCTACCTCGGCGAGACGTTCCTCCTCACGCCCGAAGAAAAACTTCTGATCGCGTCCATTCACGCCGATTCGCTTTCCGAACTGGCGAAACAGGTCTATGGTTTGCTCAGCCATGCTGACTGATACGCTCGCCTTTCTTGTGGCGGATGATATGCCGGGTCTCGAACGCGGGTTCAAGTCTCTTCTGCAAAAAGCGGACGATCTGCTCTTCGTTCTCAAAGAAGACGGACGTATCGTGAACTACAAGTTCCGCAGCGGTAATGACTTGCACACGGGCGTTCCCACCGGAACGGTGAACATCCGGGACATCCTTCCCGCCACGGTGCTGAAAAAGTTCAGCACTGCTTCGGCGCGCGTGCGCCGGTCTTTCAGCCATGCCGTGTTCGAAGCCATGGTCGTGCTCGTGCCCGGCATGGTCGGGTGGTACGAATTCCGCCTGATCCCCACGCACAAAGGAACATGGATGCTGTTCATCTGGAACATGGAAGCCTATCGTGATTTCTCGTGGACGGTCCCAAATGTGCCGATCTCCACTGAGAAGACGATCGAAGGCTGGTCGCGCCTGCTGTATCTGCGCGATTTCGAAACGGAAGACCATACCCGCCGCGTGACCGAAACGGCGGTGAACCTTGCCCGCCGCCTCGATTTTGGCGAGCAGGAACTGGCATACCTGCGGCGCGGGGCGCAGGTGCATGATATCGGCAAGATCATCATCCCCGATGAGATCCTGCTGAAACCGGGGAAGCTGACCGAAGCGGAATGGTCCGTGATGCGCCAACACCCGCTGGCGGCTGTGGGTCTGCTCAGGTCGATCCCCGGCATCGAACCGGCTCTTTTCATCCCGCGCTCACATCACGAAAAATGGGACGGCTCCGGCTACCCGGATGCGCTTGCCGGGGACGCCATTCCGCTTCAGGCTCGTATCTTTGCTTTTGCAGACGTTTATGACGCACTTATCTCTGACCGACCCTATCGCAAGGCTTGGTCGCCAAAGGATGCGCTGGACTACATCGCCAACGAATCGGGCAGGCATTTCGACCCTGCGCTCGCGCCCGAATTCCTCGCCATGATGCACGAACCACCCAGCACACTGGCGCATTGACACCTGGAGGGGATCGTCGATGCGAATTGGGGACTAGGGGACCGGGGGTTGGGGTGCACGCCGCTGGTGGGAGCGGCGTGTAATTTTGAATCCATCTTTGCAAGGAACCCGGATGCGGGGCAGGACACCATACAACCACAACAATACGGAGGATCATTCAAATGGCAAAGACAATTCAAGCGTGGGCAGCCTACGGACCCAAGATCGAACTGGGCAGCCCAATGAAGAAGGACGAACTGATCGAGAACATCATTGCCGCCACCAACCAGAGCAAGGGCTCTGTTCTGGCTGTGCTGGCGGAGCTGGACGTGCAGATCGAAGCCGGTTTGAAGGCGGGGCGCATTGTGCAGTTGCCAAACGGCACACACTACCAGCCCATCGGCAAGAAGGACGGTACGGTAAACATCAAGGTGCGCGTGAACCCTGATCTGGACAAGCAGGTGAACGCCGGTTTTCGCGGCACATGGGCGAATTCGGGCTATTTCAATATCTCCGAAGCCGAGATCATCGCCATTTGGAACGCCGAACACCCGGATGACCCCATTCCGGTAAGCGATTAAACATTCCCTTTCCCTGTCCCTCCGGTTCTGCAACGGCTTGACCCTATGGTTGAGCCGTTTTTTCTTGATTTAACCTGAAAGTTAATTGGTTTAACGCGCGAGTTAATTGGTTTAATTTCAGTTTTAATTGGCTTAATTTGGGTAGGGTGAGACCTCCGAAGTCTGCATTTAATAGATATTTTGGAGATATTTAAAACAGGACAAAACGTGTGTGTTTAGGGCTATAAATCCACCGAGGGGTTACCGACTGGCAGTCTTGTTGCCAGCCGGTTTTGGACCTGAAACCGTATTTACCCCTTGGAGAAGTGCGTCTTGTAATCAGTTCCTCAATTTCGCCCATCAACTTTGTTACAAAGACAACGACTTTGAGGGGTTGAAATCAGCAAAGAAATTATGTATTATGGTAATGTTGGGTTATTTAATCACCGCAATTTTCCGCCTAAAAGTTTTGTGAGTGTATTGAGGTTGGTTATGACTGTCCTTTCAAAAGAAAAGTTTCAATTGTTTTGGGAGTCTGATTGGATATTAAGGACTCTTGTTATCTATCACTATTTGTTCTGGAATGGGGATAGGGCTACTCCAGATAATTATGAGCAATTAAGAAGATTCTTAGTGAAGTACTCTGTAGCACATACGAAATCCGAATTAGGCGATATTTTACGGATTTATTTTAATCATGGTATTTTATTAACACTAGATAAAATAGACCCAGAGACCGGACTGATTAACCCAGATGCCTTTGGACTTATTCGCGATATCATAAATGATGAATATGGTTTGGAGAGATTTATTACACCTGGTTATCGTTGTAGAGATTTACTATGGGATGTTATTAATCACCCTGCTACATTGGAAAGTAAACTTGCATCTAATTTTGAAGCGCTTTTTCGAGAAACCTTTGGCTTCTCTACTGAGTTGTTTTCTGTAGGGCAGGGCAAAGCAAAACATGATATATTGAGATTAACTTGGCAGCAGGGAGAAAATCAATTTGCATGGTGGCTTCATTTCCATCAAGGAATATATTTAAAACGAGAAGACGCCGTTGCTGAGGGATTAATTACAAGTTCGGTTATGAATGTCCATTTATTAGCGTCTAACAATATTCAATTTGCACATCAATATGCAACAATTTGTGGATTGGAATTCGGATCGGCATCAATTGATGCAATTGAACATGTAAATGAATCTTTTGGGTTTGGAGAGGAATTCAGCTTAATACTTATTATCTCATTATTTCGCGTTCTTGCTTGGGGCGAGTCCCACTTAAAATCGAAGAAAAACGACATGGCGGCATCTTTTTCAGAGTTTTTTGAAAACCAAGACAATCCATTGAGCGCAAGAAAAGGAATAGTCAATATTCTTTCTAAAATAAAACCGAGAAAAAACTCTTGAAGACTTAAGGGGTAAAATGACTGCCAACCAATTTTTTGGAAGCCAAATGCTTGTGGCTATCGGGGTGTCAATACCACTAACTGTTATTTTGCATAAAATTCTCGACAAGATATTTAATTGGGCTTTTGATTCAACAGATGTTCAAAGAATATATTTTATAATCATAGCAATTGCAAGTTTAACCTCTTCGGTTTCCTGGTTTATTGGTTTCTTGCTTCGACAATATATTTCGATCGTGGTTTTGGTAGGTGTTCAGGTATTAATAATAATAATATCTGTTGTTGCAGAGGCTTGGAGAGTAATTTATTATTATTCTTTTCCGAATTACTACCCTTCAGGTAAAAAGATTTTTTTGGGTACATTATTAAATTGCCTTGTTATATCAATAGTTCCCGTTGTTTTTTTAGTTGTAAATCTCTCGTTGCCAACATATAGTAATGGTTTGATTTTTGATGTTGGGTTTGAATATAAAAACCCTTTTTTATATCAAGTCCTAATAGGCTTTGTTGGAAATTTATTTGCTTATATCGCGGGTAAAATTCTCGATTGGTTAGTATTTAAGTGAAAGAGTGAGGTTGGAGGTAAATATGAAAAACAGACAGGTAAAGTTTGGGTTTAACAATTACAATAAAGAGCAAAGACGATTTAGCTATTTGACTTACCTTGTCAGGACTGTGCTTATATTGGGTACTTTAATCTTTTTGATCTTGCAATTATTCCCGCCATCTATAGACGGAAGCACATCAGGTTATATATTGTTAGTCTACAATATTATTGTAATTTTGTTGATATTGATAACCAATGTTTTTAATATACGACGGTTAACGCCAACAACGTACAAAGAAAAAACATCATTAAAACAAATAGAATTCTGGTTGATTTTAGAGGCAATTTTTGTGGGAACAGCTGTGGTACTTTTGTCTAATATCGTAAACCTTAATTCAGTTGTAACAATTGGAAACTTTATTCCTATAGTGTCAATTATTGTTGTTATGGCTTTTCTCTCTATGCAACTTCACGATCATGTATGGAGAGAACATCATAATCGAATAATTTTTGAGCTATCCTCTTTGGTGAAATCACAGCAGGGTCAAGCTGGCATGGATTTAGTGAAACATATTTATGATTTTGATTTGGATGAAAATGGGGACATTGTAGAGGCATCTCCTGGAGGGGATTATTTGCTAAAAAGTGTTCTTCGTCAAAGATTTTTATATTATTTTGTAGTTACAGTGGTTGTTTTCTTTCTGATTAGATAGTTTTTCGCAAAAAAGGAAGGGTAAAATGACAAAGATAACAATTGATATACACTTTGTGACTGGGGGCATGGGAAGTTCTGGCAAAACCACGGCATTACTGAACGCTTTATGCTATTTTGCTAACAAAAAATACAGCGAATCAACTAGTATTCTCGTTTTTGACGAAGGAGATAATACAGATTTATCAGCCTTGTGGTTTGAGAGCTTGCAGTTGCAAGATCTTCCACGTGATAGATTTGGGCATGATTATAGTCAATTGAGTATGCCCGGTGAAACTCCTATTTTAGCATTTGAACCATTCCCGCAATCATCAAAAGGACTTAAATGGTCTTCTGTAGGTAATATTATTTCATCATATGCTGAGACTTTGGATGAAGGAGAACCTCATACGATAATAGTACTAATAGATACCGGTTGGTCTTTAGCATCTGCTATTAGAAATGCAGGAACAATGTCAGGATTGACATCACAATTTAAGTGGCATTTTTTCCCTTGGATAATTTGGACGCCTAATAGTTTGGTGAATACGAGATTTATTGCCGCTACAAATTTAGCCTTAGCTGAATTTTTTGTGCAAGTAAAAAAGTATGGATTAGGGAATTCTATACACCCTATACATATATTTAACCCTGTGTTACAGGATCCGACCGATGGGCGTTCTGGATTATTTAGACAATTAGCTGAGTTTATACTGCCGCATCGTGACAGATTAATAGTAATTGACAGTTTTTTAGCCTATCGTAGGAAACCAGCGAAAAGAGAAATAGTTAATAAGCGTTTTTTTGATGACTTGGAAATATCTTTTCATTCTTCGAAATTACTAATAACAGGTGGACATCAGCCGACTGAAATATATAAAATAATTGGCAGAACTCTAAACTTTAAATTTGTTGATAGAGATTGTGGTGAACGAAATGGTCCTTGCTCTTATACGAATATATTTTGTATAGGTTTTTATGATAGAGATTTAGCTGCTATAAAACTATCCCCTGGTATTCTTCGTGGGCTTTTAGAAGAAATAAAACAAAAGGCAATTAGCAATGGCGTTGCTCCCGTTAAAAATATCAATATGATATTTGGGGAAGTATATAATGCGTTTCGTTATAATTTTGAGTTGTATTATGGTAGCTTGGATGGGAATAGCTAGATATATCCCTGAAGTAAAAGACAGCTAACTTTCTCTAACATTCCTCCAATAGTCCCCATGCTATAATCCCTTTCCGTTGAAAGGGATTTCATGCTTAAAAACTTCGTAAAAATATTCAGTAGCGACCCTACTAAAAAAACAGTCGAAAAATACCGCCCGCTGGTGGAGCAGGTCAACGCGCTGGAGGCTCAATTCGAGTCCCTGAGCAATGACGACCTGCGCGCCAAAACGGACGAATTCAAGGCTCGCCTCGTCGAATTGACCGGCAACACGGAAGGCTTGAGCGAGAAAGACCGCCAGAAAGCGGAGCAGGACGCTTTAGAGGAGATCCTGCCCGAAGCGTTTGCGGTGGTGCGCGAAGCCTCCAAACGGACGATCGGTCTGCGTCACTACGATGTGCAGATCATCGGCGGCGCGGTGCTGCACACCGGCGAGATCGTGGAAATGCGCACCGGTGAAGGCAAAACGCTCGTGGCGACCATGCCCGTGTACCTCAACGCCCTGCTCGGGCGCGGCGTGCATATGATCACGGTCAACGACTACCTGGCACGGCGCGATGCGCGCTGGATGGCGCCCATTTATCATCTGCTCGGCTTGAGCGTGGGCGTGCTGCAAATGGCGGCGGTCACCGAGAACGGCAAGAAGGCGTTTATCGTCGATTTCGAACGCGACGCTCCGCAGGAAGACCAGCAATACCTGCGCATGGTGGACCGCGCCGAAGCGTATCAGGCGGATGTCACCTTCGGGATGAACTCCGAATTCGGCTTCGATTACCTGCGCGATAACATGGCAATGCGGCTCGACGGACGCGTCCAACGCGGGCATTACTACGCCATCATCGACGAAGTGGACAACGTCCTTATTGATGAATCACGAACCCCGCTCATCATTTCAGGTCCCGCCTCAGGCGACTTGGAATGGTACGGGCGCATGGCGCAGATCGTCAAACAACTCAAGCCCGAAGACTATGAGATCGACGAAAAATCCCGCTCGATCAACCTGACCGAGATCGGTATGAGCCGCGTCGAATCCCTGCTGGGCGTCCAATTGCTCGACCCCGACCGCCCCGAAGACCTCAACCCCGAACAGGCGCGTCTGATGGGCTACCTTCAGCAGGCAATGCGCGCGCAGTACCTCTTCCACCGCAACAAGGATTATTTGGTACAGGCAGGCAAAGTTGTCATCGTGGACGAGTCCACGGGGCGGCTCATGCCCGGGCGGCGCTGGAGCGATGGTCTCCATCAGGCGGTGGAAGCCAAGGAAGGCGTCAAGGTCGAACCGGAGTCGGTCACCTACGCCACCGTCACCCTGCAAAATTATTACCGCATGTACCAGAAGCTTTCGGGCATGACCGGTACCGCGCTCACCGAAGCCGAAGAGTTCGACAAGATCTACTCCCTCGAAGTCTCGCCCATTTCACCGAACCTTGAATACCTCTCCTTCGGCAAGGACGCGCCGCTGGTCGAGATCAAGGACAAGGATGAAGAGGGCTACACCTATTCCTATTTCTCAAAACCCGGCGAGACCGAGCCGCTGTTCTTCCGCCGCAAGGATTATCCCGATGTCATCTATCGCACGGTCGAGGCGAAACTGCGCGCCATTGTGCAGGAGATCGTCCGCTTCAACGCGCTGGGACGTCCGCTGCTGGTGGGTACCACTTCGGTCGAATCGTCGGAGCGGCTTTCGAACCGCCTCAAAGCGGAACCTGTCCGCCGCCTGATGCAATACATCCTCGTGCGTGACCATTACCTCCGCGTGAACAATCTGGAGGAAGACGGGCGCCTCATTGCGGACCTCGTGCCTTTTAACGAACCCATTGAGAAGATCACCCCCGACAGTTTGCGCGCCTTCATCAAACCGCACGGCATGACCAACATCAGCCTCGACGATGAGACGAACCTGCAGACCCTGCTCGAGATCCTGAGACTGCCCGAAACGGCGAAAGACCGCCTGAAGAAGATCTTCCAGGGCGGCGTTGTGCATCAGGTCTTGAATGCTCGCCGCCACACGGAAGAGTCGCAGATCATCGCGGGCGCGGGCGCGTTCGGCGCGGTGACCATCGCCACTAACATGGCAGGTCGCGGTGTCGACATTAAACTCGGCGGCGAACTGGCAGAGGAGGTCATTTCGGCGGTGAACCGCGTGCTCAACAACGCGAGCGGCAAAGACCCGTTCGATATGACCCATGAAGAACGCCGTGAAGAATTAAAGAAATTGGACCCCTCCGCGTACGGCTTTTACGAGGAGGAGGTCAAAAGCTTCCTGCAATATTTCGAAGACATGGAACGCGTGAAGGAATTGGGCGGTTTGCATGTCCTCGGCTCGGAGCGGCATGAAGCTCGCCGCATCGACAATCAGCTTCGTGGTCGTGCCGCCCGTCAGGGTGACCCCGGCTCCTCGCGTTTTTATCTCTCGCTCGAAGACGACTTGATGCGTGTGCAGGGCGGCGCGCAGGTCAGCGCGTTGATGGAACGCCTCAAGGTGGACGATTCGCTTCCGCTGGAGGCGCGCCTCGTGGCGAACGTCATCGAACAATCGCAGCACCGCATCGAGGGCGCGAACTTCGATGTCCGCAAACATTTGCTTGAATACGATGACGTGTTGAACAAACAGCGCCAGCAGATCTACAGTCAGCGCGACCGCATCTTCATCAAGGAAGACCTGAGCGAAGACGTTGCCGAGATGCTTGAAGATGAAGTGTCCAAGCGCGTGGAAGTCGGGCTTGCGGATGAAGAAGGTCCGTGGCGGCTGCTGGCTTGGCTCGACCAGGTCCAACCGGCGTTCGATTCAAAGAACGGCTTGTTCCCGTCCTACGGTTTCAAATTACTTCTCGACGAAGTGACGGCTCAAGATGCCGAAGGCGTCAAGAAGGAGACGTTGGACCTCGTTGCCAAGTCCATCGAAGCGGAACATAACCATGCCTTGCATGCCATCGAGACGATGATCGAAAAGACCGGCGAGGTTCTGGAAACACAGCTCGCCGAACGCGAAGACACGATGGACGCCTTCTTCCAGGGGCTGCGCGATCGCGAAGATTCGCCCAAGCCCCAGAATTTGATGGAAGAGATCAACGGGCTTGTCCATTTGCCGCTGCGCGCGAACAACGACCTGCTGAGAAAACTGGCGGACGACCCGGAAGACGCCAGGGAAGTCATTCAAGAGATGGTCGCCAACCAGTTGACGGTCATCAGCGCGACGCGTGTCATCGGCGCGATCCAGAACCGCGTGGGCGAGCAGATCCAGTGGCAGAGTCCGCTGCCGTCCGATTGGGATGAGCTGGCAGACATTCTAATGACCACCACCCGCGAATCGTTGGACAAAAAGCGTGAGCGGTTAAACAATCAGGTTGCGCGTGATATCGAACTGTTCATGCAGCGCGAGGATGTGTCCACGGTTTCGGGCAAACTGCGGCTGTTGATCACTCTTTCCCAAGGTTCACGCACCGCCTTCGACCAGCGGACGCACAAGCAAGTCAAGCAGGTTTTCACGCGCTTTGCCTATGTGTTCTATGCCGCCCAGCTTCTGGAGAATTTGAATGCCGAAACCATCGCCGATGAGGTGATGAGTCACCTTGAGGCGGCGGAAGAAGCCTTGCGCGAAACCTGGGGACAAAGCGAATTTGCGCGTTTGAGTCAGAATGCCGCCAAGCTCGCGGACTTTGGTCCGGCGGCGCGGATCGCTTTCGGTGAGGATCGGCTCAATGACGCTGCATCAAGCCTGAGCGAGGAAGAGGCGGCGCAGCTATCCACCGCTTTGGGAAGATACGTCTTGAATGAAGTCCACCGCCAGTTGCTGCTGGGCGCGTTCAGCGAATTGTGGGTCGAGTATCTAACAAAAGTGGAAGGATTGAGGGTGGCGATCGGTCTCGAGGCTTACGCCCAACGTGACCCGCTGGTACAATACAAATCAAGCGCATCTGAAATGTTCCAGCAATTGCTTGAAGATGTGCGCGGGTTGGTGATCAGCCGCGCGTTCGCTGCAAGACCGCGGCGGGTGGAGATCACACCGATCGAGACCACAGAGACAGAGGCTGCGCCGGGCGAAACCGCGTCGGTGCAGATCGGCGGTGCCGCTCAAGGCAAGAAGAAGAGACGCCGCCGCTCTTAGAGGAAGAGTTTTGGCAGACGATACAACTCCCTTCAACCGATACCTAGCCCTTCCAAAGGTGGAACTTCACCGCCATTTGGAAGGGTCTTTACGTCTCTCGACCATGATGGATATTGCCAGAAAACATGGTGTGACGGTGCCCGCCTCGCTGCTTAATTTGAGCGGACTTGTACAGGTACAGGATCAGGACCCGCTGACGTTTTCCAACTTCCTCGAAAAATTCAAGACGCTGCGATTGTTCTACCGTTCGCCGGATGTGATCCATCGCATCACCAAGGAAGCGGTGGAGGATGCGGCGAAGGATAACGTCCGCTATATGGAGCTGCGCTTCACACCCGTGGCGCTCAGCCGTGCCGAGGGGTTTCCGCTGCACGATGTAATGGACTGGGTAATTTCCAGCGCGCAGGAAGCCGCAAAGACATTCGGCATCAAGGTCGGTTTGCTCGCTTCGGTGAATCGGCACGAAAGCCCGGAGCTTGCCGAGCAGGTGGCGTGGCTGGCTCTGGAATACCAAAAGAACGGCATGGTCGGTATGGACCTGGCGGGGAACGAAGCGGAGTTCAAGTCGCAGCCGTTCCATGAGATATTCAAGGAAGCAAAACAATCAGGGCTGCATATCACCATCCACGCAGGGGAGTGGGGACCAGCTGCGAATGTCCGCGATGCGATCTTAAACCTCGGCGCGGAGCGCATCGGTCACGGGGTGCGTGTACTTGAAGATGAATCAGTCGCTGCTCTCGCAAGGGAACGCGGAGTGACCTTCGAAGTCTGCCCGACGAGCAATTTCCAGTCGGGCGTTGTAAGAACGCTGGAGGAGCATCCGCTTCCGCGTATGATCGAGAGTGGATTGCGAGTCACGATCAACACCGATGATCCCAGCGTTTCCCGCATTACGCTTTCGCATGAATTTCAGCAGTCGCGTGAAAAGCTGAATATTCCGATGGCTGCTCTCAAAAAATGCGTACTTGTGGCTGCGGAGTCGTGTTTCCTGCCCGAGCCTGCAAAGGCGGAGCTGGTCCAAAACCTCACGAAAGAATTGTCAGGCTGACACAGTCCATGCCATGGGCGCGCCTTGCGGAAGCCACTTCCGCATACGCCTATCAATTAGTATAATTTAGCTCTAAATTTCTTCGTTACCCCCACCACATTGTATAAAGGATATCAAAGGCGCACCTTTGTGTTCTTCGTAATATTGTGGTGTGAGTTCCCTCTCCCCGCCTTCGGCACCCCTCTCCCTCAGGGAGAGGGAAAGGGTGAGGGTTAAATCACACTCAAAGGAGACACACTATGAACGATCTATTTAAGTCCCGCGACGTATTAAAAGTGGGCGACAGGCAATACGTCATCTTCCGGCTCGAGGCGTTGGAAAAAGCCGGTCTCACCAAACTCGAAAAACTACCCTACTCCATCCGCGTTGTGCTCGAAGCCGCGCTTCGTCAGTGCAACGACAAGGAGATCACGCAGGAAGATGTAAAGAACATCGCAGCGTGGACTCCCAAAGGCACCCGCCCCGGCATTCCATTCCTGCCTGCGCGCGTCGTCATGCAGGACTTTACCGGTGTGCCCGCTGTTGTGGACCTGGCTGCCATGCGCTCGGCAGTTGCCCGTCTCGGCGGCGACCCGAAAAGAATCAATCCGCTCGTGCCGGTTGACCTTGTCATCGACCACTCGGTGCAGGTGGATTTCTTCGCCACACCCGAAGCCCTCGACCGCAATACCGAGATCGAATTCCAGCGCAACCGCGAACGCTATGAGTTCCTCAAATGGGGACAGAAAGCTTTCAGCAACTTCCGCGTCGTCCCACCGATGACCGGCATCGTCCATCAGGTCAACCTTGAGTATCTTGCAGATGTCATCATGACCAAGGAAGAGAACGGCGAGACCATCGCCTTCCCGGATACGCTTGTCGGCACCGACTCGCACACCACCATGATCAACGGTTTGGGCGTCGTCGGCTGGGGCGTGGGCGGCATCGAAGCCGAAGCCGTCATGCTCGGTCAGCCGATGGACATGCTCCTCCCCGATGTGATCGGTTTCAAACTGTACGGCAAGCTCACAGAAGGCGTCACCGCCACCGACCTCGTCCTGACCGTCACTCAAATGCTGCGTCAAAAGGGCGTCGTCGATAAGTTTGTCGAATTCTTCGGCGAAGGCTTGAACAATATGTCCCTCACCGACCGCGCAACGATTGCCAACATGGCTCCCGAATACGGCGCAACGATGGGTTACTTCCCGGTCGATAAAGAGACGCTTCGCTATATGCGGCTGACCGGACGCTCGCAGGAAGTGATCGACCGGACTGAAGCCTACCTCCGCGCGCAGGGACTCTTCCGCGACGAGAACAGCCCTGAACCGGAATTCACCGACACGCTCGAACTGGACCTCGGGTCTGTGGTGCCCTCCCTGGCTGGACCCAAACGCCCGCAGGACCGCGTCGCGTTGACCGATATGAAGGATAACTTCCGCAAGACGCTGACCATGCCGGTAAAGGATCGCGGTTACGAACTCTCCGGTGAAGCGCTGACCCGTGAAGCGACCTTCGGCACGAACGGCGGCTCCACGCAGATGAAGCATGGCGCAGTTGTCATTGCAGCCATCACATCCTGCACGAACACATCCAATCCTTCCGTGCTCGTCGCGGCGGGGCTTGTCGCCAGGAAAGCCGTGGAAAAAGGTTTGAACGTCAAGCCGTATGTGAAAACCTCCCTCGCTCCCGGCTCCCGCGTTGTGACCGAGTATCTCAAGAAGGCTGGTTTGATCGAACCGCTTTCTAAACTTGGCTTCAACGTCATTGCTTATGGCTGCACCACTTGTATTGGAAATTCTGGTCCATTGCCCGGCGAAGTTGCAAAGGCAGTCACCGGGTCCGATCTGGTGGCGTCTGCTGTCATCTCCGGCAACCGCAACTTTGAGGGACGTGTGCATCCGCTCGTGAAGGCGAACTTCCTCGCGTCACCGCCGTTGGTTGTCGCGTACGCCCTCGCCGGCACCGTGGATATTGACCTGAACAACGATCCGCTCGGCACCGATGCGGACGGCAAGGAAGTCTATCTCAAGGACTTGTGGCCCACCCAGCAGGAAGTCCACGAAGCGGTTTCCAAATACATCACCGCGGAAATGTTCGCAGATAAATATGCGGATGTCTTCAGCGGTTCGGATATGTGGAAGGAGATCAAAGTCCACGAAAGCGACCTGTTCGAGTGGAGCGACGAATCGACATACATCCATCACCCGCCCTTCTTCCAATCCGTCACGTTGGATGTGCCGCATATCAACGATATCAATGGCGCGCGCGTGTTGGGACTCTTCCGTGACTCGATCACGACCGATCACATTTCACCCGCCGGAAATATCGCCGTCGACAGCCCCGCCGGAAAGTATTTGCAGGAGCGCGGCGTCCAGCCGAAGGACTTCAACTCATACGGTTCGCGCCGCGGCAACGACCTTGTGATGGCGCGCGGTACGTTCGCGAATATCCGCTTGAAGAATGTGATGGTCGCGCCGAAGGAAGGCAATTGGACCACGTATGATGGCAGGGAAATGCCGATCTTCGACGCCGCGATGAAGTATCAGGAAGCGGGCGTTCCGACCATCGTCCTCGCAGGGAAAGAATACGGCACGGGTTCGAGCCGTGACTGGGCGGCGAAGGGACCGATGCTGCAGGGCGTCAAAGCCGTCATCGCTGAGTCGTTCGAACGCATCCACCGCTCCAACCTCGTTGGCATGGGCGTGCTTCCGCTGCGATTCGCCGAAGGTCAAAGCGCCGAATCTCTCGGTCTCGATGGAAGCGAAACCTTCGACATCACCGGCTTGACCGACGACCTCCAGCCCAAGGCGGAACTCAGCGTCAAGGCGACCAAATCCGATGGCAAGACCGTCGAGTTCAAGGTCACCGCGTTGTTGAACACCGATGTGGAAGTCAATTACTACCGCAACGGCGGCATCCTGCATACGGTGCTGAGGAACTTGGTGAAGTAAGTAAGATGTAGATATTTCCATTCGAAAGCGACCTGTGAAAACGGGTCGCTTTTTATTTTCACGAATATAATTTGAGGCACCAAGGAGAATTGCATGGCTCAGAACATCTTTATCAGCTATTCCCGCCGTGAAGTAGGGTTTGTAGATGACCTTGTCCGCCGTCTTGAAGCAGAGAAATATGCCGTCTGGCTGGATTACCGCAGTCTTGTGGCGGGTTCTCCCTGGCAGGATCAAATTTATAAAGGCATCACCGATGCGGAAGTGATCCTATTGGTGATATCCAAGGAGTCCCTTGCGTCCCGAAACGTCGAAGTCGAATGGCAGTGCGTATTGGGGGAGAAGAAGCGCATTATCCTTTTGATCTTTGAGGCGGTCGAACTGCCGCCTGTTCTCGAAAAGTATGAGTGGGTGGACTTTCGCGGAAATTACAAAGCCGGGTTGGATGAATTATTCTCCCAATTGAAAACGCCCGTTCAGGAGGAACATCCCGTTCCGCAGACCGGGTTCAAAGTGCCTGCGGTGGTTTGGCTGTCTTTCATTCTAAGCATTCCAGCCGCCATCTTCTCATTGATCTCCATTTGGACGCTTTTCATTCCATTCTTTCTGGTTCCCCTGCCATACCGCATCTTCAAGCGCGATTTCAGTTATCTTCCCGTGCAGGCATCCCTGCTGATGATGCCGTTTGCGATCTTCCTGACTGCCAATTTGTCAGTCAGCGACACGCTGTACGATTTATTCAGGGTTCTGGCAGTTGTCAGCCTCCCTTTGAACCTCTGGCTGATGTATCTGCTTCGGTCGGAGGGAATGCAGCGCTGGGGCAAGCCATCCGCAAATTCACCCGCCAAGCCCCATGTCGATATGACTCGATTTCCGCAAGACAAGCCCATTAAGTACTTTATCGACCACGCGCCGCAGGATAGGGAAATTGCCATCTCATTGGACCGCACCTTTAAATCTGCCGGGCACATCGAATCCGCAGGTGCGGACTCCGCAAAGGCGACCTTTACGCTTATCTCACGTTTCAAAACCGAGAGCGTTGCAGATTGCGAATCTCAATTGGTCTATCCGGTCATCGTCCAATCCAATGACAAGATCTCACCGCAATTGTCGCGCATCCAATGGCTGGACATGCGCAGCGGCGTGCGTAATCTGGATGTTATCGCCAGGCTGCTCCCAGACCCCGCCCTGCTCTCGCGCGGATTGTGCGTCCGCCCTTCGGGGAATCAACTTGTACTTCCGTCCGCCATCCTTGCGTTGATATATTTCATCGTCTTCCTCGCGGTGGTTTGCATTGGCAGTTGGTTTCCTTATATTTCGCAATACGCCAACCTCTTTTTTAAAGACCCGTTCTATCTCGAAGTTGTTGTTCAACTGATCGCCAGCCTGATCCTCTTTGGCGGAATATCCTATTTCATGGTCAGGCATATCATGCAGCGTCAGGGATTTTTCGCCTCACTGCTCGGACTGCTGACTGGTGCGGTCCTCTTTGCGGCGATTCTTTACTGGCAGGTTGCCATCGACAACATGGTCTTCGATCTATTGGGCGTGACGGTCGATTATCGCGGCATTTCCTCATACTATCCGCGCGGGCTTTATATGATCGGGCTTCCCATCATGTTGATATATCTCTGGTTCAACCGTCGTGACCTGATGTACTGGCTGCCTGCCAAAAAGCCAAAGCAATAATTAAGCTTCATATAGATGCTCCCGCCGCAGTCCTCGGCGGCGAAGACGCCGCCTTGAGCGGGATAAGATCATGAACAAAAAACGTCCGCAGAAATTTCTGCGGACGTTTGCTATTGATCTGCTATATCGCCCTTACCAACTGCCAGCATGAACGGTTGTATGGCGTGTCAACTCCATGCTCCCTGCCGCGTTCCGTCACTGCGCCGCAGATCGCGTCGATCTCGGTTGGAGCGCCGCGCCGCACATCCTGAAACATGGACGAAAGATTCTTCGACGTCTTGCGCGCCACTTCCTCAACGGCTTCGATTGGATTGCTAAAAGGCAGCTTCACGTGCTCCGCATCTGCCACCTGCGCCGCTTCATGCGCCAACGCCGACATCGCTTTACGCGCCCACGGGTGCGACAGCAATTCGCCGTTGGGGACTCGTAGCAGCGCCGTCAGCGGGTTGATGGCAGCATTGATGACAAGCTTTCCCCAGATGAGAGACCGCGCATCGTCCACGATCTGCAAATTGAAATTGGATGACCGCAGAGCCGCCTCAAGCGGACCGAGAGCCTGATTCTGTTCCAGTGAGATGACTCCCTCGCCGCCAACTTTGGCGTGACCCGGTCCAAGCAGGGTGGCTCCAGTGGTGGTAACGCCCAAAGCAACACGCTCAGTTCCAAGGTCCCGTGCGAGCGCTTCACGGTTGCCGAGTCCGTTTTGAAGGGTGAGGACGATCCCATCCGGCGCGAGAATCCCCTTGAGCTTTTCCGCCACGCGTTTCGTCTGCCACGATTTCACGAGGACGATGGCATGCTTCACGTCTGAAAGGTCGCCGGGGTTGTCCGTGGCACGGACATAGAATGCGCGTTCTTTTCCGTTTGCTTCCGAAATGCGCGCGCCGTTTTGATTCAGCGAATGCAAGCCGTCCTTCCATGTGCCAAGCATGGAAACATGATGACCTGCCTCACTCAGGCGTGCCGCGAAAAGCGTCGAGAGCGCGCCTGTGCCTACCAATAAAATATTCTCTGTCATTTCAGTTCCTTTTGGAACGCATCCCATTCTTCTTCGTTCATTTCGACGGTGTGTTCGACGGCTGGGAATCTTTTTGTTTCGACATCGTCGATGTATTCGGTGATGGCTTTGTTCATCGTCTCGTGCAGGTTCGCGTACTGACGGACGAACTTCGGCGTGAAGCGGTCAAACAAACCGAGCAGGTCGTGCGTGACAAGCACCTGACCGTCGCAGCCCGCGCCTGCGCCGATGCCGATGGTTGGAATGGTGATGTGTTTGGAGATGTAATCCGCCAGCCGTGCCGGAACGGATTCGAGCACGATGCTGAACGCACCGGCTTCTTCGAGAATTTGCGCATCTTCGAGCAGGCGTTTGGCTGCTGAAGCGGTCTTTCCCTGTGCGCGGAATCCGCCAAGCTGGTGAACAGATTGCGGCGTCAGCCCGATATGCCCCATAACGGGGATACCGGCGGCAGTGATGGCGCGGACTGTATCCGCACGCTCGCGCCCGCCTTCGAGTTTGACCGCGTCCATGCCGCCTTGCTGTAGGAAACGCCCGGCGTTCCGCAGTGCTTCTTCCACCGAGACTTGATACGACATGAACGGCATATCGCCGACAAGCAGCGCGGACTTTGCTCCGCGCGCCACTGCCCGGGCATGATGGAGCATTTCATCCATCGTAACGGGCAGTGTGTTTTCATAGCCAAGCACCACCATCGCGAGCGAATCGCCCACGAGGATGGAGTCGATGCCTGCCTTGTCCATTGCCATGGCGGTGGGATAGTCGTAGGCAGTCAGCATGGTGATCGACTCGCCGCGTTCCTTCTTTTGGCGGAACGTGAGAGTCGTCACTTTTTTGCGTTGTGACACAGTGGTAGTGATCGTTGTGGTTGACATGGTACCCTCCAATAAAGGTAGAGTCCGTTTTGGTGTGCTGACACCCTGAATATGCACACATTTTCGGTTGATAAGATTTTCGCCGTCGCGTTCACTGGGATACGCGCGACAAGACTATTATGACATATTCTATTATGTTTGCCTATAATAAATTTGTCATAACTTCTTCTCAAAAGCTATCAGGTTTTCAAGGGTAAGTCTTCGAGTTTTCGAATGAGTCTTTTCCCATAGTTCATACCGGGGATTTCCACGAAGCGGTAGGTAATGTAGGAAATTCCCGAGGAAATAGCCAGCAGGAAAATATAATATAGGACAAATTGCGTAGTTTTTCCAAAGGAAGATGTATCAAAAATTATCCATTCTTGCAGGTAGGGTAGGAAAATATAGTGTACTAGGTATAGACTGTAGCTGATCTTTCCCATCCATTGCATAAATGGGTTGACGAATACCCTTGTTGGATTGAAGTATAGACCGAGTGTAAGGACGACGAAAGTAATCCCATAAAAGATGTGAGGTGGAATGATGTCTTTATATGTGGTTGTTTGAAGAAAGACGATAAAAAGGAAAAAGAATAGGAATATTAGAGCGCTTCCCCAATCCTTGTCTTGCGACGGTTGCTTTCGCAGAATGTGATAAACCAATATCCCCAACCCGAAAACGGGTAGTTGCGCGAAAAACCATAGGTAAAAGTAGTCTTGTACAATATATCCAGTTGCAAACTGTATTAGGATGGGTTTATATAAGGAAACTAAAACGACTTGTAGTACTAGACTCGCAATGATGAAAATAAGTGTACTTGCTTTGCTTTTAATCTTTTTGTAGAGGAATGGTATCAATGGATAAAAGGACATTTCAATGGTAATGGACCAGCCTAATGGGACAATTGCATTGATGGCTTCGGGATGCCAGCCATTCAAGAACAGTAGGGTTAAAACATAATGCCACCATTTAAGTCCATTTGGCGCCCAATAGTTTGGACCAATTCCAAAAACAATGGAATAGGCGATAATGGAAATATAAAACAATGGCATAATCCTGAAGATTCTACGGATGAAAAAATTCCGTATAGGGTTTTTCTCATGGTAAGTGCGCTGGTCTGTGGAAAGAAATAATGTGAGGGCACTAACCACATAAAAAAGCTGCACACCATAGGCTCCATTTGCGGTGAGCAACCTTAAAAATGTAGAACTGGGTCGAGCAACAGACGCAACATGGGTGGCGATTACCAATAGAATGGCAAGCCCTCGTAATGCGTCAATGAAGTCATACTGATTGATTTCTGCTTTTTGCACCATTTATTTTCCAGAAATTGGATGTTTAAATTAATTACCCCGCAGGTGGTGTTCAAGGTCATTGAAATTTACGCGGGCGGTCATGTCCAGATCCAATGGCGTGACTGAAACCATTTTCTTTGTCCGCAGAACGTAGACGTCTGTGTCTTCCTGCTCGTGGGGGAGGTTGTCATCATGGGCATACCCAATGGGACCGGGTTGGTCCCAGGATGCACGTTTGGAGGGAGTGGGTTTGTAGTATCGGAGGCGGGAAAGCCTTGTAAGCTGCCAACCCGTTTCCGGCGTGGCGTGACGCGGTATTTCCACCTTGAGCACATCCACGCCCTCGAACCTTTTCTTTTCCAAAAGCAGGCGGGCAAAATATCCCGCAAAATATCCGGCTGTTGAAAAATCCACATCTTCGGAATGACTGAGATGATAGTGTGGATCGGTTTCAAGCGAGATTGCCATGGCTGGGAAGCCGAGGTTCGCGCCTTCCATTGCGGCTCCCACCGTGCCGGAAATGGTGACGCCCAAACCGACATTTTCCCCGTAGTTGATGCCTGAAACGATAAGGTCCGGTTCATGCGGGACGATCTCGAGTATGCCATGCAGGACTGCCTGTGCAGGTGACCCGCCGATGGCGTATACGTCCCATTCCTGTCCGTTGACCTGTACCGTTTCTTTTTGAATGATCCCATCGGATGTGCTGGGCAGGCTGCGCCCCATTCCGCTGGATTGCTGGCGCGGCGCAGTAACGGTGACGTAACCAATCTTCGAGAGTTCCGATGCGGCTGCCCATAGACCGGGCGAGCGGATGCCGTCGTCGTTGGTGAGGAGGATATGCGGTTTGTTCTTTGTCATGATGAGTGGGATTATAAACAAAAAGCAGGACAATTTCCCCTTTCTGTTTCATGACGACCTAACAAAAAAGCACCTCTCTGATGAGAAATGCTTTGTGCGCCCTCGGACGGACTCGGATTATCCCTCGATGGGGCACGACGACCTAACAAAAAAAGCACCTCTCTGATGAGAAGTGCTTTGTGCGCCCTCGGACGGACTCGAACCGCCGACCTATTGCTCCGCAAGCAAGCGCTCTAATCCACTGAGCTACGAGGGCATCGATTAATGCGGGCGGTATTTTACTGTATAGTACGGGGACGGTCAAGGTGCTTGACTACCTGCCAACCTGCAAGTAAAATCAGCCTCGCTTTGCGGGAGTCGCCAAGTGGTAAGGCATCAGCCTTCCAAGCTGACATTTCGTGGGTTCGAATCCCATCTCCCGCTCTCTGACGTGCAGTGTCAAGTGTCAGGCTATAAGTGTCACGAGACACCCTGATACTTGACACTTGATACTTAAAACGGGCTCGTGGCGCAGCGGTTAGCGCAGGCGACTCATAATCGCTTGGTCGTAGGTTCGAATCCTACCGGGCCCACAATTTATGGACGAACGAACGCCGCAATTTTCCAATTCGTATATGAATTTCCAGCGAAAGATGTATTTGACCGTTGCCATGTTTTTCATCGCAACGCTTTTTATGGCAGGATGCACGGCAGCCCCAACTCCCCAACCCAAGCCTACTCTCGATAAAGCCAATATAGATTTCTCCGATACCCTGATCAGCCTGACCTTCGACGATGGCGATGCGGATAATTATCTGGTCCGTTCTGCTTTGAAGGATAATGGATTACGCGCCACTTTCTACGTCGTGAGCGGATTGACCGGCTCAGATGGATACATGACCGTGGATCAATTGCATGATCTCTATCAGGATGGAAATGAGATTGGCGGACATACCTTAACTCACTCCAGCCTTTCCGATGTAAGGGGAGACGCGTTGAAAAAAGAAGTCTGTCAGGATAGATTGAACCTTCTCAATATGGGTTTTGACGTGACTTCGTTTGCCTATCCGTTTGGATATTACGATGATGAAGCGATCAAAACGGTGAAATTGTGTGGATATAACAACGCTCGCATCGTCACGGATGGTCCGCAGGAAATGCCGGTGGCGGACCCTTATAAACTTGAAGCCATGCCATATATCGTGCAGGATACCAGTTTCAATAAGATGGCAAGCTATGTGAAGGAAATTTCAGCCGATGGCGGCGGGTGGATGATCTTTGTTTTCCATCACGTTTGTAATGGCTGTGATGAATATGCTGTGGATTACGATACGTTTGTCCAATTTGCCGAATGGATTGGTTACAGGCAGCAAAACGCAGGTTTGAAAGTGGAGACAATATCGGAAGTGATTGGCGGCGAAGTGCAGCCCGGTGTAAGCCCATAAAAAAGCAGACGGCTTAGTGAACTGAACCCCGAAAAGCAGACACGAAAAGAAAGCCCTCCTGTGAGAAGATAAGCACAGGAGGTGCTTTTATGTCAGGCAGAAAAGGAATGTTGCACTACAAGAAGGAAATCAAGCAGGAGGCAGTGCGTCTGGTGATGGAAGAACACGTGACGTATGCAACGATAGCGGAGAAGCTGAATATCCGAAAGGCAGACAGGATCAAAGCCTGGGTGCGGATGTATCGGAGAGAAGGGGAACTCTCATTCCATAAGCCGATTGGGCGACCCGTGAAAAGGGAGGGAGAAGAACGGGAAATAGAACGGCTGCGGATGGAGAACGCCTTGCTAAAAAAATTCCATGCCGAATTGCGGAAAGTGCAGCTCGCGCAGCGCAATATCGGGCGATCTACCACCACAAAGAAGAATACGAAGTGAAGGCGATGTGTAAATTCTTCGGTGTTTCGCGAGCAGCCTATTATGCCTGGGAAGGGAAATTGGCAGAGACAGACCCAGACCAGGAACGGATGGAGAAAATCCGGACGGTCTATGAGGTTTCTCACAAAAGCTACGGGTATCGGCGGATCACGATCCACCTTCAGCAAAAACTTGAACTTGCGATCAATCACAAGGCGGTTTTGAGGTTGATGAACAAATTAGGCATTCGTTCGCAAGCCAGAAAGCCCAAAATGTACAAAAAGCTGGAAGAAATCGGCACCTACCATCGCTACCCCAACGTGCTCAATCGGGATTTCGTCGCGACCAAGCCCAACCAAAAATGGGTCACGGATGTGACCTACATTCGCACCTTGCAGGGCTGGGCATATCTGTCCACTATCAAGGACCTCTACGATGGCTTCATTGTGGCGCATGTCTTTGAGCAAACCAATTCAATTGCTCTGGTGACGCGGACCCTCAAACAAGCCAAACAAAAAGAAAAGGTCACTGATGGACTGATCCTCCACAGTGACCAAGGGACGCAATACACTTCACAGCCATATCATGTCCTTACCAACGAGTATAACATCACGCCTTCCATGTCTCGTCGTGGCAACTGTTGGGATAATGCCCCGATGGAGAACTTCTTTGGACACCTCAAAGAGGAATATTTGCGGCACTTCAAGAAAACCACCTTTAAGGATACAGAGCAACTCATTGATGAATACATTTACTTTTACAACTATGAACGGATACAATTGAAAACAAGACAGACACCTTACCAAACTAGGTGTCTATCCAGTTGACCAGCGGGGCTTTCTTTTTTTGTCTTGCTCAATGGGTTCAGTTCATAGCCGTCCGCTTTTTTATTATTTATTTCAGTTGTTCTTTGACCGCTTCGTAAATTCCCGGGGTCGTTGCCAGAATGGACATCGGCGGCGAGAGGAAATCTTCCCGTCCGTCTATTGCGGTGACCGTGGCGCCGGCTTCCCTGGCGATCAAGCCTCCGGCGGCAACGTCCCAGGGTTTGAGTTTGAATTCCCAGAAACCGTCAAGGCGACCTGCGCCAACATAACAGGCATCCAGCGCGGCAGAGCCGAGGCGGCGGACGCCCTGTGTCATTTTCCCGAGGCGTTCAAAATATTTGAAGTTGTCGAGTTCCGTGTTCCATGTGTCGTATGGAAAGCCGGTGACGAGCAGGCTTCTTCCAAGTTCGGTTGTACCGGAAACGCGGATTTGTTTTCCATTTAGGAATGCGCCTTTTCCATGCTCGGCGGCAAACATCTCATCGCGCATCGGGTCGTAGACGGCGGCGAGGGATATGGCACCGTTTATTGAGTAACCAATGGAAACGCAAAAGATGGGAATGTTATGTGCGAAATTGACCGTGCCGTCGAGCGGATCGATGTACCAGAGCCCATCATTTTCCCCTTCAATGCGTCCGCTTTCTTCGGCGAGGATGTGGCTGCCGGGAAAATGCGACTGTATCTCGCCGATCAAAAAAGCCTCAGAGGCGTGGTCCGCTTCGGTGACAGGATCAATTACCCCTTTGTAATGAACCGTGTGCTCCTTGTTGTAGCTGTTTCGAAGAATGGATCCGGCTTCGCGGGCAAGCCGCTCCAGATCCGGTAGTGTTGGTTTCATGAACGTCCTTTCCAAATGCGCCGCCCAAGTGCGGAGAGGGCGAAGTCCACGGCGAGCAGCGCGGTGCGGTTTTGAATATCGAGAATGGGGTTGACCTCGACCAGGTCCATGCCGATGAGCTTGCCTGTTTCGCCGATCATTTCGCAGGCAAGGTGGGCTTCGCGCTGGGTCAAACCTGCGGGGACGGGAGTTCCAACGCCGGGCGCATGTTCGGGGTCGAGCGCGTCAAGATCGAGCGAAACAAAAATTCCATCCACATCCTTGCTGACGCGTTCGATGGCTTTCTCAACAGCGTGTACCATACCATAGCGGTCGATCTGTTCCATGCCCATGACGAGCGAACCGGCTTTTCGCAAGTTATCTTTTTCGCCCATGTCGAGGTCGCGCGCACCGATGACTGCGATGTTCTTCGGGTCGATCACAGGGACGGGTTCATCCCACAATTGCACGAGACTCTTATCACCCAGCCCGGCAAGAATGGCAAGAGACATCCCGTGGATGTTTCCAGATGGCGTGGTTTCAGCGGTGTTGAAGTCGCCGTGCGCATCGATCCAGATGACACCGATCTTTCGGTTCCGCGCCGCGCCTCGAACTGACCCAATAGACAGGCTGTGGTCGCCGCCGAGAATGAGTGGGAAATGTCCAGCCTGCACTGAAGTGGCAACTGCTCCAGCAACCCGCCGCGACATTGGGATGATGCAATCCAAATATTTCAACTTCGGGTTGGTGACGCGGCACATTTCGGCGATGGGCACTTCGATATTGCCTTCGTCGTTGACGGTGTGCCCAATATCTTCGAGCTTCTTTTGAAGATGCGAATAACGGATTGCGCTGGGTCCCATATCCACGCCGCGGCGGTCTGCGCCGAGGTCAATGGGCACGCCGATAATATCGATCTGCATTTTGTACTCCTGCAATTGCTAAAATTTGATGGGGCTAACTAACTGGGTGAGTTCGGGCTTGCCATTTCTCCCGAATAGATCGTGACGCGGTTACGTCCGCCCGCCTTGGACCGGTAGAGCGCCTGGTCTGCCAACCCAAGCAGGACCTCACCCGATTCCGCGTGCGTCGGGAAGGATGCCACGCCTGCGGAAAATGTCGCATGAACCCGCTCGCCTTCATATTCGTTAACGGTCGCTTCGAACTGCTTTCGAAACAGTTCGGCACGCTCATACGCGGATTCGGTCGTTGCATCCGGCATGAGGATCACGAATTCTTCGCCCCCGAAGCGGCAGACGATATCGCTTCGCCGCGTATTCTGCATCAGAAATCTTGCCAGTGATTGCAGGATAATGTCTCCGCATTTGTGCCCGTAGGTATCGTTGACCTTTTTGAAATGGTCCACATCCAAAATGATGAGCGAAAACGGGACTCCTTCACGGATGGCGCGGGCGGTTTGATTATCCAATGCCTCGGCAAAATATCGGCGGTTGAAGACGCCTGTCAACGGGTCACGGATGGCTTGTTCCTGCAATTGGAGGCGCAGACGTTCGTTCTCATTCAATTGCTCCTGAAGAGATTCGTTCACGAGCTTAAGATCCTGTTCCAATTTTTTCCGGTCGGTAATGTCATACGCAAGGATGACCCGCCCTTCCAGTTGGTCCACCCGGTTATAGATGGGCGTGATAATGGTTTCGAGAATTCGCGGAGGGTCACCGGGGATCTCTATTTCTTCACGGCTGTGTTCCAGAAAGAAAAAACGCTGAAGGAGCTGCGGCCAGCTTCTAAAGACTTCCAACGGTTCGCGCCCTACGATTTCATGGATCGGTTTCCCAAGCCATTTTTGCGCCACTGCATTTGCATCGACAATCCGTTCCTTGTCGTCCAATACGAACACCATTTCGGGAATATATTCCATGACGTTGTCGCGGGCGATCGGAACAATATCGAGCAAATGGATACCGAATATCCCGGCAGCCAGAATGATGGCGGTGATGGTAAAGGACAGAGGCGTTAAGTCCACGGGGGCGGGGAAGATGGGCAGAATTCCAGGCGCAAGTTGATAGATCAGATTAAGTGCAAAAGGGAAAAGGACTGCGCCGATGAAATACGGCGACTGCCAACGGTACACCGTTTTGGATTGCAAAAAGCGGCGGATCAGTACCACCAGACTCACAAGATGCAAACCATAAGTGAAAATAACCGCGATCATGTACATGGGTCCACGGGTAATGATCAAGGGTCCGCCCGTTTCGGTGGCGATATGTACCGAGGGGTAATAAAGATGAAACCATGTATTGGAAAAGATAAAGAGCAGCGAAATACTTGGAATGATCCAAAACACAAATGACACCGGCTTTCCCGTCAGCCATTTATCCATGCGGGTGTAGATCATCGCAAAAAAGAACCAGAAAATGGGCACGTATTGAATGCCCACGTTCTCGACCCGAAGCCAGAATAATTTTGTTTCAAAGTCGGGGGATATTGTGATCATTGCATAACTGAACGACCATACCCCCAAGCCAATGAGCATAAAAATGATCGGCAGAAGACCAGCCTTTTTGGGGCGGCGCGCCAGGATAAATGCGATGGCGAATGCAGCCACTGCATTTGTAAAAAGAATAACTGCAAAGACGATCCACGCTGTGTTCATTGATTGATGCGCACCTATGCCGTTCGATAGTATCCTACATCCACGGAATAGACCTGTCCGCGTTTGATGACCTGTTTTACAAGATTCGTTCCATACCGATAGCCAACCTGCCGGTAGTCGGACACGGACAGGATGAGCATATCTGCCTGCTTGCCAACCTCAATGGAACCAACTGCGTCCGCGCGCCGGATGGCATGCGCCGAATTAATGGTGGAGGCAGCGATTGCCTGTGCAGGCGTCAATTTCATATAACGGCAGGCAAGTGCAATGGCGAACTGCATCGACTCATTCCATGAAGTGCCGGGGTTGCAGTCTGTGGCAACTGCAAGAAGTGCATCGGCTTCCAGTAATTTTTTTGCGGGCGTGTAATGCGACTCTGCCAAACCAAAAGGAGTACACGGAAGCGCGACAGCCACCGTATCGGATTTTCCCAACGCGGCGATATCCGCATCAGACGTGACCACGAGATGGTCCGCCGACGCAGCCTTCAACTCCGCTGCAAGTGCTGCCCCGCCAAGGTTGTCGAATTCGTCAGCGTGGATCTTGAGCGGGAATCCCAGCGACCCAGCCCTGGTCAGGATCTGACGCGATTGTTCGAGAGTAAAAGCGTTCGTCTCGCAGAATACATCCACAAAGGGGAGGGGGTGTCGCGGAGCGTGAGTCTCCCACCATTCCTTGAGCATGGGCAGCATTGTGTTTGTGACTTCATCTGTATAACCTTGTGGATTATCTTTATATTCCGGCGGGATTGCATGCGCGCCCAGGAACGTGATAGCCATGTCCATTGGACTTTCATCGTTTAAGGTAAGCAGGGCTTTAAGCAGGCGCAATTCTGTGGCGGTTTGCAGCCCATAGCCGGTTTTAACTTCGACAGTGGTCGTGCCATTGCGGAACATCCTGAGCAGGCGCGGACGTGTCTCTGCCATTAGTGTTTCAATGCTGGCAGTTCGGGTCGCCTTTACCGTGGAGAGAATCCCGCCGCCGGACGCTAATATCTCAAGGTAAGGTGTGCCTTCCATTTTTTTCTCGAACTCGTTCGCGCGGTCTCCCGCCCAGATGACATGTGTGTGCGGGTCAACGAAACCGGGCATCAGCACGCAGCGTCCCGTATCGAGGGTTGGCTCGTCGGGGTAGGCATTGCGGAGTTCCTCGGTTGTGCCCACTGCGATAATTTTTTCATCGCGGATAACGACGGCGCCATTTGGAATGATGCCGAGCGAACCGAGCACTTTTCCGCGCTGCGGTCCGCCTGCAAGGGTAAGGAGTTGGGAGGCTGAATGTATGAGCATGGGAGACCAATCTGTACATTGAGATAAATAATTTAACCACAGAAATGCACGTTAGGCGACCTGCCCTGACGGGGATATTCAAGGCTTTCTCAAAGTAGGGTTTCAGCCTTTTTGTACAGAGATTTTGTTTTGCCCGTCGTATTTAAGATATCTTTTTTGCAAACTATTTCTTCGGCAGTTTGCCTGCCCTTAACAGGATTGTAAAATGAAAAATATTGACACTATAGTTTTTTGACGTAGAATAAAAACATCGAACGCGGAAAGTGGTTTTCCGTTTTTTATGAAAAAGGAGAAATTCATCATGTTGTTCTCACCCAAAGAAAAAGGTCAAGGTTTGGTCGAATACGCGCTGATTCTTGTTTTGGTAGCAATCGTTGTTATCGCTGCGCTCATGATCCTCGGACCCATCATCGGTAACGTGTTCAGCAAGATCAACACCAGCCTCAGCACTCTGTAATTTGTTTTACGAAAAAAAGCCCCGCCTGAAAAGGCGGGGCTTTTTTTTATTGGTTAAACTAAAAAATGGTTCTTGTTTGTTGCGGGTGAGGAGTTGAAAACCTGCTGTTTTTAATTCCGCCTTGCAAAACTGTTAATGTAAGGTACTTGAAAATTAGTTTGTTTTATTCACAATAAGAGTGTAGGTTTGCGAGGCAAAATTTGGTGGAAAGGAGGTGTATGTCATGTATCTCTCAGCAGGAGAAAATGGTCAAGGTCTGGTGGAATATGCTCTTGTTCTCGTCCTTGTCGCTATTGTTGTTTTTGCGACACTTCTGATCCTTGGACCCATAATTGGCAACGTATTTAGCACATTAAATACAAGCCTCTCGTCCATTTAGTCTATTTGGAAGTTAGTTATTGTAAAAATGCTGGAAATTATTGTAAAATATATAAAATATCTATAGAAAAGAGATATTTTATATATCTTAAAGAAAGGAGGAACTTTGTCGTGTTATTTTCACCCAAGGAAAAGGGTCAAGGTTTGGTTGAGTACGCGTTGATTCTCGTTTTGGTTGCTATTGTTGTTATTGCTGCGCTCATGATCCTCGGACCCATCATCGGTAACGTATTCAGCTCGGTCAATACCAGTCTTAGTACCTTGTAATTCGTGCTAAAAAAAGGCTACCGAAAAGTCCAAATAGCAAAGACAACTTTCACAATTGTAAAGCGATTTTCTTAAGCTTCTCATTGTCAAAAAAGATAGTCTGTGTAAAATATATTCAACCTCAGAAAAACTTCTGAGGAATTTCGAAGAAAGGAGAAAATTTCCATGTTATTCTCACCCAAGGAAAAAGGTCAAGGTTTGGTCGAGTACGCGCTGATTCTTGTTTTGGTTGCTATTGTTGTTATCGCTGCGCTCATGATCCTCGGACCCATCATCGGTAACGTGTTCAGCAAGATCAACACCAGCCTCAGCACTCTGTAATTTGTTGCTTTCAAAAAAAGCCCCGCCTGAAAAGGCGGGGCTTTTTTTATTTTCCCTGCATTCTTTGTAATGCCAGAATGCCCACAATATTGAATAGTGTGGCAGCCAATGCTACAAAAACGAAGCCAAAATTTTGGTAAATAAGTGCTGCCAGGAAAGCGCCAAGTGCACGCCCCAGTGCATGACCCGTGACATTCAGCGACAGCAGCGTTGCCCGGGCTGAAGGGACTAATTCCGTGACCATCGGGATGTGGCTGACCATAATGTACTCAAATGTGATATAGAACAGGAAGAGCCCGATCAATGCCCCGACTTGGGTTTGCCCAATGAAAGGGAGCAGGATCGCCGCCAGAGAGTTCGCCGTCAAGCCTATTGCCAGCGCGCGGGGCTTGCCAAGTTTATCGGTTGTAAGTGCGACGAGTCCCTCACCGCTCAGTTCTGAAATGCCGATCACCGCTGATGCACCAGCGAGCGCTGCGATCTTTAGCCCAAATGAGTCTTCCAACCATACGCCAAAGATCACATTGACCAGTTCGTTTGCTGCGCTAGCCCATAAGGCGATTGAGATTCCCGCCAACGCTGGTGCGGATTTTAAAACGGTCAGATATTTCTCTCTTGAATCGCCAACAGGGTTGTGGTGTGTGTCTACATTCGGGACAACACGCCAGATAATGAAAAAAGCGATCAATCCCAAAACAGTGAAAAGTGGAAATGGGGCAGACCATCCAAAACGATCAATCAGGAAACCAGCAATGGGCACGCCAACGATAAATCCCATTGACCATGCCACTTCGGTTACTGCCAGGGCGGTACCGCGCTGATGGTAGGGAACGCGGTCTCCGAAATAGGCTTGCATGGCTGGGTCAAAAATATATTTTCCTATCATTGCAAGACCGAGTGCTATGGCGAGCGTCCAGAAGGCGGGAAAGACCGCGACAATCCCGATTCCCAGGGTAAAGACACTTAATCCGGTAAGCAGCCCAAATTTCCTGCCGCGCCAATCTGCTATGGGTCCGAGGAACGGACTGGTTGCGCCAAGCAGGGAGCGTCCCGTCATTAAGAGGGACATGGTGGACAAATCAACGCCCAAGCCGCGCGCAAAGATGGGGAGAAAAGGATACACCATCCTGTGAATGGAATTCAGGATGGTGCGGACGAACATGAATATGATGAGTTGAAAACGGATGCGCAAAGCGATCCTCAGTTGGCAGGTTTGAGGTCAAGAAAAAAACGGGTGAGGAAGTAGGCAGCCAGCCAGGCAAGCAGGTTCAATGCAACAAAAAAGCCAATGATGGTGTAATTCCCAGAATTGAAAATAGGGGATGGCGGCGGGTGCATAATGTTTTCTGCCGAGGCAAAAATGGCGCGCAAGGTAATGATGTAGAGGATATTTCCCAGCGAGGTAAGCCAGGGAAGGTTGAACACCCACAGACCAAGTTGAAGCAGTACGCCTGTAACGGCAAAGATCATGGCAAGACGAAAGCGTGGCTCTGCGAGGAAGAGTCCGTTCCAGTTGGCTTCCATGGCGAATAAGGAGAGGGGCAGGTAGGTTACCCAGAATAGGATGCCTGTTCGACCCAGGGCGGCGCTCCAGGCGTGGAAAAGGTCACGTCGCAGGAGCAAGCCTAAAAGTCCGGCAAGAGCCGCGAAGAGGAAGGCGATCTCGGCTGTGAGTACCCAGGCTCCATGTAAATATACGATGCGGACGTTCGATCCAAGGGATTGTTCTTCGGGACCGAAAAATGCCAGTATCGCGATAATCCCCACTGTGACGAAAAAGAAAGTGAGCGGTGATTTTAGATTTTTCATGGCACGGATTTTAACATTACGCGGAGCGTTTATACGAACTTTTAAACTCGGGTATTTTTTATTCGGGTTTGGGATAGAATCATATCTTGCGAAATTAGCATGGAGTTAGAGATACACAATGACATATTGGCCTGTAGTTGTAATTGTCCTTCAGTTGATATTTTTAGAGGGGATCCTTTCGATCGATAACGCAGCAGTGATCGGCGCGTTGGTGTCGCCTCTGCCTGATAATGAAGAAGTTCCCTGGCCCGGCGCATTAAAAAAACTTGGAACGATATTACACCCCGTTCTTGGTTTTCAAAGGATGGCAGCTCTGCGGGTTGGGCTGCTTGGAGCCTATGTGGGGCGCGGTGCGATGCTCTTCCTTACGAGTTTTCTGATCCATAACTCGTGGATTAAATTGGTCGGTGCCGCATACCTCATTCATTTGGCGTTTGATAGTTTGGAGGATATGACCGGTGGCAGCGAGGAAGATGGTGGAGTTACCCCCATTCAGTCCAAGCCGTTTTGGGCTACGGTTCTTACCGTCGAGATCATGGACCTTATTTTCAGCATCGATAATGTCGTTGCGGCTGTTTCTCTCTCGGACAAGATATGGATCGTTATGCTGGGTGTTGGCATTGGCATTTTGACGATGCGATATGCGGCTGGGATTTTTAGTTACGCAGTCGAACGTGAGCCAATATTAAAGCAGGCGGCATATATCCTTGTGTTGAACATCGGCGTGGAGTTGATACTTGACCAGGTATGGCAAATCGAACTTCCAGATTTGCTGAGGTTTGGGATATCGATTGCCACGATCGCTTTGGCGCTTGCGTATGCCCATATCCCTTTTTTGCAAAAGTTCCGTTTTGTGTTGACCTGGCTGGCTCAGGGAATCGGAATTGTCAATGAATTTGTAAATTGGTTATTCCTGCCCTTTACGGAAGCGTTCAAATTTATCGTCAGCCTTTTTAATCACACTCAAAATTCCCAGCCTGCTGAATAGTTAAATAAATACAGGACTCATTTCGAAAATATATTCGAGTGAGCCCTGTATTATTTTAAAATTCAGGGATTCAATTCCTTTTCCATCCAGACTAAATGGGTTGTGCCCAAGTGGGGGACTGGAATCCCTGCAATGTGATAACCGTGTTTCTCGAAAAAGGCTGTGGCGGTTACACGTGCCATGGCGCCCATGGTTTTGTAGCCAAGTTCCCGCGCGCGTTTCTCCACGGCGTCGATTAGAAATTTGCCAATTCCCTGTTTCTGATGTTCAGGTGCAACTGCCAGATGTGAAACCTGCCCGATGCCTGGGGATTTTTCGTGCAGTTTGATAACGCCCAGAATTTCCGATGTGGTTTCATCCACAGCCATAAAATGCTCGCTGATGGGTTCGTAGTCGTCTTTTTCAGTGCCTTTGGGATGTCCCCAGGGTTCGCGCAACACACGATACCGCAGCGCATAATATGCCTTGAAATCCTCGCGAGTCTTTGGTGTTTTTATCACAGACATGGTTCCCTCCACGGACAAACCTATTGACCATTCTTATTATACTTTGCCAGTATATGACGTAGATAAGATCGTCAGGAGAGTCTGCATTCGGAAGTAATGTAGTGGATATTCACCACAGAGCACACGGAGACCACAGAGATTTGCCTTTGTTTTTCTCCGTGAACTCTGTGCCCTCTGTGGTGAAGGATTTCTTTACCTACCATGATGGACACTCCTAGACCGTCGAACAAACAAAACCGTCAATTCTTTTACTTGACAGTGACTTTTACAATGGAGTACACTCCCCTGCGGTTGGGGAGTAGCCGCCTGTTCCCCACAGGATGGACCGTCGTCAGACCATTGGTTTAAAGACCATCGGCGCTCCATACGCGAATTTGCGTTGGCAAGACCACCACGATATTTCGTGGTGGTCTTTTTTTCAGAAACCTATTAGGAGTTGCTTAATGTCCATGGAGAAAAAGGAAAATGCACTTCAGGAAACCGCGTGGCATGCTTTGGAAACAGAGCAGGTCCTTCGCGATTTGGAAGTACATGACGTGGGGCTGACAACAACTGAAGCTGAGAAGCGGCTCGCAAAATACGGTCAAAATCAACTGCGTGAGGCGCCCCGCCCTGGTTTCCTTGCCATGTTGTGGGATCAATTAAATAACTTTGTGGTGATCCTTCTGATCATTGCATCGGTGATCTCGGCGCTGCTTGGAGATTATGTCGAAGCGATTGCCATCATGGCGATCGTGGTGTTGAATGCGGTTCTCGGCATTATTCAGGAACAACGCGCCGAACAGGCGCTCGCCGCCTTGAAAAAACTTGCCGCGCCCGAGGCTCAAGTAGTCCGCGATGGGATGCGGAAATCCGTCCCCGCCTACAACCTTGTGCCCGGCGACCTCGTCTTCTTGGAAGCGGGCAATTTCATTCCCGCCGATCTGCGTCTGCTCGAAGCTGTCAACTTGCGCGTGGAGGAAGCCTCACTCACCGGCGAATCGCTTCCCGTTCAAAAGAATGCGGCAACTGTGCTCGATAAGAACGTTCCGCTTGGTGATCGCAAGAATACCGCCTTCATGGGAACAGTCGTTTCCTATGGGCGCGGACGAGGCGTTGTCACCAGTACTGGCATGAACACTCAGTTGGGTCTCATCGCCACCATGCTGCAAAATGTGGATGCGGAAGAAACGCCCTTGCAGCGCCGCCTCGACCAATTGGGCAGGTCGCTTAGCATTGGCTCGCTGATCCTTGTCGCAGTGGTTTTCATCGTTGCGCTTTTCAACTACACGGATGTCAGCGGCTTATTTTCAAATCCCGTTGAATATTTCAAAACATTTGCAGAACAGATCACCGAAGTCTTTATTATCGCAATCAGCCTCGCCATCGCCGCCGTACCCGAAGGCTTGCCCGCAGTGGTTACAATTTCCCTTGCGCTTGGCATGCGCGAGATGATCCAACGTCACGCGCTCATTCGCAAACTTTCTTCGGTTGAGACGTTGGGTTCGGCGACGACAATCTGTTCGGATAAGACCGGAACCCTCACCCAAAACGAGATGACGGTCACGCGCCTCTGGGCGGACGGGCAGTTTGTCAGCGTTTCAGGAGCCGGATACAACCCGACAGGTGACTTCCTCGTGGACGGTAAGAAAGTGGAAGCAAGGCAGTATCCCGCCATTCTTTCTACTCTGTGGCTTGGCGTTTTGAATAACGATTCGGAGATCGAGATCACAGGCGAATCCGCATCCCAGAAAACATTTCGGATCGTAGGCGACCCCACGGAGGGGGCTTTGTTGGTCGCTGCGGCTAAGGCTGGTGCAATTCACTTAGAGATCGATCAGGCATACCCACGCGAGAACGAAGTTCCATTCGATTCAGACCGGAAACGTATGATCACCATCCACGATGTTAACAATCCGAACCCGAATGATCCGTCACCTTTTTATAACGAGAATAACAAGAATTGGGATGTCATTGCCGTCAAAGGCGCGCCGGATATCGTTTTGAATCTGTGCTCCAAATATCAAGACATGAACGATGAGCCGCACGAGATGACCGATAAAGTGCGCCAGCAAATCCTTGCAGCAAATGACCTCATGACCAAAGATGCCCTGCGCGTGCTTGGTTTTGCGTATCGGGTTGAAAAGGATGTGCCGGATAATATTGAAGAGGTAAAGACCGAAGAATTGGAAAAAGACCTTGTCTTTGTTGGTCTTATGGGAATGATCGACCCGCCGCGCATCGAAGTAAAGCCTGCGCTTGAAAAAGCGCGTGACGCGGGTATTCGCACTGTCATGATCACTGGAGATTTTCCAAACACCGCCAAGGCGATTGCGGAGTCCATTGGGTTGCTGCGACCCGGAAAAAATGTCTTAACGGGTGCGGCGCTGGACGATATCGACGATGAGGAATTAAAGAACATCATCGAAGATACCGATGTTTTTGCCCGTGTCTCTCCTGAACATAAAATGCGCATCGTGGATGCTTTGCAGGCAAATGATGAAGTCGTCGCCATGACCGGTGACGGCGTGAACGATGCTCCCGCCATCAAACGCGCGGACATCGGCGTGGCAATGGGTATCACCGGCACGGATGTTGCCAAAGGCACTGCCGACATGGTTTTGACGGATGATAACTATGCCAGCATCGTTTCCGCGGTTGAACAGGGACGTATCATTTACGCCAACATTCGCAAGTTCGTGTTCTTCCTGCTCTCCTCGAATGTGGCGGAAATCATGATCATCTTCCTTGCCACACTCGCTGGTCTGCCTGCTCCGTTGACAGCCATTCAACTTCTCTGGCTTAACCTGATCACAGACGGCGCACCTGCGCTCGCGTTGGCAATGGAAAAAGGCGACCCCGACATCATGGATCAGAAGCCGCGTGCCAAGTCGGAGCCGATCATCAACCGTTCGATGGGTATTGGTATCATTGTTCAAACGATCACCCAAACAACTGCTGTTCTAACCGCCTTTGTTATGGGTTTGGTTTGGCACCTTGAAGCAGGCGCAAGTATCCCGGCGGGTGCTAATTTCCTGTCCTTCGTTCTGAACCACGATTGGCGCGGTGTGGATGTCCAGACCGCAGAGACAATGGCGTTTGCAACCCTTTCTCTGGCGGAATTGTTCCGTGCGTACACTGTCCGTTCAGAACGCGCCTCGATCTTTAAGATCGGCATATTCTCCAATCGATACATGCAGTACGCTGTCGGGCTTTCCATTGGTTTGTTGATATTGGTGTGTGCTGTGCCTTTCCTCCAACCGATCTTCAATACTCACTTCTTGAGCGGCACAGAATGGGCGCTGGTGGTTGGGCTGGGACTGCTCCCTGCAATCTCGGAAGAAATAACCAAGTTTTTCCTGAGATTGAAACGTCAATAATATAAGTTTCGCCCCTTCACTTAGAAGGGGCGATTTGTTTTTAACGTAAAGAATTGGATGCCTTTTACTTTTTACCAAGGAACGCATGCATTCCTTTTAACATCTGTTTCCATTCTGCTTCGGCGTTGATCTTTCGTTGAGTTTCTTTTGCGCGCCTTTGCATAACTTCCATAACTCGTTCATCTTCGCCTGCATCCAGCCAGAAGCCATGTCTGTTTTCAGAGCAGGTGTCCAGACGCAGATCGTAAAGTCGATATTGGAACTCGTCCAACATCATGCCGCAATGCGGGCAGGGAAATTGAGTCCGCGTTTGAAAGTGAACCAGAGAGCCTTTGTGTGCATCTTCATCGAAGATCACATCTTCGAGTTTATCCAACTCGTCGAAGTCCAGCCACATGCCCCGGCAGTTTGGGCATGAATCGATTTCGAACATCCCTTTGTAATATTTTTTTGTCAACTCAGTATTGCATTTGGGACAATTCATGGTCTTCTCCAACAGTTTCGTTTCACGCAAGTTTTAGCAAATATGTATACATTAAAGAATCTTGGGCATTGTAACAGGATTGGCGTTGAAGGATTTATAGTAGATCCAATTTTCAGTGTCATTTTTTGCAAGGATTTTAGTCACAAGTTATGTGAAAATACTTGAAAATACTGCACAAATCTGTATGATTAATATATTCCTTGGGGGTCTTGCAAAAGTACATCTCGGGGAAAATAAAAATAAGGAGATTTCTTCCATGAAAAATAGAACGCTAATAGCTTTGCTTGTATTGGTACTCCTCGGGGTTGCCTGTGGAACTGCCGCCCCGGAACCTACACCGACGACTACACTAATGCCTTCTCCTACTATAACCTTAACAACCACCAGTACCCCGACACTTGTCCCAACCGCAACGCCAAATCGAACTGCTACTGTGGCGGCGAAAGCCACTGAAGCGGCAGGGGATGTTAAGTCAGACTTGGATGCGCTTTTGAGAGACGAGGAGATTGATTATCAGAGCGGCAGATTATTATGGCGGCAGGAAACTCCACTGAGTATCGATCTAACGGGACCAGATGCTCGTTATCAAAAATTTGCTGATGGAGAAATCGGAAAGAACTTTATCCTTAAATCTGATGTCACCTGGAATGCAACTGGTCTTCTCTTGTGTGGTTTTATTTTCCGCTCGGAGAGGGACTTGGTGGAAGGAAAACAGTATGTATTCCTATATTTGCGTTTGTCAGGTGCTCCAGCTTGGTCGATCGAATATCATGAATTCGGATATTTCAAAAACAGCCCAACACGTGTTAAATATTCAAGTGCGGTTGACCTGACAAATGGCGCCACTAATCAACTAGTTCTCATTGCTAATGAAGGTGAATTTATGGTCTTTATCAATGGGATTCGTCAGGGAAAATACTATGACTATAGTATGCAAAGGCTGGAAGGAGAATTTGCGGTTGTCGGTTCACAGGATTCCGGCGAGGGAAGTTGTGAGTATGAAAATACATATGTCTGGGAACTAAAGTAGGGAATTGATAAAAAAGGCGGAGATGACAACATCTCCGCCTTTTTTATCATGCCTTATAATCGGCATATTAGAGGTGTCTTATGATGAACAATAAACAACTGGCAGATGTCTTTACTCTGATCGCCAACCTGCTTGAGATCAAGGGTGAGATCATTTATAAAACGCTTGCCTATCGAAAAGCGGCAGAAAGCCTTGAAACGTTGGGACGTGAAGCAAGCGAATATTGGAAAGAGGGAAAATTACAGGAAGTCCCCGGCGTGGGCAAAGCCATCGCTGAAAAAATAGACGAATTACTTTCCACTGGTAAACTCGAATTTCTGGAAAAACTAAAAAAGGAAGTGCCGGAGAGTTTGGCGACGTGGCTGCAAGTCCCATCCCTTGGACCCAAAAAAGTTTCCGCTATATGGAAGGCGTTGAATATCACTACACTGGCTGAACTTGAAAAAGCAGCAAAGTCGGGGCAGCTGCGCGATCTTCCCGGTATGGGCGCGAAATCTGAAACAGCAATACTGGATGGGCTTGCGTCATTGGCGAGGCGTTCGGGAAGAATTCCTCTCGGTAAGGCATATCCGCTTGCGCAGGAGATCATTGGAGTCCTCAAAGGCGTAAAGGGAGTCGTCGATGCGCAACCAGCTGGGAGCTTAAGACGGATGCGTTCCACGGTCGGCGATCTCGACATCCTTGTCGCGGCAAAAGACTCCTCCGCCGTCATGGAAGCCTTCGTCAATCTTAAAGGCGTGGAGCGTGTGTTGGGCAAAGGCGATACCAAAGCCAGTATTGAATTTTTCGACGGCGTGCGCGCGCAGGTCTGGGTACATCCGCCGGAACGATTTGGTACTGCGCTGCAATATGCAACTGGTTCAAAGGACCATAATGTTAAACTGCGCCAGATCGCCTTGGATAAGGGACTGTCGCTTTCTGAACACGCCCTGACCAAAACAAAAGGCAAAGGTGAAATTCTTTGCGCCACCGAAGAGGAAGTTTATAAAACGCTCGGCTTGCCGTGGGTTGCTCCTGAGTTGCGTGAGGATCGCGGGGAAGTGGAAGCCGCAAAGGCGAATAAACTTCCGAAGTTGATTCAGATAAAAGATATAAAGTCTGATCTGCACATGCATTCCACATACAGTGATGGAAAATTAAGCATGCTTGATATGGCGCAGGCCGCCATCAAACGCGGATTGAAAGTTATCGTTTTTACCGATCATTCAGTCAGCCTTGGCGTGGCAAACGGCTTGTCTATCGAGCGCCATAAAAAGCAAGCGGCGGAGATCAAGAAGATTCAGAAACAGCTTGGCGACAAGATATTGATTCTGCATGGCAGCGAAGTGGAAATTAAAGCCGATGGTTCATTGGATTATCCAGATGAATTTCTCGCCTCACTCGACCTTGTAGTTGCCTCTCTCCATTCGAGTTTGCGCCAGCCGAGAGAGAAGGTCACGCAGCGCTTGCTCAATGCAATCCGCAACCCGCACGTGGACATCATCGGACATCCAACTGGACGCGAGATCCCCGACCGTGAAGGCGCAGACCTCGATATGGAAGTCGTCATGCAGGCTGCCGCTGAATCCGGTGTAGCGTTGGAGATCAATGCTCATCCCTCGCGACTCGATCTTGACGATAGCTTTGCCCGCCGCGCTAAAGACCTTGGTGTACTTATCAGCATCAACACCGACTCTCATGCCGGTGACGGGTTTGATGTATTGCCTTATGGAATCGCCACGGCGCGCCGCGCATGGCTGGAACCGAAGGATGTAATCAATACTTGGACCACCAAGAAATTAACCGATTGGTTGAAGAAGCGGGGCAAATAAGATTGTGCTCTCTTGCGACCAGGCTGTTACACGATGAAACTACTGGTATATTTTGAGATACACATTGAAAATCGGGCTAAAATAGACCAAATTGAGGGATAAACCGACAAAAGGACTTATTTTTCCACTGCTCTGACATTATAATTATGTTGCATTTGCGGGTATGGATATGTTCCAGCCTTTATAATGCCACTGGCAATTTGTGCTGGTTTTCACATGAGCATTCGTCTTAAGGTAGCACTGCCGTTTTTGATTTTGACCGTGGTCGTTTCTGTGATCGGGGTCTATGTTGTCACGCGCCTTGTGACAGGATCACTTTCGGAACGTCTAACAAACCAACTTCTGGAATCCGGAAGGGTGGTCTTGGATAATTTTGTCCAGCAGGAGGGACAACACGTTCAGGAGGCATTCCGCATCGTTTACACGAACGGGCTGGCAGATGCAGTCACAGAGGAAGACCATCAAGCTGCGCTGCGAATTGCGGAACCGGCATTTGGTTCGGGCACAATTGATAACTTAATCCTTGTCTCACCGCAGGGAAAGGAAGTCCTGCAATTACTCCACGATAGTGGTGGCAACATTATCGTAGTTGACAAGGATACGGGAGCGTCAAAGTCTCCCATTGTGACTCCCTTTTTGCAGAATCAAAATCCGGAGGATCCACCACGGCGGGCAATGGGTAATAATTTAGTTAATAATGAACTTTATTACTATACAGCATTGCCCATGTCGGTTGATGGGGAGTTCAAAGGTGTCATCATTGTTGGTACCTCCATTAAAAGACTCCTGCCTGCCTTCAAACAGGTGGCTCTTTCCGATATCATAATTTATGGAGGGGACGGACACGCCATCGCAACAACATTTGGCTTGATGGGGGATGATTCTTTGGATACGTTAAGTATTACCCAGGATCAATACCGGAATATCATTAATACAACTGAAGATATAGTGACAGGGGTAAATATAGAAGTTGCGGGTCACCCCTATATTGTTGGGCGTGCACCGCTTCAGATCGGCAATGACCGTATTGCTGTCTTTGCAGTGGCATTGCCTTCTGATTTTGTTGTCCAATTCGGTTCGGACAGTCGCACAACATATGTTGTGATTTTCACCATTCTCATGCTGCTGGTGGTGGTGATCGGATATTTCGTCTCGCGGATGATCATTGTGCCGTTGTATTCATTGGTTAATACATCTCAGGCAATAGCAGGCGGCGACCTGACCCGCAGGACAGGACTTAAAACAAAAGATGAGATCGGGGCTTTGGCAAGCACTTTTGATGAGATGACATCCCGTTTGCAGGAACGCACCCTGCAGCTTGAGCAGACGAACGAAGAACTAAAAAAGATAGATAAGACCAAGACCAATTTCATTCAAATATCTGCTCACGAATTGCGCACACCCTTGACGCTCATTATGGGATATTCGCAGATGCTGGAACAGGATCTGAAAAGTAACCCGGAAATGCAAAACCTTGCACATGGGATTCTCGAAGGTGCAGAGCGCATGACAGATGTGGTGGATAGCATGTTGGACGTTTCCCGCATCGACAGCAATGCCCTTGTGTTGAGAAAGACCAATGTGAGTGTTGAGCCGATCATCCGTAAAGTGGAAAAGGAATTTAATACCGCATTCCAGGAGCGAAATATCAAATTTAATACGGAAGGATTGGAGGAACTGCCGTCCGTGACGGCGGACCCGGATATGCTGCAAAAGGTGTTCTATCACCTTGTGATGAATGCCATTAAATACACACCAGATGGAGGGAATATTAAAGTTTCGGGCAGGTATGTCAATGGTTCGGAGCCGCCGCAATTGGAGATATCCGTTTGTGATACCGGCGTTGGCGTGGACCCCGAAATGAGCGAGTTGATATTTAGAAAATTCCACCAGACCGGCGAAGTGCTTCTGCACTCTTCCGGTAAGACCAAGTTCAAAGGCGGGGGACCCGGGCTTGGTCTCGCCATTGCGCGTGGTATAGTACAGGCACATGGTGGACGTGTTTGGGTTGAAAGTCCCGGGCATGATGAAGAGAAATTCCCGGGGAGTCGTTTCGTCGTTGCTCTTCCAGCCCAAAACCGGAAGGAGAGTGAATCATGACCACCCAAAAGCGCGAACGCCGCGATTGGGCGTTACTCATTTTTATTATTCCCATCGGCATCCTTCTCATTATCATGGTAGGGCAGATCGGCGCACGCCTGCTGCCATTCTGGAGTGTGAACGCCCGCATGCGGTCCAACATGGAACCGGGTGAAGGGTCAGCTCGTCCGTTTGCCTTGCTTGAACCGATCCTTCCACAGATACTTACCCCAATGGCTTGGGCTGAGACGTATCTCACACCGGGCGCAGAGATTTCGTACCCGCCTTTTGTGACATTTGAACCGACTACGACACCCTCGCCGACGCCTAAAACACCGACACCAGTTGCAGAGACGCAAACGCCTACTGCCACGACATCCCCAACGCCGACACAAACCACCGTTGAAACGCAGACTCCCACCTCGACGCCGCCTCCCCCTGATAAGACGTGTGATGATCCCAATGCTGATAACTATGGTGATAATGCAGCGTGTAAATATTCACCGCAACCCTCGCCTTCAGTTTCGCCTTCGCCTTCGGTTTCACCCTCGCCCTCAGTATCGCCATCTCCTTCAGCTTCGCCTTCGCCGTCACCTTCTGCCTCACCATCTCCCTCACCAACATCGACTGGCACGCCAGTAGCCATCCCAACAGATATTTCGCAAGTTACTCCGCCGGGCGAGATTAGTACTGTTGCGCCTGATGGAGACGCTGGTTCTGGTATTGCGGATGGTACATACGTGATCATAGATTTTTCAAGTACCCCCATCAGAGTTAACTCAACTCCAGACGATTATTATGATTTAGTCTTTTTTGAATCTGAATACAATGGCAACTCCGGATATATCCGGCTTGACTATATTATTATTGGGATTATCAAAGATATTAACACTAGCAGCGATTATTATGAGGTGTTCAACTGGGGTAATAACGATCCGGATACGAATACGAATGCTAATATTGACGAGCTTCCGACAGATCCCCCCTGTCCGTCAGGTGAGGAATGTGATAACTACGGTATTTCCACAACTGATCTTTATTCAGACTCCGGTGTTAACACGGGCATCGTGATTGATGTTGACACGGCCCCAGCTGCCCCGCCGCCTGGCGACTACAATCAAGTCATTATAATTTCGCCTTCACAACCTGCTGGTTCCGGGGATAGTGCGCAAGTGGATGCGATCGTGGTCACCGAAATCCCCAAGCCCACGCCAACACCAACCCCATAACGTAAAAGAGACCGGACATCCGGTCTCTTTTTATAAACTATGAAATTGGTTGTAAAATTGGACATTCCATTTTAGGGAGGCAACTATGACTGAAACCAACTCCAAACCCGCATATCGAATTTCAGACTTGCACGAATCAGACCGTCCGCGTGAGAGGCTTGCCGCGCTCGGTCCGCAGGCGTTGACCAATGCTGAGCTGCTTGCCATTCTTTTGCGTGTGGGCGTGCAGGGTGAAAACGCTGTGGAGGTTGGTCAGCGGTTGCTGAAAAAGTTCAGCGGTTTGGGCGGACTTCATCGCGCGCCGTTTAAGGAGTTGATGGACCAGCACGGCATGGGCGAAGCCAAGGCTTCGCAGATCAAGGCTGCCATCGAATTGGGCAGAAGGCTGACGCTCGAATCGCCGGAGGAAAAACCTGCGATCAACAGTCCGGCAGACGCGGCGGCGCTGGTGCAATATGACATGTCCGCGCTGGAGCAGGAACATTTGCGCGTCATGTTATTGGATAGAAGAAACCGCGTTTTGGAAGTGGTGGAGGTTTATAAAGGTTCGGTCAATTCTTCGCAGGTGCGGGTGGGGGAATTGTTCAAGGATGCCATTCGCGCGAACGCTTCGGCAGTGATTGTTGTTCATAATCATCCCAGCGGCGACCCAACGCCCAGCCCTGATGACGTCGCTGTGACCCGCGCGATCGTGCAAGCGGGAAAAATGCTCGATATCGATGTGCTCGACCATTTGGTGATCGGGCAGGGGAAATGGGTTTCGTTGAAGGAAAAAGGCTTGGGATTTGTATAAAAAATAAAGAACGGGTCTTCCCGTTCTTGGAAACTGTCACTTAAAGATTTTTTGGACACGCAACACAGATATTACTTAGCTTCACGGAAAGATCATTAAGAAGACTTGTTTTTGCCCGTGTTTTCCGTAAATTTTGTGTACAAAGATTGGGCAATCAGAACTTAAGAAACACTCTCTTAGGTACTTCGTCTTACACCAAAACCGGTAAATTCACCGGTGACTGGTTCGTATTCAACTTTGGCATCATCCACCCGCGACATGCGTGGACCCAGCTTTATCATCTCGATGAGACGCTCGACCGCTTCACGCTTTCCCTCAGCGACGACTTCCACCTGGTCATAGCCAACGTTGCGGACCCAGCCGGTGAGGTCACCGATCTGCTGCGCGGAGTATTCAACATGCGCACGGAAGCCGACGCCCTGCACGCGTCCTTTTACCCAGATGTGGGCGCGGATGATCTCATTTGGATTGGGCTGCATGTTTCCTCTGTTGGCGCATCATATCAATTGCCCCCCAAAGCGGCACGATCAGAACCAATATAAGCAATAACAGGAACGGAAGCAGATTCCGCAATGCCACACCCGACCTGTTCTGTCCCAGTGAGCTTTCGCGCCAACGCGCATCCAATTGGGTGAGCGAAGAGCCGAGGGCTTTTGTCGCGCCGAGATTGCATTCAAAGCCGTCGCCGTAGGTGTCGGTTAAGCGGGAAAGACCGGAGACTCCGAACGAGTCGCGGATATAGGTGACAAAAGATTGGGACTGGGCATATGCCAGAAACGCTGATCCAGAGTCCGCGGGGAAAGAGGCGCACAAGTCCGTGAATGGCAATAGTGTATCGTTCGCGCTGGCAATTTCCAACGCGCGCGCGTAATCCGGGTTCGGGTAAAGTTCCACCATCGAGGCAATCCCTTCGATTAACCACGCGGGCTGCTTTGCATATTTATCGCCGAGCGCGCGAAACAACATCACATGCGCAAGTTCGTGGGGAATCTTTGTTTCCATTTCGGTGATCTGACCTGTGCCGGGAGGAACAGCAACCAATACCACGCCAAGATCCGCGTGCGCATGACCACCCGCCCATTCACGCCCGCCAAGTAAAAGCGTATCGCCAAGATCGTTGACGTTCGAATAAATATAAATATCGATCGGATCGGTGAGCGAGATGGGAATGAAATCCTTCATCGCCAACAGACCTGCTCCAGCGCTATCCAATGCTGAAATGCCAAAAGAATCATCGCCCGCGTACCAGTGAATGGTGATATTCGCCTGCGAAATATCGCGCCACGGAAAACGGTTATCGACATATTGAAAACTCGTCGGCTCGCTTGTGTACGTATTTCCATCGCTCAGCGTTGCCTGGAACCAATACACCACCCAACTGAACGGCGGGAAGGCATTCAACGAAGCGTCGTATGTAAAACTCACAGAACCATCTTCGGCAACTTGAAGGGTTTCCACGCGCGTGGCTTCTTCATTGACGCCGCGAAAGAGCAGCGATGCCTGTTGGATGGGATTGGAGGCGGTGATCTTCGCTGTGAATGTGATCGACCTGCCAAAGTCTGATACTGCCTGCGGATTCTCCACCACGATTCCTCCCTGACCTTGAGCCTGCCCGGGTTTCAGGAGCAGGGTTGCCACGAGGAGTGTGACCACGATAATGTTCAATATCCTATGATATACAGCGGACATAATAATTACCTCGACAGGAAGACGATCAACGGCGTGAGTGTCAGCGGACTGAATATGGTTCCCATAAACACAATGGCAGTGACAAGCGACGGCTCAAGTTTATATTCTGTAGCGACGACAGTGGTAGCGACAGCGGCGGGCATGGAGGCTTCGATGGTGCTTCCCTGATGGGCGTGCCCGTGTAGCCCAAAGAGACTGGCGAGCAGCAATCCCACCACCGGACCGAGAAGAAGTTTGGTTGCAACGCCAAGACCCACTGCCCGCAAACTATGCGACCATTCGATACGGGTCAATTCCAAGCCGAGCAGGATGATCATGGCTGGAATGGCTCCGTTGGCTGCGATCTCGATCGTCCGCGCAAGAGGCAGCGGAATTTGAATGCCAAAGCCTTTTACGACCAGCGCGATCACAACGGCGTAAAGAATGGGCAATCGGAACACTCCCAGTATAGCGGATTTCAAATCCAAATGTCCAAGCGAGGCGATGACCACGCCGACAGTGTTGAACAGGATCGTCGTGGTGACATAAAAAATGGATGCGACCGCCAGCGCCTCATCCCCGAACGCAAATTTGACCAGAGGCAATCCGTAGTTGCCGGTATTTCCAAAAGCGACGGTGAGAATGACCGCCAGCAGATGCGGACGCTCAAGGCGGAATAATTTACCGAGGATAAAAGCAAGACTTCCTAAAATGACAATAACGGAAGCGGTGTACTCCACTGTTGTCAGCGCCTGTTTCAAATTCAACTGGCTGGTGACCATCAGGTTGAAAACGAGCATGGGGCTGAAAATATAAAAGACCATCCGCCCAATGGTGCGCGAATCTACGGTCAGGGTTTTCCCGAGGATGTACCCTGCCGTGGCAATGAGCAGGATGGGCAGCAGGTTGTTGACGAAGGTGCTGAATAGTTCGGTGAAGGACATGGTGAAGAAATTATAATCCCCGCCTTTCATGGCATTTGGTAACTTGAAACTCAAAAAATCATTACAATATATCCATGCCAAATGACCTTTTCGGGCATAACCAGCTTCCAGATGCATAAAAAAATCCGATGCTCATCACATCGGATTTTTTTATGTTCTATTCACCTATCCTTGCATCTTTTCCCACTCGACCAGTTTTTTATCCATCTCGGCTTGGATGCGGTTGTATTCGTTGCCGATCTTGACCACGTCATCCGGCTTGAGCATGGGACTCTCCAACTGCTGCCCGAGATTCGCCAGCGTCTTCTCCAGCTCGGCGATCTTGTTCTCGAGTTCCTGTAACTGCGCGACCCTTCGTCTTTCTTCCTTCGTGCTCGCCTTTGCTTTCTGACCTTCAACTTTCGACTTTTGACTTGCGCTCTTCACCTGTTCCGCCATGAAGGCTTCGTACTCTTTCTTTTCACGTTCGGCGCGGAGTTGGGAGTACGTGCCTTTGAACGCAGTCAATTCTTTTTCGTCGGGGTTCACTTCCCAGATCTGAGATGCCAGCGCATCGACGAGATAACGGTCGTGGGTGATGAGCAGGATGGTTCCGGTGTAATCTTCCAGCACGGATTCCAAAACTTCCTGCGAAGGGATGTCGAGATGATTGGTCGGCTCGTCGAGCAGGAGCAGGTTCGTATCTTGCAGCGCGAGCTTTGCCAACGCCAAACGTCCGCGCTCGCCGCCGGAAAGCATGGACACTTTTTTATAGACATCATCTCCGCTGAAGAGATACTTGCCAAGATAATCGCGGATCTGTCCCGGCAGCCAGTTCGGCATGATCGCGTCGATTTCTTGTAAAAGAGTCTTTTCCGGATCAAGTCCTTCGTGAGCCTGTGCAAAATAGCCGATGTGCAGACTTGAACCCAGCAGCACTTCACCTGACAACGGCTCGAACTGACCGAGGATGGTCTTCAAGAACGTAGACTTGCCCGCGCCGTTCGGTCCGATCAATGCGGCGCAGTCTTGTCGGCGCAGTTCAATATCCGGTGACTTGAAAAGGAATTTATCGGGGAAACCGACTTCCAATTCTTTGGTGCGGATGACCAGATCGCCGGAGCGTTTCTCCGAGCCGAGACGCAGATGCAAATGCGGCAATGTCCGCACTGGTGAGCGAAGACCGCGCACACGGCGCTCGGCTTCCTCCGCGCTGAACGAGGAGGTGGTCACCGTCACTTCTTCGGCGGTCTCGCTCCACTTTTGATTCAGTGCCGCATCAAAACCGATCTGCTCAATGGCTTGCACCAAACGCGAAAGACGCTTGAGTTTGCCTTTGGCTTGTAAAGTGTTCTGCCCGGAAATATTCCGCTTGATGTATTCCACTTCTTTGAGAAGTTTTTCCTTCTCGCTTTCGAATACTTCCTGCCTGCGGTTAATGCGTTCTTCGCGCTGCTTTAAGTACGCGCTGTAATTCCCGTTATAAATTTCGTAAGCGCCGGGCAGCATTTCCAAAATGACCGTGCTGACCTTATCCAAAAAGTAACGGTCATGCGAAACGATCACTGCCGCGCCCTCCCATTGACTCAAATAGCCTTCGAGCCATTCCACCGCGCGGATATCGAGATGGTTGGTCGGTTCGTCGAGCAGCAGAATATCCGGGTTCGAAAGAAGGAGGCGGGCGAGAAAAGCCCGGGTGCGCTGTCCGCCTGAGAGGTGATCCAAAGACAGGTCGTAGTCTGAGGCGTCGAATCCCAAACCGGTCAACACCTGCTTGATGCGAGTCTCATAGGTGTAGCCGCCGCGCCGTTCAAAATCCTCCTGCAATTTGCCGTACTGCTCGATGACGTCATGATCGGTCGCCATCTGCTCTTCGAGGCGGTGCAATTCTTTTTGCTGGCGGATGAGATCTTCGAAGACGGAATGACACGCGTCCCAGAGCGTACCCTCCATTTTGAAATCTGCCTCCTGCGACAGATATCCGGTTCGGACTCCCTTTGAGCGGATGACTGCCCCCGAGCTGGATTCATCCTCCGCGGCAATGATGCGCAGCAGCGTGGTCTTCCCAACGCCGTTCGGACCGACAATGCCCAGCCGTGAGCCTTTCTCGATGGCGAGGGTCAGGTTGGTGAAAATATCGGTCGCGCCGAATGATTTGGTGAGTGAGGAAGTAGTGATGAGTGCCATGTTGAATTTATTACAAAAAGATGTTTCCTTTGTGACAATTGTGACTATTATAAAATAGGAAGGGCTTTAGTGTAGGAAAATCATTTTTTACATTAAGAATTCCATTTTGAATACCAATTTCAGAACTAGATTTGCCTGGCGGAGGGGCTTCCCATGCAAAAAAAGATTGTTTCAGAGACTAGGCTCGAGGTTTCCACGGTTCACGATGTTCATGAGTTTGAAAACCTACGGGATGATTGGTGTATTCTATTCGCTGAAAGCAAGTGCAACGAGATGTTTCTCTCATGGGAATGGCTCTTTGCGTGGTGGACGTATCATCAAGCGGGCAAAGAACTTTGGATTGTAACAGTAAGGCAGTCTGGCAGGCTTGTGGGGATAGTTCCATTTATGTTGGTCCTGGTGGAGAAATGTAAATTAAAGTTTCGGGTTCTTACCCATTTGGGAATGCCAGATAGTGATATCTCTGGCTGCATCATATGCGAAAATACCGATGGGGTGATCGAGGCGATCTGCGACCATTTGTTTTCTCAGCACAAAAAATGGGACCTTCTTAATGTACATAATCTATATGTGCATGACGCAAAGGTTCAAACCCTTCTCCGCTCAATGAAAAAAAGAAGAAGTTCCGTGCTTAATTACGTGGAGAGTCATTTATATCTGCCCATTCGTACGGAATGGGATGACTATTTTGAAAAACTTCCTCATCCTTTAACAGGATATCTCCACCATCATATTGATAGGGCAAAGAAAAAGGGTGATATTCGTTTTGAAACCCATACAGGAAAAGACCTGACCGTGGAGCATTTCGAGACCATATTTGAGATTGGAAAAAAGAGCAGATATGCGTATTTATACGAGCCGGAGAACGAGTATGAATTTTTTAAGAAACTCCTGGTTCTGACCCACGGAGAAGGGCTTGAGATCGATATCCTTTATCTGAATGATAAACCGGTTTCATTTAACTTTGGATTTAATTTGGCGAACCGGCACGAAGGCTGGCGCAGGGCGTATGATCAGGATTACTGCAAAGTCGGTGTGGGCAAGATCATGTCCAAGTATATGACCCAAAGTTTTTTCGAACGGAAGTTCAAGGAGTTCGATTTTCTGCGCGGTCTTGAAGAATACAAACGCGAATGGATGCCTCTGGAGCGGGAATTTATAGAGATAAAAGTTATCCCAAATCAAAAATTAATGGCTGTCATCGTATTTTTATGGCTGCCAAGACTTAAAGCCTGGGGACGGCTCGGTATCGATAGGTTAATAGCTGGTTATCGTATCTTCAGGACAGGCAAAGTTATCAGCGGGCAAAACGCTTAGTGAAACGGTCCCGTTTGGTGCTATAAGGCTTGGGCGGATTTAATTCTCATCCTCATCGTGCGTATCAATATGCCCGGGTTTCTCCTTGCCCAATTCCAATGACCGTTGATATGCCGCCCAAACTGCGCGCGAAATCGCAGTGCGGAAGCCAGCCTTCTCCAAATAATACAACGCCTCGGCAGAAGTTCCGCCCGGTGAAGTGACTTGATTCCGCAGCGTGGCAGGATGTCTCGCCGCGTTCTGGTAGAACGAAGCCGAGCCTTTGATGGTCTGCAAGACGAGTTCTTCCGCAATGCGGCGCGGAAACCCCATGTGGACTCCGGCGTCGATCAAGGCTTCGGTGAAGAGAAAGACATAGGCGGGACCTGAACCGGAGAGAGCCGTCGCCATGTCGAGATAGCTTTCATCCTCCACGAAAACTTCCTCGCCCAATGCGCCGAGAATGGCGCGTGCCATGTTCTGCTGTTCTTCGGTCACTTCCTTGGAAGCTGCCCAAACGGTAATGCCTTCGCCGATCTGCCCCGGCGTGTTTGGCATCGAGCGGACGATGGCTTTATGTTTCAGTCCCGCGCCGATCTTTTTCATGGTTGCGCCAGCGATAATGGACAAAACCAAAGCGTCGCTTCGGACGCCTTTCAGTCCCTTCATCACTTCGGTCAGCCGCTGCGGCTTGATGGACAGCACCACCACGTCGGCTTCGTGGATGGCAGCGGCATTGTCCGTTGTGACCTTGATGCCGTATTTTTTATGCAGTTCTTCGCCCCGCTCCGCCCGTGGACCGGAAGCAGTGATGTTCTTGGCATCGGCAAGTTTTTCGTGAAGCAATCCCGCGATCATGGCTTCTGCCATCACACCGGGACCGATAAATGCGATTTTCTTCTTAAGCATGATTTCCTCCAAAATAAGGACAGGGTTTTGCTTTCCAATTCTCCGCCAGTTCGAGTGCTTCTCTGGCTGTTGTGTACATTTTCTCCTGAAATTCAGGCGAGTATTGATATTTTATAGCGGCTTCGGCGAATTCATCTTCGTCGATGATCCTCGCCGGTTTGGGCGGATATTTCGACACGTCGAGTTCGTGATCCTTGAATTTCAAGATATCACCAGTCCATTCGGGCGGCGATGCGACGTTGATATAGATCTCCAGCAATTCGCCTGTCGTCTCAAAGACTTCAATCAGGTTGTAGTATTTCCCGAACCAATAATAAGCCCGCAGCGGATGAACCGTAAAATATTCTTTTCGCACCAGGTCAAAGACAAGTTGATGCGACGGCGCAACGGTGACGATCAAATTTGTGTCAACGTATTCAACGGTCGCGTGCCAGCTTCGGTAAACCGTCTCATCCGCTTTGCAGGCTTGGACGTGGATCATGTCTCCAATGTTTGGGTTTTGCATGGCGGGATTATACCCAGCGTGGGCATTATATACATACAAAAAGACCTCCGAAGTCTCAAAGACTTCGGAGGTCTGCTGATTGACGTTTATTCTTTCACTTCGCCGTCGACCACATTATCGTCCGGTTCGGGACCGCCCTCGGGCTGGGCTTGACCGCCCTGACCTTGAGCGTACATCTGCTGGCTGAGGGCATGGAAGGTGTTCTGCAATTCCTCGGTCAACTTCTTGATATGTTCGATGTCTTCGCCCTGAGCGGCTTGCTTCAACTCGTTGACCTTGGCTTCGATCGAATCCTTCTCAGCGGATGGAACCTTGTCGCCGAGGTCGCGCAGAGCTTTCTCGATCTGATACGTGAGATTGTCCGCATCGTTCTTGACCTGGATCACTTCACGGCGCTTCTTGTCGGCAGCTTCGTTCTGCTTGGATTCCTGCACCATGCGTTCGATGTCGCTTTTGTTCAGGTTGGTCGAAGCAGTGATGGTCACTTTCTGTTCCTTGCCGGTCGCCTTATCCTTCGCGGTGACGTGCAGGATGCCGTTGGCATCGATGTCGAAGGTCACTTCAACCTGCGGGACGCCGCGCGGTGCCGGTGGGATTCCGTCGAGGCGGAAGCGCCCAAGCGACATGTTATCGCCAGCCATCGGACGTTCGCCTTGCAGCACGTGGATGTCCACGGCGGTTTGGTTGTCCGCGGCGGTGGAATACACCTCTGTCTTGCGGACAGGGATGGTTGTGTTGCGTTCGATCATGACGGTCATCACGCTGCCCATTGTTTCCACGCCGAGCGAGAGCGGGGTCACATCGAGCAGGAGAATGTCTTTCACTTCGCCGCCGAGCACGCCGCCTTGAATGGCTGCGCCGACTGCCACAACTTCATCAGGGTTCACGCCTTTGTTCGGTTCCTTCTGCGTCAGCTTGCGGACCAGTTCCGAGACCATCGGCATACGCGTGGAACCGCCCACGAGCACAACCTCATCGAGTTTATCGGCGGTCATGCCCGCGTCCTTCAACGCCGCTTCGAACGGATGTCGGCAGCGCTGGAGCAGGTCTTCGGTCATCTGCTCGAATTTGGAGCGGCTGAGCTTCAACTGCAAGTGTTTCGGTCCGGATGCATCCGCAGTGATGTACGGCAGGTTGATCTCTGTTTCCATCACAGTCGAGAGTTCGATCTTGGCTTTCTCCGCCGCCTCGCGCAGACGTTGTAATGCCTGGCGGTCAGTGCGCAGGTCGATGCCCTGATCCTTCTTGAATTCATCGGCTGCCCAGTTGGTGATCTTCTGATCCCAATCGTCACCGCCGAGGTGGGTATCGCCGTTCGTGGATTTCACTTCGATCACGCCTTCGCCTACTTCGAGAACGGATACGTCGAATGTACCGCCGCCGAGGTCGAAGACGAGGATGGTTTCGTTCTTCTTTTTGTCCAAGCCATACGCCAGCGCAGAAGCTGTCGGCTCGTTGATGATGCGCAGCACTTCCAAGCCTGCGATCTTCCCTGCATCCTTGGTAGCTTGACGCTGGCTGTCGTTGAAGTACGCCGGGACGGTGATCACTGCCTGAGTGACCGGTTCACCGAGATACGATTCAGCATCCGCCTTGAGCTTGCCCAGCACCATCGCGCTGATTTCCTGCGGTGAATATTCCCTGCCGTTGACGGGTACTTTTACGCGCACATCGCCGGTGGGACCCTGCGAAACTTGATACGGCACCATCGCGCGTTCGGTTTCGGTCTCTTCATAATGACGTCCAATGAAGCGTTTGATGGAGTAGATTGTGTTATCGGGGTTTACAACAGCCTGTCGTTTGGCAGTCTGCCCGACCATGCGTTCGCCGTTCTTGTTGAACGCCACAACGGACGGACATAAACGCCCGCCTTCTGCTGTGGTGATGACAGTCGGGGAGCCGCCTTCCATAACGGAGACGACGCTGTTGGTTGTACCGAGGTCAATTCCTATAATTTTGCCCATGAGAAAACTCCTTGTGCCCAAATGGATTTCGTCGTGCTTTGGGCGCTTGATCTTTTCTGTTCTATTTCAATGGGAAAATCTTAAGCGATTTATGCAAGAATTCTGTTAACACTGTATTGGTTTTGAATAAAAAGAGCCGCTCAATTGAGCGGCTCCAGTGTTTGAGCAGGTTATTTTTCGGAAACGGATACCCATTCGAAATTTGCTGTCATTGGGAAATTGGCAAATGACGATGCTGTGATTCCGATCTTGCCCTCGGTCAGCCCGTAATTGGTCACATCCACTCGGCGGAGAAGGGCATCATTCACATAGAGCTGCAAAAAATCATCTTCGCAGAAAAAGCCGATCTCGCTGGTCGTGTTCCCACGTAAACTATTGCTTCCGTCACTGACGATGGGAATGTATTTAACCACTCCCGGCGAAAGCCATTGACCGAGCAGTACGCTGTAATTCCCGTCATTGGCTGCATTGAATTCATACCATCCCTCTTCTTCAGTGTAGCGGCAGATCAACCCAGCCGAGCCAATCGGGTTGAGAGTCGTCTTTGCGCGAACAAAAACATTCTTGTATGAATGGGCGTTGTGAATTCCAATCAGCCAGGTATCAGGCGAAGAGATACTGATCTGCAATGTGCTGTTCTGAAAAGAAGTAACAGGGGATTGTTCTCCGCCGGTCTGGAAGAATTCCCAGTAGGGCGATTCAACGTCGAATTCTTCTGTGAAATAAAGTGACGGCGGCTCGGGCGTGGGGACGGCTGTTTCGGTGGGTCCCAAGCTCGGTGCAACGCTGACAGTTGTCGGCGCGGCGGGAGGCGTCTGCGTGGGAGCAGATACAGCGGCAGGCGTGGAGTCGGGCAAATTGCAGGCAGAGGTTAGGGCGAGAAATCCGATCAGAAAAAATCTCTTTTTCATAGAATGCTCCAATAAAATGGAATTCGACCAGCAGTATAACTGCTGGTCGAATAGGTGTGGAGATGCCGGGAATTGAACCCGGGTCCGAAAGATTCGACCCTCGGAACTCTACGAGCGTAGCCTGCCGCTTATCGTCACCACAGACACCCCGGCGGGCTGGTAAGCCTGTGACCATCTGCTGGGCTTAAGCGTGTTTAGCAGAATCACACGCAGCACTCCATCATTGTCTCGCCCGATCCGGCACCGGGTGGAGAACGGGGACGGCGGACGCAGCATCATCTAGGATGCTGACTGTTACGCTCTCACCTTAGGCGGCGAGGGGCATAGCAGCGTAAGTGCGGTTGTTGGCACTTGATTGTTTGCACTGATTTTACGAGATCGGTGCGCGCTCGGCTCGCATTCCGGGACCAGCCTCTCCCGTCGAAGCCTGTCATCCCCTGGGAGGTGACTCCCGTAAAACGGGTGTCCCGAAGCTATTTTCATTATAGCATGACCTTGGAATGAAAGAATTTGGACTTGTCCGTTATAATTAGAAAAGCAGGTAAGTAGGATTTAGTAGTTTTTCTAATTTCGGAAGGTTGTGAGTGAGGTAATTATGTCTGAACGGATATTAATTATTGACGACGATGTGGATACCCTGCGGTTGGTTGGCTTGATGCTCCAGCGACAGGGGTATAAGGTCAGTGCGGCATCGAATGGTCCCCAGGGGCTGGTAAAAGCGTTTGAAGACCGCCCGGATCTGATACTGCTGGATGTGATGATGCCGGACATGGACGGTTATGAGGTAACGCGCCGTCTGCGTAAGAACCCGGCGACTGCTGCCATTCCAATCCTGATGTTCACTGCCAAAACACAACTTGACGATAAAGTGACAGGCTTTGAGGTTGGTGCGGACGATTATCTGACCAAGCCGACGCATCCCACTGAACTTGAAGCGCATGTCCGTACACTGCTTGCGCGTACATCCGCTAAAAATACGGGAGAAATTCAGACGGTCTCGCAGGAAAAGCATGGCTATGTGATTGGCTTCCTGTCAACGCGGGGCGGAATGGGTGTTACAACGGTTGCGGCGAATGTTGCGGCTGCCATATTTAATCGGACCCACGAAGATGTGATCCTTGCCGAGTTCACCCCTGGGCAGGGCACCCTCGGTATCGACCTTGGGGTTTCAGATCAAGCCGGATTATCGGAGATTCTTAAGGGGCTTCCGGCGGAAGTCACACGTGAAAAAGTACAGGCGTCTCTTGCAGCACACGGTTCTGGAATTAAGGTTATGGCATCTTCGGATAATCCGAAAGATGTGGATCTTGCATCGCGTGCGGGCAACTTTGAGGCATTGGTCACTCGTCTTTCTACACTTGCCAAATTTGTTGTATTGGATCTTGGATCAGGGCTGCCATCTTTTGTGCAAAAAGTACTGCCCCTGTGCGCGGAACGGATCCTCATTATGGAGGGTATGCAGCATTCCATCCAAAACACCAAAATATTGTTGGATGAAATTATCGGCTTGAAGGTCGACCCCAAGACCATATCGGTTGTTTTGAATAACCGCCAACGGTCAGAAGCTCAAATCCCAAAGGCACAGGCGCAAACAAAGTTGGGACATTCGATCCTGACGGTGTTAACCCCCATGCCGGAGTTGTTCATGCAGGCTTCGCGTCTGCACACGCCTGCCATTGTTGCGCAGCCTGAGAATATGGTGGCGCAGCAGTTCCTGAAGATCGCAGATGCCATCATCGAGCGTGAAAAGGCGCGATGACCACTCACTCTCCCCAGACCCGGACCGGCATTGAATTTGCCGCAGATCTGATCCGCCAGGCGAAACATGCGGTCATTCTGACCGGGGCGGGGATTTCAACACCGTCCGGGATTCCGGATTTCCGGTCGTCGGGGACAGGCTTATGGTCAAGGGATGAGCCGCTTGAAGTCGCTTCACTAAGTACGTTTCGTACGGACCCGAGTCAGTTTTTTAAATGGTTCCGCCCGCTGGCGAGTCAAATGTTCGAAGCCAGACCCAATTCGGCGCACCTGGCTTTGGCGGCGCTTGAAAAGCGGGGGTACATCAAAGCCATCATCACGCAAAACATCGATATTCTTCATCAAAAAGCCGGTTCGAAAACTGTCATTGAAATGCACGGTACCATGCAAACGCTGACCTGTACACAGTGTTATCATAAAGTACAGGCGGAGCCGTATATCGCATCTTTTGTCGATTGCGGCGAGATTCCGCATTGCCCCAAATGTTCGCAGGTGCTCAAGCCGGATGTGATCCTTTTTGGCGAACAGCTTCCACAGGCGGCATGGTTTTCTGCCCAGCGTGAAGCACGCGGGTGCGACCTGATGCTCGTTGCCGGGTCATCCCTTGAGGTTTTGCCGGTGGCGGGACTTCCCATGCAGGCGTTGGATCGGGGCGCACATTTGATCATTATCAACAATACACCCACTTATTTGAACGTCCGTGCGGATGTATCCATTTTGGATGACGTTGCGACGGTACTGCCTGCAATTACGGAGAGAGTTTTAAATGGCTGAGATAAAAACAGAACGATTGGATAGCTACCGCCGGCTTATCGACATTTCGCGCGACCTCGCTTCCACCCTCGACCTGGATATTTTGCTTTCGCGCATTGTACATGCCGCGGCGGAGATCAGCGGCGCTGAGGCGGCTTCGATCCTTTTATATGACGACGCTTCACGCCAGTTGTATTTTCAAGTTTCCACCAACATGGATGAGTCCACGCGGCGGGGGATCACCGTTCCGCTCGACGGCAGCATCGCCGGTTGGATCGTGACGAATCGCAAGCCGGTGCGCATTACCAATGCCCATGAGGATGAGCGCTTCTATTCCAACGTGGAGGCGGTTACGGGTCTATCGACCCAGTCGCTGCTGGGAATTCCTCTCATCACAAAGAACAAGATCGTCGGCGTGTTGGAGGCGTTGAACAAACACAAGGGGAAATTCACCGAGATCGACGAATCCCTGCTTTTGGTGTTGGGCGCACAGGCGGCTGTGGCGATCGAGAATACCCGCCTCTTCCAGCAATCGGACCTGATCTCCGAGTTCGTGCATGAGCTTCGCACGCCGCTTTCATCACTGAGTACGGCAACTTATCTTTTGCTGCGCCCGGAGATGTCGCAGGACCAGCGTGACCAGATCATCCAGAACATCCACAGCGAGACCATGCGTTTGAACGCGCTGGCGTCCTCCTTCCTGGATCTGGCTCGGCTGGAGTCGGGACGCGTGCAATACCGCAAGGTCATTTTCAGCCTGGCAGACCTTATGTATGAATGCAAGGATATTATGTCCACGAAGGCGGTGGAGGATAATATTCACGTTCGGGTCGAATCGCCGGAAGGACTTCCGCTCGTCGAAGCCGACCGCGATAAGATCAAGCAGGTCTTTTTGAATCTGCTGAGCAATGCCATCAAATACAACCGTCCCAACGGCAGTGTCTTATTGCGCGCTGAAATCTTCGATAATGAGCTCATGATCATTATTCAGGATACAGGCATCGGCATCCCGGATGAGGCGCTGCCGCATCTCTTCCAAAAGTTCTATCGTGTGCGCGAGCATGAAACGCGCGCATCCGGCACCGGGCTGGGACTTTCCATTTGCAAACAGATCGTGCAGGGGCACGGCGGACGTATCGAAGTCAAAAGCAAGATGGGGGTTGGAACCGTTTTTATGATCTATCTTCCACGCACAAGCAAGACCGTTCCCCGTGATGGAAGTGTCGAAGCGCCTCAAAAAAAGGATAAAAAACAATAGTTTGACTTTTTGGCGTGAAGATTGTAAACTTGTCGGGAATTATTGACATACAATTGTTGGAGGAAGAAGATGGCACAATTTCAATTTGTTATGAGATCGGGTCCTACGCCGGGTGTGACCTTCCCTTTGGATGGGGATCAACTCACCATTGGACGCGACTCAACCAACGCCGTTGCTATCAATGACGCCGAAGTTTCACGAAAGCATGCGCGTCTTATGTTCCAGGGCGGGAAATATGTTTTGGAAGACCTCGGTTCTACAAATGGCACCTTTGTAAATGGACAGCGCCTTGCCGGTCCGGTTGTGCTCAAACCGGGTGACGTGGTCTCTCTGGGCGAGCAGATCGTCCTCATGTACGATGGGATCGCATCCGATGCCGGTGCGACCGTTGCTGTATCGCGCCGGGCAGTTCAGCAGGCGGCTCCTCCACCTGCTTATTCTTCTCCCGCGCCAGCCTATCAGCAGCAGGCACCCGCCCAATCCTATTCCGCTCCTCCGGCTGGGAAGAAGACCAACCTGACGCCGATCTTCATTGGCGTTGGCGTGCTCCTCTTTATCTGCGTATGCGCGGGATTCTTTTGGTGGGTCGACGCGACCTATCGCTGGTGCGTTTTCTTCCCGTTCATTTCAGGCTGTTAGTGTGAATGCAATCCCCTCCCCGCAGGCATGCCTGCGGGTTTTTTATTTCAAGATGAGAACGAGTTGTAAAATCATCCAACTTTGATAGAATCGAATCAACGATTGGAATATGGATCTTGGATAATCGATGCAGGAAGCCAATTTATGGAACAAACACCCAAAGACACATCCCCTAGCTGGGGCACAAATACAAAACTGGTCGTGGCGCTTACCATTGTCGTCATCGTCGGTGCGCTGCTGGTCAAATTCCAGTTCATCATCACGCCCCTGGTGATGGCGTTCCTGCTCTCATACCTTTTCCATCCCATCGCGGATTTTTTGCAGCGTAAACTTCACATCTCCTGGAATTTTGCGGTGGGTATTATCTTCATCGTCATTATCATCCTTTTGCTTGGGTTGTTGACCCTTGGCGGCGTTGGCGTGGTGCAACAGATTCAGAGTCTTGTGGTCATTGTGCAGGACGCGTTGAAGACCCTTCCGCAGTTGATCGATAATATCTCAGGGCAGGTCTTCCAACTTGGACCCTTCAAGTTGGATTTCAGTCACCTTGATCTGAACGATCTAAGCAAACAGGTGCTGGGAATGATCCAACCGATGCTCAGCCGCACCGGCACCCTGCTTGGGACCGTGGCGGGCGGCGCTGCCAACTTTTTCGGTTGGACGCTGTTCGTACTGCTGGTCTCCTATTTCACGCTGATAGAGAGCCGCGGTTTGCGGGGTCGCATACTGACAGTGGATGTTCCCGGCTACGGCAACGATTTTGCCCGCCTCAGCCGCGAGCTTGGGCGGATTTGGAATGCCTTCCTGCGCGGGCAGATCATCATCTTCTTTCTCACGGTCATTATCTACACCATTGTGTTGACCATACTGGGCGTGCATTACGCCATCAGTCTTGCATTCCTCGCCGGGCTGGCGCGCTTTGTTCCATACGTCGGTCCCGCTGTCAATTGGGTGGTGTTGGTTATCGTCGCGTACTTTCAGGAATTCACCCTCTTCCATCTCCCAGACCTGACGTATACCATCATCGTTCTGGGCGTGGCGCTGCTGATCGACCAGATATTCGACAACATCGTTTCACCGCGCATTATGTCGAACGCGCTGAAAGTGCATCCCGCCGCAGTGTTGGTCGCCGCGATCATCGCTGCCAACCTCTTTGGCATCCTCGGCGTTGTGGTCGCTGCGCCAATCCTTGCCACCGCCGCCTTGTTATGGAAATACATCATGCGGAAGATGCTGGATGTGGACCCGTGGCCCGAAAAGGAAGTGACCCAGCCGCCACCGCCTCCCGGCTCGCGTCTGTTCGTGACCATTCGCCGCCTCTTTCGTGACCGGAACTTGAACGCCAAAAAATAGCCTTTTCCTTCGCTGGAAACTTTTCTGTTGAAACACTAATTCTATAGGAGACACAATGAGCAATACACAGGAACCCAATACCGAAACCCTCGCCGAAACCGAGAACTTCATGGCATGGCGGGCGGATGAACCCGATGGCGAGTTGACCTATTATCTGCAACTGGGCCGCGCCACAATAAACTTCTTCATGGAAGAATGGGGCGAACTGCTTGCTTCCATCCCTGAACTGAAGCAAGCCAAGCCCGATGAAGATGGAATGTACGCCGTCTCTTTCGATAACGTGGACATCTGGATGGATAACGAAGATTGGACGGAGTTTTTACAACTTTTACAAGAATTGGGAAAGTAGTACACTTAAACGACAGTCACTTGTGCAAGTGACTGTCAACTTTTAATGACATGACTAAATTAAACAACTCGATCACAGATGTCCCCGGTATTGAAGTGGGACACGCCCAAAATATGGATGCGCTTACCGGCTGTACTGTTGTACTTTCCCGCAAGGGAGCCGTCGCCGGTGTGGATGTGCGCGGCGGCGCGCCCGGCACGCGCGAAACGGACTTGTTGAACCCGGGCAATATGGTTCAGAAGGTCCACGCGGTGATGCTGGCGGGCGGTTCCGCCTTTGGGCTGGATGCAGCGTCGGGGGTGATGCGCTATCTCGAAGAGAAACAGGTTGGGTTCAAGACTCGCGAGGCGTTGGTCCCAATCGTGCCATCCGCCATTTTGTATGACCTCGACCTGGGTCAGTCCCATATCCGCCCGGATGCCGAGATGGGATATCAGGCGTGCGTGAATGCGTCGAAAAAGGAAACTGCCGAGGGGGTGGTGGGAGCAGGGACAGGCGCGAGCGTGGGCAAAATGCTTGGGATGAAGCAAGCCATGAAGTCCGGGATCGGAAGCGCGAGCATCCAACTTGGACGGGGAATCGTCGTTGGCGCGATCGTCGCCGTCAACGCGTTGGGCGATATTTATGATCCCGATACCGGCGCGTTCGTGGCGGGAATCCGCAACAAGAAGAAGACGCAGGAATGGTTAAAGACGGCGTCGCGTTTGCCGATGCTGCGAAGGAATACGGTGATTGGCGTGGTGGCGGTCAATGCGAAATTCTCAAAAGCGGACATGACGCGTGTGGCAGAGATGGCGCATGACGGCATGGCGCGCACGATCCGCCCGACACATACTCAATTCGATGGCGATACTATCTTCGCGCTGGCGACCGGCGGGAAAAGCATCGACCTTTCGACAGTGGGCGCGTTTGCGGCGGAAGCGTTTGCGCAGGCGGTTGTCCGTGCGGTGCAGGCTTCGGTTTCGGCTGGCGGGCTGCCCGGTTTGGCGGATTCGGCAGATAAGGAATAAGGGAATATGACCGATCAGAGGCTTTCGAATATCTGGCGTATTCTTATCAGTGCGGTTGTGGGGATTGGCGTCTCATTTAGTCTGGCGCAGATGTTCTTCGATCTTAATTCGCGCGGGTTAGTTGACCAGTTATTTCTGGTACTCGTCCCCGCCGCGGCGATATTTATTTGCCTTTTGGCTTTGATGTCGGTCATGGGGAAATCCCTTGCGGGAACGTCCCTTTCGGCACGCGGATTCATCTTTACGTGGGCGATCCTTTCGGTTTTGCTGTCTCTGCTTGTTGCGCATTTTTCCATTGCATTATTGATCATCCTTGTTACGGTTTTTCTTCTGCTGACGATTCCCGCGGCACATTCCGTTCATGAGTTGTTGGAGGCGGGTGGATTTTTACGCATATTCGGCGCGTGGCTGTTCGCGTTCTTTTTTAGTTCCATTCTTCTCGGTTTTTTGGATGATTTCTATACCAGCTCGATAGAGATCATTTTGCTGACGATCATTTTGCAGGCAATCCTCAGCGTGGGCGGATATTTCTTAATGGGCAGGGTGCGGCGTGTAGCAGGCGAACGTTGGTTTGATGCGGTCGCGCATGGCACGTTGTTCGTGTTGATGATCGGTTTTATTATGTGGTCGTTCCAGTCGGACCAGCAGGTTTCACTGTTTCCCATGTCCCACTTCATTTTGAACCGAAACACCAGCGATGTCTTCATGTTCGTCAGTTTGCTGGCGCTGCCCTGGCAGGCATGGCTGCATCTCAAATTGAAATTCAGCGGCTTCTATAACCGCGTCAAGCAGACCAGGCTGTATGCCTATGTCAGCGCAAACCTGGCGGGGATTTCGCTCTCGCTGCTATTTTCTGTTCTATATCTTTTGATCGCGTCTGTCATTAACGACCCGCGCTTCGATGTGGATGATATCTTCTTCGATGCCGACGGCGCGAACTGGCGCATCCGCCTCATCACCGACAACTGGCAGGATTTCTACCAGCGTTCGGTACATCCGTTCGTGATCCTGCTTTTCAGACCGCTGGTGGATATCATTTCGTTCTTCCTCAAGGGCGATAAACTCTGGGGCGCGTATCTGTTCGTGGCATTGGGCGGCGCAGCCTGCGTTTATCTTGTGTGGATATTCATCAAATCTGTGACCGGGAATTCGGTTTACGCGTCGCTGATATCCGCGCTGTTGGGATTGACCGCCTCACACCTGATCTTTGGCTCGCTCATCGAAACATACATTTTCCTCGCTGCGAGTTTGCTGCTGTTCTTTATGCTCCTGCTGAAGGATAGACCACTTCCCGCGCTTGTCGCCGCCAGTCTGGTGACCATTGGCATTACATACACCAACTTTGCGCAGAATGTCATTGCGCTTTTCACGGTCAAGCCGAATATCAAGCAGATGATCCGCTTTGTGGTTTCAGTGCTTGTCTTTTTGGTTTTGCTGACATTGATGAATAACCTGCTTTTCCCGAACGCGCATCCGTTCTTCTTTGTGCCGTCCACGCTGCAGGCGGAACAGCAGAATCTGTTTCCGTTGAACAGCCTGCGGATTCAGGCGTTGATCCGCGCATTCTTCTTCCATAATGTCGTTGCGCCCACGCCGATTCTGTACGACAAGGATATTCCCTTTATCCAATTCCGTTTCTTCAAGCCGGAGATCAATGCCTTAAGTCAATATGACCTGCCGATTCAAACCGTCACTTCGTGGGCGTGGCTGGGACTGCTGCTCTTTGGCGCGATTCTTTTCATCGTGAATCTCAAGAAGAATCAGCATTTGCGCCTGTCAATTGCGTTATTGGGTTGTATGGGACTGAATGTGCTGATCCACTTGCGTTACGGCAAGGAGTTGTTCCTCTATACCCCCAACTGGACGTATGCGTTGATCCTGTTCCTTGGGCTTTCATGGCAAACTGTTGCAGACCGTAAATGGTTTCAGGTTGTTTTGCTGGCGTTTCTGTCCCTTTTGATATGGAATAACGGAATATTGCTTTTGAATATCCTCAAGATATTGGCTTCGCAGGTGTAATTGACTTTTACTTTGGCAGCCAGACCACGAACTTCGTAAACTTCTTATCCTTGTATTCGATGTCCGGGTTTGGCGGAGTCTCTTTCAGGGTGAGGATATAAGCCGCTTGGGGATCGCTCAGGCAATCGTCCGGTTTGAAGCGGAATTGCTTGAGCGCAAGCAGAGTCCGCGCAGGGTCAGCCGGGTCAATGGGATCGATCCATTCAAGGTCGTTGACATATTCCGATGGATGATATTTCTGCGTCAGCAAAACATAGATGTAAAGCGAATACTGCTGGTCTGTGAAGCAGATAAGCGAATCGCTTTTATCGGTTGCGTATTCGATGGCAGGAATGATGCCTTCGTTGAAGATCGCGCTGGTGACCTTGCGGTATTCATCGCCGTGATAGGCGCGGTTGAAGAAAATAAATGCTATTGAAAAGATGACGACAACGATGGGGGTGATGTGCGGCAGACGTTTGTCAATGTCAACAAAAAGCAAGGCGATGCAAAGCAGGATCGGCGTAAAGACAAGATTGAAGCGCGTCAGGTTGACCGGGTGAATGATCCCAACGGCGAATGAAGCGAGCATCCACGCCGCGATCAACCAACGTTCAGGGCGATTCTCTTTGACGAATTTGAACGGCAGTGTGAGAAGAAATCCGAACAGGATAAGCGGGAAGGTGATTTTGTAAAAATACCCGAACGGCTCGACGAAGTTCCACGGGAAGGCATCGGATTGCGTCCACAGAACATCGAACATGATCTTTGCGTTTGCGGCAATCGCTGCGAACGGACTTTTCCCAAATACGGCAGCCATCGTTTCATAGCGGGCTTCGACCGGCAAACGCGGAATGGTCATCAGCCCAAGATGAATAGTTTCCAACTTGAATGTATTGACGATGATGAACAGTCCAATTGGAAGGGCGAGAAGGAAAAATATAACAGCGCTGATAACTACCTGCTTTGCCGTAACACGTTTTAGTTTAAGCAGGAGCGGAATTGTCAGCAGAAGAAAAACCGGAACGCCAACATAAGCCGTCCCATAGGCATATAAACAAGACGCAAAGAAAATGGATGATACAAGCAGCCACCAGTTTTTTGAGTCCGCGAGTGTGAGCGCCGTAAATCCTGCCAGAAAAAGAAAAGGCATGATATTCGATTCAACCGCCCACCTTGAGTTGACAATATGCCACGGCGAGACTGCCATGAAGAACATCGCCAGCAGCGCGAATTTGTCGTTGAATAAACGTCTGCCTGCGATGAATATCAACGGCAGTGAGAGGATTCCCGCCAGCATCATTGGCAGGCGCACGGAAAAAGCGTTGATGCCTTTCAGAGCTACAAATGGAATTAGTAGATAGGCGTACAGCGCGTTTTGTCCGCTGCCCCAGGAAATAAGATGAACCGGGTAGGTCATACCATAGCGGTCCATGCCGAATTTGTAGAGATAATATGCTTCTGTCCCGATCGAGGCTTCATCCACGTTCATGCCGGGCGGCAGGCTGGCAAATTCCCATGTGCGGGCATAGATCCCGATAATAAGAATGACAGTGAAAAGCAGGGGGATTTTCCAGCGGTTGATGAAGTTTTTGAGCGCGTTCATGTTTCGAGAATATACCATCCCTGTGTTGATTTGATAACCTCCGCCTCGGACCTAATCTGATAAACTCGTTGTGGTAGACTCGACCCGTTTCTAAGGAATTGATCAGCGTGCAAATACTCGATAAACGCCTCCCCATTGCCTGGGTATTGGGCATCCCTTTTACTTATTTTGTAACAGCCTACCTGGAAAACTTTTACCCAACATCGTTTCAGGTGGCTTTGATCGCAGTTATTGTCCACAGTTTGGCAAACCTGTTCTTTTATTATTTGCTGGGCAGAGCCATGCGGGATTTTCGCTCCAAGCCATTTGATTCAGTACTCATCGCCGGGCTTTTTGCCGCACTGATCGTTTTTATTCCAGCCATGTACTACATGGCGAGTCTTTACCCTAATCTATTTAATAATACAGCGTTTCATATCGATGCGAATGTACGTGTTTCATTCCTGAATGCGTTGATCCCGCCATTTTTTGTAGCAATGGTTCTGGTACAGGTTGCGAGGCGAAAGAACTGGAGAGAGACTCGTTTCTTCAAATTTATCGATGAGAATCTGGAAGGACTGCTGATCGCTTTCCTGTTCTTCTGTGTCTATCTGATTTTTGCATCTATTTTTAATCGTCCATCTTACGATGCAGACGACATCTTCTTCGACGCGGATGGAAATTTGTACCGCTGGCGTTTCGCCACACCCGATTACAGGGATTACTACTGGCGCCCGGCGCACCCCTACATTTTGCTTATCGTCCGCCCGTTGGTAGGCATTCTCGCTCTGTTGTTCAGAGGGGATACGCTGTTTGCGGCATTTACTCTCAATGCTCTGACCGGAGCTTTATGTGTATATCTCGTCTGGTATTTTGTTAAACACTCAGTGGGGAATCTGCCCTTCGCGCTTTTGATCGCTGCCCTCTTCGGCGCCTCATCGACTCAACTTGTGTTTGGTTCTGTCATCGAGAGCTATATCTACCTTTCAGCGATTGCGCTTATCTTTCTTGTCTTGCTGTTGAAGGATAGTCCGCTTTATTTGCAGGTCATTGCCGGGGTGGTTGCGTTCGGCATCACTTTCACAAACGTCGCGCAGACGTTTATTGCGCATTTCTTCGTCAAGCGGAATATCAAACAGATCATCATATACGGCATTGTCATTGGGGCGTTGGTCGTGCCGTTGTCATTGTTGAATAACCTGGTTTACCCTGACTCCCAGCCGTATTTCTGGGACATTTCAACCCTGGGAGGCGAGGGTCATAACCAATTTCCGCCTACGTTCCATCGGGCGGAGTACCTTGCCATAGTCATGGGATTCCATAGTTTTGTCGCGCCCGAACCGCTGGTCATTCGGGATGGATTCCCATTCCCAAAAGTTTGGATGTTCCGTGCGTCGATCAAGAAAGATCCGATGCAACTGGCGAACTACGAAACACCGCTCGGCGACGGATTGGTCATTGTATGGGCAGGACTGCTCATCCTGGGCGGGGTTTTCTTCCTGAAAAATATTCGGAAACAAGATAACGGATATTTCTTCACTTTCATTTTGACTTCACTGTTTTTCTTTGTCTTTTACTTGCGCTACGGCAAGGACGTGTTTCTTTACGCCACCAATTGGACCTATGCGATCATCCTGTTCCTTGCGCTGGCATGGCGCAAATTGGCAGACAAGCACTGGTTTCAGATATTCTTATTGGTTTTTGTGATGTTACTGTTGGTCAATAACTCGCATTTGTATGAAACAATGCTGCGGATTTCTTCACCTACTGTCAGTTTTCCCATTTGGCGGTAAGCCCGAATCTTCAACCTCAATGAAAAAAGTCCTGCATATTGCAGGACTTTTCTGTGGGCGCTGAGGGACTCGAACCCCCGACCCCTTCTGTGTAAAAGAAGTGCTCTAACCAACTGAGCTAAGCACCCAACGAGGGTGCATTATAGCATGTGATTTCAAAAATACGGAGAGGCATTGTCTGGGGGAAACCCTCTCGATGAGAGCTGTGTTGGCATCGCCATCCCTTTTGCCTGCGTTATAATGGATTCATCAAAAGAGGAGATTTTCCATGACTGAATCGAAACCGCTTAATTGGACTTCTGAACCAGGGATTGGCTATTCCGTTATCCGCCGTGGAGACGGAGGCATGACCCTGACATTCACTGATCTCTCTGATGCGACGCTTGCCCACTGGTATCAATTTGCGCATGATCACCTGATGGGCGCCGATCGTCGTACTCGCAATCTTTATGACTTGCGATCCGTTCCAGAGATTCCAGAGAAAGCCATACGCATGGCAGTGGAAGCCAACAGCGACCCCTCTGCTCGGAAGATCCGCGTGGCGGTGGTGGTGGCAAGTGAAGCCGTCGCTGAAGGGATTACCAAAGTGGCGGCACTGGCTGATACTGAGTCTGCCGCGGCGATGAAGATATTCACTGATATCAACGAAGCTGAAGCCTGGCTGGCGCGCCCGTTGGATCAGATCTTATAAGTGAAAAATAAGTCTTTAAGTATCGGGAGTTTTACATTCGAATGGGGTTCTCGCACTTATGTGATGGGAATCTTGAATGTAACTCCCGATTCGTTTTCTGGTGACGGCATCATCGCCAAAGGGGATGTGATCGCTTTGGCAGTGGAGCAGGCGAGAGAGTTTATTCTCCACGGCGCGGATATTCTCGATGTGGGCGGAGAGTCCACGCGCCCCGGCTCGGAGCCGGTCAATGCCGAAGATGAGATGGACCGCGTGGTTCCGGTCATTGAGGCGTTACGAAAAAATTTCCCCCAGGTTCTCATTTCCATTGATACCTATAAAGCCAAAGTCGCGGATGCGGCGCTTCAAGCCGGTGCGAACATCATCAATGATGTGTGGGGATTCCGCGCGGATTCCGAACTTGCGTCCGTTGCGGCGAAGCATAAAACGCCGGTCATCCTTATGCACAATCGCAGTAATCCTGCAAGCGTGGAAGTCCGCGAAAAACTCGGCGGCACATACATCGGCGCGGAGTATGATGACCTGCTCGAAGACGTCAAACGGGAACTACTCGAAAGCGTGAACATCGCGCTCAAAGCTGGGGTGGAGAAAAAGCTCATATTGCTCGACCCAGGCATCGGCTTTGGAAAGAAGCGCGAACATAATCTTGAGTTGATCAACCGCCTCGACGAGATCCGCTCGATGGGATATCCCATCCTGCTGGGGACTTCCCGCAAATCCTTCATTGGCTTCACACTGGACCTCCCGCCTGATCAGCGCATCGAAGGGACTGCCGCAACTGTGGCAGTGGGCATCACGCGCGGCGCGGACATCATCCGCGTGCATGACGTGAAAGAGATGGTGCGCGTGGCGAAGATGACCGATGCGATCGTGAGGGCGCAGTGAGTTCTGGCGATTACGCCAAGGAGCTTTTGCGTTCAGGCATTATCGACGCGAAGACTGGCAGCAAAGATTCGGCGCGGCGCTATTTGGACCGCGCCATTTACATGGCGGGTTCGTATGATGTTCAGGCTGAAGCATGGTTTTGGATGAGCGAGGTTGTGGACGACCCGACCGAAAAACGCAAGGCATTGGAGAACTGCCTTGCGCATGATCTAAACCATACACGTGCGCGTCGCTCACTTGCCATATTGGATGGTCAACTCAAAGCCAGCGACGTGATCGACCCCAATAAACTCCCTGCCGCGCCGGATGGATTACGCGAAGCCCAAGCTGACCGCTTTATATGCCCCAAGTGTGGCGGACGCATGGCGTTCTCGCCAGACGGCTCTTCGTTGGTCTGCGATTTTTGTTCAAGTCATTCGGCGATGAACGCAGGCAGCGGCGTGGAGAACGAAAAGGATTTTATTGTTGCGATGGCAACGCTCAAAGGGCACGGCAAACCGTTACAGGAACAGGTCTTTCATTGTGACGGCTGCGGCGCGGAATTCATTTTGCCGCCCCAACTGATCTCCGCTAATTGTGTTTATTGCGACTCTCCGCACGTCGTCAAGTTCGAAGATACAAAAGACCTGCTCGAACCGAACTCGATCCTGCCGCATTCTTTTGACCAGAAACGAGCCGTACGCCTGCTCATTGATTGGGTGGAAGGCAACAACATCAAGCCTGAGAAAAAGGTCGAGCTTCCGCGCGGGGTATACCTGCCGATGTGGACTTTTGACATAGGCGGCTTTATTGAATACACAGGGGAGATCGTCGAGTATGAGGAAAGTTCATTCAATAATCGCCGCGAACGCAAAGTGACGCGTGTAAATGATAACTATCCCGTAATGGTCAATGACCTTGCGCTTCCCGCTGCCCGAAAACTTTCTGCGGTTTTTATGAAATTGATTCCCGGCTTTGAACTTTCCGCACTTAAGTCGTATGATCCGCGTTATCTCGCCGGTTGGGCAGCCGAGGTATACGATATTCCCATGGCAGATGCCTCGCTCGACGCGCGCAGTCAGGCGTTCAAGCAATATAAAGATCGGCTTCCGAATCTATTGGGGGGTATCACCGTCACGCGCACGTCATCGGCGGGGATGCTGGTCGAGTCGTTCAAGCTCGCGCTCCTGCCGGTATGGATGACCGAACTTCCTTTTGAAGGGCGCAACCATCTTGTGCTTATCAACGGTCAAAGCGGCATCGTCGCCAGCGATCTGCCCGAAGATGGCGATGAACCCGGCGGTCTGTTCGACTTTTTGGCTGATCTGTTAAACAATTGATTATGTCACCCTGAGCGGTAGCGAAGGGTCTCTGAGATAGTCTGAGAGATGCTTCGCTATCGCTCAGCATGACATATTAGTATAATCCCTGAACCTCAACCCCATTCTTTTCTAAAACATCTCGCAACATCTTTGCATTTGCCGCCGCGTTCGGGTGATCTCCATGCAGGCAAAGCGTATCCATCTTTCCCGTTTTCACCAACTCAATGGCATGGTTCGCCACTTCTTCTGGAGATTCCAATAACGCGCCCGGAAGAAGGCGGGACATCAATGACCCGTCAGCGTTGTAGCCTCTATCGGGGAATCCCTCCGCCGCAACTCTCAGTCCTAACTCCCGCCCCGCCTCAATCGACCTTGAGCCTGCCAGCCCAACCAAAATTAAATCTCCACTGTGGGCTTTTACCGCCCGCGCAATTGCGTTTGCAAGTTGAATGTCCTTTGCGGATTGGTTATACAACGCCCCATGCGGTTTGACGTGGGTTAACGTCACCCCTTCTTCTTTTGCAATCGCCGCCAGAATCTGAATTTGCTCAAAGACCAATTTCTCTGCTTCTTCGGGGGAAACATCCATTTCTTTGCGCCCAAAATTCTCACGGTCAACCCAACTTGGGTGCGCACCCGCGTTCACGCCGAATTGTTTTGCCAGCCGCAAAGTTTCGCGTATGGTTTTCTCATCACCCGCATGAAATCCGCAGGCGATGTTGGCGGATGTGATGTGCGGCATGATGGCTTCGTCATTGTCCATGCCTTCGCCGAGGTCGCAGTTTAGGTCGATTTTCATTTTGTTCTCCTATCGTCATTGCGAGGGCGTTAGCCCGAAGCAATCTCGTGAGCTAATCCTGAGATTGCTTCGTCGGGAAGAGCACCCTCCTCGCAATGACGGAATACTTTTCTTGTGCTTCTTCCACCGTCACCTCTCTGAACCTTATTTTACTCACGCCCGCTTCACATTGCGCCAGCAAAGGCAGACTCGCCCGGGTGACATTCGCTATTTTGGGGTATCCGCCCGCAGTGGGAGCATCTGCCATCATGACGATGGGTTGCCCATCCGCTGGGATTTGGATGCTGCCCATGGTCATCCCTTCAGAGATGAGTTCTTGGGTGATGGCTTTTTCGATGACTTTCGCCGAGGACGGCGAAGGGAGCATTTGTAAGCGATAGCCCATACGGTCAAAGGATGGGCTGAGGGTGTATTCACTTTCATAAAACGTGCGGATGCCTTTAGGCGTGAACCAGTCTGCTTGAGGGGCGGGGATGACTTCGATGGTGGGCGTTTGGCTGTAAGGCATAAATTTATCTACGGGGAAGTTGCGGGCGGCGAGTTTGAGTAGGTCAGTGTCAGGGGTAAAGGATTGCAAAACATCACCGGTTTTGAGAGCGGAGCCGATTCCGCCACGTAGATATGTGGAACGCGAATTCATGATGACGGGAGAATCAAATCCGCCTGCGATGGCGATATATGCCCAATTGCCGCCGCTTGTCTTTTTCACATGCACCGTCCACCCGGCGCGGACGTAGAAAGTCGTCCACATTGGGAAAGTCCAGATGTAGTTTTCGACTTCGTAGCCTGCACCAGTGACAGAGATGACCGTATTGCGTAAGGCGCGAAAGGTGATTTCGCCGAGACCGAGTTCTATTGTTGCTGAGTTGGGTGGGTTGTCCAGCAGAGAGTTTGCGGCTTGGTAGGCGAACCAGTCCATTGCGCCGGAAGTGGGTACGCCGAATCTATTGAATCCGCGTCTGCCGGAGTCTTGAAGGGTGGCGATGCCGGTGAGGTCGGTGATTTCGATCATTTCCCCTCACCCCTAGCCCCTCTCCCAATGGGAGAGGGGGATTGTGCGGGGATGAATTTTACGGTGTCGCTGGGGGCGAAGAGGAATGGAGTTTCGCTTTGCGGGTCAAACAACTTGAGCGGAGTGTGACCGATGATATGCCAGCCGCCCGGCGAGTCGACGGGGTAGATTCCGATTTGAGAACCGGCGATGGCGACGGAACCGGCAGGCACACGAGTCCGCGGGGTGGAGAGGCGGGGGAGGGTCAGGCGTTCGTCGAGGATTCCCATGTAAGGGAAGCCAGGCGTGAAGCCCATCATGTAGACGGTATATTCGCGCTCGCTGTGCAGTCGAATCAGTTCGGAGGGAGATAAGGCTAGGGTTGTTGCAACCAAGTCAAAATCGAGTCCTGAAGCGTTGCCATAGAGGACGGGAATCTCCAGGCGGCGGGAAGGTCTGTGAGTCGACTCATCCAGATGGGAGATTTTTTCCTCGATCAGATTTTTGATCTGGTTGTAGGTTGTTTCAAGCGGGTCGTAGTGGACGAGGACGGTGCAGTAGGCGGGGACGGTTTCGACAACGGCGGGGATGGTTTGCAAAAGCGCGTCGAGTGCGTGGACGCGTTGGTTGAGGATGGGGTCAATCGCGTCACCGAGTTGGATGAGGATCGCGGAGTCGCCGAGCGGCTTGAGCATGTCAGCGGGTGAAGATGGAAATGGACTCGATGTGATAGGTCTGCGGGAAGAGATCGAAAGGCGTAACGTGCTGGAGAGTGTAACCGCCTTTGATAAGCCGCGCTGCATCACGCGCAAGGGTGGATGGGTCGCAGGAGACGTAGGCGATGATTTGCGGGTTGATCTGGAGAATCGCATCAAGGGCGAATTTATCGATGCCAGCGCGGGGCGGGTCAACGATCATGTGGGTGGGTTGGGTCAGTTGTGGCGCGAGGGCGGGGAGAATTTCTTCGGCGGTGCCTTCGTAGAGTTCGACGTTGTCGAATTCGTCGAGGTTGATGGCGAAGTCTTCACAAGAAGACGGCGCGGATTCGATGCCGATGACTTTGGCGTATTTGTCGGCGAAGAATTTGCTGAACAAGCCGACGCCGCAGTAGATATCTAGTAGATTGGCAGATTGGGAAGTTGGTAAATTGGTGAGGAGGTGTTGCACCATTTTTTCTGCCATCTTGGTGTTGACTTGGAAGAAGGATGGCGCGGAAACGTGAAAATCTTTGCCAAGGACTTGAATGGTGAGAGAGTCGCTTCCGGCGATGACAACGGGGTGGTCTTCGTAGATATGGACGATGGAAATGTCTGCTTCGATCTCGAGTTCGGGAGTCTCTTCGGTTTCGGATTCGAGGATGAGCATCAGGTCATCGTCTGCGCCGGAGCGGAGGGAGACACGTTCGAGGTTCATGCGCGATTCAAATTGCAGGTCATTGCGGAAAGCGTCGATGGTGGGTTCGGGCAGGTGACATTCTTCGATAGCCCTCACATTTCCCCTCACCCCTAGCCCCTCTCCCTTAGGGAGAGGGGAAAAAACGTAGCCAACTTTGCCATCGTCCGTGAGGTGGAATTGGACGTGGTTACGATAGTTCCACTGTTCGGGTGAGGGGATTGTGGGTTGGACAGGCGGGTTCTCGATTTTGCCAATGCGTTGAAGTTGGTCACGCAGAATGTCTGCTTTGGCGGTCAGTTGTTTTTCGTAAGGGAGGTTTTGGTAATGGCATCCGCCGCAAGCCCTCACCCCTAGCCCCTCTACCGACTGCGTCGGCACACGTCCCTCAGGGAGAGGGGGACGATAAAAGTGTTTGCATTTTGGTTCAATGCGGTCTGAAGAAGGTTTGAGGATTTCGAGAATTTCGCCGCGGGCGAAGTTTTGTTTTTCCTGGGTGAGTTGAATCCGAACTGTCTCGCCGGGCAAGCCAAAGGGGACGAAGACGGCGCGACCGTCTTGCAGACGTCCCATGGCTTCGCCGCCGTAGGTAAGTTTTTCGAGATTAACTTCGTGTTGAGAAGAAGACATGCCTGGATTATACGTCAACAAAAAAGAGGAAAGACCGATAAACGATCTTTCCTCTTTTTCTTTTTTATTTGCTTATTTCAAAAAGAAAGAAAGCACAACCAGCAGGGCGAAGAAGAAACCTGCCAGCGCGCCAATGCGTGCAAGGTCCTTCTTGACCTGGGTGTAATCGGGGTTGAACTCAGCTTTTTGGGCGGAGCTGCTCGCAACCGATACAGCCTGGGGGCGTTTGTTTTTCTTTGCCATTTTATTTCTCCTATTTCTTGATGTAAGGACGATCTTCCATTCGAAGCAGGCTGCTTTGTTGACCCTGATGATCGTCCCTATGAATTAATTTTGTAACCGCGCAAAAACGACAATGCGCTGATCATTGACCAGATAAGGATAGCACGAGATGAGTGTCAGCGTCGGATCGCTGGTGGGCGCCATCACTTCCACTGCGGTCGGCTCGACGAGTACGGTCCGGTCTACGATGTAGGTGAACTGTCGCTGCTGGGTATAGACGACGACCTTATCGCCGGGAACGAGTCGATCCAAATAGCGGAAGACTTCGCCGTAGACATCGTCATGACCTGAGAGCACAAGGTTCCCATCGTGACCTGGGGGTGATGAGCCGATATATTGACCGACACCCTTCTTTAGCTGTTCCCAGCCATCGCCCTGCACAACGGGCGCATCCACATTGATGGCAGGGATCTGAAGCCGAACCGCCTGATCGGGCGCGGCAGTCGGGATGGGGATGTTCGCCAGCGATTGAACCATTGGCAGCAGGTGCGAGGGTATCTCTGCGTCGTTGGGACGGGTGTTTCCCTGCGCATCCGGCGGGGTGTGACCCGACGGCAAAACCACTGCCATGACCAATGGAGTGGGAACCGCCGTTTCTGGATTCAGCGCCGAGACGACTTCATTGTTAAGAGTGCGCATCAAACCGATGCCGTTCAGGATGACGACTACCAAGCCGAGAACGGCGAGCACTTCCACGCCGAGGAGGACACGGTCCAGCCATTTGCGGCGCGGATTGACGGGCGTCGGCTCGGACGTGGATTCGGTCTGTTCGGCCGTATCAATGACCGGCGCGGAGGGAGGCGCGTCGAATTCCAGGTCTGGTGCGATGGAGACGACACGTCCTGTGCGGCGGTAATGCTCCAGCCGTTCCTTGCGTGCGCCGCGGCGCTTCTCAACAAGGAGGCGGCGGAGTTCCTCCACCGATAATTCTTCGGGCGCTTTCTTGCGTGCCATAGCTTCGCGATTATACCCGTCTCGGGCGTAAAATACAGGGGATTGCCATTTTGAGAGAGTGTCGTTATAATGTCCATCCGTTCGGGCGGGTAGCTCAGTTGGTTAGAGCATTGCGTTGACATCGCAAAGGTCGTAGGTTCGAGTCCTATCTCGCCCACACAGAAAAGCTTCTTAAAAGGGGCTTTTTTATTTTAAATATTCCTCCAAAAACGATGATTGTATTTTTGGAATCCCGCTTTTTCAAAGAAGGCATGTGCGTCGGTGTTGAAGTTCCAGGAATCAAGACGCAGTTCTTTTATCTCCAATTCTTTGGCAGTTATTTCTGCCTGCTTGATCAATGCAGCCCCAATTCCCTGTCCCTGCGCCGATGGGGGGACGGATATCTGGTCTATGTGCAAAAAGCGGGTCAAATATGTGAAGGGATTCTCGGGTCTTTCAGTTAGTTGACACACTATGTAGCCAAGAGCCTGCCCGTTATCTTCTGCAATATATATGAAAGTTTTGGCGTCTGTGAGCATTTCTTCGAAAAATTCGACAGCAAATTTCTCATCGGATGGCATTTTGAATATTTCAGGATGGTGTTTTGCGTGCAGACGTTGAACATCTGCGCAAAGGGCGGAAAGGATAAGGTTGTCGTTGGAAACTGCACGTCGAATACGCATAAAATTTTCTCTGGCTTGACAGGCATCTTATTAAGCATATAATACCATCCATATTAACATTACCGCATTGACCGAGACGAGTATGTGGTCCAATCCCTGACAGGGAGAAGAGAGCGCTGATTGAGAATCTCTTCAAGGGAACGATCACAGAAAACCCCTCGCGAGCGTGGAACAGAACAGTGATCAATGTCTAGTAGACAATGGTCAGTTAGTAAGGGAAACGGATGGCTTCGTTATCAGCTTAAGAGATAAGTCATTGAGACCTTAAAGGTCTGAGGCTTAAATCGGGTGGAACCGCGTGAGTTAAAACTCTCGTCCCGTTGTGGACGAGAGTTTTTTGTTAGGAGGTCGCCATGACTGAAGATGGAACAACCATCACACCAGGGCGCCTCGGAGGTTTGGATCTGCTTCCCTCTGAGACGCGATAATTTCAACGAAGCAGAATACAAACCAAAATCTGGAAAGGATTTAAAAATGGCACAACAAGCTCAAGAGAAATATCAAGATTCATATCTCTATAAAATTCGTCACTCCGCAGCTCATGTGATGGCGCAGGCTGTCCTGGAGATATTCCCGGATGGAAAGCCCACGATCGGTCCGCCGGTGGAGAACGGCTTTTATTACGATTTTGACCTTCCGCGCAACCTCACGACGGAGGATCTGCAAGCCATCGAAAAGCGGATGCGCCAGATCGTGCAGGGCAAGCATGATTTCAAGAAGACGGTCATCTCGGCGGAGGAGGCGAAGAAGATATTTGCCGACCAGCCGTACAAACTGGAATTGATCGAAGGCTTGGAGCAGGGCGGCTTCGACGAGTATGGCAATCCGCTCGATGAAAAACCGGAAATATCCATTTACCAGCAGGATACGTTCACGGACTTATGCCGTGGTCCGCATGTGGAAAATACGAAGGAGATCAAACCCGATGCCTTCAAGTTAATGTCCGTTGCGGGCGCGTACTGGCGCGGCGACGAGAAGAACAAGCAGTTGCAGCGTCTGTACGGGACGGCTTGGGAGAATAAAAAGCAGCTCGAAGAATACCTGCATCAGTTGGAGGAAGCCAAGAAGCGCGACCATCGCAAACTGGGCAAAGACCTGGAGATTTTCATCTTCGATGAAGAGGTTGGACCCGGTCTGCCGCTTTGGCTGCCGAATGGCGGAATCCTGATCGAAGAGTTGGAAAAGCTCGCCAAGGAAATGGAAGAAAAGGCTGGCTATGACCGCGTCCGCACGCCGAATGTGACGAAGGAAGACCTGTTCATCCGCTCCGGTCACCTGCCGTATTATGCCGAGAGCATGTATCCGCCGATGGAACTCGAAGGCGTGAAGTATTACATCAAGCCGATGAACTGTCCCATGCACCACAAGATATTCGGTTCGAAGGGACGTTCCTATCGCGACCTGCCCGTGCGCCTCGCCGAGTATGGTACGTGCTATCGCTACGAGAAATCGGGCGAACTCTTTGGCTTGATGCGCGTCCGCTCGATGCAAATGAACGACGCCCACATCTACTGCTCGGAGGAACAGTTCGAGCAGGAATTCATGGGCGTGGTGGAACTCTACAAGAAGTACTTTGAGTTGTTCGGCATCGAGAAATACGTGATGCGCCTCTCGCTCCACTCGAAGGCTGGTCTTGGCAAAAAGTATGTGAACAACCCCGAATTGTGGATCAAGACCGAAGACATGGTCCGCCGCGCAATGGACAATGGTGGAGTCCCTTATGTGGAAGCGGACGACGAAGCCGCCTTCTACGGTCCGAAGATCGACGTGCAGATCTGGTCTGCCATTGGGCGTGAGTTCTCGCTCGCCACGAATCAGGTTGACTTTGCCGTGCCGGAACGTTTTGACCTGAAGTTCACGAACAGCGAAGGTCATGATGAAGTGCCGCTCTGCATCCACCGCGCGCCGCTGTCCACGCATGAGCGCATGGTTGGCTTCCTGTTGGAGCATTACGCAGGGAATTTCCCGGTCTGGCTTTCGCCGGAGCAGGTGCGCGTCATTTCCATTACGGACGAGCAGAACGATTACGCAGAAAGTATTGCAAAGGAATTACGCGAGAATGGCATCCGTGCCAGCGCGGATTTATCCTCCCAGCGCATGAACGCGAAGATCCGCAATGCACAGATGATGAAGGTGCCGTACATGATCGTGGTCGGCAAGAACGAAATGGAAGCCGGTCAGATCTCATTGCGAGTCCGCGACGGAAGCCAGCAGAATGGATTCGCTCTGAGCGAGTTCATTGTCCGCGCAAAGGATCGCATCTCACGCCGCTCCGCAGACCTGTAAAGTGAAAACGAAAAACACGCCCGCGAATCTCGCGGGCGTGTTTGCTTTAATTTCAAAATGATCTATGAAGTGCCGGGAATATACTTCTGTTCCCATTCCGCAATTGCAGAGCGGATGGCGGCTTTGACATTTTCATCCGGTACATCGTCAATGGATTCGAAATTCCGCGCGCCGATCTGAACTTCCAAACCGCCCTGCAATTTATCATTCAAATGAATGTTCATCGCTTCAAGCGGCGTTCCTGCGATCTGTCTTTGCAGGACTACATCGATCTGTTTGACCATGCTAAGAAGTTTGAACTCCGTTTCCGCATCCATTTTTGGCTTTTGCGGATTAAACGTCAGTGAGGCAGGGACAGGCTTCACCTGCGGCGAAACCTGAGGAACAGAAGCAGCCGCGAGTGTTGAAGGAGGCGCAGCGGTCGGTTTGGATGTCGCCTGCAAATCCGTCCCGCCTTCAAGCCAGGGGCGGAAGTGACCGATCAGTTCGATCAGGCGTTTTCTGCGCTCCACGCTGAGCGGAGCGGTGAGGGGCGACCCGTCCATTTCGATCTCAACGCGAAAATTATCATCGCTTTTGAGGCGCAGCAGCGATGGCTCGTTGAAACTTCTCGCTTCGGCGTTCGGCGACATTGCAGCCAGCGCCTTTGCCTCTTCCAATTTTTTTTGCGCTTCGGCAATTCTGCGGTCTGCCTCGGCGCGTGCTGTTTCGATCTTTTGATCAGCCGAATCCTGTTTTTTGCGCGCGTCTATGTTCATGTTGAAATAGCCGATCAACCCGCCGACCAAAAACACACCAAAAGCCAGCCCCCATAACAGGATGGTTGGGATCGTTGTGGTGGCAAAATTAAGTTGCATGCTTATTTCCTTTCAAGCGGCTGACATTTCGGACACACATGCGTGCCGCGCTGTCCGACTGTTATTTTTTGGATCTCTGTTCCGCAGACGGGACAAGGCTTGCCTTCACGGTCGTATACGCGGAAATGATTTTGATATTCGCCGCCGCGATAGACCCAGTCGATACTGGCGCCGTTACGGCGGATGCCTTCCTTCAAAACGGACTGGATCGCTTCATGCAGCGCCTTTGCCTGTTTCAGCGTTACAGCATTCGACAACCCGAGCGGATGCAGCTTCGCCATGTGCAGGGACTCATCCGCGTAGATGTTGCCGACACCGGCGAGGAAGGTCTGGTCGAGCAGCAGCGGCTTGAGCCGGCGGCTGCGTTTGCGCAGGTTCTCATACAGCCACTGCGGAGTGAACTCGCTGCCGAGCGGCTCTGGTCCGAGTTTGCCGAGAACAGTCTCCGGCTTATCCGTCAGCCAGACGCGCCCGAATTTGCGGGTGTCGTTGAAGGCGAGGTAACTTTCCTCTCCGCGTTTCCCGCGCAGGGCGAGGATGAGGCGGTCATGTTTTTCTGCTTTGATTTTACCTTTTCTTACGGCGAGGTCGCCACTCATGCGCAGATGTATCAGGAGATTGTAATTTTCAAGCCGCAGAATCAGGTATTTTGCACGCCTGCCAACGCCCAAAACCCGCTGACCCGCCACCTGTTCCTTGAATTTTTTGGCAGAGGGAATCGCGATAGTCCGCGCCCAACGCACATCGGCAGCGACAATGACTCGTCCGGTCACATCCGGTTCGATGGCGCGGGCAATGGTTTCGACTTCGGGAAGTTCGGGCATGAGAGCGGCTTTCAGCAGTCAGCTTTCAGCGGTCAGTTCTTTCCTGAAAGCTGATAGCCGGATTTTACTCATTGAACATCTCTCCCACCGAGCGTCCTTCATGTGCGCGGCGGATGACCTCTCCCAGCAGGGGAGCGATCGAGATGATGGTCAGCTTGTCTTCAAGCAGTTTGAACTTTTCAGGCGACAGCGGCGCGGAGTCGGTGGTGATGATCCGCTTTACGGGAAGTTCCGCGAGCCGTTCAGCGCCGGGACCGGAGAGAATGGGATGAATGAACACCAGATACACATCCTTCGCGCCGTTCTTTTTGACGACCTGTACCGCCTGCGAGATCGAACCGGCGGTATCCACTTCATCGTCCACAATGACAACATCGCGGTCTTTGACGTCACCGATAAGGGTCAACGCCTCGGCTTTGGCGTCGTTGCCCTGTCTGCGCTTCTCGACGAAGGCAATGGGCATATCCATATCTGCGGCGTAGTTGCGTCCCTTCTTGGCAAAGCCGAGGTCCACTGAAACGACCACCGGGTTCTGCATACCTGCGCGGAGATTGTCGTTGATGTAATCGATCATCATGTGCGAGGCGGTCAGCACATCGCCGGGGATGGAAAAGAAACCCTGGATCTGACCGGCATGCGGATCGAGCGTCATGTAACGGTCTGCACCCGCCGCTTCGATCATATCTGCTACGAGACGGGCGGTGATGGGAACGCGCGGCTGGTCTTTCTTATCGGAACGCCCGTAACACAAGTAGGGGACCACGGCTGTGATGCGCGCCGCCGAATCCAGCCGCAGGGTCTGGATGGTGATTAGCAACTCCATCAGGTTGCGATGCACGGGGGAGGTCGTGGTCTGTATTACATACACATCCTGTCCACGGACACTGCCGTTCAATTTGATAAATAGATTTTCGTTGGGAAACTCGATAACCTCATGTTCGCTCAGAGGCAGGTCGAGGTAATCTGCGATCTTCCTGGCAAGTTCGGGCGACCCCGTTCCGCCGAACACCTTGATTCCCCCGTAGACTTTCAGGTCGTGATGGACATGTTGCATATCTACTGCTTCTCCTTCATTTTTGAATCCCATTCCGAACGCAGCACGCTCATAATGAGAACATCCTCGTATTTTCCGTATTTGTAGACTGCTTTACGCAATCTGCCCTCCAAAACAAAACCCGCTTTTTCGTACGAACGAACAGCGCGGATATTATCTTCATACACACGCAAAAAGGCGCGGTTCAGGTTTAACGTTTCGAAACAATGACGCAGCAGCAGGGTCATGGCTTCAGCGCCGTATCCCTTGTTCCACTCGGACTTGTCGCCGATGATGATGCCGAGTTCCGCACTGCGATTCGTAAAGCTGATATCGAACACGCCGCAGTTGCCGATCAATTTCCAAGCCTTGCCTTTACGAATCTCGATGGCGAGCGGCTTCTGATTCGGGTCGCCTTTCGATACTCTTTCAAACCAATCCTCTTCATCCCGCATCGACATGGGCAGGTACAGCGCCAATCCGCGCGTCACTTCCGGGTCGTTGACCCATTCATGGAACCTGGGCACATCGTCACGTTCGACCGCGCGCAGGCGCATCCGTTTACCGAGGATGATGCTCATTTTGACCTTCCATTCAACAGCGCAGTCGCAGCCTCCCACGGCGAAACTTTTCTCTGGACGACTGCCTCAAGCGTCTCTTCATATCTTTCGGCTGGGATATCCTCTCTGAACCTGTTCATCAGCCCGTTGCGGATCAGCGCCTCCAACTCGACCTCGAGCCGGGTACGCTCACGAAGAGCCCAATCTCCGCTCGAACGGAGGTGCTCCACATGCTTTGCAATGGCGTCTGCCAGTTCAGGGATTCCGTTCCCTTCGGTGGAAACCGTCCTTTGGATCGGCGGTATCCACATCTTTGCATTTGGATTCTTCTTCGGCGCGGACATGCCCATATATGTGCCGTGATGCTGGAATACGCGCTCCGTGGGGTGTGCCAGTTCAAGCATGGTCTTCAAGGCTTTCTCTGTGTTTTCCACGCCGGGTCTATCCGCCTTGTTGACCACGAGAATATCTGCGATCTCAAGGATGCCCGCTTTAATTGCCTGGATGTCGTCCCCAAGCCCGGGAGCTTCCACAACCAAAGTCGTATGAGCGAGGCGGGCGATGTCCACTTCGCTTTGACCAGCGCCGACCGTCTCGACGATGATGATGTCAAATCCCGCCGCATCGAAGACTTGCACCACGTTGGCAGTCGCCTGCGCCAGCCCGCCGAGCGATCCGCGCGAAGCCATCGAGCGGATGAAAACGTTCGGGTCACCGGAAAGGTCTCGCATGCGGACCCTGTCGCCAAGTACCGCTCCGCCTGTGAACGGGCTGGACGGATCGACAGCAACAATGGCGACGCGCTTGTCTTCGTGCTTGCGATAATGCAGCGCGAGTTGATTGACCAGCGACGATTTGCCCGTGCCCGGTGCGCCGGTCACGCCGATGAGGTGCGCCTTGCCGGTGTGTGGGAAAAGTTCCATCAACGCCGAACGACCCTCTTCCGAATTGTTTTCCACTTTCGTTAACAATCGAGCGAGGGCGAGGCGGTCACCGTTCAAGATGGCTTGGGAAAAGGTCATTAAATTCCTGTGGTTCACAATTGCAGGGACAACCCTGCTGGTTATTAAGAACAAAACACAGAGCAGGGGGCTCTGTGTTGAGGTGCTGTTAGGCAGCCACCGCTGTTTTTATGTCGCGGATGATGTCTTCGGTGGAGGCGCCCGGACCGTAAACTCCTGCCACGCCCATTTCCATCAGGCGGTGCAGGTCTTCGTCAGGGATGATGCCTCCGAGGAACACCTTCACATGCGACTGTCCGTTGGCGCGCAGAAGTTCCATTACACGCGGGGTGAGCGCCATGTGCGCGCCCGAAAGCACGGACAAGCCGACCACGTCCACGTCCTCCTGCAGCGCCGCTTCGGCGATCATTTCAGGCGTCTGCCGCAAGCCGGTGTAGATGACTTCCATTCCGGCATCGCGCAGCGCACGTGCGATGACCTTCGCGCCGCGGTCATGTCCATCAAGACCAGGCTTGGCAACCAATACTCTAATCTTCTTTTCGGTCATTTATCCTCCGATAAGGATCGATGCCGAGATTATACTATGTAAGGGATATACAATATCTATTGATCGTTCATCCACAAAACCGGACAGTGCAACACTGCGGGCTGCATTGCTTCGGGAATCTCAATTGGATTGTTCATGCCCGGCGTTAGGATCTGTACGCCACCGTCTTGAGTTTTTGTTTCGTAGACGAGGTCGTTATCCGGCGTCCAGCCGCAGAGGAGCAGGTTTCTGGGGGTATCGAGAAGGGTGCTTGTGTCGACGTTGATCAATTTGTCCGTGCGGGGTTCGATGCCGCCTTTGTCCTCGCCGGTTTCGACGCGTGTGTCATATTCATAGCGCAAGTGGACAAAACGCCCGTCAGGCGACCAGTCCACTTTGCAGAAGTAACGCGGATCGAGATCGTATTCGGTCAACTCTCTTGTTTCTGTAAAATCGGAATTGGCGATGTAGACCCATTCCCTATTTTTGGGATTATTACGCCGGGTTGCGAATACAACTTTATTTCCATCGGGTGAGAAGGACAGACATTCGATGCGGTCGTTTCCATCCACGCCGGTCAGGGATATATCTTGCGGTTCGCTTCTGTCCACGAAAACGGATTGGAAGTTCATCGCGTAGCTGAGCGGATGAACGATATCGCTGTTTAAGTCCCATGCCAATTGCCAACGGTCGTTGACGACGGGTTCGAGCGGGGTGAGGTTCGTGCCGTCCGCGTTGACGGCGAAAAAGGCTGTGGTGTAGTAGATCGCCCGGTCGTAGGACCAAGCCGCTCCCGCAAGTTTCGAGCCGTCTGGTGACCACTTCCAGTAAACGCCGTAGGCATCCGGCGGCACCGGTAATTTGTCTCCCTCCTGCGTATCCAGCGTGTAAACAAAATCGCTGAACAGACAACGATAACGTGCGTCGAGGTCGGCGCAGATGGTGATGAGCGCCTTCGAAAGATCGGGCGAAAAGGAAACGGCGAAGGGATGCTTTTCGCCGTATGTGTATGAATCCGCTGACCGGTCGCTTGCGAGAGTCTCTTCCAATGTTTTGCGCGAGATCAATAAAGTCGATTCGCCGGTGTTTGGATCGATGTTGAGAATATTGTTCCCGTCATCGTAAATGACGGAACCGGGCAGACCCGGCTTTGGCGTCGGCTGGGGCGTGGGCGTATTCGTAACAATGACAATGGTCACTGGGGGAGAGATCGTGGCAGGCGCTTCTGTTGCTGCGGGTGGTGTGGATTGCGCAACTGAACAGGCGAGTGATAAGCCGAGAATTGCAAGAATATAAATTACTTTCGTTTTGGTTTTCATCGCCAGAGCCTCGCAAATTGCAAATGGTTAGTCTTCTTCGTTGGGCGCGTCCTGCGGCGGGGGAACATCGCCGTAATCCAGCACCGGGCGCATTTGCGTCCCTCCCTCGGGCGGACCGACGATCTTTTTATCCTCCATCGTATCCACGATGCGGGAGGCGCGTGTGTACCCGATGCGAAGTTTGCGCTGTAGCATGGATACTGACGCCTTGCCTTCCTTGCGGATGATCGCCACGGCATCATCGAATAGCGGATCGCCGCTGACTTTTGTCGCCTCTTCCCAAAGCGGAGCCTGTTTCAGCGGCACGTTTTCTGGGATCGCCTCTGCGGGTGTGCCCGCTGCCGCGACATACGGATTGGTGTTGCCCGCCTGATCGCGCCAGAAATCCACCAACTTGTGGATTTCAGAATCGGAGACGAACACGCCCTGCAAACGCGCAGGTGCGGGCGCATCCGGCGCCTGAAACAGCATGTCACCGCGCCCAAGCAGACGTTCTGCGCCGGGCTGGTCGAGGATGACGCGGCTGTCGGTGTTCGACGCCACGGCAAAAGCGATACGGGCAGGGAAGTTGGCTTTGATAAGACCCGTCACTACATCCACAGAAGGACGCTGGGTGGCAAGGATCATGTGAATGCCGGTGGCGCGCGCCAACTGCGCCAGACGGGTAATGGTCTTTTCGGTTTCGTCCGGTGCGATCATCATCAGGTCTGCCAACTCGTCGATGACGATGACCAGATACGGCAATTTCTTTTGTCCCTGCAGTTTCATCTTGGCGTTGTAGTCCACGATGTTGCGCGAACCATTCTGCGCGAACATGTGATAGCGTTTGTCCATCTCGCGCGTGATCCATTGCAATGCACCAATGACGCGGTCCATTTCGACGACCACAGGTCCGAGCAGGTGCGGCACGCCGTTGTAACCGGTCAGTTCCACGCGCTTTGGGTCCACGAGCACCAGACGCACATCATCGGGTGTGTTGTACAACAGCATGCAGGTCAGGATCGAGTTGACACACACCGATTTACCGGAACCGGTTGTGCCTGCGATCAGAAGATGCGGCATGTTTTCGATGCTGGTGATGGCGGGCATGCCTGCCACGTCACGCCCAAGCGCGAATGCAAGCGGCTTCTTGTAATTGCGGAAGACTTCGCCTTCCAGAATATCGCGCAATGCAACCCGCGCCATTTTTTCATTCGGAACTTCGATGCCGACGTAACTATGCCCAGGCACCGGCGCTTGAATACGGATGCGCGGCGCGGCTAATGCGAGGGCGAGGTCATCGGCAAGGGATGCGATCTTCGAAACGCGGACTCTCGTCCGTGTGCCGCCTCGGGACTCAAGAAAGAGAGGCTCAACCCCAAATTGCGTGATCGTCGGTCCGCGGCTGATCGCCACCACTTGCGCTGGCGCGCCAAAGGAAGCGAGCGTGTCTTCGATGAGACGCGCGCGCTGTTGGATGAATTCCTCGTTCGTATTGGCTTCTGTGCCTTCATCCAAAATGTCGACAATTTCAGGAAGTTTCCATTCGATGACGCGCGCCCCGTTGCGGGTTTGAACCGGTTGCGCGGGAACTTCCACTGTATTCACGGCGGGCATGCTGGCGGCATCTATCGGCGTGAGTCCGTTTTCGGTGGCAGAGGCAGTTGTCGGCGAAGTTTGAGGCGCGATCGGTCGGTTGAGGATCTCGCGCAGTTTATCGGTCAACGGCTTGAGCCAGAAGAATAATTCCACGACGGGCTTATCCAATGTGACGGCGATGCCGACGACCAGCCACGCGATCATGGCGATGAACGCGCCGCCCGAGCCGAACGCTCCCCAAAGGAAGCGCTGACCCAACCCGCCAAAATATCCGCCGCCCTGACCGGTGAGCGCCACGGCTTCTGCGTTGTCAACCGTGGAGATAAAAGAGTGGAGAAGGGTGAGCAGCCAGAAGAAAAGCAGGAGGCTGCCGACGCCGCGTTCGATGGTCAGCGGCGGGACGCGTTCGATCTTGCGGAAGACCAGCCACAAGCCGAAGATGATGAGTCCAATGGGAAGGATGTAAACGCCCCAGCCGAATAATTGCGCAAGAAAGAAGATGACGCCGCCGATAATGGCGGAACGATTGGCGGAGATCAGCCCCAATAAGATGATGAGCCCAATGAATGCCAACGCCACACCGACCACGTCGAGTTTGCGCTCGGCAGAGAGTCTTTCCCACAAAGTCGGTTCACGAGTTGGGGGCGGCGGCGGGGGCGCCTGATGTTTTGCTGTTGTTTTGGCGCGGGGAGCCGAACCGCCTTTTTTCGGTGAGGATTTCTTGGCGGGGGTTCTTTTGCTTTTATCAGGCGATTTGGAGGGTTTAAGAAGGGGCATTTCGTTTTACGATTGTCGATTTGAGATTTGCGTCGGCAGATTCAAATGATTCGTGATGAGTATATTATCTTATGAATGAGTTTGAATCATTATAGCACAAATGGTCTGTTTAACTTTTTATGCGCGTTGGGGGTGAGTCCATCATAGAAGATAAAGAAATCCTTCACCACAGAGAGCACAGAGTTTACGGAGAAAAACAAAGGTGAATCTCCGCAACTATCTAAGAGAGTATCGTTGTACACGGAATTCACGGAAAACATGGACAAAAACATGTCTCTTTTAAAGGTTTTTTCCGCGACGATCGCTGAAATCCGTGTTGTCCGTGTCCCAAAAGCCTGTAAGAGATTTTTCGCTTCGCCATGTCCTTCAGAAGGGTGACGTCTTATCCCAAGGCTTTCTCAAAGTTCAAATGAGTCCGCCAATCTTCGCTAAGCTTCGCGAAAAAACAAAAACCTGCGTGAATTTGCGGAGATTAACGGATAAGAATCTTTGAGTTTCAGACTTTGAGAAGACCATGACGTCTTATCCTCACTTTGCGGCGGCGGTGCGCAAGTTAAGGTAAAATTGCATGGTTTAATTCGCGAGAATATTTACTTCCGGGGTTTGCAGGCATCTGCTTCTCCGTTGCTGGACAGGATTCAATTTGTTCGAAATTCTTTTTCTAGGTACATCGGCATCCGCGCCGTCGGCGCACCGCGGGCTTTCCTCTCATATCGTTTCCCATAACGAATATCGTTTTTTGGTCGATTGCGGTGAAGGCACCCAGCGTCAGATATTGCAATCTGGCAAGGGCTTCAAGCGATTGACGCGCGCGCTCATCACACATGGGCACCTCGACCATATCCTCGGTCTGGGCGGTCTGCTTTCGACCTTCCTGCGCTGGGAAGCCATCGAAGAGTTCGAAGTCTACGGCAGCAAGGGCGCGTTGGAACGCATACGTACACTGCTTTATGAAGTCGTTCTGCGCGGAAAGAAAACGCCGATGCCGCTGCATCTGGTGGAGATCCAGCCCGGGGTCATTTTCGAGGCGGAGGATTTCACGGTGACGGCTTTCTCCGTCTATCACGGCAGAGCCGACAGCCTCGGTTATGTCTTCGAAGAAAAGCCGCGTCGTCCCTTCCTTGCCGAAAAAGCGGATGCGCTTGGCGTGCCGTTCGGACCGGAGCGGAAGGCATTGGTCAACGGTGAAGCAGTTATGCTGCCAAATGGAAAACGCATCACACCTGACGAGGTGCTGGGTGACTGGGAAAAGGGCAGTAAACTCGTCCTCGTAGGGGATACGGGCAGGATCGATAACCTTATCGATGTCTGCAAAGGCGCGGATGCGGTCGTGATCGAATCCACTTACCTGGATGAAGAAGCGGATATGGCGGAGCAGTTCTCGCATCTCACCGCCAAAATGGGCGCGGAACTCGCCCAAAAAGCCGGGGTTAAAAAATTAATTCTTACGCATATTTCGCGGCGTTACCGTGCAAAGGAAGTGCTTGTGGAAGCGCAGACCGTTTTCCCGAACACTGTGGTGGCGCGCGATTTTGATACTTTTGTGATAAAGAAAGAATTTCAGGATGTCGGATAAATTTAAGGTAGGTGTACTGACTTCGGGCGGCGATGCCCCCGGAATGAACGCGGCGATCCGCGCGGTTGTGCGTACGGCGCTTGTAAATAATATGGAAGTGCTCGGCGTGATGCACGGCTATGAAGGGCTGGTCAACGGCGAATTCCGTCCGCTGGGTCCGCGTGATGTTGGCGGAATCCTTCAGCGCGGCGGAACGTTCCTTCTCACGAGCCGCAGCAAACGCTTCATGGAACCGACCGGTCAACGTGACGCGATCCGCAGGATGAACGAAGCGGGCATGGACGCCCTGATCGTCATCGGCGGCGAGGGTTCGATGAACGGCGCGTACGCGCTGGCAAAACAGGGCGTGAAGGTGATCGGTCTCCCCGGCAGTATCGATAACGATATCTGGGGCACGAACATTGCCATCGGCACAGACACAGCCATGAACACGATCATGGATGCGGTAGATAAGCTGCGCGATACGGCATCATCCCATCAACGCGCGTTCCTGATCGAAACAATGGGACGCAATAGCGGTTATCTTGCCGTCATGGCGGGCATTGTCTGCGGCGCAGAGATCGTATTGATCCCTGAAAACCCGGTGGACAGGCAGGAAGTTGCCGCCGCCGTCGAGGACGCCTACAAGCGCGGGAAGACCCACGCCATCATCATCAACGCTGAAGGTTCGGACATCCGCACGACCGAACTGGCGACGATGATCGATGAAATGGACCTTGGTTTCAAGACCCGCATGACCATCCTTGGTCATATCCAACGCGGCGGCTCACCGACCGCATACGACCGGGTGCTGGCTTCCCGCATGGGCGTCAAGGCTGTGGAAGCGTTGGTGGAAGGCACACACGGCGTGATGACCGGCTTGAAAAGCAAGGGTATTGAGTTCATTCCGCTGGCGGATGTGGTCAACAATAAGCGCAAGATCAATATGGAGTACTACCATATGGTGAAGGTGCTGGCGCGATAGCAGCATTGAGAAAATAAAGAGACTGGCGTTTTATGTGCCAGTCTCTTTTTGTTTAAGGATTTCCGCTATGTATCCAAGATCAGGGTAAGGAAGTTCTCAACTACTTTGGGGTCGAAGTGCTTCCCTGATTCAGAGCGGATATATTCGATGGCTTTTTCTTTTGACCAGGCTTCGCGGTAATCTCTGTCGCTGATGAGCGCATCCCAGACATCGATCACGGCGAAGATGCGCGCGGCGATGGGAATGTGTTCGCCTTTCAAACCATCCGGGTAACCTGTACCGTCCCATTTTTCGTGATGATAGCGCGGAATATCCAGGGCGGGTTTCAGGTAGTCGATGGGGGAGAGCATCTTGTACGCATAGTCTGCGTGTTGGCGCATGATGTCCCATTCTTCGGGCGTGAGCTTATCCGGTTTGTGCAGGATGCTGTCGGGGATGCCCATTTTGCCGATATCGTGGAGCAGCGCCCCGCGGCGGATGTGAAGGATGTCGGTGTCGGAAATGCCCATTTGGCGCGCCAGTTTTACGGTCAGGTTTGTGACGCGCTGGGTATGTCCCTCCGTTTCCCTGTCGCGCAAGTCCAGTGCGCGCGACCAGCCTTCGATGGTGGCATCATAGGCGAGGGTGAGTTCAAAGTTCGAGCGTTGGAGATTCTCGAAGAGTTGAGCGTTTTCGATGGCGATGGCTGCCTGGTCGGCGAGCATGGAAAGGTAGTCGAACCAGTCCGGGTCGGGGGTGAGAGGCGAACGCTGGAAAATTTCCAATACGCCCACAGCCTGTCCTTTTGCGATGAGAGGGGAACCAACATACGCGATGAAGTTCTCGCCTGCCAGTGAAAGCGCAACAGACAGGGGACTGTCAGTTTTGGTGAGGTCTGGGATGTGTGTCATCTTCCGTTCGAGGATGACGCGCCCGGCATAGCCTTCGCCCGCGCTTAGTTTGGTGTGTTGTGTGGCTTTGGAGAGGAAACCGCGCCCGGCGGTGTAGTCCAATGTGTGGGTTTCCTTGTTGAATAAAAGCACGCTGGCGGCATCCACGTTGAGCTGCGCGATCACCTCCCGCAGGAGAACTTCCAAGGTTGTGCGCAGGTCGAAATTCGAATTGATGGCTGTGTCGATGGCATGCAGCGCATTCAACTGCTTGATCTGGTAATCGATGCGTTCCTCGTTTTGTTTGCGCGCGGTAATGTCTTCAAGAATGCCTTCATAATGGAATGTTCCATCAGGGTTGCTGACCCGATGCGCATTCTCAGAAACCCATATCAACTTGCCATCCTTGCGGCGCATTTGATATTCGAATCTTGTAACCCTTCCCTGTTTTTCAAGCAAATCTATGAAATCTTCGCGGCGTGATTCGTCATTGTATAGCTGTTCGGCAATATCAGTGACGGATTCAACCATATCCTGGGGTGAGGCATATCCCATCATGGCGGCGAACGCCGGGTTGACGGTGTGAAACCGCCCCTCCAGCGAGCTTTGATAGATGCCTTCGACCGCGTTTTCGAAGATGCTGCGGTATCGTTCCTCTGCGTCACGAATGGCACTCTCCGCCTGTTTCTTTTCGGTGATATCGCGTGTAAGACCCAATAGCGATGTGACGTTCCCGTTTCCATCATAAAGCGGGACGGCATGCGTATCCAGCCAGCGTTTGGTTCCTTTTGCGCCGGTGATCTCGAATTGCAGGGTTCCCTGTCCGCCGTTCAGGACCTTTTCCACAAGTTCTGTAAATGCCTTTCGATAGGGCTTGTCGACAATGGACAGCACGGATTTGCCCGCCAGTGTTTCCATGTTTTCCACTTCGATCATGGCGAGCCCGGCGGGATTCATATATTGCAGTTTCCCATCCTTGTCGATGATCTTGACGCACTCCGGTTCATTCTCGACGATGGACTTGGTGAACGCTTCGCTGCGCCTTAATGCCTCCTCGGAGAGTCTGCGTTCGGTGATATCGCGCAGGATTCCCTCGTGAAAGATGACATTCCCTTCTTCGTCGTGGACGTAACGTCCGTGATCCTCCACCCATATGGCGGAACCATCCTTGCGCTTCATGCGGAACTCGTCCACTTTTTCCTGCCCGATATCGAGGAAGAGGCTGTGACGTTCATCGGGAGAGAAATACAGGTCTCGCTTGATATCGGTATCCAGCATGTCTTCGCGCGATTCGTACCCGAACATTTTCACCATGGCGGGGTTCACATCCACGAACTTCCCTTCGTGCGTGCTGCGATAGACGCCGTCCAACATGCCTGTGACCAGTGTGCGGTAGCGTTCCTCGCTTTCGCGCAGCGCCTGTTCGGCGCGTTTGCGCTCGGTAAGTTCCTGTTGTATCTTCGCGAAGAGATTGGCGTTATCGACCGCCTTTGATACCTGGTTGGCAAGTGTGACAAAAAGTTGTTCATGTTCGGCGGTATAGGATTGGGTTTTGTAGGCTTGAGTGCTTATCATGCCAAAACACGACCCGTCCATTTTGAACAACGGCACCGCCAATACGGATTGGGTATCCATTTCAAGGTTCCCAAACTTCACGGGGTTGGTCAATTCTGTGTAAGACTCATTCCATTCGTTGACGAACAAGGGAACTTTGGATGAAATGACATAGCCTGCCACACCCTCCCCGGGAGACTGGGTGTCACTTGACCAGCGTTTCCCCTCGTCCCAAATATAAACATTCTCGATCAACTGTTCTTCATCGTTCAATAATGCGATCAGGAAGGCATCACATGGCATCAGCTTTTGCACAGCCCGATGCGCCTCCTGGTACACCCGGTCAAGGTCCAGACCGGTGTGGATGTTCTGGCTCAGTTCATACATTGTGACGGAGTTCTGGACGTGGCGCCGCAATTCGCTTTCGTCATGTTTGCGTTCTGTAATATCGCGCTGAATACCAAAGAATCCGGTGATCCGTTCCTCTTCATCATAAAGGCAGACGTAATCCCCTTCGAACCAGACCGGGGTGTCTTTGCTGGTCCGCTCGTAGGTTTCGAGATGGAGATAGCCGTTATCGAATAGTTCGCGCCGAAGGTTGCGTCCCTGATTCGGGTCGTGCGCGAAGATGTCCTTGGTGGTGAGGTTTAGGAAATTTTCACGGCTGATGCCGTATTGATTCAACATGGCATCGTTGACCTCGGTAAAGCGTTTATTGGCAACGATGTAATCGAGTATCTTTTCCTTGTCCTCGGCGTGAACCCATTCGATCGGTTCTTCAAAATCACAGAAGAAGAATCCATCTAGTGACTGGTTGAAGAAAGCCTGAAGCCGCTGCTCGTTCTTTCTGAGCGCCTGCTCGGCATATTTTTGTTCGGTGATATCTTCGACCATGGTGAGGTGGAATTTGGGCTTTTCGCCAATTCCCCAAAGCGCAACAATGGTGAGATGAGCCCAAACCACGCTCTGATCCGGACGGATGTAGCGTTTCTCGAAATCGAATGAGCGGATCTCGCCCTTCATCAACCGTTCCATTTGGGAGACGTCGATTCCCTTGTCTTCAGGGTGCGTGATGTCGACGAAATGCAGGTCCAGCATCTCGGCGCTTGTCCGCCCGACAATCTCGCAATAGCGCGGGTTGACTTGAAGAAATTTGCCTGAACTTGTTTCGATCAATCCCATGCCGAGCGGTGACTTTTCAAAGATGGAGCGGAAGCGTTGTTCGCTGGCGCGCAGGGATTCCTCCGCTTCTTCACGTTCCCCCAATTCCTGGAGCATCTTTGTGTATAGCGATGCGTTGTCGATCGCAATGGACGCCAGTTGGGTAAACCGGCTTAATATATCCAGGTCTTCATTTCTGAATGATTTTTCTGGAATAAGATGTGAAAACCCCAGCACACCTCTTACTTCAGTTCCATGAAGCAACGGAATTCCCATGGCTGCATAAACAGGCGGATTCTCGAATTTCTTCGAGTGTCCTTCCCAATGCAGGTAATCATTCACGATCAGGGGCTGACCCGTTTTCCATACCCTGCCTGCCAGTCCTTCCCCCTGCTCGAGCGTTACTCCCATAAATTGAGAGAGAACGCCCATCCCTGTTGTCAGCTCCATCTTACCGTTCGGCTGGACGAGATAGATATAGCCGTTATTGGTGTCGATCAATTGACCAGCTTGATTCAGAATCGACTGTAAGGCATCGGGTAGACCCAAATGCCCCATGATGGCAAGTGCAGCCTCCTGTAAAGCGGAGAGCGTGCGGTTGCGCCGCTGCACATCTTCGTACAGACGGGCACGTCCGATTGCCACGCCCACGTCCACACTGGTGGCGATCATGGTTTTCAAGTCGGCTTGCGTTAATTTGCCCGTACTTTCAATGCTAAGTGTGCCGACTACCCGGTCATTATCCAGCAAAGGGACGGTGATCTCTGAAACGAGATTGTCCACGGCTTTGATAAAGAGCGGACTTTTTGAAACATCTTCGATCAGGATCGGTTCGCCCGTCCGCGCGACCTGCCCGCTGATTCCCTCATTTATTCCAATCCGTTCGACGACGCTTTCATACCCTATCTGATACTGAAGTACGAGCGTGTCACCTTCGCGCATATAAATGCTGACGTGCGTGTACCCGTAGACTTCGACAATGATCTCGCAGACGCTCTTGAGCAAGGCGGGCATATCCAGTTTGGAGGCGATGATGGAGCGGACCTTGTCGAGCAATGCCAATTCCTGAGCCTGCCGCAGTGATGTTTCTGCCAGTTCGCGGGAGATGTTTTCGTTCGTCCGCAGGGTGGCTTCCATCAACTTTTGCCCGTTGATATTATGGTAATTAATCAGGAACGCTTCAATGCCCGGTTCGTTGAGCAGGTTGGTGAACGTACTCTCGATCCACACCCACCTGCCGCTCTTGGAGAGGAAACGATATTGGATGGTTGGAGATAGCGCAGGGTCTTCCGTAATCCGGTTGAATGTTTGTAGAACTGTGGGTAGGTCTTCAGGGTGGGTCAGGTCTGCGGGGTCGATCTTCTCGATCTCTTCGAACGTATACCCAAACATTGCCTGAGTGGAAGGGCTGGCGTATTTGAACTTTCCCTCCGGCGCAACCAGTACAAAACCGTCTGATGCCTTTTCGATCAGAGTTTTATATTTGGTTTCGACACGGCGGGTGGTTTCTTCCGCCTGCTGCCGATCCCGTAATTCCTGCTCGAGGGATTCATAGAGACGGGCATTTTCCACTGCAATGGCGGCGTGATTCGCGAAGAGGATCAACAGTTCCAACTCTTCGGATGTGAATATCTCATCCCGCAGGACGTGGAGCACGCCTGTCACTCTGCCCTGCCAGATCATTGGCGCGCTTATCACGGAATGGAATGGGGCATCCCCTTTTTGACTAAAAACAGACGCCTTGCCAGACCATTTGTCATAATCGTCGATCATGAGCGGCTGTCCCATTTCAGCCACGCGTCCTGCCGCGCCCTCGCCGTATTTTAGGACCACGCCTCTGAAGTCGCGGACAGTGTTGTAGCTGACCACACAGCGAACCTGACGCTTTTCCGCTTCTGTCAGGTACAGTCCACCGCTGGAGGCGTGCAAAATGGTTGCCGCCCGCTCCACGATCGTGTTCAGCAGTTCGGGAAGGTTATGGCTTTTGGTTATATCGAGCGTGATTTCCTGGAGGGCGTAGAGTTCATCTGCCCGGTGCTTTAGTTTTGTCTTGAGGGTGGTGCGCCTGATGTATTGTTCTTTTGCCTTGAGCGCGGCGGATTTTCCGGGGCTCTTCATCCTGGTGGGTGTATCCTTCTTGTTTAGTTTGGTCTTTCCCCGCACAGATTTGGGTTCATTTTTTGCTGTTGGGTCCATAACTTCACTCCTAAGATCTTCCGCGAACTATGGAGACCAAAGTCAGTATAGCATACCCATCATTGCACATGAAATTACAATATGATTACCCTTAACCAAGCGTTAAGAAGGCGGATATTTAAGATTGTTTCTCACTTAATTTATGCGTTCAGAAAATATTTTCTTCCTTAAGCAGACGAATGAATGCATCCACCACCTGCGGGTCGAAGTGTTTGCCGGATTGCTCGATGATGTATTGACGTGTTGCCTCGTAACTCCAACCTTCGCGGTAGGGGCGGTTTGACCTTAATGCGTCCCATACATCTATGACTGCGAAAAGGCGGGCGGCGAGGGGAATTTGTTCGCCGCTGAGTCCGCGCGGGTAACCGCTGCCGTCCCATTTTTCATGGTGAGAGTAGGGAATATCCAATGCGGGGCGAAGATAGGTAATGGGCAGGATCATGTCGAAGGCGTATGTGGGGTGCCTGCGCATGATCCCCCATTCTTCTTCGCTCAACGGTCCCTGCTTGAATAGGATCTGATCGGGCACGCCGAGTTTGCCAATATCATGGAGAAGCGCGCCGCGGCGGATATGAACCTGGTCGGTTTGGCTGATGCCCATGACGCTGGCAAGTTTCAAGGTCAGATCTGTGACGCGCAGGGTGTGCCCCTCTGTTTCACGGTCGCGTAGGTCCATCGCCTTGGACCATCCTTCAATGGTTGCGTCGTAGGCAAGTCCGAGGTCAAGATTGGAGCGCTGCAGGGAACTGAACAGTTGACTGTTATATACGGCAATGGCAGCCTGCCCGGCAAGGGTTTGCATAAAGTCGAGCCATTCCTGGTCTGTGTTTAGGCGGGAGCGATGGTAGACCTCCAGAACGCCTTTTACCTCTCCCTTTACGATCAACGGCGTGCCGTAATACTCAAGGAAGGATTCGTTCGCCAGGTAGGGGGTGTTTATCGAATCGCTTTCGGCGGCGATAAGGTTTGGGATGTGAACGGTTCGCCGGTCACGGACGACGCGGCTTGTCAATCCGCGATCCCAATTCATATCTGCGAGGTGGATCGCGTTGGTGCGGAACCCAAGACTGGCAGCGTGGGAAAAGGTCTGCATTGCCGAATCGAAGAGAAGGATGGCGCACGCATCCACCTTGAGTTGAAGGGAAACCTGTTGGAGAACGATATCGAGCGTGCTGTTCAAGTTGACGCTTGAGTTGATGGCGATATCGATGGCATGCAGACTGTTCAATCGTTCAAACTGACTTTGGATGTGCTCTGCCGCCTGTTTGCGTTCGGTGATATCGACGGATAGGATGAAAATGCCTTCGATCACCGGTTGAATGGAAAGTTCGAACCAACCGACACCGCCATCCGGGTAGGTGAATTCATTTTCCATGTGCCGGGCGGTGCGCTTCTCCATGCATTCGCTCATCACAGAAAATAGTTTTGTGTTTTCGATTCCCGGATAACATTCCATCATGGTCCGTGTGAGCAATGCTTCCGGCGTGCTGTGTCCCTGTTGGGCGGCGGCTTCATTGATATAAACATAACGCCAGTCGTAATCTATGATCTGGCAGCCTTCCAGCATATTGTTCAACGTGTTGCGGTAACGTTCTTCGCTTTCGACCAGTAATTTTTCGCCCTGTTTTCGTTCGGTAATATCCTGAATGAACGCCATGAAATTTTGTTCGCTGAGTGCCACAGCGTTGATGAATGCAGGGAATGTGGAAAGGTCTTTGCGCTGCAATACCAGTTCGCGGGTGATGCTGCCTTTTCCGATCAATTCCTGAAAGGACTGTATTCCACTGTTCTTGTATCCGGGCGCCATCAGGTCGTAGACGGTCTGCTCAAGGATCTCAGCCCGCGGGTAATCGAAAAGACGTTCTGCCTCCGGGTTGACATCGATGAATTTTCCATCGCGATCCAGGACCAGGATTCCCAATGGGGCATATTCCGTATAGGAACGAAATTTTTCCTCGCTGATACGTATGGCTTGTTCCGCCTGCTTGCGTTCGGTGACCACTTCAGAGAACAGGATAATGCCCCCGATCTCACCGGCTTGATCCCGCCACGGACGGACTTCCCACCGCACCCAATCCATTGTTCCGTCTGCGCGGGGGAAGGGGTCTTCCTCCCTTTTTTCGATCGCTCCCGCGAGACAGCGCCTGTGTATCTCTTTCCATCTTTCAGGCATGTCTGGAAAGACATCATAGTGCGACCTGCCGAGGATGTTCTCGTCTTTGAGGTTGTAATCTGCGATATATCTGCGGCTGTAGGCGATATATTTCATTTCGCGGTCGAACATCGCAATGGAGGCTGGCGCGTACTTTACGAACAGGCTGAGCGTCTGCTCGCTCTGGCGTAATTTTTCCTCCGCCTGTTTGCGGTCGGTGATATCGCGGATGATGGAGAGGAAGGCTTCAGGTTCGTGTTCTTTATTGTATTGAGTGACGATCTTTGCCTGCCGGTACCTCCATTCTCCGTCCTTATTCTTTATGCGATATTCGTTTACGGCTGTGCCTGTTTCGCGCAGCTCGTGAATGACCTGTTCCGCTCTGGGTCTGTCGTCCGGGTGGATGTGGGAGAATCCTTCTGAGGCAATATTTTCGCCAACCTCAAAACCAAGGCTGGTGTAGTATGCGTTGTTCCGATACAGGTGTTTCCCGTTGATATCTGTAAGCAGGATCGCATCGTCCGCGGTTTCGACGAGTGTTCGGTATTTTTCCTCCGACCTTTCCAATTCCTCCTTTGCCTTCTCGTGGGATTTCTGTGCGCGGTGAAGCGTCTCGTTTAGGATGCTTACCAGAACGCCGTTGACGATCAATATCCACATTTGAACGTAATCGATCTGTCTGCTGGTTTCAAGGGAGTGAAGCGGTGCGACGAGAAAAAAGTTCACGCTGAAAATGGAAAGCAAAGTGGACAGCACCCCAGCCCATAATCCACCCACGTAGGCGCTTAAGATGATGGGGAACATAAAGATCGCCACTGCCGGGCGCTGCTCAAAAACTGTCGATAATTGCACCCGTACCCACAGCGTGAAAAGCGTAATTGCAACAGTAAAAAGGAATTTGAGAACGACCGATCTTAAATTAATGTCCGGGGGGAAAAGAGATTTTGCCCCGCCTTTGTCGGTAAGCCCCAGGTGTTTACGAGTCATATCTGCCTCCATAACACGCGAGAATGCGGGATCGTGTGCGTCGGTAATAATAACGGGAGCCTACATTTTACCTCAACCATTCAAGTACACTCATGCCCGCCCGCCTTCCGCTGGCAAAACATGCTGTTATTAAATAGCCGCCGGTTGGGGCTTCCCAATCGAGCATTTCACCGGCGCAAAAAACTCCGGGCAGATTCTTCAGCATCAGGTTCTCATTCAGCGCGTCAAAACTCACGCCGCCCGCGGAACTGATCGCCTCATCCAGCGGACGAGTCGCGATCAGGGTCACAGGCAGATGCTTGATGAAAAATGCGAGGCGTTCCTCCGTAAATTCTTCCTTCGGCACGAACTCCCGCAGCAAGCTCGCCTTTACGCCTTTCATCCCGACGGTCTTTTCCAGATGGCTTGCCATCGAGCGTGAGCCGCGCGGTTTGGATAACCTCTCCGCGAGCTGCGCTTCCGTTCTGTCGGGCGCGAGGTCGAGCTGTATAACGGCTGTCCCTTTGGCGGATATCTCATCGCGCAGCATGGACGAAGCCGCGTAGACCAGACTCCCTTCAACACCTTCTTTCGTAATGATGAACTCGCCCTGCTGATGGAACTCACCGAACGATAGGATCACAGCCTTGATCGGATGCCCCTCATATTTTTCGCGAAAGACCGGACTCCACTTCACATCGAATCCGCAATTGGCTGGACGCAGCGCCTCAACCTTAACCCCAGCCTGCCTCAACCAGTGGACCCATTCTCCGTCCGAGCCGAGCCTGCGCCAACTGCCGCCGCCGAGCGCGAGGATCACTGCATCGGCTTTTTGAGTCAATTCACCATCTGATGTGTCGAAGCGCAAAGAACCGTCGGTGAGGATACCTGTCAGTTTGTGGCGCAGGTGAAAGGTCACGCCTGAGGCGCTGAGTCGTTTGATCCACGCCCGCAGAAGCGGACTGGCTTTCATCCCTTTGGGAAATACCCGCCCCGAGGTGCCGACGAATGTCTCGATGCCGAGTTCGAGCGCCCACTCGCGCAGGTCATCGGGCGTGAACTCTCGCAGCCAGGTTTCGACTTCTGTTTTTCGATCTCCATAGCGCGCAACAAATTGATCGAACGGTTCCGAGTGGGTGAGATTTAATCCGCTTTTGCCAGCCATCAAAAATTTTCGCCCCAATGACGGCATGGCATCATAGACATCCACGTTCATCCCCTGCTTGCTTAAAACCTCAGCCGCCATCAACCCTGCTGGTCCGCCGCCGACGATCGCTACTGTTTTATTCATGAGCTCTTATATAAATACAAGACAGTTCCCATGTGGGAACTGTCTCTTTCATTATTGGTTATCTTTCCACGCTGACGATCCCGCCGACGGCGTTTAGTTTCAATGTCCATGTACTGCCTTGTTGGAATTGCTGGAACGAACTTTCCGAACTTGGCGAGTAGGTCATCTGTCCATCGGATGTGTCGAAATAGACCTGATAATCGGCGCTTGACGACCCGACTCGCTGATCGCCAAAGATGGTCGGCTCGGCGTACTGCGGATACAAGTCATTGCCGTCCAGGTTATAGGTTTGGATGGTCGTCCACTCGTCGGTGGTGTAGCTGCAATACTGTTCTGAAACGGTGTGACATTCTGTCACCACTTCAGCATAGCCGTTGCCTTTATCGACAGTTTTATCTTCGCAGACTTCGTGACTATCCGTTCGGCAGGACACGTCATACGCATCTGACGGTGGGTTGCCGCGTTCATCGGAGTGGTAAACCGCCTGCACTTCCTGCACAGGGACGGAAGTTTTCCAGTAAACGTTTGTAACAGTCCCTTGCACTGAGCGTGATGGAATGACGAATAGAGCCACTAATGCAATGCAGCACAGCAATAGGAATGCGCCGATCCCACCGGCAACCAGCCAATTGAATTTCTTCTTCGGCTTCGCAGTTGTGGATGTTCCGGCTTTTGCGCCAGCAGGCATCGTCTGCTTTTGGGGAACTGGCGTACTCGTTTGGATCGGTGCGCCGCAGTTTGTGCAAGTGCGGGCAGAGCTTGGGTTTTCGCTTCCGCAATTCGAGCAGGTAACAACTTTCGGCGCGGGCTGAGCCGCTTGCATTACCTGTCCAGATTGGCGCGCCTTGCCTTCCTTCAGGTCCGCTCCACATTGCGAACAAGTCTCGGCGGTGGAGGGGTTGCGCGTGCCGCAGAATCCACAGTGGATATCCGCCCCGGCTTTTGCCGCAGCAACAGATTTTTCATCGGTGACCAGCTTCTCTTCCGCCGGTCGCTGGAACTGAACGTTCTCCGGCTGGGGGGCGCCGCAGTTTTCACAAGTTTTTACAGGACCCGGGTTGCGTCCGCCGCAATTGGGGCAGACCCATTCCAGTTGAATAAATCCTTTACTGCTCTGTCGCATAACGTTTCTTCTCCTTGATAAAAATTTACGATGTCAATCCATGAAGCTTGCGGATCTCATCCAGACGCGGATCGAAATCCGGTTCATTATACGGTGAAGGATCGTTCGCCTCATTCCTTAACGGACGGCTGGTCAGCGCATCGAAGACGGCTCCTGCGCCGTTGGCGACGTTGTGCGGATCATATCCGCCTTCCAATACAAAAACGATTCTGCCGTTGCAGTATTCGCCCGCCATTTCGACAAGTTTTTTCGAGATATTGTAAAAGCCTTGTGTGGAAAGTCCAAGCGAAGTGATGGGATCGTTCCAATGCGAATCGAAACCGGCGGAGATCAATAGCATCTCCGGTTGGAACGACGCGACCATCGGCTTGAATATCGAGTCTGCGATTTGAGCGAAGGTCTTGTCTCCTGCGTATTCTGGAAGCGGAACATTGACCATGCGCTTTCTCGCGTGCGGAGCTTCGTCCAGCCAGCCGGTGCCGGGGTAGATGCCCCATTGATGTGTGGATATAAAACCTGCGCGGTCTTCGTTCAACAATGCGGCTTGTGTGCCGTTGCCGTGATGCGCGTCATAGTCGATGACCATCACGCGCTTCATGCCCTGCGCAAGCAAATCCTGTACGGCGATGGCGATATTGCTGAAGAGACAAAATCCCATGGCGCGCTGCGGCTCGGCATGATGCCCCGGCGGGCGGACAATGGCAAATCCGTTCGATGCCTCTCCATTCATCACCGTCCGCGCACAGGTGAGGACGCCGCCAGCGGCGAGCATGGCGTCTTCGTAGGAGGTTTCCGTCACGAAAGTTGGAGCGTAATCGATCACGCCCTCTCCCTGTTTGCAGACTTCCTCGATGGCGCGGATCATTCCCGCCGGGTGTACCCGTGCCACCTCCTCTTCCTTCGCGCTGATGGGGTCGAGCCGTTCCGCGCCAAACGTGTTGAGCATGGGTTCCAGAATATCCAGCCTGCCCGGTCGTTCCGGGTGTTCCGGGTATTCATGATTCCGGGAAGGGACAAAAGTAAATACGGTAGCCATTAAATGATTATAGCCTCATAGAAGTAATCTATCGTGTTAACTGTCCCCATACGAATCTGGCATATTCCTGCCAGAACAGCGTGGATGTGTTCAACGTTGTCGGCGGTGTGAGCGAGGGCGTAAGTGTGCTCTCGGGATAGGTGTTTTGATTGCCATCCGCAGGATGGGGAAGCCCTACATCCAACAGCGGCTTGTAGTCGATTGTCCATGTATAGGGTCCGTTTGCGGATTTGTCGATGATGATGGATTCCGTCTGGACGATGATCTTGGTGTTGAATGTGGGAGAAAGTACCTCGGTGCAAACGTTGTTGGCATCATTTATGGACAGTGGGTAATAAAGATACCCAAAGTTTGATTCTGTCAAAGCAATGGGTTGGTCGAGGTTGTGGTCATATAATCCGGGGCTTATGGACAGTCCGCTAGATGTGTTTAAGATCATTTGGCTGGCTGTCAGTCTGATCGTGTGCGGGGCAGCGGCGCTGCCGGTTGTACTTCCTGAGATCATGGTGAGAAGAAAAATCAATTTTTCCCGATTGGCGATCTGTTTCATTAAATACTCGATGCGAGGCAGGATCGCGGGATTGTTCGGGTTCTCATACAATTCCTCATTGATGGAAATGACCTTGATCAATTCGGGGCTTAGGAACGTGAGAATTACCCACGCCTGACTTGTATCATCCAATACAAAGGGTCGGATGTCAGTCCAGGCACGGACTTCCGCCTCGAGGTTTTGAAACGCCTCCTGTTTGGAGATGCTGAACTGCTCAATTGAATTGCCACTAGCTAACGGTGTGGGGGTGGGTATATCTGATGGGAATGTGGCAATGGGCGACGGGGTTGCCGTTGGTTTGTAAATATTCACGTCCCCCGACGGTGGGCATTCTGTTACTTTGGGAGTGATGACCTGCGTGGGGATCACATTGCATGAATAAAGCATCGCTGTGGTAAGTGTAATAAAACTCCATAAACGAAAAGAGGATATGGTCTTTTTTGATGTCCTACCCCGAAACATATTGCCTTCCTTTCATAAATCTGTCTGGATTTGAATGCTTTTTATTGCATCGATAAGCCCATACAAGAGAGGCGGCGCCAAGCACAAAATTTATGTAGAGTATTATAAAGAATTATTCCATTGTGGTTCAAGTGTGTTTTGACATTCCTGGATTTCCCGCTGTGTTTTAAAAGGTACCGCCGCCTGCCAGCATGGGGGGGACATGTTGAACAGCGCGGCGGTGGACACCAGAATACCAGTAAAAGGGAGGGCAGGTGTCGTTGGAGATAATATACACCTTTTTTATCCACATTTCATTAAAATCATATAAGACATCAGTACTATTCTTTCTTTTCCTTCTTTTGAAAGAGTTGTAACCATTCATCCACTTCATGTTCTGATAGGTGAATGTTATCGTTATCTTGTTTCGTTTTCTTCGATAACTCGATGCGAAGTTGTTTGACAAATTCTTCCGAGCGGATGAACTTCGCCTGATTGACCCGCGCTGAGCTTTGGACTTCATGATCTGAGGATACGACGGTCCAGTTTTTGGCGGACTTCTCCATATTTTCCAGCCGCCTGCGAATGGCTCGATCAGCTGTCTGACCTTTGGGGACGAAGTGTGCCTTGATGGAGCCGAACTTCCGCGAGCCAGCCTGCCCGGCGGGAGCACCGTCAAAGTAGACTTCAACCTGCTGGCGCGTGATCCGCACAAAGTCCTGAAGGAGGCGCACCAATTCCATTTCGTCATCCGGGTCTTCGAGGTGCAGTCCCAGTTTGGGGATCAGGTTATGACCATCTATCAAATATGGCATGATGCTATTTTACTAAAACAAAAAGCCACCTTGCGGTGACTTTTGTTTTGTTAGGCTGCTTCCACTACTTTTGTTTTCACATCGAACGTGGGCGGGTTTTCGAGCGTCTTCTTCACTTTGCACAACTCAGCCGAGCGGACGAGCGCGGCGTGATACTGCTCGGGGAAGGTGGGCGGGACCTGAATTTCAAGGTCGATCCTGTCCATCAGTCCGGTCATCATGTTGGGGTAGTTGCGCTGAATGATGCGGATGCCTTCAGTGGGCAGGTTGCGCTGGCGGCAGAAGCCCAAAACGTAAATGCCTGCGCATGTGCCGATGGAAGCGAGGAACAGTTCGAACGGCATCGGCGCGGAATCTGCGGGGGGTTGGTCGGTGTTGAATGTGTGTCCGCGGAAGTGGGCGTCCACTTTCAGTCCGCCGGGGAAATCAATGATCATATCCATGGGATAATCCTCCAAATTAATATTCGTATGGATTTGATGCTGTACCGTGAAAAAAGTTGCAAATGATCGTCAGGAACCGGCGTGACATTTGTCGCATGCACCGGAATTGCGCCAGTTTCGTACATGAAATATCCGCGGCGGCTCGCCAGCCTGATGCCCGGAGATATGAATCGAATATAATGACACCAACTAAAGGAGAAAAAATGGCAGATAAAAAATCTTCCGATATTGTCGTATCACCACAGAGCGGCATGATCCACAATCTCGTTGTCCGCGCAAAACTGATATTGCGCCTGATCCGCGATCCCCGAGTAAGCACATGGGCAAAACTGGTCCCGATCGGTTCGTTCATTTATTTGCTCTCGCCGATCGACATCATTATGGGTGTTCCCGGTTTGGACGCGTTGGATGATGCCGCCATCCTCGGTTTGGGTTACTATTTCTTTATCGAGCTTTGTCCGCCCGAGGTAGTGGCGGAACATATGAAAGACCTTGCCGGGAATATGAAACCCGGCGACGACGATGACGATGTGGTGGATGCAGAAACGTCCGAAGTCAAAGAGTAAAGCTTTCTAATCAATGAAGCGACTCCTCATCCTGCTGACGTTGCCCATCCTTGCCTGCGGCGGGGGAAATGGGATCGTCGCCCCGACGGGCACGCCTCTTCCCCAGCCGACGGTTGATTCAGCGCCGCAGACTGAATCTCAGCCCGAACCCGCCACGCCCACAGAGACCGAACCTCCCACCGCCAGCGTGGTTCAATTCCCTGACCCGAACAACTTTACATGGCTCCCCATCGTCAGCGGATTGGACCGTCCCGTGGCTGTACAGTCCGCGCATGACGGTTCGGGGCGTTTGTTCATCATCGAGAAATACGGCGCGATCCGCATTTTCAAAGATGGGCAGCTTTACAGCCAGCCTTTCCTCAGCATCGACGACCGCGTCAATGACGACAGCAATGAAATGGGTCTGCTGGGGCTTGCCTTCGACCCGAACTACGCCAGCAATGGGTATTTTTACGTCAACTACACAGGCAATGGCGGGCATACCCGTATTTCACGTTTCCAGGCGAATGGCGATGTTGCCGACCCAAACAGCGAAAATGTCTTGATGATCGTGCGGCAGCCTTTCCCAAACCATAATGGCGGAGCGGTTGTGTTCGGTCCCGATGGCTACCTTTATCTTGGGCTGGGTGACGGCGGCGCGGCGGGTGACCCGTTCAAGAATGGGCAGGATACCAGCTCACTTTTGGGGAAAATCCTGCGCATCGACGTCAACAACGGCGACCCCTATGCCATCCCTGCGGACAACCCGTTCGGGAATGAGGTCTGGGCGTATGGTCTTCGCAACCCGTGGCGTTTCTCGTTTGACCGCGTCACCGGCGATATGTGGATCGGCGATGTGGGGCAGAATGCCTATGAAGAGATCGACTTTCTTCCGGCAGGTTCGCCCGGCGGGGCAAATTTTGGCTGGAGCGTTATGGAAGGAAATCACGGCTACGACGGCGAACCCCAACCCGGATTCCTGCTCCCAGCCGCGGAGTACAGCCACGATTTCGGCTGTTCCGTGACGGGCGGATACGTCTACCGCGGCTCCCTGCCGGAGTGGAACGGGATCTATCTCTACGGCGATTATTGTTCGGGGAAGGTCTGGGGGTTGATCCTCTCAAATGGGCAGTGGCAATCTCAAGTCATATTCGAGGCGGGGGTGACCATCACATCTTTTGGCGAAGATGAGGCTGGTGAGCTGTATTTTTCCAGCGATAACGGGAGTGTTTACATCCTTGCAAGGAAATAAGGACTTATCACATCCACAATAGGTGTTTTGTCATTTGAGTTTGTGACGCCTGTCACTGGTCTGGCAGGCGTTTTTCACTTAAACTGACAGCATCGGAGTCAGGAGGCTGCTATGGCAAAAAAGGTTTGGCAAGTTGAAAAAACCAAGTACTGCGAACATGTGCAGGAAGATATCGACATCGAGACTGAGGTAGTTTACCCAGCCGATTTTCTGCCAGAGCAAGCCCCCCGCATTTTGGCAAGACGCTGCTCCAAAGCGTTGGAATGCAACAGCATGGAGCACCCCGCCTGCTCATTGTGCGGAACCAATCCTGACCTTGACCCTGTTGAATAGGGCAGTCTGAAAAGACTGCTTATCCAAACTCTCTCTCCTCCCTCTGAGTTGGTCTTAAGGCTGCACCGCGTAACACGCGGTGTATGCCGTTAAAGGGGTAGTTCCAGTATTGCAAATTAGTTTTGCGATATACTGATTAAACTGATTTCTCATCTGGCTGCTATTATGACAAACGGAAAACCGCATCATGTTGGGACCCTCTCGCCTGAGATGGCGCTGCTGGGCTTGCTCTACGCTGAAGCCGGTCACGGATATGACCTGCACCGCAGGATCATTGCAGACCTGGGGCAGGTCTGGCATCTGAGTCAGAGCCAGGCGTATTCAATATTAAAACGGCTTGAAACGCGGGGGGATATTTCTGTGCAGGAGGTTCCGCAGGAAAAACTGCCGCCACGTCAGTTGTTGCACATGACGGAACAGGGGAAGACGAACTTCCTTGCATGGCTGGATACACCCAGCGGGGGCAGTACGCGCGCGATCCGTATGGAGTTCATCACTCGTTTGTATTTCCTCAAGATGTACTTTCCTCAAAAGATCGCACAGGCATTTGACCAACAGCGTGCTGAAGCAGAAATCCATATTACGCGTTTGGAAAAGACACTGGCGGATCTTCCTTCCGGGCAGATCTATAACCAGATGAGTCTTGAAATGCGGTTGAAGCAATTGCGTCTTGTGCTGGAATGGCTGGACGATTGCGAGGAGAATTTCGCGAACATAAAACAACTGAGGAAATAACGCGATGGAATTTTCCATGAAGCAGATTGGGGTTATTCACACTCCGTTCAAAGAAAAGTCGGAGACGCCAATTCAGTTTTCGCGCTCCACAGCGCTTGGCGAGGTGGAAGTTTTCCCCGAATATGAAGAGGGACTTGAAAGCATCGATGAACTTTCACATCTCATTCTGATCTATGTTTTTCATGAAGCGTTGGGGAACCATGAGCTGCTGGTCAAGCCTTTTTTAGATGATCAACTCCACGGCGTATTTGCGACGCGCTTTTATCGTCGCCCGAATCCGATCGGGTTTTCGGTTGTCCGCTTGGTCCAAAGAACAAAGACTCGTTTGCAGGTCGAGTGGGTGGATATGCTGGATGGAACTCCGCTTTTGGACATCAAACCGTATATTCCTGATTTTGATGTTCACACGGTGGATAAACTCGGTTGGTACGCGAAACGCACGCATAAATAGTACGAGCATGGGGGATAGCCAAATCATTCCCGTATTTTGAAATTGCCACTTGCCTAAATGAAATGGACACGATATACTCACTGAATGAGTATTACTCACCCAGGTAGTACTTTAAGGCATGATAAACATTTCAAGGAGATCAGGAAGATGAAACGTATCCTATCGTTTGTTTTATTGGCTGCACTATTCCTTGTGGGATGTGCGACAACCGCTACGCCAATATCCACGCCGGAGCCCCGCTCGTTGACCGTTTTTGCAGCCGCATCCCTCACTGACGCATTCACCGAAATTGGCGGGGATTTTGAGGCGGTCAACCCGGGTGTGACGGTAACATTCAACTTTGCCGGATCACAAGCGCTTCGGACTCAAATTGAAGAGGGCGCGCCTGCGGATGTCTTCGCCTCTGCCAACAAGACGGAAATGGATAACGCCATCAAAGCCTCGTTCATCGCTGAGAATGCGCCTCAAAATTTCTTAAGCAACAAACTTGTGATAATCCTTCCGGCAGACAGCGCGGGGACTGTAGCCAAACCCGAAGACCTTGCCAATCCCGGAATCAAGATCGTTTTGGCGGCAGAAGATGTCCCGGTCGGGAAGTATGCGCGTCAGGCGTTGGATACAATGAGCGGGTCGTTTGGAAGCGATTTCAAAGACAAGGTACTTGCCAATGTTGTGTCGAACGAAGATAACGTCAAGCAGGTGGTTGCCAAAATCCAGCTTGGCGAAGCGGATGCGGGCATCGTGTATACTTCGGATGCTGTTGCCGCTCCTGAACTCAAGACCATAGATATTCCCGCTGAATTGAATGTGATCGCAAAATACCCAATCGCAAAGCTGACCCAGTCTCCCAATGCCGATCTTGCCGATGCTTTCATCGCGTATGTGCTTTCGCCGGATGGGCAGGCAGTTTTGCAGAAATGGGGCTTTGCCGCTCCCCAATAAGGTTTATAGGTTATGCGAGTCGCGGGAGGATTCCTTCCGCGACTTTTTCTATCCATGAGAAGATTTAGAGATTACTTTGACCGATCCGTCCATGACGGACACCTGATTTGGATATTCATTATCCCAAGCGCGATTCTGTTTGCCATGTTCGCGCTTCCATTTGTCGCATTGTTCGTGAGGTCTGCCAATCAGGAATTTTTCGGTTACGCCTTTTCAGAACAGGCATTGGAGGCGCTGCGATTAAGTCTGGTGACGAGTACGATCACGCTGACCGTCACGGTTCTGTTTGGCACGCCGTTTGCCTATTTGCTGGCGCGTTGGAAGTTCAGGTTGAAATCATGGGTCGAGTTGTTCATTGACCTGCCCATTGTGCTTCCGCCTTCGGTTGCGGGTCTGACGTTACTGATCGCCTTCGGTCGCAGGGGATTGTTTGGCGCGTTTCTATTCGATTTTGGGATCAGCCTTCCGTTCACAACGGCGGCGGTGGTGATCGCTCAGACATTTGTGGCTGCACCATTGTATATCCGCTCGGCGCGGCTGGGATTCGCAGCAGTCGAGAAACAACTTGAAGAGGCTGCCCATGTGGAGGGTGCCAATCAGTGGCAATTATTCTATGAAGTCATGTTCCCGTTGGCGGGACGTGCTCTGGTCAGCGGCGGCGTTCTCACATGGACGCGCGCGCTGGGCGAATTTGGTGCGACAATTTTATTTGCGGGGAATTTGGAAGGCGTGACCCAAACCATGCCCATGGCGATCTATCTTGGATTCGAGCGAAGTTTGGGAATCGCAATGGCTTTGTCTGTTATGTTGATTCTTGTATCGGTTATCTTGTTAATGCTGACAAAGAAGCTGGAACAAACAGAAGAAGAATAGTATTCAAAATTAAAACGGCGGACTGAAATCCGCCGTTTTGTATTAGATCAATTGGTTACAGTTTTCGATTTCTGGCTGGCTTGTTTTGAAGAAGTGCCTGGCTTTTTGCGGAACAACTGCGATAACGTTTCCCATTTTTGTTTGAGCGTTGTCCCGTATACAACGCCCAGGAGAGCCGTCGCCAGGTCATAGTGACCGTTCTCTCGTAGGATCGTAGCAATGTCCCATTTGATCGGAGCGCCGCCCACGGCATAGCTGTAGGGTCGCGTGAACTGCATCAGCCCTTCCTGCCCGTGGCTGTGACCAAACCCCGAGTCTTTGATCCCGCCAAATGGAAGCATGGGGATGCCGAACTGCGCCATGCTGTCATTCAAGATGACGGAAGCCGCCTGCACCCTGTCTGCGACTGATTTTGCATGACCGATATTTTTGCTCCAAATGGATGCTCCCAGCCCAAAACTGCTGTCGTTTGCGAGTTGGATCGCTTCCGCTTCATCCCGGACTTTTATGATCGGCATGATGGGACCAAAAGTTTCCTCGCGCATAAGGATCATGGAATGGTTCACGTCCACGATCACGATGGGGTCATAGAACATATCCTGTTTTTTGCCGCCGGTCAGGATGCGGGCTCCCTTTGAAAGCGCATCTTCAAGATGCGTTTCGATGACGTTAACCTGTCTGGGGTCTGTTATGGGTCCCATTGAATATGGGCTGTTCAGTTCATTCGAATATCCCGACTGAAATTCCTTTGTATAGTGAAGCACGCGCTCCAGAAACTCGTCGTATTTTGATTCGACGACATACACGCGTTCGACAGACACGCAGCTCTGCCCAGCGTTGAAGAATGCCCCCCAAACTCCCCAACGCGCCGCCGCATCGATGTTGGCGTCATCCAAAACGATGGTGGCATCCTTGCCGCCCAACTCGATGGATACAGGGATAAGATTTTCGGCTGCCGCCTGCAGAACTTTTTTCCCCGTCGGAGTGGACCCGGTAACATAGATAAAATCAGGCTTGGCTTGAGTGAGAGCCGCGCCGACTTTTCCATCTCCATGAACGACGCGAACGAACGGAGTCAACTCAGGGATACTTTGGATCAAGCGCTCGATCAGGACGCCCGTAGCTGCAGTTACTTCGGACGGTTTAAGCACCACTGTATTTCCCGCCAGCAACGCTGCCAAAACCGGAGGCAGCGCCAATATCAGCGGATAATTCCAGGGGGCTATCACAGCCACCACTCCGTGAGGTCTGTGTTCGACGATCCCTTTTTTGAAAAGGTACAACCCCGAAGACACTCTTTTTCTTTTGAGCCATTTCGGCGCTTGCCCACAGAATTGACTGATCATATCCACGGTAACGAAGAGTTCGATCAACCCATCCTGACGGCTTTTCCCGCAATCCTGGTTGAGGATATTTGTGATCTCATCACGTTGCTCGATGAGCAGATTTTGAAACTTGCGCAAAATGCGAATCCGCTCTGTTAACGGCTTGCTGCTCCAAACAGGGAAGGCGCGTCGCATCTCATCCATCGCCTGATTCACTTCAGCGGCAGATGTTATTTTGACTTCACCGAACTTAACGCCTGTGGCGGGATTTTCAAAGGATAGGAATTCGGTTTCCATGAATTGCTCCTGGGTTGGTTTCGGCTGATTATAGTCTTCTTTATTTGTTTTCGGCGGATGTACAGACATGCACTGGTTGTCTGAACCCCTTTTCTTGTAAAAGGGTTGAATTTACAGTAGAATTCTTTTCATGGAAGCTATCGATCAGGAAACCATTGATCTGTTGCTCGTTGAGCAATTGCAAGACAGTCCAGCTCCCCTCCTCAAGATATTACATACATTCCACGAAAGAGATGGATGCATCTCAGAAAGTGCCATGCGCGCAATATCGAAAGGGTTGGGAGTTCCCCTTGCCGACCTGTATGGCACAGTCACGTTCTATCATCACTTCAGCCAGGAAGAGGACGGGTTCAACAAGCCGCGTGTTTGTACGGGACCCGTTTGTCGTTTAAATGGCGGGCATGAATGTCTCTCGGCGTTGGCAGACAAGGGCGCGACAGCCATGCCTTGCGCGGGGCGTTGTGATGAACCGGTTCCGGTTTTGATCGGGAATGAGCAATGGGTGGGCGATTCGCAGGGCAACCTGACTCGCAAGTCCACGCCGGTGCCGCCGGTGAACCCCGGCAAGATCGAAGAGTGCGTGTTTGCGCAGATCAGAGAGCCTGAGCGTGGCACCCTGCCCGGGTACCGCCGAACAGGTGGTTATGAAGGGCTGATGCGCGCCGTCAAAGAGATGACGCCCAAGGATGTGATCGAACACATCAAAGCCAGCAAGTTGGCAGGGCGCGGCGGGGCGGCGTTCCCAACCGGTGTGAAGTGGCAAGCTGTTGCCGATGCGAAAGGCGAGCCGAAGACCATCGTCTGCAATGCAGATGAAGGCGAGCCAGGTTGTTTCAAAGACCGCGCCATTATGGATTACGATCCGTTTGCCGTGATCGAAGGCATGACCATCGCCGCGTATGCAACCGGCGCGACGCGCGGCATCATCTATTTACGTTACGAATATCCCGAAACGAATTTTCTGTTTGAAAAATCCATCGCCGATGCGTATGCGGCGAATTTGCTCGGTAAAAATATTTTAGGCACGGATTTTAGTTTTGAGTTATACGTGCGGCGCGGCGGCGGCGCGTATATCTGCGGTGAAGAAGGGTCGCTGTTGAATAGTCTTGAAGGCAAGCACCCCTTCCCGCGCAATCGTCCGCCCTTCCCTGTGACGCATGGATTTGAGAATCTGCCGACTGCGGTGAACAACGTGGAAACGCTGGCGGCGGCGGCGCAGATCATGCGACATGAGCCAGAGTGGTACACCAAGTTGGGACTGAACGGTCACGCCGGTACTAAAGTTGTTTCTCTTTCAGGAGATGTTCAACGCCCTGGAAACTACGAAGTGCCGTTTGGCTTGCCGTTGAAAACCCTGCTCTACGATTGGGCAGGCGGACCCAAGCCCGGGCGCAGCTTCCAAGCCGTGACGATGGCTGGACTCTCCGGCGGTTTTCTTGCTGGTGAAGATTTGGAAACCGCGACAATTGACGAACCCAGCATCCGCAGCAAAGGCTCGATGCTCGGCGCGGCAGGCATGATCGTGCTCGACGACAGCCGCGATATGATCGAAGCGGCTCACAATGCCATCGAATTTTTCGCGCATGAATCCTGCGGAAAATGTTTCCCCTGCCGGCTTGGAACCGAGCGCCTCACCGAACGGTTATCCGGCGAAGGTCCCATGCAATTGCAGGTTTGGCTGGAAGAAGTCAACGACATGAACGCATCCATGAAAGCGCTTAGCGCCTGCGGATTGGGCATGGCGGCGCCGCTGGTGATCGAAAGCCTGATCAAACAATTCCCTGCCCGCGTGCAGGAATTTGTGGAAAAGAGGTGAGCCATGGCTGATAATGACCTCACCATGAAATTAGACGGCAAGGAAGTCACGTTTACACAAGGCGAAACTGTCTTCGAAGTTGCCCAGCGCAATGAAGTTTTCATCCCAACTCTGTGCTTTGACCCGCGCCTTAAACCCTTCGGTGCGTGCCGTATGTGCGCCGTGGAAGTGAAGGGGATGAAGAACCCGGTCGCTTCTTGTACGACGGCTGCCACTGCCGGCATGGAAGTGAGCACCGAAACCGAGGTCTTGGAGAAGCACCGCAAGACCCTGTTGGAAATGGTCGTTTCGGAAAATCGCGAACTGGCTGTTTCGCCGTTGCGCGGAATCGCTTCACAGGAACTTACTCTTCTTGTGGAAAAATATGGAGCGAATACAGGGCGTTTTCAAGGCAGGCAATCTGGTCACAGCCGACTCGATGACAAGAATCCGTTCATCCTGCGCGATTATGATCTGTGCATTTCCTGCTATCGCTGTGTGCGTGTGTGTGCCGAACAGGAAGGCGATTACGCCATCAGCGTGATGAACCGCGGATTTGGGACGCAGATCACCACCGAGTTCAATTTAGAATTGCGTTCATCGGCTTGTACGTTCTGCGGTCAATGCGTACAGACTTGTCCAACCGGTGCGCTGGCTGATAAGAAGGCATTACGGCACGCATAAGTGATGTGGAATCCTGAAGGTCTACTTCAGGAAAGCTCCGAAAGTAGAACTTTCAGAGTCCTTTGCAAAGTGCGTTTATTGTTTCAAAGTAAGAAGGAGTAACAGCTTATGGTAACCATGCAAGGATTACGTGAACTCCCGCTCGTTGATTCGGGCGTGAAGAAGACCCGCTCTGTGTGCGGATACTGTGGCGTCGGCTGCGCAGTGGATATTCTCTCAAAGGATGACCACATCATTGGCATTCAACCTGCCATGGATGGCCCCGCCAATTTGGGCGCGCTATGCGTGAAGGGACAATTCGCCTATGATTATGTCCACCATCCTGACCGCTTGACCAAGCCGCTCGTCCGCCGCGAAGACGGCAAATTACATGAGACGACTTGGGAAGAAGCCATTCAAGTCGCTGCGGATGGTTTCCGAAACGTATCTCAGAAATACGGACGCGAAGCCATTTACGGCGTTGCCAGTGGACGTACTCCCACCGAAGCCGATTACTTGATGCAGAAATTCATCCGCGCGGGGTTCGGGACCCATAATATCGACAATTGCAGCCGTGCCTGACACGCTCCCACTGTCGCCGGTCTGGCGGCAACCCTGGGACGCGGCGCGATGTCGAATCCATTATCTGACCTTGAAAAAGCCGATGTCTATTTTTGCATTGGCACCAACATGACCGAATGCCACCCGGTGGCAGCCACGCGTATGAAGAAAGCGCTTGCACGCGGCTCGAAACTGATCGTGGCGGATCCGCGCTATATCAAGCTCGCGGAAATGGCTGATCTGTATCTGCCTTTGCGCGTTGGCACGGATGTTCCTCTATTATTGGCGATGGCGCATGTCATTGTGCGTGAGAATCTGATCGACCATAAATTCGTGGAAGAACGTACCACGGGTGTGGACGAATATATCGAACACGTTAAGAAATTCACGCCGGAATGGGCGTCTGAGATCACAGGCGTACCTGCCAAGGATATTGAGAAAGCCGCAATCCTATACGGTGCGGCAGATAAAGCCTCTATCTATTACACACTGGGAATCACCGAACACATCTGTGGCGTGGACAATGTTCAGAGCTTGAGCAATCTCGCGTTGCTGACTGGTCATCTCGGTCGGGAGGGATGCGGCATCAATCCCATGCGTGGACAGAACAATATTCAAGGCGCGGGCGATGCGGGCGCGGCTCCCAACGTTTATCCCGGTTATCAGGCTGTGACGAAACCCGAGATCAGAGAGAAATTTGAAAAGTTGTATGGCCGCGAGTTGGATCCAGAGCGCGGCATTACCAAAGTCACTGCATTGGAAACGAGCGGAAATGGCATCCATGCGATGTTGATCGACGGCGAAAATACGCTTGTCTCCGACCCGGACCGCGTTCACAGCGAACACGCATTGAACAGCCTCGACCATCTGGTGGTGATCGATATCTTCCTCACGGAGACGGCTGCCATGGCGGATGTTGTGCTGCCCGCCACGTCCTGGGGTGAAACGGAAGGTACGCTGACCAATACGGAACGCCGCATCCAGCGCGTGCGAGCTGCTGTCACACCTCCAGGTGAATCAAAGCCCGATTGGGAGATCCTCACCATGCTGGCGAATGCCATGAGCATCCCCGGCTTTGAATATGATTCGCCGAAAGAGATCTTCAATGAGATGTGCAGCGTTGCGCCAATCTATGCCGGTGTCGATTGGGACATGGTGGACGGCGGTCAATATCAATGGCCCATTCCTTACAAAGGACATCCCGGCACGCCCCGCCTGCACGAAGACGGTTTTACCAATGGCAAAGCTGTTTTCAAAGTGATCGGCTTCCGCGACCCGGCTGAAACAGTGGATGAAACGTATCCGGTCTGGCTCACCACCGGCAGACGTTTACAAAGCTATCACACCCACACGCAGACCGGACGCGCATCGGGCATCGAATATCTTGTTCCTGAAGAGTATTTGGAGGTTCACCCCGATAACGTCAAAAAGTGGGGGCTGAAAGATGGCGGTTGGGCAAAGGTTGTCAGCAGGCGCGGTGAGATCAAGATCAAGGTCAAATCCACATCGCGCTCTCCGCGAGGGACAGTCTTTGCAAGTTTCAGTTTCGCCGAAACACCGGTCAACATCCTCACAGGTTCAGGCTACGACCCAAACACCCACACAGCCGAAATGAAAGTCACTGTGGTGCGCGTGGAACCGCTGTAAGAAACGACCCGCCCAAAAAGTCAAAACGGAGACCGGTGAATTTCCTGGTCTCCGTTCGTTTTATTTAGAAGAAGGTACGCATGACCCGCTTTAATAAGAAAAAACAAGCCATTTGGACATACGAAAACGGAAAGCCGCAACGCCGCAAAGATACTCTTGCCGCAGAAGAACCATTGGAGATTTTATTGCGGGCTGGTTCCGAGCAGCACACAATTGCAATTACCATGCGCACCCCGGGGAACGATTATGAATTGGCGGCGGGTTTTCTTCACAACGAAGGGATAATTCATCATAAGGATGAAATCTCCGGTATGACGTATTGCGTGGATGGGAATCAGCAGGAATACAACTCGCTTCGGATTCAGCTGACAGCTGATTCCATGCCCAAACTGAATCAACTCGAACGGCATTTCTTCACCAATAGCGCCTGCGGCGTTTGCGGTTCGACCATGCTCGATGATCTGAGCGAGAGAAATATCCCCGCAATTCCAGAAGGACCGGTCGTCGATCATTCTCTCGTCACTTCCCTGCCTGATAAACTTCGCCAATCGCAAAATTTATTCGACACCACTGGCGGACTCCACGCCGCCGCTTTATTTGATCTGGATGGAAATATATTAGCCGCGCGCGAAGATGTGGGGCGTCATAATGCCTTGGATAAATTGATCGGCTGGGGCTTGTTGAATGACCAGCTTCCATTCAATAATAGAATCGTCATGGTCAGCGGGCGAGCCAGTTATGAATTGCTGCAAAAAAGTTATATCGCTGGGGTATCCATCTTTTGTGCCGTGTCTGCCCCCAGCAGCCTTGCCGTGGATGTTGCTCAACGGTTTGGCATCACGCTCATCGGCTTTTTACGTGGAAATCGCTTCAACGTGTATACAGGAAATGAGCGGATCAAATCCACAGAACCCGCACTCGTAAATTGACAATCTTTTTCCACCGTGATATAAAACGACAATAAAATTGCTCATCCAGAGAAGCTGAGGGACCGACCCTGTGACGCTTCGGCAACCGAGTAGCAGTTAGCGATTAGCCATCAGCCATCAGCGTTTCGCTGAAAGCTGATCGCCAAAAGTTGAAAGCTAAAACTGGTGCCAATTTCGGCAGACAGATGTCTGGGAGATGAGAGTTGATATGCGCTAGCGTGTCGCCTCTCTCTTGAGAGGCGTTTTTATTGAAAGGTAGATTCATGCAGGATAATTTATCCGTTCAAAAGGTTATCGCGAAATTTGCCAATTCCTTCGATGTGAAAGATTGGGACGGCTTGCAAGCCTGCCTGACCGAATCTGTATTCACGGATTATTCCGACTTGCGCGGCACACCGCCGCAAACTGTTACCGCCGTGGATTACGTCAAATCCCGCCGCGAGTCGCTTGACCATTTGAAACTGCATCATTTGGTCGGTAATTTCGAAATTGACTTCATGGATGCAAATTCTGCCACCTGCCGCGCTTCGATGGTCGTTTGGCGAAAGTCGGATGAAGAAGAATTTACTTCACATTGCATCTATATTTTCCAGCTTGTAAAAGCGCAGGAAGAATGGAAGATCAGCGGCATTACACAAAAGGTTTTGTGGAATGAAGGAAAGGCGTCCATTCACTCGGGCGCAAAGAATTAACCGCAAAGCCCGCTAAGAACGCAAAGAAAACCAAAGTTTCTTTTAGCAAACTTGGTGCTCTTTGCGGATATAAAAAGTTTTTTCAATCTGCGTAATCTGCGGATGAACCTTTAGGAGAACTAATTTAATGACTAATCGCAAATACACCAATCGACGTTACCTCGACGCCCTCGAAAAGAAAGTCCTTGTCTTTGATGGCGCGATGGGAACGAGCCTGCAATTACAAAATCTGACCGCCGAACATTTCGGCGGTGAACAATACAACGGATGCAACGACTACCTCGTCATCTCGTACCCCGAAGCCGTGGAAAAAGTCCACCGCTCGTTCATGGAAGCGGGCGTGGATGTGCTCGAAACGGATACCTTCCGTTCGAATCGTTTGACGATGCAGGAATACGGCTTGCAAGATCGAATTATCGAAATCAATATGGCGGCGGCGAGTTTGGCGAGAAGAATTGCGGACGAATATTCCACCAAAGTAAGGGCGGGGTCACCCCGCCCCTACCCTCGTTTCGTTGCTGGCTCGATTGGTCCGTCCGGCAAACTGCCGTCAACGAACGATCCCGAACTTTCGAACATCGCCTACGATGAACTCATCGACACTTTCCGCGAACAGGCGGTCGGTCTCATTCAAGGCGGCGTTGACCTTTTGCTCATCGAAACTTCGCAGGATATTCTCGAAGTCAAAGCCGCCATCACTGGCATTCACAAAGCTTTCAGCGAAACGAATGTCTATTTGCCGATTCAGGCTCAGGTCACGCTTGATACGACCGGCCGCATGCTGCTCGGCACCGACATCAACGCGTCGCTCACCATTCTCGAAGGCATGGGCATCGATGTCATCGGTCTCAACTGCTCCACTGGTCCCGAACACATGCGCGAGCCGATCCGCTTCCTCGGCGAAAATTCCACGCTGCCGGTTTCGTGCATTCCCAATGCGGGTCTTCCGTTGAATGTCGATGGTCAGGCGGTCTATCCGCTTGAGCCGGAACCGTTCGCGAATGACTTGTATGAATTCGTTACCAAGCACAACATTTCTGTAGTGGGTGGATGCTGTGGCACGACGCCGACTCATCTTAAGCTGCTTGTTGACAAACTGAATCAGACTCCTGCTCCCAAGCGACCGGATCGATCTACGCCTCAGCTTGCTTCTGCCATGTCAGCGATTGCCATGCGACAGAATCCCGCTCCGACCCTGCTCGGCGAACGTTGCAACGCGCAAGGTTCACGCAAGTTCAAGCGGCTCTTGCTTGAAGAAGATTACGATGGCATCCTCGACATCGCACGCGAACAAGTAGCAGGCGGTGCACACGCCCTTGATATTTCTGTCGCTGTCACCGAGCGCGCGGACGAAGGCGAGCAGATGCGCAAGGTCATTAAGAAATTACAAATGGGCGTGGATGTTCCGCTTGTGATCGATACCACCGAGCCCGATGTGCTTGAGATCGCTTTGCAAACCGCGCCGGGGCGCTGTCTCATTAACTCAACTCATCTTGAATCAGGTCGTGAAAAAGCCGATAAGATTTTTGGACTTGCTAAAAAATACAACGCCGCTGTGATTTGTCTCACCATCGACGAAAACGGCATGGCAAAGACCGCGCAGCGGAAATATGAAGTTGCCAAACGCATCTACGACATTGCCGTCAACGACCACGGACTCAAGCCTGTGGATCTCGTCTTCGATGATCTGACCTTCACCCTCGCTACCGGTGACGCGGAATTTGTTGACTCGGCTAAAGAGACCATCGAAGGCATTCGGCTTATCAAACAGAATCTCCCCGGTGTGATGACGTCGTTGGGCGTCAGTAATCTGTCCTTCGGTCTCGCACCGCAAGCCCGTCCTGCGCTTAACTCCGTTATGCTTTATTACTGTGTGGAGGCGGGTTTGGATATGGCGATCGTCAACGCTGCACATGTCAAACCGTATGCGGAGATCGACACCGAAGAACGCGAATTGTGCGAAGACCTCATCTTCAATCGCCGCGAAGACGCGCTCCAGCGTTTTATCGAACATTTTGAAAACGTCACAGTTTCAGCCGAGTCTACGGTCGCGGACCCAACCGCAGGCATGACTCCCGAGCAACGCTTGCATTGGAAGATCCTGCACCGCGTTAAGGACGGCGTCGAAGCGGATATTGATGAGATCATCAATCGCTCCCTCACCCCTAACCCCTCTCCCGTTGGAGAGGGGGGGCTGCCCCCTTCCCCCCTCGGGGGAAGGGCTGGGGAAGAGGGCAAACCTCACAAATATAACCCTCGCCTTCCTGATGAACTCAAAGCCCGAATTCGGGAACTTCGCAAAGAATCCACAGAAGCCGAACAATTGATGTGGAATATCCTCCGTAATCGTGCCTTCCATGACGTAAAGTTTCGCCGTCAACATCCGATGGAAGGGTATATTCTTGACTTCTATTGCCATGAAGCAAAACTATGCGTAGAACTGGACGGCAGTCAACACAACGAAGATGATGCTATTCACTATGATGAAGAACGTACGAAAATTTTGCAAGAAAAGCAAGGTGTGAAGGTTGTTCGTTTCTGGAATAGCGATGTACTTAATAAGACTGAAGAAGTTTTGAATGAGATTTGGAATATTTTAGATGAGCGTCTTACACCCTCGCCCCTAACCCCTCTCCCGTTGGAGAGGGGTACAGACTCCCTTCCCCCCTCGGGGGAAGGGTTGGGGATGAGGGCGAGTACGCATGAAGTGGCTGTGGATGTTTTGAATAATGTTTTGTTGCCCGCCATGAAAGAAGTAGGTGACAAGTTTGGCGCGGGCGAATTGATTCTTCCCTTTGTGCTTCAGTCCGCTGAAACGATGAAGAAGACCGTCTCGCATCTTGAAAATTATCTCGAGAAAGTCGAAGGCGTTACCAAGGGAACAGTTGTCATTGCCACCGTCTATGGCGATGTGCATGACATCGGCAAGAATTTGGTCAAGACCATCCTCGCCAATAACGGCTACACCGTCATTGACCTCGGCAAGCAGGTCCCTGCCGAGACCATCATCACCAAAGCTGTGGAAGTTAATGCGACTGCGATCGGTCTTTCGGCGTTGCTTGTGTCCACATCCAAGCAGATGCCGCTCATCGTGAACGAACTCCAACGTCGCCAACTCAGCTTCCCGGTCCTGATCGGAGGCGCGGCAATTAATCGCCGTTTCGGTCGCCGTATCCTGCAAACGGAAGATGGCTCATCCTACGAGGCGGGCGTCTTCTATTGTAAAGATGCGTTTGAAGGCTTGGAAACAATGGACACGCTTATCGATAAAGTGAAGCGTCCCGAACTGCTCGCAAGAATCCGCAAAGAATCCGAAATGGAACTCAATCGTGCTTCGCAGAATGAGCAATCAGCGGTCAGCGGTCAGCGGTCAAATATTGTGCCGTCTCCCATTGCCTTGCCTGCCAAACTCGGACAGCGCATCGTCAAAGACATGCCGCTTGAAATGGTTTTGAAGCACCTCAACATGAACGAGTTGTATCGCCTTTCGTGGGGCGCGAAGAACACCCACGGCGCGGAATGGGACAAACTCAAAGCCGAGTTCGATGCCCGCCTCGCCAAAATGACCAAAGAAGCTCTCAAAGAAAACTGGCTCAAACCGCAGGCTGTATACGGCTACTTCCCTTGCCAAGCCGACGGCAATGACCTGATCGTCTACAACCCCGAAAGCTTTGACCCTTCCAACCCGCAGCCTTTAACCCGTTTCACCTTCCCGCGTCAGCCTTATGGCGATTATCTTGCTCTTTCTGATTACTATGCTTCGGTTGAGTCTGGTCAAATGGATGTGGTTGCCTTGCAAGTTGTCACTGTTGGTCAGGAAGCCACAGAAAAGTTTGAAAAACTGCAATCTGCCAACGATTACACCGAAGCCTACTTCGTGCATGGACTCGCCGTCCAAGCCGCAGAAGCGACTGCGAATTACTTGCATGAACACGTCCGCCGCGAACTTGGTCTTGCTGAAAACCAAGGCAAACGTTACTCATGGGGGTATCCCGCCATCCCTGAACTCGAAGATCATTTCAAGGTCTTTAAATTGCTTCCTGCTGTAGAATCGGAGTTGGGTATGAGCCTCTCCGTATCGGGACAACTGATTCCCGAACAGTCCACCGCTGCCATCATTGTCCATCACAAGGATGCCAAATACTACTCGGTGGGTGAGAGCCGCGTTGAACAATTGACCAAATAATATGAACCTTTCGCCTGACACTGACTCTCGCCTCACTCGTTTCTTCCAACTCGCAGGAATTCAATTCATCCTTGCGAGTGGATGGACTCTCTCCATTGCGCTTTCACAACATTTGCGCACCACCACTTTGCTTGCTGTCATGGTCATGCTTGCAGGGTTGTCTTTTCTTGCCGTTCCCATCTTTTTAAAGGCGCGCGCATCCTATTTCTTACCGCTGTTGAGTGGCAGGCAGGGTCAATTTGTTTCACTTGCTGTTCCCATTTTGATTTCGGCTTTTTTCTTCCTCCGCCATCCCAACATTGATGCGCTAAGGATAATCAGTCCGATACTTGCGGCAATTTGGCTGGTTGGTATTGAAATTCTTTTCTTCTTTCAACCAACTCAAGAACCTCAAGCTATACAGAACACGTCAAGCCGTTGGTCGCTTGCCTCCATTTTGATCGGCTACGGCATCTTGCTTATTCCATCTCGTGTCCCCTCGTTATTGGATGGCTTCCCTTGGAATACGCCATTGGAATTCGTCGCTGCGACTTTGATCCTGCCTCTCGCATTTTTCTTCGGGCGGAGTTTTCTCTCCAAAAGGATAGTGACGGCTCTTCTCGCCCTGATGCTTGTCTTGAGATTAACCCTGAGCTTTTTCCTTCCTCAGTCCGGTTTGGGCGTTCATGCGTACTCGAGTGAAGAAGCGCTACGATCCGATAACTGGGAGCGGACCTATGCATCCTTCTTCGATTCATCCTACAGCGAAGTGATGCGGCTTCCATATCGCTCATTCTATGACCTGCCAATTGAATACATCAACAGCCACGGCTTCGATAATAGGACTTTCTGGCTTGCCGTCAAATTCAATGGCGCAATTTCTTTAAGTGAAGAGGAGCGGCTCGTTGTATTGGTTCAAGGCGCTAGTGAGCGACAGATCGAATTGGTGGATTCTTCTGGAACTGTAACCGGAGTTGAAACCGCCAAGTCTGTGGATGATCTGAATGCCGATATTTTTAATGAGATTCCTTATGTAGGCAATTCAACACTGCAGGGAACGATCTTGTTTACCAGTTATGGAAACGCCCGCTTCGAACCGGTCATTCTCGGTTCGGACGGCTCAGCGCGTCCCGCGTTTTCAAAGATATATCTTTCCCCGTCCGCGTTTGATTTTCCTGTCGCTGCTTTTCAATTTATTCAAAACCTGTTCGTTCTGGTTTTGGCTTGTGTGATCTTATTTGGTCTGTTTGCTGGAATTCTTGATTTGTTTTGGGCTGGGATTCTCGATACGGTCGATCTCTATCTCGCGTTGACGGGATTCGTCATTTACTATATTGCCGATGCGGCAGACAAGCCTGGCATCCATATCTTATTTATTGCGATCGTAATTATCCTTGCTGTTATCAAATTTCTCGACTTTATGCTTCGTTCACGTTCATATTCGAATATGGGATATTTATTCGCCATCGGCATTCCAGTCCTGTTGATGTTCCTGCCATTGGATATTCACAACCTGCAAAGTGTGATCGTCCTTCCGCAATTTCAGGATGTTAGCGAATATCAAATGTTGGCGCGAAATATTTATGTTGGCGGTGACGCGTTCCTCTTTAAATCCCCGCCGTGGGCGTACAAGGTTCTTTACCCGTATGTGATCGGAGTGATGCACATCCTGTTTGGACAATCCCTTGCGGCACAGTTCTACCTGAATGTCTGGTCAGCACTTTTGAGTGTTCTCTTGATGGTGGAGGTTGCAGTTTATTTTGGTTTGTCAAAACGGACATCGTTTGTGGCTGCAAATGCGACATTCCTGCTCTTTCTTTTGCCGGTCAGTTTTATCTACTTCTTTCGCTTTGGGTTGATAGAACCTCTGGCGATCATGACCCTGTTGTTGGGGGCATATTTTGCAAAAGAGGGAAAATTCGTCTCGATGTTCGCAACCGGTTTGGTGACCGGAATGCTGCGCCTGAACTTTGCAGGCGCCATTTTTACTTCCATTACCTTTCTTGCGCCTGCCCTTACTGGCGGGTTTTCTCAAGCCTGGGTTTCTTTCATTAACTGGTGTCGGCGGAGTTGGAAGCGTCTGTCCGTTTATCTCATTGCAATCCCGCTTCCGTCGCTGTTGATCGCATTCGTCTATATGCATGTCCACCCCGGCTATACGTTGACCCATGAAATGAATGACCAGACTTCGGTTTGGTCTGTGTTGATGAGTGTTGCTAGTGTGATCGTGGGCGGCGATCAGGAGTTCCTGCATAATCAAATTCGAAGAAATCCATTGGATCTGATTATGATCACTTTGCCGATCCTGTCTGGTTTGCTGGTTGCTCTAATATCTTTGATCCATCGGAAGGGTATCTTTGCAAAGATCGACCTGCGATTAAGTCTGTTCCTGTTGAGCATGCTGCCAGTTTATGCCGTCTTGAAACCCATTGGATATTTTCCGCGTTACAGTTGGTCGTTCCTGCCGCCTGCCTTGATCCTGCTTGGACTGGTCTTTCAATTCCTTGTTTTAAGGGATAATGCGTCATCTCAGGAAGCACAATGAAAAGCGCCTTTCAAAACACATTACGCATTTGGTTTGTGGTCACCTTTTTGATCCTTGCCAGCCTTGCTGTTATTTACCTCCGCAATGGCGTGGCGGGATTGAACCTCTTCATTCAGGAATGGCCGTTGTCCAATCTCGCGGTCACACTGGCGTCCACTACCCTTACGTGGTTGTTGGCGGGAAGTCTGCTTTATTTACTTGCCAGCGAAAAGATAACAAAAGAAAACCTTTGGCTCACCGCGGGATTCTTTATCGTCATGTTCGTGTATCTGCAAATCCTGCGCGAACGTTTTCGTTATGGTGATTATCACTATTATCTCGAAGCCGCCACCGCCCTTGCCAACGGACAGCCCCTCCCGGACACTTATCTTTATCTCCCGTTGTGGGGAACCCTGCTTCAATTCATCGTTGCGCTTGGCGATCAAGGCGTGATGATCGTCTTATGGACAGTCAATGTCATTGCGCTGGGCACATTCTACTTTTTGCTTGTGCGCGTTCTTGAACGATATGGCTTTTCGCACCATCTTTCGATTGTCGTTACTCTGCTTTTTCTCCTTATCAACACCCCGCTCATGCGGACATTGGGATTTATTCAAGTCAACCTATTGACATTGGATCTAATCCTGATAAGCATTCTCACTTATCCGAAAAATACTTTTGTCTCCGCGTTGACCCTCGCCCTGGCTGTCCACCTCAAGACCTCCCCGGCTGTCATTGTGCTTGCCTTTTTACTTGAATTCAATTGGCGTTGGATATTTTGGTTCGCCGTCTCTTTTCTCGCCATTGGACTCTTCCCAATTGCCATGCACGGGGTGGACATTTATCTGCAATTCGTGAACAACACGATTGGGCTTGCCCAAATCCCGGACACGAATTTTCACGATACATCTTTCGATTCTTTTCTGCGCTTCCTTGATCCATTCTTTGGCATTCAAATTGGAACGACTCGCATCATGGCGCTTGGTGCAAAAGTACTTCTTCTTGCTGCCACGCTATACACAATGGCACTAAATATCTTTGCGCAATCCTTTTCGAAAGAAAACCGACTGCTCAACGCCGCGCCTGCTTTATTCGTCTTTATGACCCTCGGCTCTCCAATTGTCTGGGACCATCACGGCATGTTCGTGACCCTTTCATTCCTCCTCATTCTAAAACGCATCCAATCGCCAACTCATTGGATGATCTTCTTTGCGGCGTATTTCTTCGAATTTATGCTGCCTTCCTTCGACTTCTTCCCCTGGTCATACGGGCGTCTTGTCGCGCCGATGGTCATCCTATGGTTGATGTACGTCACTCGTAAGAATGATGCGCCTTCGCCCTTCATCACATCCGCGAACCAGTGGCTGGCTAAATTATCAAGTTAGACCATGAAGAAATATCTTTCAACGCTTATCCTTGTCTGTATATTTCTTGCAGGCTTACTGACCTTCAACCAATATGGCGAAAGCTGGGATGACCGTTCGCTGCAAAAATATGCTGAGAAATCCATCGCTGCTTACATTACATTTCCACAAGAAGGCGTTGTCAATATTGGTCGAGAAGACCTTGGCTTTTATGGTCCCTTCTTCGTTATGTTCACCGATGTGTTTTCCAAATCCCTTGGTACATTCCTCCCGTTCTCATTGCCCGACCTTCGTCACCTCGTTTATTACCTGACTTACTTCGCAGGCGTGCTCGCCTTTTATTTCATCGCAAGACGCTGGCTTTCTCAAATCCCTGCACTCGGCGCAGCACTGCTCTTCGCCGCTCAGCCCGTTCTTTGGGGGCACGCCTTCATCAACCCCAAAGACACTCCGTTCCTTGCACTTTTCCTTCTCTCTATTGCCTTGGGGATGCAAGCCTTTGACAAGCTCGAAGCAGATTCTTCCATCGACCTTTCTCTACGCTCCAAGCGGACTCTCGCGCTTCTGACTGCGCTCTGGCTCGTCTCTGTCTTCGGGCTTTTCATTTTCACTCAAGCCATTCATACCTATATCGAAACCCTTGTCGTCTCTGCGCAGGCGGGACGCACCAATATCCTTTCGCTTATCGCCAAGAACATCACTGCCGTTCCTGCTGAGACGTATGTTCAGCGTTACTTTGTTCTCTTCCTTCAACTCCGCACTTATTACTTCCTGCTCTCCACTCTGATCCTCCTGGTATCCTATTACAGACTAAATCCCAATTTACCGATTTACCTATTTGCCATTCTTCTTCCCGCCGTCATTCTCGGACTCTCCACCTCCACCCGCATTCTGGGTCCGTTTGCAGGCATTATTGTTGCGTATTACGCATTACGCACCAAAGGCAGACGCGTGATTCTCGCACTCGCCATGTATGCCATCGTCGCGTTGATGGCGACCTATATTTCATGGCCCTACTTGTGGATGAATCCGATACCGCGCTTTTTTGAGAGTCTAAGGGAAATGTCGTTGTATCCGTGGCTGGGCGGGGTGGTGTTCAATGGCTCTCTGTATCAATCCACCGACCTGCCAGCCTTATATCTTCCTGCACTTCTGGTGATCCAGTTGACCGAACCGGTCTGGTTGTTGTCTCTGGCTGGATGGATAGTATCAGCTCTCGACAAGGAAAAGAAGCGGACGCTCCTCGAAGTCTCGTTATTATGGTTTGTCATCCCACTGCTGGCGTTTATCTTTTTTAAGATCGCGTTGTATGATAATTTTCGTCAGATCCTTTTTATTCTGCCACCGATCTTTTTGATAGCGGGTGTTGCGTTCGAAGCGGTTAAGAATGTAAAATGGCAGGCTGCATTGATCGTTGTGAGCCTGTTGCCCGGATTGATCGGTATTATTTCGCTGCATCCGTATGAATATATTTATTACAATCAATTCGTTGGCGGAGTGAGCGGCGCGGACGGTCGTTTTGAAACGGATTATTGGGCGACTTCCTATCGTGAGGCGGCGGGGTATTTGAACGAAGTGGCTTCGCCCAACGCGGACATCTGGGTCGAAGAACCTTCCCAATTGGTTTCGCTGTACGTTCGCGATGACCTGAAGATATATTCATCCGGTGAAGCGGACCGTGCGAATCATTATGAGTATGTTGTGACAACCACTCGATATGATCTCGATAAAACCGTCTACCCGGATGCCGAGATCGTTTACCGGGTTGCCCGCGGTGATGCCGTGTTGGCTGTGATCAAAAAACCTTAGCGCATTTGCGTTTTGATGAAAGAGAAAAAATGAATTTACTTGAAACGATCAATGAAAGAACTTTACTCGCTGACGGCGCGATGGGAACGATGCTTCACGCGCGCGGTATCAGCTTTGACAAATGCTTCGATGAATTGAACCTGACCAACCCTGCCGCCGTCGCGGATATTCACCGCGAATATATCGAGGCTGGCGCGGAATTGGTCATTACAAATACGTTCGGCGCGAACCGCTATAAGTTGACGAAACATGGCTTGCAGGACGACGTCGCTGAGATCAACCGCGCCGGTGTGGAACTCGCCAAACGTGTTGTCGCCGCTTCCTTCAAGGATGTCTTGATCGCAGGGGATGTGGGTCCGCTTGGGGTGCGTATCGCTCCGTATGGACGAGTCAAGCTCGAGGAGGCGCGTGAGGCGTTCAAGGAACAGATCCAGTCGCTTGCCGATGCAGGCGTGGATTTGATGGTCATCGAGACCATGTCAGACCTGTATGAAATCCAGGAAGCCATCAAGGCGGCAAAGGAAGTCGCGTCGCTGCCGGTGATCGCTTCGGTCACGTTCACGCGGGATGACCGCACCCTGCTGGGTGATGACCCCGTAAAAGTAGCGCATCGCATCGCTGCCGCAGGCGCGGATGTGATCGGAGTCAACTGCTCCGGCGGACCTTCCCAGTTATTGCGGATTCTCAAGCAAATGCGGCAGGCGGAACCGAACGCAAGATTTTGGGTCAAGCCGAATGCGGGTTGGCCCGAACAGGTTAGCGGGCGCATTATGTACCCTGCCGATGCGGATTATTTTGGCGAGTATGCGCTTCAATTTCGTGAGGCGGGTGCGAACATTGTTGGCGGTTGCTGCGGCACCACGCCTCAACATATCGCCGCGATGAAGAAATCCTTCGAGTTGTCGCCTGCGCATATGATCGCGGATATTTCCATTCAACCCGACGACGAGATTGCACCTGAACTCGAAGATCAACCTACACAATTAGCTCAGCGTCTTGCAAACGGGAAGTTTTCCATCTGTGTCGAGATGGACCCGCCGCGCGGATTGTCAACTCATAAATTATTGGCAGGTGCTTCATTGCTTTATGACTCCGGCGCGGATGTGATCAACGTGGCAGACAGCCCGATGGCGCGCATGCGCATGTCCGCGTGGGCGGTGTGTGACGTGGTACAGCGTCAAGTTGGCGTGGAGACGACCCTGCATTTTCCCACGCGAGGACGAAACCTGCTCCGCGTGCAGGGCGATCTATTAGCCGCACATGCCATTGGTCTGCGTAACGTTTTCGTCGTCATGGGTGACCCGACCTCCATCGGCGATTATCCCGAAGCGACCGATAATTACGATCTCGTTCCCTCGGGTTTGATTAAACTTATCAAGCAGGGATTCAATATGGGAGTCGATCACTCCGGCACGAGCATTGGTCAACCGACAAACTTCTTCGTCGGCGCGGCGCTAAATCTTTGCCCGCAGGATATGGATACCGAGGTGAAGAATCTTCGCCGCAAAATAAACGCAGGCGCCGACTTCTTTCTCACACAGCCGATCTATCGCGCCGACGATGGACCCAAACTGATTGAAGCGTACGAAGCCAAACACGGCAAACTCGACAAACCGATTCTCGCGGGTATTCTTCCGTTGGTCAGCGCCCGGCATGCCAGCTTTTTGCACAACGAAGTCCCCGGTGTTTTCATTCCCGATGAAGCTCGTTCCCGCATCGAATCCGCTGGAGAGGATGCGGCGAAAGTCGGTGTGGAACTGGCGGTCGAACTGATCCAAAATATAAAAGGCTGGGCGGGCGGTATTTATATGATGCCGCAATTCCATCGTTACGACCTTGTCTCCGAGATCATTGTGGCGGTGAAAGAGTAATTCGCAGGTGACTGTCACTACTAAAGTGGCAGTCACCTTTTATAATCAGGGCATGAAATTTTCCCGCATCTTTTTTAGCATTGTGACAGGTCTCCTCACAAGCCTTTTTCTGGCTGTGACCTTTTTCCATTATTCAGGTTTCTCTTCGCCGATAGACCGCCTCTTTCTCGTATTTGTCCCGGCACTCGCCTTTGGCATTCTCTTCCACCAGACCTTTCCTGCCATCTCCGCCTGGACGCACAGCCTCCACAATCGAATATCTGTCCCCGAATATCTATTCTCTTTCTTAATCACCATCAATCTCGCTTATGGTGCCGTTGGATTTTTGCGCGAAGTTCTTCGTACCCCGTTTGGGATGTTCATCTTCACCGCCGTTTTTATGATAATTGGAACGACAATCGGTTATTTCGTTTTTCAACGCGCGGCTGTCTCTTTACGTGAAGGCTTTCTCAGTAAACCGCTTAATGTCATTTTGGCATTTTCCCTGCCCGTCTTTTGGGTTGGACTTATCGTATATGCTTTGCAATTCCCATCCATGTTTAGCATGGATTACATCCGCGTTCCAAATGAGTGGATGGCGCTTTTCCTACTCGTCGCTTTTGCCTCTGCCATCTTTTCTATTTACCTAATTCCTAATACCTTATCCCTTATTCATAGTTCATCATTCATTATTCATCATTTACCCGGTCTCTACGCTGCTGGAATGTTCTTTCTCATTGAACTGGTCATTTCACGCACGCTGAACCATCCTGCGCTTGACCACAACACAGTCCTCTTTGAAGCGGATGCCGGTCCGTGGATGACGATCCTTGCCAGTCCGGAGAGCGCCCCGATCAATCGATCCGTGCATCCGTTGAGTCTTATCATCATCCGCCCATTGGTGCGGCTTGTCTCCGGTTTGATGGGAGATCATTACGCTCTTGGCGGGATGCTGGTCGTCTCTGCCATGGCGGGACTTTGCGTTTTTATGGTATGGCTCTTCATCAAACGTGCGACGAACTCGAAAACCTATGCCTTTATTTTTGCCATTCTGCTCGGTTCGACCGCGACGCATCTGCTCTTTGGCTCATTAGCCGAGAACTATATCTTTGGCGCGGCGGCATTGATTTTCTTCTTTCTGCTTATACAGAAAGGCGAGGAACGGTTTACTTTTCTCGTCCCTGCCGGGTTGCTGCTTTTTGGCATCACTGTCACTAATTTCGCCCAAGGCGTGATCGCGCTTTCCTTCAATAAGTTCGGTTTCAGGCGGCTTGTTCAATATATTGCTGTTGTGCTTGCGATTGGGATTCTTCTTACTTCGCTTACTGGTATTCTTTACCCCAAAGCTGAGACTCTATTCTTTGTGCCGAACGATATCGCTTTTGAATTCAACTTTGTGAGATCATCCGAAGGGACGTTATCTGATCCTATCCGTTTCTCCGAGCCGCAGTCGATTGTCCGCAAAGTGAATGTGGTTTCCCGCTCCATGATCCTTTATGGGATCGTTGGACCCAAACCGATCGATGTCGTTTCTGAGAAGCCGCCATTCCCAACGATTGACATTAAGACCTTCGATGTCCGCTCGCATGACCTTGCTTCGTATAAAGGATTTTCCAACCTCCCGCTCGCGTTGTGGATGCTGATGCTGCTTGGCGCATTTGTCATATTCGTAAAGGATCTCCGCACTTCAAAACATACTCCACTTATGCTTGGGCTGCTCGGCGCCATTGGCTTCAATTTCCTTATGCACTTGTTCTATGGCACGGAACTTTTCCTTTACACGCCGTATTGGGTGTATGCGTTTGTCCTTTTTATTGCTTTGTCGCTCTCCGGTTTTGCAGAGAAGGTTTGGTTTCAATGGATACTTGCGATAACCGTGTTTGCATTGATGCTCAATAATTTGGGTTTTATTGCTGCCATTTTCCGGGCACTTTCCCCGTTTTACACTACACTTCAATAGTTTTTTTTCGAAATTTTGAAGAGGTAAAATATCTTTATGCAATCCGTTCGAAGATCCGTTCCGTTTGCCTTGGCGATTTTTTTTCTTGTTTTTTCCGCTTATAGATTTATGGCGGACCTGTCCGCGGGGGAGTGGAGAAATTCGTCGGACGAGATGGTGACCAAATGGGAGGATCATGTTCAGGCGCTGCGTGAGGCGCTTCCATCCGGTATCACGCAGATCAGCTACATGGACGATTCTACTGTCAACGGCGATTCTGCATCCTTCGATGTGAATGAATTTCAGTTGATGCAGTATTCGGTCGCTCCAGTCACGCTGGATAACAGACTCGAACATGAATGGATTATCGGGAATTTTGGGAGAGATGCCGTTTTTGAAACTTGGCTGACCGATAGGATCGGCGCGCACGAAGTTCAAAGTTTTGGGTTCGGTTTGTATCTCATACATGATCTGGAAAATTAAATGACGCCGCTTCTATCCTTTATCGCCTTACTGCCGCGTTTGCTGTTGGGGTTTTGCATTGTCCATTTCATTTGGAACGCAACGGATGGAAAGTCGCTTTTGGTAAAAGTATTTTTATCGGCGGCGGTCGGGTTTGGCGTTTCATCGCTGCTCGGATTTTTGTGGATATGGCTTAGCTTGCCGCTCGTTGCGTACGTGGTTTTTGAAAGTGTGATGTCGGTTATTTTGACGGGTTGGCTGCTTTTGAAAAACCGGGATGTGATCCGGTCTATTAAATTCCCCAAGTTGTCTGTCACTATATGGGGTACGCTTCTTTTTGCGGGAGTGTTGGTGTTTGTTTTCAATTTGGTTTTGTACAGCCGACAATTTCCGCACGGACGCCCCGATGCGTGGATCAACTGGAACGTGGCTGCGCGTTTTATCTACCTCGGCGGGACGGATTGGCAGTCGACATTTTTACGGCAATTTGATCATCCCGATTATCCGCTCTTCACGGCTGTGGCGAACGCGATCACGTGGACATTTCTTGGAAGTACATCCACCTGGGGACCAATCGCTTTTCATTTCACAGTATCCATCTTTACAGCCGGATCGCTTTTTGCGCTGGTCAACTTTTTTCGTGATTTCAAACAGGCGTCGTTGGCGGGAATCCTCTTTATGGCACTTCCGTTCGTTGTCGATCAGGGCATGCGGCAATACGCAGACTTACTGCTGGCATATATTTTTCTGGCTGCTGGCAGTCTGACGTTGCTGTATATCCAGACGAAGGAATCTCGAATTGCCCTGCTGACCGGTTTGTTGATCGGTCTGGGCGGCTGGGCAAAGAATGAGGGCATCTCAGCGATTTTGGGATTGTCGCTTGGTTGGGCGCTAATAGCAATAAAGGTTGAACGCTCAGCTCTAAAGAACTATATATTTGGACTTCTCTTTCCGCTTGTTGTTATTGCATTGTTTAAACTATTTCTCGCGCCATCCACGGACTTGTTCTCCGCGCAGGGAAATTCCCTTGCCAAGATTTTTGATCCCAGCCGATATTTGCTTATCCTAAAGGTGGCAGTCTCCACGTTATGGGATCTTGGCGGGCTGCCCGTCCCCTTGATCGGACTTATAATTTTTGCGGCGATCTTTATAGGCAGAACCGTTGACCGTATACCCGGCACATGGACGATCGGTCTCTTTGCTGCATTTCAGCTCGCCGCATATTTTGTGATCTTTCTGCTGACTCCGAACGATCTGCTTTGGCACTTGAATACTTCGCTTGACCGTTTGTATTTGCACGTTCTTCCGTTATTATTACTGTGGTTCTTTATCTGGCTTAAATCTCCGCGGGAATTTTCACCGAAAGTGAGCTGACATGCTTCTTACCATTGACATCGGCAATACCAATCTCACGCTTGGTTTGTACGAAGGCGACAAACTTGGCGCACACTGGCGTCTCGCCACGGACCATAACCGTATGCCCGACGAATACGGGTTGCAGTTCCTTGGTCTGCTTCAGAATGCAGGCAAGACTTTGAAGGATATCGAAGGCATTTCGCTTGCATCCGTTGTCCCGCCGCTGACGGGACGTGTGACCCAGGCGTGCCGCGAATATCTAAAGCAGGAGCCGCTTCTGGTGGACGCGGGCGTAAAGACCGGTATCAGAATCCGTTACGAAGACCCAAAAGCCGTCGGCGCGGACCGTGTCTGTGATGCGGTGGCAGTGATGAAACTCTACGGCGGACCCGCCTGCGTTGTAGACTTTGGCACAGCCACCACCTTTAACGCTGTCACCAGAGACGGTGAGTATCTTGGCGGAGCCATCACAGCGGGGATCAATCTGGCTGCCGAAGCGTTGTACACCCGCGCCGCAAAACTTCCGCGCATCGACCTGCAGGTGCCGCCTTCCGTGATTGGACGGAACACCACTCACGCCATGCAGTCTGGTTTGCTGTTCGGGTATGTCAGCATGGTCGAGGGCATGGTGGCGCGTTTCCGCGCGGAGCTCGGCGATGATATGAAAGTCATTGCCACAGGCGGGTTGGCGGAAGTCGTTGCCAAAGAGACCAGGGAAATCAACATCATCGCGCCCTGGCTCACGCTTGAAGGTCTGCGCCTGATCTGGGAACTCAATCGTTAACGCACGCTCCAATATCGTGATTTTTAGTGACCCATGACAACCGTCATGGGTCACTTTGTTTTATTCATGCCTGTGGACTAAAAATGGTGACCGCAGGCACTCCATATAAAAATGCATTCTCCATAAAATGGCATCAAGATCGAAATTAAGGAGCGTACATGGATAAACACAATCGAAATCAATTTTGCCAGACGAACGATAACCAATCGTAAAACACAGATCATTAAAAGGAGTAAACATGAAAAACAAAAAATATTTACTGGTCTCGACCGTTGCCCTCTTCGCCGTTCTCGTGAGTGCATGCGGCGGCGCAGTGACCGAAACGACCGCACAGACCACCGACGCGCAATCTGTACCCGTTGCTGAAGTGGCGTTGAACCCGAACGCAAACGCGAACACCAACGGCAATGCGCCGCGGAACAACGAAGCCCCCCGCATCGCCGCAGATGGTCCTGCGCGGGATGGACGTCAGCATGACTTGACCGCCGCGGCTGAAACCCTCGGCGTGACCGTGGATGAACTTCAACAGGCGCTGGAAGCAGCCAAACCCGCCGAATGTGCGGATGCTTCCAGCGACCAAAATGGTCAGCCTAGCCGCGACCCGAACTGTCGCCCCGATCTGAACGTTGCTGCAGAAACTCTCGGCGTCACAGTTGAGGAACTTCAGGCAGCGCTCGGCGGTGATCGCGGTCAGCGTGACCTCACCTCCGCTGCTGAAACACTTGGCGTCACCGTGGAAGAATTGCAGGCTGCGTTCGACAGCGCCAAACCCGCCGAATGCACCGACGGTCAGCCCTCCCAGGGTGTGGACTGCCGCGCTGACCTTGATGCGGTCGCAAGCACTCTCGGCATAACGGTCGAAGATCTGCAAGCCGCACTCGGCAAAGATCAAAAAGGCTTGGATTTCGCCGCCGCGGCGGAAGCCCTCGGTGTGACCGAAGAAGAACTGCAGGCTGCCTTTGACAGCGCCAAACCCGCTGAATGCACAACTGATGCAAGCGATCCCAAAGACCCGAACTGCCGCCCCGATCTTGAAACGGTGGCAGGCACCCTCGGCGTGACCGTGGAAGAACTTCAGCAAGTGCTTGGCAGCCAGGGCGGTCATGGTCCGCATGGCAGACCCGGTGGACAGAACGACACCCAGCCGTAGTCAGACAAAGAATTAAACAAAGACCCATGACAACCGTCATGGGTCTTTGTGATTCGTTTCATGCCTGTTTGCGCGAATCAATGATTTTACGCACTCGTTACATTTCGTTTACATCCATACAATACGAATATCAAAGGAGACATGATGAAACGAATCGCCATTTTGACTTTTACGACCACAAGCCTGATCCTCGCCGCATGCAACGCGCCTCTTGCTCCGACTTCGAACGGATCAACCCCATTGACCGAATCCCAGCCGACAGTGAATCAGTCCGCGCAGACGATATCCGTGCAAACTAATACCACATTGACCTATCCCATTGTGGATACGAATCAAACCACCTGTTACGACAACAACAATGCGATCCCCTGCGTCGAAAGCGGAGTAGCCTTTGCCGGGCAGGATGCGAACTACCAGGGCAGCGTGCCGCAGTATCAAGATAACGGCGATGGCACCGTCACGGACCTCGTCACCGGCTTGATGTGGTCACAGTCACCTGATTTCAACGGCGATGGCGTGATCAATGCCAGCGACAAGATGACTTTCTCGCAGGCACTCAGCAGCGCGGAATCATCGACCCTGGCGGGCTACGATGACTGGCGTTTGCCGACCATCAAGGAACTTTACTCGCTCGTCCTCTTCGATGGTACGGATGTCAGTGACTGTATCAACGGCTCCTGCTCTGCCACTCCGTTCATCGATACGACCTATTTTGGTTTTGGTTATGGCGATACCGCTGCCGGTGAACGCACGATCGACGCTCAGTTTTGGTCAAGTACACAGTACGTCAGCACCACAATGGGCGGGAGCTCCACTGCGTTCGGCTACAACTTCGCGGACGGACGCATCAAGGGCTATCCCATTTCCAGCCCCAAAGGTGACACGGTTCAATATGTCCGCTATGTGCGCGGCAATACGAGTTACGGCATCAACGCCTTTGCGGACAACGGTGATGGGACTATCACTGACAACGCCACCGGTTTGACGTGGATGCAGACCGACAGCGGCTCTGGCATGAACTGGAGCGATGCATTGAACTACTGCGAATCCTCCATTGCCAGCGGATATGACGATTGGCGTCTGCCGAGCGCGAAGGAACTGCAAAGCATCGTGGATTATTCCCGTTCACCCGCCACGACCAACTCCGCTGCCATCGATCCCATCTTCCAAACCTCGACCATCACCGCCGAAAATGGCGCTGTTGATTATCCCTTCTACTGGACGAGCACGACACACGTTTCGACGCGCGGCAGAGACTTTGCGGCATACATCTCATTTGGCTCGGCGTATGGAATTATGAACGGTCAGGTGATGGATGTCCACGGCGCGGGGGCGCAGCGCAGCGACCCGAAGACTGGTGATGCTTCGCAGTATCCGCAGGGACATGGACCACAAGGCGATGTGGTGCGTGTGAACAATTATGTCCGTTGTGTGCGTGGCGGCGAAGTGGCTTACGTCTCTGGGAATGTGTCGGCTTCCTCACGCCCGGGTATGCAGATCACTTCGAGCGGCAGCGGAAGTCAGCCGCAGAGTGGGCAGCAGCCAAATGGACAGCAGCCGAATGGACAGAATCAGCCCACAGGTCCGCAGGGAGGCGGGCAGGGGCAGCAAGGTCAGCAGCCTCCGCAGGAAGCCGTCAGCGCCTGCAGTGGCTTATCCAGCGGATCATCCTGTTCGTTCAACACACCGAACGGAAGCGTAAACGGCACATGCGGCATGCCTCCGAATTCAAGCCAATTGGCATGCATGCCATAAAAATTTATCAGTAACAGAATCTTTGCCAAAGGAGAAAATCATGAAAGGAATGAAAAAAGCTTTAATGATCGTTGCAAGTATCGTTGCATTAGGCAGCCAATCGTTTTTGCCTTATCAAACGGCGGCTTCCGCAAGCGGCGAAATGACTCTGGAGATCGAGCCGTTCGACGGCAGGGGGAACAACTCGGCGCATCCGGAATGGGGCAGCGTGGAGCAGCAATTGCTGCGTATGTCACCCGTGGATTATGGCGACGGCATCAGCAGCCCGTCCGGTTCGAATCGACCGAGTGCGCGCGTTGTGAGCAATACGTTTTCCGTCAGCCCGGCGGATGGCATCCCGAACGACCGCGATTTCACCGCGTTCGTTTACGCGTGGGGTCAGTTCATCGACCACGATATCACGCTGACGGATGCTGCCAACCCGAAAGAATCGATGCCGGTGCTTGTCCCTTCGGGGGATGAGTGGTTCGACCCGAACGGCACGGGCACGATGACGATCTCTTTCTCGCGTTCAAAGTTTGACCCTTCGACGGGAACTTCCGTCAACAATCCGCGCGAGCAGGTCAATGACATCACGGCGTTCATTGATGGGTCGCAGGTCTACGGCTCGGATGCCGAACGTGCGGCTGCGCTGCGCGAGTTCCGCGGCGGACGTATGAAGATGAACGGAAATTTCCTGACGTTCAACACGGACGGTCTTTTAAACTTCAATGACTCTCACATCCTGCCGGATGACCAGTTGTATCTTTCGGGTGATGCGCGTGCGAACGAAAACCCCGAGCTGTTATCGTTGCACACTCTGTTCACGCGTGAACATAATCGCATTGCGGGTGAGGCGGCAATTCTTCACCCTGATTGGACGGATGAGGAACTCTATCAATATGCGCGCCGCATCGTCATTGCCGAGATACAAAGAATCACGTATGAGGAATTCCTGCCCGCCATTCTTGGACGCAGTGCCCTGCCCGCTTATCGCGGCTATCGTGCGGACGTGGATCCCGGTATCGCTACCGAATTTTCCACGGCGGCTTATCGTTTGGGACACAGCATGTTGGGCGATGATATTGAATTTCTGGATAATGACGGCGAAGAGGTTCGTGACGCAATGGGACTGCGCGACTCATTCTTCAACCCGGTCGTGGTCCGACAAACAGACATTGACCCCATCCTGAAGTACCTCGCTTCGGACAACGCCCAGGAGATCGACCCCATCGTGGTGGACGATGTCCGCAACTTTCTCTTTGGCGCGCCGGGGCAGGGCGGCTTCGACCTTGCTTCGATGAACATCCAGCGCGGACGCGATCACGGCTTGGCGGATTACAACACTGTCCGCGCGGCGTATGGTTTGAGGCGTGTTACCAGTTTTGCACAGATCACATCCGATACGGCGATGCAGGCGAAACTCGCGGCAACCTACGGAAATGTGGATAACATCGACCTGTGGATCGGCGGTTTGGCGGAAGATCATCTGCCCGGCTCCAGCGTCGGCGAGACTTTTACTGCCATTCTGGTGGATCAGTTCAGCCGTCTGCGTGATGGTGACCGCTTCTGGTATCAGTCATCCTTGCCTTCTGACTTGGTTCGTGAAATCAACAGCACATCGCTGGCGGACATCATCCGCCGTAATACGAAGCTGACAAAACTTCAGGCGAACGTTTTCTTCTTCAACGACAGCACGGTGATGATCGACTCTTCGTCCACGGCTCAGACGAATTCACAGACGCAGCCTCAACAACCGCCGCAGCCGCAACCTGACGACGATAACGACCCACAGAATAACAACGGCGCTCCGCCCCCGCCTCCGCGCCCGAACGGAAGACCCCCGCGCCCCAACGGTCGCCCCGGACGAGGCGGCGGCGGTGGACGTCCGTAAATAAAAAGAGACGGTCATCTGAAAATGACCGTCTCTTCGTTTAACTTCTGTCTGCTGTTCTCAGCAATATTACTCCCAACATAAGCAGAAGACTTCCGCCCAATTGCACTCCGTTCATCATCTCGCTCAGGAAGAAATAAGACCACACCGCCGTAAAGACCGGTTCAAGCGTAGCGACTAGATTCGAAACTGTCGGCGAGAGATAGCGGATGCTTAATGTATACAAGCCAAATCCGCCCAGCGTGGGGGCGACGCCAAGGAAGAACAACAATCCCCAGCCGGGGAGGGAATTTCCAAGCCAAGATAAATTCGAGAGCGCAGGCTGCTTCGTGATGAACAGGTCGCTGCCGATATTGAAGAAGAATAAAAAGAACGAAGCGAAGGCAAAACTGTAAAGCAGAGCCGTCCACGAATCGATTTGCTTGTCGCTGGCGGCTTTGCCCTGCAGGTTGTAAATGGCGAACATTAGACCGGTCATCAAGCCGAAGATGATCCCCAGCGGATTTAACTTCCACATGGCGGGGTCATGTGCGCCGGCCACCAATATCGTGCCGACAAAACTCAACGCAATGGAAATGATCTTAACGACGCTGAATCGTTCCTTGAAAACGAGATAGCTCAATACCGCCGTCATTGCCGGGGAGGAAAAAGCCAAAACCGTGGCAACCGCCGCCCCGTTGTATTGAACCGAAAAGGTCCACATCGAGTTGAAGACCGCGAGCGAAACTCCGTACCAGACCATAAATCCCCAATGACTGCGGTCGAGCGCGAACAGTTTGCGGCTGAAGATCAGCAAGCCGACCAGCATGCCGAATGCCACGAACAAGTCGCGCCAAAAGGCGAGCACCAGTGAAGGCAATTCGTAGGTCTTGACCAGATAGCTGATGAGCGGTCCCGTTGTGGACCAAAGGATGGTGGCGGTCAACACGATGATGAAACCGCGCGATGATGGGTTGTTTGTTTGCATGGAGTCCTTTATAAAAAAGACAGCCACAAAATGAACTGAACCCATTGAGCAAGACAAAAAAAGAAAGCCCCGCTGGTCAACTGGATAGACACCTAGTTTGGTAAGGTGTCTGTCTTGTTTTCAATTGTATCCGTTCATAGTTGTAAAAGTAAATGTATTCATCAATGAGTTGCTCTGTATCCTTAAAGGTGGTTTTCTTGAAGTGCCGCAAATATTCCTCTTTGAGGTGTCCAAAGAAGTTCTCCATCGGGGCATTATCCCAACAGTTGCCACGACGAGACATGGAAGGCGTGATGTTATACTCGTTGGTAAGGACATGATATGGCTGTGAAGTGTATTGCGTCCCTTGGTCACTGTGGAGGATCAGTCCATCAGTGACCTTTTCTTTTTGTTTGGCTTGTTTGAGGGTCCGCGTCACCAGAGCAATTGAATTGGTTTGCTCAAAGACATGCGCCACAATGAAGCCATCGTAGAGGTCCTTGATAGTGGACAGATATGCCCAGCCCTGCAAGGTGCGAATGTAGGTCACATCCGTGACCCATTTTTGGTTGGGCTTGGTCGCGACGAAATCCCGATTGAGCACGTTGGGGTAGCGATGGTAGGTGCCGATTTCTTCCAGCTTTTTGTACATTTTGGGCTTTCTGGCTTGCGAACGAATGCCTAATTTGTTCATCAACCTCAAAACCGCCTTGTGATTGATCGCAAGTTCAAGTTTTTGCTGAAGGTGGATCGTGATCCGCCGATACCCGTAGCTTTTGTGAGAAACCTCATAGACCGTCCGGATTTTCTCCATCCGTTCCTGGTCTGGGTCTGTCTCTGCCAATTTCCCTTCCCAGGCATAATAGGCTGCTCGCGAAACACCGAAGAATTTACACATCGCCTTCACTTCGTATTCTTCTTTGTGGTGGTAGATCGCCCGATATTGCGCTGCGCGAGCTGCACTTTCCGCAATTCGGCATGGAATTTTTTTAGCAAGGCGTTCTCCATCCGCAGCCGTTCTATTTCCCGTTCTTCTCCCTCCCTTTTCACGGGTCGCCCAATCGGCTTATGGAATGAGAGTTCCCCTTCTCTCCGATACATCCGCACCCAGGCTTTGATCCTGTCTGCCTTTCGGATATTCAGCTTCTCCGCTATCGTTGCATACGTCACGTGTTCTTCCATCACCAGACGCACTGCCTCCTGCTTGATTTCCTTCTTGTAGTGCAACATTCCTTTTCTGCCTGACATAAAAGCACCTCCTGTGCTTATCTTCTCACAGGAGGGCTTTCTTTTCGTGTCTGCTTTTCGGGGTTCAGTTCAAAACGTGACTGCCTTTTTAAGGTGCCCCCACGGAGACTCGAACTCCGGTTTGAGCCTTGAGAGGGCTCCGTCCTGGGCCACTAGACGATGGGGGCGATTCGTGTCTTTTGAAACGCGGGCGAGATTGTATCACCCGCGTTTTGAATCGTCAACGAAAACGTGAATCTCTTTTGGTCCATGCACGCCAATGGTCAGGGTCATCTCAATGTCCGCCGTGCGCGATGGTCCCGTGATGAAGACGGCATTTTTACCTTTTACCAGATCCATTGCATCGGGAAGGGATGGAAGAATGTCTTCCGCCCGCAAAACGGTAAGATGGATTTCAGGAAGTAATGAGCCAAACAACTCCTCATCCGCCTCCAAAACGGACCCGGTATCTGCCAGCCCTACCCAAGCCTTCGTCACGCCGACGGTGATGGTCGGGTCGGACTCGTGGGTGAAGTCAATGCCTGCCTGGCGCAATTGAGATTCGTCGAGGAGGTTTGTTTGCAGATAAATCCGTTTGACGTTATTCGAGGTCAGATATTCGATGATGGATCGAGTTGGGTCATCCGTTTGATGGACGCTGCCGGAGAGAGCGGTTAGTTCGGCGGTGAAGCGGGAAAGGGGGGAATTGGGAGTCGGGGAATTGGAAATTGGAGTGATTGGCACATTGTCCGATGTGCCAATTCCCGATGTATCGATTCCCAAAGCACCATTTTTTTTCCCGTCCCACCGATCTCGAAACGTCTTGCTTGCGAATCTCGGCATATCCTTGCTGTAGCCCCAACCTGTGAACGCGGGCAGACGCATCCACTGCGAGCGGGGAGAGAGGAGATGAGTTCCCAGTGAAGCAAACTTTTGAGAGATGGCAAACAGTTTTGGATGAGTCGCGAAGCGGGTATAAATTTTGAGAAAGGTTTTGGTTGACCAAGTCAAGCCTTCGCCTCCATCTTTCTTCTTTCCTCTTTCTTCATCCACTGCCCCCGCTCTCACACGCGTCAACAACTTCGGCAGATCAATATCCACAGGGCAGGCTTCTTTGCATGCGCCGCAAAGTGACGAGGCTTGCGCGAGTTGGAAATAATTTTCGCCGAACAGCCCCGGCGAAATGACGCTGCCGATCGGACCGGGATACGGCGCAATGGAAAGATCGCGCCCGATATAGGCGTGCCCGCTGAGTTCGCGGAAGACGGGGCAGGCATTGAGGCACGCGCCGCAGCGAATGCAATACAGCGATTCTTTAAGCGGTGAGTTGCGGAGTTTGCTGCGTCCGTTATCGAGGATGATGAGGTGACGGGTTTGCCCCGGCATGGGTTTGTGAAGCAGTTGAGTATAGACCGTGAGCTTTTGCCCGGTAGCCGAACGCGGAAGAAGGGAAAGCATGAGCGCGAGGTCGTCGAGATTGGGAACGAGGCGTTCCATGCCCATCAGCGCGATATGCGTTTTGGGAATCGTCGTGACCATGCGTCCGTTGCCTTCGTTGGTGACGATGCACATGCCGCCGGTATCCGCCGCGCCAAAGTTGACTCCGCTCATGCCGATGTCGGCGGTTAGGAAAACTTCGCGCAGAATTTTTCGGGCGGTGGCGGTGAGAGTCGGAATATCTTCGGTATAGGGAATGCCAAACTTTTCGTGAAAGAGTTGCGCGACTTGTTCCTTCTTAAGATGCGCCGCCGGTGTGATGATATGACTCGGTCTTTCATGCCGCAGTTGTACGATGTATTCGCCTAGGTCCGTTTCAACGACGCGGATGCCTTCTTTTTCAAGCGCGTGGTTTAACGAAATCTCTTCGCTGACCATCGATTTGGATTTGGCGATGAGAGTAGGAGTCCGACGACTCCCGTCGTCGGCGTTGTTCAAATGTCGGTAGACATTTGAACCCACGATGCGCAAGACGATATTTATTGCTTCATCCGCATCCTTTGCTCTGTGAACGATGATGCCGTTGGCTTCGGCATTGGATATAAACTGACCGAGATATTCTTCCAGCCGTTCGATCACATCCGCGCGGACGTTATGAGCCCGAATCCGCCTCTCGCGCCAATCGGGGATGGATTCGAATGCGAGGGCTTTTCCCTTCAGCCTGCGCTCGGTGTTGTTATCTAGTGCGGTTTGGAGGGTTTCGTTCTGTATTGATTCAAGTATGCGTTTACGGAATTCTATTGTCATTATCAAGTCCGTTAGAGAGTGTTTCTTAACTCGGAATTCACCACAGATAAACACGGATGAACGCTGATTTTGATGAAAAAAAACGATGAGATCGCCTTTAAATCCAATTTATCTGTGTTCATCTGTTGTAAACATGAATTTCAAAACGCTCTCTTAGTCACTGATTACTGATTCCTAATCACTGTTCACTGATTTGCCAAAACTTCTGCGATATGAATAACCTTTTGTGTCTTTCCCTGCCTCTTCAATCCGCCCATGATGTGCATGAGACAGCCTGCATCGGTGACAACGAGTGTGGGCGATTGAGTCTTTTCGAGGTTGGATATTTTGCGCTTCAGCCACTCCGCCGAGAGTTCGGGGTGTTCGACGGACATCACGCCGCCGAAGCCGCAGCATTCGTGTGAGTTGGGTAGTTCCACCAGCGTCGCGCCGTGGACGTTTTGCAACAAGGCATGCGGTTGCCTGTCCACGTTGATGCCGCGCAGGGTATGGCAGGATGGATGATAGGTGAGCAAACCGTCCCATTTTGCGCCGAGGTCGGTGATGTGGAGTTTATCCACGATATATTCGGTAAATTCAAAAACCCGTTTGCCAAACGCCTCTGCACGCGGATACCATTCAGCATCCCCTTCGAAAAGTTCCAAATAGTTATGTCTGAATTGATGCGCACACGAACCGGATGGCGTGACAATATCTCCCTGGGTTTTCTCGAACAACTCAATAGTATGTTTTGCAATGGCTCGCGCATCCGTCCGCAGACCGGCGTTGAATTGCGGCTGTCCGCAGCAGGTTTGGTCGGGGGCGAAGTCCACGTCACAGCCGAGGCGTTGGAGAATCTCCACGACGGCTTCTCCAGTTTCGGGGAAGAATGAATCGGTCAGGCAGGTGATGAAGAGTTGGACGGTAGGCATGGTCAAATTATACGACGGACAAAAAAAGTCCCAACGGGCTTGTTGGGACTTTTGACGGTGTTCGTTGAAGGTTCTATTTTCCGTACCACATGCGGGACAGGATATTATCCTTGAGGATGAACTGATGATACAAGGCGGCGCCAACGTGGAGAAAGACCAGCATAATGATGAGGAACCAGCCCAGATGATGAACGATTCCCAATGCGCCTGCGCGGGTGACACTGGCAGTGTTGTCCAGAAGATAGCCGAATAGATTCCTGTTATAAGCGATCAATCCGCCCATGCCGAGGATGAAGAAAGCAAGCAAGTACAGACCGAGATGGGTCAATTCGCCGATCTTATTGAAAAACGCATTTCCTGCGCTGAGTGGTGCAGGGCGCGGGGATGTAAAACGGACGATCAATCTGGCGATCATGACGATCAGCAGCAGTGACCCCAGGATCATGTGGATGTTGATGGGTGAGCGCCCTCCGCCTTCTGAAAGCATGCCTGCGCCGAACAACAGGATAACGGTCAGCCAATGAAGCGTGACCAGTGCAGGGTTATATCGTTTGGGGGTATTCATGAATGTGTCTCCTTTTTTGCCGAATATATATTTACTTTATTAATAACAAATGACAATCGAGATTTCTTGACGTTTTCTTCACAATTCCCCCACATTTGAAATCTCTAAAAACCCTGATGGTCGTAAGACCATCAGGGTTTTTATTTGGACTTAAACCACCAGGCTGACCAGTTTGCCTTTGACTACGATCACTTTCTTCGGCTCTTTGCCTTCCAGGTGTTTCTGGACCGCTTCACTTGCCATGACCGCGGATTTGATATCCGCTTCGCTGGCGTCGGCGGCAACTGTGACACGGTCTCGGACCTTGCCGTTTATCTGGACGGGGATCTCGATCACATCTTCCTTCGCGGCTGCTTCGTCCACCACGGGCCATTGCTGCTGGTGGATGGAGTAGGGCTTGCCCATGTAATCGACCCACAATTCTTCGGCAATGTGTGGAGCGACGGGCGCCATCATTTTCAGGTAGATTTCCTGCGCTTCCTTCCACTCGTCCGTGCCGACGGCTCCGGCTTCGCGCGCTTTGTACATTTCGTTCATCAACTCCATCAGCGAAGAGACGATGGTGTTGAATTCGAAGTTTTCGAAGTCACGCGTCACTCGTTTCAGAGTCTGGTGAACCTTTCGGCGTAGATTCCGCTTGGTTTCATCGGAGGCAGTTCCGGCGGAGCCTGAGGCGTTTTGCGGGTCGGTGAACAAAGTCCACACGCGGCGAATCCAGCGGGCAGAGCCTTCGATGCCTTGTGAGTCCCACGGTGCGCCCATATCCCAGCGCGCAAAGAACATCAGGTACGCGCGGACGGTGTCGGCGCCGTATTTGTCCACCAATATATCCGGCGCGATAACATTGCCGCGGCTCTTGGACATCTTCTCGTTGTCTTCGCCCAGCACCATGCCCTGATTGCGCAGTTGCAGCATCGGTTCGTGACCTTCGGTAATGCCGATATCGCGCATTGCCTTGTGGAAGAAACGCGTGTACAGCAGGTGCATGGTGGCGTGTTCGATGCCGCCAGTGTACGTGTCGACAGGCATCCAGTAGTTGTATTCCTCTTCGTCGAACGGACCCTTATCGTAATGCGGCGACAGATAACGCAGGTGATACCACGACGAGCACATGAAGGTGTCCATCGTGTCGGTTTCGCGTGTGGCGGGTCCGCCGCAGATCGGGCAGGTGGTGTTCTTCCAGGTGGGGTGCAGTTTCAACGGACTTTCGCCGGTCGGCTTCCACTCCACATCTTCGGGCAGGGTCACGGGCAGTTGATCTTCAGGTACGGGGTTCCAGCCGTGAATATCACAATGCACCATCGGGATGGGCGAACCCCAATAACGCTGACGAGAAATCAGCCAGTCACGGTATCGATAGTTGACTGATTCCTTGCCGACGCCTTTTTCTTCCAGCCAGTCGATGATTTTTGCGATGCTGGGATTCTTGCGTCCCTTTTCGGTGTTGACGGGTGTGCCGTCCAACATGCCGGAGTTGACCATGACGCCTGCGCCGATATATGCCTCATCACCAACAACCGCCTCACTCTGACCTTCGGGCAGGATCACCGGAATAATGGGCAGGTCATACTTTTTAGCAAAAGCAAAGTCACGCTCGTCGTGCGCAGGGACAGCCATGATCGCGCCCGTGCCGTAGGACATCAAAACATAATCCGCGATCCAGATCGGTATGCGCGCGCCGTTGACCGGGTTGATGGCGTACCCGCCGGTGAACACGCCGGTCTTTTCTTTATCCACTGCGCCGCGCTGAATGTCGGACTGACGCGCCGCCTGGACTTTGTATTCTTCCACAGCGGCTTTCTGCTCGGGCGAAGTGACTTCGTCGACCAGTGAATGCTCCGGTGCAAAGACCATGAAGGTCGCGCCCCACAGCGTGTCGGGACGGGTGGTGAAAATCTCAACGTCGTGGTTCCCAGCTTCGGTTTTGAAAATGACCGAGGCGCCTTCGGAGCGGTCGATCCAATTCGTTTGCAGGGTCTTGACGCGCTCGGGCCAGTCGATGCCTTCGAAGCGCAGCAGTTCATCCGCATATTGAGTCGCTTTGAAGAACCACTGTTCCAAGTCTTTCTTAATGACGGGCGTGCCGCAGCGTTCGCAGTGACGGTCATCACCCCAGACCTGTTCACGCGCCAGGGTCGTGTTGCAGTGCGGGCAGAAATCCACCGGCGACATTTTGCGGTAAGCCAACCCGGCTTTGTATAACTGGATGAAGAACCATTCGGTCCATCTATAGTATTCGGGGTCGCTGGAGACGGCTTCACGCTCCCAATCGAACATGGCACCCATCGAACGTAATTGTTTGCGCATGCGCTCGATATTTTGCCTGGTGCGTTTCATCGGGTGGACGCCGTCCTTGATGGCGGCGTTTTCCGCAGGCAGACCGAACGCGTCGAATCCCATCGGGAACAACACGTTATAGCCTTGCATCCGCTTGAAGCGCGCGCGCGCATCGGACGGCGTCATGGCATACCAATGACCGATGTGCAGGTCGCCGCTGGGGTAGGGCAGCATTGTCAGCGCGTAATGTTTTGGTCTGCTGTTGTCGATAACGGAGCGGTACAACTGGTCCGCGTCCCATTTCGCCTGCCATTTCTTCTCGATACTGCCGGGGTTGTAGGACAGGTCTTTCACCTTTTTCACCTCTTTTGCATTTTCTTTTTTCTGCGCCGGGACGATGGCTTTGGGTTTCTCTGTCACCGGTGTGATGGCAGCCTTCGGCGCAGGGACAATCGCCTTTGACTTCACCGCCTCTTTCTTGACCTTGGGCTGACTCGCCTTTTTGACAGTTGTCTTAGCCGTCGACTTGGTCGCTTTCTTTGCAGCCGGTTTGACAGCCTTTTTCACAGTTTTCGTCGTGGACTTCTTGACGGTCTTCTTTTTTGTATCTTTTTTAGTAGTAGCCATTCTTACCTCGTAAATATTTCGTAGGGCGGGTTTTCAACCCGCCATGATTTTATAAAGTTCGTCAGGCTGAAAGCCTGACCTACATGAGTGTATTCAAAAGAAGACCCGCAAGTAAGGGACCCTGCTTCCAGAAATTACGTTTAATGTTCATGCGTGCCTCCTTTATCCGATTATTGTCATTGCGAGGCGGTGTTCGTCCCGCCGAAGCAATCTCCAACAGTGCAGGGGATTGCTTCGCCTGCACTGACGGACTATATAAAAACAAAAAAACCCTTCATCCACATCAGGGACGAAGAGTTCTCTCCGCGGTACCACCCAGATTCGTTCGATCAACGAACGCTCTTTGAACGCTGTAACGGGCATTCCCGGCATGGACTACTTCATTCATCCACGCAGCCGCTCTTTCGAGCAGTCAGGCGAGTTCGGTCTGGGCATTCCCGTTGGATGCCGTTGAAGGGCTCACACCTCGCTCTCCCTTCTCGCTGACGGGACGACCTACTACTCCTGCTTTGACTTTTGTAAAAGGGCGGGTAACCCCGCCCCTGCAATGTGGTGGACCCAGAGGGATTCGAACCCTCGACCTTCTCAATGCCATTGAGACGCGCTCCCAACTGCGCTATGGGCCCAGATTTCAGTAATCAGTTGTTAAGTGACCAGTGGTCAGTGTTGTGGGCAGTGACTGATTACTGAGTACCATCTACTGGTCACTGTCCTGGTGGACCTGAGGGGATTCGAACCCCTGACCTCCTCAGTGCGATTGAGGCGCGCTCCCAACTGCGCTACAGGCCCGTCGTTCAAAAGGCGAGGGCTATTCTACCTGAGGGAGGGGGGAATGTCAATAAAAGGGACGTTAAAAATCGGGGGAATTATCCCGTAGGCAACAGGGCTTTGATCGTTGATCCGCGCCCAATGCCCTCAGATTCGACCCATATCCTGCCGCCCTGCGCTTCGATGATGCCTTTGGCAATGGTCAAGCCGATGCCCAATCCGCCGTGCTGACGGGTGTTGGGCGGTTCGATCTGATAGAACTCTTCGAACACTTTTTGCAGCTTATCGACCGGGATGCCTATGCCGCGGTCCTGTACCCAGACGAGGACTTGCTTGCCTTCTTCCACTGCGCCGAGAGTCAGCTCGCTCTTCTCCGGCGAAAAGCGGATGGCGTTGTTGAGCAGGTTCACAATGGCGAGGATGGTCTTATCGGGGTCCACATTCACAGTGATGGGTTCCTCTTGAAACGCAAGGACAAGCTGAAGGTCCCGCCGTGCGGCGGTGTACTTGATCTCATCCAGCGCGAAGTGCAGAATATCCTGCACAGGGACTTTCACTTTCCGAAGGATCATCTCATCGGATTGCAGCATGGTGAGGTTGTTCATCTGGTCGAGCAGGGAACGCATTTGGGCGGCGGCGGTCAGCACCTGACCCGCGTGTTCGGTCGATTCGCCGCGGGATTTCTCCTGCAGGAATGTGGCGTAGCCGATGATGATGCCGAGCGGAGTTCGCAGTTCGTGCGACGCCAATGAAAGGAAGTTGTTCTTGATCTCGTTCATGACGCGCACTTTCTCCAACGCCTGCTGGCGGGACTGGAACAAACGCGCGTTGTTGATCGCAATGGCGGCATGTGCGGCAAGCACGGAAAAAATGGCGGCGTCGGTCTCGTCGAAATTTCCGTCGCGTTTGTTGATCGCTTCCAGCACGCCGACGACATGGTCCTTGATGGGCATGGGCACGCCAAGCAGCGACTTGATCTCCACGTGGACGTGTTCGGAGACGATCTGATAATGGCGCGGGTCGTTCTTTACGTTGTTCAGGATGAGCGGTTGATTCGTGCGGAAGATGGTACCCGCCAGGCTGCTGTCGATGGGGACGGGGATTTCGGCGAGCTGTTCCGGGTCTGAGCCGGTGGCGGCGGCAAAATAGAGGCGCGGATTTTTATCATCGAAAAGAAGGATGGATGCGGCTTCGCAGTTAAGGGCTTCGGTTGCGGTGGTGGTGATGAGTTGCAGCAGTTTGTTGAGGTCGAGCGTGGAGTTGAGCGTCACCGTCAATTCGACAAGGCGCAGGAGTAGGTTTTCCCTGCCTTCGAGATGTTTTAATGTGTCGATATTTGATAGCGTTGTCATGAGTGGGTCTGCTTTTCTGAAAACAAATTTAACTTGCACGATACATTATATGTTCGTTGCCCAGCCTGGGAACCGTCCATTCGTACCATAATGGGCTAATAAAACTGTAATTAAGCAGCGAAAACTTAAGGCAGAGTGAATGCGGCGTGAATATGTCTTTTTTCACTTGACCTTCCCCTTTGACCGTTCTACAATTCAACTGTCTGACAAATTACCGCTTCATTCTTAATTGAAGCTGGTACGGTTCCCAAGGTTCTTTGACCCCGATCACTTTTCCCCAAGAGGAGACTACAATGCCCGATTATCTATTTCGTGGTTCGCTCGAAAAACTGGACAAGGACGTTTACGATCTGACCCAGCTCGAAGCGGAGCGTCAATACCGCAAGCTGATCCTGATCCCGAGTGAATCGACTGCGCCGATGGCGGTGCGTGAAGCGCTGGCATCCGCTTTTCAGAATATTTACGCGGAAGGCTATCCCGATGAAGAGTCGCGTTGGATGGACGAGGAAGAACTCCTCGACTACCCGGCGCGGCTTGCGCATTACCGCCGCAACGGTGACCCGCGCTACTACAAAGGCGTCGAATACGCGGACGTGGTCGAAGCGCTGGCTCGCCGCCGCGCCGCCGAAGCCTTTGCTGCCAACAGCTTCACCGCCGACCAGATCTACGTCAACGTGCAGGCGCTTTCAGGCGGACCTGCCAACAACGCGGTCTATCAAGCCTTGTTAAGCATCGGCGATACCGTCATGGGGCTCGACCTTTTACATGGCGGTCATCTCTCGCACGGTTCGCCCGTCAACCGCAGCGGAAAATGGTTCAATGCCGTGCATTATTCGGTGGACCTGAACGAGCGCCTCGATTACGGCGCCATTCGTCAACTGGCACTCGAAGCCAAACCGAAATTGATCATTGCCGGGTACTCATCCTATTCATGGGTTCCCGATTGGAAGAAGTTCCGCGAGATTGCAGACGAGGTCGGCGCGTACTTCCTCGCGGACATTTCGCATATCGGCGGTCTCGTTGCGGCGGGAGTGGTGAAGTCGCCTATCGGCATCGCGGACGTGGTCATGTCTACGACTCACAAGTCGCTCGACGGTCCGCGCGGTGCGGTGTTGATGACCACCAAAGCCGACATCGCCAAGAAGATCGACAAAGCCGTCTTCCCCGGCGAGCAGGGCGGACCGCACGTCAACGTGTTCGCAGGTCTTTCGCTGACCTTCAAACTTGCGCGCACCAAGCAGTTCAAGAAATTGCAGGCGCAGACCATCAAGAACGCCGCTGCCATGGTGGATCAATTCACCAAGCGCGGACTGCGCGTCCCGTTCGGCGGCACGGATTGTCACATGTTGAACGTCGATTGCTCCTCTATCGTGGGCGAAGACGGCACCACACTCAGCGGTGATCAGGCGGCACGCATTCTGGATATTGTTGGCGTGGTCGTCAACCGCAACACCATCCCCGGCGACAAAAGCGCGGCGAAGCCTTCGGGCATCCGCATGGGAACGCCGTGGATCACCCAGCGTGGATTCACCGAGAAGCAGGCTCGCCAACTCGCAGACATCATCGCCGACGTGTTATTGGCGTGCGCGCCGCATTCTGTGGATACTGTCCGTAAGGGCAAACAGCGCCGCGCGAAACTCGACTTCAAAGTCTTGAATGATGCGAAGGTGAAGATCCGCAAACTGGCGGAAAGCGCGGGCATCGACTTCAAACCCGGCAAGACCAAATATCCGCATTTCTATTACATCGACGATACAAGCAAGAACAGTGTCTTCCAACTGAGCGGTGTGCGCATCCGTCAGGTATTGGATTACGCGACTGCCTGTGATATGTCCGCATTGAAGAAGGGCAAATCTGTTGCCACGACAATTTCCACACCGAAGGGAAAAGTCAAAGGCACACTGACCTGCGTCAATGCCGATACATATCAACTCGAAGTGCCGTCCGCCAAGACCGGCGTTGTCGGTACATGGCTGCGCGACCTTTCCGATGGATACATGTCGTTCAATTTGGACGGCACGAAAGATTTCAGCACACGGCGCATGCCGGGTCCGTTCGTGGTGGCGGATGTGAAGAAGAAAGACATCCGCGTTGGGGCGCAGGCGATTGCATCCGCTCACGGCAAAGGCGCAGATAAACCCTACTTCATCGGGATCAGCCCCGAGGGCAAGGGTGAGGCGCTGCCGCCCTTCGAGTGGAATGAGGTCGAAGGGGAGATAAAGAAAACAGCGTTGAACCAAACCCATAGAGACCTCGGCGGCAGGATGGTCCCCTTTGCAGGCTGGGAAATGCCCGTGGTTTATACATCCATCTTTGAGGAACATCTTGCGACGCGGCAGGCGGCGGGACTCTTCGACGTGAGCCATATGGGTGTGTATGACGTGCGCGGCGCGGATGCCGCCTCTTTCCTCGGCACGGTCTGCGGCAATGACTGCGGAGGTTTGATGCCGGGTGAGAGTTTGTACACCCACTTCCTCACGCCCGATGCGGATGTGATCGACGATACGCTCGTCTATCGCCGCGGCTTTGATAACTTCCTTGTGGTGGTGAATGCCTCGAACGATGACAAAGACCGCACCTGGCTTGAAAGTGTGCGCGACGGCAAAGTGAAAATTGACAACGCCCGCCCCTTCGCGCGGGCATACGGCTATAACGCCAACATCCGCAATTTGCGCGAGCCGAAATCCGGTGATGCCATGCGCGTGGATATCGCTTTGCAGGGACCGAAATCGCGCGACACACTGCTGGCGATGGGCGTGGACGATGCGACTCGCGCGCGCATTATGAAGTTGAAGCGGACGGAATTATGCGATGCTGTTGTAGGCGGCTTTGACTTGATCGTTTCGCGCACAGGTTACACCGGCGAGAAGATGGCGTTCGAGTTGTTCGTCCACCCCGAGCGCGCCGCGGACTTTTGGACTGCGGTCTTGAAGTCTGGTGAGCAGTTCGGCGTGAAGCCCATCGGCTTGGGCGCAAGAGACTCTTTGCGGACGGAAGCCGGTTTACCCTTGTATGGTCACGAAATGGGACTTGGGTCTATTGCGAATGCGCTTGGGCGAGGGGACCTTGCCCCTACATTACCAACGCGTGACTTGGGCGTTGCTGAAGGCGGATTTGGTTCCTATGTGAAGACCTACAAGCCGTGGTTCATCGGTCGTGATGCCTTCGTGGCGCGTGAGAAGGAACGCAAGGGCGTGGTTATCCGCTTTACCTTCGATGAGCAGCGGACCCGCATGGCGCACAACGGCGACCCGGTCGTCAACGCGGAAGGTCAGCAGATCGGCTTCGTGACCTCCTGCGCCATTGACAGCGCGCGCTTCATCACCGGTCAAGCCTTCGTGGACTTGGCATATGCCAAACAGGACACGGTCATCGGCATCCATCAGGGCGGGAATATGGAACGTCCCGCCGGGCTGGCGAAGGTGGTAAGTAGGTTCGCGAAGTTGTAATAAGTGAATAGGGAATGGTGAATGGGACGGCGGAGGTGGGGCGCCGTCCTAGTTTTATAATTGATAATTATGAAAATTGAACGTCCTGACGGCGTCACACCATCTGAAAAATATCTAAAGCGACTCTGCGACCGTGCGTTCTTGTCGTTGTGGAGTTACTCGGGGATTTTTAGAGATCAAAAGCATGGTGGAAAAGGAGATGGTAAAGAGTTATGCGATCTCCTTGTTGTTTTTGAAAACCATGTCGTAATCTTTTCAGATAAATATATCGAATTTCCAAAAAGTGGAAACATTCAAATTGATTGGAGCAGATGGTATCGTCATGCAATAAAAGATTCTGCCAAGCAAATTTATGGCGCAGAAAGATGGATTAAGTTATACCCAAATAGATTGTTTCTAGATCGAAAATGCACACAGAGACTTCCTGTTACTTTGCCTAATGTTTCTAATACGATATTCCATCGAGTTGTTATTGCTCATGGTATAGCAAATGAATGTAAAAATTTTTTTCAAGGGGGGTCTGGTAGCCTATTATTGAGTAATAGGCTGGTTGGAGATGCGCATTTTCAGGAAAACCCCAACCCATTTGTTGTAGGACAAGTTGATCCTAAAAAAGGATTTGTTCATATTTTTGATGATACAACACTTGATATTATATTAAATAAGTTGGACACCGTAACTGATTTTGTTGATTACCTATCGAAGAAAGAGAGATTTTTTGCGAATAATAGATTTGAAGTTGTTGCCAGCGGCGAAGAGGATTTGCTAGCTTATTTTTTTCGAAAATTAGGTAAAGACGGAAAACATGACTTTGTATTGCCAAGTGAAAACTTAAGCTTAATCAGTTTAGAAGGGTTATGGGAGGATTTTATTCAAAGTCCTCAATATAGATCCCAACAAGATGCAGATAAAATTAGCTTTTCGTGGGACGCTTTAATAGAAAAGTTCAATAGAAGTATATTGAGCGGAAATCAATATTATAAGAATCCATCAGATATCGAGTTTCAAGAGAAAACAATCAGATTTTTGGCAAGAGAATCTCGTACAAAAAGAAGACTGCTATCAAAGGCATTGTTAGGGCTGCTTGATAAGACTCCCGAAAAGGAATTTGCCTTAAGAGTAGTTGGTCCAATAGAAGAAGGTGATCCATATTATGTTTTTATGCTTTTCCCTCGTTATGAAGATTTAGGTACAGAAGAATATAGAAAACTCCGACTTGACGTTCTTTATAGTTATTGCTTGGTCACAAGATTGAAATTTAAGGATGCTATGGACATCGTTGGTTTCGCGACAGAGTCTGGTAATAAGATACAATTTAGATCGGAGGACTTGATATATTACGATGGAAGAAACTGGACTGACGAGGACCAAAAGAACGCTGAATATTTTAGTAATGAACATGATCTCCTAAAAGAGGTGAATGAATTTCGGGCAAAGGAATATGAGTTTCCAATTAGGAATTCCAGAAAAAGACGCCGAAGAAAATAGTGGTTGCCAAAGCAAGATATCTAAAAATTATGTTGAATATATTAATAATGGCTAGTGTGCAAGTCTTCTCCCTGCGTAAGGCTGTAGCCTAACAAGTCCGCTGGACCTCTCCCTGATTGGCGTAATAATTGGCATGTCCGCTCAGCCCTCTCCTAAAGGAGAGGGTATTTTTTTGTTTGCTGTTCTGTGGATGGGCGCTGAGGTTCCAAGTATATGCTTGGGCTGATTGTGTAAAGGCTCCTCCCCTCTAGGGGAGGCGGGGGAGAGGTTGGTTTTGAATTCTGATAAGCGCCGTGATCGGCATATCCGCTGGACCTCTCCCTGATGGGCGTAATGATCAAGTTAATCCGTTTGCCCCTCTCCTAAAGGAGAGGGTATTTTTTTGTTACTGTTCGCCTCCCTCCGCCCGTTGCATAGATTTGGTCTGTTGAAAAATCAGTTTGGTCATAGCAAAATTGAATTTGGTCTGGTCAAAAATTGGTTTGGTCTGCGCAAACTGTAATTTGCGCCGGGCAAAATTTAGTTTGCGCTGGGCAAATACGAAGGAGAAATCTCACCCTGATAGACGTAATAATCAAGTTAATCCGTTTGCCCCTCTACCCTTCGGGCACGCGTCCTGAAGGAGAGGGCATTTTTTTGTTTCTGTTCACCCCCTCCGCCTGCGGCACCTCCCCCAAATCCGACAATTTATACTTTGCATGAATCCAGAAAGCGCTTCAATGTCGTATTTGGGGGAGGACGGGTGGGGGTATGGTAAAATGCTAAGTAGAATATAGTTTTTGCTTAGCAAGGAGAAAATATGACTACCACAACTTCTGTCAAAGTCAGCGCAAAATATCAAATTGCTGTTCCGCAGATCGCGCGCAAAAAATTGAATATCCAAAAAGGAGATCGCTTGTTGGTGGACGTCCAAGACGGGGTGATAGTTTTGATTCCGCAGCCGAAACGATATACCGATTACCTGCAAGGACTTCACAGCGAAATTTGGGAAGGTGTGGATATTGAAAAATATATCAATGGGGAGCGCGACGCATGGACGAACTCAGCAAACGGTTAAGCAAGGCAAAAGTCATTGGGCTGGATACTTCAGTTTTTATCTACTTTCTTGAAAACAACCCGAAATATGGTCCACTGGCAAGGATCACGATCAACGGAATTGAAAATGGCAAGTGGGAAGGTATAACTTCCACAATAACCTTGATGGAGATTACCGTCCGCCCGTGGCAGATAGGTCACGAAGCCATCGCGCGTGAATATGAAGCGGTTTTGGTTCATTTCCCCAATTTGTCCGTTGTGGATGTTGACAGAGATGTGGCACGGGCAGCGGCTCAACTGCGTGCAAAATACAACGTCGCTCCGCCGGATGCGTTGCAGGTGGCGGCAAGTCTCACTTATGGGGCGAAAGCATTTCTGACGAATGATAGAAGATTGTCCAGATTGCAAGAATTGATCGATGTACTTGTGATGGATGATTTTGTAGAGGAAACCTCACCCTGATTGGTGTAATGATCAAGTCTGTCCGTTTGACCTCACCCTGATAGACGTAATAATCGAACAAGTCCGTTTGCCCCTCTCCCACGGGAGAGGGAATTTTTTTGTTGCTGTTCTGTGGATGAGGGCAGAGATTCCAAGTATATGCTTGGAATGATGGAGTAAAAGCTCCTCCCCTTCAGGGGAGGCGGGGGAGAGGTAAAATAGCGCCATGAATAGAAAACATTTCGGAAGCGACTTCGACGATTTTTTGAAAGAGGAGCATGTTGATTTAGCAAATATTATTGCCATTAAGCGCGTCATTGCCTATCAGATCGCCGAAGAAATGAAAAAGAAGAAACTTAGCAAGACGGAGATGGCAAACCGCATGAAGACCAGTCGGGCTGCATTGGAGCGTCTGCTTGACCCGGAAAATGCTTCTATTACATTGATAACGCTGGAACGTGCCGCATCCGCTTTGAGGAAGAAATTGTCAGTGCAGTTGGCATAATCAAACACTTTACCTTGATAAATGTCGTGAATAGCATATCCACTTGGCTCACCCTGATAGACGCCATAATCAAAAATCCCCTCTCTATG
>JACKAV010000004.1 GCA_020634895.1 Anaerolineales bacterium | reverse complement strand
TGACAGTCCATGCAGACGGCGGCATTGACATTGCCTTCATCGAACGCAACCTGATGGACACTATCCTGAACCTTGGTTGCCTGTTCTTCATGGCATTCCTTGCAGGTATCAAGAAAACTCAAGGTGAAAGCACGTGCGTTCTTTTCTGTTACTTTCGGGTGGGGGTAGTCACTGATATCAGTGTGGCAGTCCACGCAAACAAGACCTTCGCTGCCATGAACAGAGAGACCGAATTCGATGGGGTTGATGGTCACTGACAATTCGTCGTTGCCGATCTTCTTGGTTTTTCCTTCCTCTTGATGGCATGCGAGACAAAAGTCATTACCAGGTTTATCGTCCTGGTGTGCGGGCTGAACTCCAGGCGCAGCTTCCACGGGCGAAGTTGACAAAACCAGGGCAAAGGCAAACAATCCGATGCCGAGGATCAAACTTACGGTCCAGATGTGAGGCGTGCGTATCCGTATCCAATGGTGCATCACATTCTCCTTAATTTATAAAATTGGACAATTCCAATATTATATTCCCAATTACAGACATGGGGCAATTGCCCCAATTTTACGAGCGGATGTCAGGCAGATGCAGTGTTGAACATCATAGTTTTTGTATGATTAAGCGGGTATTAAAAAAGGCGGCGGACATTGCTGTCCGCCGCCTTTTTTATTGCTTGTATTACTTACGGGCGAGTGTAGGCACTCACGTCTCCGCCCAGATCCTCGATGGAGTCAATCAGGAACTGAATGACGAATTTCGGATTGTGGACGTAGTTGCCCGGGTCTTTCTGGACGTACTGGTAGTTGTAGGCGGCTTTGAGCAGGCGCGGCGTGAAAGCTGTGTAGCTCTTGCCGTCTGCACCGAAGAAGTACGGGTAGGCATTTGCGTTGTATTCGATGGGGTTGCCAGTGCCTTCGGCGTACGTCTGGATCGCGGCGTAGAGAGCTTCCTTGAGAGTCTCGACTTCGCCGTAGATGCCTTCGGTCACGTCGCCGTCACCGTCGTAATCCACATCAGACTCACGAATGGCCTTCGGGTCGGTGGTATCGTGACAGGTTTCGCAGGCTTCGACCTTGGGTTCAAGCGCGTGAACATCGTGGCAGTCTGCGCACTTGTTCATCTTGCCGTCATCCGAGGCGTGCATGTTCTGTCCGACATAGTCCTTGCCGTCGTACATATAGGCACCCTGAACATCAGCACCAAAGATGGTAGCGCCGGCAGCGAAGTAGTGGATGTTGGTGAAGCGGATCTTGGCATCGGGTGTATCGCTATCCTTGCCAGTAAGAGCCTTGTCAACAGAGGGCTTGGAGGAGCGACCTTGATGGCATTCGATACAGAGGTTGGAGTCGTCAGCAACGAAGTTGCCGTCTGCATCTTTGCCGCCAAAGCTGACAGTGGCGCCGCTGGGGAAGGTCACAGAAGCGACAGTGTAGCGCTCGGGGAAGGCTTCTTCGTTATGGCAGGTGATGCACATGAAGCCATTGGCGGACGGGTTGGGCAGGTTGGTGCCGTATTCAATGAACTGCGGCAGACCAGTGGCGCTGTGGCACTTGGAGCAGGCAGCTTCCACTTCGTAGACAGGGTTGCCCTCAGCATCGAGGTCCCAGTGGCGGAAGGGTTCAGTGTTGCCGGCGAAGTGACCAGCATCATCGCGAGCCAGACCGGAGACGTCACCGCCGAGGTCGGAGATGGAGTCATACAGCAGTTCGACGATGTACTTGCCGCCGTGGGCGAATGCACCGGGATCCTTGATGGAAACCTGGTAGTTGTAGGCAGCCTTCAGCAAACGGGGGGTCCAGTTCGCGTAGGCTTTGCCATCGGTGCCCATGAAGTAAGGATAGGTCGCGCCGTCGTAAGAGATCTCGGCACCGGCGGTATCCACAGCGTACTTCTGGATCTGAGCCATGAGGATTTCCTGCAGGCCCTGGATCTCGTAGTACATGCCTTCTTCAACATTGCCGTCGCCGTCGTAGTCCTTGGCGGAGGAGACCATGCGAACGTCCTTCAGATCTTCCACGGTGGCAACGCCGTCGTGGCAGAGCGAGCACTGTTCGACCTTCACTTCGAGCGTGTGAGGATCGTGGCAGCCGATACAAGTATCGTAGCCGTCAACATGGGTGTTCTTGGCGTCATAGGTCAGACCGTCATATTCGTACCCACCGTGGACCATTCCACCGTAGAGGGTGGCGGCTGCGGCATAGTAGTGAACATTGCGGAAACCAAGTTTGACATCGTTGCCATTGTCGTCCTTAACGGGCGCGGGAACGGCATCGGGATCAACGTTCTCACCAAACTGGGCGATGAACGCGTCAACGCTGACCTTGGACTCGCGTCCCTGGTGGCATTCCATACAACGGGTGTCATCACCGGAGGTAATGGTCACGCCGGAGGGGAAGGTCACAGTGGTCTTGGAAATGGTTCCAGCGTTGTGACAAGCCACGCACTGAATGCCTTGTGAATCAGCAGCTGCCACATTGGCATCCACTTTTCCGGCTTCAGAGCCGTCGACTCCGAGGAAATCCTGGTAACCAGCGCTGGTATGGCACTTGGCGCAGGAGGTGGGAACCTCAGCTGGGTCTTCCCCATCCCAATGACGGAAAGGCTCATCGGCGACCTGGGCATGGGCGCTGCTTTGCCAGTCAGCAAGGTAGGGGGTTTCGGGTACTACTGGAGCGCTGCTGGAAGTAGCTTCTTCTGTTGTCGCTTCAGTAGCTGTTTCGGTAGCCTGTGTGCCGCCGCATGCCGCTAATACTGCGCCGATCACAACCAAGATACCAAGCAAAACTAGGAACTTCTTTAACTTCATAATCATTCTCCTTAGATCAATCTTATGCAAAGATGAGAATAGCGTTTTTTTTCGATTAAACAAGCCTCCTTTGGAGAAATTGACTGCTTTGACAATTTTGAGCAGATATCGAAAATTTTACTTAAGAGTAGGATTAATGCCTAGTAAATATGCACATGCCCTGATGTGACAAAAGTCACAACAATTCGGATAAAATTACTAGAATTATACATTTGGGGGGATGTTTTTACATTAAAAAGCATTTCGAGCAAAATTCCCCCCTTAAATGACCTTTTGGCGCGTTTAACCGATAAGATGTGTTACCCACGAGACCCTCACACTTGCAATAAAAACTACAAGTGTGTATCAGGCAAATTAAACAGGATCAACCACAAGTCTGAAGAGAGGCGAATATTGGTAAAATACGCACATGTCTGAATTCGATCTCCGCAAACCCAATCCTCTGTTGATCGTCATATCCGGTCCGTCTGGCGTTGGTAAAGATTCTGTCGTCCAGCGGATGAAGGAACGCGAGTTCCCGTTCCATTTTGTTGTCACTGCAACCACACGCGAAAAACGTCCCGCCGAGGTGAATGGCAGAGATTATTTCTTCGTTTCCAAAGATGAGTTTGCGCGGATGATCGAAGAGAATGAGTTGATCGAATACGCCATTGTGTACGGCGACTACAAGGGCATTCCCAAAGAGCAGGTGCGCAGCGCATTTGCCAGCGACAAGGATGTGGTGATGCGGGTTGACGTGCAGGGTGCCGAAACGGTCCGCAAGCTCGCGCCTGAAGCGCTTTTGATCTTCATCACCTGCGAAAGCGAAGAGGAACTCGAAAAACGCCTGCGCGAACGCAAGACCGAATCCCCCGACTCACTTTCCCTGCGCATTGCCACTGCCCGCAAGGAACTGCAGCGGCTGGACGCCTTTGACTACGTCATCATCAATCACGATTTTCATCTGGATGACACCGTGGATAAAGTACGCGCCATCATCGCAGCCGAACATTTGAAGGTACACCATCGCACGGTGACATTATGAACCAGACTCCCGCCTCATCACCGGACCCGTTCATGGAGCGGCCACCCGAGCCTGCCCAACCCCGACAGCAATACGTTGTGCGTCTGCCGTCCCAGCCGCCCACAATGACCTACGCTCTTATCGGCGTTACCGTTTTTTTCTACATCCTGCAGATGATCGCCTCGGCGTTTTTTCCGCTTTCGGCATACGGCATCGACCAGGTCACTTCGCTCGGAGCACGCATCAGCCAAAATATTTACAATGGCGAGCTTTGGCGGTTGATCACGCCGATCTTCCTGCACGGCTCCATTCCGCATATCTTCTTCAATATGTACGCGCTGCTTTCCATTGGCACATTGATAGAACGTCACTTCGGGCGTACGCGTTTCCTGCTTTTATATTTCCTTGCCGGGTTCTCGGGGAATGTGCTTTCCTTCCTCTTCACGCAGGGATATTCCGTGGGCGCGTCCACTTCGATATTTGGGTTGATCGCCGCGGAAGCGATCCTGTTCTACCAAAACCGCAAGTTGTTCGGCTCTCATGCCCGTCAGGCGATCGGTAACGCGGTCTTCATTATTGCGATCAACCTCTTCCTTGGGCTTGCGCCCAGCATCGACAATTGGGGGCACATTGGCGGGTTGATCGGCGGCGCGATATTCGCCTGGTTCGCCGCACCCAAGTGGATCACAGTCGGGATGCCGCCTGAGTTCTCCCTGCAGGATGAGCGTGAATCCCGCGAAGTGTCCATTGGTGTTGCGCTGGTGCTGCTAATATTCGGCGGACTCACCGCCTGGGCGTTGATGTTTGGCGGATAACAAAATTATGAAAACAAAAAGCCCGTCGTAAAGACGGGCTTTTTTGATTCTGGGATCACTAACTGGAGTGTGCCAAACGCGGGTCGAGCGCGTCGCGCAAACCGTCACCAATCAAGTTGAAGGACAACACGGTCAACATGATCATCAAGCCGGGGTAAAAGACCAGATGCGGAGCGGTGAAGACCTGATTGCGTTCCGCACCAAGCATGGAGCCCCACTCAGGTGTCGGGGGCTGCGCACCAAGCCCGAGGAAGGAAAGAGCCGCAGCGTCCAAAATTGCGGAAGCAATACCGAGAGTCCCCTGCACGATGAGCGGAGTCAACGCATTCGGCAGGATTCGCAGGAAGAGGATCTGCATATTCGAGCCGCCAAGCGCGCGCGTGGCAGAGACATATTCCATCTCACGCACGGTCAACACCGAGGCGCGCATCACACGGGCATAGGCGGGAATGGAAACAATACCGATCGCGATCAAGGCATTGATAAGCCCGGGTCCGAGAACCGTGACGATGGCGATAGCGAGCAGCAGGGACGGAAATGCCAGAAGCACATCCATGAAGCGCATGATGATGTTATCCCACCAGCCGCCAAAATACCCGGCAATCGCGCCGAGCACTGTGCCGATGATGATGGCGAACGTCACTGTGGAAAAGCCGACCATCAGACTCAACCGCGCGCCATACAGCAGACGGCTGTACTGGTCGCGGACGTTTCCGTCGATACCGGCAAGATGCTGAGGCTGATCTGCGGGGCAGCCCAACAGGTGGATGCAGGGCTTTTCTCTTGAACTCACATTCTCCTTGCCGATGAGGACTTCATCAAAACCATAGGGAGCCAGCCATTGCGCAGTGAGCGCGATGAACACCAACAAACCGAGGATGCCCATTCCCACCAGCGCGGAGCGGCGGCGGAAGAGTCGGCGCCATGTGATCTGCCACAGGTTTACGGACTTGTGCGATAGTCCCTCTTTATCGAGTTGAGGAATTTTTGTTTCGTCATTTTCCATTGGTTGTCCGTCCTAGTTGAGGCGAATACGCGGGTCGAGGTAGGCGTAGGAAATGTCCACCAGCAGGTTGATGGCGACATAAAAGACTGCGATCACGACCGTAAACGATTGGACGATGCCGTAATCGCGCGCGGTAATGGCTTCGAAAAGAGTGCGCCCCAAACCGGAAAGTCCGAAGACCGTTTCGGTCAGAACAGCGCCGCCCAAGAGACCACCGAGCGACAAGCCAATGACGGTCACAAGCGGAAGGAGCGCGTTGCTAAAAGCGTGTTTGATGATCACACCGGCTTTGCCAAGTCCCTTGGCTCTTGCCGTGCGGATGTAATCCTGTCCGAGCACATCCAGCATGGCGGAACGTGCCATGCGGGCGATCAATGCCATGGGAATGGTTCCCAACGCCACAGCCGGGAGGATGAGATGCTTGATGGCGTCGCGCAGCAGTTCCCAGTTTCCGGTCAGAAGCGCGTTCAAAATATTCATGCGCGAGAGGAACACCAAAAGTCCCGCCCATATCCCCTCCGCGCCGACCGTCCATCCCCAGACCTCGAAGAAAGGATCGTTGGAAACACCCGGGCTGACACGCCCCGAGGGCGGCAGCCAGAATGGCGTGTCTTTCAATAACAGGGAAAATACGTACATCAACATCAAGCCCAGCCAGAACACCGGCATGGATACACCGATATTCGCCCAGATCATGGTGATGACATCCACCCATGAGTTGTGCCTGACAGCAGAAATAACGCCGAGTGGAATGCCAAATAATATACTGATGAAAAGGGCAGCCAGACTCAATTCAACCGTGGTGGGGAGGCGTTCGATCAGCAGGCGCGTAACGGGCACGTTCATGCGGATCGAGTTGCCGAAATCGCCCCGTACGACTTCGCCGATATAAATGACAAGTTGTTCAGAAATGGGGCGGTCCAATCCCTTTTCGTGGATGAACCGTTCGCATACCTGCGGGGTGGCTTTTTCACCCAAAATGGCTTTGCATGGATCGCCGGGAATTACACGTGCAATAATAAAAGTAACGACCAAAATTCCAAATAAGACCGGAATGGATGCGAAGATGCGGCGGATGAGATATTGGATCATGCAGCCAGTCTCCTTTTGTGAATACGGGATGGCGGGTATACCCGCCATCCCGTAATTTAGTTTACAGAGAATATTTCAGACTACTGACCAGGCTTCTTCATCAAGCCCCAGAGGTAATCGTAGTATTCCCAGGCATTGGTGTTGCCGACATGGGTCGGGGAACCGGTATTCAAGCCCATGTTGAAGGTGGCGACCACGTCAGAGGCGTCGAAAGCGGAGCCGTCGGAGAAGGTCACACCCTGGCGCAGGGTACAAGTCCAAACGTCGAGAGAGGCGTTGGGTTCGCACTTTTCCGCAAGCGCAGGAACGGCTGCGGTCCCGTTGATCTCATAGGAGTACAACGCTTCGGTGACCTGTTCGCAGGCGCGGAGGGATTCACCGTCGGACTCGTCAGCACAGAAGAGGCTGATCGGTTCGGCGTTCTGCATCCAGACGAAGACATCGCGTCCACCCGGATCCATCGCAGAGAAGAGTTCATTGCCGAGCGGGCTGGCCTGCTGACCGGTCACATCGGCGCGGTAGGCAGTACCGGAACCACCGTGGGCAACGGGGATCATCGGGACGAATTCCTTGAGGGCGTTGTTGGCTTCAGCATACAGAGGGGCAGATTCGGCGGGGTCCGCGATCTGGGCAGCCTTGGCGATAGGCTCATAGTAGGTCGGGGACTGGTTGCCGAACTGCGGGTTGGCTGCACCGAAGTGGTAGTCCAGGAAGTTGGTCGGGTGCGGGTAATCTGCGCCCCAGCCCAACAGGTACATACCGTCGAGGCGGCCAGCGGTGGATTCTTCAATGAAGGCACCGGATTCCATCACGACGATCTCGGCGTCGATGTTGAGGTTTTCCTTCAACTGTGCCTGGATGTCTTGAGCCACATTGCTAACCTGAGGCAGGTAGCTGCGGACCACGTCGCGATAGTAGATCTTGGTGGAGAAACCATCGGGGAAACCGGCGGCAGCGAGCTGTTCCTTCGCGGCAACAGGATCGAAGTCATACCAGTCATCGCCTTCACAGCCACCGGGGATGGAGCACGGGGTGAAGTGGGAGGCAACTTCGGAGCCGGCGGGATAGAAGTTATCCACAATGCGCTGGCGGTCGATGCCCTTGGCAACCGCCTGGCGGACATCCTGGTTGTCGAACGGAGCGAAGGTGTTGGTGAACCCAATGTAGAACACGTTCAACGCCGGACGCTCGTTCAAAGAAAGGTTGGCGTCGCCACGGACAACGTCGAAGTCATCGGGACCAACATTGTCGATGCCGTCCACGGTGCCGGACTGCAGTTCGAGCAGGCGGGCAGCGGATTCGGATGACCAGCGGAAGACGAGGGTGTCAGCCGCAGGAGCATCGCCCCAGTAGTTGGGGTTGGCTTTGAAGGTGATGCTTTCGCCGCGATTCCATTCGCTGATCATATAAGGACCAGTACCGATCGGGGCTTCGAGACCTTCGCTGGTGCGGGTTCCATCGCCGCCGGCGGTGGATTCGATCCACTCAGAGGGATAGATCGAGTACACGCTGAAGGCGATCTTCGAAAGGAAGGCGGGGTCAGGACGGCAAAGGGTGAAGACCACGGTATGATCGTCGGTGGCTTCAATGGACTGGAACTCACCGATATAGTCGCCGTTGCATTCCTCAGCCGGAACGGAAAGGGATGTTCCATCATAGGTTGCAAGGTTGATATCGGGAACTGCTTCTTCTTCAGCAGCAGGGGCTTCCGTGGCTGCCGGCGCTTCTTCAGTGGCTGCAGCGCCGCCACCGCAGGCTGCAAGCACGAGACTTGCAAGCATCAGCAACGAAAGCAAGGCGTACAGATTTCGTTTCATGCGATTCTCCTCCATACGAGAAATGTTTATTCATTTTGCCACGCAAAATGTGCCGAAATTATACCCTAATGCAAACTTACAGGATAACCCCTGCCGTCTATCGTAACCGCCCCCGGATCGTCGGTCCACACACCGGCGACCTTCTCCCCGCACTTCGGGCATTTTCCTTCCCCCGTAATATGATATTCCTTGATGACGTATCCGCGCCTCTTCACCAGCCGATAACTGCACTGCGGACACAGAGTGTCTTCATACTCCCCGACAGTGCCCGGCAAATTCCCCGCATAGACATAATGAAGCCCCGCCTCACGCCCGATCTCCGCCGCGCGGATGAGAGTCTGAGCATCGGTGTTAGCCGGATCGGTCATCTTGTAATCTTTATGGAACGCCGTCACATGCCAGGGAATATCCACAGACAACTCAGAAAGGAAGCGAGCCGCATCCCATAACTCTTCATTTGAGTCGTTAAAGCCGGGAATCACCAAGGTCACCACTTCAACCCACAGCCCCGCCTCGCGTGCGCGCTTGATGCCGTCCAAAGTGTGCTGCAACGTCCCGCCGAGTTTGCGGTAGTTCTTATCATCCATGCACTTCAGGTCGACCTTATACGCCGAAAGATACGGCGCGAGATAATCTATGACCTCGGGCGTGTTATTCCCATTTGAAACATAAGCGCACATCAAACCGTTTGCCTTGGCTTCCTTGAAAATATCCACCGCCCACTCGCTGGTGATCAACGGCTCATTATAGGAAGAGACCACCACCGAAGCATTGACGCGCCGCGCATAGTTGACCATATCCCTCGGCGTGATCTCGCGGACGAACTGCGCCGAAACATCCGAAGCGGGGTCGCGCATGGCTTGAGAGGTCAACCAGTTCTGACAGTACGAACAGTGATAATCGCAGCCGAGCATGCCGAACGTCAATGCATTCGAGCCGGGCATCACATGCGAGAAGGGTTTCTTTTCGATCGGGTCGCTTTGCAGCGCCGCCACGTACCCATGCGGCACGAACAACTTTCCGCCCTTATTAAAACGCACCTGACAGATACCCCGCTTCCCCTCGCGAATCAAACAACGGTGTCCGCACGCAAAACAGCGCACAGAATCATCGGGGAGCTTTTCGTACAACTCTCCTTCAACAGTTAAGGTGTCGAGTATGTTTGCCAGAGAACTCATTTCATCTATACCCTTCCGGGCATATATAATATAACCATGTTATCGGTAGTAATTCAAGCGGGCGGGCAGTCTTCACGCATGGGAGAGGACAAAGCCCTGAAGCCATTCCTCGGCAAGCCTCTCATTCAGCGGGTGATCGACAGGCTGAATCCCATTGCGGATGAGCTCATCATCACAACGAATCGACCCGAAGATTATGCTTTCTTAAATCATCGCCTCGTACCGGACCTCAAGCCGGGTCGCGGCGCATTGGGCGGACTCTACACTGCGATCGCGTCTGCCAGCCATCCGCTCGTGGCGGTTGCAGCATGCGACATGCCCTTCGCGAGTCCAAGCTTCTTTGAAAGCGCACACAGCCTCATCGTCCAGGAAGAAGCGGATGTCGTCATTGCCAAAACGAACGAGGGCTATGAACCATTCCACGCCCTCTATCGCCGCGAGACCTGCCTGCCTGTCATCGAAGCCGCCATCGACGCCGACAAATGGAAGGTCATCGCGTGGTTCCCGCAGGCAAAGGTGCGGACGTTAACGCCGGACGAGTTGAAAAGATTCGACCCATCCGGCTTATGCTTCTGGAACGTGAACACCCCCGAGGAATTTCAGCAAGCTGAAAAGCTTGCGCAAAGCGAATAATAAATTACCGGACGATCAACACCGGGCAGGGCGCATGCGAAACAACCTTCTGGCTTGTGCTGCCCAGCAGCAAACCCGCCAGCCTGCCGAGTCCGCGTGAGCCGATCACGATCACATCACTTTCGCGGACCTTCGCCACCTCGATGATGGCGCTCGCCGGGTCTCCTTCGATGATCTCGGTATGGATCTCGCAGGGAACCTCGCCCACTTCCTCGACGGCATAATTGAGAATCTCCTCAGCCTCGCCCTTGCGGTTGGTGATGACGACCTGCATATTGGGCTCGCCAAGATACAACGGGATGGGGTCATAGGCAACAACGATACGTAGTTCAGTGGCTTTCATGCAGCGCGCCAGATCGGCGGCTTTGCGTGTGGCGTGGAGGGCGTGTTCGGAACCGTCCACAGCGAGCAGAATTTTCCCAAACATTGTAGCTCCTTTCCGTAAGGTACAATTTCAGTATATAACCATTTTGTCTGAAATACATTGGAGAAGACCTTCCGTGTGTCACGAAACATTGATGGTATTCGTCAACAGTTTTCGCCGCTGAACCGTCAGGTTGTCTTCTTCAACAAGCCCGGCAACTCCCTGATCACAAAACAACCCCACTACTGCATCAACTTATACTTCCTCGGGAACAATGCCAGCCAAGAAGGTGCCTTGCCGATGTCGAAGCATGCCCCTATTCCCTGCGTGCGAACGAAACCCGATCTTTCTTGTATTTTGCCCGTGTACAGTTAGAATAAAAGACAGTGATATGTAAGGAGCACCAATCCCCATGAGTCCATCACTTGAGATGCCGGTCAGCTTGATCAAGGTGCGTATTCCGCCCAGGCGGCATGACCTGGTCTCGCGATCGCGGTTGATCGAACTGCTGTATGCTCATTTGGACCGGAAGTTATTATTCGTGATCGCGCCGGCTGGGTACGGAAAGACCAGCCTGCTGGTGGATTTATCGTCCCAGATCGACATGCCGGTCTGCTGGCTGTCCCTCGATGGGATCGACCAGGATCCGCAGCGGTTCTTGCGGTATCTGGTTGCTTCCCTGTCTGAGCGCTTCCCGGAGTTTGGACGTGATTCCCTCTCGGTGCTCGGAAGCATGACCTCACTGGTAACAGATCAGGAACAGATCCTGGTCACCTTGACCAATGAGATCAGCCGGAGGATACAGGACCATTTCCTATTGGTGCTGGATGATTTTCACCTGGTCGACCGGGAAAGGAGCATCCGTCAGTTGCTTGATCGGTTCCTGCAATTGAGCGGGGAAAACGTGCATCTGGTGATCTCCTCACGAACCCTGCCAGACCTGGCAGTGGCTCCGCTGATGATCGCCCGCAATGAAGCGGGCGGCATTTCCTTTGAAGACCTTTCCTTTCAAAGGGAGGAGATCCAAACCCTGTTCCGTCAGAATCGCAGACTTGAACTCTCCGCCGAAGATGCCAATGCCATCCTGACGGCAACGGAGGGATGGGTGGCTGCCATTCACTTGTGCAATGGCATGTCTGTCGGAGGTTCGCCGGTTCAACCGCTTCGTTCCTCGTCCACATTGTTCGATTTTTTTTCCAGGGAGGTCATGCAGCATCAGTCTGAAGAGATTCGGCGGTTTATGTACATGACTTCCCTGTTCGATGCATTCGACATCGATCTGTGCGAGCGGGTACTCTCACCGTTGATTCCGGATGCGCCGCTGGACTTCGCATCGCTTTTTCATCAGGTGCAGCCTGCATCAAACCTTTTCAGCATGCCTTTGGATCAGGAAGGTCGTTGGATCCGCTATCACCATTTATTCCAGCATTATCTGCGCTCCCAACTGCAATTCGAATCTCCTGTCCTGTTCTGGAGTATCCAGCAAAGACTTGCCGAGGTCTATGAGCAGGACCATAAGTATGAAGAGGCGCTGCAAATCCATGCAGATCTGGATGATTACTCCGGACAGATCCGTCTTCTGATCAGGACCGGCGCCGACTTTATACGCGCTGGTCGTATCCTAAGCCTTGATACATGGCTTCGAAGAATCCCGATCGATCTTGCCTATTCCCAACCAGACCTGCTATCCCTGATGGGCGCGGTGTATACCACTCAGGGCAACCAGCGTCAGGCACTGGAAATTTTGGATCTGGCGGAACAACAACAGTGCAATAAATCGGATCCCACCGAATGGTACAAGACCTTAATTCGGCGGGCAGAGGTCTACCGCCTCCTGGGTCGTTTTGAAGAAGCGCTGCAGGATGTTGATCGTATCAAGGAAGACGACTCTAAAGCGCAGGATACGGGGATTCGGATCGTACATGCAGAAGCCAGGCGCATCCGCGGATTGGCATTGTTCGGGTTGGGGCGAGCCAATGAAGCGTTGGAATGGATTCAAGATTCGATCCAACATTATAGAGAGTTGGGACAGCCGGAGCAGATCCCGATCCTTGAAACGGAACTGGGAGTCATTCACCGCCGGCTTGGAGAAGTCCACATTGCCGCAAACTACTACGCTAGCGCATTCTCAGCCCTGGATCAGTCCGGGAACACCGGATGGAAAGCCCGCCTCCTTAACAATATGGGCATGCTGAAATACATGACCGGTCAAATGGAGGAGGCGCACCGGTTATTGCAGGAGGCGGTTAGAACGGCAAGTTTATGCGGATATGTCCGCATCCAGACCAATGCCCTGATCAGCCTTGGAGACATGTTGTGCGATCTTGGTCAATGGGAGGAAGCCTTTGATTGTTACGACCAGGCTTTGACCTACGCCTCGGAACTGGGACATTCCCTGTACATTTTTTATGCATCCCTGGGAGAAGTACGCCTGAAACGTCTGCGTGGAGACCCGGGATCTGCGCTGGCAGAACTCCGACAGGTAGAGGTTTCACAGGTGAAACTGGGAAGTTATGAAAGGGCATTCTTCAATCTAGAACGCGGGCTATGCCTGTTGCAAACAGGAGATCTCGGGTCAGCGGAGGAAACACTTCGTTCAACCGCCGGTCTATTTCTGGAAGGAGGAAATCAAGCAGAAGGGGCAATCGCCCTGCTCTGGCATGCCGGAGTGCTGTCCGTTTCAGATATAAAGAGAGCCGTATCGGAGGTCCGCAATGTGATGCCGCCACAGCGAGAATGGCGCATACCAACCCCCATGATGATACATGCCGGACGGATCGCGCACTGGCTGAGAATGATCGGAAAAATCCGCCTCCTTCGGGACCCGGAGACACGCGTTTTCTTTGAGCATGCCCTGCGTCTGTTGGAGAATCTGCCATCCCTTTCCCGGGGAGAATCAGCGGACCGGGGCACACCGCCCTCACAGACGCCCCGCCTCGAAATCCAAACCTTTGGGGAGGTTCAAGTACATAACCAGGGACGCACCCTGCAGCTCTCCGATTGGCAGACCCGTGAAGCACGCGACCTTTTCCTGTACCTGCTCCAATCCCCGCCAAGCACCAAGGAACAGATTGCCCGGGAGTTCTGGCCCGAACTTTCACCGGCACGCATCAAGGTGCGTTTTAAGATCAATATCTATCGCATTCGCCAGGCGTTGGGGCAGGATGCCGTTTTGTTCAAAGACGACCGCTATGCTTTTAATCGCAGCCTGAAATACACCTGGGATCGTGAAATGTTGGAGGAATTGTCTGCGCGCAGCCATCGAAATACGGCAGAACAAATCCGTATTTATGAACGAATGCTGGCGATAGTGCGGCGCGACTACCTGAAGGATGTCGATACAGAGTGGGCAGCCGTGGACCGCGGCAGGTTCCAGGAGCAGTTACGTCGCCTGCTTCTGGAAGCCGCGGAGCTTCATCTGGAACTTGGGCAGACTCAGGACTGCCTTGCCTTGACTCGCGAACTGTTGGATTTGGAACCATTGTTGGAGTCCGCGCACCGTTTGATCCTGCAGGCGTATGCCGCTCAACACGACCCGGCAGGACTGGCGCATCAGTATCGCCAATACCAGCAGATTCTGGACAATGAACTGGGCATGCTGCCCTCCCTGGAAATGCGCACCCTCTACCAAAAGTTAATGACCACGATTTGAGGCCACCTTTGTAACCGGGGATTGGGTAAAGTAGGGCATCGTAACCAATCAGAAAGGTGCCTCACATGAAAAATATTCTTTTCAACCTCCACTTATCCGTCTCCAAAATCAATAAGACCCACCTGCAGTTCATTTGGGTTTTGATCGTTCTGACAATGCTCGTACTGGGTGCTGGTGCCCCCGAGGATGTCGGCGGCGTCGGAATTCGTTGATCCTGCTATCTGCGGTCGCCCTGGGCGCATTGACCGGTTGGGGGGTTGCCAGATGGCAGGGACGTCACTGGCAGCCCGCCGGTTTCCGGTTTTCCGGATTGATTTTCATTGGGTTTGTGCCGCAATGGCTGGCATTCTATTTTGAGCCCACCCGCCGCTTGCTTCCAGATCAGACCGCTTCGGCCTGTTTGATCCTGTCCCAGATTCTGTTGATCGCATTCGCCGTGTTGAACGCCAACCGGATGGGAATGCAACTGCTATTGCTGGGATTGATATGTAATTTCCTGGTAATTGTGATGAACGGCGGTTTTATGCCATTAGTGGCGGAATCCGCCGCCCGGGTGCTGCCTCCAGAAACCATTAATTCCATCGGGTATGGGGAACGCATCAGCCATGCCAGCAAGGATGTGCTTATGTCGGAGGGGAACATTATCCTTCCCTGGCTTGCAGACCGTTTTATGACTCCGAAATTTTTACCTTTTCGATTCATCTTCAGCCTGGGGGATGTTTGGATTGCCTTGGGCGCCTTTCTTGTATTGGCATTCGAACGTGGATTTATCGTTCGACAGAACAGGAAAATATTATGAACAGCAAAGTCACCCACAGCCCGCTCCTTGCCACAAACCAGGTTGAAGCCGATCTGACCTCTCTGAGGCGTCTGCTTGTGGCAGCGAGCATCAGTCCAACATATTGCCGATCCCTATTACAGGATCCATCCCGTGCCATCAAGGATGGATTTGGCGGTGAATGTTTTATCCTGTCCGAGCCGACCCTGGAGGTTCTATCCTCCATCCAGGCAGAAACCCTGACAGATTTCATCCTCTCCATAAATGAAAAAATCCCGATCCTCATACACTGACCGCGAGACACCAAAGACACCTGGACCCGACTTGTGGCAGGCAGAATGGCTGCCACTCCCGTTATCTCAGGAGGAATTACAGTCCATCGAATCAGTATTAGGGGGGTGGTGGCTCTATTTGCAGGAAATGTTTGGATTCAGCTCGATACGATTGGAATTAGCAGGGGAAAATGGCGAACATCTCAACGTCCATCAGCCGCATCAACCTATTACCACACCTCGATCTGCAACCGAGCAGCGGTATCCACTCACGACCAGGACGGGGCTTCTGGGCTGGTTATACACCCGGGATGGTGCGGATGAACCGAGCCGACAGAAGGAATTGACATCCCTGCTGCCGCTCATTGGACAAAGCTTCGAGGGGAAACTTGAACGCATCCGGTTGGGAAGGGTCAACAATTCCCTTGTCGCCAGACACAACGGTGTTTTTGAGAGTCTTGTGCGTTTATTGGGACTTCGCGACCACGAAACCGAATCTCACACTCTGAGGGTCAGCCAGATCACGATGCAGCTTGTGGAACATCTTGGTTTACCGCCGGAACAACATACCGCCATCCGTCATGGAGCGTTGTTACATGATATCGGGAAGCTGGGCATCCCCGATGCCGTGCTTCTCAAGCCCGGAAGCCTGACCCCCATGGAACGTCGCATGATGGAGTTACATGTCACGTATGGATACAAGATCCTCTCGTCTTTCACAAGCGAGAGACAGACATTGGACATTGTCCTCCATCATCATGAACATTGGGATGGTAACGGGTATCCAGACCATCTCTGCGGCGAACAGATCCCGCTGGTGGCGCGCCTGTTCGCAGTTGTGGATGTCTTTGATGCGCTAACCTCCGACCGCCCCTATCGCACCGCGTGGCCGTCCACCCGTGCGTTGACCTATTTGCGGGAACAGGCAGGAAAACAATTCGACCCCAACATGGTGAAGGCATTTTTGGAAGTCGCTGTTTAGCGGCATGGGTTTAATGTACTGCCGGATATTCAAAAAAATCGGCAATAACTTGTAAAGTAAATCAAGTCATTGCCGATTTGAACAGCACGTTTTATGGGAAACGATTCAGGAAATCCAAATTCTTTACCACTGACCATCAACTATCATTGGTTTGCAATCTTGATTAAAGCATCCTTTAGCCTGGCAACTTCATCAAGGGTGTTGTAGTGGGCAGCGCCGACCCGCACCATTCCGCCATGTTCCTCCACGCCCAGCCGCTCAGACACATTGAGGGCGTAGTAGTTTCCATCCCATACATAAATTCCTTCTTGTGCCAGCTTTTCAGCCACCACCCGCGGATGAATGTCCTTTAACCGGAATGAAAATGTGGCAACACGTTCATCGAGACGGCGAACATCCGTTAAGCCGTAAAGCCGCAGCCCGGGGACAGACTCCAAAGCAGATAACAACTCACGCGCAAGTTCATATTCATAGGCATGGATGGCGGTCATACCTTTCTTGAGCTCCAATCGCCTGCCTTGATATTTCTCCTCCGCCAGTCCATTTGCAAATTCGCCGCCGAATTCCCTGCCTACCCATTCAAAATATTCAACCGCCCCCAGCACACCCGCAATCCCTTCATGATTCTGGGTGCCGGTCTCGAATTTTCCGGGAAGTTTATTGGTTGCCGGGCGAACCTTGTAAGCGAAAAGTTTTTCCAGAAGGTCGTGTTTCCCGTACAAAATTCCGGAGTGAGTGCCGAAAAATTTATAGGCGGAAGAAATAAGGAAATCACAGTCCAGTTTTTGAACATCGATCGTGCCGTGCGGCGCATATTGAACGGCATCAATGTAAACCAAAGTCCCTGCGGCATGAGCCATATCAATGATCTTCTTGACTGGATTAATTGTCCCGAGGGAATTTGAAGCGTAACCCACTGCTAAGAGCTTGGGTTTTCGGTCGAGTGCTTTTTGCAAATCATCCAGATTGAGAGTTCCGTCTTCTACATCAAAATCCACCCAATTCACCTTTACGCCGCGATCCTGTGCCGCCAAAACCCAGGGAGTCACATTTGCATCATGGTCCAACCGCGTAACGACAATTTCATCGCCTTCCTTCCATTCACGTGAAAGGGAACGGCTGATATGAAGGGTGATCGTCGTCATGTTGTTGCCAAATACGATCTCTTCCGGGGAAGCCGCATTATAAAAATCCGCCATTGCGCGGTGTGCTTCGTCCAAGACCGCATCAGATGCAATACTCGTCGCAAATACACCTTCGTGGTTGGCGTTGCTTTCAATCAAGTATCGAGTGACTCGGTCGAGGGATGGTTGTGCGATCTGGGTACCGCCAGGGTTGTCAAAGAAAACATCGGGACGGTTAAGACCGGGAAATTGGCTGCGAATGGCAGAAAGATCGAGGGACATTGGATAAACTCCAAAAAAGAAATGGGTGACGGGCGTCGATTATTATAGCCCATCACCCATTATGACATTCGCTTTCAGATGCTGTTATTTATCTGCTATGTCTCGTTGCTTATATCTTGTAAATACGAGTTCACCCGGTGTTTCGCGGCATGCGCCGCAAGGCGTCCAAGCCGGAGTAGATCAACGTAAAGGCGATCGAGAGAATAACCCCAAGCAGAACCAGCAGCCTCCAATCGAGAATAGCCTGCAGGACAGTCTGCCCGCTGCCATTAATTCCCGTGAGTGGATTCGTGGTTGCATCCGTTGTGTTCGTGCCTGTGCTCGAACTTGTGGATGGCATCAAACCCGGAGCCGTTGTTGAAGTGTCGGTACGAGACCACGGTGGACCTCCACCGCCGGGGCGGGTCAACACAGCCACTTCGGGCGCGGTCGGCTCCCACTGACGGATGAAGCCGACAATGGCTTGGATCTCCGCCTCGGTCATGCGGTCGCCCCAGGTGGGCATCGCTGTCCCAGGGACACCAAGCGTGACGATCTGTTGAATCGCCTGATCGCTGGTTTCGGTCAGGAAGGATTTGACGTTGAGCGACGGCGCGCGCGGCGTACCCTGTCCTTCAGGACCGTGACAGCGTGAACAATTCGCCGCGTAAAGTTGACTGCCCAAAGCAAGACTCTCTTCCGTTACGGCTATGGGTACATCCGGCGCTGGGATGGTTCCGCTCGGTACTTCCTCCCAACGTTGGATCAATGTCACAAGCGCGCTGATATCCTCCGGCGCGAGGATGTTGCCCCAACCCGCCATGAGCGTACCCGTATTGCCGTAGGTAATGATGCGCGTGATCTCATCAGGCGTCTTTTCGCGCACAGTGGGGTCGTTCAATGCAGGCGCGATACCCGTGCCGACACCATCCGCGCCGTGGCAGGAGACGCAGTTCGCCGCGAAGAGAGTGATGGCTGTTTGCAGTGTCGCACCGTCCGGCAATTTGCCGATCTCTTCGAGCAGCGCCGGGTCCGCTTCAGTGGTGAATGGAATCAACGGGGCAAGCCCGAGGTTAACCACGCGGTCACCCGTCTCACCCCAATCGCCGTGCAGAATCAACAGAACCAGTTCATCGATCTGATAATCACTGAGTGCGCCGCCATCTTCAATGGACCAGGCAGGCATGGCGGTCTGATAACGTCCGCGCGCGATGGTCTTGTAGAGGTCTTCATACGGCATGGTCAACAGGGCGGGATTATTCAAAGGAGGAGTCGCGCCGATGCCTTCGCCGTTCGAGCCGTGGCAGACGGCACAGTTCTCGGCATATAACGTCATCGCCTCATCCAACTGGACGGCGAGGACTTCATCCTGAGCCTGCACAATGCGGACGGGTTCGTTGAGAATGTACAAGCCGAGCGCGGAAACAATAAGCAGCAGCGCACCCAACCCGACAAAGGATTCAATAAGGAAGGAATGTTTTGGATTCATGATGTTTTCCTTGTTATGTTACGGGTAAACGACCTGTGTGGTCTCGTAGGTCTGGCGTTGGATGATATTGCCCGTGTCCACTCTCACTTCGCCGTTTTCGATGGTCATGGCGAACAGGTCGAGCGGACGCGGCGCAGGCGGATTCTCCACTACGCCTTCCTGATCAAACTGTGAGTTGTGGCACGGACAGATAAATTTCTGCGCAGTCGAGTCCCAGGGGACGGTACAGCCGAGATGCGTGCAGCGATGATAGACCGCCAGAAAACCGCCGTCATTGATGCGGACGATATAGAAGCGTCCGTTCGGAACGTGCGTGACAGAGTTCAGCGGGAAGTCATCCACCAGACCTGCGGTGATGACAGAGCCGAATTCGCCTTCGGCTAAACGCGGCTGGAGATACGCGAGAAAAACACCCGCCGTTTCAAGCGCAGCGACTCCGCCAAGGATCGCCCAGGCAACTTTAAGAAAGTCACGGCGGGAAACATTTTGAGGTTGAGGGGTGGTCGTATTGGACATATTGAATTCCTACCTGTCACTCTGAGGGGGCACTGCGACGGAAGAGTCTCTGAAATGATCTCTGAGATCCTTCGCTGCGCTCAGGATGACGTTAATGAGATGTTGGCATATTCCATGGGAGATAAAGGTTCATGCCGGGTCCACGGAAGTAGATACCGATAAGGGTCAGCACAATGAAAGCGGTGAAGATATAGGTCGCAATGAACAGGACGCGTTCTTCGGTATCTGCCTTGAATCTTTTCGCGACCCACTCGTCGAGCAGGATGAGTGGAAGCAGAATGACCACCAGCGGAATGAGTCCGTTCGAGAGCAGGGAGTTCCATGTCGGCAGCCACTCCGTCCAGTTGAGCACGAATTCATCGAGCAGCACCCAGATGGGCGTGGCGATCAACGCCAGCCCGGCGGAAAGCAGCGTGAGGGAACGTCCGCGGGCGGAGCGGAAATAGACGCCGACACTTTCAAGGCTCAGGTCAAAGAATGGGAGCAGGAAAATGCCGATGATGACCAAACTCGGAATGACGATCGCGCCGACCAGCGGGTGAAAGTGCAGCAAAAGCTCCTGCAAACCGAGGAAGTACCACGGCGCCTTGGCAGGGTTGGGAGACAAGGCTGGGTTGGCGATCCCCTCCAATGGAGCCGGAACAAACATGGAGAAGAGAAGAAGCGCGGCAGTCCACGCGAGGGCGAAGATCATTTCCTTATGGACGAGGTGCGGGATGGTCGTCACGCGCTCCACTTTTGCATCCTCTGTCTGGCTGGCAGACTTGGGACGGGTCAGACCGCCGTCTTTGCGGACACGCCAAAAGTGATAGGACATCAGCCCGAAGATGGCGAGCGGAATGAACGAGATGTGCATGGAATAGAAGTTGAGCAAAGTATTCGCGCCCACTTCGGGTCCGCCGAGGATGAGGTTGCTGAGCCAGCCGCCGACGAGCGGGACGTAGCTGATGATGCTGGTGCCGACCGTGATCGCCCAGAACGCGAGCTGATCCCACGGCAGCAGGTAACCAGTGAAGTTCGCGCCGACGACAAGCAGCAGCATCGCAACGCCGATCAGCCAGTTGAGTTCGCGCGGCGGACGATATGCGCCCGTAACGAACACGCGGATAAGATGAAGCACCGCCACCACGATGAGCAGGTTGGCGCTCCAGTGATGCAGGTTGCGGATCAGTTCGCCGAACCAGACGTTCGAGTTGAGTTCGAGGATGTCGAAATACGCCTGCGGTGCGGCGGGCGTGTAGTTGTTGAGCAGGATGATGCCGGTGATGCCGAGGATCGCCATCAGCAAACCAGCCAGCCCGCCCAAACCCCAGGTGTATGTCCACTTTAAAGTGGAAACTTCCACCTTGGAGGGATGGATGTGCAGAATGAGGCTGTCCACCACCATGCGCATGCGTCCGCGGTCGTCGGTGGGGAGTCCTTCGGGGGAAAGGCGGTTCCGCATCCGTTCAAAGATCGAGGGTTCAGGTTGGGGAGTTTGTTCTTCCATAATGATTTCCTAAGATTGTGATTTCAAGGTTTCAAACGATATTGCCCCACTTATATCGACGCAACTTAATGAGGGGAAAAAGAGAGTATGAAGATTCGGTAAAGATGCAAATTTCCGAAAAATACCGGTTTTGGGGCATTTGTTATCTTCGTATCAAACCATTTCAATATCTTGAAGCGCCCTTTAAAGTCTCTTTACATTCGGGTTCTATCATGCAGGCATCGTTGCACAAGATGCGGCGAAATGAATTGAAAAAAACAGCAAACTGAAAGCGGCGAGATTCTTCGCTGCGCTCAGAATGACAGAAACAGATAGGAGAAAATATCATGTTGAACAACTTCAAAAACATTTTTATCGGCGTTCTCTCCGCGGTCATCGTTATCGCGATCGGCGCCAGCGCATACAACGCATTTGCCGCGAACGGCACAATCGAAGACCCCCAGCCCGCGGATATCGCATTGGACGGTTACGGCAATGGCAACGGCGACGGAACAGGCGTCATCACCATCCCCGCCTCGGACCTGAACGCAGATGAAACCGCCAGCCTGCTGTATATGCGCGAAGAGGAAAAGCTCGCGCGTGACGTCTACAACACGCTCTTCACCGTTTGGGGACAACCCACCTTCCAGAATATCGCCGCCAGCGAGCAGGCGCATATGGATGAGATCAAACTGCTGTTGGACCGCTACGGTCTGACCGACCCCGCGCTTGGTCCGGGTCAATTCAGCGACGCCAACCTCCAGGCTTTGTACGACCAACTCGTCGCCCAGGGTTCCGTCTCCCTCGCGGATGCGCTCAAGGTCGGCGCTGCCATCGAAGAGATCGACATCCTCGACCTGCAGGCACGCCTCGCGCTCACCGACAATGCCGACATCCAAATGGTCTTCAACAACCTGATGAACGGCTCATACAGTCACCTCAACTCTTTCACGAGTGTCCTGACCCAGCAGACGGGCGAAATCTATATACCGAAGTATCTTACTGCCGAAGCGTATCAGGCGATCATCACCGGCACCAGCGGCAACGGCTATCAGGGTGGCAGCGGCACGACGAACGGTCACGGCAACAGCGGAGCAAACGGTCAGGCTGGGCAAACCGCTCAAGGTCAAACCGGAAGCGGCGTTCCGCAGGCGAATACCTCCGGTGCGGTCACAGTCCACGGCGTCATCAGTTCCTTCGACACGATGGGCATGAGTTTCACCGCCGATGATGGACAGGTCATCTACGTGGACCTCGGCAACCCGAACTACAACCAGTCGATCGGTTTCGCGCCGCAGATCGGTGACGGCGTAACAGTGGTGATGTTCTTCGGCGACCAGGGCGTGAACAGCGCGATCACGGTCACGATGGACGCAACCGGTGTGACCTACACCTTCCGCAGTGAACTGGGGCAGCCGCTCTGGTCCGGCGGGAACGGCAAGGGACACGGGAACGGCGGCGGCAATCACTAAACGCAAACGTAAAAAAGTGGTCTGTCGGAGGTCAAGCTTCTGACAGACCACTTTTTTTTAAGGGAAAATCTGTGTAAGATATTTTTCGACGTGTTGTCAAGTATATGGTACATAATTCAGGAATCTCAAGAGGAAATCATGATAAAAATCGCATTCGCAACCGATGACCTTGTAACGATCAGCGCCCACCTCGGGCGCGCGCAAAAGTTCCTTGTTTACACCATCGAGGATGGACGGGTCACCTCGCAGGAGGAACGCGTCAAACCAGCACACGGTCACGGCGGACATGAAGAGCCCCACGACCATAACAACCACGGTCACTTCCACAACAGCATGGTGGATACGGTGAAGGATTGTCAGGTGGTGATCGCCCGCGGCATGGGAAAGCCTGCCTTCGATAGCATCGAACAGTCAGGGATGCAAGCCATCGTTACGGGCATGTCCACCATCGAGGACGCGCTGCAAGCCTACCGTGAAGGCAGCCTGCTGCATTATCCCAACCGCGTTCACCAGCATCATTAGATCATTTGCCGATTAAAGCAAAACACCCGCAGAGTTAATTCCGCGGGTGTTTTTGCTTTTTTAATTTCTATCCGAACACTACAAAATCCAGCGGCTCGATAATGAGACTGTTATTGGCGGAGACGTGGTTGTGTCCGTGCAGTTTCTTCAAGCTGATAACGGTATATTGCTCGATAACACGCGGCTCGACGATCTGAGTGGATTCGGAGAAGTTGGCGAAGACCACGGCGCGATTCCCGTTGTGGAGGCGGGTGAAGCCCAACACATGATCGTTCTCGGTGTGGATGATCTCCAATTCGCCGCCAGAGAAAGCGTCGTGCTGTTTCCGCAGTTCGATCATATTGCGAAAGCCCTGATAGATATGCCCTTCGAGCGAGTGGAGGTTGCTGCGCTTCTTATATGTCTCCCAATCTGCGCGCGGACGGTGGACCCAACGGCTGTCGCGTTCATGGGCGGGGTCGTCGCGGTAGGAATAGTCGTTGAGCGTGCCGATCTCGTCGCCGAGGTAAATGAGGGGAATTCCGCCAGCAGTGAAGATGATGCCGTGAATGAGCAGGATGCGGCGGATGGCAAGTTCCACTTCCTTTTCACCCTCTTCGTGCAAAGCCTTTTCCAGCCCGGCAAGCGAAGCGCATGTTCCGCTGATGCGGCAATCGCCGGTGATGGGATTCTCCTGAAAGGGAAGTCCGCGCGCGAAACTGCCGGGGAATCGTCCGCGGTAGAACTCGTTGAGGAAGCGGCGATGGTCGTACCCGTTGATGCCCAACTGGGCGGCATCTTCATCGGAGAAGGTCCAGCCAATGTCGTCATGTACGCGGACGTAGTTGACCCACGCCGATCCGTCGGGGAGTCTGAAACGCGCGGCAAGCGCCTGCGCCAGCAGACGGGTCTCGCGTGTGGCAAGCGAGTTCCATAGCAGCGCCATCAACAGCGGATTGTATGAAACCTGACATTCCTCCTGCGAGACGTATTTCACCACGTCATCGGGATGAACGATGGCTTCCGATTTGAAAACGAGGGCTGGAGCCGCGATCCGCGCCACGGCGTTGAAGGCTTTGATGAGCGTATGCGCCTGCGGAAGATTCTCGCAGCTCGTGCCAAGCTGTTTCCAGATAAAGGCAACCGCGTCGAGCCGCAACACTTCCACACCCTGATTGGCGAGGAAGAGCATCTCTTCCGCCATGCGGTTGAAGACAGCCGGGTTGGCGTAGTTCAAATCCCATTGATAGGCGTGGAAGGTCGTCCACACCCAATATTCTTTTTCATTGATGGTGACAGGGGAAAAAGCGCCCGCGTGCTCTTCGGGAAAGATTTCCCGAAGATTCTGCTCATAGAGGCTGGGCAGTTCACGGTCCGGGAAGAGGCGGTAGAAGTCCATGAAATCTTCGTCGCCCTGTTTGGCGCGCTCCGCCCAGATGTGTTCATCCGACGTGTGATTGAAGACCAGGTCCACCACGAGGCTGATGCCCGCCTTGCGAAACTCACGCGCAAGCGAAGAAAGCTGCTTCATCGTGCCGAGCGGGGGATTCACTTCGCGGTAACTGCTGACCGCATAGCCGCCGTCGTTCTCGCCTTCGGGCGCTTTGAAGAGCGGCATGAGATGGATGTATGTAAGACCGAGTTCCTTGAAATAGGGAATCTTTTTACGAACACCGTCGAGGTTTTCCGCGAAGAGGTCCACATAAAGCACGCCGCCCAACATCTGATTCGACTGGAACCAATGCGGGTTCTGTTCGCGGACATCATCGAGTTCGCGCAAATCCTGCGGACGCTCGAACCACGAACGCGCCATGGTCATGACAAGGTCTTCGAGGTGATAGAAAAAATCATAACGTTCGCTGTAGACATCGGCATATAGACTCAACAGCAACGGGAAACTTTTCCGCAAGCGGACGGTGAACGCCTCCCACGCCGCCGGGTCTTTGGTGACGGCGCGTTTGAGCGTTTCCTCCACCCGCGGCAGGATGCGAGCCAGCGACCGGCGCACTTCCGTTTCAAGCTGCGAAGGCTCGATCATGATGCTTTCTGCAGGGCTTGCTCAGCAAGCGCAAGCGCACCCAGCACGCCGGAGCGTCCGCCCAGACCGGGATTGACAATATAGGTTTCGATGTTCTTGAGGATGACCGGCGATTGGATATAGCCGTTGATGAGTTCACGCGTCCGCTTCTGGACCTTGGGCAGGAGATGCGGCAGTGAGCCGACTCCGCCGCCGATGATGATGCGCTCCGGCGAAAGTGTCATCGAATAGCTGGTGAGCGCCTGCGCAATGTAATCCGCTTCGATATCCCAGGCGATGTGCTCAGGCGCGAGCTGCGCGCCGCGCAATCCCCAGCGTTTTTCGACCGCGACACCTGAAGCCAGCCCCTCGAAACAGTCACCGTGGAACGGACAAACGCCTTCAAAGGAATCCTTCTTGAGATCGTGCTTGAGGGGAATATGTCCCATTTCGGGGTGAAGCAATCCGTGCAGCAAATTCCCCTCGACGTATGCGCCTCCGCCCACGCCGGTGCCGACGGTGAGATAAATGAACGTTCTCAGTCCCTGCGCCTTGCCCCAACGCCATTCCCCAAACGCCGCGCCGTTCACGTCCGTATCAAAAGCGATGGGCACATCGAATGATTCTTTGAGCATGCCGACCACATCGGCATTGGACCAGCCGGGTTTGGGCGTCGGCAAAATGTGACCGAACGTGGGCGACCCCGGGCTCGGGTCAAGCGGACCAAAGCAGGCAAACCCAATAGCCGCCAGTTTGCCGAAGTTCGTTTCCTGCTGTTTGAAAAAGTCCGCCACCTGTTTCATGGTCTCTTCAGGCGTGGTGGTTTCGATGCGCACCTCGGCGCGGATATTGCCGGGTCCGTTACCGATCGCGCAGATGAACTTCGTGCCGCCGCCTTCAATGGCGCCGTAGAGCGGAAGATTGTTGTTAGGCATGTTTTATAGCTGCACCCAAAGATAGGAATATGGTTCCAGTTCCAACGCATCCCCAAGTGTAATCGAACGGGACGAAAAAAGTTCAGTCCCTGTTTGGCGGTACTCCGTGGGAATATTCACCTGCTGAACAGAATCGCCAAGGTTATTAAAGATGAGCATCCGCTCGCCATCGTACTCGCGCAGGTAAACCGCCACATGCGGATTACCGGTCTGAATCCACTGCATGTCGCTGCCGCCGAAAGCGGCATGACTCTTGCGCAGGGAGATCATCTGTTTCAAAGCGTGGAAGAGCGACTCCGGGTCGTTCAATTGACCGGCGACGTTGATATTCTGATATCCGAGTTTGCCTTGTATTGGTTCGGTGAATGGAGTCGCATCGGTAAAACCGGCATTGGGCGAATCATCCCATTGCATCGGCGTGCGGACTCCGTTGCGGTCGAACAATTCGATATTGTCGCCCATGCCGATCTCGTCACCGTAATAGATGATAGGTGTGCCGGGAAGCGTAAATAACAGCGAGTTTGCCAGTTCGATCTTGCGGCGGTCGTTATCCAGCAGCGGCGCAAGCCGTCGGCGAATGCCGAGGTTGAGTTTCATGCGCGGCTCAGGAGCGTACTCCTTCCACATCCACTGGCGTTCCTCCTCGGTGACCATTTCAAGGGTCAGTTCGTCGTGATTGCGCAGGAAGGTACACCACTGACAATTTTCAGGGATGGACGGCGTGCGGCGCATGATCTTTTCCATGTCTTCATAACGCTGCTTCTTCAACGCCATGTAAATGCGCGGCATGATCGGGAAGTGAAATCCCATATGGAACTCGTCGCCGTCGCCAAAGTACGGGCGCACATCCTCGGGCCACTGGTTCGCCTCGCAAAGCAGAATGCGCCCCGGGTAATGTTCGTCCATAAAGGCGCGTAGTTGTTTCAAATACTCATGAGTCTCAGGCAGGTTCTCGCAGTTCGTCCCTTCGCGCTCGAACAGATACGGCACAGCATCGGCGCGGAAACCGTCAATGCCGAGGTCGAGCCAGAAGCGCGCCACGTTGAACATTTCCTCCCGCACCTTGGGGTTGGCAAAGTTCAGGTCTGGCTGTGTCGAGTAAAAACGATGCCAGAAGAATTGCCCCGCCTGCTCATCCCACGTCCAGTTCGATCTTTCGGTATCCACAAAGATGATACGAGCATCCGTATACTTTTGATCGGTGTCGCTCCACACGTAATAATCGCGGTATGGGGAATTTTTATCGGAACGCGCTGCCTGGAACCAGGGATGGGCATCGGATGTGTGATTCAGGACAAGGTCCATGATGAGGCGGATATTGCGCTGATGCGCCGCTTCGATCAGGACTTTGAGATCATCCAGCGACCCGTAGGCAGGATCCACGCTGTAGTAGTCTGCGATGTCATAGCCGTCGTCGCGCAAAGGTGACGGATAAATGGGCATAAGCCAGATGCAATCCACGCCGAGAGTTTGCAGGTAATCGAGTTTTTCTGTCACCCCGCGCAGGTCGCCGCGCCCGTCGCCGTTGCTATCCTTGAAGGCGCGGACGGATAATTCATAGAAAACAGAGTTCTTGTACCAGAGGTTATCGGTCATAAGAATAAATAAGTATCCTGCTGAAAGCAGATTTAAATCGAGATGGAATTTTGTTTTGCGATCTCGCTATACCAATACACGCTTTGCCTGGGAATGCCTTCCAGGGTTTCGTAGTTCACGCGCACCAAACCGAAGCGGGGGACATCACCGCGTTCCCATTCGAAGTTATCAAACGAAATAGCCGTTCACATCCGCGCCGGTTTCGATGGCTTCATGTACCTTTTGAAGGTGCGCCTGGGGGCAATATCTTTGGGCATGCTGTGATGGTGGTCACACGCACAGCTGGCATTCTCGCCGTTCAGAACATGATACGAGGTTTGGGTATCTCTGTCCCAGATGCTTTCACTGCGACCATCCCCGTTCCATGCCCCTTCGATCTGATACGCCGAAGCAGCAACGCCCCAAATAAACCCCTCGGGAAACTTCAATGTAGTCACAAAAAGTGGACTGGCTGCCCAGTCCACTTGTATCCTTGTGTTAGCCTTTGACTGAGCCTGCAAGCAGACCTCGAACGAAAAATCGCTGCATGGAGAAAAATACCAGCAGGGGCAGTACCATCGAAACGAACGCGCCCGCCGTCAACAGATGCCATTCGCTTCCGCGCGAACCGACGATGGCAGCCATACGCTGGGTCACCAGTTCGAACTCGGGGTTGCCGCCGAGGAATATCAATGCGACAAGGTAATCATTCCAAACCCAGAGGAATTGGAAAATGGCAAAGGAAGCCAGCGCCGGTACGGATAACGGAAGCACAAGCCGGGTGAAAACCGTAAAGTGGGAAGCGCCGTCAATGAAGGCTGATTCCAAAATATCGCGCGGCAATGTGCTGATGTAGTTGTAGAGCAGGTAGGTTGCCAGCGCCAGACCGAAGCCTGTATGCGCCAGCCAGATGGCAAGGAAGGTGCCGTTCAGGTTCAGGGCTTTATAGTCTCGCAGGATCGGCACCAGCGCGATCTGAAGCGGGACGACCAAAAGCGCCACCACTGTGATGAACATCCAGCGGCGCCCCGGGAATTTCATCCACGCAAAGGCATACGCCGCAAACGCCGCGATCAAAATGGGGATGACCGTGGACGGGATGGCAACAGACAGGCTGTTCAAAAAAGCGCGGTTCATATTGTCGCCGGGAACGGTTTCAATGGTGCCATCCGGTTTCGTGAACTTGAAGGTCTGTCCGCCCAGAACCTGCTTATAGTTATCGAGCGTGAAATTCCAGTCGACCGTCCAGACCTGTTCCTGCACTTCCACACGTCCGATGCGTTTATTACCGATCCATGTGATGCGCTTGCCATCGCCGGTTTCAACCCCGGCTCGAAATTCTTCGAATGTGCCGGTTGCGCCTTCGATATTCATGACGCCATTCGGGTCCAATCCCAACTCCTTGGGATCGATCTCTTTTGTAGGCTGCCAGTCGCGGTATGGAAATACCCTCCACCAACCCGAAGTGGAAATGTCGTCCCGGTTGCGGAACGAGGACACAAAGATGCCCATGGTGGGGATGGTCCAGATCAGGACAAGCAAAAGGAGGGTTAGATCAACCAGCAGTTTGCCGTATCTTTTTTTGCTGCGCATTTTAGAATGCCTCCTGTTCCCTGAACTGCCGCAGGTTATAGATCATCACGGGGATCACAGCGATCAGGAGCACGATGGCGATGGCTGACCCAAAGCCGGAATTTCGATTGGTGAAAGACTGGCGATAGAACTGCGTGGCGATCACGTGCGTGCCGAATTGACCGCCCGTCATCACCCAAACCACGTCGAATATCTTCAGCGTAAAAATGACGATGGTGGTCCAGACCGAGATCACCGTGCCGCGGATGTAGGGGATCATGATGCGGAAAAATATCTGGATTTCGCTGGCTCCGTCGATGCGCCCCGCTTCCATCAATTCTTCAGGGATGCCCTTTAATGCCGCTGAAAACAGGACCATCGAAAAGCCCGCCTGAAGCCAGATCACGATCACGATCAGGAAGAGGTTGTTCCACGGGGCGATGGCAACCCACTGGGGCCAGGCTTGAGGCGTTCCGCCCAACCCGGTGACGATTGCATTCAAAAGACCGATCTGCGGCTGACCCGCCGGTCTGTATTCGTAGATAAAGTTCCAGATAATGCTGGCGCCGACGAATGAGATCGCCATCGGCAGGAAGATGAGCGCCTTGGCAATCTTCTCGAAACTGCTGCGGTCCGCAAGCACTGCGATCAGAAGTCCGAACACAACTGACAGCGTACTGCCGAAGATGATCCACATGACGTTGTTACGAAGCGCTTCCTGCATTAATGGTTCTGTGAAAACCGCCGCGTAATTTCCCAGCCCGACAAAGGAACTGCTCATCAGTTGTTGGATCATATTTAAACCATCTGGCGGTCCGTCACGATTGAACAAACTGATCCAAAGGGTACGCAGGGTGGGAATTGCCAGGTACCATGCAAGGATCGCCATTGCCGGACCTACGAACACAAAGGGCAACAGCCTAGATCTCCAGAAGTCCGGGAGTTTTTCTACAAGATTATTGAATACCCAAAATAGAAGTGCAACACCACCGACACCCCACACGATCGCAACCAGAGTGATGATCTCGCGCGATGCCTTGCTGTCGCGCAGGAAGATAAAGCCCAGATATAGTACGTAGAAAGAAATTAATGGAATGAGTATGGCCAGTAACACGCGGCCGATCAACGCAATAATTCCCCCGATAACCGATTGATCCTGTACTTTCTTGATATCTTGTTGGTTCATGAGCCAGCTCCTTACACCAAAAGAAAATAAGAATTAGGGGTGAAGAACTCATTATAAGCTCTTCACCCCATTTAGTCTTGCTAGTTAGTTACTTACCTGGGCCAGCTGGCGTCAATGGCCTTCATAGCGGTGTCGAGATCTTCCGAACCTGCGACGTAGCTGGAGATATGCTCCCAGAAGGAACCCTGTCCAACTTCCTGGGGCATCAAGTCTGAGCCGTCGAAGCGGAAGGCTGTGGCATCTGCCACGAGTTGGGAGATGCCGTAGTCCAGGTCAGACCCGTACATATCCTGAGTTGCGGTCTGCTGGGCGGCAATCGCTCCGCCGCCTTCCAACCAACCACTGACAGACTGCGGGGTGGTGAAGTATTCCATCAACGCGCGGACTTCGGGGCGGTCGTTGAACATACCGATCAGATCGCCGGCGACGAGGAACGGACGGCCGTGAGCATCGTCAACAGGAGGCAGATAGAAGAAGTCGTAATCTGTGCCGTAGACTTTGCCTTCGGGGAAGAAGCTGGTGATGAAGTTCGCCTGACGGTGCAGCCAGCAGTTCGGCGGGTCGGTGAACAGACCACCGGGGGCATCACCAAAGGAGGTGGAAACGATGGAGGAACGTCCACCATTTACGTATGCATCATTGAACCAGATATTGCTCCAGGTTTCGATGGCGTTCTTAACTTCGGGGGAATCGAAGGGCAGTGTGCCGGCAACCCAGGCGTCGTAGTTCTCGAGCGAGGTGGTGCGCAGCATCAGATCTTCGGTCCAGTCGGTGGCGGGCCAACCAGTGGCTGCGCCGGACTCGATCCCGATACACCAGGCAGTGTCACCGTCATCGGCGATCTGCTGGGTAAGGGCAAGAAGTTCATCCCAGGTCTGGGGGACCTGATATCCAGCCGCATCCCAAGCCTGTTTGGGGTACCACACCAGGCTCTTGCCGGAATAGCGGTGCATTACGCCGACTTCCTGACCGTCGACCGTATTGAATTCGCGCCAGCCCTGATTATATTGCTGTGACAGCCATTCATCAGACATGAAGCTGGTAACGGGCACAAGCTTGCCTTCGCGAGCGAAGGTGGCCATCAGACCGGGCTGCGGGAAGTCCACGATATCGGGGGCATCGCCAGCGTCCACGCGGACGGAAATGGTTCCTTCAAATTCCTTGTTACCGACATAGTTAACGGTAATGCCGGTGGCATCTTCGAACGCCTTCATGGATTCAGCGAACTTGACACCATCGGGATCGTTGCCTTCAAAGGCGCCGTCCACGGTGACGGTGGTTCCGGCGTAATCGCCATTAATGGCGGCTTCAAGCGCGCCTCCGGCGGGATAATCAAAGGGAACTTCCGGCATGGCCATTTCTTCGGTCATGGCTTCTTCGGTGGCGGCGGGGGCTTCGGTCATGGCTTCGGTCATGGGTGCTTCGGTCGCGGCGGGAGCCTCAGTGGCGGGAGAGCCACAGGCGGTGAGCAAAACGGCAGCGACTACGGTCAGCGCTAACATTTGCCATAATACTTTTTTCATTCTTCTCTCCTTAGAAAAGTGGTGAATATATGTATCAACTATCTTTTAAAACCAAAAAACAGGGGGATGTAAAGTCAATTTATGTGGGGAGAAGGCACCTCCTTACGTTCAAATGAACTATTGGAAATTGACAAGGTGAAAGAGTTTTTATGAAAGCACTTTCAAAACAAAGTATAGCACAACCCTTTTGCAAAAGTCAATAAGCAACTTTTTTATTGTGAGAAAAATTACGTATATCCTCCCCCGTTTTGACTGGCATTCTTAAGTCGTGGATCGCTCCACCAGTGTGAGTGGAAGGTTGATATGCTGCAATGTCCGGTTGGAATCGGTGATGCGCGCCAGCAATATTTCCGCCGCCAGCCGCCCGGACTCATCCAAATGCTGGCGGATGGTGGTCAGGTCCACGTATTCAGCCATGTCGATGTCATCGAAGCCGATGACCGCCAGGTCCTCTGGGATGCGAATATTCAACTGCCGCGCCACTTTCATCACACCAATCGCCTGAACATCCGAAGCAACAAAGATCGCAGTGGGACGGTCACTCATGGACAACAATTCATAGGCAGCCTGGCGGGAATTCTGCTGGGCATAGGAAGATTGCTTGACGTATTTTTTCGGCAGGGAAATACCGGCGTCGTTCAACACTTTTTGGAACCCAAATAAACGGGATTTGACCGGATGAATCGCGAACCGTTCAGGAGGCTCAATATCGCCCAAAAAGCTGAGCCGCTTGTGTCCCTTGCGAAGCAAATGCTCGGCAACGAACCGCCCGCCCTGTTCATCGTTAATGACAATACTGTTCAATTGATCATGCGAAAATTCGACCAGAACCGTCTGCATCCCGTTTCGAGCAAGACGATCCGCATCGGAATCTTCGATGGCAAGCGACATGATGATAAGCCCATCCAGATTCCCCATGATCGGGATCGAGGAAATATATCCCTGCAGGTGTTCCGCCGAATCGACCGGGTAAATGACAAGCTCGTAGTTCTCACGGGAAAGCGTAGCCGCAACTCCGCGCAGGCGCTGGACAAAGGACGGCGCCGTAAAGAACGGCGTGATGACACCCACGCGGTTCGTGCTCCGCATGGCACGGGCGCGCGCCTCTGCCTTGGGAATGAAACCAAGTTTGTCGATCGCATCCATCACCTGCTGACGGGTCTTGGGATTCACTTTATCGGGCGAATTAAGCACCCGGGAGATGGTGGAAATACTTACACCTGAAACTTCAGCAACATCATATATGGTGGGGGATTTTTTTGCGTTTGCCATGATTTTTTGAAAGCAATATAAAAGCACTTTCAGTCTAACACAAAAAAAAAGCCAGATACCAGTTTTTGAACGAACTGTTTTGTTAGTTTTTTGGCGGAAGTTTGTTCCCCTCGCCCAATTTCGTCACCTCCACCCAGAGCGAGCCGGCGAGTTCATACCCGATCACATGATCGAGCGGCTTCATATTCAGGCGCAGCGGTCCTTTAAAAGGAGCGCAGCTAAGCAGATGAAACGGCGTTCCGGGCACGAGTCCCAGTTCGCCGATGTAATCCAGCTTGTCCATATCGTGGGTGCGGACTCTGCTGACGATACAGTCTGAGCCGGACGGCACATTGATCAGCGGCTCATCGCGGACCTCGGGCATGTCTCCCGACTTTGAGGGGATCGGCTCTCCATGCGGACACCGCGTTGGAAACCCCGCCAGTTCATCCATACGGTCTTCCAGCTCATCGTTGATGCCGCGCTCGAACGTATCCGCCAGTTTGTGCGCGGTTGCCCAATCGTATTTCATCACCCTGACGAGGAAAACCTCCGTCAGGCGGTGACGGCGCAGGGCAGGCATGGCGATCCTTTCGCCATCCGGTGTAAGGTGAACTCCGCGGTAAGGCTCGTGGATGAGATACCCGCCGTTGTTCAAACGTTTGACCATGCTGGCAATCGCCTGCGCCGACGACTCGACGTGCGAGCTTAAAAGCGAAAGCGGAACCTGTTCATGGTCTTGTTGAAGGCGATAGATCTCCGCAGCATAGCGCTGCATGGCTGGACTGACGTTCATGGGTCGTAACTAACTCCAAAATTTTCAACCTGGTTGAAAACTGATTTCAAGAATGTAGAATCAAAAAACACTATTTATATCTAGATTATATTATTTATTCAAATTATAACATTCCCATTCGATACTCAAGAACAAAACACCTATTCACAGGAGCACAAGCTAAATGTTACCAAGTTACCTGTTATCCCTCCGCGAAGGGATCGAAGCCGCCCTCATCGTCGGCATTTTGCTGGGGGCTGTCCGCCAGATCAAACGTCCTGAGCTGGTATCCACCGTCTGGCTGGGCGCATTGAGCGCTGGAATTATAAGCATTCTGACCGCGGTCATCCTAACCTCTCTCGGGCTTGAAATGAAGGACCCCGGCGAAGCCATTTTCGAAGGTTTCACCATGCTCATTGCCGCCGGACTTCTCACCTGGATGATCTTCTGGATGAGCAAGCAGGCGCGTTCCTTAAAATCGAGCCTCGAAGCTGAAGTCCATCGCGCCTCGCAATTCGGCAAACGCGCCATTTTCTTCGTGGCGCTCATCGCTGTCCTGCGTGAGGGCATCGAATTGGCACTTTTCCTGACGGCTTCCGCTTTTGTTTCCACGTCGCTGCAAACATTGATCGGAGCGTTTCTGGGCTTGGGCACCGCCATCCTGCTCGGATGGTCCATCTTCGCCAGCACCGTCCGGTTGGACCTGCGCCGCTTCTTCCAGATCACCGGCGTGATGCTGGTCCTCTTTGCGGCGGGTTTGTTCGCGCACGGCGTGCATGAATTCGTGGAAGTCGGCTGGCTGCCCGCGCTTGTCGAACCTGTATGGGATTTAAGCCACGTCCTCAGCGATTCCTCGCTGTTCGGTCAATTGCTCGCCGCGTTGTTCGGGTACAACCCCGCTCCCACGCTCACGGAATTGATTGCCTACGTCGCTTACTTTGTAGCCATCGGCTTGGGGCTGCAATGGTCAAGCCTAAAGTCCAGAAAAGAAGCGCCGCAGGCTGTCGCCTAAGTCTGGGCACATAAAACAATCCACAAGTAGAGACGACTAAATCGGTCGCCTCTACTTTTATAAGTCAGAATATTTAATGGAGAAAATATGTTGCAAATGGAATCTGTGATCGACCATAACGTCATCCGCGAAGCATACAACGCAGACCGCTCGCAAATGACGCTGATGCTTGCGCATAAATTGCGCATCCCCGAAGTGGAGATCGTCCGTGCGCTCGAAGGGGACACCGCCCACGAACTGGATTTTGCGCGTTACGAGGAACTTATCCGCGCGTTTGAAACGTTGGGAAATGTTCACGTCATCGTCTCGAACGGAGCGGCGACCATCGAATCATTCGGGCAGTTCGGCGGCTTTTCGCAAAAGGACGGTTTTCTCAACGTCCGCAGCAAATCGTTGGATATGCACATCCGCAGTTGGGAACTTGCTGCCATTTTCGCCTTCCGCAAACCCAGCCATCTCGACGGGCATGAGTCGCTCAGTTTTCAGTTCTTCGACAAGCGCGGGAACGCGGCATTCAAGGTCTTCCTTAACTTTGGCGGCAAGGCGCCCGCGCCCGAATTGCAGCAAAGCTATAACGACCTGATCGTCAATTTCAAGAAGATCGCTGCGTGAGAAGCTGAAAATTACCCTAATCAATCTCTAGTTGAATTCTACGTAAATCTACACATTCCTTTTGGAATTTACACCTAAAATAATGGAAAGTCGGGGTAAGGGCGTGCAATCCGCCCTTACTTTATTTAATCCCAAAAAATTGGAAGCACCTGCCCTATGTTACTCAAACGCCTGCAACTCGCCCTCATTCACACCGCCGTCGCCATGACGCTCGTGCCCATCAACAGCACGCTCAACCGCGTCATGATCTTCGACCTCGGCATCTCCAAAACGCTTTTCACTCTGCTTGCCATTTTTCCATATTTACTTTCCCCCATCCAGGTCGCCATCGGCTCATTCTCCGACAGGCATCCCGTTTTGGGTTATCGACGCTCGCCATACATCCTCGCGGGACTCATCCTTTGCGTGGTCGGCGTGGCAGTCTCGCCGCAGATCGCTCTGCTGATGAGTCAGAACTTCACGCTTGGGGTGCTCGTCGGCATCCTCGCCTTTGGTCTGTGGGGCATGGGCTACAACCTTTCCGCTGTTTCCTATCTTTCCCTCGCCTCCGAACTTTCCGGCGAAAAGGAGCGCGGCAAAACCGTGGCAACGATGTTCACCTTGATGGTGATCGGTTTGATCGCGACGGGAATCAGCCTCAGCCGGATGGTCCCCACATTTGACCCTGCCACCCTTCAGCGTGCCTTCCTCATCGTCGCCGCCTCAGCCCTGACGATGGGCTTGCTCGGCCTCATCAAGCTGGAACCACGCTTTCCCCCCCTTTCATCCCCCCATTTCTCCGAAATGGGGGGACAGAGGGGGGCACCCAAAGCAGACACCTACACCGTCAAACAGATGACCGCCGCCATTACGGAGAATCCGATCGCGAAGATATTCTTCGTGTATCTGCTTCTGCTCCTCGCCGCCATTCTCAGCCAGGATGTGCTGCTCGAACCCTTCGGCGCCCAAGCCTTCGGCATGACCCTCGAACAGACGTCACGTATCGTGTCCATTACCAACTCGTTCACGTTGATCGCCTTTATCATTGCCGGTTTTCTCGATGGGCGCGTCAAAAAGAAATACGTGGCGCAGTCCGGCAACCTCGCGGCGATGTTCGGATTCATCATCATCGTCGTCAGCGGAATGATCGCCAGCACATCCGCTTTTTATGTAGGCATCACCCTGCTTGGGTTTGGCACGGGCATCTCCACCATTGCAAATCTTTCGCTGATGTTCGACCTGACCGTCCCTGAAAAGGTCGGCTTGTACATCGGCGCATGGGGCTTCTCGAACGGACTCTCGCGGCTGGTCGGTCTGCTCATGGCGGGAGTCGTCGCTGACCTTGCCACACAGATCACCGGCAACGCCATGAGCGGATATCTTGTGGTCTTCGGTATCGAGGCGTTAATGCTGTTCTTTGCCGCCATTATGTTGTATCGTATAGATGTGGACAAATTCAAAAAGCAGGCGCACGAACCGGACTTTACCGAAAAAGTTGCGCTGGCAGCGGAGTAAATATTGACTGACGATTGGCTTTCCCTCGGCGGTGCCGCAGACCTGCTTGGAGTGCATCCCAGCACGGTGCGGCTTTGGTCCGATAAAGGCATCCTTCCCGTTCACAAGACGCAGGGAGGGCATCGCCGCTACAAGCGCGGAGAACTGCTCCTCTGGGCAGAGACAACTTCAAAGTCCAGGGAAGAGGCGCTCGAGCCCGAGGGGATGATGCAGGAGATCGTGAAGAACGTCCGCATGCAGATATCCGAAGGACGTTTGGGAGAGGAATCCTGGTATCAAAAACTGGACAATGATGCGCGGTCACAGTACCGCATGAGCGCGAGGTCGCTGTTTCAGGGATTGATGACCTACGTGGCGACCAATGGGCGCGAAGCCGAAAGTGAGGCGTATGCCATCGGGTACGAATACGCCTCCCGCGCGCGGCGCTACAGCCTCAGTTATGTGGATGCGGCGAAGGCGTTCCTGTTCTTCAGGGATACGTTGGTGGAGTCGGTCATCAAGGTTTACACCGAAGCGAACATCCCTGCACGGCGCGCGACGGAAATGTACACCCGCATGCACACGTTCACGGACGATATTCTCATCAGTCTGTTGGAAACGTACAGCAAACTGGAAAACGCAAATCATTAAGCAGAATCAAAAGAGCCGCAGAAAAAATCTGCGGCTCTTTTTGAAGTACACGGATTCTACGGAAGACACGGAACGAACAAAATCTTCATAAGGTTTATTCCGTGAAGTCCGTGTCCTAATCCGCTGAAGCAGGCACGGATTGCTGCGCGGGAACTTCATTCGGCTGTGGTTTCGCGGCAAGCTGGAAACCGACAAACATCAGAATTGCTGAGAACAATTCGCCAAGATAAAGGAATTGACCATAACCAAGGCGGGTCAATGTGCTGGCGAAGCCGATGGCGAGTGCGCCCGCCGCGATCAAGACATTCGCGACCACACGGTTGGGCATCACACGTTTGCGCCAGAACAGGAACGCGGAGTAGATCGCGCCGCCCACCAGCGTGAGCAAACCGTAGATGTTGAAAAACGGCGTGGTCAGGCGGACGGGCGTGCCAAGCGGAAGCAGTCCACGCACGGCAGTCACTTCCTCGCCGCGATAAGTGGTGTTGACGGTCAACGCGCCCTCAGGAGCGGACTCACCCGCATCCAGCGCCTTTGTGCCGTATTGCTCGCTGACGGGTTTACTGGTGGTGAAAACGGATTCGTCCAGTTTCGGCATGGCTTGCAGCATCAGATACCCGGCGAACAAACTGCCGATGACCAGCGCAGCCGTCACACCGTGGACCCAGCGTTTGCGTACCAAAAGGTACAGGGTCCCATGACCAAGCCAGGCGGCGTTCAGAGCCGCACCGAACAGATACCAGACGAAGAATACCCACTTGTTCCATCCCAGGGCAAGGTACGCTTCAGCGAAACTTCCTGCGCCGAACATCGCAAGACCGATGCCCCAGAACAGGAAGTGCAGCTGGCGGCGTACCACGTATCGCTGCAGCACGCTGATCGTAAAGACCAGCATGACCAGTGTTGAAAGGAATGGAAGGACATTGTTTAAAGACATCAATTTTTCTCCTAACTAGAATTTGACCACGCCGAGCAAAACGCCTGCCGCGAACAGGATCAGCCCAACCATGACGATTCCCATTACGATCAAGGATGCGGGAACGAACTTCTCGAACAAAAAAGAATCTTTGGGCATGTGCGATTTGCTGGTGGTGAGTTTTCTTTCGGTCATCATTACCTCGGTTGTTTTGGTTATATTGTCCCCGTTTTGTATGAAATCACAACTGAGGTTGTAAAGGTTTTGCTTAAATCAAAATAAACGGAGGGCATATTCGGCATGATGTATGTCATCACTTCATGACACAATCATCATGTGCGCTCCGAATCAACTTTTATTTTGATGCAAGCAGTTGTTGAAGTATTGCAAGCGTTTCCGCTTTGCCCCCATACCCATTTTCGCCGCCGGGTCCCACACACGAAGGGCAGCCGTCTTCACAGGCACATTCACTTACCAACTCATACGCGCGCTGTATCAACTCATCGTGAAGCTCGAATAATTTTTCGCTGAAGCCAATCCCTGCCGGAACAAGATCATACAGAACCACGGCAGGCTGTGCATCCACGGCAGACCACGCCGGTTCGGCAAAGACTCCCAGGTCGCCCGCATCGCACATCAGGAACAACGGCGCGAGGTTGCCCAGCACGAATCCCAGCCCAGTCAACCCGCTGCGGATGCGGACGTTCTGTTCCACTTTGCGATGACAGCTTTGACACAATGTAACAAGATTCTCCAGCCGGTTCGCCTGCTCGCGGTTGACGACTCCATTTTGGATGAAGGCGCGGAACGGGGTCTTATGATGCACATCATGCTCGCGGACCGTCTCCGCCGCGCCGCACACCTGACATTTGAACTGGTCCCGTTTTCTGACGGCGAGTCTTGTCTTTTGCCAGTCCGGTCCATAATCGTTCGGATCGTTGCTCCACAGCCCAGCCTCGCGCAGCTTGGAAAGAGCCTCCTCCGAAAGCACGATCCAATAACCGGTGGTCTGCAGCTCTGACGGCGGCAGGTCGAGCGGTTCCTGTCCCAAATTCTCATTCGAGAACCAGCGGATCTTGCGGAATCCAACCACTTGTGTGGTGACTTGAATTTCGCCATATCCTTTTTCACAGCCTCGCGTGGCGATCTGGTCGTTCAACGACGTGATCTGAATCTCCGATTGCTGCTGTGCCTCGGTGTAATAATCCAAACCGACGGGCACGAGGTGGGCGATGTGATTCTCGATGTCGAGTTCCTGTACAAAATACTGCTGCGCTTCGTGCATGTAGATCGCGCCCGGGTGGACCATCCAATTCGCGGACTCGCCGTCCACAGTGCCGATGATGGTCGGGCGTCCATCGTCCGCATTGGTGTGCAGCACCACACTTTGCGGAGACGCTGAACGCAGGGAAATATTTGCAGCTGGATAGGCATCCTGCATCCAGAAATACTTTTCGTTCGAAAAATGCGCCTCGTTATTGGAAACCAGAAATTCAAGGTACTCATTTACCAATTCATCGGAGATCGAGCCGAAGCCTTCGCCTTTTTGAAACGGCAGCTCGAAAATCGCGCAGCGCAAATGCTCCAACAGGATCAGCAAATGATTCGGGTTGACCAACGCCATCTCCGGCGAACGTTCGAAGAAATATTCGGGATGATGCGCAAGAAACTGGTCCAGCGGATTGGGCGAAGCGACAAGAATCGAAACAGCCGGGTCATCGCCGCGCCCGGCGCGACCGGCTTGCTGACGCGCGCTGGCAATCGTCCCCGGGTAACCGACCATCAACGCCGCGCCCAGCCCGCCGATGTCGATGCCGAGTTCGAGCGCATTCGTCGCCACCACGGTTTTGACCGACCCGTCACGCAATCCCTGTTCGATCTCGCGGCGTTGAAGGGGAAGATAACCGGAGCGATAACCGCGGATGTACGAATTGGATTTTGAGGATCGGGAATCGGAAGTTGGGTTTCCGATTCCCGATCCTCGATTCTCATGCAAATATGTCAACAACATTTCCACCGTTCGTCTCGTCCGTGCAAAGACAACGGACTGGACATCATGCGAAAGCAGGTGGTTTGCCAGCCGCACGCTTTCGAGGATGCTGCTCTTTCGCAGACCAAGCGCCGCATCCGTTACGGGCGGATTGTACATAATGAAGTGACGTTCCCCGCGCGAGGAGCCGTCATTGTCCACCAATTCGACGGGTTCCTCGATAAGAGTCTCGGCAAGTTCCTTCGGGTTGCCGATGGTCGCCGAGGCAAGGATGAACTGCGGTTTCGCGCCGTAGAACTTCGCCACGCGCTTGAGCCTGCGAACAACGTTGGCAACGTGCGAGCCAAAGACTCCGCGGTAGGTGTGCGCTTCGTCAATGACGATAAATTTGAGATTGGTGAAAAAGTCGCCCCAATTGGCATGATGCGGCAGGATGCCCGTGTGCAGCATATCCGGGTTGGACATCACAATGCGGGCAGTCTTGCGGATGCCGGAGCGATGCGGCTGCGGAGTATCTCCATCGTAGATGGCGGTCGTCAGTGACCAGTTATCCGTGACCGGTTGGCGCAAGGCTGATAATTGATCATTAAGAACCGACAACTGATCTTGAGCCAGCGCCTTGGTCGGAAAAAGATACAACGCCCTCGCTTGAGAATCCTCAAGCATCTTTGCGAGGACGGGCAGGTTGTAGGCAAGTGTCTTGCCGCTGGCGGTGCCGGTGGAAAGGATCAGGTTGCGCCCGGCGCGGGCATGAGTCCACGCCGTCAGTTGGTGGGAATAAAGCTGGGAAATGTTACGGGAAGATAAGGCTGCTCGAAGCGTATCAGGCACATCGGTCGGGACGGGATGCGTCTGTGCGGGGCGCGGCGGAATCGTCCGCCAGGCAAAGATGTTCGGAGCGGTCTCATCATCCTGCTTCCAAAAATCCAAAAGGGCTTCAAGCATAAAACGTCAACTCACGAGTTCGGCGCGTTCCTTGTGCAGCGTGCGGAATGCCCATGCGCCCACGCCCAACGGAACCCAGAACGTCACGGCGCGGTAGATGAGCGTGATGACCACCGCCTGACTCCAGTTGACATTGAGCGAACTCAACGCCACCGGCATGACGCCTTCCACGATGCCAATGCCGGACGGCGTGGGCGAGACGATCAGAAAGAGATACGCGATGGAAAAGCCTGCAATGATGGTCCCGCCCGAAAATGGAACTTCAAAGGCGAGGAAGGAGCACAATAGAACAAGCATCCACAAACTTTTGTTGAAGATGCCCCACAGGACGGGACGGACAAGGCTGATGGGTCTTTCTGTTAAACCCGAAAAGCCGTCGGCGATCTCATGGGCATATTCATGCGCGCGGTCTTCGCTGAGGTAATTTTTCTTCCGAAATACGTGAACAACGCGGTTGATACCGCGCACAAATTTCGCCAACAGGTTTCCCAATTTTTCAGCAGACCGATACCCCAGATAAAGAAAAAAAGCAAAGACCATTGCGGTCGCGAACAAAATGGCGGACGCCGATATCTCCCCGGCGTCGAGGTCATTGCGTCTCACGAGGACGATCAATCCCAGCGAGAGCACGACCAGAAACGAAGAAAGATCGAGCAGGATGAACAACGCTGCAGCAACAGTTGCCTTTCCGGCGGGATGTCCGCGCCGTTTCGCTTCTGCCGCAAAAAGCGCGACTCCGCCCGCGCCGGCGGTGGGTGCGACCACGTTGATAAAGTTCGCAGCCGTGGCGATGCGGCTGAGCGTCAGCACGTCCTCATGCACTCCAAGCAGGTGAAAAATGGACTGATACATTCGTCCGCTTGAAACGAACCACATGCACTGCACAAAGATCGCCAGCAGGAAAAACGACAAATGTGCCTTTTGCAGGGTGAGCACAATGGTCTCCAACTCGCCGAAACTAAATGCAACAACGACCACACCCAAAAACAGAATGACAACGACCAGGAATTTATTCATACCTTGATTTGCTTTTGAACCTCAGAATGATGACTTTTATGGAGTAACGACAGAATATCTCAGAAACTGGCGCAAGAATACTTGAATATTGAACGAAATACGGAACGCATATTGCCTCGTCTGGTAATCTGGTACATATCAGCCATTGTAACAAAACATTGACACATTCCAGATGGCAATGCCATTGACATAATTCAACTGCTGAATTATGATAAAGTTAAATAAACTCTATTTAATAAGTAGGAATTATAGAGAATGAGACTTTCCAAACGCGGTGAATACGGATTACGAGCCATGATCGCCCTGGCGGAACCTGACGAGCAGGACGGTTCCCCACGCATGATGCAGATCAAGGAGATCGCCCTGCGCGAGGGAATCTCGTCCAAGTTCCTCGAACAGATCCTGCTGGCGCTCAAGAACAATGGACTGCTTCACAGCAAAATGGGAGTCGGCGGCGGATATTACCTTGCGAAACCTGCAACCGAGATCACGCTTGGGCAGATCTTCCGCGTGTTGGATGGACCCGTTGCACCGGTCAAATGCGTGAGCCAGATGGCATATGAGCCATGCGGATGCCCTGATGAGGAAACCTGCGGGCTGCGGCTTGTAATGGGAGATGTGCGTAACGCCATTTCAGATATTCTGGATAAGACCACACTTGCCAACGTGGTCAAGCGGCAGGGTTCGCTTAGAAAGAAGCTGGGAATCAAATAGGGGAGTCCCGGCGGACGCTTCGCCGGGTTTGGTCAGCGATTTTTTATTTACCCAAAAAGTATACTGAAATTATAGACTTTATAGTCTTTTGAAATTTGAAGGAACAAATACCTAAAAAGGAGTAAATATGACGCTCTCAATTCTTTTGTACGTGTTGGTGGGGTTCGTGGCACAGATGATCGATGGTGCCCTGGGGATGGCGTATGGGGTCAGCTCGAACACTTTTCTCTTAAGCCTCGGCATTCCCCCGGCTGCGGCATCAGCCAGTGTTCACATGGCGGAAGTGGTGACCACCGGCGTTTCGGGGATTTCCCATTGGAGGCTGGGAAATGTGGACTGGAAGTTGGTACGGCGGCTGTTGATACCCGGCGTGATCGGCGGCGTGGTGGGCGCCTACCTGTTGACATCCATTGACGGGGACATCATCAAACCGTATATCTCTGCGTATCTGCTCGTCATGGGTGGAGTCATTGTCTATAAGGCTTTTACGCTGGTTCCGCGCAGCAAACCGGACGGGTATCATGGTCCGCGGGTGAGTTGGCTGGGATTGTTGGGCGGCTTTTGTGACGCCATCGGCGGCGGGGGCTGGGGACCGGTCGTCACATCCACACTGGTGGCGCGGGGCAAGAATCCGCGCATGACCATCGGGTCGGTAAATTTCTCCGAATTTTTCGTCACGCTCGCAGAATCGATCCTGTTCGTATTGACGCTGGATTTTCGGAATTACTGGCAGATCATTTTGGGATTGTTGATCGGAGGAGTCGTTGCGGCGCCCATCGCGGCAAGGTTGACGCAAAAACTGCCGCTAAAAACGTTGATGATCTTTGTGGGAGTCTTGATCATCGGTCTCAGCATCCGCACGTTGGTGCTGGCGTTGATGTAGGTTACAAAACGCGCCGTGTAAAAACACGGCGCGTTTTTTTTGTGATATTTCCCAGCGTAGTCCGCAGCATAATGGTGAAGAGCAATTACCCCGTAGGAATGAGCGCCAAAAGGGAGTCAAAGAAGCAGGACTTGCGAGATAAGCCCATAATACATCAACGTAAACGTTCGCTTCGTCTCAGACATGATGCCCTCCTTAAACAGTATAATCATTTCAAGAAACGGAAACAATTATGAAAACAAATCGCACCCTGCTTTTGCTCTTTATTGTATTTGCGGTGTTTCAAACAGCTTTTGCACAGGGAAATACGCCGGTTGCCGTGGTGATGAAAGCGGATGGTCCCGTCATGCCGCCGATGCTGGAATACATCAAACGCGGCATTGAGACGGCAAATCGGCGCAATGCGGAAGTGGTGGTGATCGAGTTGAACACACCCGGCGGGAACATAGAAACCATGCTGGAGATCATCTCCGAGATCCGTTCCAGCAATGTGCCGGTGGTGGTGTATGTGACGCCGAGAAACGCCATCGCAGGGAGCGCAGGCGCGATGATCACCCTGTCGGGACACGCCGCAGCCATGTCGCCGGAAACGTCCATTGGCGCATCGAGCCCGATCTCCAGTTCGGGGGAGAACCTGAGCAGCACAGCCGATAAAAAAGCGAAGGAGATCATCAAGGCTTCGATCCGCCCGTATGTGACTCCGCGCGGAGATGAGGCGCTCAAACTTGCCGAATCCATGATCGACGACGCCAAAGCCGTCACTGCCGACGAGGCGCTGGCTGTCAACCTGATCGATTTCATTTCCAAGGATGTGAATGAATTGCTGCAATCGCTGGACGGTTTCACCGTCCAAATGGACGATGGTCCGCGGACGCTGCATACAAAAGACATCAAAGTCCAATCACTCAATATTAGTTTCATCGAGCAATTGCTGATCCTGATGACCAACCCGAATATCTCGTTCCTTCTGCTTGCCATCGGCGTGCAGGCAATTCTGATCGAACTCGCCAGCCCCGGCGGCTGGGTGGCGGGATTCATCGGCGTGGTCTGTCTCACATTGTCGATTTATGGTTTGGGATTGCTATCGGTCAACCTATTCGGAATCATCTTTTTGGTCACCGCGTTCGTGCTTTTTGTGCTCGATATCAAAGCGCCTACGCACGGCGCATTGACAACCGCCGGAGTCGCATCGTTCATCGTCGGCGGGTTGGTGCTGTTCAACTCTCCGGGTACGCCCGACTTCCAACGTGTATCCGTTCCACTCGTGGTCGGAACCGGCATTTTCATCGGACTGCTTTTCTTCGGCATCATGATGATCGCCCTGCGTTCGCTGCATAATCCCGCATGGATGGGCGGCGAATCCTATGTTGGAAAAATCGGAACGGTCAAATCGTTCGAAGGCAATATCGGTCAGGTACAGGTTGGTTCGGAGTTGTGGACCGCGGAAAAGGACGCCGCTTCAGGCGACATCGGTAAGGGTGATAAAATCGAAGTCGTCGAAATTAGAGGTTTAAGATTGATCGTCAGGAAAAAATAAGATTTACCTGCAGGGGCGGCGTATACGTCGCCTCTGCGGTTCAAAAAGGACCCTATGCCTGCTACACCCACCCGAGACCGAGTCTCCCCGAAAACTGATTCGCGCCCCCTGCGCCGCCCGGATTGGATCAAAGTCCGCGCGCCCTCAGGCGAGACGTATGAATGGCTGCACGGGCTGATGCGCAAAAAGGAATTGCACACCGTCTGTGAAGAAGCCATGTGCCCGAACCTTGGCGAATGCTGGGGCAGCGGCACAGCCACCTTCCTGATGCTTGGCGATGTATGCACACGCACCTGCGCCTTCTGCGACATCAAACACGGCAAACCCGCTTTATTGGATTGGGGCGAAGCCGAACGCGTGGCGCAAGCCGTCAAAGCCATGGAACTCAAGCATGCTGTCATCACATCCGTGAACCGCGACGAACGACGCGACGGCGGCGCTCCCATCTTTGCGATGGTCATTCGCCGCATCCGCGAACTGCTGCCGGGATGTTCCATCGAAGTCCTGATCCCCGATTTCAAGGGAAGCATCGAAGCGCTGAAGATCGTCATGGACGCGCGACCCGAGATCCTCAATCACAATGTGGAAACCGTGCCGCGTTTGTTCAAGTCCGTTCAACCGCAGGATAACTACGAATGGGCGGCTGCAACATTATCCAATGCCAAGAAACTCGATCCAGAGGTTTTGACCAAATCCGGCATCATGGTTGGTTTGGGCGAAACAATGGACGAGGTCAAAGCCGTGATGCGCGACCAGCGCAGTTGGGGCGTGGACATCCTCACCATCGGTCAGTACCTGCAGCCAAGCAAAAAGCACATGCCCATGGACCGTTACTACACCATGGAGGAATTCGCTGAACTGCGCGAGTTCGGCAAGGAGATCGGCTTCAAGTGGGTGGAGTCGAATCCGCTGGTGCGGTCTTCGTACCACGCCGCGGAGCAGGTCCGCGCGTTGAGTGTGGTGCATCGCAAGTTGTATGGGGAAGTGTCAGTAGCTAGTGAATAGTGATCAGTGATTAGAAACTCCCGCCGAATTCTCGGCGGGAGTTTTTGTTATAGATACGGCGTATAATGCACAAATTCTTTACGACCATTTACTTAGAAATAATAAGGAGATTCCCCAAATGACCTCAGACCAACCCTATGAGACTCTCGATCCCCAAAACTGGGACGAGATGCGCGCGCTTGCACACCGTATGGTGGACGATGCGATCACATATCTTGAAACACTGCGTGAGCGTCCTGTGTGGCAGCCGATCCCCGATGAGATCACGGCAAAGTTTGATGTACCCGTTCCGCATGAACCCATCGGCGCAGAAGCAACCTACGAAGAATTCAAGAAAACGATCATGCCCTATCAAATGGGCAACACCCATCCGCGCTTTTGGGGCTGGTACATGGGCAACGGCACGGTCTTCGGCGCGCTTGCGGAGTTGATGGCAGCCACCATGAATCCCAACCTTGGCGGCGGGAATCACATCGCAAACAATGTGGAAAAACAGGTCGTGGATTGGGTCAAGGAAATGATCGGCTTCCCCGACGATGCCAGCGGGTTGCTCGTCAGCGGCGGCTCGATGGCAAACTTTGTCGGTCTTGCCGTGGCACGCAACACCAAAGCCGGATTCGACGTCCGCGAGCAGGGCATGGGAGCCGCTCCGCAAAAATTGACCGTGTATGCCTCGGTCGAAGTCCACAGCTGCAATCAAAAAGCGATCGAATTGCTTGGGATGGGAACAGCGAACTTTAGGAAAATTCCCGTCAAAGGCGACTACACCATCGACCTCGACGCGCTGAAACAGGCGATCAAATCGGACCGTGAGGCTGGGTATCAACCCATTGCGATTGTCGGCAACGCCGGAACCATCAACACCGGCGCGATCGACGACCTCAACGCGCTCGCGGACATCTGCAAACAGGAAGACCTTTGGTTCCACATCGACGGCGCCATCGGAGCAGTGGCAGTGCTGGCGGAGAATGTCAACCCAAAGCTCAAGGGAATCGAACGTGCCAACTCCGTTGCACTCGACCTGCACAAATGGATGCACATGCCCATTGAAGTGGGATGCGCCATCATCCGCTCGGAAAAGGCGCACCGCGATACGTTCTCATTGACCCCTGAATATCTCGCCCACGAGACCCGCGGCATTGCCGCCGGAAATATCTGGTTCAACGATTACGGATTGCAGTTGTCGCGCAACTTCCGCGCGCTGAAAGTGTGGATGTCCATCAAGGAGCACGGACTCGACCGCTTCGGCAGAATGATGGCTCGCAATGTGGAACAAGCACATTACTTCGGTCAACTCGTGGAGAAAGATTCCAAAATGGAATTGCTGGCGCCCATCGGGTTGGACATCGTCTGCTTCCGCTTCAACCCGGGCGGCATGGATGAGGACGCGCTCAATGCACTTAACAAAGAGATCCTCATGCAGCTTCACGAAAAGGGAATCGCCGCGCCGTCCTATACAACGCTGGGAAAGACCTATTGCCTGCGGATCGCGATCTCCAACCACCGCAGTACGTTCGAAGATTTCGACCTGCTTGCACGCGAAGTGGTCCGCCTCGGCAATGAGATCGTTTCCGAAAAATAAGCGAACAACCGGTTAATCAAATGTTGTGCAGAGTTTAACAAATTTCCTGTTCCTTTTTGCAGGAACTGCCTTTATAATAACGACGATATCGCGCCGATTTGTAAAGACAAGTTTGTGGTCGTAGCACAGGAAAGAAGTACCTATTTTTTAAGAGAAGCGTACTTGTTAACAATATTAACAAGCGGTATCATCAAATTGTCAGGGGTACCTGTACCCCGAAACCATATTTAATTCGAAAGAAGGAGAAACAATGAATAAACGCAATTTGTTCGTTCTGCTGGCGCTCATCGTCGCTGTCTCGATGATCATCAGCGCCTGTGGCACCCCCGCCACTGAGGCTCCCGCCGCTACGGAAGCGCCGACCGAAGCAATGACTGAAGCCCCCGCCGCAACAGAAGCGCCGACCGAAGAAGCCATGCCCGCCATTGGCTCCGCCGAACACCCCATCAAAGTGTTGTTCGTTCCGTCCGTGGACGCGAACATCATCGTGAGCGGTGGTGAAGTGATGGCTCAGGCCCTCAACGAAGCGACCGGTTTGAACTTCGAAGTGACCGTCCCGACCTCCTATGCCGCCACCATCGAAGAAATGTGCGCTTCCCCCGAAGACACCATGGCCTTCATCCCCGGCTTGGGCTACGCCATCGCCAGCCAGTTGTGCGGCGTTGATGTTTCCTTCAAAGCCATCCGCTTCGGCTATCCTGTCTACTGGGCTGAATACATCGTCGCCCGCGACAGCGATTACCAGAGCCTCGCCGATCTCGAAGGCGCGACCTGGGGCTACGGTGACCAGGGCTCGACCTCCGGTTACATGGTTCCCACCGTCGAATTGGCAGCCGCTGGCGTAACCCCCGGCGACCAGGTCCAGACCGGTGGTCACAACCAGACCGTCACCGCTGTGTACAACGGCGAAGTTGACTTCGGTACCGTGTTCTACAGCGTCCCGCTTTCCCCCGAAGGCGCCCCCATCTTCAGTTGGGAAGACTACCAGGCTGGCAAGATCACCGATCTCGCCCAGTTCGAAATTCCTGAAGCCTCCATCCCGAACTGCGCCCTCAACGACGACGGCTCGAAACTTCTCTGCGACGGCTACCGCATCCTCGATGCCCGCGCCAACATCCGCACCGAAGCTCCTGACGTTATTCAGAAGGTCCGCATTCTGGCGGTCTCCCAGGCCATCCCGAACGACACCCTGTCCTTCGGACCTGACTTCCCCGCTGACGTCCGCGCCCAGATCGAAGACGCACTCGTCGCCTTCGCCCAGACCGACGCCTGGGGCGAATCCATCGGCAGCAACGATTTCTACGGCTGGACCGGCATTGAACCCGCCTCCGACTCCGAATATGACTTCGTTCGCTCCATGGTCGAAGCGACCGGCTACACGATCGAACCGTAGTCTTTCTTATAGTTAGCGAATAAAATGAGGCAGGGAAGCGAGAGCATCCCTGCCTCATTTCTTTTATAAATTCGATGCACTTTAAGACCAATTATGGGCGGATATATTTTATAATGACCATCACTTCAGCGCAGGCAGCGCTGGTATAACAGAAATCAGGATATCCAATATGCTACAAATAAGAAACCTGACCAAAATCTATGATGGCGGTGTGAAAGCGCTCGACAACGTCAGCTTCGATGTGCCTGACGGGCAATTTCTGGCGGTGATCGGTTTGAGCGGTTCGGGAAAATCAACCCTGCTGCGGTGCATCAACCGCCTGATCGAACCCACCGACGGGCAAATCCTTTGGAACGGGGAAGATATCACCAAGGCTTCGCCGGAGGAAATGCGGCGCATCCGACGCAAGATCGGCATGGTCTTCCAACACTTCAACCTGGTGCATCGCTCGAAGGTGATCACCAACGTACTTGCAGGGCGGCTTGGATATGTCAACCCGGCGTGGAGTCTGCTTAACCGCTTTCCCAAAGATGACATTGAAAAAGCGTACAAACAATTGGAACGAGTGGGCATCGCAGACAAGGCAAACCACCGCGCCGATGAACTCAGCGGCGGTCAGCAGCAGCGTGTGGGCATCGCCCGCGCCCTGATGCAGGATCCAGCCATGATCCTTGCGGATGAGCCGGTTGCCAGTCTTGACCCGGTACTTGCTCACAGCATTATGAAACATCTCGAAGACATCAATGACACCGACGGTGTTTCCGTCTTATGCAGTCTGCACTTCCTCGACCTCGTCCATCGCTATGCAGACCGGGTGGTGGCGCTCAATGCGGGGAAACTGGTTTTCGAAGGGCTGCCCAAAGAGATCGACGACAAAAAGTTCAAAGACATCTACGGCCGTGACGCGGAGCGGGTAGGATAAGCATCATGAAAAATAATAAAAAAGCATCCCCCTGGAAATCACTGCAAATCGGTTTAGCCACCCTGCTTGGATTGGTCGTTTTTGCCTATGGGTTCCAGATCACACAGGTGAACCTTGAAGAACTGCGCAGTGAAAAACGTCAGGAAAGTTTGGTCCGCGTTACACGCGCGCTGGCACAACCGGAAATTTTTGAATACGACCAGACGGAAGAGATCGTAAACCAGCCGTTCTATGTCACTTGTCCGTCAAGTGGAAGCGAAACGAACATTCCTGAGCCAGACACATCAGCACCATATCTTGTGATTACACCCGCCTGCGCCAACCCCGGCGACATCGTTCAAGTAGAAGGCTTCAACTTCGCGCCTTATACGACCGGACCTGTACGTTTCGTCCCCGGTAGTGACCCGACCAATATCGTTTCACTTGGACGCGATACCGCCGAGACGGACGGCAATGGGCATTTTGTCGTATCCATGGAAATCCCCGACCGCCCAAGTGACGACGTCCAATACATCCGCGCGACATTGAAAAAGAACGTGGGCGCCCCGCACCTGACGCAAACCGCATACGACACCTGGGACAAGATCGTCGAAACTGTTTTCCTTGCCCTTCTGGCAACGGTCTTCGGTACCATGCTGGCGATCCCGCTTAGTTTCATGGCTGCCCGCAACCTGATGAAAACGGTCAAGAGTCCATTGACCAGTATTGCCCTCTCCACATTGGGCTGGCCTATTGGCATCGTTATCGGTTTCATTGTCGTTCGCTGGGTGGGAGGGTTAAGCAGCGGACTGGGTTCGAATATATGGATCAACCTTGCCAGCATCGTGATCACGCCGGTGGTGGTCATATTTGGTTTGCGTTGGGCGTTACCTCAGGAAGAGACCGCCCTTCCGGGACGCGCGCTTCAAATAACGCGTTTGGGCGTGATCCTGCTCGAAGTGCTGATCGGCTTCTTTGGGCTTTTCCAACTGGCAGCATTGACCATGAGCATCGGAAAAAGCCTCGAAACTTCGTTAGGTTCTTTCGGTTTTCTGGGCTACTTCCTCTTTCAGGTTGGGGATATCATCACCATCCTTACACCGGCTCTTGGCGCACTGGCAGCGGGGGGAACCTTGAGTAATTTTATGGGGCGGATCGGTCAGCTCGCCTCTGAAAAACTGCCGATGGCGACCACAAAGATCTTGAATATCGTTCTGTCAGCCGCTGCGGGCGCCACTGTGTTGGGTCTGATCGGTCAGTTGGTGGAATGGCTGTACCAGATCGGTAATCCACTTTATGTTCTATGGGCGCCAGTCACAGTGGGAGCAATCGCGGGACTGCTGCTCGCTGTTTTCACAAAAGCCAAAGAGTCGCTGCCGATCGGGTTGGTCATCTATTCCATAACGCGCACATTGTTGAATACAATGCGCTCGGTGGAAGCGCTGGTCATGGCGATCGTATTTGTTATTGCTGTGGGTATTGGTCCGTTCGCAGGTGTAATGGCGCTTGGACTGCATACCATCGTCAGTTTAGCCAAGCTTTATTCCGAACAGGTTGAAAGCATCATGGCAGGACCGCTCGAAGCCATCGAAGCCACCGGCGCCAACCGCCTGCAGACAATCATCTACGCGGTCATTCCGCAGATCGTCCCGCCGTATATCTCCTACACCATGTACAGATGGGATATCAACGTGCGTATGTCCACCATTATCGGTTTCGTGGGCGGCGGCGGTATCGGCTTCCTATTGCAGCAGAACATCAATCTGTTGAACTACCGCGCCGCAAGCGCCCAGATGATCGCGATCGCAGTCGTCGTCTCGATCATGGACTACATCAGCTCGGTGATGCGTGAACGGGTCGTGTAAAATAAATTTGAGACAAAAGGACTGGCTTCAGAAGCCAGTCCTTTTTATTTTGAAACCATGCCTTGATATTCAAGATATAACGTCAATCCGTTGACCCAATGCTGCACCCCGTCAACGCGAATGGATGGGTCATCGCAGCTGCTGAATACGCCGCCCTGATAACGCTCGCTCATATCCTTTGTCAGTTCAAAACTGCAATCATTATCCGGGAATTGACGCACCTGCACAAAGGTGATGAACGTCCGAATTTCACGGTCTAGCCATGCAGGGTCATCGTCAGACAACGCAAGAGCTTGTGCAAGCGCGGAAAGCGCTTCGAGCTTGGTGGCGGTGGCAATGCTCGAGTTGACCGGGTTGAGCGAGCGGATCTGCCCCGCAATGACAAGGTCCGCGATCTGTTTTGCGTATGCCTGATCTTCTTTGCTGAGTTTGTCCAGCCGCGCAAATAGGGCAAGGGCACGGCTGTGACCGTAATCCTCGGTCACAGGCTGGGTAATCATAAAGTCGTTGACTTCACGCGCATTCTCGAGCCAGAATGAATTGCCGGTCATTTCGTAAAGCTGCAATAAGGCAGCAACTCCCTCACCGTTATAGGCAGGGTCAAAGTAGCTTGGATTCACAGTTCCGGCAAAATACGGGTCGAAGGAATGATAAAAGCCGCCACCCGGGCGGCGCATGGAAACTATGAAATACCCAAGGTCCACGGCAGAGGCGAGCAGGTTTTTATCCTGAAGCATCACACTGCCTGTCGCCTGCCAGCGTTTGTAGATGGCGTCCACTGTCACCGTTGCCCCGCCCAGCGGACAGGCGCCATTGGTGTAGAGACAAGTCCCTTTGAAGTGCTTGGGGTCTGTCAAAAGATTCGAAAGATAATGCTCCAACGCGCGGTCGCCCGCTTCACAATACGACAAATCCTCTGTCACGCGGCAGACGGTATACAACGCGCCTGTGCCGCCCATCAAACGGATATTGGAAGGCGTGGACGAACGGTCATTCGTTAGGGGATTGACCTGATACGCCAACTCACCATTCGCCAATTGTTGGCGAACGAGATAATCTCCCGCCGATTCAATGGATCTTTTTAACGGGTCTTTCGCCAGCGGAAGCACTTCGGGCAAATGGGCAGGGACCGCCGTTGGAGGCGGAGTCGCTGAAGCCGGGATTTCGGTAATGGTCACAACGACAGTTTTGGGACGGCTGAGAAATGAATAGGCTCCCCCCGCAAGCACAATAATCCCGATGATAAATAAGATAATCTTCTTTTGCATAAACAGCCTAAAAGTTTATAGCCTGTTCATCAGATCCTGCAAAGACAGGTCTGCAATCGAAGATACATTTAGATCGCCCTGCACATTCATCCTCGCAGTAAGCGGATTGGGAACTGCCACAACGAAAATGCCCGCGCGTTTGGATGCAAGCGCGCCATTGGGAGAATCCTCAAAGACAACGGCTTCGGTATTTTTCACTTGCAGGGTTTCCAACACCTTTAGGTAAATATCGGGATGGGGTTTTGTCCTGCCGGGAGCGACATCGTCCTGGCAAATGATATGGTCAAAATAATGGATGATATTCAAACGCTGCACATGCATATCCACCCAGGAATGCGGCGAGCTTGACCCGATGGCGACCTTCAATCCCTGCGCTTTGGCGGCGTGGATCATGTCCATGACGCCGGGCATGATCGGGTTGGCATGTACCAGCGCATCCGACTCCAGCCTGTATCGAGTTTGAAGGGCGGCGGCATCCAGCCGTCCCTGAGTCAGAAGCGAAAGATTGCGGGCAGGGTCAAAGGTCGAGATGCCGTATCCGCCGATGGTCTTTTCCCATTCGTGCACGGGAAGTTCAAATCCATTTTCCTTATAGATGGACTGCCAAACCAAAACTTCGGGCGTTTCCGTGTCGAGGATCAGCCCGTCAAAATCAAATATCAATGCCTTTAACATTTATGGAAACCGCCTGACAAAATCTGAGATCGCTTCCCAAACCTTGATATCGTTCACCCCTTCTGTGTTGATGACGTTCAACACAGCGACCACTGCCGAACGCATGGCGCGATATTCGCGTTGGGCATCGGCATCTGTGCTGAAGAAGCGTGTATGGTCCATCCAGCCGCGGATGTGGATGGAAACGGAAATATAACTCTCGCCGCGTTTGAGCGTGATACGCGCGCCGCCATCATGCGATTCATCCGAGAGGATGGTTCCGCCCTCAGCGCTGACTGTGCCAATGGTGTGACCGTGATTGTATATGGACCAGCTACTCATCAGAATCCATTCTGCTCATTTGCGTAGGCTGAATCCGCGCCGCAGACGGCACAACACGGGCAGGCTGCCCTTCCTTCAACAAACGCGCCAGATACTTAACCATCACCGCATGCCGCGAAGAAGCCTTCGCGCCGAGATCTTCCAACACCGGTTCAAGCCAGGCTTGATACGAACGCACATTGACATATACTGGACGTCCGCGCCGATCGGGCAGGCTCGAAACCAATGAAATGATCTTCTCGCTCGCATCGCCTTCATCCGGCAGAATCAGCGGAGTCAACACCACGCCATAAACGCCGTAATTAACGCTCGCATAACAATGCCCATCTTTATGGATGAAACCATTGGGACGGTTCGGAGCCGGGTCAACGGGATGCAGCAACTGCGGCACGATCTGATAATGCAGACGCTGAACCGCAGGCAAATTAACGGACTGCACGCGCTTCCAACTCCGCTCTGAGCCTGATTCTGTTTTCTCGATCTGACTCACATCCCAAACCCGCTGCCAGGCATAGACGGCAAACCCCGACCTTCGCAACGCCACAAAGACCTCACTGGTCTCTTCCACCTCGGCAATGACGTGAAACGCCTGCCATTCGCCAGCCTGCGCGGCGAGATGTTCGATCAACACAGGCAAGTTCGGGTCACTGAAGTTGAATGATGGTGCAAGATACAGAAGCTTCGCAAAAGATTCCCCGCGTGTGTGGATGATGCCGCCCAGCAGCGTGATCTTATCGCTGTTATTGACTGCCGCATACAAATGCCGCGCCGGGTTGACATACGCCAGCAATCCCATCGCCCCAAGCGGATGACCGCGAGTCAACGCACGTGTGCTATCGAGAGTCAACACATCGTTTCGATAACGTGCGATGATGGGCAGGTCGAGTAGGTCGAGGGGACGAATGCTCATAAGATTTATGCGTTGACGTTCGAACGTTCAACGCAGGTCATGATGCAAGGGAAATAAAATATTCGTGGAAGCGGGTATCGTTCGTCAATTCGGGGTGAAAGGACGTAGCCAGCAAATGTCCCTGCTGTGCCGCCACGATACGTCCGTCTGCCAACGCACACAACACCCGGGCTTTGCCGCCAACCGATTCGATGATCGGCGCGCGGATGAACACTGCATGGTAAGGATGTTCGGTGCCGGTAGTCTTGAACAACTCGTCGATCTCCAGATCGGTCTCGAATGAATCCACCTGACGACCGAATGCATTACGCTGAACTTTAATATCCATCAATTCAAGCAGCGGCTGGTCGCGTCCAATATCCCTGGAAAGAAAGATCGCGCCAGCACACGTTCCCCAAACCGCATGGGATTTTCCAAATTCGCGCAGCGGTTCCATCAGGTTATACGCCACCGCCAGTTTTCCGATGGTCGTCGATTCACCGCCGGGGATGATAAGTCCATCCAAGCCGTTCAATTGTTCCGGTAAACGTACTTCAACCGCTTCAACACCGATCCGCTTCAACATGGAAACATGTTCTGCGAAATCACCTTGTAAGGCTAATACACCAATTTTCATAAATTCAACTTTTAGCTATCAGTCATCAACCTTCAGCAAAAAGTTTGATGACTGATAGCTGCACTTCCTACCAGCCGCGCCCGGCGATCTTTTCTGCTTCGGGCATCTGTGAAACGTTTCGTCCCACCATGGCTTCGCCGAGATTCTTGCTCACTTCCGCAAGGATGGCGGCATCCTGATAATGGGTCACTGCCTTGACGATCGCTTGCGCGCGTCGAGCCGGGTCGCCGGATTTGAAAATACCCGAACCGACGAAGACACCGTCCACGCCAAGCTGCATCATCAACGCCGCATCCGCAGGAGTAGCCACGCCGCCCGCCGCAAAATTCACAACCGGCAAACGTCCGAGATCTTTTACTTCCTTTACCAGTTCATACGGCGCGCCGTTGTTCTTGGCAAATGACATCAACTCTTCGTCCGCCATTCCCTGCAATTGGCGGATTGCGCCGATCACAGTGCGGGCATGACGGACCGCTTCCACCACATCACCGGTGCCAGCCTCGCCTTTGGTGCGGATCATCGCCGCGCCTTCGCCAATGCGGCGCAGCGCCTCACCGAGATTACGGCAGCCGCACACGAACGGCACTTTAAAATTGTGCTTCAAAATATGATGGTCTTCATCTGCAGGGGTCAACACTTCAGACTCATCGATATAGTCCACCCCAATGGATTCCAGAATCTGCGCTTCCACAAAATGACCAATGCGGCACTTCGCCATCACAGGGATCGAAACTGCCTCCATGATCTTCAAGATCATATCCGGGTCAGACATGCGCGCCACGCCGCCATCCGCACGGATATCAGCGGGGACACGCTCCAACGCCATCACGGCACACGCCCCCGCATCCTCCGCGATCTTCGCCTGCTCGGCATTCACCACATCCATGATGACGCCGCCTTTCAACATCTGCGCTAAACCTTTTTTCTCAGTCCAGGTACCAGTCTTAGCTTCCATTTTTTGCTCCTTGAATTGAATCAAATTAATTCTACCATGCGGACTATCAGCAAATCATAAGAGGGATGTATGCATAAACACGCCTCTTTCGTGACTTTGGGCTGGTTCAGCGCTTCAAAATGCGGACATACCCCCAATCCCAACGTGACTTAAAACACCCTCAAAAATCTTGACAGAAACCGCTTAAGTGCTACAATTCGTACAATGATACAATTAGTACAATATAAGGAAACCAATGGTCAACAAGAGACTCACCCTGCAGCTTGATTTTCATTCCGGGCTGCCCATCTACACCCAGATCGTCGAACAGATACAAAGCCAGTTGGTAAATGGGATATTAAAGCCGGGCGATCAACTGCCTACGGTACGGGCATTGGCGTCAGAGTTACGCGTCAACTTCAATACGGTGGCACGGGCATATCGTTTGCTGGACGAAGCCCGAATCATATCCACCCAACAGGGACGCGGCACCTACATCACAGAAATCCCGCCGCCGGATGTGAGCACAAATCTGCGGCAAGACTCGCTTTCTGAACTCACACAGCGGTTCATCAGTGAAGCCATCCGTTTGGGCTTCACCGAGCGTGAAATAAGCCAGATGGTGAAGAGCAGTTTGAAGTCTTGGAAAGAAGCGAAGCGCGTCAAGGAAGGCGCATAATTTAGTAAGTCAGGAGATATGTTCAAATGAACAAGAAAAATTTAAAGTCATTTATCCAACCTAAAAAAGACGATCAACACATCTCACCAATCGCGGGCACATTGTTCGGCGCATCGATGATCGTTTCTGTCATGGGCGCGATCATCGGTGAAGGGAAATACTCCGACGCGATGATCGGCGGCTGGGTTGTGGTTTGGATGCTGGTTGGCATTTATATTCTGTTTGCGTTGAAGGTCGCTTCACAATGGGAAAAGGTCATTGTGTTGAGGCTCGGAAAGTTCAAAGGCTTGCGCGGACCGGGTATGTTCTGGATCATTCCAATCATAGATTCCGCGCCAACATGGATCGATCATCGCGTGATGGTCACGCCGTTCGCAGCACAGAAAACGCTGACAAAAGATACCGTGCCGGTGGACGTGGACGCCGTGTTGTTCTGGGTCGTGTGGGACGCGGAGAAAGCCGCGCTTGAGGTAGAGGATTATCGCGCCGCCGTTGACTGGGCAGCACAGACCGCACTACGCGATATCATCGGCAAGAAGATGCTGGCGGATATCCTGGTGGGGCGCAGCTCGATCGATAAGGAATTGCAGGAAGTCATTGATGAGCGCACAACGCCGTGGGGCGTCACTGTGCAGTCGGTGGAGATCCGCGATATCGTCATCCCGCAGGATTTGGAAGACGCGATGTCCCGCCAGGCACAAGCGGAACGGGAACGTCAGGCTCGCGTGATCCTCGGTGAATCCGAGAAACAGATCGCCGCGTCGTTTGCCGAGGCGTCGCAGTCTTACATCGAGAATCCGACGGCATTGCACCTGCGTGCCATGAACATGTTGTTCGAAGGCTTGAAGGAAAAAGGCGCACTTGTGATCGTGCCTTCCTCCGCCGTGGACACGATGAATCTTGGCGGGCTCAGCGGCATGGTCGCATTGACCGAAAAGCACCTTCCGCAGAAGAAATAAACGGAGCCAATATCCCTCAAGAATTGGCTATAACAAAGTGAAACGTGGGGCGAAGGTTCCACGTTTCACATGAAACATATTTTGAAGGTTACAAATGAAAACTTATACTGCATCCGTTATCGTACTAACTTTGGTCGCCATTGCGGTGATCGCAGGTCTGTTGCTTTGGAATCAACTGCCGGACCAGATGGCATCCCATTGGAACGAGAACGATCAAGTGAACGGCTACATGCCAAAATTTCAGGCAGTGTTCATGATGCCGATGATTGTGCTGGGTCTCTTTGCGCTGTTCCTCGTTATTCCAAATATCGATCCATTAAAAGCGAACATTGCCCAATTCCGCGGCATGTTCAATATCTTCATCGTCCTGATCTCCGCGTTCATGCTCTACATCCACGGGCTGACTTTGCTGTGGAGCCTCGGCTATCAGGATTTCAAAATGAGCTCGGCAATGCTGCCTTTCCTCGGGCTTATCTTCATTGTTATCGGCTACATGTTGAGACAGGCGAAACGGAATTTCTTCATCGGCATCCGCACCCCGTGGACACTTTCCAGCGATACCGTTTGGGATAAGACGCATCAACTCGGCTCGGTCCTGTTCATGGCTTCGGGAGTCATCGCCATCATTGGAGGTTTCATTGGCGGCGCAACATCCTTCTGGCTGTTGATCGTTCCGCTGCTGGGATCCACAGTGGTGTTGATGGTCTATTCGTACATCCTTTACGCGCAGGAAACAAAAAGCTAGTTATCAAAGGCGTGTTCGGTGCGAAGCACGCCTTTTGTTTCACATGAAACAAAGGATCAGCAAATGAATAATGAACTTCAGAAATGGGAATACCGCGTCCAAACCGTTGGCGGATTCTTTAGCGGCGTAAAAGCGGACGAATTGGAATTACTCCTCAACGAATGGGGCGAAGAAGGCTGGGAAGTTGTCTCCACGCATATCATTGAGAATGCGAACAAGATCAACGTGATCGCTAAACGTCCACTGACGCGGGAAACGGTCCGCCAGCGTTCCATGCCGCAATACACATCATATAACAGATAGGAATCAACCATGCTTGAAACCATGCTCGTCATCAATTTTCTGGGAATGATCCTCATTCCCATCATTGCCGGGTTTTATTTTGCGCGTAAATTCAAACTATCCTGGAAGCTATTTCTTGCCGGCGGTTTGACCTTCATCGCATCACAAGTGCTGCATGTGCCGCTGGTCGTGGCATTGACGTCAACTTTCCAATCCTGGGGTGTGGTCGCTTATGCCTTGATCCTGGGATTGCTGGCCGGATTGTTCGAGGAAACCGCCCGATACATTCTGTTCACATTCATCCTGAAGAAAAGCAGAACATGGGAGGAAGGCATCTTTATCGGGCTGGGACACGGCGGAGCAGAAGCCATTATCTTTGGCGTTCTTGCCGGGCTGACATTTGTCAACATGCTGGTATATCGAACCGTGGACTTATCGACCATACCGAGCATCCCGCCAGAACAATTGGAGTTGGCGAAACAACAAGTTGCAGCGTATTGGTCAACGCCGGCATATCTCGCGATACTTGGAGCCGTTGAACGTCTCTTCGCCATATGTCTTCATGTTGCTTTATCAGTCATGGTGATGTATGGAGTTGCGAGTAAAAAATATATTTGGTTCTGGCTGGCCGTGTTATGGCATACAGCAATCGATGCGGGCGCTGTTTATCTTGCCCAGAACATCAGTATGGTCGCACTGGAAGGCGTCATGGGTGTGTTTGCCATTATTAGTATCGGCATCGTGCTCTGGCTGCAACCACGCTTTCCAAAATTGACCACCGAAATGTCAGAACAAATAGAAAATACAGAACCATCAGCAGAGGTAAATTAAAAAGAACATTTGTTCTAAATTATTCCAAAAAATGGGCGACGTCAAAGTCACCCATTTTTTGTTATTCCAAACCAGAAGGCGCTGAACGTGTGATCGTATCTTCAGCGTTGGTCGGTTTTTCTTTTGAGGTGAGAAAAGCAACGGCACGGCTCTTGTTCGCATCCATAACCAGATCCAACTGGGCACCTTTTTGATAATCGCTGACCGCGATCAATTTCAAGGCATTCATCACACGCGGGTTTTCGATCGAGATGAAATCAGATGTCCGATTGGGAGTCTTGTAGAAAAAGTCGCGTTTGAAGATGGTGCCTTCCTCATCTAGAAAAACACCAAGCGGATAAATATTTGACTCCATCAGGTCCTGAAAGAAGTGCGTGCCAAATGACGGTTCAGGGGATGCGCCGATCTCTTCTCCTGCAAGCTCAACCAATGCGCGGACGTTGTAAATATCGCTGTACGACACATGCACACCGAGGTCCGGCGTGGATGTTCCCCAGCGCCCGGGTCCCACTGCGATAAAAGTTTCTCCCTTGAGTTCGGAGTTCAACTTTCCAATGGCACGTTCCAATTGTGTCCGCTCATCCTGCGTTTCGAGATTGAAATATCCTTCAGAAGGAACAAAAAGAACATAGCGAATATCTTTGACCACGCCCTGGGGAACCATCGTCTGTGAAGAGAAGATGATCTTCTTATCATCCAGATCTTTGGGGATGTTCACTTCGTTCGCTTCTTGAATATGGCTTTGCGGACGGCATTGAAGCAATGCGATCTGAACTTCCGGTTTGCCATCCGGGTCGGTGATCTCAACCGTGAATTCTGTATCGACGGGGGAATGGTAATGCGTTTCAAGCAGTTTCAACGCGGTACGCATGGACTCAGAAAAAGGCGTCCGCGAGAGAAGACCGTCGAATGTAATGACCATCTTCTCCGTAGGGAAGAGGCGCGAACGGATCGGGGCGAGGTATCCATCCTGTTCGACCTGGGCAATGTAGCGAAGCGGATCATAATCCGAGTTTAAGACATCCGCGGCAGGGATGGTCACAAAGGTATTGGACTCAAGATCGATAGCATCCATTTTTTGCTGGGAGTATTGTTTGATGGTACGGATATCCGATGACGAATGCAGGCGCGGATGACTCAACGCGACCAAACGCGGATAATCATCCGCCATATCGACGGCACGTGTGCCCATTCCACAAACAAGACGCAGGAAGCCTTCATCATGCTTGATCTGCGGCGACCAGCGGAAGAGGTTGCGGCTGAATGCAACACCCGCTGCGTGCGGGAGATAATAACGCCCGACTTGTTCGCCTTCCACGATCTGAATCAGGATGCCGATACGTTCATCATAATCGGCGAGTTCCTTTTGATGACGATAGATCAACACATCGGGATTCATCACGCTGGCGTAGATCCTGGCTATCGCATTCGTCAGCGCGGAGAGGCGGTCATTATGCGAGCCTTGATTGGGAAGGAATATGCTTTCGTATTTTCCGGCAAAGGATGTGCCGAAATTATCCTCAAGCAAACTTGACGAACGCACGATCAACGGACGATTGCCCGCTTCGTGAAGAATGCCTGCAAGGCTCTCGATCACCTCGGGAGGAAACTCGCCGCGATAGAACTCTTCGCAAAGTTGTGGAAAGTCCGCGCGCATCTGTTCTTCCGATTTATATTTCTGTCCATTCCAATCGCCGAGATCGTTCAGTGCCATAAAGTTGTAGTACACATCGGAACCGAGGTAAAAGGAAATTGGGATGCGGAAACGGTTTGCGATTTCAGGCGGCGCGGTATTCTTGATGATACGCATGGCAAGCAGCATGCCCGCCGCTTTGCCGCCGATCTTCCCGCCGCCGATCTTGCGTCTGCTGATCTCACGCAGGTCGCCAACCGTGAACCACTTGCGGGCAATACGGATGTATCTTAACTGGTCGCTGATCATGGTGCGGATGAGCACCGCGATGATCGCCTGAAGGCGCGCCTCATATTTCTTCTTTTCCTCGGCAGGCATGGACTCGATCATCTCTGCCTGTTCAAAGAGCAGATCCTGAGGCGCCAATTCCGGGTTGACCCAGACTACGTCCGCTTCGATGCTGCCGCGTTCTGCCAATATCGTGCGGACCAGATCTTCGAATTCGGAATACGGCAGGTTGTAGGCAAAGTAAAAATCGGTGAGCGAATCCTTCACACGCGTGAGGCGCATCTGCCACACTTCATTCGTCTCTTCAGCCAACGGGTCTTTAATACCTTCGATCGCCTGAGACTCGACCGCTTTGCGCTTCACTTCTTCGTCGAACGTTTCCTTGCGGACGATGCCGCGCGTGAACAAAAGTTTCCTCATGCGGTGGCGGATACGTCCGCTCAAAATGGGATACTGGCTGAGCGCAAGCAGGATGCGGAGTACATTGTCAATGGAGATTCTTGGAAAGGTCATCGATTCACCTGTATTGCAAAATGAAGTTTTAGGATTTACGCAAAACCCAATCAGAATCCACTAATCTGCGCTAATCCACGCGAACAAGTTCAAGATTAGTGGACAAAGGAGCCTTTCTGTGTAAGTCCTGATCTATGATTTCAACGCAGTCTGATTCTATAACAAAAATCCGCCAGGCACATGGCTCTGGCGGATTCACATCGTTTATTTGTTTTACCCCAAATGCATCGGCATGATGACGTGCAGGAAGTTTTCATCGCCAACCGGCTTGACCACTCCCGGCGCGTTCTGAGCCGTGGTTTCCAACGCCACATTCGGGGTTTTGATGACTTCCAATGCTTCACGCAGGAACTTGACGTTGAATGCGATCAACACGCCGCTGCCGTCCACAGTCGCTTCGACGATGGTCTCGTTCTTGCCAGTCTCTTCCGAGGTCGCGGAGATTTCCACTTCGCTCGGTTGCATTTCGCCGTTGGATTGCTTGATATCCAAACGCGCCACGTTCGAACCTTCGCGGGCAAAGATTTCCGCCTGTTTGCAGGCTTTGAGCAAAGCCGCCGTCGAGACCAACGTACGCGACTTGTAATTGCGCGGGATGATCTGGTGATAATCGGGGAAGGTACCTTCGATCAACTGCGAGACCACTTCCACATCCTTCACACGGAAGAGAACCTGTCCGCGCTGTTTGGGCACAACCATGTAAATCGGTTCTTCGGGGTCATGAGCCACACGCGCCAACTCGTTCAACGCGCGCGCAGGGATGATGATATTGATCGTATCCTTCACAGACTGGGCGAGCTGTCCCTTGCGTACGGAGAGACGGAAACCGTCCGCCGCCGCCATCGTAACCTTGTCTTTTTCCACATTCATCAAAACGCCCATCAGCACCGGGCGGGCTTCATCGGTCGAAGCGGCAAACACCACCTGCTGGATCATCTCTTTGAAATCCGCCACATTCAACTGCACAGCGTCCTTCATCTCAGGTGTGGGCATCGGCGGGAATTCCTGCGCATCGATGCACTTAATGTCGTTATTGGATGAACCGCCCTGCACATGCAGGTTCTGGGTTTTTAGATCGAGATTAAGTTGAACCTGATCTCCCGGCAGCGTGTTGACCAGATCGGAGAACGTCCTTGCAGGGACAGTCGTCGAGCCGTTCTCGTCGATGCGGGCGGGGATCCAACAGGTAATTCCCAATTCCAGGTTGGTGGATGAAAGTCGTAAACGCCCCTCATCGGTCGCGATCAAAATGTTCGATAAAACAGGCAGCGTGCTGCGCGACGACACAGCACGCGAAACAATGCTTAAACCACGGGCAAGATTCTCTTGAAGGACAGTCACTTTCATGGTGCGCCTCGCTTGATGAAATGAAGAATTTTCAAAAGTATATCATTAAGAAACAAGTAGGTCACGCTGCCTGCGTGACCTACACTGTAACTAATTACCGGCTACCAATGAGATTCCCAATCCCAATAATATGAACAACAACTGACAGGCAAACAACCCCGCAAAGACATAAGCAACATATGTCCATATCGAAGATGTCCGTTTGGAGGATTGCGGGCGGAGGTCCTGCCCTTCCGCCAGAGTCTTCGCCGAATCCGCCGCCTGCTCGAAATCGTTCATCCAAAACACGCCCGCCGCCTCATCACTGACGATGAACCTGCTCCCGCCAAATGACCTGATCCACGCTGCGGCAGTTACCGGCAAATCCACTGCGACGGAGCCGGGCAGCACCACGGCATCCGCTTTCACATCTTCAGGGACGGCTTCGTTCATGGTCAACACTCGCACCGGCACATCGGGCGCGCGCTTTGCAAAGACAGCCTTTACGGCTTCACCAAATTTTCCGTCATGGTCAAAAACCACAACGTGGAAATTTGACTGCTTATCAGTAAGCGCGTCTTCGCGGGTCACACCGTCCTTCCGCAAAACGGAAAGGTGATACACCAGCAAAACAGCGAAAGTCGCCAGCGCCGTCAATTCGTTGAGCGCGTCCTTCAAACTGAAAGTACTGCTGCCACCCAACGCCATGTTGATCAATTCGAACACCAACGCTCCAGCCGTTCCCATACCCCCGATCACTGAAACGAACAGCACAAGATACAGATAAGACTTGCGGATGAGCGAACGCCGCGCATGGTCGCCAGTATCAGCAGACGTCAACGCCTGCGCCTGCATCGGTCGCCAAGTCGTCAACCAGACCGGCAAGCCGACAGCGAGTGTGGCGAACGCACCCGCAAGCGGTTCGCGGATTCCCTGTTCGCTCAGGAAAGAATCGCCCAGCGCCAGGTCGATCAACACCGAAAAGAGGGCGAGCACCCCAAAAGTGGACGATGCCAGCCCGAGGAAGGAAAGAATATAAGTGTAGAGTCGCTGCTTCCCTTCGCGGCGCGGACCGTTCTCATCAAAAGCGAATTGCCGATTCAGCCATGTGCCGTAATACATCCACACCACGCCGAGCGGCACGCCGACAGCGATCGGTCCGCCAATGAGACGGATGAATTCCGCAGTCGATTCGTCGCTGCCGAACAAGCGCAGCAAAATGAGATAGGTCAATTCGCCAGCGGAAACGAGGGAAACGATCACGCCGCCGAGAGTCAATAGGTAGAGAATGCCAAGGCGTAGATAAGACTCTTTTTCGGCAGGATCAGCCAGCGCATCCTGCAAGAGCCGCCAGGTGAAATACCAAATGGGTGCGCCGATCAACATCAAGGCTATCGCATTGACTGCCGTCTCCTTCCCGATGGTCCCAAGCACATTTCCAGGAAATGCGAAGACATAAGTCAGGGCTTGCTGTGTGCCGTACACGGTCATCAACAAGCCGTATAAGACCCAGATGAACCGATACAGGCGGCGTATCTCTGCAAAGTTTTCGGTTTCGGCGAGACTGCTCCAATCGGATTTGAGGACGTTCCAAAAATATGCGGCGATGAGCAGGTTGACGATGACCGCGATGAGGTTATCCACCCAGGTTTGCGAACCGCCGACGACGGCGCGCGCCACAGAAAGATGAGTGGAAAACAGGATCGTGCGGTTGATGAATGCCAGCAGGTTTTGGATGACGGGTATCAATGTGCCGAGCAATATCCCGTAAAGGAATACCGCGCGGATGCTGGCTGAATGTTCCTCCGCGTCCGCTGCGGATGCGCGCTGCGTCCAAAACCAGTGGATCAGGAAGATCGGAACCCCCACGAAGATAAGCGCCAATGCCTGCGCCAGGTTGGATGCGTTGTTGGAAATATCCTGCGTGTTGAAGATGGAACGTATCAACCCGATAATGCCCCACAACACAACTTCGATGCTGATGGCGGCAACGGCGTAAAAGTAAAGGCGTCGAATGGTTTTCATGATTATCCTTTCGTCTTAAGAGACGTTTTCTTAAGGACACGGATTTTTCAATCAATGGTTTTCCGCGAAAATCCGTTCATTCCGAGTAATCCGTGTCCCAAAAAGGAGTTTAAAACGCTCACTAGGGTGAATACGGTTCCTGATACCAGTTGTAATCCCAGAAGCTATATGGCATCGAACTGACCTTCCAATTCCCGCCTTGATTCACCAAAAGAGCCCGGTCTGGGCTGCCGGTGCGGCTGGAGAATGGATCGCTGTATGAATAATACAGCGTCAGGTCCACCACGGCTTCGTCACCTGTGATGGTCGCTGCGCCGACATCCAACCCCGTATTTTCCGGATTCGCCATGCCGTTCAGGAACGATTGGCGGAATTCTTCATAGGTGGGTTTGTACTTCAGGTCGGCAAGATAGCCGTAGGCTTTTTCATAATCTTTGTTGAGAACGGCGAGAGCGTAGTTATGGGTCACGCCTTCCGGAGTGTCGTCCGGCAGATAATCCCGTTTGTCCTGGCGGAAGAAGAAGAGGACAAGCGCAAGGATGATGAGCGCGCCCACGCCGATCAAAATACCGGTGAGAAATTTATCCTGTTTCATAAGGGTGCCTCCATAAATTAACTTTACACCAAAAAGGACTGAACACACCATTCAAAAGTTCCCGCGCGAAGGTATACTTGGGTTAACTACTTATTGAGGAGAATACATATGACCGTTTCCGCACCCCGCTGGGACCTGACCAACGTCTATCCCTCGCTTGATTCAAAACAATTCAAATCCGCCATCAAGAAATACAAGACCATGCTGGATGAGCTTGAAGCTTTCTTCAAGAAAGCAGTCAAAGCGGATTCCAAGACCGACCCGAAGAAACTCGGCAAGGTCCTCGGCGAAGCCGTGAACCGCTTCAATGACCTCTTCGAGCTGGGCGGCACCATTGGACCTTTCATCTACTCCTACATCACCACCGACTCGCGCAACAAGGAAGCCATGCGTACGCTCTCCGAGTTCGAGCAGATGAACGTGCAGACCAGCATGCTCAATACCCGCTTCATCGCCTGGGCTGGCAAGCTTGGAAAAGCCGCCATCAAAAAAGCGGTCAAGACCAATCCTGCCGCGAAGGCGCATGAATTCATCCTGCTCGAAGCGGCGGAGCAATCCAAATACCTGATGAGCGAGACGGAAGAAGCCCTCGCCGCAGAACTGACCTTGAGCGGAGGCAACGCCTTCGGCAAATTGCAAGGGACAGTTACTTCGCAAATGACCGTCGATTTCGAAATGGACGGCAAGATGCAGAAGATGCCCATGCCCGCGCTCATCAACCTGCGCTCGCATCCCGACGAAGCCACGCGCCGACGCGGCTACGAAGCCGAGAACAAGGCGTGGGAAGGCGTTCAGGAAACCCTCGCGGCTTGTCTCAACGGCGTCAAAGGCGAGACTCTCGTCCTCGACAAAAAGCGCGGACGTGAAGACAGCATCCACGCCTCCATCGACGCCGCCCGCATGGATCGCGCCACACTCGAAGCCATGCTCGGCGCGATGAAAGATTCCTTCCCCATGTTCCGCCGCTACTTCAAACACAAGGCAAAACTGATCGGCAAGGAACAACTCGCCTGGTGGGATGTATCCGCCCCGCTCGGCAAGACCGATAAAGTTTATTCATGGGAAGAAGCCCGCGATTTCATTGTCGATAACTTCAACAAGTTCTCGCCCGAACTCGGCGCCTTTGCCCGACGCGCCTTTGACAACAACTGGATCGACGGCGAACAGCGCGAAGGCAAACGCGGCGGCGCCTTCTGCATGGGCTTGGACGGTGTGAAAGAAAGCCGCATCCTTGCCAACTTCGACGGCTCTTTCGACCAGGTCAGCACGCTGGCTCATGAACTGGGACACGCTTTCCATAACGAGTGCGCCTTCACCGCAGACAAGACCCCGCTCCAGCAGCAGACTCCCATGACTCTCGCCGAGACCGCTTCCATCATGTGCGAAACCATCGCCACCGAAGCCGCCCTCGAACAGACCACCGATCCGCAGGAAGTGCTTTCCATTCTCGAAGCGCAGATGAATAACGCCTCGCAGGTGGTGGTGGATATCTACTCACGCTATCTGTTCGAAAAGGAAGTCTTCGAGCGCCGCGCCAAATCTGAACTCTCTGCCGAAGAGATCAACGACATCATGGAACGCGCCCAGAAAGCCACCTACGGTGACGGGCTGGATGCAAAATACCTCCAGAAATACATGTGGACGTGGAAGCCTCATTACTACTCGGCTGGCTTCTCGTTCTACAACTATCCGTATGCCTTCGGTCTGCTCTTCGCCACGGGTTTGTACGCCATCTACCAGAAGCGCGGCGCGGAGTTCGTACCCGCCTACAAGGAACTTCTCGCCTCCACCGGCGAAGCCACCGCCGCAGACCTCGCCGACAAGTTTGGCATCAACATCCGCACCAAGAAGTTCTGGGCAGACAGCCTCGCCATCATCGGCAAACGCGCCGATCGTTTCTGCAAACTTTAGAAAAAATCACCATCAAACAAGTAGGTCACGCTTAAAGCGTGACCTACTTTATTTGAGACATGAAACATAAAAACATACCCATACTTTTCATCCTGATCGTTTCCACCTTCGCCTGCCAAACGCTCGCCCCCCAAACAGACCCCACTGCAATTTACGTCCAACCGCAAAACAACGGCATTCCGCAAACGGAGGCGGATGTTCCGCGCATCGAGGTTCGAGCCGCCAAAGCCGCCCTGGATTCAGGTCAAGCCATCCTCGTCGACGTGCGAAGCGTGGATCAATACGCCAAGGGTCATGCGGCAGGCGCGATCTCCATCCCATTGGAAAAGTTCGAAGTAAGCATCGATAAACTGTCGCTCGAAAAAAGTCAGTGGATCATCACCTACTGCACCTGACCGAACGAACACACGAGCGCCCGTGCGGCGTTCCTGCTTTTGACCAATGGATTTGAGAACGTGCAAGCCCTGCTTGGCGGACTCTCCGCCTGGGTGGATGCCGGATACAATTTAGCGCCATAGACGATGAAAACGCCTCAAGTCACGCCCTGGTCTGATTCCACACCCCCGACCCGTGCCACGCTGTGGCAGTTGATGGTCAACGAAGGTCTCGACCCCTACTCATGGTCGAACGGTCCGTTCGATATTTATTCCGCACACACGCACAGCTACGACAAGGTCATCTACGTTGTGCAGGGAAGCATCACCTTCGGGCTGCCCGAATTGAATCAATCCCTCACGCTCAAAGCCGGAGACCGGCTCGACCTGCCCGCTGGCACAGTCCACAACGCGAATGTCGGCGCGGAAGGTGTGGTCTGTCTGGAAGGACATAAGTAGGGGCGGGGTGACCCCGCCCCTACACTTTTTACGAAAACGCCTGCAAACCCGTTTGCGCTCTCCCCAATATCAACGCATGGATGTCATGCGTCCCTTCATAGGTATTGACCGCTTCCAAATTCATTACGTGGCGGATGACGTGATACTCATCCGAAATGCCGTTACCGCCGTGCATATCGCGGGACATGCGCGCAATATCCAATGCCTTGCCGCACGAGTTGCGTTTGATGAGCGAGATCATCTCAGGCGTGGATTTGCCCTCATCGACCAGACGCCCAACGCGTAATGCGCCCTGCAATCCCAATGTAATTTCCGTCATCATATTCGCCAGCTTGAGTTGGATCAACTGATTCGCCGCCAGTGGACGCCCGAACTGCGGACGGTCCAATGTGTATTGCCGTGCCGCATGCCAGCAGAATTCCGCGGCACCAAGTGCGCCCCAGGCAATTCCATAACGCGCCTTGTTCAAGCATCCGAACGGTCCCTTCAAGCCTTTCACTTCGGGGAAAATATTCTCTTCCGGCACAAAGACTTCATCCATCACGATCTCGCCGGTGATACTCGCCCGCAGGCTGAACTTCCCTTCGATCTTCGGCGCGGAAAGTCCCTTCATGCCTTTTTCCAAAATAAAGCCGCGGATCTCGCCTTCAAGTTTTGCCCACACAACGAACACATCTGCAATGGGAGAGTTGGTGATCCACATCTTGTTGCCGTGCAGGATGTAACCGCCGTCCACTTTTTTGGCGCGGGTTTCCATACTGGCGGGATCGCTGCCATGATTCGGCTCGGTCAATCCAAAGCAGCCGACCCACTTTCCACTTGCCAGATTTGGAAGGTATTTTTTTCTTTGATCTTCAGTTCCATACGTAAAGATCGGGTACATCACCAATGAACTTTGCACGCTCATCGCGGAACGATAGCCGCTGTCCACACGTTCCACTTCGCGGGCAATGAGTCCGTAGGCGACGTGGTTCAAGCCTGCGCCGCCGTACTCCTCAGGGATGGTCGAGCCGAGAAGACCCAACGCGCCCATTTCGTCCATGATGGCGCGGTCGAAGGTTTCGTTGCGGTTCGCGTCGCGGACTCTCGGCATGAGTTTGTCCTGACAGTATCTGCGCGCGGTGTCGCGGATCATGCGTTCCTCGTCGGTCAGTTGATCGTTGAGCAGGAAGGGATCGTCCCATTTGAAAGTTGGTTTGGACATGAAGACCTCGGAAATAGTGATTAGTTGTCAGTTATCAGTGAGTAGTATTTGGTTATTGTATCAAAAGGCTTCAGCGTAAGATCAGGCGTAAGAAACAGAATCAGGCACAAAGTCCGAAAAGAAGCGGGGAGAAATAAAAAGAGGACACGCCTTTCAGCGCATCCTCTTCTGTTTACTGCTTACTGACTACTGATTACTGAACTACGCTGCGCCGGTCAGCCAGCCGCGGAGTTCCATCGCCTTGACCACGCGGTCGATGGCGACCATGTAAGCCGCATCGCGCATGTAGACTTTTTCCTGTTCGTGGCGGTCGTACACGCTGTTGAACGCGGAGGTCATCTTCTCATCGAGGCGCTGCAGGACTTCGTCCTTGCTCCAGTAGAAGTTCATGTCGTTCTGAACCTGTTCGAAGTAGGAGGTGGTCACGCCGCCGGCGTTGCAGAGGAAGTCGGGGATGTTGAAGATATTGTTCTTCTTGAAGACTTCGTCCGCTTCGGGGGTGGTGGGACCATTCGCGCCTTCGGCAACGATCTTGATGCCCTTGGAAATCTTCTTGACCGTATCGCCGTTGACCTGTCCTTCGAGTGCGGCGGGGATGAGCACATTGCCTTCGAACTCGATCCACTTGTCGCCGTCGTCCACCTGATAACCGGCATCCATAGCCTTGGCTTTATCGATGGTTCCGTATTCGTCCACGATGGAGAGCAGGAAGCGCGGATCGATGCCGCCTTTCTTGCTGTAGGTGAAGGCTTTCTTCTCATGGCGGTCGTAGCAGGAGACGCACGCCACGGTTCCGCCGAGGATCTCGACGAAGCCAACAGCCGCATACTGCGAAACGTTACCAAAGCCCTGAAGCACAGCAACCGATTTCTTCGGGTCGATGTTGAGGTGTTTCATCGCTTCGCGCACGGTGTAGATCACGCCGTAGCCGGTGGCTTCAGTGCGTCCGAGGGAGCCGCCGCCGCCGAGAGGTTTACCAGTAAATACGCCGGGGGTGTATTGACCGACGAGCTTGGAATATTCATCCATCATCCAGCCCATCATCTGGGGGGTGGTTCCTACGTCGGGCGCCGGGACGTCATTTCGTGGACCGATGTTCTTCCACATATTACGCACCCAACCGCGGCACAGCTCTTCCTTTTCGACCACGGAAAGCGTGGAAGGATCGACAATAATGCCGCCCTTGCCGCCGCCGAGCGGAATGTCTGCCACGGCGCATTTCCAGGTCATCCATGTCGCGAGAGCGCGGACGGTGTCCATGGTTTCAGCGGGGTGGAAGCGGATACCGCCCTTGTTGGGACCGCGCGCATCGTTGTGCTGAACGCGGAAGCCCTGGAAGACCTTGAGCGAGCCGTCGTCCATGCGCACGGGGATGCGGAAGGAATATTCGCGCATCGGCCAACGCAGGGTCTCGGCAACGCCGGAGTCGAGCTTCAATTGTTTGGCAACTGCATCAAACTGTTTCTGTGCCATTTCAAACGCATTGATTTGTCCTGACATGTTACTCTCCTATAAGAGGTTTAGAGAAAATATAAGCGGACACTCCGGACGGGGTGCCCGCTTATTCACAGCCTATGTGAATTCGCTGGTTCATAAGATATTTCCACAAATATTTCTAACTAAATTGCACTAAAACTTTACACGAAATTCAAACCTGCGTCAATATGACAAAAGTACACTGATTTTTGACAAAAAATGACATCTTTTGACGTTTTATGTAACCCTGTTACACCTAATTTGGATACGCCTATCACATCCAGATATTATTTACTCACCTTACGTAGTTTGTTGAAAGCAACGCTGTTTTCCCTCACCCTAACCCTCTCACGAAAGGATAGGGTAATATGAGTTATTTATCCAGGATATGGGGCAATTCCATATTTGGATAATAATCTCGCCATAAAGTTTGAAGAATATCCATAATGCGTTCGTAGTGCGCAGAGTCACGTCGAACTGCTAACCCTGTATTAAACACCCCGGGGTAATAATCATAATCAGACAGGAAATTTGGGTCATCTTGAATGGATGAATATATTTTGAGTAGTCTGGTGGCGGTAGCCAAATCAGATCTGGAGTACGGCGAAAAGTTCCGCTGTGCTAAAACCGTTATGTGCGAAGAAGGATCATGTAATCCTAGCAAGTCCAATATCTGAATTTGGGAGCATTTGCCCCAACCAATCCATATTCAGACATTGCCACAACAGTTCCAGATGGTAATTGAGAGCACATTCGAGCCATAGCTTCAATGGAACGTCGCCAACTCATATAAGGAATTTCATCTACAATTGTTTGTGATAATACACTCTTATAGATTTTGACAGGCGGCATAAGCCTGGTCTCGTATAACTTCTCCATAGAAGACTGAACGAAAGGAACGAACAACAAGAGAAAGGTAATAAATGTCACCGCTCCACGAAGAATCATCTTCGAGCGGGTGGAAGATCCGTCTCCTCAGCGCGTTGATTGAAGATCAGTAAACTTCCAATAATAAAAAAGGAAGGGCTGGAATATAGTAACGTGCCCAAAAACCCATCACCTGAACCATCGAAAAAAATAAAGGAAGGTGAACAAGACCGGAGAAAAAAAGCGAAAGCTAATTTCCAGTTTTTCGTTGTAACTGAAAAAATCATAATCGTGATAAATGGGAATACCAACCTGAAAAACTGAAACAGGTAAGTCATGGGATTCCACATGGGCATCCCTTATAACCATCGTAAAACCCATACTTTTGCATAAAAAGGAAGTGGAAGCGGATTCCCAAATATTAGATACTTGATTAATGTATCCAACAGTAGAATCGACGAAATGACAACAATAAAACGAAAAGTATTCTTGTTACGGTCTTCCTCTAAAAAAAACAGCCGTAAAAGATCGGAAATAGTAAGGTATATAAAAGCAGATCAGGGCGGGTTAAAAACTTGCATAAGCCGAAAGCACCAACAAAATTAGATTCTGTATCTTCGGAGTTTGCACCCACTTTACAGCAGTAATGACCATCAATGTAGTGTTAAGAATCGCCAAGGTAGTGTCCATACCGCTGGTGGAATGAAGCAAATAAATTTTCGAAGAAAGCAAAATGACCATGACCAACGAAACAAAAAGAAAACGATACTTTTGACAGTTTTAGACATATTCGTTTTAAGAGCCCATACAACTAAAACAGAAATAGTCAACATACCCATCGCAAAGATGTAATAACAAGGGTCGGACCACTACCTATAGAAGAAAAAGCCCATGTTACCCCAACAATCAAAAACAGATAAAGAAGGCTGGTCACACCATATGTTTGCACGCCATCCGGATTCCATGCAACACCATACCCGTTCAAAAAATTTTCCGCATAACGATAGAACATATACGCGTCATCAAATGTGGTATTCAAATGTTCAGTAAGAATGCGGAAATTGGAAATAAAAAAAGGAATGGATATCAATATCCCCAGACCGAGATGTAACCATTTTGAACGAAGAAGCCTAAAAAAGTTTACCATCACAATTACAAACCCTACTCAAAGTTTGGTTTCCGCTTTTCAAAGAATGCCGCCACACCTTCGCGATGTTCCGCTGATTTGCCTGCTTGATCTTGCAAGAGTCCTTCAGTATTAAGCATATCTACCAGGTTGGGCAGGACTGCCGCATTGAACGCCTTCTTCCCAGCCGCAAACGCCTCACGCGGACCTCGAGCCAGTGTACCTGCCGTTTGGCTGACCAGCCGCTGATAGTTGAATCCACCTACTTTGTTGACGATGCCCCACGCATGTGCCTGCCTTGCAAAGATCGGTTTGTTTGAATAGAAGAATTCCTGCGCGCGCCCCAACCCGATCAACTTCGGCAGGAGGAGCGAGACGCCTGAATCGGGCGCGAGGGCAATACCGCTGAATCCCACCACGAAATAGGCGCGTGAATGTGCAATGCGCAAGTCGCAAGCCAAAGCGATGCCAAATGCAGCCCCTGCACAAGGTCCGTTGACGGCGGCGACAACTGGTTTGCCCATCTCGCGGAGCTGCAAAATTAGCGGATTGTATGTCTCCTCCAAATGCTCGCGGTAGGAAATATCCCCGCCGTATTTTTTCATCTCGGTGATATCCTGTCCGGCGCTGAAAACCTTCCCTGAGCCGGTGAGGATGACACATCTCACTTGCGGGTCCTTTTCCGCTTCGGTGAGGGAACGCTGCAAAGCCTGTGTCATTTCGAGGTCGAAGGCGTTAGCGCGTTCGGGGCGGTTAAGGCTCAGGGTCAGCACACCAGATTCGAGCGAAGAAAGAAGCGTTGTCATGGATGTCCTCAAAATAAAAAGTGACAGTCACCTTGAAAATGACTGTCACTTATTTTATACCCTATTCGCCAGGGTAGTCGTCCAGTTGATCGTCGTCGCCGGTGTCGGTTTCGTATTCGACCTTTTCGCTGTCGAGATAGACCCACAAAAGCAGGACTTGTCCATCGTTGGTCTCCACATTGCGTGCGGCAAGAATGGGAGCGGTCTGCTCCAGCCCCGCTTCGCTGCGGTAATGCAAGTGAATGGAATTGCGGTTATGCCAGGCATTGTAGCAACGCTGCACCAATGCGGGACCATTAAAGGTGCGCAGGCGCGTTAATGCAGGCACGGTAAGATTCGGGCTCTCGTTCAAGCCCATTGCCCAACCGTCGTTGACGTGTTCAAAGATGGGGGGCGGTCCTTCGATGATTGTGATTCTGTCGTCCATAACAAAGTTTACCTTTACGGGGGGAATATACCACAACTGTATGGACGATTCATTTCAGAAATTTATCAGAATTGCAACTTAGTACAAACAGACCATTGCCTATACAATTTTAAAAATGGGAAAATACCCTACGATTAGGAGAAGATCATGAAAAAATTTCTGTATATCGTTTTGCTCTTATCAAGCTCACTGGCATGTGCCACGCTCGAAAAAGCCATCGGAACAACTCCAACCCCTTATGACCTGCCCACCCTTGAACCGCCCCAGCAGCAAGCCACATCCACGCCGATCACCCGCAGGGACAATTTCGACGTCTACTGCCCGTCGGATGTGCCGGAAGCTGTGGATGCCTACAACCAGGGTGTGACGTATGAACAGGCAGGGGATACCACTTCTGCCATAAGTTCCTACCGCCAAGCTCTTGAACTCGACCCCAATTATTGCGATGCGATGGATAACCTCGCCCTGCAGCTCCGCCAGCAGGGCAGCGTGGATGAGGCGATCACCTGGTATCAAAAGTCCATTGAAGTCGCGCCGGATAATGATGTCGCGCATCTAGGACTTGCCAATGCCTACATGGGGCTCGAAGAATACGACAGCGCCCTCGAAGAGTACAACACCCTTTTGGAAATTGACGCCAATAACCCCGAAGGATATTACGGCGCCGGCAGGGTACATTTTGCAAGGGAGGATTACAACGAGGCACTGACACAATTCCAAAAAGCCGAGGAAATCTACAAATCCATTGGCTCGGACTATCTTGTAGACGCCCAGGTATACATCGGTTTTTCGTATACCCTGCTTGAAGATTACGAGAACGGACGCAACTATCTGGAAATGGTCTACCCGCAAATGCAGGACAATGCGTACGTCAATTACTTTCTTGGAAGCTGCTACTATTACGGTGAATCCATTCAGAATGATGCGCTGGCAAAACTCTACCTCACCCGCGCCCGTGACCTTGGTATAACCCTCGAACCGGAGTTGGAGGATTTCGTCAATTCGCAATGAGCAAACTCACGCCAAAGATCATTCTCGAAGGCACCCGCCTCACATTCAAGACCGATATCGCCTTTGCCTTGAACGAACATCCGTGCATTGTCGGTCCACGCAAGTATAGATACCACTCGCCGCTGATCAGCGGCGAGTGGTGCGCTTTCACCAATTTACCCTGGGGGCGCGGATTGATCAACTTCGAGCCGCAGGAGGAGTCTCTGGCAATGGAAACCTACGAAACATGGGTAAAGCTTTTCGAGTTGCAGCGCTATTACTCATGGATCGTAGACCGCTTCCATCTTTCCACGCGCATGTATCAGCAAATGACCTACAACAAGGATTACGACTTCCACTGGCTGGAGGAACGCCTGCTTCCACTCAACTTTCGGCTGGTGCTGATGACGCGTTCGCTTGAATCCTTCGAGGCGGCGCGGGCGGAACGGTTGAAGGTTTCGGGCAATCCTTCGCAGTACGATGACCTGAATCTCTTCGTGGAGGAGCAAAAACTCATCCGCAAATTGTTCGATGAATCGATCCTGCCGAAGATCGAAGTTGATATTTCAGATAACGACATTACCGCCGCCGTGGAGCGCATCGCAGACTGGATGGAGTCCACGGGCGGGTTGTACATGACGGATTGAAACATTTCAATTCGTTCCTCCATTCTTGCGTTGATACCTTTGAATAGGTATACTTGTCTTCATGGTCATGCCAGAAAAAATCGGGCGTTATGAAATCAAATCCGAATTGGGACGGGGTGGTTTTGCCACAGTGTATCGCGGCTATGACCCTCGTTTCGAACGGGAAGTTGCCATCAAATTCCTGCCGCCGGAGCTGATCCATTCCGACCCGCAGTTCCGTGTACGTTTCGAGCGGGAAGCAAAGATCATTGCGCAATTGGAGCATCCCTCCATTGTGCCCGTTTACGATGTGGGGGAGGAAAACGGTCAGCCTTATTTTGTGATGCGCTACATGAGCGGGGGATCGCTTTCGGAGCGCATCAAGTCACACACTTTCAGCATAGAAGAAACCGTCCGCATTCTGGAGCAGATCGCGCCGGGGTTGGATGAGGCGCATTCCCGTGGAATTGTCCACCGCGACCTCAAGCCTGCCAACATCCTGTTTACCAACCGCGGCGTTCCGCTCATCTCTGATTTCGGCATTGCCAAGTTCAGTCAGGGGGAGGCTTCCGGCAACATGACCGGAAGCGCCATCATCGGTACGCCCGCCTATATGGCGCCCGAACAAGCCGCCGGTGACCCCGTGGATGGGCGTGCCGACATTTACGCGCTGGGCGTCATCCTTTATGAAATGGTCACGGGCAAACAGCCCTACAAGGCGGATACTCCGCTTGGGCTGGCGATCAAACACATCACCGAGCCGGTTCCGCATATTTTGGAAGCCAACCCCAATCTGCCCCTGTGGATGGAAAAGGTCATCTCCACGTCCATGGCTAAAAACCGGGATGAACGCTTCTCGACCGCCGTGGAACTGGTCGAAACGCTCAAGGCTTTTCTACGCGGAGTGACCCCGCCCGAACGCAGTGACAACACCACGGCGAGACTATCTCCGTATAACAAAACCGCCACGATCAAAAAGCAGCAGGAATCTACATCCACTGCGCAGATGGAGCCGAAAAAGCGCCGCTCGCCGGTGTTCGCGATTCTCGCGGTATTGATATTACTGGCAGCAGTCATCGGCGGAGGACTTTACTTCATGGGCGGGGACATGCTTGCGTCGTTGCTTGAGGCGCCGATCACCGCCACCGCCCCGTCTGTAAGCGGAGTCCCCACAGAGACGGTCCAACCCATCGTCATCCAGTGGACAGCCACACCAATCTCTGCCGCCGAAACCGTTGAAGCGACCGCCACCCAGCCGAGTTCCTCCGGGCTGCCCATCGTCGGCGGTGCGGACAAGATCGCCTTCGTGCGCGAGAACGACATCTGGGTTATGAACGTGGATGGAAGCGAACGCAGGCAATACACCAACGACAGACTTCCAAAATACAACCTGCAATGGCTGCCTGACGGCAAGACCATTCTTTATATGTCCGGCAAGACCGTTAAGACGGTCAACATAGAAACCCAGGTTGAAGAAGTCATTATCAATTATGTTTCGGCGCAGTACTTCGAAGGTTTCAGCGTTTCGCCCGACGGCAAAAAGGTCGCCATCAGCGTCAACCGCGAATTGTTCATCGTTCCTTATGATCTATTGAAACTGCGCTTTGCCACCCGCCGCAGCGCCCTGCTCGAAATGGACGGCTGTTTATTCAACGCATTGCCCGTCAAAGATGTGCAGTGGTCAGGCGACGGGACAAAGCTCGCCATCGAATATATCGCCAATGTGAACGACGTCCACGCCGACGCCATCCGCATCGTCGACGCGCAGAACTGCGAAGCCATTCCAACTGCCACCGTCGACGAATTCCCGACCGGGCGTTTCCAATTCGCCAACGAGATCGTTAACTTCGATTGGGACGGCGACCTGCTCTTCTTCCTCAACAGCAACGTCCGCAACAACGGCTTCGGCGACATGGTCATGTACAGTTCCTTCACGCACAAAGCCGAACCCGCCGCACCCTATGAAAATAATTGCTGCTATCGCGACGCATCCTTCAGCCCCGACAGCAGTTATGTGGTTTTTGCATTCCAGGATATCCGTTTGGGAAGCACCGGTCCCATCAACCTGTATCTGATCCCCACTGATTCGATCTCCGTGCCGCGCAAACTCGATCCGCTGCCGTTGCCCGACAACTTCTTCACCAACCGCAACGAGGCGCCAAACCCGATCATGCGCCCGGCACAACCTTAAGTCAGATCGCCTTGACGATCTCCTGCACCAGCGAAGGTCCGCGATAGACCAACCCCGTATAGACCTGCACCAGCGCCGCCCCGTCATCGAGGCGGCGTTTTGCATCCTCTGGACTCATCACTCCGCCCGCACTCACCACGGGGATTTCTCCATTCACAAGCTTAAGTGTTTGACGAAGGAACGCCTCACTCTTAACCGTGAGCGGACTGCCGCTCAACCCGCCTGTTTCTCCCCGATAGTTTGACCTCAATCCCTCGCGCCCCAGAGTCGTGTTCGTGACGATAACCCCGTCCATATGCGTGCGGACAATCGCTTCGAGTGCATCATCGAGTTCCGAGTCAGATAGATCGGGCGCAAGTTTCACAAGGATGGGAATGCGCCGCTTATATGTCTGCTGTTCGATGATACGCTGTTGATGCAACTGCGTGAGCAGGGCTTCGAGCGCTTCCCGTCCCTGCAGGCTGCGGAGTCCCACCGTATTTGGCGAACTGACGTTGATGGTCAGATAATCCGCGATACCAGCAAAATTCTGGAGCAGTGCAAGATAGTCGAGCACCGCTTCTTCATTGGGCGTATCCTTATTCTTGCCGAGGTTCACGCCCAATATCGTATTCCACCTGACGCGTTTGAGCGTTTGCTGACGCGAAATTCCCAGAACGCGCGTCATCCATTCCGAGCTCAGCCGCGGACTCAATTTCGACTGCATGTATGCCGAACCGCGCGAAGGGAATCCCATGCGGTTGATGACCGCATCGTCCTCCACCAGCCGAAACACCCGCGGACTGGGATTCCCCGGCTGCGGCTTCGGCGTAACCGTTCCCACTTCCACGTGACCAAAGCCCAGGGCAGAGAGTCCGCGAACCGCGATGCCGTCCTTGTCGTAACCCGCCGCCAGCCCAATGGGATTCTTGAACGACAGCCCGAAAACCGTCACCGGTTTCGAAGGAGCATGATACACCAGCTTGAGCAGTTTTCTTGAGATGGGGAAGTTCCCGGCGTAGCGCAATGCCTGAAGCGTAAGCGCATGCGCGCGTTCAGGGTCGAGGCGGAAGAGGGCTGGGCGAAGAAGTCGGTACATGGACAATGAAATTTAGCGCGTCTCGCTTAGGAATTTTCTCGTCTCTTCGATCTTAGACTTATCCACAGCCCCTGTGAATTCCCAGTGATCGAGCAATTGTGTAATGGTCAACACGGCGTGGAGGTTGTACCCAGCCTGGTCGAGCGACTCCTTCGCGCCGGATTGACGATCCACCAGAACGACGACATCCTTTACCGCCAGCCCCACGCCGGTCAATTTTTCGATGGCTTCAAACTTGCTCCCGCCCGTGGTGGCGAGATCGTCAATGACCACGATCGTTTCCCCGGCGTGATATTCGCCTTCGATCTCAGCTTTGGTGCCGTAGGTCTTCACTTCCTTGCGCGGATAGATCATGGGGAAATCGCCCGCAAGAGAAACCGCCGTTGCAATGGGAATCGCCGCATACGGCAGACCGGCAATGCGGTTGAACTTCAATTCCTTTAGCAAAGGCAGATACGCCGCGCCGACCTGTTCCAAAAGTTTGGGATAGGTGATGATCTGCCGCAGGTCAATGTAAATGGGACTTTTGAGTCCAGACTTGAGCGTGAACTCGCCGAATTTGATACAGCCCGCTTCGAGAAGTCCATCAGCAAGGGCGGAGAGATGCGTTTCGAGTGGAGGCATGGATTATTCCTTTTTGTGTTTTGAATATCGGGTGAGAATATATTCTGCAAGTTCTTCGAGCGAATCGACCTGTTCTATCTTGTGCCGTTCGCATATCGCATCGACATAGCCCTTATGCTTGTATTCCTTCGCGCAATACACGACCATCTTTTCACTGCGGGCGAACAGACCGAATTCCATCAGCGAGATCGGGGAAACAGAGTCATGGTTGAAATACATCGCGATCAAATCGGCATTCGTAAGACCGTCCTGCTCCCAATCCACCTGCTCATGAAATTTATCGGAGCCGACTATCGATTCATAATCATCGCTGCGAGGGTCGAGAAAAACAATATCGTGTTCATTCAAGCGTTCGACCAAAGCGGCGCGCCAGTCCCTGCCCGAAACGCTGCCGGAGAGAAAAACCGAAAATCCTTTTGGAAACTTGCCACGCGCTTTGATAACAACAGACATATTATCCCTTTATCATTTCCGCTTTGATGCGCAATATCTCATCCCGAAATTCCGCCGCGGCGTGACCGGGATTATCCGCGCGGGAGATGGCGCGCGAAACGGGCAGAAGCAATCCCTTGCCATCGGCGCGCAAACCTGCTTTGAGAGTCACTTCCAACTCGCCGCCTTGTGCGCCGACTCCCGGCGAAAGGAACCACAGGTCGGGCACTGCCTCACGGATCATGCCCATGATCTGCGGATGCGTGGCACCGACAACGATGCCAACGTTATCCTTCTCGTTCCATTGCTGTGCGAGCTTCGCCACGTAAATATATAACGGCATGGGCATATCCGAACCCATCGGCATCACGAGCAGGTTCTGCACATCCATCGAACCTGCGTTGGATGTTTTGCAAAGCAGGAAAACGCCGCGCTCCTTGTACCCGAGAAACGGCTCGATGGAGTCTTTACCGAGATATGGATTCAACGTGACACAGTCCGCGCCGAGGGATTCAAAGGCGGATCTGGCATACGCCTCGGCTGTGGATGAGATGTCTCCGCGCTTCGCATCCAGGATGATGGGAATGCGCGACCCCATTCGGTCTGATTCTTCGTTGATGCCTTCGATGACCTGCTTGAGTGCCGTCCAGCCTTCGGCGCCGAATACTTCGAAGAACGCCGCATTGGGCTTGAAGGCTGCAGCGTAGCGAGAAGTCTGCTTGACAAGATTCAGGCAAAAGTCCCGGGCGGATGCGGCAGTAGGGCTTGGGAGGTCGGAGATGTGCGGGTCAAGTCCCACACACAGAAGGGAGGATGAGTCGTCGACGCGCTTTTCCAAAAATGAGAAGAAGGTTTCCATGTTGTTCCTTATGATTTGAAAAGACCCTAAAGGTTTGTTGAACCTTTAGGGTCTATTTTACTCAATGAATGTGCCCCACTTGCCTTTGTCTTCTATCCATATTTTGAAGGCTCCGCTGAGCATGTCCCAATAATAGGGATCCCAGATGTTTGCGCCGTAGCCGTTGCATTCGGCGATGAAGAATGCGAGCGGAACGGTATCGGGCAGGTTGCACACGGGCGACATTTCTTCGTCCGGTGCGATGGGCGATCTACCTTCACGGGTATTGGTGAGTTTCGGCGTGGGGATGCAGTCATCGAACCAGGAGTTGCCGGGGTTGCCGTCGGGCAGGCGGCAGAAGGAGCGGTCTTCTGTTCGGGCGATATCGTAGGTGAAGGCATCGTATATCTTGCCGCTCGAATTGCTAAGACGGACCGTTTCGCCGCCGTCACTGAGGAGGATGTTGGTTTCCTTGCCGTAAAAAACGACGCGTTCATTGGGCGCCAGTGTGACATCCGGCAGCGTGAAGGACGATCCGTCCACGGTGCTGAGCTTCCAGCCTTTGAGCGAGATTGCAATGGCGGTCAGGTTCTTGATCTCGATGAACTCGTCAAAGACGTTCATCTCGCCGTCCTGATTCCAGTCAAAGCCGGGGCGCGCGAGTATCTCGTTGATGATCGGGCGCGGCGGGATGGGCGCAGGCGGAACCGTCGACGTTGGAATGGCGGTCGGAGTCGGTGTGGGAGCCGAGCCGGTGGAGTTACTCCTGCCGGGCGTTCCATAAATATCGTTACCGCTTGCATCTTCGCCGTTTTTGAGCGTTCCCGTATTGGAAACCCAGACATCGTCCTCTTCCTCGGACGTTCCCTGTCTCTCCATGCTGCGTGGCGGCGACGTGGAACCGCTCCCTGCTGGCCACGGATTGGAGGAATTTCCAAATCCTTCCAAATTGGCAGTATCGATGAAATTACCAAAATTATCGCAAAGATAAAGTGTCTCACCCGTGTCCAATAAAGGAGGCACAGATGCGGCGAGATAAATCTGGTTGGCTGAAACGTTGGATACGGTGGTATTGTCCGTTGTGGTGCTTCCACGTTCGAGCAGGAAGTAACCGCCTTTGGATACACTCCCACTCAATGAAATGTAATCCGTTCCAGATGAGCCGCAGCTGTTCTTGCGTATCTTCCAACCAGTGATGGTGATCGAAGAATCGCTTGGGTTATAAAGCTCGATCCATTCATCTTCACTGCTTGCACCTGTCCCACCCCAGGCGATCTCGTTGAGAATGACCGTCCGCTTGGAAGTGATGATGGCGCTGTCATCATCGTCTTCGATGGTGGAATCGTCGCCGGGGTCAGAGTTTGGATCAGACTGGTCGGACTTCCAAACCTGGGCGTAGTTGGTGCGAATTCCGTAGGAAGTGAGCTTTGTTGTTATGTCAAGGTATTTGCTCTCGCCGTTCAAAACCGTACCGACAGTCCAAATACCGTTCGTTTTGTTATACGTCTGCCCGGAGGTGTGGGATACGTAGGTCAAGCCCGAAGGCAAAAGATCCTTCACCTGCACATTTGTTGCATTGGCATACCCATCGTTATGGACCGTGATCCTGAAAATAACATTGGTATTGATCTCGGGATTTTCGTACGGGGACGGGCTGAGAATGTCCATGGTCAGGCTCAGGTCCGCAGACGGCGAGGTTGCATCGTCATCTTCAGTGCGAGATCCATTGTTAGGCAGAGAATCGGGGTCGATCTCCGTAACCGCTGAAATTTCAGCAAGATTCTCATCGGGGGAGATCATGGTGGTGGTCACTACCAATGTAACAGTAGCGCCGTCCACCAGGGAGCCAATAGTCCATACTCCATTATTGCTATCGTAGGTTGTTCCAGATGTTGCAGAACTGGAAATATATATATAACTGGCAGGGTTATTTAGTCTTGAATTGCTAACCATTACGTTCGTGGCATCGTCAGGTCCATTGTTGGTGACGCGGATGGTGAAAACAGCATTCGTCCCGGAAATATCGGCGGTTTGGGTAAGGCTGAGATCTGCCACAGGGACTTCCACGCTTCCGCTGTCATCCTCGCCTACATCGCCATTTCGGGGTGTCGAATCCGGATCGAATTGGTCAGACTGCCAAACCTCGGCAAAATTTTCCGTTGACGTTCCTGACGCAGAAACTTTCACATTGATCGATAATGTGGCGCTGGCTCCCCCAAACAATGTGCCTACAGCCCAGATTCCCGTGCTGCTGCTGTAGCTTGTCCCTGAGACGTTGACGCTGTGCGAAACATAATCCAACCCCGATGGGAGCAGGTCTCTTACCTGTACATTGGTTGCAGCATTGCCAGGATCTTCATTCGTAACAGTAACTCTCAATATCGCCGTATCGGCTGCAGAAGTGGACCTTACATAGTCGACTTGCGTCAGTCTTAGGTCTGCCTGTGTGCTGGCAACCGGGATAATGGTGGCTGTGGAAGCATTGTTTCCAAAACTATCGGCATAAGCATCGGCGGTAAATGTCATTGGTGTAGATGCCAAGACTCTTGCTGTAATCGCCAATGATGTTCCGGTTCCTTGGGCAAGTGTTCCTATATTCCATAACCCGGTAGAGGTGTCGTAGGCACCAGATGAAGAAGAAACAAATTCGAGCCCAATGGGTAATGTAGCATCCACCCACGTATTAAATGCATCTGTAGTAGTTGAATTATTTACATTAATCGTAAAAACAACATTCGCCCCGATATTGGGCGTGGAATTATTCACCGTATTGGACACATTCAAAACAGGTGTTCCGATATTTATAGAATCGGAATTATTCGATAGAACAGGGTCCGCAAATGTAGAAGAGAAAATGGTTGCTTGAGCCGTAGCCATAGGCGTTGCTGCAGCCTGAACACTTAATGTTCCACTTGCTCCAGTAAATAGAGAAGGAATAGTCCAACTTCCCGCAGAATAAGTTCCAATTGACGGTGTGAAAGATGAGGAAGACAAACCTGATGAACTCTCATTTACTACAATATTCTCGGCTGTCCCATAACCTTTATTTGTCACAATAATCGAATATGTGACAATATTACCGACGAGGCTCTCAAACTGTACATTCAAATCCAAATCAATTTGGGAGTTGCGTGGAGTGCCATTTATCGGATTCCCCACTGCGTCAAGACCGTTACGAACAACTCCATTGTTAGATACCCAATCTGATGCAGTATCAGTCAGAAATCCAACACGTTCCATACTATAGTAATTAGGGGCACCAGAACCTGCATACCAACATCCGGAGCAACTTGAATTAGCGGCATCAATTGTCGTAACCCCTTGGCGTAATGTAAGAACTTCGCCTGTGTTGGTCAGATTAGTACTACAAGTGGTATTAATGAATTGATCTGCTTTAAGATTAGAAACTGTCAAATCATCTGAAGTACATTCGATCAAAAAGTATCCATTAGCAGGAATTATTCCTGCTAATGTGAGGTTTGGCGTTGAATCAGGTGTTGATAATGTCCAACCTGAAATATCTATTGCAGCACTTGTGGTGTTATGTAGCTCAATCCATTCATCAGCTGAACTGGCAGCCGTTCCACCCCAGGCAACCTCACTAATAATCACATCCCCCGCAACTGCCCCCAGCGGCTTCGCCTGCACCACCTGTTCGGTGCGCGGAGAGAGGACTCCAAAGCACAGGGCAGTGAGCAGTGTCAGCAGGAGAACGAGGCGAGGGAAACTATTCCGGCTTGGCATGGGAAGGTTTAAGGCGTGGAATCCGCTGCGCGGGGAAACACCAGCTCAAGGCTGGGATGGAAGCGAACATCCACATGCGAAAATTATACCCTTGCCGGGTACTCGTATACCACCCTATTATCGCCAATAAAATAAGTTAAGGTGACAATCGTCGAGGTTAAAGAGACTGTCACCTTTCGGTCTAAGCGCTGGGCGGCGTGCGCGGCTCAACCACCAGTTTGATGGCGGTGCGAACCTTGTCTTCTATCTCAACATCCACGAACTCAGGGACGCAGACCACATCGATCCCATCATTCTTGAGATAACTGGATGCAAGTACCAGCGCCTTCACTGCCTGATTGACAGCGCCTGCACCAATGGCTTGCACTTCCGCCCGTTTGTGTTCTCGGATGACCCCCGCAATCGCCCCGGCGACGGCTGAGGTACGGGAGTTGGCTGAAACTTTGATCATATCCATGGCAACCTCCCAAGGTTGGCAAAGTGGGGACTAATGACTTACGATGTGGATTGTACAGTAATCCCTTAATGGATTCAAGCAGTATATTAGTATGATAATGGATTCGTAATATTAGTAGGGGGTGTGGATAATGTGGATAACTCGACTCAACCCCCATATCTGGATAAAGACCGAACGCCTCACCCCAGACTTGCGGTGGGCAGCCCTCCCAAACAGAATCTTAACTGTGGATTATTCGAGCACAACTTATCCACAACATTCAGCCTTATTTTAAGACTTTAAGATATTTTTCTATATCTTGGATGGCATCAAAACCACCCCCCATATATGGGGGTGACCCCAAACTGAGTTGTCCGACGATTTTTCGCTGGAAACGGCATGTTGTCCACAGTAGAGGGGACTTTTCCACAGATTAGGGGCAGTTATCCACAGTTTGGGTGCCTGTGGAAAGCCTTTTTGTCTAAACAACAGACCCAAAATATGGGGGATGGAAAAGATATTTCGGATAGCAATATGCCGAATTTGTGATAGATACCACGAAAAAGCATCCCCTGCTTATCCACAGGCTTCTTGATAACTATAGATGTGACCCCTAAATATGGCGGATGTTCCTTCCATACCCTGCATTCGCAAGTATCTTTCCATCTTCATACACAATGTTTCCGCGTAGAAACACTTTCCTAACTTTGCCTTTGACCTTCCATCCTTCAAAGGGAGTCCAACCGCAGCGAGTGAATTGTTCCGAAGCTTTGATCTCATACGTTTCGTTCTCGTCCACTTCGACCCATGTTTCGGTTTGTTCAGGAATCTGAAAGATACGGCGCGGATTGATGTACATTTTCTGGACAATATCGTCCACGCTCAAACGCTTTTCGCTGACGGCTGTGATCAATAAAGGAAGAATGGTCTCCAAACCGGGGAATCCCGGCGGCGGATTCTCACCGTCCTTTTCTTCGAGCGTGTGCGGAGCGTGGTCAGTGGCGAAGCAATCGATCACATCCAGATTTGTCCACAGGCTATCCACATCCTCCTGGGTGGCGAGGCGCGGGCGGACTTCGGTTCGTCCCTCACCCCTGCGCCCCTCTCCCTCAGGGAGAGGGGATGGGGGTGAGGGCATTGTCATAAACAAATGATGCGGGCAGACTTCGCAGGTGACTTTGATGCCCTTCTCTTTTGCCGCCTTGATAAGCAGAATTTCCTCTTTTAATGAAACATGCGCAATATGGACGGGATGATCGTAAATTGCCGAAAATAGGATCGCCGCCGCCATCGTCCGGCTTTCGGAGTGCATCACCATCGGCGCGGATTTGGGGAACTTCTCGAAGTGCGGAGTCCACAGGGTCATATCGTCGAGGCGCAGCTCCCCAAAGGTGGAGTCAAGGTACATCTTTAGCCCGGCAGCTTTCGGCGCGAGTGAGGCGGCGATATCCGAATTATCAGGACCCGCCCCAATGTATTGTCCATAGTCGCAGCGGGCTTTGGCTTTGGCGGCATCCAGCGCGAGGTTGAGAGTCGCTTCGTCGAAGATGGGCGGCTTGGTGTTCGGCATGGCAAGGATGGCGGTGATTCCGCCGGCGAGTGCAGCCTGTGTGACGGTGTCCCAATCCTCTTTGTGAGTGGCGCCTGGTTCGCGTACGTGGACATGCGGGTCGATCAATCCGGGAAGTTTTAACATGCGGCGAGTATAAAGGGAAATGATGTATGATGTAAGTGGCGTAACGGAAAAGGATCGTTGCGGTTAATTATAGAAAATCCGGAGGTTTTAATATGAGCATTGGACAAGTCAAATGGCAAGCGGTGGTTGCCAAGTATGCGTACCCCGAAACCTGGCGCAGTTTGTGGCAGGTCGTGAATTCGGCTGTTCCGTTCTTTGTATTGTGGTATCTGGCTTATCGCAGCCTTGAGGTTGGATACTGGCTGACCCTGCTGGTGACCATCCCTGCCGCGGGATTTATGGTGCGGATGTTCATCATCTTCCATGATTGCTGCCACGGTTCATTCTTCGAGACGCGGCTTGCCAACGACCGCCTTGGGCTTTTGCTCGGTGTGGCGGTGTGGACTCCCTACTTCAACTGGAAACATTCGCACGCCATTCATCACGCCACCGCCGGTGACCTGGACCGTCGCGGCGTGGGCGATGTGTACACAATGACCGTCGAGGAATATCTCGCCTCACCGTGGTACAAGAGGCTTGGATACCGCATTATGCGTAATCCGTTCGTGCTGTTTACCATCGGCGCGACGTTGGTGTTCACAATTTTCCATCGTTTCTGGGAGCCGGAAGCTGGCAAGCGCGAAAAGAACAGTGTCATTTGGACGAATATCGCCCTCTTCGGTTTCGTTGGCTGGACGATCTATCACATCGGCTGGCAGGCGTATCTGCTGGTGGAACTTCCCATTCTGCTCATGGCTTGTGGAGCGGGTGTCTGGCTCTTCTACGTTCAACATAACTTTGACCCGACCTATTGGGAACGCCATAAGGATTGGAGCTTCTTCAACGCCGGCATGGACGGAAGTTCTTTCTATAAGCTGCCCAAAGTGTTGCAGTGGTTTACCGGTAATATTGGCTTCCATCACATCCACCATCTCAGCCCGAAGATCCCCAATTACAAACTGGAGCAATGCCACGATGAAAATCCCATGTTCCAGATCGAGCCGTTGACCGTCCGCGACAGTTTGAAGTCGCTGTACTTCCGCCTGTGGGATGAGAAGGAGAAGGTCCTTGTCGGCTGGCGCGCCTTGAAGAAATACAAATTGCAATCGCAGAAGACGTAAATTCGATACTTAACGAAAAAAGAAAGGAGACTGCCATTTCGAAATGGCAGTCTCCTTTTTGGTCTAAAGGCTTTTTGGACAACACGGATTTCACTGATCTTCGCGGAAAAGACCTGTTCTTGACTGTGTTTTCCGTGAATTCCGCGTACAAAGATGAGACTTAAGAAATTATCCGCCGCGGACTTCGGGCGCCTTGAAGATGACGAAGATGGTATTTACAAAGATACCGAGAATGGCTGCAAAGACGATGGCAGGAATGCCATTGGGGAACAGGAATGGGATTTGAAAGGGGAAGACGCTGTTCGGCAGTGCCAGATTTCCGCCGATGCCGCAGATGAGAATGATCGCGCCAACCGCAAGCTGTTTCGGGTCGAAGAGATTGACCTTTTCCGATTGGATCAGCGCCACGCCCTGCATACCAATGACGCCGAAGAGGTAAATGCTCAAACCGCCGACCACCGCCGGGGGGATCGTATTGACCAGCGCCACAAGTTTCCCAAAGAAACCGAACACGATCGCCATGCCGCCCGCCGCCATCAATACAGCCGTCGAGTAGTTGCGGGTGATCGCCATCAGCGAATTGTTTTCGCCGTAGTTCGTTCCAGCCGCCCCGCCGAGGAATCCGACCACAAGATCATCTGCGCCATCGGCGACGAGGTTCAAGCCGATCAATTCCTTGATATTGAACGGCTTTCTGCCAAGTTCCGTAGCGAGTTCATCGATATAAAGACTCATTTGATAAAGATGCGCCGTCGATTCGGGCACCGTCGCAATGAAGATCAATGCAACGCTCAACGCCATTCCCCATGCATCGGGATTGTTGAACGCCGGAAAGGTGAACTTTGGCAGTTCGAACCAACCCGCGCTCGCCACATTTTCGAAACTGATCAACCCGAACGGAATAGATACCAGATACCCCACAACAGCACCGAGCAGGATCGGCAGCATGCCGATAAGTCCCTTGCCCTGCAGATAGACCGAGAAAAGAATGGTCGCGATCAACGTGATGAAAGCCACCGTCCATGTTTGTGTTGCGACCTCGGGGGCTGCCCAGTTTCCGGCGTTGCCAAGAGCCGCGTTCGCCAGCGCCACGCCGATGACCATCGCCATCGAACCGGTCACGATCGGCGGCAGGACCTTGTCCAGCGCGGCTTTGCCGATGCGCATGATGAGCAAGCCGATCAAAATCTCGAAGACCGCGGTCAACACAATACCCACCTGTACGATCCGCACACCTTCGGGGCAGTATGGCGCAGATGCATACGCCGCCGAGTAACAGTCGCTTGCGTAAAGCGTCATGGCGGTTTGAATGACCGCAATATACGAGAACGAAGAACCGTAATACATCGGTATCTTGCGCTTCGAGACCAGCAGCGCGATGATGGTTCCAAGCCCCGACGCCAGCAGCGTAATGCCCACGTCGAACCTGGTCAGGATGGCGACCAGCACCGTGGCGGGGAACATCGTCAGGAATTGCTGGAAGCCGAGACTCAACATCGCGCCGACGGGCGGAGTGTCATCGGGCAGATATCCCATCACAGGCGCCGCCTCTTTCTGGACCTCAACCTGCTTCTTCTCTACAGGCTGACTCTTCGCTTTGGGTTTGGACTCCTTCTTTTTCGCCGCGGACTTTGGCTTGGGCTTGCTTGATTTTGTTGCCATAACTCATTCTCCTCTTTTGTCTTTTCTCCCTTCTCCCATATGGAGAGGGGGCGGGGGAAAGATAAAAAAAGAGAGCCGCTAAAAGCGACTCTCCAATTCACAAGAGACAGACACTGCCACAACGAAGAAATGTTGATGCGGAAATTGCCCTGATGTTGGTGTCTTTTTCATGGATATTGCGCCGATTTTACGCCTATTCAGAGTCATGTCAAGGTGTGGAGAAAGCTTTGAGGAGACGAGTCAGGCAGCGGGTCCGGGGTGAGCCGCAGCGGATTCATGGGCGAAAGCGGGGACAAGTCACATGATATTTGTCACTAAGGCTGTCATGATGCGAATGTTATAATCCCGCCATCATACAGCAAGGAGATAAAAAAGATGGCATACGTAAACGTTAAAGTCCCCGAAGGCGGGGCGAAGATCAGCATCAAAGACGGCAAATTACAGGTTCCCGATAACCCGATCATCCCGTTCGTCGAAGGCGACGGCACCGGACGCGACATCTGGCGCGCTTCTGTGCGCGTGTTCGATGCGGCGGTGGAGAAGGCATACGGCGGCAAACGCAAGATCCATTGGATGGAAGTCTATGCGGGCGAGAAGCCTTTCAAGATGTTCCAAAACTGGCTGCCCGATGAAACCGTTGAGGCATTCAAGGAATTTTTGGTCGGAATCAAGGGACCGCTCACAACCCCCATCGGCGGCGGCATCCGTTCCTTGAATGTTGCGCTCCGCAAACTGCTCGACCTTTACGTCTGCCAGCGCCCGGTACGTTACTACAACGGCGTACCCTCCCCGGTACTGCACCCCGAATATGTGGACATGGTCATCTTCCGTGAGAATACCGAAGACATTTATGCGGGCATCGAGTTCCAGCAGGGAACCGAAGAGAACAAGAAGTTCAAGGAAATGTTCAAGGAAGCCTTCCCCAAGGAATACGCCAAGATGCGCTTCCCTGAGACGGCTGGCATCGGCATCAAACCGGTCTCCGAAGAAGGCACCGACCGCCTCGTCCGCGCCGCGATTCAGTGGTCGCTGGACAACAAGCGCAAGAGCGTGAACTTCGTCCACAAGGGCAATATCATGAAGTTCACCGAAGGCGCCTTCAAGGATTGGGGTTACAAACTCGCCAAGAAGGAATTCCGCGGACAGATCGTCACCGAACGCGAGACGTGGATCCTCGGCAACAAGGAACATAACAAAGACCTGAGCGTGGAAGACAACGCCAAGATGATCGACCCCGGTTTCGACATGATGAGCCCCGCGCAGCAGGCGGACATCAAAGCCGAGGTGGAAGAAGCCCTCAAGTTGTGGGATACCCACGGCGACGGCAAGTGGAAGAAGATGCTGCTCATCAAAGACTCCATCGCGGACGTTTCCCTGCAGTTCACCATCATCCGCGCGCGCGATTACGATGTGATCGCCACCATGAACCTCAACGGTGACTACCTTTCCGACGCGCTCGCCGCGCAGGTGGGCGGAATTGGCATCGCTCCGGGCGCGAACATCAACTACGAGACTGGTCACGCCATCTTCGAAGCGACCCACGGCACCGCGCCCAAGTACGCCGACCTCGACAAGGTCAACCCCGGCTCGGTCATCCTCTCCGGTGAGATGATGTTCCGCTACATGGGCTGGACCGAAGTTGCCGACCTGATCGTCAAAGGCATGGAAGGCGCCATCGGCGCAAAGACCGTCACCTACGATTTCGAACGCCTGATGGACGGCGCCACCCTGCTCAAATGCTCCGAGTTTGGTGATGCGGTCATCAAGCACATGGATTAGTCCATAGTAAAATCAAAAGAGCAACATGTTTACATGTTGCTCTTTTTTTGTTAATAAAGGAGAAAACACAATGTCTGAAATTGGTTTTGAAACCCGCTTAAAGGTTTCGTATGAAGATGCCCGCCAAAAGATTGCGGATGCGCTTAAGGCAGAAGGCTTTGGTGTATTGACAGAAATTGATGTGAAAAACACGCTCAAGCAAAAACTTGACCTGGACTTTCGCCGCTACACCATCCTCGGCGCGTGCAATCCCAAACTGGCACACAAAGCGCTCGAAGCAAAACTGGATGTAGGTTTGCTTCTCCCTTGCAACGTGACCATGTATGAAGATGGCGATGAAGTGGTTGTCACCGCTGTTGACCCAAACGCCATGATGATGGTCTTCAAGGACGATGCCCTTCTGCACGAGGTCGCTGCCGAGGCAGAAGCAAAACTCAAACGGGCAATTGAAAGTTTGTAATAAGAAAAAGGTCGAGACTGAAAAGTCTCGACCTTTTTTGATTCGAAATCGTTTATGAACCGTTATGACGATAAACCTTTAATCCTTCAAAATATGAAAGAATTAAAAGTCTGTGCAATAATTTATAGTGCTGGCTCTGTATTTTATTTTTTCAAAGCGGCGATCCAATTTTGTATAGATGGAATTACCTCTTGATTTTGGATGATTCCATCATGGGTTTCTTCTGGAATAATCACAACTTCTCCATTTGTGTGCAAGGATATAACGTTTGGATATTCTTCAGCCCTGAATGCTTCATCATTTTCGCCAATTATCACAAGCATGGGCAGGTTGTCTGCTGTTAGTGCCGCGACATAATCATCAGGTGCTGAACTTGCCATTGCTCGATAGCTATAGTGATTGGGTTGATCTAAATTTTCCGACACATTAAAGTACAGTGTGTCTAATTTATTAAATATGGTAATGTTCATCATGTTAAGGATGCTTAATCCAATGGTACGAACTAGATGAATCTGTACAGTGGGCTGCTCCATGGGTTGAGTTTGTTCCGCTCTAGGCTGGGATGTTGGAGATGCAATGCCAAGATGTGGGGCAAATAATAAATAGGCATCTGCTTTAGGGACATCATTTCGACTGGCATACCGCATTACTATCCCACCACCCATTGAGTGACCAGATATGATAATTGTTTCATTGGGGCGCTCTTTGCGCAGAATCTTTACAATGTCTGCAAGATCGTCCTCGTATTGTCCAATGTACTGAATATCTCCCCTACTTCCACCCGAGTTGCCATGACCACGAAGATCTACACTTAATACATTAATACCTACCTGGTCTTGAATCATTTGTGCAATATTTTCCATTTCTGACCTATTGCTCTTTATGCCGTGTAGCAGCACAATTGTGATATCGCTATTGGCTTCATACCAGGAAGCTGCTAGAGTGGTTCCATCCCTCATGGGTAAACAACGGACTGTGGAACTCGGTTCGCAAGTTAATGGTTCACTTGAATCTGTTTTGGAGGATGGTGCAGGGTTGGTAAATGTAGGCGCTGGTGAAAAAACCATACCAAGAATCACTATGAGCGGTAGCCCGACTAGAAATGCCAATATTTTTGTGATGGTGAGTAATACTTTTTTCATAAGTTATTTCCTGCTTGTAAATTTATTGTGATCTTCTTCAAAACTATTCAATTGCTCAAGTAAATTATTCATGGCTTTTAGTTCATCTCCGACAAGACTATCTAAAACATGCTTTAAGAACGAATAGCCCTGCCATTTTTTGGAAAAATATTTTGCAGCCCAAAACATAAGTGGGATGAAGGAGATGCCAAATAGTATGTTCGCAAACAGCCATGTATTGTTAAGAATCAAATAGGGGTTGATTCCGGTCACGCTCTTAATTAGAACAATCAAAAATGGTACCCACAATAATGGACTTAGTAAAAGAATCCAAAACGTTACCTGTAGCCGCAAACGTTTTAATATTGTGTATTGCTGCTGGCTTTTCAATACTGGCTGGCTAAAATCGATTTTTCTTAGAATTGAAAATTGATATCCATTAGCTGCAACTTGAAATAGAAAGAACGCATGTAACAGCATCGCAGGAATTAGCAACTTGTAATCCTCATAATTCTCGAAGAGAAAATTTCCTGTAAATACTAAACATGCCAACCCAATAATTATTCCCGTTATTTTTTCGTAGGACAATTTTTTCAAGGCTGAATTTGCGATTCGCAAGGTGTTTAGATGAAAAACGTTCAGGGTTAGCCCTTTGTCGATTTCATGTTCTTGTGAATACCATTTATCTTTAATCTCATCTAGATTCATTTTTTGTCTCCTTTTACCTAGGCTGGATGAATGATTTCGAGATCTTTTTGAAATTTGGACTTGATCCGGCTAATGCGGGTGGACACGTTAGTTTCACTAATACCCGTCAAGTCAGCGATCTCAGCATATTTGTAACCGTCCATATACAACAGAATTAGTGCCCGATTCATTTCATCCAAATTATTGATGGCTTGATACAACAATCGCAACTCATCTCCTGCCTCGCTTAATGATTTATCTACGAATCCAAGCCCTGTAACAAAATCGTCAATAAGGGCTGTGTTTTTAAAGTATTGTCTATCACTTCGGTAAATGGAAATGGCAACATTAAGTGCAATGCGATACATCCAGGTCGAAAATTTAACTCTTCCATCAAATTTTTCGAATGAAAGGTAAAGCTGGATCAATATCTCCTGGATAATATCTGGACGGTCATCAGGTTCTCGACAATAGCTGTTTGCAACTTTGTAGAGGATGTGTTTATTTTGTTCAACTAGTTCGAGAAATTTTTCTTGAGGCGGGCTCATGTTTTGTTCCTTGTTGAAAGAAGTGTGTTCCTATAATCATTATTCGCACCCAGAAACAAAATAATCACATTGTTAGGAAAGCTAAAATGGAATTGTTCGATAATTTCACGACCATGTATATACGGGACTATAAGTTTTTTTCTGTTTGATTTCTCTGATTTGCTGAAATTCAATGTGAGATTAGCTATCTCCTTGTCGGGGATAGGGGGAGTGTAAATGCAGAAGGCTGGCAATTTGCCAGCCTTCTTGTAGAGACGAGTTGATTATAGATAGCAATAGAAGATGGAATTATGTGTATAAGCCCAGGGCTAATGAGTATTAATCTCTTGATCACCGAAGAAAAGTGAGATTCCCATTGCAATCATAGCAATTCCCACTGGTATTGCGGCATATCGTTGAAGCGCATGAGGAAGCAAAGCTGCCGCTGGTGTGAGCAGAGCTGCAATAGCAAGCAGACCTCCTGTCCAACGTGGTAGAACATGAGCGTGAAAGACTGCAATTCCGAAGAGTAAATTCCCAAGAATATAAGTAACTCCTACTACGCCATAAATAGCTGGCAATGCTCCAATATTCATTGTGCCTGGGAAGCCATTTACAATCCCTAAAAGACTTTCCACATAATCAGGATTTGGAGTTGCCAGAACAGGCAAAATAAATGCCTCGGTAAAAATAAATGCGGTTTGCAACGCCCAAGAGAGTCCCAACATGAGGTAACCTGCTAAACCAAGTCCGCCCGTTTCCTCTGTTTGCCTTGCATAAATCCCTGTGATGCCAAGCATAAAAAGTAGGCACATGATCATCTTGAAAGGCATGATAATTGCCCATGCAGGAGTGGTGACAGATGGGAGGAAATCAGGCGGGTGAATAGGCTGAATGCCCGCATAAATGAAGCCTGCCAGCATGGCTGCCAGCCCGCCCCAACGGATGAGTTTTTGTGATGTGATCTTGTTTTTCATGGATATCATCTCTTTTGTAGAATATAAATTTTTTAAAAATTAGCCGAACAACAGCGTTAGCATGATAGGAGCGAACGATGCTTGTGTATTAGCCAGGGACATCAGCATTAATAATAAGGTGATGGGGGCGCTGATCATTCCAAGCACGAAGAGCGCTTTTTCTTTTCGAACCCAAACGGAATGGTTTATCTTGGAAATTTTTATCAGGTGTTGCCATAAACGCATCGTAAAAATGGCGAAAATAACCAGGAAAATGCTGCAAATAACCGCTTTCGGCTGTTGCCATGAGAGGCGGTTGTTAACTTCATTTTGTAAGATCAATGGCATTTGGTCGCTGCCCGATTTTGCCCATATGTTCACAGCCTGATAGAGTAATGCCTTCTGTGTACCCGTTTGTGGTGTGTTGAGGTCTGGAATGGATTTGATAAAGCCATCCTGTGGGTTTATGGCATTGCTTAAATTTGCCGTTACAATCAAAAACATAAATAGGGTAATGACGGCGCCTGCCAGTCCAAATGAGAAATATGTTTTTTTCTCAAATGACCACTTGCGAAATTCAATTTCCTGAGTACTTATGAACCGCCGCCAAAAATACACGCTTAGTGCTACAAGTATGAGAGTGAAAATACCCCCTTCTATAAAGAGTACGGCGTGGTATCTGGCATAATCATGTAATAGGGTGTTATAAGCAGGATTGGATAGTGTGCCAGATTCTGCTAAATTATAGAGAGTGCCTTGTAATGTATCAGTATCCATATTAATCTTCAAAGTCTGTGTAGATTGGCTATAGTTATAGATTGACCATCCTCAACCGACATTTGAAATGCCAGCGATGTTGAAACCCTTTGTAAACAACCAGATCGGCATAATGATGATTTCCCAAAGGGCGACGGGAACTGCCAAAATTGAGCCGGGTCCGCCGGGTGTAGGGTCAAGAATGCCAAATAACCCAATGACTGCGGCGGGTAGCAGTAAGGCGTATCCAATAAAACCGAAGATTGAAATAAAACGCGGCACGAGTTTTGTACGATAGAAAATGGAATTGAGAATAATTCCGCCAATACCGAGGAAGACCAATTGCAGTAAGTTTAGAAACCAATTCTCTGCCTGCTTGAGAATGGAGCCAATAGTTTGAAACAGGGTGACATCCACTGAACCAGAATTGATATACTCGCGGCTTAGCGGTATGAGCAGCATGGCGAAGAAGATACCCACGATCATTAGCAAAGACTCGAACATACGCATACTTAAATATCCGAGCGCCATGCTTTCGCTTTGTTTCTTGATGATCGGATACATCAAAATACCGATGAACACAATCCCAATATCATTGATCAACCAGCCGAACATTCCGCTGGTGATGGTTATGCTTTTTGGAAAAACTGCTGAGAGGTAGTCTGGTGCGTTGATGATGGGGTTGACCAGAATAGCGCCTCCAATTGCGCCTGCGGCGGTGATGATCCAAAGTAAGGCTACGAATATTTCCGTTCTACGGTACGACATATTTAAATTCATTTAAAAATCCTTTTAAGTGTGACTGTAAATTTGATATATAGAGAGATAACTAATTGTTAGGGAGTTTTCCTGTGCCTGGCAATGAAGGATGCCCCTATCCCCATGAACGCAACTCCAACTCCGATAAACGCAACCTGATCGCTTAAGCGGTAGGCAATAATGAATGCCACACCTGCAAGAATAAATAAAACACCGCCGGTTTTCTTGTTTTTTACTTTCATGATTTTGAATCCTTTTTGAATAAAAAGCATTACTTCTTGTGTTCTTCGAGTGTGTAGGAGAAAACTTCCTCCAGCGGCACTCCGAAAACGAGGGCAATGCGAAAAGCCAACTCTAATGACGGGGAATATTTATCCTGCTCCATGGCAATGATCGTCTGACGAGTTACACCGACTTTTTCAGCCAATTGCTGTTGAGTCATCTCGTTTTGAAAAAATCGAAGTTTGCGAATGTTGTTGCTGATTTTGCCTTTCTCCATTTTAGAAACCCCTTCGATAAAGCGTCAACCGCCAGCCGTCTGCTACAACTTGAGCCAGAATTCCAAAAAAAATCAACAGTCCGAACATAACCAGCGGCGATTGTCCAAGAACAAAGGTCAGCATGGAAAGCGCGACCCCAAGAGATGAGAATGTATACGCCACGCGAGTACCTTTCATGTCGATGATCTGATCGCGCTCATCTTGTAAATCTTCGATCTGTGGGTCTTCATTTGTTTTAATCTTATGAACAATACCACCAGCAATGTGGGTGAAGATAGTTAGCAGAATTGTTCCCGCTACAGCAATCACGGCAATCACACCCCATAACCGAAACAGGTTCGGGGCGGTAAAACTTTCTCCTTTTACCATTTGAAAGATACGGATCAAATAAAAAAATAAAATGAGCGTAAAAATGGATAGTGAGACAGTGGTATTTTTTTCTTGAAATGACATTCTTTCCTCTTTCATAAATGTTTATTTTTCTTTACTTATAGTAATATGTTTTGTACTAAATGTCAAGTATTTCTTACATATCTTTGAGGGGGTGATTTTAGGATGTGAAAACAAAAAGCGACTCAATATTGAGCCGCTTTTCAAACAAATGAGGTGATGTTGTCTTACTTCACATCCACCAATTCAACATCAAACACCAGTGTGGCGTTAGGCGGGATTACCCCGCCTGCGCCGCGTTCACCGTAGGCAATATGCGGCGGGATGATGAGCTGGGCTTTGCCGCCGACCTTCATCAGTGCGATGCCTTCGTCCCAGCCTTTGATGACCTGACCGACTCCAAGTTTGAATGTGATCGGCTCACCGCGCTGGACGGAACTGTCGAACACGCGTCCATCCTGGAATTTGCCTGTGTAATGCACACTGACGTTTTTCCCCGCCTCAGCCTGGGTGCCGCTTCCGGCTTCCACTTCGATATATTCAAGTCCGCTTTCTGTTTTCATTTGTTCTCCAATCGTTTTGAGGTTGGTTCGTATTGTACCAATCAAAAAGCCGAGACATTGCGTCCCGGCTTCTGTGTAAATTTCGATTCGTTCTACGGCTGAGCGCCTGAAAGTGCGGCGGCATCCTCTGCGGTTTGCGGCATTCCATTCATGATCCAGCGCGTGAAGGCGTCCACGATATCGGGTTTGAGCGCCTTGGTGGGCGGCATGACGCCGATCATCTCTTCGCCGGGGTTATCCGGATTCATAATGGCGTGCTGTTGAATGACCTGCAGGAGATAGGAGTTCTCATCCCCGGCGACCACGTTATGTTCAACATTATCACCCGTGGTGAGGATCTCATCATAAGAGGTCATCAGGAAGTCGTTGTTATCCTTCCCAGCGCGATGACAGGAAATGCAGTACCGCTTGACGATGGGCTGGATGTGAACGTCATAGGACGGAACTTCACCTTCCGCGAGCGGCGGGAAGAGCGGCTTGATCTCAGGCGCCTCGAAGCGGTCATCCCACATATAGCGGATGAAGATGTTGATGTAGTCAATTTCGCTGCGGGTCAGTTCACCGCCGTAAGTTTTGCCGAAGGGAGGCATGCCCGCATTCGGACGTCCGTAGGCGATGACTTCCGCCATCGCGGAGTCAGTGATGGTGTAGAGCACATCGCGGCTGTTGATGGGCGTGATCTTTTCGCCCTCGAGTCCTTCCACGCCTTCGATGACCGCGACAGAACCATCGTCGCCGTGACATTCGGTGCAGTTGACCGCGTACAGGTCCTGCCCGGCTGTGATCTGGTCCACCAATGTGGCTGGGACTTCAACCTCTTCCACTGCCTTCTCTGGCGCAAGCGCCATCACTGTCCCTGAGACAAGGATCATGAAAACAGCAGCCAGACTCGCAGTCCAGATCATGAGGCGGTTGTTCTTCTTGAAGACAAAGAGCAGGATGTAGGCAAGCAATGGGATGAATATCCCGACAACGGTTTGCAATGTCCCCAAAAGTTTTGAGCCGTCTTCTGTGACGGTGGGGACTTCCGACATGATCGTCAGTAACACAATGCCCACGACCATGACACTCATGAAGGAGATGGGAAGAACACGCTTGCTGTAGTAACGGTTCGGACTTTTCTCGATGAAGGGGATCAGGGTCAGTGCGCCGATGGCAATGGTGGGAATGAGGACGGTTGCGAGCCATTCGATCTTGCCGATGAGGGGCAACTGCCCATAGAGTGCGAGGAATTTAAAGAGGAAGAGGAAGTACCATTCCGGGCGCGGAATGTAGGAGGTATCGCTGGGGTCGGCTTTGGGTTCGAAGGGGACGCCAACGAAGCTGGCAAGCAGGATCAGCAGAAGGAAAATGCCAAGCGACACGACAACATCCCGGAAGATGCTGTCGGGCCAGAAGCGTTCGCCTTTGTCGAGTTCCTGTTCGTAACGTTTATTGATCTGTTTTTTGGTTTCGTCGTTCATGGCTGTTTCCTTCAATCTTCCTTTTTGGGCCAGTGTGACTCGCCATGTTTAATGATAAGGAAAAGGTGGATGCCGATCAGCGCGGCAAGGACCGCGGGGATCATCCAGATGTGGGCGGAGAAGAAGCGCTGTAATGTGAGCGCGCTGAGATCGGGTCCGCCGCGCAGGGCTTTGAGGATGAAGTCGCCGATGAGCGGCACGGTCCCTGCGATCTGTGTGCCGACGGTGGTCGCCCAGAAGGATTTTTGATTCCAGGGGAGCAGGTAGCCGGTGAAGCCCATGCCGAGGGTGGCGAGGAACAGACCGATGCCGATCAGCCAGGTCAGCTCGCGCGGATATTTGAATGAGGCGGTGTAGAACACGCGCAGCATGTGGATGAAGACCACGAGCACCATGAGGGTTGCTCCCCAATGGTGAATCCCGCGGATCAACCAGCCGAACGCGACGCCTTCCATAATATATTGAATGGAGTCATAGGCGTGGTCTGGCGAGGGAGTGTAGTAGACGGTTAGAAAGATGCCGGTCAACCCTTGCAGAACAAAAAGAAAAAGGCTCGCAGAGCCGAGTGTATTCCACCAGGATGTTTTCGGCTCAGGGCGGTCGAGCAGGTTCTTGTACATATCGTCGAGCCCGAACCGCTCATCAAGCCAGGTGTAGAGGTTTTTCCACATGGTTAGCCTTCCTTGAAGAAGATTTCGATGGTGCCATCTTCCGTGATGCGATGTTCACCGTATGATTCAAGTGCGCGCGGAGGGGGACCATCCAGCACTTCGCCTTCCATGCTGAACTTGGCGTCATGGCACGGGCAGATATAGGCATCGGCTTTGCCATCCCAGTTGACGGTGCAGCCAAGATGCGTACAGCGGCTGTTGAGGATGACCAGTTCATCGGGGCTATCCGTTTTGCGGATGGCGTATCCGCCGAAGGAACTGGCGGTTCGTTCCCAACCGTTAACCTGTACCCGCGTGAACGAGAACGGATACGGTGTGCCGATCTGCATATCTTCGAATTTTCCGATGGGGATCCACGCTTCTTTGCCGCCCTCACGCAGTGCGGGATCGATCAAGTAATAAACAGAAGGAAGACCAACGATCGCGCCGATCAAGCCTCCAACGATGCCCGTCGTCACCTTGATGAAATCTCGGCGGGACAGTTCGTGCGAATCAGACATGTGCGCCTCCAGGGAAGATGTATTGCTGTTACCGGTCAACTATTGGATAAAAAGGATAAATGTTTGGCAATAAGTACTATGGAATTGGATTATAAGGGTCTTTGTACACTTATTGTGTAGGACAGCAGGAATGAAATTGACAGGATTTTTGTCACGTTTCAATATATTCTTCTTTTCACTCTCTATTTTATGAGATAGAGGGTAAAATTGGCACTTGTTACAAAATTCACCACGGAGGCAGCCATGGGCTTGAAACGGGATGTCAGCCTTTCCACGGGTCTTAGATATAGAGGACCAGCGGGTTATCTGACTTTTATCCTGCACCGGATCGGAGGGGTGGGCATGGGCATTTTCATTACCCTGCACATCCTTGCATCGTTTTTCGGGGGCAGTTTTGGAGGGGTGGTCAATGATATTTACGAGAATTGGGCTTTCCAGATATTTATTTTTTTCTGTGTTTTATTCCATGCCATCAACGGCTTGAGAATTACGATTCTGGATCTCTTCCCGAAATTATTGGACTATCAGACCGAAGCCATCTGGGTGGAGTGGGCGGTATTCATCCCATTGTACGGCATTTCGGTTCTTGTGATCCTGCAAACGGCGTTGGGAGCGTGATATGACGAAGAAATCGAGAACTCTCTCCATCAAAGGGCGCGGTCTGACGAACTTCGAAGCCATGATGTGGCTTTTTACACGCCTCTCCGCTTTGGGAATGTATGCGTTGATCCTCTTTGCGCTGATCGGTGCCCTTATCATGGGCGCGCGCAATAATATGAACCTTGCGGATGTGATGCGCTGGAGCTTCATGCCGAATGTGACGCACGTCCAAAGCACGGATCTTCCCAGCACCGACGCCTGGGTCACGCCGTTCTGGAAGCTGGTTGCCAGCGCCCTGCTCTTGGTCGCCACGGCTCACGGCGTACACGGACTGGTCGTTGTTGCTGACGACTATATTGCCAGCGAAGGCGGACGCAAGGTCGTGCGTTTGCTCAGCATTGTAATGATGATCGCGATGAGCCTGATGGGCTTGTGGATCGTCTGGACCTCGTAATTCGACCGTCCATTGTTTATAGTAATCTTTCAGGAGTAATTCATGGCGAATGTTCATCAATTCGATGTGGTGGTGGTTGGGGCAGGCGGCGCTGGCTTGATGGCCGGCTTGTACGCCTCCCGCAACGCGAAGACCGCCGTCATCAGCAAACTTTATCCCACACGCTCCCATACGGGTGCGGCGCAGGGCGGCATCTCTGCCGCGTTGGGCAACTATGAAGAGGACAAACCTGAATGGCATACCTACGACACGGTCAAAGGGTCTGATTATCTCGGCGATCAGGATGCCATCGAGTTCATGACGAGTGAAGCGATCGACGCGGTGCTGGAACTCGAACACATGGGTCTGCCGTTCGACCGCACGCCGGAAGGCAAGATCTCCCAGCGTCCGTTCGGAGGTCACACCAACAACGAGACCGGCAAGCCTGTGCGCAGAGCCGCTCACGCCGCAGACCGAACCGGTCATATGATCCTCCAAACGCTGTACCAGCAGTGCTTGAAGAACGATGTCAATTTCTTCGATGAATATCAGGTGCTTGATTTCATCATCGTAAACGGCAAGGCGACGGGTGTTGTGGCGGTGGAACTTGCCACCGGCGAACTGCACACCTTCCACGCCAAGGCGATCATCTTCGCCACAGGCGGACACGGACGCATCTTTGAAGTGACCTCCAATGCGTATGCCTACACAGGCGACGGCGCGGCGATCCTTCTCCGCCGGGGCCTGCCGCTGCAGGATATGGAATTTTTCCAATTCCACCCTACGGGTATTTTCAAGCTTGGTATCCTTATTACTGAAGGTGTACGCGGTGAAGGCGGTGTGCTTATCAACGGCAAGGGCGAGCGCTTCATGACGAAGTACGCGCCGACGGTGAAAGACCTCGCCTCCCGCGATGTGGTTTCGCGCGCGATCTATACCGAGATCAAGGAAGGGCGCGGGGTAAACGGCAGGAATTATGTTTATCTCGATGTGCGCCCCGAAAGCGTGAACAAATTTGCAGCCATTGACGGACGCACCAATCCCGATGGTTCTGCCTACAATATCACCGGCGAGCAGGTGCTTGCCAAACTCCCCGATATCATCGATTTCTGCCGCGTGTATCTTGGCGTGGACCCGATCACGCAGATGATGCCCATCCAGCCGACGGCGCATTACACGATGGGCGGCATCCCGACCAACAAATACGGCGAAGTCGTTGTGGACGATAAAGGCACGGTCTTCCCCGGTCTGTTCGCGGCGGGTGAGTGCGCGTGTGTATCCGTCCACGGCGCGAATCGTCTGGGAACCAACTCACTGCTCGACCTGGTCGTGTTCGGGAAACATGCGGGGCTCAAGGCGGCGGAGTATGCGAAACAGGCTGAATTCGAGAATCTGCCCGAGGACGCTGAAGCAGGCTCGAGGTCCATTTTTGAGGCGCTGCGCACGGGGTCCGGTAAGGCGAACGTGTTCGATATTTCCAATGAGTTGAAACAGGTCATGTTCGCGGACGTCGGCGTCTATCGCAACGAGAAGGATATGTCCGCCGCCCTCGACAAGGTGCATGAACTTCAGAAGCGATTCAAGGATGTGGTCGTGAGCGACACGGGCAAGATCTTCAACACTGAGTTGTTGAATGCCTGGGAACTCGGCAACCTGCTCGATATTGCGGAAGTGGTCGCCACCAGCGCGTTGAACCGCAAGGAAAGCCGCGGCGGACATTCGCGCGAGGATTATCCCGACCGTGACGATAAGGAATGGTTGAAGCATACCCTCATCACGAAGAAGGATGGCAAGTTGGATATTACTTATAAACCGGTTGTCATTACCAAATACCAGCCGAAGGCGAGAGTCTATTAGAGGTCAATATGGAAGTTACAGTAAAAGTTTTCCGTTACAACCCTGAGAAGGACACACGCGGCAATTACGTGACCTATAAGGTGGAAGCCGACGAAACCGAACGCGTGCTGGATGTTCTCGAATATATCAAAGGCAAAATAGACGGCACATTATCGTTCCGCCGTTCGTGCGCCCACGGTGTTTGCGGTTCGGATGCGATGCGCATCAACGGACGCAATATGCTGGCGTGCAAAACGCTTGTCCGCGATACGGGTGCGAATATTACAGTGGAGCCGATTCTCGGTCTGCCGATCATGAAGGACCTGATCGTGGATATGGAGCCTTTCTTCGATAATTACAAGAAGATGCTGCCGTATTTCATCAACGAGAACCCGATCCCTGAAAACGGACGCGAGCGCCTGCAAAGCCAGGAGGAACGTGCCCGTTTCGATGAGACGACCAAGTGCATTCTGTGCGCGTGCTGCACCACGTCCTGCCCGTCGTATTGGGCGAACGGCGATTATTATGGTCCCGCCGCGATCGTGACCGCACACCGCTTCATCTTTGACAGCCGCGATCAAGCCGCCGACCAGCGTTTGCAGATCCTCGCCGAAACGGACGGCATTGCCCGCTGTCACACTGCGTACAACTGCACCGAAGCCTGTCCGCGCGAGATCAAGGTGACCAAAGCCATCGGCGAAGTGAAGATGGCGATGATGACCGGTAAGTTGGATTAGTGTAAAGATAGTGAATAGTTTATAGGGAATGGGCAGGCCGCGCAAACGCGCGGTCTGTTTTTTTGAGCGTAAAATAGTTCAAAGGATTTGATTCATATGCGCATACTTGTAGACATGGACGGCGTCATCTCGGATTTCGACGGCGAATTCATCAAACGCTGGCAGGAACGTCACCCCGAGATTCCGGTCGTGCCGATGGAAAAACGGACGTTCTTTTATGTAAAGGATTCCTACTCTGAAGAACTTCAACCATTGGTCGCGGAAATCCTGCTTGGACCCGGTTTCTTCCGCGATATGATGCCCGTGGAAGGGGCAAAAGAGGCGCTGTTCGAAATGGATAAGATGGGGCATGAAGTGTTCATCTGCACCAGCCCGATATCCGCTTACAGGAATTGCGTGTTGGAAAAATACGAATGGGTGGAGAATTATCTCGGCGACGCCTGGGTGAAGCGCATCATCCTCACAAGAGACAAAACGCTCATCAAAGGCGATTATTTGATCGATGATAAACCTGTCATCACAGGCGTGGAACGTTCACCTGAATGGGAACAGATCGTCTATGACCGTCCATATAACAGGGATGTAAATAAAAAGAGATTGACCTGGGCAAATTGGAAGGACGTTTTACGGTTCTAATATTCAATAAAAAAACTCCGAGGTTCATCAAACCTCGGAGTTTTTGTTTAACCGTTCTTGCCTTTGTCTCTGTCGCGGAATTCCTTGGCGCGTTTTTGCAGGTCGGAGAAGAAATCGGAATCGACCACTTCCGAAACCTGCTGCTTGCGGCGCATTTCGTCGATCTTGATGATCAACTGGCTGACCTGATTCTTAAGCATGCCGGTCCGTTCGTAGACGTCGGTTGCCATCTTTCTGAAGACCTGTGCCAGACTTCCCAGTTCATCGGGACGATCGGTGATGACCTGCAACTCCGAGCTTTCCAATTCGCTCGAGAAATTTTCGTCCGCGCTGATCTTGTCCGCGAGACCGCTCAACACGTAGACCGGCTGAATGACGTAGCGCTTTAGCAGATAATTGATGAGCAGGATCACCAGTGCAAAAGTGACAATAAATACCGCCATAACCAGCGTGAAATTTTTCAACGCCGCGTTGAACACTTCACCGGCTGGGACATAAATGACCTGTACCGCGATGATCTGTCCCAGTTCCCAGCCGAAGCCGCCCTGGTCGCCGTATGTGGCAATGAGACTCGCCGGGGCTTCATCTGGAGTGCTGTGGCATTGGAGACAACTGTCAGAACCGATGGTCAAGGGTCGGGCGATGTAAAAGAGGCGCTGCCCGTCCAGTTCGCGGTATCCGCTCATTTCACCGGTCGCCTCTCCGCTTGCGAGTTTGGACAGCATATCCGCTTCAAAGTCATCAGCTTTATCGAGCGGATTTGTCGGGTTGAGCGCCGCCTCCTTGTAAAAGTAGGTGGAGTAATCGAGCTGGTCGCGGAAATTTTGGAAGACGGTTCGCGCGGAAAAAGCCGGGACGGTCTCCGAAACAAATTCGGGGTTGGTATCCAACTGGTCCGCGAGAAGCGGGCGGACGTGCTGCGTGGTGTATCCGCGCACGGCGTTCATGGTCTCGATCAGCAAAAGTCCCTGTGAGGTGATCTCATCCTGCGCGCGGTTTTGCAGCGTGTTCCAATAGATAACTCCGCTCAACGCAATGCCGACCAGAAAGACCCCGCTCAATATCAAGGTAAATCGTGTGCTTAAACTATGCCGTGGCAAGGCAGCCTCCAAATATGACCATTAATGTCTATTTAGAGTATACCAGTCGGCACATTCTCTTCCGTATTAAATTGATATTCGCAAATTGGGAATTAACGATTGTCCCCATCGCCCTGTATTTTCCCGCGCGATTGCCTGTCCAGTAGTTTTGATAGATTGGATTCTGCGATCTCATCGAGCGGAAGATTCAACTCCGTGGCGACCTGGGCGATGTACCAGAGCACATCGCCGAGTTCAGCCTTGAGCGCCTCACGCTCCGCTTCGCCAATGACCCCGGACTTGTCTCTAAAAATTTTCTTGATCTTCCCCGCGACCTCTCCCGCTTCGTTGACCAATCCCAGCGACGGATATATGACCGGGTGCCCAATGGCGGGATATTGCGCCGTGGCGCGGGAACGTTTTTGATACTCGTTTAAGTCCATGAATTAGTCTCGTTTCAAAGGTTGATTGATCTCGATCAGATGCCCGTCCGGGTCGCGGAAGTGTGCGGTGCGGATGCCCCAATCGGCGTGGTCGGTCGGTTCGGTGAGCAGGGTCACGCCTTTTTCGCGCAGGTGCTTGCAGAAGTCGTCCACGCTTTCGACGGAAAAGGTCAGGCAGATGGTGTCCTGCATCTCCGCCTGCACAGGCTTGGACGATGTTCCCAGCACATCGCTCATTTCGGCTTTGTCGAACAGCGAGATGTTGACTGCGCCAACTTCAAAGTCGGCGTAGGTGTCATCTTCCGTGCCGAAGTTGGGTTTGAATCCCATTGCGTCACGGTAGAAGCGGAAACATTCCTTGAAATTGCTTACGAGCAGACGGGTGAATTCGTATTTTGGTGTCATGGGATTCTATTCTCCAGAAGTTAGTTGATGGATTGTCTAAAGAAACACTGCAGCCGAGACATTGAATTTTTCAGATAGTGCCTTGATTTGACGAACATTCAATTCACGTTTGCCGTTCAATATTTCGGATACCACACCCTGCGAGCCAACTTCAGGCAGGTCTGATTGGGTCAAGCCGTGTTCTTCCATGAAGAAACGCAGCACTTCGGCTCCGCCGACTTCAGGAATGGGATAGTGTTCTTCTTCATAGGCGTGGATGAGCGTGCCGAGTGTATCCAGCAAACTGTAAAGCGGATGTTTTTCATCCGTACCGATCTCATCCAATAATTCATTCAAATGTTCGATCGCCGCATCATAATCCTTTTCATTGCGGATCGTAAGCAATGGGCTGATGCTTGCCCAGTGGGTTTGGATCTGTTTAGTTGCGAGTGTCATTCTTCCATTCTCCTTTGTCGTACTCAGCATGAGTCAGGACATGACGGATATATACTTTTCCACGATTAAAGTGGATGGAGACAATAAGCCGATATTTGTTGCCGCCGATATTGAAAATTACCCAATGATCTACCTTGTCCGCGGACGGAAACGTTTTTCTGAGCTCGGCAAAACTGGTGAAATCAGTATTGTGAACAATCTTGTACCAACGCAGCAAGGCGAGGCGGCTATCGGGGTGTTTCTCCCAAAATTGGACAAGTGTTTTGCGTGTGATGATATGCACGCAAAATAGTTTATCTCAAAATGAGATAAAAAACAAGGCGGAATTTCCGCCTTGTTTTGATGTAAATGTGGTCGATATTATGAATTAAACGCCTTCGCCAGATTCCTCCACCACTCATCCTTTTCGCCGGGGACAAATGGCGTATACAGCGTGATTCTGTCCGCGATGCCGTTGAAGCGTTTCTTCAAGTCGTCGGCGAGATTTTCCTGCGTGGTCATCAGGCAGAATTCGCTCAACATCTCGTCGGTGATGAGCATCGGCATCTCGCCCCACTCGCCTTTGGAGGCAAAGACGGAGAGTTTCTCGGCAGTGTCGCCCCAGCCGTGCAGGTCCATCACAGCTTTATAGGACGGGGTCGAGGCGTAAAAAGAGACCTGCATCCTTGCGAACCCGATCTCTTCCGGCGTAGTGGCAACGAACGGTGTCATCGAAACGGTAACATCGCTGCGCTTGCGTCCGCTTTTTTGCAGTCCCTCCTCGATGGCGGGCAGCAGCACCTCATTCATATAACGCGGACTGTTGAACGGATGCGCATGGAAGCCGTCACATAACTCACCCGCGAGTTTGGCGAGTTTCGTATTCACGCCCGCAATGTAAATTGGAATATTTGGATTCTCGATCGCGCCGGGATTGAAGAACGGCGACATCAATGTGATCTTGTAATACTCGCCGCGGAAGTTTAACTTCGTGCCGTTCTGCCACGCGTCCCACATGGCACGCAGGACCTGAATCTGTTCGCGGAGTTTGCCGGTCACCGACGCGGGCCATGGCATTCCAAAACGCCTCTCGATATGCGCCTTGACCTGTGTGCCCAATCCCAAAATGAATCGTCCGCCGGACTGAGCCGCCAAATCCCATGCGGTGTAGGCGAGGTTGGCAGGCGAGCGCGCAAAGGATACTGCGATGGCAGTTCCCATTTCCATTTTTGCGGAATGTTCCGCGATGAGCGTGCAGGGCAGGAACGGGTCATGCTGGGTCTCTTGAGTCCACAATGCGGCGAAGCCGGTCTCTTCGGCGGCTTTCGCGATTGCGGGGACTTCTTTCAATTGAACAAGGGGAAGTGCTGCATCGAGTTTCAATTTTTTCTCCCGTCATTGCGAGCTCCGAGGCTCAAACGCCGAGCGGGCGAAGCAATCTCTGTATCCGTTGCAGATTGCTTCGTCGCCCTTCGGGCTCCTCGCAATGACATTAATCAAGCAAATATGCCATGATCCAATTTGTAGTTGCGTTCAATCCGTCCATGTGGGCGCGTTCGTAATTATGCGAAGCGTCGATGCCGGGACCGATCAACGACACCGCCACATCACCGCCCGCGCGCCAGAACGCTTCACCGTCCGAGCCGTAGAACGGGTACACATCCGTTTTGTATGGAATGCCATTCTTCTCGGCAATGCCGCGCAATTTTTTATTCAGCCCTTCATGATACGGACCGCCGCTGTCTTTGACGCACAACGTCGCATGGAATTCATCCGACTCCTGTCCCTCACCGACGACTGCCATATCCACTGTGACCAACTCCGCCACTTCATCAGGGATGCCAGTGGATGCGCCGTGACCGACCTCTTCATAATTGGATATGAGGAAGTACACGCTTCGCGCCGGACTTTGGCCTGCCTCCACCATCGACTTGATCGCTGCCACGAGATTCGCCACACAAGCCTTATCGTCGAGGAAGCGCGAGCGGATGAATCCGTTCGTCACTTCGGTGCGGGTGTCGAACGCCACGCAGTCGCCGACGTTGATTCCCAATGCCCGTGTCTGCGCTTCGGACGTGGTCCGTGCATCGAGGCGCACTTCCAAATGTCTGTCATCGCGCGGAAGGTCAGGTCCGCTGTGAATGTGACCCGACGCCACTTCGATCAACACCGAGCCGCGGATCTTCTCTCCTTTCGATGTAATGACCCAAACGCCTTCGGTCTCGACAGTGGACCATTGGATCCCGCCAATTTTGCTGAGACGCAACCGTCCGTTACCTTTGATCTCCTTCACCACCGCGCCAAGCGTATCGACGTGTGCGGTCAACGCAACGGGAGGCAGGTCGCTTTCCACTTTCCACTTTGCGATCAATGCCCCTTTACGGGTTCGGCTTAACTCCAATTGCTTGTATTTGGATAATTCCTTTTCAACAAAATCGATCGCCGGGCTGGCAAAGCCGGTCGGTGACGTGACGTTGAGCAGGTCAACGAGGAAATCAGTAAAATATTTTTCGTCAATTTTTGGCAGTGACATGGGATTCCTTTCGGTTACAGGTTCAAGATTGCGGTTTAAAGTTTCAGGTTGAAAGTTGCAGGTTAAGAGTCTTCACCAAACATTCAACATGTAACCTTCAACTTTCGACCCGCAATCCATTAAAGACCTTCAAACTCAGATATTTTTTTCTTCCAATCTTCCGGCACTGGGATGGTCCTCAACGTTTCATAATCGAACGTGACCAGGATCACTGTTCCGCTTGCCATCACTTCACCGGTTTCGGCGTTCATCACACATTGCTCCACCGTCATGGACTTGTTGCCGATTTTGTCGAACCGCACGCCGACCTTGATGGGGTCGCCGTAATGCGTCGGTGTGTGATACGTCACATGGATGTCGGCAATGATGACGCCGATCTCCATAAAGGATTGGTCCTTGCCGAACAAGCCGAGCTTCATAAAGTAATAGACACGCGCCTGCTCGAAATACGTCAGGTATTTTGCGTTGTTGACATGTCCCTGCGGGTCGAGGTCTCCGTAACGGACTTCGGTGGGATGAAAGAATTTGTAGTCGGTCATGGGTTGATTATAGTTGGGTAGTTCTTAGTTGGGTAGTTTGATGGTGAAAAAAATAGCCGCAGAGTATGGAACTCCACGGCTTCACACCAAACGATCAAACACCTCAACTGCAAAACCCCGCCAGACCGGCTTTATCCTGAATGACGATGTGACCATCCGCTTCTGTGGAGGCAAAGCCCTGCTCCTTGAAAAAGACCATTGCCTGGTTGACGCGTTTGCGCGATGCGCCGACCAGATCGGCAATATCGCCCTGCGTCAGCGCAATGCGGATGCGTACGCCGCCATCCACTTCATGTCCATAACGTTCGGCGAATGCCAATAGTTGACGTGCCACCCGTCCGTTCACATCGAGCGTGGCAAGGGATTGGATCATCTGGTCGGAAAGCCGCACCCGTGCCGAAAGGATTTTCACCAGATTGCGCGCAATTGGCGGAAAGTTATCGAGCATGTAGTAGAAGGATGTTTTATCCATCCACAACAGGAGTGAGTCTTCAAGAGTCACCACACTGGCAGAACGACCAACACTATCGATCAGACTCATTTCGCCGAGGAGATCGCCGCTGCCCAAAATGGACAGGATCGCATCGCGCCCGCCCTGCTCGGTATAGACTTTCACCGTTCCATGCAGGATGACGTACACCGCTTCTCCGGGCTGCTCGATCAACATCACATTCTTCCCGTTCGGGAACACGCGCCGATGCGCACGGTGCGCCACCCAATCCAATTGCGCGGGTGTAAGTCCTTCGAACAGACGAATGTCCGAAAGCAGGTTGCGGGTATCGTCCTTCTTGAGTTCAGCCATGCGAATCATATTTTACTCCTTCCTTACGTTCCCCTCTTTTATGAGGAGAAGGGGCGAGGGGTGATGTCAATGCACATTCTTTCAAACGCCGCGCGCGAATCAGGGAAAATATTTTTCGCAGCAGATTCTTGCGCCGCCACCAAATCGTCGGCGTAGGAAGGGTCGTGATGAAACAGGATCAGTTGTCCCGTCTCGGCGGAGGCGGCAACTTGTCCAGCCATCGTCGCCGTCGAGTGACCATATCCCTGCGTGGAGGGAAATCCCGCGAGGCATCCGTAATAATGGTCATCAGAATATTGCGCGTCGTGGATCAGCACATCCGCATCGCGCGCGAAGTTGATGAGTTTGCGATCCATGCCCACATAGCCTTCGGTGTCTGTCGCGTACACAATGGACTTGCCCTGATACGTGATGCGATAGTGATAGACGCCGCCGGGATGCGCGTGCGATTTGTAAATGCGGATGACCACCGCCTCAGGACTCGGACTTGGGCTTGATTCCACAACCTTGACTCCATCGTCACCCCAAAGGATGACCTGCGTTTCGCGCAACGACTGAATATCTTTATTCGCTGCCATGTCACGCAATGAGACCGGGAACGTATCTGACGATTGATTGTGCTCAAGGACATGCTTCACCGTTTCCGCCGTGCCGCCGGGACCGTAAATATGCAGTTTGGTTTTTGGCATGTAAGCAGGTACGAAGAACGGAAATCCCTGCGTGTGATCGTGATGCAGATGGCTGAACAGGATCAGCATTTCAAGATTCTGTTTCTTTGCAAGTTCGCGCCCAAGCGGAATGATGCCTGTGCCCGCGTCGAGGATGATGGTTCGCCCGCCCGCGTTGACTTCCACGCAGGAAGTATTCCCGCCGTATTTGACGGTGTCCGCGCCCGGTGTTGGGTAGCTTCCGCGCACTCCCCAGAATTTGACCGTGAAATCCTTGTTCATGCCTGCCTCCTTGGGCGCAAAATTTTGCGCCTCTATGTTTTCTATTATGTTCGGAACGGTCATTCCTTCAAGGAAAGTATTCTCATTGCGCATGGGAAATATTTCTCATGCGTACAGACCGAAAAATTCCGAAAATCTGTTGTTAAAAATGCGGCGGTATAATCCTTGCCATGCTTCCAGATTTGCAGTTGAATGACCTTTTGCGCCTGCGCAAACCACATCCGTGCGGCTCATACGAGTGGAAGGTTGTGCGCCTCGGCGCGGATATCGGTCTGGAGTGCAAGGGCTGCCAGCATCGTGTCATGCTCACCCGCCGCGAACTGGCGAAACGCATGAAGACGAATCTGACACAACAGGAACGGAATAACACTGACCCTAAGGAACCCAAAGGACCTTAGGGTTTTCCATATACGATCTAGGAGAATTCATGGAACCCCATAACGAAGAACTTCCCATTGGCTCGCTTCGTATCGGATTGTTCACTGATACGTATGCGCCGCAGGTGAATGGCGTCTCTGTCTCGCTGCAGATGATCTCGGAGGGATTGAAAAAACGCGGACATCAAGTGACCATCTTCGCGCCGCGTTTCCCCGGCTACAAGGACAACCAGCCGAATGTGATGCGGCTCCCTTCATTGAAATATCTCAACAACCCGCCGATCTACGTGGCGGTGCTGGGAACTCCGCGCTCCACATGGAAGTTGACCCGCGAACATTTTGACGTGTTGCATGCGCACAGTCCGGCAAGCATGGGCTTGCTGGCTTATCTCACCGCGTCCACAAAACGGCTGCCGTTGATCTACACCTATCACACGTCCATCATGGATTACACCCATTACATCAAATTCATCGGCGGGACGAGTCTCATCAAGCGTGCGGCAGCATGGTTCAGCAAGGCTTCCACAGACTTGGGCGATCAGGTGATTGTCCCTTCGCCGAAGTTCCATCGGCTGTTATTGAGCCAAAAAGTGAAACAACCGATCACGGTCATTCCGAACGGAATCGACCTGAGCATGTTCCAGGAGGTCAAACATCCCGGGGCGTTGAGAAAGAAACTGGGCATCCCGAATGATGCGCCGATCCTCCTCACCGTTGGGCGCATGGACCCGGAGAAACGCCTCGACTTTATCGTGGATGCGTTCGCCTTATTATCCGAAAAAGTTTCGAATGCCCATTTGGTCTTCGCCGGAGACGGAGGCGCCCGCAAGCATGTGGAGGAAAAATCGAAAGCCATAACAGCCAAAGACCGCGTCCACTTTTTGGGCATGGTCAATCGTGCCGACCTGCCCGATATCTTCCACGACGCGACCGTTTTCCTCTCGGCTTCCACCACGGAAGTGCATCCCATTTCGGTCATCGAAGCCATCGCTTCGGGTTTGCCGCTCGTCGCTGTGCAGGACGAAGCCTTTGAGGGCATGCTCGAAGACGGCGAAAACGGCTATGCCCTCCCATTGGATGTGAACAAATACGCCGATGTCCTCGCCGATCTATTACCTGATGCCGAGCGGCTGAAGCGTTTTGGCGAACATTCCCTTGAGTTGAGCGAAAAGTATTCCATCGAAGCGCAGGTGAAAGCGCTTGAAAAACTCTACATGGAAGCGGTCCTGCAGAATTGGCGCGGTAATTTATTCACGCGCATCATCCCGAAGCGCATCAAAAGGATTCCCACGCGCATCAACCGCGTTATCCGCACCGAAGTCGGCAAAAGAATGCCGGGAAGAAGAAAAAATAAGTAAATTCACCACGCATCACGCATTACACAATGCGTGATGCGTATCGGGCAGGGGGAGAGGTATAATTTTGTCAATGCCCATCCTTGATGCCCACATGTTGGAATTTTTCAGCCGCAGTCCTGAGCAAACCCGCCGCATTGGTATGCGGCTTGGCGGTTTGCTTGAAGCGGGCGATATCATTTGTTTACAAGGCGATCTCGGCGCGGGGAAGACCACCTTCACGCAGGGACTTGCGCAGGGGTGGGGTTCCCTCGACGCTGTTTCAAGCCCGACGTTCATTCTCGTCAACCTTTATCGACGCGCCGATGAAGGGCAGCTTTTCCATTTGGATGCCTATCGCCTCGACTCTGTGCCCGAAGCTGAGGAGCTCGACCTTGACTCGATGCTCGCTGAGGGCGCGCTCATCGTCGAATGGCCCGAACGGCTTGGGGATCTCATTCCCGAAGACCATTTACATATCCATCTTGAACACATTTCGGAAGAACACCGTCAGATGAATTTTCACGCGCACGGCAAACGTTACGATGAATTACTGGATGCCATCCGCCAATCCATGGTGGGAGGTTGACGATGCTTTTGGCTGTCGATACCTCCACCGCCCTGGTTGGGCTGGCGTTATACGATGGAGACCGCGTGCTCGGTGAGACAATGTGGACGACCAGTCAGCATCACACCACCGAACTTTCACCGGCTCTTTCCGGACTTTTGAATCACTGCGGCGTGACCATGAGCATGGTCAATGCTTTGGGTGTGGCGATCGGTCCCGGTTCGTTCACAAGTCTGCGTGTGGGGTTGTCTCTGGTGAAGGGAATTGCGCTGGCACGCAGTCTGCCCGTGATGGGCGTTTCCACATTGGACGTGATCGCGTCCGCGCAGCCGGTGGTGAAACATCCATTGATCGCGCTTCTGCAAGCCGGGCGGACGCGAGTCGCTTACGGCTTGTATCAGAGTCACAGATCCGGCTGGCAGGCTGAAGGTCCGGTGCGAAGCGGGACGTTGGATGAACTGCTTGAAGGGATAGAAGAGTCAACCGTCATTGCGGGAGAGTTAACATCCGAAGAGAGAAAGAAAGTATCCAAAAATAAAAGTTTATTACTGGCATCACCTGCGCTCTGTATCAGACGCCCCGCTGTTCTGGCGGAACTGGCTTGGAACCGCTGGCAGGAGAATCAGGTGGATGATGCTGCGTCGCTTGCCCCGATCTATTTGCACGTTGCGGGTACGCCCATTCAGTAATTTTTCGATTTTATGTCTGATGTGTTGATCCGTAATATGACTGAGGAAGATCTGGAGCAGGTGATCGACATCGATCAGGCTTCGTTTACCCTGCCGTGGCCCAAGCGTTCCTTCCATTTTGAAGTGGTGGATAACCTCACTTCACGCTGTTGGGTTGCCGAGACCGATGGGCGCATTGTGGCGATGATGGTCGGCTGGCTGATCGTGGATGAACTGCATATCGCCACGATAGCAACCCACCCGGATTATCGTGGGCGCGGCATCGGAACAAAACTATTGTTGCACGCACTTTTTTCCGCCATCGACGAAGGCATCGTCCGGTCTTTTTTGGAAGTGCGCGAGAGCAATGTTGTGGCACAGAAAATCTATCGTGGTATTGGTTTTGTGGAAGACGGTAGAAGAAAAGAATATTATAAGGATAATAATGAGGATGCCATCCTGATGTCGTTGGAAAATTTGGGGCATCTGCAAGGAGATTGAATGTCTGCCGCTGAAACGTTGGAAAAGATCGCCCATGAAGTATCCGCTTGTACAAAATGCGCCTTGCATGAGTCGCGCAAAAAGGCGGTGACGGGCGAAGGTCCGGCGGATGCGGAGATCATGTTTATTGGGGAAGGTCCCGGGTTTCATGAGAATGAACAGGGACGTCCGTTTGTGGGGGCATCGGGAAAATTTTTGGATCAATTACTTGCACAAGCTGGTTTGGAACGATCGGATGTGTTCATTGCGAACGTGGTCAAATGTCGTCCGCCCGGGAACCGTGATCCACAATTGGATGAATTGCAGGCTTGCGGCGAATATTTGAGTGCCCAGATCGAGGCGATAAACCCGAGTATCATTGTGACCCTTGGTCGCTTTTCGATGGGCAGGTATATGCCTGGTGCGAAGATCACATCCGTTCACGGACAGATGCAAAAAATCGAAGAACGGTTTATCATTCCCATGTACCACCCTGCGGCGGCACTTCATCAGCCGGCGTTGCGTCCATCCATTTTGGCGGATTTCGCGAAACTGCCGGAACAGTTGAATGAAGCCCGCGCAGCGTTGGGCAGGCAGGTGGTTGAAAAGAAAAAAAGTACGGCTTCCCAAAATTTTGAGAAGCCGCAACAGTTAAGTCTATTTTGACAAACGAGGAAACCATGACTACAAAAACAGATTTAATAAAGAAATTGAAGGACAAGAGTGCCGAGGTGGCAATTCTTGGGTTGGGATACGTCGGTTTGCCGCTGGCAGTTGTGTTCGGCGAGGCAGGCTTTAAAGTCACCGGCGTGGACCCGGACCAGCGCAAAGTCGATGCGTTGAATGCGGGGAAGTCTTACATCCCTGATGTGAAGACCGAAGCTGTTGCCAAACTGGTGAAGGATGGCAAGTTGACCGCCACCGTCGATTTTGCGGTGTTGAAGGAAATGGATGCTGTCAGCATTTGTGTGCCGACGCCGCTGCGCAAGACAGGCGACCCGGATATGTCCTTCATCATCTCCGCCATGGATGAACTGAGCAAGTACATGCATAAAGGCATGGTGGTGGTGTTGGAGTCCACTACATATCCCGGTACGACCCGTGAGTTGCTCCTGCCGAAACTCGGCACGGAACACGGCTTGACTGTGGGCGAGGACTGGTTCCTTGCCTTTTCGCCGGAACGTGTCGACCCCGGACGCGAGGATTGGACCACCATTAACACACCCAAGGTGATGGGTGGAATCACCGAAGACTGCGGCGAAGTGGCAACCGCCTGGTATGAAGGTGCAATCAAGACAATCCACCGCGTTTCCACGGCGGAAGCGGCAGAGATGGCGAAACTGCTCGAGAACACCTTCCGCATGATCAATATCGGCATGGTCAATGAACTGGCGATCATGTGCGAACGCCTCGGCGTGAATGTGTGGGAGGTTATTGATGCGGCGGCGACCAAACCGTTCGGGTTCATGAAGTTCACACCCGGTCCCGGCTTGGGCGGGCACTGCATCCCGATCGATCCGCTTTATCTTTCATGGAAGATGAAATCACTGAATTACAATGCGCGCTTTATTGAGTTAGCATCTGAGATTAATACCAATATGCCGCGTTACGTTGTCAGCCGCGTATTGGAGGCGATGAATGACCGCGGCAAGACTCTCAAAGGGTCGAAGGTGCTGGTATTGGGTGCGGCGTACAAACCCGATATCGACGATGTGCGCGAATCCCCGTCTCTGGATGTGATCGGTTTGCTGCAAAAGAAAGGCGCGCAGGTCGAGTATCATGATCCGTACATCCCGCATATCCATCACGAATATGAAGGCTGGCACATGGACAGCGTGGCGGACATGATGAAATCCGTGAAGGAAGCGGATGCAGTTGTGGTTGTAACGAACCATAAGGATTACGATTACAAAGAGATCATCGCATCGGCAAAATTCGTCTTTGATTCGCGCAATGCGACCGGGAAGATGGGCGAATTCGAGAACGTGGAAAGACTATAGCGGGTATTTTATTCAATGTCAGATACCTGGTCGCGATCAGGTATCTGACATTGATGCTTAATTAGGAGGCTTGTATGGGTCATTATTTGGTAACGGGAGCGGCTGGTTTTATCGGAGCGCGGACTTCGCAAATGCTTCTTGAGCAGGGACATACGGTTGTAGGCATTGACAACATGAACGATGCTTACGACCCGCGGATGAAGGAATACCGCTTGAAACTGCTCGAGGAAATTCCGGGGTTCAGGTTTCATCAGCACGACATTTCAGAGAAATCCTGCATCGAGCTCTTCAAGGATGATAAATTCGATGCGATCATTCATCTCGCGGCGCGCGCGGGTGTCCGCTTCAGCGTGGAAAATCCGTGGGTATTCCTTGAATCCAATGTGATGGGGACGCTCAACATGCTTGAGGTCTGCCGCCAGTATGGGTGCAAGAAGATCGTCATCGCGTCCACCTCCAGCATCTATGGTGAGAACCCGCCATACCCCACGCCTGAGACGGCGTCCAGCAGTGAACCGATGCAGCCGTATGCAGCCAGCAAAAAGGGAGCCGAGGCGCTGGCGCATTCCTATCATCATCTCTTCGATATTGATGTGACCATTGTCCGCTTCTTCACGGTCTATGGACCTGCGGGCCGCCCCGACCTTGCCATGTTCCGCTTCGTGCAGTGGATCATCGAAGGGGAGCCGGTGCGTATCAATGGCGACGGGGAGCAGTCGCGCGGCTTTACCTACATCGATGATATTGCGCGCGGTGCCATTCTGGCAACCAAGCCGCTTGGCTATGAGATCGTCAACCTCGGCGGACACGAAGTTATCAGCATCAACGATCTGGTTACATTGACCGAAGAATTGACCGGCAAAAAAGCCATCATTCAGCACGGTCCGCCCAACCTGGCGGATATGCGTACCAATCAGGCGGATGTGAGCAAGGCAAAGGAACTGCTCGGCTGGGACCCGCAGGTTAATTTGCGCCAAGGGTTGAAGAAACTGGTCGACTGGTACTTGCAGGAACGTGAATGGGCGAAGGATGTCCTGACGCCGTAACATTTAGACCTCGGAGATTTCCGAGGTCTTTTTTCTTAACGTTTATAATTTCCTGCAATGTCCCTTCTTGCCAAATTCAGGAACGACCCGCTGTTCGTGAAGATCCTTCGCTCCAGTGGGTCATTGTTCAGTAATAACACCATCGCGCTGGGATTAAGCGTCCTTCAAGGCATTATGGCGACCCGGCTGCTCGGACCGGCGGGGTTCGGTCTGATTGGCGTGGTGATGGCATTCGCCTCGACGGTCAATAGCCTGTTCTCGTTTCGAATGAGCGAGTTGGTCGTCCGCTATGGGGGTGAATATCTCAACAAGCGGGAAAACGAAAAAGCCTCTGCCTTGATGAAAGCTGCCGGTCTGACCGAAGCCGCAGTCTCGCTGATGGCGTTTCTGGTTGTGCTCGCCACGGCAGGTTTTGCTGAATCCTATTTTGCTAAAACCTCCGATACAGCGTGGATGTTCATCGTGTTTTCCATCGGCTTGCTGGCGAATTTCAATACAGAAACATCCACAGGCATTTTGCAGATTACCGGACGTATCAGCCTGCAGGGTGTGATCAATCTTATCCAAAGCATTTTCACCATTCTCATCATCACCGTTGCATTCTTCTTTCACGGCACGATTGTCACCGTGTTGATCGCGTATCTGGTCGGCAAAACCATTTTGGGACTCGGCATGTTCATTGCAGCGCAGGTGCAGCTTCATAAAGCTCTGGGCAGCGGATGGTGGCGGACATCTTTTACTGCAATCAATTCATGGCGCGAGATTTTGCGCTTCGCATTCAGCTCCAATGTCAGCGCGACCATCATCAAAATTTTCCGTGAAAGTGAATTGATCTGGATCGGCTTCTTCCTCGATACGACCGCAGTCGGTTATTACCGTGTGGCGTATACCATCGTCTACTTCCTTGCCATTCCTGCCGATCCGCTCATCGCGGCAACCTTCCCGGAGATCAACCGTCTCACCGTCGAAAAGGCGTGGAGCAAACTCAAGAGTTTTCTCAAAAAGATCACCGCGCTTTCGTTCGCTTACAACATCGTGCTCGGCGCAGGTCTGATCTTTTTAGGACGCTGGGTCATTCTCATTTATTCAGGTGAAGAATTCGTAAACGCTTATCCCGCCCTAGCCGCGTTGACCGTCGGACTTATTTTCAATTACATCCTCTTTTGGAATCGTCCGCTTTTGCTGGCGCTCGGCTTGCCTGAATTTCCCATTTACATTACCCTCATCTCGGGTGGCATCAAACTCGCGCTTTCGTTCTGGCTTGTGCCGCAATACGGTATCTTTGCCGCAGGCGCGTTGCTTTCGTATTATTACATCACGTCGGTCGGCATTATGTCGCTGCGTGGAGTGAAACAGATTCAACAAAATGAAAATAGCCATCATCACTAACTCGCGGATTCCGTCCCTGACCGCAAACTCAATTCAGGCGATGAAGGTCGCGCAGGCTCTCATGCAACTGGGACATGACATCAAGCTGTTCGCGCCCGCCGAAACGGAACCTGTCTCCAAAGAGACACTCCTCACGCATTACGGATTACGCATCACACCCGACTTGGAACTACTCCCGTCCATCAAGCGACTCAAACGCCTCGACTTTATCTTTCACGCCCAGCGGGCTGCAAAGAAATTTGGCGCGGAGTTAATTTACACCTGGCTGCCGCAATCTGCGGCGTTGGGCGCGTGGAACGGCTGCCCAGTTGTGCTTGAAATGCACGCGGATAACTCCGGCAGGCTCGGCGTGTGGTGGATGAGACAGTTTTGGAATCAGACCACGCCCAAGGTGATGACGGTCACAACGTCAGCGTTGAGAAAGGCTTTGGAGCGCTCGACCAACTTCAAATTTAAGGATGAAGCGGTGCTGCTCGCGCCGAACGGCGTCGAGTTGGAGAAGTATGCGGGTTTGCCAAATCCGACCGAAGCGCGTCGTCAATTGAATCTTAAAGAAGGTCTCACTGTTGGATTCACAGGTCACATCTATCCGGGTCGCGGCGCGGACCTGCTCTTTGAACTTGCGAAGCAAATGCCGAACGTAAATTTTCTGTGGGTGGGCGGCACGCCTGAGTTGGTGAATTTTTGGCGCGATAAGTTGAACGAAGCGGCGATGACCAATGTGACGATGACAGGCTTTGTGAAGCATGAAGTCATCCCGCTGTATCAGGCGGCGGCGGATGTGCTGCTGATGCCGTACTCGCGCTCCATCGAGGCTTCGAGCGGACAGGACATTGCCGAAGTCATCAACCCGATGAAGATGTTCGAGTACATGGCTTCGGGGCGCGGAATCATTTCGGCAGATTTGGATTCGATTCGCGAGGTTCTAAATGAACGGAATGCGGTGTTGTGTGAAGCGGGGAATTGGGAATCGGTAATAGGGAATTGGAAATCGGCGATAGAGTTATTGCTTGTGGATGAATCAAGACGTTCGGCGTTGGGTATTCAAGCTCGACAAGATGTGGAGCAGTTGACGTGGGTCAAACGCGAAGAGCGGGTGATGGAGTTGCTAAAAGAAAATCTCCGAGGTTTATAAACCTCGGAGATTTTCTATCATCTTTCAATTCGGTACACAAGCGTTATCGACCCGTCTTGTTCGAGTTCTTTATCCACGAGTTTCATGCCCGACTTCTCCACCACATGAGCGGATGCCTTGTTCGGCTCCGCAATGGTGGCGAGGATGTAGGTCAAGCCGCATTTTGTGAAACCATAATTCAGCATGGCAGGGACCAGTTCGCTTGCAAAACCTTTTCCCCACGCGCTTGGAAGAAAAGCGTAAATGATCTCCGGTTCTTTTCTCTCCTTGCCATACACAATGCCGCTGCAACCAATGAAATCGCCTGTGCTTTTTTCGATCACAGCCGATGCGCCAAAGCCTTTGGTCTCATAATTTTTTTGAGAGATCTCGATCCATTTTTCGCAAAGCTCATAACTGAGCGTGGTTCCATCGTCCATCCATTTGGTGACTTCGGGCAGGCTGAAGATGGCGAACATGGAGTCCGCGTCGGTCGGTTCGAGATGGCGGACAGATAATCGCTGCGTTTCGAATATATTCATGTTTTTGATTTTCCTGACAAAAGGAAGAACGTCTCTGTAAATTTATGAATTGCAACGTCAAAGCCCATGCCTTTGAGTTTGTCTTCCAAAGTGTCGAGATCATGGAATACTTTTACGATGGTGAATTGACGTCCATCTTCCAGCGGGCGGACAGCGTAAATCTCCTCTTTTGCAATGACGGAGTCTGCAACACTGGGGGCATATTGATCGACGATAATAACGCTTCCGCCCGGACGGGTGGAGCGGTGTACTTTATCCAGAAATTCATCCAACGCTTTGGGCGGAACGTGAGACAGCCAATTTGCGAAAAAGACCATGTCGTATTGCTGTTCGGGCTGCCAATTGAAGATATCGATCTGCTGATATGTAACGCCCTTGTCGCCTAGGCGGTTTCGCGTGATCTGCAACATCTCTGGCGCGGAATCGGTAGCGGTCACCTCTCCGCTAATTTTCAGCAAAGTCTCCGTCCAAAACCCTGTGCCGCATGCCAGCTCGAGAATTCGCTTGTATCTGCCAAGTCCCAATAGTATGGATTTGGCAGGGTCAAAAATTTCTTCGGTACCCGAAAGGGAGCGGTCATATTCCTCCGCCCGGGCACGGTAATACTCTATCTGTTCGTTGAGGATTTTATCTTCCATGGGCGGGAATTATATAACGCATCCCGCTCTGACTGTAATGGTAGAATCTCGGCGTGACAGACTTTCTTTCGAAGTGGAAGTGGCAGCTCCTTGCTTTTGCAGGGATATTGGTACTGGCTTGTACCGTTTTTTTTGCCGCTTCCGGTTGGGCGATTTACCGTCTTCGAAAACCCGCCGAACCGACGAACGTCCCTGATACATTTGGCTATTGTGGCGCTGACCTGACGGATCTGTGCATCGTCTCTTTTGGGCGTGACGTGTTCGGGGATACCGTTGTCAACTTGTACGTACCCGTTGACGAATATCCCGCTTTTTATTTGAACATTGTCCGGCGGTCTGGTGATGTCCGATATGATTGCACATGGAATAAAACTGTGGAGACCGGCGTGTATTGCACTGGCGATCCGCTTAATTTGGAAGAGGGGATTCAGATACAGATTTTTTCCGTAGAAAACGACTCCCTTTTGGCTCAGGGCGATTTTCTACTGACCGCATTCTTTGTCACAACTTCCATTGTGGAAGGCGATAAGACAGCCACTGAAACATCTGTGGGAGATTCTGAACTTACGTCAACACCTACAAGTGCGTCTAAAAGCGCCACCAAAACGCCGACGCCGACAAAAGGTACTGACAGCTTGGAGGCTGAAGACGAAACTCCCACGCCGACAAATACCTCGTCGTCTTATCCAAGTTATCCATAGATGAATCCCTGGCTCGACGGTCTTCTTGTATTCTTCGAAAATATTCGAATAGTGCTCGTTATCCTGCTCGTGATCTTGTGGGGATTTTTATTAACGCACGGACTCTTGAAGCGTTTTCTTGGCGATTCAATCACTGAAGCTGACCTGCTCTCTCTCAGCTCGGCAGGATGGGTTGTGCCTGTCCTTTTTTTGTCACTTCTGACGTTTGGGGTGTCTATCATTTTCAATGCGGTTATGGGTGGAATCTTTGCAGGTGCGGTCATACTTATTTCATTCATTTCTCTTCGAGAAAAAATAGACTGGCCGTATTTTCTTTTATTTTCAATAATCCTGTTCGCCTCCATTATTTTGCGTCTTGCCTTTATTAAGAATCTGTCCCTGCCTTTGTATTTTGACTCGGTCGAGCATTACCGCCTTATCGATGTCATTATCCGCTCGTATCAACTGGGTACTCCCATTGAATCGAGCGGCAGTTTTTATCATCTTGGCTTTCACTTTGTATCAGCGGGCATTGCCTATTTTTCACACACGAACATTGCCCGTTTCATGCTGGTCTTTGGTCAGGTCGTTTTGGCGATACTTCCCACTTCACTGTTTTTTGTTGTCAGGCGCGAAACCGGCTCCATCCCTGCCGCATTTCTATCCAGCCTGCTGGTGGGGTTCGGTTTTCATATGCCCGGTCACTTAATGAATTGGGGAAAATACCCTGCCTTATTAAGCCTCGTTTGCATTTTATTTGTGTTCGGTCTGGCATATATGATTTATCGCCCCGCACAATTTGGAAAACGTAAAGTCCTATTTGTTTTATTAGGCTTTTCCATTCTTGCGTCTGCCCTTATTCATACACGCACATTGATCTTATATGGATTGATGTTCATTGCGGCTTTGATGACTCTGATATGGAGTCGATTAAGCAAAACCTATAAACTTATCGGTTGGGGTTTGCTTTTAACTTTCTTTATTGCTCTGATTTATGCAACCCAAATCACGCCGCCTCTGGACCTTCTATTTGCAGGTTATCTTAAAAATGATTCGTGGATTTTGATCCTCGTCCTTGTGCTTGTTGTTTTCTCTGCGATCCATTACACAGAATCAACCTTCTTCCTGTTCGTATGGTTTTTCCTTTGCGGGCTCTGTCTGTTCATCCCGATCACCCTGCCAACCTATGGCATCCAAACGCTGCTCGACCGCCCCTTTGTGCAGATGTTTTCCTGCATCCCGCTTTCCATTTTGGGAGGATTGGGATTGTTGGGCTTGATGAAGACGACGATCCGCCTCCTCCCGGACCTGAAACTGCTTCAGCGCTTCATAACGCTTTTCATCTTTGGCTTCGTTCTACTTAATGCTGACTTGCATTACAAATTCTATCCATCCGATTGCTGCAACTTCGTCAGCCGCGATGATCTCGCCGCATTTGCATGGATGGATAACAACATCCCATCCGACGCGAAAATCCTTGCCGCTTCCACTGGCTTGTATGTGACTTCATACGAGTCGTCGCAGACCCCAACCGGAGTGGACGCAGGTATCTGGATTCCCCCGCTGCTCTCACGTCCGATCGTGTTTGCGGGGAGAGATATCCGGTTCGATTCAGACGAAGTCCACACCGATCTATGCAATCAGAGAATCGACTTTATTTATGCAGGCGGAACGTCTCAAAGTTTTGATTTCCAACAATTGGACGGTTTACCCGAGTGGTATTTGCAAATGTTTGCCCTGCCTTCTGCGAGAGTTTATAAAATCGCAGCGTGTGGATAACTCTACACGGCAGTTTCATGGTAAAAAATAAATATATGAGAACTTTCACTAAACGTGATCTTATGTGGAGCCTGCCCTTGTCGCTTGCGGCGGGCGCGGGGTTATCCAGCATCCAGCCGGGCAACTGGTTCATCGGTTGGCTGGGATTTTCATTCCTCTTTCTACTTTCACTCTTTCTTCTTGCAACTTCCATACGTTGGGCCGGCGGCGGGAAGATGCTCGCATGGATGGTTGCGCTTGCCCTTGCCCTGCGCTTCATCGGTGGAGTGACAACCTACCTCACACTGCCCATTTTGGGTTACGTCGATGACGAGGAACAAAGCGCCGGTTTTACGTACACCGATGCCTATCGGCGTGACGCGCAGGCGTGGGAGCTTGCCGATTCAGACCGTCCGATCTTGGATGCGTTCAACAGTCGCTTCGCCTATGACCAATATGGCGGGTTGCTGGCTTTCAGCGCTTTTACCTACCGTTACCTTTCGCCGGACGAGCATCGCGTTTTGATGCTCGTGCTTATCTCCGCGTTGATGGGTGCGTTGGGAACTTCATTCTTGTGGAAGGCTGTGAATTTACAGTGGGGCGGGAAGGTCGCAACGGCTTCCGGTTGGATATTCGCCTTGTATCCCGAAAGCATTTTGCTTGGCGGTTCTGCCATGCGTGAACCATATTTATTGGCTTTCAGCGCATTCTGTTTGTGGGGATTCGTCGACTGGCAGGTTCATCAAAATAAGAAATCACTTGGCTGGCTGGCGTTGGGAATAGCCGGTATGTTACTGGTTTCGCCTTCCATTGCGTTGGTCACATTGATCATCCTCGGCGGGTGGATGTATTTCTCCAACGAGCGCGGACGCTTCCCGTGGTGGGCGGCGGTTGGGTTGATCGTGATTTTTCTCGCGGGCATGTTCCTGCTTTCCTCGGCGTTGGATCGGCAGGGGAATCTCGGCGGAGGCGGTCCGCTTGGGGTGATTCAGAACTTCATCCGCGAGTCGTTCAAGTGGAATGTGTATAAGATCGAAGAAGGCTCGGGCTGGGTTCAGAAACTGTTCGACGAAATGCCGGGGTGGATGCAGATGCCTTTTGTGATGGTCTACGGCGTTCTGCAGCCTGTTCTGCCTGCGATCATTATCGCGCCGACAACTGTTATTTGGAAGGTGATCGGTATTCTGCGGGCGGCGGGGTGGTACATGCTGCTTCCGGCGTTGATCCTCTCTTTGGGGGCAGGGTCAGGCTCAAGTACGGGAAAGAGGCGAAGCGTCATCCTGTGGTTAAGCGTTGTGGTGTGGGGATGGGTCCTCTTTACGGCGCTGCGCGGCGGCGGCGATCAATGGGATAATCCGCGCTATCGAACGATCCTGTTCATGTGGCAGGCGATCCTTGCCGGGCATGTTTGGGTGTGGTGGCGTGAGACGCGGAATGCATGGGTTGGGCGTGTGGTTTTGATGGAGCTTGTTTTGATGCTTGTCTTTGGTGAGTGGTATGCGAACCGTTACCTGCATCTTGGTTTTCAATTGCCGTTCATTTGGATGGTGGCTTTGATACTTGGGATGTGGCTCCTGGTGGTTGGATGGGGGATATTTAGGGATCGAACCCGTCGCGGACATAGTGTATAATTCAGCGACTGAATTTTGGAACCAGGAGAATACATGAATACTGCGCTTATCACAGGGATCACCGGTCAGGACGGTTCGTATCTGGCGGAACTCCTGTTATCGAAAGGCTATCGCGTGATCGGTATGGTGCGCCGTTCAAGCACCGTGAACTTTGAACGTATTGACCATCTTTTGGACGACATAACGGTTTTGCAGGGAGATTTGCAGGATCAAGGTTCGTTGCTTTCCCTGCTCGAGGAATACAAGCCGACCGAAGTTTATAACCTTGCGGCGCAGTCTTTTGTTCCGACCTCGTGGGGACAGCCCGCGTTGACCGCCGATGTGACCGGTCTGGGTGTGACGCGCATGTTGGAAGCCATCCGTTTTGTGAATCCGAAGATCCGTTTTTATCAGGCGTCTTCAAGTGAAATGTTTGGTAAGGTGCTGGAAGTTCCGCAAAAGGAATCGACACCTTTTTACCCGCGCAGCCCGTATGGAGTTGCCAAGGTATACGGACATTGGATCACGGTCAACTATCGTGAGTCTTTCGATATTTTTGCAACGTCTGGAATTTTGTTCAACCATGAAAGTCCGCGCCGCGGTTTGGAGTTCGTCACCCGCAAGATTTCCGATGCGGTTGCAAAGATCAAACTTGGCAAGGCAAAGGAACTGCGGCTCGGCAATCTCGAAGCCCAGCGTGACTGGGGTTTTGCCGGCGATTATGTCCGTGCGATGTGGCTGATGCTTCAGCAGGATAAGCCCGATAATTATGTCATCGGCACAGGCGAGACTCACGCGGTCCGCGAATTCTGTGAGATCGCTTTCTCGCATGTGGACCTGGATTATAAGGATTACGTGGTGGTGGATGAGCGCTTCTATCGTCCCGCCGAAGTGGATCTGCTCATTTCCGACCCGTCCAAGGCGCGCACGCAATTGAAATGGGAACTTGAAGTTTCCTTCAAGGAACTCGTGACCATGATGGTGGATTCCGATCTGGCGCGCCATAAAAAGTTAGGCTAGTTTTGAGTGACAGTTGCCATCAAATGGGCTGTCACTTCTTCACAGGTTTATGTTAAAACCAAAATTGTTAGCAGGAAAAGAATTGCCCTCCTGGCTGCCGTACGCTTTGGCAGGATTGGGGGCGATTCTCTATTTAATCCAGGCGTTGATCTATGCCCATACAACAGTCAGCAGTTTGGATGAAGGCTCCTATCTCATCAAGGGCATGTATTACCTGAACGGCGTTTATAAACCGTTCGAACCCTACGGTCCGCTGACCAACAAGGCGCCGTTTGCGTTTCTCATTCCCGGGCTGGCGGAATATATCTTTGGCGCAGGTCTGCGCACAGGCAGATACTTTTCCATTTTTCTGGGGCTGCTGACCGTCCTTGGCGTATGGATCACGGCTCGCCGTTGGACGGGGAACTGGCTTGCCGCTGGAACGGTCTGGGTCTTTGCACTCAGCCCGATGATCATCAAACTCCATGCGCGCGCCGTATCCGAGGTCATTATTGCCTGCATCCTCACGTGGATTTGTGTACTGGTTCTCGATGAAGAGAGTCCGCTTTGGCAGGTGATCCTTGCGGCAGGGCTGGCGGCGGCGGCGGTCTTTACCCGTCAGAACATGGTGCCGATTCTACTCTTCTTGATCCTGTACGTATTTTGGCAGCACGGCAAACAAAAAGGCATTTGGGCTTTTGCCTCTGGTGCCTTCTTTTTCATTGCGTTCCATCTTTTTTACTGGCCCCGCGTGATGACCATCTGGGCGCCGTGGCTCCCCGAAAGCTTGACACCTTTTCTCAACCCATTTCGCATCCCAACCGCATCGGTCCCGATCTGGGATCCGAACATCGATTTTTGGAATCGACTCAATTCCTTTTTTCAGGGGATTCGCTATCATTTCATTCCGATCGTCGGCAGTCTCTTCGGCTTGACACTCTTCCCGCCTCGCCGGGACTGGAAGTCTGCTCCTGCCATGCGGGCGGTTGTTTTCCTCGCTGTGAGCTTTTTTGTGCTCGTCATCATGCATGGATGGGCGGCAATCGCCAGTCAATATGAAAGTTATAGCTGCGTCTTTTGCTTTTCGAACTACCTCGGTTTCTTCGACCCGTTGGGGATTCTGCTCTTTGTCATTTTGCTCGCACACGCATGGAATCATGTCCCGAACCGTGCTGTACAGGCTTTGTTGATTCTTCTGGTAGCCGTCATTGCAACGGGAATCGGTTACTCAATTTTCGAGTTCGTTGGGAACGGTCTGCTTAATCTGCCCCTTGTGCCGCGCTTCCGCTCTGACGGATTTGGTTTCATTGCAATCGTCGACGCATTAACACAGGGACTCGGCATGCAGCTTGTTCAGGTCAAACGTTGGGTGAGTTCCTTCCTTGGCTTTCTTATCGGTGCGGGAATATTATTGGCGGCTTTTTTCATCTGGAAGAAACGCAAAGAATCACGCTTCACTCTTGTGCTTGTCAATTCATTTCTGATCACCGGGTTTATCCTCTCTCCACTTCTGCATATCGGCGAAAGCCGACGCGATTGCAACACGGATATCATCCGCGATCACGAAAACCTCGGCGCGTATCTTGCTTCGATCATTCCGCTCGGGAGTCTGGTATATTGGGATGGCGGTAACGCTTATACGCCCATGATCTATGTTCCGCAGGCTCGCATTTTCCCGCCGCAGATCAATGATGGGTATACTTTCCACATTGGCGGCGACCCGGACGTGCTGTACTATTTCAGCCACTGGAACGCCGAGTTGGATGCCCGCTGGCGCGGCGAAGCCGACATCTTCATCATCGAAGCCAAGCGTTACATTACCTGGAAGGACTTTCTCGATCCACAGCACTTTCAGGAATTACCAAAGCCCGCAGATTCGCCTTCCTGCAATGAAGGCGCTGAATTAAGGATATTTCAAAGATTGCCATGAACCTTTCACTAATCGTCCCTGTCTATAACGAACAGGATAATCTTCCCCTGCTTTTTGAAGCGATCGACCAGACCATGTCCACTCTCGGCAGGACATGGGAAGTCATCTTCGTTGATGACGGCAGCCAGGATAACAGTCTGCCCATTCTTACGCAGCATGCTGAAAAAGACCCCGAGCATGTACGCGTGGTTTCCTTCCGCCGCAATTTCGGGCAGACCGCCGCCATCGCCGCCGGGTTGGATTACTCACAAGGCGAGATCATTATCCTGCTCGACGCTGATATGCAGAACGACCCATCCGACATTCCCATGTTGTTGGAAAAACTGGACGAAGGTTATGACCTTGTCAGCGGTTGGCGCAAAGAGCGCAAGGACAATGCCATCACGCGCAACTTCCCATCCATGTTGGCGAATAAGCTCATCTCCAGCGTCACCGGCGTGGAACTGCATGACTATGGCTGCACACTCAAGGCGTATCGCCGCCCCGTGTTGGAAGGCTTCCGGCTTTACGGCGAGATGCACCGCTTTATTCCGGTCTTTGCGAATTCTGTCGGCGCACGCATTACAGAAGTCGTTGTCAACCACCACCCGCGCCGATTTGGCCACACCAAGTACGGGCTGGAACGAACCGTGAAAGTCGTCCTGGACCTTTTCACAGTCAAATTCCTCGTCAGTTTTTCATCCAAACCGATCTACCTTTTTGGCGGGACGGGGCTGGTGTTGATGGCGATCAGCGCCCTGCTTATGTTGTATCTGTTCTTTCGGCGAATCTTTTTCCTGGTCGGCGTGACCGGCTCGCCCTTGTTCCAGACCAGCACCATGTTCTTCATCCTCGGCTTTCAATCCATGTTGATGGGCTTGATCGCCGAACTGCTGGTTCGTACCTATCACGAGTCGCAGCGCAAAACCACCTATACTGTTCGTACCAAGATCAACCTGGACAAGCATGATTAAATGGCTGCGTGAAAACCGCCAGATGGTTATCCGCGTTGCGGGCAGCCTTCTGGCGTTGGTGTTGCTGCTTATTTTGATTCAGGAAGAGGGGGATGGCGAGTTATTTTCCGCATTGAGGCGCGTTTCGCTGCCTTATTTTTTTCTGGCATTGCTGGCTTTGCTCGTTTCGCGGATGTTCGCCGCCTCGCGCTGGTATATTTTGCTCCGCTCTGCCGGAGTGGAGATTTCCTTCCTGCGCGCGGTGATGTTGACCTTTACCGGAAATTTCTCTTCGAACTTTCTGCCTTCCACCATTGGTGGGGATGTGGTGCGGCTCGGCGGGACCATGCAAATGGGATATGACCGCGCGATCTGCCTCGCCTCTCTTGTCGTGGACCGGTTGATCGGGATGGCGGGAATGGTCCTTGCCTCACCTTTGGGCTTGATCCCTCTCTTTTCAATGGACAGCGGACTTGTGCAATCCATTTCGCTGGCGGGGCTGCTCCAAAAAGGCAGGGACTTTGCCAAACGCACTCTCGAAGCATTCTCGATCTGGTTGAAACGACCGGCTGGTTTGGGCGGCGCGCTGCTTGCCACGCTCGGAAATCAGGCGTTCATTTATCTTATGATCTATTTGCTGCTGCTCAGCATTGGTCATCACCTGTCATTTTGGCTGGTGGCTGGGATGTATACGCTTACGTATTTTGTCACTCTTGTGCCCATTTCCATCAACGGGCTGGGAGTGCAGGAACTTTCGATGACCTTTTTGCTGGTGCAGTTGGGCGGGCTGGCACAATCGGAAAGTGCGACCATTGCCTTACTCACCCGCGCCTTGTTCGTTCTCACAAGCCTGCCGGGCGCGTTCTTCCTTCCGTCCATTTTGGCGGCGATGAACGAGAAAAAAGAAGCCGAATAGTTCGCGTATTGAATGTGTGAGTGACTCATTTCATGGAAGCTGTTTCGACAAAAAGATTTCTGCAAATATGGCTGTGGGCGCTTGTAGTCGTCAGCCTGCTTGCGATTCTCCAAACGCTTCAGCGGACCAATGAACTGGAGATCGCTCTTCTCCACTCAAAGTGGATCGGGCTTGTAGGCATCTTTGCCGTAACTGCTGTTATTGGAACGTGGCTTTCCTTTTCTTCAATTTTAGATCGCATCACAGAATGGGCGGATAAATTCTCGGCGCAGCCGTCAAGTTTTTTACGCATCACGTTTTCCACATTACTCATCATCCTCGGCTTTGTCTCTGTCTGGCTGATGCGCCTTTATGTTTTTGACAGTACGCTTCCGCAGGTGATGCCAATATTTTGGGTCTTTCTGTGGGCAAGTCTGCTGCAAACATTGGGTTTGAAATTGCTCCGCGGGTCATTGTCGTGGGATGCGGCTTTTGCGGTTGTCCTTCTCGCGCAGGGACTGATCTACCAAACCTACGGGATCTTCGCCGCCACATCTGCCGACCCGTTCTCGATGGGGTACTCTGAAGCAGGACGGCACTACTACGCTTCCTTGTTCTTTGCTGAAAAACTTTACGGGATGAAACTCCCGCTTCCCTTCCTGCACCCGTCACGGTATCTGCTTCTCTCGATCCCCTTCCTCGTTGACGGTTTGCCGCTGTGGTTCCACCGTTTTTGGCAGGCGTTATTGTGGTTCGGGTTGACGTTGGGCGCGTCTGTGAGCCTTGCCCGTTTTTCACGCTCAAACGGTTGGATGAAAGTTTTCATTACAGCGTGGGCATTCTTGTTCTTTTTACAGGGCGCGGTCTATTACCACTTGCAGGTCATGGTGATTCTGATTCTGGTGGGTGTGTCCCTCAAGAAGCCGGGACGTTCCCTGATCTTTATCATCCTCGCTTCGGTTTGGGCGGGCATCAGCCGTGTGAACTGGTTCCCGGTCCCTGCGATGCTGGCGGTTGCCATCTATATTTTGGAAACACCCATTTCCGAAAAAGGCTGGAAGTATTGGCTGACTCCCTTCATTTGGGGCGTTAGCGGACTTGTCGCTGCCTTCGTTTCTCAATTCGCATATATCCAAATTTCCGGCAACGCGGATGTTGCCGCTTTCGGTTCAAGCTTCACTTCCGACTTGATCTGGAGCCGTTTGCTCCCAAATGAAACCTTCCCAATGGGAATCCTGCCGGGAATTTTGCTGGTCTCGGCGCCGGCGTTCGCGGCACTTTATCAAATGCTGCGTATTCCCTCATCCCCAACCCTTCCCCCAAAGTGGGAAGGGAGTCCCCTCTCCCGATGGGAGAGGGCTAGGGTGAGGGCTTTGCATCCATTGCGCTTGCTGGTTCTATTGGGCATGCTTGCAGTGTTATTCGTTGGCGGAGCGGTCGTCAGCACGAAGATCGGTGGCGGCGGTGACCTGCACAACATGGACGCATATCTCGTCATGCTTGCAGTGTTGGTCACAGCTTTTTGGTCAAATCAAGTTGCGGCGGAGTCTGAGGCGAAGCCGATGTTTGGCAGAGTCGGTTGGGGCGTGGTGGCGGCTGTGCTGCTGATTCCGCTTGGGTTTGCGATCCGTCACATCGGCTTTTATCCACACTTTGACGATGCTGCCGCTGAAAAGGATATTCGAACGTTGCAGGAGTCTTTGCAGAATGGCGGCGAGATCCTTTTCATCACCGAGCGCCAGTTGCTGACATTTGATTACATCAATGGCGTGACGCTTGTGCCTGAATACGAACAGAGCGAGTTGATGGAAATGGCGATGTCGCGCAATCGCCCGTATCTTGAGCAGTATTATGCAGACCTTCATGATCGGCGCTTTGCACTTGTGATCGCGGAAGACCAAAAGTTTACGCAGCAAAAGCAGGGCGCGTTCGTGGAGGAAAATGTGGCGTGGGTCCGTTATGTCGGCGCGCCGTTGTTGTGCAACTATAAACCTGTCGTGACGCTGACTTCGAACAACATTCAGGTTTTTGAGCCGCGTCCAAAACAGGTGGAATGCAAGGATCCTTTCGCAGAATAATATGCGTATCTTGACGCTCATTCATGAATTCCCGCCCATCGGCGGCGGCGGCGGTAGAGCCGCGTATGATATTTGCAGTGAACTCGCGGCGCGCGGACACGATGTGACCGTGTTGACCGCACACATGGACGGGCTTCCGCTCGAAGAAATGCAGGATGGATTCAAACTCATACGGATTCGGTCAAGGCGGACCGAGACGTTTGCGGCGAGTTTCTCGACGATGCTTTCATTCGATCTTGCCGGACTTTGGGCTGGTCTTGCCTTTATATGGCGTTCCCGCCCTGACGTTATTCATACCCACTTCGCTGTCCCTGCCGGTGCGCTTGCATTCACCTTGTCTCTGCTCACGGGTGTTCCATATATTCTGACGGCGCATCTTGGCGATGTCCCTGGCGGCGTGCCTGAGAAGACAGACTATTGGTTCCGTTGGATCAAACCGTTCACCAGACCGATCTGGAAACGCGCAAAACAGGTTGTGGCGGTGAGCGAATTCACCCGTCAGATCGCGTTGAAGCGCTACCCCGTGGATATCCGCGTGATTCCCAATGGCGCAGATTTCACGCATCTGATCACTGAACATATTGAAGTTAACAAAACCCCGAACATCGTCTTTGCCGGACGATTCGTGACCCAGAAAAATACGCTGGCAATTGTCCGCGTTCTCTCTACGCTAAAGGATTTGAGCTGGGTCTGCACCATGCTGGGGGATGGTCCCATGTTCGACGAGGTCAAAGCCGAGATCGAAAAACACGGCATGAGCGAGCGTTTTGTTCTAAGAGGCTGGGTGACTCCTTCTGACGTTCTTAAGGAATTTTCCAAGGGCGACATTTTGTTCATGCCCTCGCTTTCGGAAGGTCTGCCCATCGTCGGTGTAGATGCGTTGGTAAAAGGACTCGCCATCGTCGCCAGCAAAATCGGCGGCTTTCTCGATTTGGTGGACCCTGAAAAGAACGGTTATTTGATCGAGCTTCATGATGAAGCGGCTTTTTCATCCGCTTTGCGAAAATTGCTCTCAAACCGCGAACAGCTTGCACAATTCCGCCGCGCGAGTTTGGAGAAAGCAAAAGACTTTGACATCGAGAAGATCGCCGACCAATACGAAGCGATCATGCAGGATGTGGCAAAAAAGGATTGACTTGAGGTCTTTTGTCATAGGGGAATCGTAGGGATTCTCATCTGTGACTCTGCTTGACTCTTGGGGGCTTTTATGTCAGAATTCAAAAACTGAACGCTGAATTATGAATACTAAGATCAAACCGCACGAATACGCCCTGCTCGACGAGATCGCGCAGGATTCTCTTGTCACCCAGGCTAGTTTGTCCAAGCGCCTGGATATTGCTGTAGGCAGTGTCAATTGGTATATCAAACGTCTCATCACACGTGGATGGGTCAAAGTTTCACACCTCGACCGCACCCGTCTGCAATATGACCTTACGCCTGAAGGCATGAAAATCTTCACCCAACGCGCCATGTCCTATGCGCGGGATTCGCTCAAGGTTTATGAAGATTTCCGCACACAGGCAAAAACGCTCGCAGCCGACCTGAAACAAAAAGGCGTGGAGAGTGTCTATCTCAACGGCGATGACCAGATCATGGATATTCTCCGTCTAACCTGTATCGAAGCGGGTTTGGAGATTAGCAACCTGCCGGAAGACTGCGTCCTCGAAACCAACGGGCGCGGATATCGCGTTAAGTTCCAAAAATAACAGTTAATAAGGAGAATTATGTCAAACAATTTTGCTGTCATTGGCGCGGGTGGTTATATCGCGCCCCGTCACTTGCGTGCTATACGTGATACTGGCAACCGTCTCTTAGCCGCTGTTGACCCCAAGGATTCGGTCGGCGTTCTTGACCAATATTCCTACGATGTGAGGTTCTTCACCGAGATCGAACGCTTTGACCGCCACCTTGAAAAACTTCGCCGCGGACCGGAAGAGGGACGCGTCCATTTTGTGACAGTCTGTTCTCCCAACTATTTGCATGACGCACACTGCCGCCTTGCCATGCGCGTGGGTGCAGATGTGATCTGCGAAAAACCGCTGGCAATCAATCCCTGGAATTTGGATGCCCTTGAAGAGATCGAATCTGAAACCGGGCGGCGCGTCAATACGATCTTACAACTGCGAGTTCACCCAAGCCTGATCCAACTCCGCGAGTCTTTGCAGTCATCCAACGAGGTTCATGATGTGGAATTGACCTACATCACCAGCCGCGGACCGTGGTACCAGGTTTCATGGAAAGGTGACCATGAAAAATCGGGCGGAGTGGCGACGAACATCGGCGTCCATTTCTTTGATATGTTGATGTGGTTGTTCGGTTCAGTAAATGGCATTAAGGTGTACCATTCGGACAAGGAGCGTATGTCCGGTTTTATTGAGTTGGAACGCGCACGCGTGCGCTGGTTCCTTTCCGTAAACCGGAACGATCTCCCTGAACAGGCAAAGGCGAATAACAAGACAACATATCGTTCCATTACAGTCGATGGCAAGGAAATCGAATTCTCTGAAGGATTCACCGACCTGCACACAAAAGTCTACGAAGAAACGCTGGCTGGGCGCGGCTTTGGAATTAAAGTGGCGCGCCCTTCCGTTCAATTGACGCATGACATTCGCGAGTCCTCCATTTCCCCGATGGATGCTTTGGCGCATCCCTTCCTGAAAAAATAGATATGACCGATTATTTTGTTCATGAATCCAGTTATGTAGATGAAGGCGCAGAGATCGGCGCGGGAACGAAGATATGGCATTTCTGCCATGTCATGCCGCGTGCGAAGATCGGCGAACGCTGCAATATCGGGCAGAACGTTCTGGTTTCTTCCGATGTCACGATCGGCACGAATGTGAAAATTCAAAACAACGTCTCGCTTTATACCGGCGTGATTGTGGAAGATGATGTCTTTCTCGGTCCTTCGATGGTATTTACGAATGTTATCAATCCGCGCAGCCATGTCAGCCGCAAGGACGAATACAAGACCACGCTGGTTCGTAAGGGTGCCTCCATTGGCGCAAATGCGACCATCGTCTGCGGCACGACATTGGGGCGATATTGCTTTGTCGGTGCGGGTGCGGTGGTGACGAAGGATGTTCCTGATTACGCATTGGTGTATGGAACGCCGGCTCGTGTGCGCGGCTGGGTATGTCAGTGCGGGGAACAGTTGAACTTTGAGGGCGAACGCGCCGTCTGCTCGGGGTGCGGAAATGCTTACAGAAAACAGGATTCAGTTGTCAGTCCAGAGAGAGGCGAAGCATGATTTCATTAGTAGATCTCACGGCTCAATATCATTCCATTAAGGATGAGATTGATGCGGCGGTTCTGTCCACATTAGAATCGGGACATTTTATTCTCGGTCCGCAGGTGGTTAAATTCGAGGAGAGTGTCGCTGCGTATTTGGGCGTGAAGCATGCTGTTGGTTTGGCGTCCGGTACGGATGCTTTGGTGATCGCGCTGCGTGCATTGAACATTGGCGTGGGCGATGAAGTTATCATCCCAGCGTATACGTTTTTCGCAACGGCTGGAACGGTGATGTCTGTTGGCGCGAAACCCGTGATTGTGGATGTTGATCCACAGAGTTATCAGATCGATGTGAGCAAGATCGAAGAAGCCGTTACACCGAAGACGAAAGCAATCATACCGGTGCATCTTTATGGTCATCCCGCAGAGATGAATCCAATTCTAGAGATTGCGCGAAAACATGGATTGAAAATTATCGAAGATAATGCGCAGGGATATGGCGCTGAATATTTGGGAAAGAAGACCGCTTCATTCGGTGACATTGGATGTTTAAGCTTTTTCCCGACAAAGAATCTTGGCGCTTATGGCGATGGCGGCATGGCTGTCACGAACGATCCGGCATTGGCTGAACGGATGCGCATGTTGCGCGCACATGGCTGGAAGAAAAAATATTATTCAGAAGAAGTTGGTTACAACAGCCGCCTCGATGCGATGCAGGCTGCTATTTTGCAGGCGAAACTGCCACATTTGGATTCTTGGAACGAGAAACGTCGTGAACTTTCTGCGCGATACACTGAACTTCTTGCCCCACTAGATATTGCTGTGCCCGTGGAGCGCGAATGGGCGAAACACGTTTACCACTTGTACATTATTCGTTTCGAGAAGCGCGATGAATTGCAGGCATTTCTAAAGCAAAAGGGAATTGCTTCAGAAGTGTACTATCCGCTGCCGCCGCACCTTGCCGAACCATGCCGGGAATTTGGCTATAAGGAAGGTGATTTTCCTCATGCAGAAAAAGCGGCGAAGGAAACGCTTGCGCTTCCGCTATACCCGGAATTAACTTTTGCACAGCAGGATGAAGTCATCGCCGCTGTGAAGGAATTTACAGGCAAGTAGGAAATCTATGGAATTGAAAACGACTGAGCAGGAAAATTGGTCGCTTGTTATCCGTCCGCAGCGCGCATGGTGGGATTTGCACTTGGGCGAGTTGTGGCGCTATCGTGACCTGGTGTGGCTGTTCGTTTGGCGCGATTTTGTCGCTTATTACAAACAGACGATCTTGGGGCCGTTGTGGTATTTGATCCAACCGATCCTTACCACTGTGGTATTTACGATCATTTTCGGGAACTTGGCAGAACTCTCCACTGACGGCATGCCCCCGTTCCTGTTCTATCTTGCAGGGAATACGGTGTGGGCGTATTTTGCCGCATGTCTTACTAATACCTCAAATACGTTCACGGGAAATAGGTCAATATTTGGAAAGGTGTATTTTCCACGACTTGCGATCCCTTTGTCTGTTGTTATTTCGCAAATCATATCCTTTGGAATACGTATGTTGGTGTTCGTTGGATTCTTGATTTATTTCATGTTGGTCAACCCCGCAGTCTCGCCCAATTGGTGGATATTTTCACTTCCACTTTTGCTTTTTATTATGGCGGGTACTGGATTGGGCTTGGGTATCGTCATTTCTTCCCTGACAACCAAATACCGCGACCTGCAGCAATTGGTAACTTTTGGTGTGCAATTGTTGATGTATGCAACTCCAGTTATCTACCCTCTTTCATCTATCAAGGGAGCATGGCGTTGGGCAATTCTTGCCAACCCTATGACGCCAGTTGTGGAAATCTTCCGATATGCTTTTTTAGGTGTCAGCGATATTTCTCCTATATACCTGTTGTATAGCGTTACATTTATGTTTGCCGTACTTTTGATTGGCGTATTGATTTTTAATCGTGTCGAGAACAATTTTATGGATACGGTGTAATTCCATGTTGGTAAATGTTATTTCCATTGAAAATTTGTCAAAGGCTTACCAGTTGGGTGTTATTGGTACAGGCACGTTCTTTGGTGACCTTAATCGCTGGTGGGCGAGAAAACTTGGTAGACCAGACCCGTATGCAAAGATTGGTGTTAAGGACCATGGCAATCGTATAGGAGAAATGATCCAAGCTCTTGATGATGTAAGCTTTACGGTTAAAAAGGGAGAGGCACTTGGTATTATTGGGCGTAATGGTGCGGGAAAGAGTACGTTACTAAAGATTCTTTCCCAAGTCACGGCTCCGACTTCCGGGGTGGTAAAAGTCAAAGGACGGATTGCTAGCCTTCTCGAAGTGGGAACAGGTTTTCATCCTGAACTGACAGGACGGGAAAATATCTACTTGAATGGGGCAATTTTAGGCATGAATCGTTTAGAGGTTGCTCGTAAATTTGATGAGATTGTGGATTTCTCAGGCGTGGAAAAATTTATTGACACGCCTGTGAAGCGCTACTCCAGCGGTATGTATGTGCGCCTCGCATTTGCGGTTGCTGCCCACTTAGAGCCAGACATATTGGTGGTTGATGAAGTTCTGGCAGTAGGCGATGCCGAGTTTCAAAAGAAATGCTTGGGAAAAATGGGTAGTGTCGCTGACGAAGGACGTACAGTTTTATTTGTAAGTCATAATATGTCTGCAATTAATCGATTATGCTCACGCGCAATACTTTTAGATGCTGGTACTTTGATTAAGGATGGCACAGCGAATGAAGTGACTGCTCAGTATTTACAAGGTGCTGATATCGAGGAAGGCAGACGATGGGCATTGGAATCCGCACCAGGCAATGAAGATTTAAAACTACTTTCTGTGAAATTGACTCGAATGGGTGAGAACAGTGCCGCCTCAGTAGTCGAGGTGAAAGATGATTTGATTCTGGAATTGGAATATTTTGTTAAAAAGGCAAATATGCGGTTTCGTTGTAATGCGCTGTTTTACAGCCTGGGGGTTTGTGCCTTTGCTTCCATTGAACCAAAAGAGACATTGCATGAAAAAGCAGGAAGGTATATTTCAAAAGTTCATATTCCAGCCCATTTGCTGGCTGAAACCGAATATACAGTGAGTATCTCGATGTTTTCTTCACTTGGAGTTAAGCAGCATTTTGTAAAGGTTCAAAACGCATTGAATTTTCAAGTATTTGATTCTATGACAGCTCCCTCTGCAAGAGGTGATTATGCTGAAAACCTGGTAAGTGCAGTTCGTCCTATGTTGGATTGGGAAACGTCTTATACAGACTCACAGCCTAATTAGGATATTTCGTATGCGAGTCTTGAATCTTTTTTTAAAAATTGAAGGAAAAACAATTCTTGCTGCCATTGATTTTTTTATGGTTCTTGCAAATATAGTTAAAAAGGCAAGGAATGAGCAATATACCCCGTTTCCTGAATTTGAGACTCTGCTTGTGAATTTCAACAAGGAAGATAATTTTTCCCCTGCTATTTTATATTTCGGGGATTCGGTATTGTTGCGAATATCTCGTGAGGATGTTCAAAAAGATACTCTCGATCAAATGTTGGCAAACAAGGTCAAAAATAAATATAGTATTTTATCCATTGCTCATACGGCTTACCATATGTTGGTTTATAGGGGGTTTATAAGAATCCTTCAATCGACTTTGTTTAGACCAAAGATTGTCATCTTACCCATCAATCTAAGAAGCTTTTCGCCTCAGTGGGATTTTAACCCTGCATGGCAATTCCAAAACGAGATACAAACACTTGAAAGTTATCGCACTACTGCCTCTACAAAAGTTGTCCCTTCTGATAAGCTAAGATCAGATTCGTGGTTGTATAAATTGTATGATCTCATCCTAATAAATTATCCGATTGTGGGATGTAAATTTATAGGATATTTTAGAAAAATCATTAGATCAGTTCCGGAAAACGAGTCTCAATATAGATCCCGCCTTATGAATATTTTTATATTCCATTATTTTTTTCCGCTCGCTGAAAATCATTTGAAACTGATAGCGCTAGGAGAGTCCTTGAAACTGCTTCGTGATTTAAAAGTTGCTGTAGTTGCATATGTCACTCCAATTAATTGGCAGGCAGGAGTTAAATATGTTGGAAATGATTTTATAGAAATGATTAAAATGAACATAAATGTTGTTTCGGATACGGTCTTTTCCTATTATGGAAAAGATAATATTAAATTCGCTGATCTCAGCATGATACTTGATTCGAGTAGTTTCTTTAGCGAGGACAATGCAACCGAACATCTTAATCAAGAAGGGCGAGAAATTCTCTCCAGCCGGATAGAAAACATCATTCTGGGTATCGAAGATATCCAAGATACGAGGACTGTATGAAAGCTTATGTGAAAAAAAAACTCTCAATCGCTCTAAAAAAAATGATTGAGAGATTAGGTTGGGAGGTTTTTCCTTCAATTCCCGCGCATCATTATGTGCCAAAGTTTTATGGCAAATCTGCAAGCAAGCAGTCAGATATAAGAACGTTAGCTGTCTTTGGTGATGTTGCAACAAAAGTGATACAAGACAAACATACTTACCTGTACTATGACCGGCTTTTCACTATTTATCAGTCTTTGCAGAATTTTGCTTCGTTAGCACATGTTGATTCCATAAATACTGCTGAGTTGGGGGTGTATCGGGGTGGTGGAAGCTACTTTATCGCTTCGGTTTCTGAAAAAATGGGATTGTCTGTAAACCATTATTGCTTTGATACGTTCGAAGGACATTCTGCTGAGGATGTTAATGGTTATTTGGAGCCAAGTCAAAAGCCAGGCAGTTTTGACAATACTAATTATGAGGATGTAAAGGAATATCTTCGGGATTTTTTGAACATTTCGATATATAAAGGACGTTTCCAAGATACGTGCAACAATCTCAATGACAAGATGTTTTCCTTTGTTCATTTGGATATGGATATCTATAATCCAACTGCCTTTGCTTTGGATTATTTTACAGACAGAATGGTGCGAGGCGGAGTGATACTGTTAGACGATTACGGTTTTTTTTCCTGCCCTGGTATCGAAAAAGCAGTAACAGAGTTTATGTCAAAAAATGCATCTAAATATTTTGGGATTCCTTTGTTAACTGGACAATTTATCTTAATAAGGCTTTGATCAAGATGTTTTGTGTTCTGATTCTTAAATGAAAATTTCTTTTGTATTCTCCCAGGGCGTCCACTATTTTTACTATGATCGTGTCGTGCGGTCTCTTCATGCTATGGGGCATGAGATATGCATTATCTGCCAAGCCGGTTTTTCGGAAGATGGCAACAAGTCCGGGCGGGCACTGCTCAAACTCCTGCAGGAAGAGTCGGGTATTGTCATGGAAGATGCCGTCATAACGCGGCGAAAAAATCCATATTGGGTTGAGTTGCTTCGCAATTTGCGGGACTATGCAATCTTTGTTCGCCGGGAACACCCCACGCCACATATTGCACCTATGTGGATGGGAAAGGAATTATCCGCCAGAATGCTTCGGCGCCTTGAGTTGCCTCTCATTCGATCATTTATTGCATCTAAGGCAGCAAGAAACTTGTTTGCATTTGTTGAGTCGCGCATCCTGCCAGATGACACGATTGTAGACTGGTTCAGGAAATTCCAGCCACAGATCGTTTTTGCATCCCCTTATGTCTTTCGAGGTGATATTGAGATAGAGTACACCAAGGCTGCACAAGCATTGAAAATTCCTGTGATTGCTTCTCTTTTGAGTTGGGATAACCTGACCAGCAAGGGAACCTATCATGTAAAGCCAGACTGGCTTTTTGTGTGGAATCAAAACCTGGTTGAAGAAGCAGTTCAAATCCATGATTTCGAACCACAAAAGGTTTTTGTCACTGGCGCCCCTGTCTACGATCCCTGGTTTGACTTATCCCCATCGATGGATCGCGCCTCATTCTATGACCATGTCGGCCTCGACCCTGCGAAGCCTTACGTACTTTATCTTTGTTCTTCTAAATCGATCTCTGACCATGAGACTGATTTGATCCAAATGTTGATTGAGCAATTGGCAACAGTCAAGGAAGCTTCCCGCCCGTCGTTGGTTGTCCGCCCTCATCCGTTCAAGGATATAGATGCGGATCGACTTGAGAGCGAATGGGTAAGAATATTCCCAAGAGGCGGACAGCGCCCTGATATTGATGATGCGCGCTCAATTTATTATGATTCGCTTTATCATAGCGCCGCTGTAATCGGTATCAATACTACTGGTTTTTTGGAAACTGCCATTTTGGATAAACCCTGCCTGACCCTCGTTACGTCCATGACGAGTGCTGGGCAGGAGATGCGCGCTCATTTCAGACACTTAATGAATGCGGGTTATATTGAGGTTGCAACGGGCTTTCCCGAACTGGTGGAAAAGACGCTGGCAGATGTTTCTGGCGTGGATGCCTGCAGGGAGAATCGAAAGAAATTTGTACGCGATTTCATTCGCCCGCATGGAATGGATGTTCCCGCTTCAACCGTGATGAGCGGTGGGATCCTTGCTGTTGCAAATGGACATAACCCGTCTGAATGGATGATGGAATATCATGACTAAGTTAATTGACCCCCGGCATTGTTTGATCATTGGAGAGGTTGCCCAATCTCACGATGGCAGCCTCGGCATGGCCCATGCCTTTATCGATGCCATTGCAAATGCAGGCGCAGATGCAGTGAAGTTTCAAACACATATTGCCTCTGCAGAAAGTACACCCCAGGAGCCATGGCGTGTAAAGTTTAGTAAACAGGACGACTCGCGTTACGACTATTGGAAGCGAATGGAATTTACCAAAGAACAATGGCGTGGACTGGCTGCCCATGCCCACGAGCGCGGCTTGCTCTTTCTCAGTTCACCCTTTTCCCCCGAAGCCGTTGATCTGTTGGCAGAAGTTGGCGTCCCTGCATGGAAGATCGCCTCGGGTGAAGTGAATAACAGGCAGTTGCTGGAGCGAATCCTGCAAACACAACTCCCAGTATTTTTGTCCACTGGAATGAGCGATATTGAAGAGATTGACGGTGCCGTGAAACAAGTAAAAGACGCCGGTGTGGAGTTGATGATTTTGCAATGTACCACTGCCTATCCCTGCCCGCCTGAAAAGATCGGTTTGAATATGATCCCCTTCCTGCGGAAACGGTATAAGTGTGCAGTGGGATTGTCCGATCATTCGGGTACGATTTACGCAGGTTTGGCTGCCACTGCATTGGGGATCGAAGCGCTGGAAGTGCATGTTGCCTTCAGCCGCGAGATGTTTGGTCCGGATGTACCCGCCTCGGTGACGACAAGTGAGTTGAAACAGTTGGCAGATGGTGTTCGTTTCATCGAAAAGATGCGTTCAAATCCTGTGGATAAAGACGCTTTTGCTGCCGAAGCCGCGCCGTTGAGAAAATTGTTTAACAAAAGCATCGTCGCATCGATGGATCTGCCGGAAGGTACCATTCTTGAGGAGAACCATTTGTCATTGAAAAAACCGGGGACCGGGCTTCCTGCTGAGAAATTATCGGCACTGATTGGGAATCGCCTCTTACGAGCCGTCCATGTCGACGAGCAGATATTCGAACGGGATACTCGGTCATCCAAGGAGTAAAAAATTGAAACGAAAAATCTGTGTTGTTGTGACAGCCAGACCAAGTTATAGCCGTATCCGCACTGCTTTACAGGCAATCAAAGCTGATCCGGAACTCGAATTGCAGTTGGTGGCTGCATCCTCAGCGATCCTTGACCGGTACGGGAATGCTGTCCGTTATATGGAACAGGATGGTTTTGAAATCGCAAGCCGGGTGTACATGGTCGTGGAAGGTGAAAACCTTGCAACGATGGCAAAGACCACAGGCTTGGGCTTATTGGAGCTTGCCACGGCTTTTGATAATCTCAAACCGGATATTGTCGTTACAATCGCCGATCGGTACGAAACCATTGCAACAGCCATTGCTGCTTCATACATGAATATTCCTTTAGCCCATGTGCAGGGCGGCGAAATCACAGGGACGATAGATGAAAAGGTCCGTCATGCTGTCACGAAGCTGGCGGATATCCATCTTGTCTCCACGCAGAAAGCTGCAGAAAATGTCATTCGCATGGGAGAAGAACCTTCTTCCGTGTTTATCACTGGGTGCCCGTCCATTGATATTGCTGCATTGGTGCTGAAAGATCCTACTGTAACCTTTGATCCGTTTCTTAAATATAAAGGCGTTGGCGAGGTCTTTGACCTAAGTTCGGATTACCTGGTAGTGATGCAGCATCCCGTGACCACAGAGTATGAACGTGCTCGTACTCAGGTACTGGAGACTCTCCGTGCGGTTCATGAAATCGGACTTCATACGTTTTGGTTCTGGCCCAATGTGGATGCGGGTTCTGACGGCACTTCGCGCGGCATCCGCCAGTTTCGTGAATTGGAACGTTCTTCCAATATCCACTTCTTCAAGAATATGGAGTCGGAGGACTTTTTGCGTTTGGTCTTTAATAGCAAATGCCTGATCGGAAATTCGAGTGTTGGTATCCGTGAGGCATCCTTTTTGGGTGTACCCACGGTCAATATTGGTACGCGAGAGGCAGGGCGAGAGAGAGGAGCCAATGTTGTGGATGTGAACTATGACAAGATGCAAATAAAATCTGCGATCCAAAAGCAATTATCCAATGGAAAATATCCTTCGGATGCCTTATACGGAAATGGAGGCGCGGGGCGCAGGATCGCGGAGATACTTAAGGATATTCCCCTCAAATTCGAGAAACGATTGACATACCAATGAAGCAAAAGATACTTGGAATTATCCCGGCACGCGGTGGCTCAAAGGGCATTCCCGGCAAGAACATCCGTTTGTTGAATGGTAAACCCCTTATATATTACGCGGCAAAGGCGGCGTACCAATCTGAATTGATCGATCGTCTCATCCTGACCACTGATTCAGTCGAGATCGCCGAGGCGGGAAAGATACTTGGAATTGAAGTGCCTTTTATCCGCCCTGCGGAACTTGCTCGGGATGATACGCCGATGTTGCCAGTTATTGAACACGCGCTTCAATTCATGGAAGCACAGGGCTGGCAGCCGGATACGATTCTGCTTCTTCAGCCGACAGCACCTTTGCGGAAGGCAGAACATATTCGGACCGCGATAAAAATGCTCGTCGATTTGAAATGCGATTCGGTTGTCAGTGTTGTGGAAGTGCCGCGGCATTTTGCTCCTGATTTTGTACTGCGACTCGAAGACGGCAAATTGAAACCTTTTCTGGACGGGCCATTAGTGACACGAAGGCAGGATGCCCATCCTGCCTACTCCCGGGATGGCACAATCTACGCGTTCAGGCGGGACATGTTTGTCTTAAAACACAATATTTACGGCGACGATTGTCGTCCGCTTATCATTCCGGGCGATCAATCCTGCAACCTCGATACTATGGATGACTGGCAGGAAGCCGAAAAAATGATCATGAAACATGAACACGACACTATCGCTTGAATATCATGGTTTGTTGCTTCAAGAGAGAAAATGAATATCTTATTTGTTTCAAGTAGTTACAGCAATTATTATGCGATAGATGATATTGTCCGCCGGCTTTACCAGCGCGGGCATGCGGTGACTCTGATTCTTGGAATGGAACAAAAAGAGACCATCCCTGATGATGCGATCCAACATCTGCAATCAGATATTCCTGAAATTATTATTGAACCGTTGAAGAAACGTAGAATTTTACGGAATTTCACAAGGTACATTCGTGAAGTGTTGAACTACGCCCATGTATTAAACAACGAAGATATCCGCAAATGGGATGTTGCCAAGTGGTTTCGCTTTTTCCCTCCATTCCTTTGGCATATCATCTCAAGTCCGTTAGGCAGAAAAAAACTGAAGGATGCTGGTTTTCAGCATACTCTGCGTTTTGTGGAACAAAAGATTCCCGTTGATTTTGCCATCCGAAAACAAATTCAAGGGTTTGCACCCGATATCATGGTCGTCATGCCATTGATCAACCCAAATTCCAAGGAAAATGAATATCTAAGGGCCGCCCAGCGTTTGGGCGTTCCGGTTTTGTACTCGATGGTAAGTTGGGATAATATATCGTCCAAGGGAACATTTCATGGCAATCCGGACTACAGCGTGGTCTGGAATGAGCCGCTTGCTCTCGAACTGTCTCACTTACATGGCATACCCCATGAAAAAATTTTTGTTACTGGCGCCCCCCGTTTCGACCATTTACTAGATAGGGGAAGCGATAGGATGATGTCTCGCAGCGAGTTCTGCCTCCTTGCTGGGCTGAATGAAACAAAAGATTATCTGCTATATGTCGGTTCCACTTTTCTCGTTACCAACGATTACCAAAAGAATGCAGACGAATCCGACCTGATTCTGTCCATAGCAAAAGGGCTTGCAAACGATCATCGTACAAAAGATGTCAACCTTGTTCTTCGCCCACATCCGACCAACTCATCTTTTCTGGAAAAGCTTCGTTCGTGTGCCCCCCCCAATGTCTTTATCTTTCCTGCAAAAGGCGAACTTCCTGATACGGAAGAAAAACGAAATCTATTCCACAATTCCATATTCCATAGTATGGCAGTAATCGGTGTTAATACAACCGCTTTTCTTGAGGCATCCGCATTAGATAAGCCTTGTATTACCATTAAGACAAAAAGCTCTATCGAGACCCAACAACTCCCTCATTTTCGCCATCTTGCTGTTGCTGATTTTTTGGAAAATGCTCTCAGCGTAGAAGACGTGATTCGGATTGTTACCGATCTCAAATCGGGGGGGGATGCGCATTGCGAACAACGACATGAATTTGTCAGGAACTTTCTACGCCCAAAAGGTATCTCCGCTGTGGATACCTACGTGGATATGATCGAGGAACTTGGCGGACTCACCCAAGGGAGGGCGGATCAGTGAACTCCCAGACTCTGAAGAATGACCAACTGACCATCTGCTCGGTCTCCTACTCGAGCGCCTCTTTGCTGAAACTGAACCTGACACTGACCAGGGAGATAAATTCCGCTCCGGCTTTTCACTGGTTAATTGTTGACAATAATAATGATTTTCAGCATCATGAACCGGATGGAGTTCAAAAAACTGATCGATTCATTCAGGGTGATCCCTGCGTAAACCAAGGAGAATTAAGGGGTAGTTATCACCATGCTCAGGCACTCAACAAGGCTGTAAAACTTGTCACTACACGTTATTTGATGGTGATTGATCCGGACTTTTTTATCTTCCAAAGAAATTGGATCGAAGAATTATTGGAGTATATGTCCAAAAACGGATTGAGCTTTTTTGGGGCCCCCTACTATCCTGATTTGACTTGGAAAAGGCGTTATTTCCCTACTGTTTCCTGCATGATTATTGATCTTGCTAAAGTTTCAAAGAGCAAACTGGATTTCACTCCTGAATTGGATGAGTACCATGTCCTGTTTAATTATCCAACAGGGAAATTAATGGCTATACTCATGGGAAAGATACCTAACGAGGTCGCTCATGTGGATCACTCAGTACTTTCAGAAATTATCTGGGTCATTTTGAGAAACCGTTGGATTGCAGAGCCATTGTCAAATAGATTTCCCAAAAGGTTTTATCCCAATGTCAATGTGTCCCGTGATACGGGCTTCAAGATACAGAACGTGTATGGAACGGGCAGATCGAACGACAAGATTGAAATGCTTAAACCCTCCTACGTAAATGACTTGTTCACAAAGAAGGATGTCTTCTTCATGAACTTGTTTGCGTGGATGTATTATATGCTTGTACCTGAGAATTTTTCGATCTACCCCAAGCAATGTGGTTATTCCACCCCCGCAAGATTCAAGGATTTTGGACTTTACGACGTGCGCGGTCAACTAGGTTGGGAGGAATATTTTTGGAATAACAAACCCTTCGCTATGCATCTCAAAGGCGGAACCAGAAAGTTCGAAGATATTGGATACGATAAGCTTCAGGAAATATTATTTCAATTGGCTGGAAAAACGTTATGATGTGTATCATATTCTAAAATAAACCCCTCCCGGGAGAGAACTATTAATGAAACCGGATGCTTTTGCCGGTATTTCTGATCTGATAAGAGGATAAAATGCGAAATATGTTAATCGATGGCATCACCATTTCCGACGACAGCGATTGCTTTGTCATTGCTGAGATCGGTAACAACCATCAGGGCGATTTGCAAAAGGCAATGGATATGTTCAAAGCCGCCAAGGAGTGCGGCGTGGACGCGGTCAAATTGCAGAAGCGGGATAACAAATCCCTGCTGACAAAGGCTGCATATGATAAGCCATATGACAATGAAAACAGCTTCGGCGCAACCTACGGTGAACACCGCGAAGCATTGGAATTCGGGAAAAAAGAATACGTCGAGTTGAAAAAATATGCCGACGAACTTGGCTTGATCATGTTTTCCACTGCTTTCGATATGAATAGTGCAGATTTTCTTGCTGAACTTGACATGCCGCTATACAAGGTTGCATCAGGAGACTTGAAGAATACGCCTCTCCTTAAACATATTGCCAAGATTGGCAAACCAATGATCATCAGCACCGGCGGCGGGACGATGGAAGATGTACAGCGCGCGTACGATGCGATTATGCCGATTAACAAACAATTGGCGATCCTGCAATGCACTGCATCCTACCCTGCTGAGCCGGAAGACTTAAACCTGCGGGTTGTTTCCACCTACCGCGAAAAGTTCCCTGATGTGGTCATCGGCTTATCCGATCATGAGAATGGGATCGCGATGGCAGTGGCGGCGTATGTGCTTGGTTCACGCATCGTAGAACAACACTTTACGCTCAACCATACATGGAAGGGAACGGATCACGCCTTCTCGCTTGAGCCCATTGGCATGCGCAAACTTGTCCGTGACCTGCGCCGGGTGAAGGTTGCCATGGGGGACGGCGAAAAGAAGGTCTATCCAACTGAGGTCAACCCGATCACCAAGATGGGCAAAAAGCTTGTCGCGGCGAAGGATTTGAAATCTGGTCAGGTATTGACGCGTGATGATATTGCCATCAAATCACCCAGTGACGGCATCCCGCCGTATGAATTGGATAATGTCATTGGCAAGACTCTGACAAAAGACTTGCTTGAAGATGAGAATTTTGTTTTCGAGAATTTGAAGTAGAAATTTTCCTCACCCTAGCCCGCTCCCGTAAGGAGAGGGGACTCCCTTCGCCTTCGGGGGATAGGTTGGGGATGAGGGTGCATAAATAAAAGGTAACCCATGCTCCCAAACCAAATCCCTAATTGGATCGGCACCCAGGAACAACCCACTCAAGCGGATGAGTGGTTCGAGAAACTCAACCCTGCTAATGGACAGGTCCTCTGTAAAGTGGCGCGTTCACGTGAAACGGATATTCAACAAGCAGTTGAACTGGCAAAGAAAGCCCAGCCTGCCTGGGCGGATACGCCTGCTGTGCAGCGCGGCATGGTTCTGCACAAGATCGTGGTAGGAATGCAGAACCGTCAGAGTGAGATCGCTGCCATTGTCGCCGCCGAAACTGGAAAGTCCCAGAAAGAGGCGTTCGGCGAAACGGGCGGAGCGATCCAATGCGGATTGTTCTATGCCAGCGAGGGTCAGCGTTTGTATGGTCGCACTACAACAAGCGGTACGGCGAATAAATATGCAATGACGATCCGTCAGCCTATTGGTGTGGCGGGACTCATCATCGCTGCGAACACGCCGATCGCGAATGTAGCGTGGAAGGTTTTTCCGGCGCTCATTACTGGCAATGCTGCCATTTTGAAAGCCGCCGAGGATACGCCTGCCACAGCTTGGATATTTGGACAGATCGCTAAAGAGGCTGGACTTCCTGATGGTGTGTTGAGCATTGTTCAGGGATATGGCGAAGAGGCGGGGGCGCCGTTGGTTGCACATGAGGATGTGGGTGTGGTCAGTTTCACCGGCTCGACCGAAGTGGGGCGCATCATCAACCGTGTGGCGGCGGAACGCTTCGCGCGCATCTCGCTGGAACTGGGTGGGAAGAATCCACTTGTAGTTTGTGACGACGCCGATTTGGAAAATGCCGCCAAGTGGGTGTTGAACTCTGCCTTTAGCAATGCCGGTCAGCGTTGCGCCGCGACCAGCCGCGTGATTATCTTCGATGCGGTGTATGACAAGTTCCGCGATATGCTGGTGGAGAAAACTGGAAAGTTGAAAGTGGGAACTGCCGATGATTGTGACTTTGGTCCTGTGATTAACGAGGGGCAGTTGATCGGTATGGTCTCTGCCGTGGAAAATGCGAAAAAGAATGGCGCTGTTATTCTTTGCGGCGGCGAGCGCATGATGGATGCCGAACATAAAGACGGCTACTACATGGCGCCAACACTTATTGAAAATGTTGAGCCGCACGATGAGATTTCGGAATGCGAGTTGTTTGGACCCGTGGCGTTGTTGTTCAAAGTGAAAGATTTTGAGCATGCGCTTCAAATGGCGAACGATACGCCCTATGGATTGACTGCCAGCATTCATACAAAGAGTTTGCATCGTGCAACTCGTTTTTACGACAAAGTACAGACGGGTGTTGCTGTGGTCAACGCCGGAACGCATGGTTCCGAGCCGCACATGCCGTTCGGCGGGCGCAAACTTTCGGGCAACGGTTCTCGAGAACCGGGGACTGAGGCGCTCAACATTTATTCCGAACTGAAAGATGTTTATATTAACATCGACCCGACACAGGTATGAGCAAAGAGAATCTTTCGATCATCGCTTTGATCCCTGCCCGCGCTGGTTCCAAACGTGTGCAGGGAAAAAATATCCGCCCGTTGGCAGGGCATCCGCTGATTGCGTATACCATCTGTGCCGCCAAGCAAAGCGGGATATTTGCAGATATCCTTGTCTCAACTGACTCGGAAGAATATGCCGAGATTGCCCGGTCCTATGGCGCGGAAGTTCCTTTCCTGCGCCCCGCTGAAATTGCGGGTGATTTGGCTCTCGACATCGAATGGCTGGACTATACGCTTCATAGATTGAAGGAATCGGGACGCGAGTACGATTGCTTTAGCATCCTGCGTCCGACGAGTCCGTTCAGATTGCCGGGTACCATTCAACGGGCTTGGGATGCGTTCAAAGCTGAAGATGGTGTAGACTCGCTCCGCGCTGTGGAGAAGGTCAAGGAGCACCCCGGTAAGATGTGGGTGATTCGCGGCAAACGAATGATGCCATTGCTTCCTTTTGGACCGAAGGAACAGCCTTGGCACAGCACGCCCTATCAAGGCTTGCCCGAAGTCTATTCGCAGAATGCCAGCCTTGAAATTGCGTGGTCGCGCGTGGTGTTCAATGGAAGAACAATTGCAGGAGAAGTGGTCATGCCGTTCGTTTCGGAAGGTTACGAAGGCTTTGATGTTAATCATCCCTACGATTGGGATTTGGCGGAACGTCTCGTTGCAAGTGGAGAGGCGCAGCTGCCAAAGGTAGAAAAAGTTTCATAGAGAAAAATCAAGCACGGGCGCGGGGTGAGGCGCAGCGTCTTATCAAAAGAATCCACTAATCTGCGCTAATCCACGCGAAGAAAATATTCGTGAAGATTGGCGAGGATTAGTGGATATAAAGAGGAAAACATGGTCGAACTGAAATTGATCCCCGTGGAAGAATTCAAACGCGTGCGTAATTCTTCTGCCGACAAATACAAGAAACTTCAGATTATCGCGGATATGTGCCGTGCGAATACACTTGCCGAAGTGAAGCGCGCCGGGTCGGGACACCTTGGCTCAAGTTTCAGCGCGATGGATATTGTGACTTGGATGTACTACGAAGAAATGAATATCATCAAGGTTGGCTTCGACAGCCCTAACCGCGATATTTATTTTTCATCCAAGGGGCACGATGTGCCCGGCTTGTATGCGGTGCTTCATTCGCTCGGCGAAATTTCGGATGACATGCTTTTGTCGCTGCGCCGCTTTGGCGGGTTGAATGGTCATCCTGACATTAGCAATCACGGCATGGAAGCCAACTCCGGTTCGCTGGGTATGGGCATCTCGAAGGGGCGCGGCATGGCGTGGGCGAAGAATCATAACGGTAATGATGGGCGTGTCTTTGTGATGACTGGCGATGGCGAGTTGCAGGAAGGTCAAAACTACGAAGCGTTGCAGGTCACCGCGCATCATAAGATTGATAACCTCACTGTCATTGTTGATGATAACAAGGTGCAGTCTGATAAACCCGTTGCCGAGATAATTGATGTTGGAAATCTTGTCGAAAAATTCAAGGTGTTTGGCTGGCATGTCATCCGCATTGATGGACATGATTTTCAGCAGATCGAAAATGCGATTGCTGAGGCAAAGCAGGTCAAAGGCAAGCCGCAGATCATCATCGCGGATACGATCAAGGGACGCGGCGTCTCGTTTATGGAACATCCCGCTGCGCTTGAAATTGGGAAGGGACTCTATCCCTGGCATTCGGGCGCGCCGGATGATGCAGCCTTCGAGGCAGGTTATTCTGAACTGATTCAGCGCATCAACACGGACCTCGCAGCTGTGTCGCTCGACCCGTTGCATTTGACTCCCGTTGAGCCGGAGGTGAAAACCGCCAGCCCTGCCATGCTCGAGGGTGAACCTCTCAGTCAGGCTGCACTGGAACGACTCTCTGTCAAACCGACAGATGAATATGTTTCGCGTGCTTATGGGCAGGCATTGGTTGAGCTTGCTGCTACTCGTAAAGATATTGTTGTCTTGGATGCTGACCTTGCTTCCGATTGTAAAGTCCGCGATTTTGAAAGTACTTATCCTGACCGCTTCATTGAAAATGGCATCGCCGAGCAGGATATGGTTTCAATGGCGGCAGGTCTTGCCCGTCAGGGACTCTTGCCCGTGGTCAATTCATTCGCGAGTTTCCTTGCATCCCGTGCCAATGAGCAGATTTACAATGCCGCGAGCGAAAAATCCAAGATCATTTACGCCCTGCATTATGCTGGTCTGATTCCTGCTGGTCCGGGCAAGTCACACCAATCCCTGCGTGATATTTCACTCTTCTCGGCATTACCAAACTGTATTGTCCTTCAGCCTTGCAATGCAGAAGAAACCCGCATGGCGTTGGATTACTGCGTCAACAAAACGGATGAGAACTCGGCTTTGCGCATCATCATTGGACCAAGTCCGCGGCGAATTGAACTCCCGGCTGGGTATGAGTTCAAGCTTGGGCAGGGCTGTCAACTTACGGCGGGGAAAGATGCGGTTATGTTCGCCTATGGACCGGTCATGTTGCATGAAGCGCTTCTTGCAAGCGAACTCCTCGCCGAACGTGGCTTCGGCTTGAAAGTGATCAACATGCCCTGGCTCAATCGCGTGGACGTGAAATGGCTGACTGAAATTATCAAGCCCTATTCCGCCATCTTCATGCTCGAAGATCATCACCCTGCTGGCGGCTTGATGGATAACATTCTCACTGCTTGCGCAGAAAATAATCTACTCAATGGCAAGCAGATGATCAAGTTTGCAGTGGAAGGTTATCCTGCTTGTGGAACGCCACAGCAGGCGCTCGCGTTCCACGAGTTGGATGGGTTGTCATTGTCAAAGCGCGTGATGAAATATTGTGGTTAGTGAATGTCTGAAATAAAGATTGCAATTCCTTTGCATGGTAAGATGGCAGCGCGCGCGTTCCATCAACCGTCCTTTCGCCAACGTTTGGCGGATGACGGATTCAAGCCGCTGTATTTTCTCAGCCCTACATATTTTCGGTCTTTTGATTTTGACCCCGAACAGTATTTTGAGTTGCAGGTGGAGCAATACGATGTTCAATATCAAAAACATTTTTTATTACAACAGTTAAGAATGCTTCGCCGTTTTGTGGTGGTGACGGAAACAACCGATTTGCGTTTCCGTGAAACCATTGAGAGTAAATTGTTTCACGCGACTTTGTTTGGTATGTCGGCGCAAATGATATATGTCAGCTTTCTGCGTCATGTGCCTGGCATGGGGAGATTATTAGCCTGGCTTGAAAGGTATTTATATGTAACCCATGCTCATGACAAGCATTTCAAGGAACAGGATGTCGACTGCGTGTTGACGCCTGGTATGGGGAATTTCAATTTCTGGAATGAGGGCAGTTTCGCTTTGGAAGCCCAGCGTATGGGGATTCCCGCATTTGCGGCTATTACCAATTATGACAATATTGTCAATATGGGTTATCGCGGATTTAATCCAACCTGCCTTGCTGTCTGGAGCAGGCAAATGGCGGATGAAGTCATAAAGCTTCATAACTATCCTGCCAATAAATTGGAAATCACTGGTCCAGTCCAATATGATCGCTTTATGCAGCCGCTTGCCTTAAACCGAAGGAATTTTCTTGAGAGCATAAACCTCGATCCAGATAAGAAGACGATTTTCTTTGCCGGCGGCGTAAATATAAATCATTACTTTGAGATTTACCGAATATTTGTTGAAGAGCGGAATAAGGTGTGGAAGAATGATTTTAATTTCGTTGTTCGTCCCCAGCCTCATGCAAAATTGCTGGACTCACCCGGTTGGCATGTTATAGAAAAGTTGTACCAGAAAGCCGGTGTATATGTTTCCAATCCCGGGTCAGTAGATGCAAGTGGGGATCGTGTTAAAGAACTCAGGCTTGATTTGGGGTTGGACGAAGCCCCTGATGAGTTGAATTATTTGTTACGATATAGTGATGTTTTGATAAATAATTTTTCCACAATGGGGTTGGAGGCGGCTATTTGTGACTTGCCCACCATTTATATTGGTTACGATGCATATACTTTTGGTGTTCGTTTTGGTGTAACTACGGGTTTCCAACAACGAATGACGCACAATCGCAAAAGGCTAAGATTAAGGGCGGCAAAAGTAGCAAAAAATGAGAAAGAATTATTAGATTATATCTCTGAGTATTTGTCTGATAATAATATTGACCAAGAAGCACGACTTGAGTATGCTGTTTCAGAATGCGGCGAATTGGATGGGCAAGCCTCATTCCGCTTGTTGTCAATGATGAAAAGACATATTTGAGTTTGATATTGTTTGATTCTAAGGAGCAGATAATGAATGAGCTTAAGGATTTGTTTGAAAAAGGCAGATGGTATCACTGTTTTCGATATGAGGGTTTGATTTCCAATGGCACTTATGATGTTGCCGATTACGTAGAACATTATGGATTTGATAAAGATTACAGCGGAAAGGCAGTATTGGATGTTGGTTGCTCGGATGGTTTTTTCTCTATCTGGATGAAGGAACATGGCGCAGACCGGGTATTAGGTGTTGATTCAAATAAATACGATGGCTCCCTTGCTTTTTCACCATCTATTGCGTTTAAGCAAAATCATCAAGAAAAATATGCCCAATATGCAAATGATTATGATGTTTTTCGGTCATTGTATGAAAAATATGGATTGAAAAATTCAAATAAATTGCTGTTTATGACCAAGTTGATGGATTTGAATGTCGAGTTTAGTAATGGGTCGATTTATGACCTTTCTTCATATGGTGAATTTGATGTAGTTATGTGCAACGATTTGCTTGAACACTTAAGGGATCCTATAACTGCCATTGAGCAACTATACTTGGCAACAAAAGAAAAATGTATTATTACCGTTTCTTCTGCCTATAAGCCGGATCTGTTTAACCGGAAAAAGGCTTTAGCCTTATTTCAAGGGCATATTTCTGGGGGGTCTTTTTTTAGCCTCTCTGAAGAGGCGGTCAAGGCGATGTGTATGTCCGCTGGTTTTAGAAAAACAAAAATAGTTGGTCGTTTTGAGATGATCAATAAAAGATATAGTGTGAATAATAGCCATTTTGTTATCCATGCCTATAAGTAGTCTGTTTTATTGTGGTTTTGCCTTTTCACTTGTTTTGGGAAATATGATTGATGTTTAAAATGGTTAGTTTTATTACACACTAGTAAATTCTCCGGGATTAGTAGGATGATCAAAAAAAATATAAATCGCGATGGAAACCGTACCATAGAAGATGGACGCTTGGTGTACTACTATAAACAGGCAACTCGAGAATACTGGGAGAGTAAGTGGTTTAAGGAAATATCTAAGGAATATTACGAACCTTATCTTGCAGGGAAACTCGCTTATTTTGACAAGATATTCAAACGTCACCTTCCAAAAAATGGCATTATCTTGGAAGCGGGTTGTGGCACTGCGCAGCTTGTAACTGCTTTAAGGGCAAATCACTACAATTGTTTTGGCTTGGATTATGCTTTCAAAGCCATGCAAAAAGCCAGACAAATTGTAGGCGGTTTAGAACTTATTTGCGGCGATATAACAACCCTTGGTGTTGCAAATGAAAAATTTGATGCCATTATTTCCATTGGTGTAGTTGAACATCGGCGTGAGGGTCCCGAACCGTTTTTACAGGAAATGAAACGCATTCTTAAACCGCAGGGCATATTATTGATCTCAGTGCCTTATTTTAATGACCTTCGCCTTTGGCGTGCTAGGCATGGAGCCTATCAGGATGACGTGAGTGGAATGGACTTCTATCAATACGCCTTTGCCCGTAGGGAATTTTGTAGCATTCTTGAAGCAAATGGATATGATGTCAAAGCCACATATTCTTATGCTCATCAGAATACGCTTTCGCAGGAATTACATTGGTTGAAGAAAATACCGGCTTTTTTCAGCAAACTTATTATGCGTATTAGCAAGCATATACCTTATGTCAACTCAGATTGGGGACACATGTTGATGGTTGTTGCTGGTAAAAAAACATAAGGTAATTGCCCCATGAGGCTTGGCGTTCGTAACATGATCTCTGACAATGCTGCTTTTGCCAAAGGGCTATTTATATCTGCGGATCTTTCCATTTTCCATGAATTTGAACCTCCTCCAACCGGCGGTGGGCATCAGTTCTTGCGGGCGTTTTGGAAGCAGACAGAGGCACATGGTCTGCGCGTCGAGAATAATACGATTTCCCGTACCACACGAGCGTGTCTGTTTAATTCTTTTAATTTCAGGGCAAACCGCTTGCAGCGTTTGAAACGTAATGCAGTTCTTTATGTTCACCGCGTGGATGGTCCTATTGACATCTATCGTGGATATGAAGATGGTGTGGACGAAAACATTCATGCGGTCAATTTAAGATTTGCAGACAAGACGATTTTTCAGTCGCAATATAGTTTGAATAAACATCTGGAACTTGATATGAAATTCAGGGAGCCTGTAGTGGTCTTGAATGCGGCTGATCCTGATATTTTTTATTCTCGCGGAAGGATCAGTTTCTCACGTGATCGAAAGATCCGGCTTATTGCTTCAAGCTGGTCGGATAATGTCAACAAAGGTGCGCTGGTCTATCAATGGCTGGACGATCATTTGGATTGGGACCGATATAAAATGACCTTTGTGGGTCGCAGCCCGGTGACGTTTAAGAACATCCGTATGATTCCTGCGGTTGATTCGATGCGTATGGCGGAACTGTTCCGCGAGCACGATCTCTATCTCACCGCCAGCAAAAATGATCCATGCTCTAATTCGTTGATCGAAGCGTTGACTTGTGGACTCCCAGCGATCTACTTGCAGAGTGGTGGTCACCCTGAGATCGTGAAACAGGCTGGAGCGGGGTTTGAATCGGCGGAGGAAATCCCGGAATTGCTGAACGATGTCGCAGGTCGGTATGAAGCGTTTCAGTCACACATTTCGATTCCATCCATAAAAGAGGTCAGCGAACAATATTTGAAGGTGTTGGAATTGATCCCATGAAGTCACTGGCGCAGAATATTGGAAAAAATATTATTAGGGCGGCTTCTTGGAATTGGAAGCCGTATTCACGTTTGATCCTGTATGGCGACGATGCAGGCTGGGTATTGGATTGGGAAATGCGTGAGCTTGCACATATTTCCAAAGAACTCAATGTGCGTTTGGTAAAACCGATCTGGAAACATGCTCATACGCCGCAGTCTATTTTCTTTTCGAACCAATTCTTTCTTAAAAAAGAGGATTGGCTAGGGTTGCTTCCTCATCGCATCGGTCTTGCGTATTTTCATGGGTTGCCGCAGACAGGTGACGAAGATTTTGACGGTGTATATCGCGGGTTGCAAAAGCATCACGAAAGGATTTCACGTATTCAGGTTTCTCATACGGAAATGCGGGATGCCATCTTGCAAACAGGCATCGATCCATCCAAGTTGTTCCTGATCCCGATTGGGATCAATACCGACTTTTTTCCCTTTCGCACATCTGAGATGAAAAGGCGCGCTCGTGCCGAGTTGGGACTCCCTCACTCTGCATTCGTTGTGGGTTCCTTCCAAAAAGACGGAGTCGGCTGGGGAGATGGCATGGAACCAAAACTGATAAAGGGACCTGATTTGTTTGTCGAGACCATGAAGCAATTGAAAAATACCATCCCTGAATTATTTGTTTTACTATCAGGACCCGCTCGAGGCTTTGTCAAAAAAGGTTTGGAAGAAGCGGGTATCCCGTATTGGCATGGATATCTCAAATCCTATCCTGATATTGCTACAATGTTTCAGGCATTGGATCTATATGTGGTGTCCTCTCGTCAGGAAGGCGGACCAAAGGCGATTTTGGAAAGCATGGCAACCGGTGTGCCATTGGTGACGACGCGGGTCGGGCAGGCAATGGATCTGGTAAAGCATGGCGAAAATGCCTTTATGACCGCCGTGGAGGATGTGGACGCGCTCACTTCATACGCCCTTCACGTGTATCGCTCGTCCCAGGCAGATCTTCAGCCGATGCTGTTTGCCGGAAGAAAAACCGCTGAAGCCAATAGTTATAAGAGCCAAATTCCCTTGTGGGCTGAGTTCATGAAAGGATTTGTTGAATGAGTTCGATCATCCAAAAAACGGCATATTATCTTTTCCCCCGTTCGTTGCGGAGATTTATCATCAAGATGATGGTTGGTGCAGAGGAATCTGCTAATCCGCGTGAGGCGACAAAATGGCTGCTAGGCGTGTACGATTATGTTAATTACGAGATCGATTTGCAATGTAAACGCTGGGGCGACGGCGTCCATATCAAGCATGAAGTGATGGAGGGTATTCACTCCTTCTTTTATGACCGCATTGAAAAGAACGCCAGCGTGTTGGACCTCGGCTGCGGCTACGGGGCGTTGGCTCATGCCATTGCCGTCCATTCAGATGCAAAAGTTCTGGCAATCGATTTTGACGCGAAACAGATCGAGTTTGGGAAACAGCGTTTTGCCCATCCCAATATTCAATTTGTGATTGGCGATGTGTTCAAAGATATTCCTGAGGTTGGGTCAGTGGATGTGATTGTTTTATCGAGTGTACTCGAGCATTTGAAGAACCGCCCTGAATTTTTGAAAGATTTGACCAGGCGCTTCAACCCGAAGAAATTTCTCATTCGCGTACCGACTTTTGAGCGGCACTTGCAGGCAGCGCTCAAGAAGGAACTTGGCTTGTTTCCCTACACCGATGACACGCATGAACTCGAATACTCCAAAGATATCTTTTATGATGAAATGAAGCAGGCTGGGCTTGATGTGACTCATTTCGAGATTCGTTGGGCAGATATCTGGGCGGAATGCACTCCTGCAAAATAAAATGTTGAGAAACCTGCTCAATTCTCTCAAGCGGACCTTCCCGAAGTTCTTTCGGGCTGTGTTCGCTTTGCGCGATTGGGCAAAGACCCACCCTGCCCGTTCAAAACTTTCCACGCTTCAAAAAAACGGAACCGATCTTGCGGTTGCATATCTCAGTGCCCGTTTCCCGAATCCGCCTGTAACGCGCAGCGAATTTGCTCACGGCGGTGCGGTTAAGTTGACCTATCTTGCGGAGCATTTTTTCCATCATTTTCCCGTTGCAAATTTGCTCTATGCCGTTAGTAGTGTTGCACATCCTCTACAGCTTGAAATACTCAAGACCGCAAAGCAGAAGAAGTTAAGAATTGTGGTGAATCAAAATGGAGTTGCCTTCCCTGCATGGGATGGTGACAACTTCGAAAGCTCGAATCGTTCATTGAAAAAAATAATCAGCTTTGCAGACTTTATTATTTATCAGAGTCAATTCTGCAAGGATAGCGCTGAACGATACATCTCCCCGCCGGATGTACCCAACGAGATCATCTACAACCCGGTGGATACCCGCCTCTTCTCACCCGAAGCCTGCCCGGCAAAACCTGAAACCTTGACTTTGCTTTTGGGCGGCAACCAATACGAAAAGTACCGCCTTGAGTTGGCGTTGCAAACGCTCAAAGCCTTGCATCGTGACGTGCCAAATGCAAGATTGATTGTTACCGGCAATCTCTGGCTTCCGCGCGACGAAGCCGAAACATGGACAAAGCAAGCTTTGCATGACATGAACCTGACCGAGCATGTGACCTTAATCGGAACCTATGCTCAAACAGAAGCTCCAGCCATATATTCACAGGCTCATCTCTTACTGCACACCAAATACGCTGACCCGTCGCCGGGTCTGGTTTTGGAAGCGATGGCATTGGGAATGCCGGTTATCCATTTGGATAATGGCGGCGTGCCGGAATTGGTTGGTGATGCAGGCATCGGTGTACATGTGGAGCATGATTGGAACAAGATCAATCTGCCAAATCCTCAGGATATGGCAGACGCAGTGATAAAGGTGTACGCTCATCGCGAAGAGTTTTCACAAAAGGCGCGCCAACGGGCTGTGGATCTATTCTCTTTGGAAAGGTTTGTGGCAAAGCATAAAGAGATTTTTGAAAAGGTTTTGAACTCCTGATGAAAGTCTCCGTCATTATCTGCACTCGCAATCGTTTTGACGATTTCACGAAGACCTTGCCGTCCATTGCGGCGCAATCCCGCCTGCCAGATGAGTTGATTGTTGTCGATTCATCAGACGAGGAAAGACTCGAAGAATATCTCAGTTCAATGAAATTCCCTTTCCTTGTTCGCTATTTTCATACCCAACCTGGTTTAACCTTGCAGCGCAATTACAGTATCCGCGAATGTGCAAATGACCTACTCTTTTTCTTTGACGATGACGTGGATTTAGACAAGAACTATCTCGCTGAAGTGGAGAAGGTTTTTGCAAGCGATGTAGATCATACGATTGGTGCGGTTGGTGGAAAGATCGCCAACACTCCACCCCAGACTTTGCGTATGAGATTTGAGATCGCTTTTTTCAGTTTTATCCGCACTTTTTTTGGTATCGTTGGAACCCGCAATGGGAAGTTCTATCCTTCCGGCATGCCTTCGCACCCACGCAAAAATCAGTCCAGTGGATACATCGAATGTCTCTCCGGCTGTTGTATGGCATTCCGGCGTGAAGTGTTTGAGAAAGCAAAATTCGACGAAGCCCTTGCTCATTATGGACTGATGGAAGATGTAGACATCTCGAAACAAACTCTCGATGCAGGGTATAAGATCTATTACCAAACCTCAGCAACCCTTATCCACAATGAAAGCCCGATGAACCGACTCAAAGTGCAGCAATGGGCGGAAATGAGCGTGGTCAATTATGATTACCTCTTCCGCAAGAATTGGAGCAAAAACTCATGGCGTTGGTTGTTTTATTATTGGGCGTTGATCGGTCTTTTTGTTGCGAATTTTCACAGCCTCAAAGGCTTGAAAGGAACGTTTGCTGGAGTGAGAAAGGTCTTTACCACAAGGGGGCACGAAGGAACACAAAGGTTTTGATGTGACCCTTTGTCTCCTTTGTGGTTGAGAATAATTATGAAACGCGCACTCATCACAGGCATTTCCGGTTTTGTTGGCGGGCACCTTCGAGATGAACTCATCTGTGAAGGCTGGGATGTTTTTGGATTCGACATCCGCCCGGCGGGAGAGAATGTCTTTGTGGGCGATCTTTCTGACCGCGCGGCTCTGACTCGTGCTGTAGTGGATTGCCAACCCGATGCCGTGTTTCATCTTGCAGGCATTATCAAATCAACAGACCCGAAAGCCTATTACACCTCCAATTTATTTGGGACGTTGAATCTTCTCGACGCGGTCTTGCAAATGGAGAAGCGACCCAAAATTGTATTAGCGAGTTCGAGTGCCGTTTACGGGTTGACCAAAAGCGCGCGTCCCATTACGGAGCGTTCTCCTTTGCTGCCCGTAACAGAATATGCCGTCAGCAAGGTGGCGCAGGAGACGGCGGCTCTGCGGTATCATTACGCGTTCGGGTTAGATGTGGTTGTTGTACGGATGTTCAACCTGCTAGGACCAGGTCAATCGCCCGATCTGGCTTGCTCGGCGTTTGCGCGTCAGATCGCATTGGCGGAGATTTCGGAACAAACTGAAATTGTCACCGGCAACCTCGATGCCAAGCGTGATTTTGTGGATGTTCGAGATGCGGCTCATGCCTTTGCCTTGCTCGCAGAAAAAGGTGAAGCCGGGCAGACCTATAACGTCTGTTCGGGGAACGCTGTTGCGATTCAGGGATGCTTGAGTGAGATGATGCTCAGGTCGAAGAAGCAGTTATCGGCTAGAGTTGATCTGGCGCGAGTCCAAAAGAATGATGTGCCTGTGCAGGTTGGAAGTTTCCAGAAGTTGAAAAAGGTCACGGGTTGGAATCCGCGCATTCCTCTACATGAATCTTTAGCAGACTTGCTCAACGATTGGCGTGAGCGAATTCGTAGGGGCGACCCGCCCATATCGTAAAGAACATCGTTGCGCCACAAAGGGCAGCCCTTGCTTGGCAACAAAAAATGGAGTCAAAATGAATTGGAACGGTAAACAAGTTTTAGTCACCGGTGCAGGCGGATTTATCGCCAGCCATTTGGTGGAGCATTTGGTGCGTGAAGGCGCTCAGGTGCGCGGATTTGTACGCTACAACTCGCGCAACGATCTCGGTATGTTGAAATGGCTCGCGCCGGATGTTCTTTCGCAGGTGGAGATCATGCAAGGCGACTTGCGCGATAACGAAGCGGTGCGCAATGCTGTGCGCGGTGTGGATACGGTTTTTCACCTTGGCGCGTTGATTGCGATTCCGTATTCATATGTCAACCCGCGCGAAGTGATCGATGTGAATATCATGGGCACGCTCAATGTTCTGATGGCGGCACGAGATTTTGGAACACGGCGCGTGGTGCATACATCGACAAGCGAAGTGTATGGCACGGCGCAATATGTGCCGATTGATGAGAAGCATCCTTTGCAGGGACAGTCGCCTTACTCTGCAAGCAAGATCGGCGCGGATCGCATCGCTGAAAGTTTTTATCGTTCGTTCGAAGTGCCCGTTGTAACTTTGCGCCCGTTCAATACATTCGGTCCGCGCCAGTCGATGCGCGCAGTTATTCCGACCATCATCGTGCAGGCGCTGACGCGTGATGAAGTCAAACTTGGTAGCCTTGAACCTTCGCGCGATTTTACGTTCGTTCACGACACCGCCAATGGGTTTATCAAAGTCGCCGAAGCCGAAGGCGTGCTGGGTGAAGAAGTGAATCTCGGCAACGATAACACCATTCGTATTGGCGACCTCGCTGAAAAGATTTTCAAGATCATCGGAAAGACTCCGAAAATTGTCTCTGATCCACAGCGTGTGCGACCGGGCAAAAGCGAAGTGATGAAGTTGTGGGCGTCGAACGAGAAAGCCAAACGCATGATCGGATGGGAACCCCGCATCTCTCTTGACGAAGGCTTGAAACTCACCATCGAGTGGATATCCAACCACCTCGACCTCTACAAACCAGACCAGTACACGGTGTAACATGCGAGCAGTGATTTTAGCTGGCGGTAAAGGTACGCGCCTTGCCCCATACACAACCGTTTTACCCAAGCCGCTCATGCCCATCGGTGAGATGCCGATCCTTGAGATCGTGATTCGTCAATTACAGAAAAGAGGTTTCGACAATATCACGTTGGCAACTGGTTACCTCGCTGAATTGCTCATGGCATACTGCGGCGACGGGAGCAAGTTCAATACGAAAATTGATTACTCCCGTGAAGAACAACCCCTCGGCACGGCTGGACCCATTGCCCTCGTCCCGAATTTGAATGACACATTTTTGGTCATGAACGGCGATCTGCTCACCACCATTGACTACAGCGCCATGCTCAACTATCACCGCGAGCGCGGTGCGCTTGCCACGGTGGCTTGCTATCAGCGTGACGTAAAAATTGATCTCGGCGTGATCCAGGTAGACGAAGATAACTGGATTTCAGACTATATCGAAAAGCCCACCTATCATTATTCCGTCAGCATGGGCATTTATCTCTTTGAGCCGGAGATTTTGAACTACATCCCCAAAGGTCAACGGCTTGATTTACCCGAATTGGTCCTGAAGTTGATGCGCGACGGCAAGAAGGTCAATGTCTTCAACTTCGACGGCTACTGGCTCGACATCGGCAGACCCGATGACTACGAGCGCGCCATTGAAGAGTTTGCAAAGCACCGCGAAGCATTTTTACCCAGCGAAAATTAAAGAATGATCGTTCTCCTTTTTTCCAATTCCTATCCTTATGACTATGCAACCGAACAGACTTTTCTCAAAGGTGAAGTTGAGATTCTCTGCAAACGGTTTGATCGGGTGATTCTCGTCCCACGTATTGCACGGGGAAAATTACTTCCCATTCCTGATGGGGTGGAAATAGATATAAGTTTTGCCGAATCTTTTACGATGGGTGGGCGACTTGTTGAAAGCGCCCTGGCGGTTTTTTCGAAGGATTTTTACCTTGATATAAAGAATCGTCTGCCTTCCTCGCTCAAACCCTCTTATTTGCGAAGAGTGTTTTCCTTCGTTGCCGGAGCAAACCTGACCCGCAAATGGATGCAAAGCTGGCTGAAAACGGCTCGTGTAGCTGCGAGTGAAGTCATCTGTTATACCTTTTGGTTTGATGAAGTTTCCATGGGGCTTGGCTTGGCGAAGGAATGTCAGCCCGCTTTGCGCGTTGTTTCCCGTGCACATGGATACGATCTCTATGAGGAGCTTTATGGTAATTGGCCCTGCCGTCCGCGTGCAATCGAATTATTGGATGGCCTGCTTTCTGTTTCAGAAGTGGGTGAAAGATATTTGCATGAAAAGTACCCGACAAACAGGGAAAAATACGGAACATTCCTGCTTGGTGTACCGGATCCTGGTGGCATTTCGAGACCATCCAATGATGGAGTTTTGCGAATCATTTCCTGTTCCATATTGTATGACATAAAAAGGGTCGATCTTCTTTTGGATGGAATTGTTAGCGCTGCTCGAAAACGCAGCGAACAAGCCATTGAATGGGTCCACTTTGGCGGAGGTGAAGAATGCCAACGGTTTATGACAAGAATTGCGAATGAATTTCCGCCAAACGCCAAAGGGGATTTTCCCGGCTTCATTCCGCAAAAGGACTTGATACGGAATTACCTTGAGAATCCTGTCGATGTGTTCGTTAACGTCAGCACCACTGAAGGCACGCCGGTATCCATTATGGAAGCCATTAGTTGTGGAATACCTATTATTGCAACAGCAGTTGGTGGCAATGTGGAGATCGTCCGCGAGAAGAATGGATTTTTGCTCAGTGAAAACCCCACACCAGATGAAATCGCCGATGCGCTTTTGAATGTCTGTGGTGACCGCGAACTCTGGCTGGAGAAACGCAAAGGCAGCCGCGAGGTATGGCAGGAACGATATAATGAAACGACCAACTTTGAGGCGTTCGCCCAAAAACTGGTCGAAATAAGGAAGCGTTGATTTTATGTGTGGCATCACTGGATTTTGGAATCTCGATGGCAGACCGGTCAACCGTGACGAGTTGATCCGCTTTACAAATCAGCTCGCTCATCGCGGACCCGATGGCTGGGACATCCACATCGAAGAGTCCGACAACCTCGGCTTTGGTCATCGCCGCCTCGCCATCATCGATTTGAACACTGGTGACCAACCCATGTCCTACATGGACGGGCGTTATTGGATTGTTTTTAACGGCGAGATATACAATTTCGTTGAATTGAAAAAAGAACTTGAAAGTCTTGGGTATGCTTTCAACACCGATTCAGATACGGAAGTAATTCTTGCTGCTTATGATAAATGGGGCGAAGATTTTCAATTTAAACTAAACGGCATGTGGGCAATTGCGATCTGGGATAGCCGCGTACGCAAGCTGTTCCTTTCTCGTGACCGCTTTGGCGTAAAACCAATGATCTATCTTTTCGACGGCAAACGTTTTGCCTTTGCATCAGAAATGAAGGCGTTCCTCGCGCTTGATAATTTCCGTGCTGAATATGACCCTACTGTGCTTGCCAACTCGCTTGAAGACGCAACTCTGGTCGAAGGCGCGGAAGAGTGTTTGTTCCAGGGACTCAAACGATTATTGGGTGGTCATTGCCTCACCCTCAATGCAAATGGTGATATAAAAATCCGCCGTTGGTGGAACACGCTCGATCATCTTCCCAACGTCCCTGAAAAATACGAAGACCAGGTCACGCAATACCGTGAGTTATTTCTTGATGCCTGCCGAATCCGCATGAGAAGCGATGTGCCGATTGGCACAGCATTAAGCGGCGGCTTGGATTCCGGCTCGGTTGTATCTGCCATGAGTTATATCCGCAAGCCAGGCGATGCCACCATGCGCATGGCACATGAATGGCAAAAGGCATTTGTGGGTACATGGCCCGGCAAGGTCATCGACGAGCGTCATTACGCGGATGAGGTTATCAAGAATACCGGCGTCAATCCCATTTATTGCGAAATGAACGCGGATATGTACCTCGAGTATTTCAACGAGATCCTTTATCAATTCGAAGAACTTTCCGACATTCATCTCGGTCCGTGGTTCGTTCACAAGATGCAGCGTCAGAATGGAGTGGTCGTCACCATCGACGGTCATGGCGGCGATGAAGCGCTCGGCGGTTATACGTGGCACGTATTCGCCGCGATGCGCGACGCGAGCCCGATTCGATATGCTGAACTTGCCTTGATCCGCAATAGTATGAGTTTGACTCATGGACTCGATACCTACATCAACGCCATTAAAAATCGTTTGACTGGAAAAAAATCCGCCTCAAATGGGACCTCATGGCTGGTTGCTCAACCCAAGCCTTTTTCCACGCCTGCAATGGAGCAGGATGCTCCGCGCCTTAGTGGATATGACGAACTCTTCAAAGCACTCTACACCGATTTCCACTTTACACACTTACCCATGAACTTGCGTGACTTTGACCGCCTCTCCATGGCACACGGAGTCGAAGTCCGCTCACCATTCATGGACTGGCGTTTAGTGACGTTTGCGTTTGCCATCCCGTCTGCTCATAAAATTGGCGGCGGATACACCAAACGCATTTTGCGTGATGCAATGAAAGGCATCCTGCCAGATTCCATTCGTACCCGTACCAAGAAAATGGGTTTCCCAAACCTCAACGAAGGCTGGGACTCTCCGCGCGGGCATCAATTTATCAAAGATGCCGTTGCTTCTGTCGATTTCAGATCAGCTTCTCTTTGGGACGGCAAACGTGTGAACTCAGATTTGGAAACTGCCTTCCAAACCGATGATAAGACTCGCATTCACAAAGCATGGCGGTTGGTACAGGCGCAATCATTGTTGAATATGTTTCGCGAGAAGACTGGGAAAGTGAGTGCTGCATGATTGTTGTTGTAGATTATGGCGTTGGCAATCTCGGTTCCATCGTCAACATGTTCAAAAAGGTTGGCGCAAAAGCCGTTGCTTCGTCCGACCCGGCGGTGATAAATGATGCAGAGAAGTTGATCTTGCCTGGTGTTGGAGCATTCGATGCGGCGATGCGGAAATTCCATGAGACAGGTTTGGTTCCCGTAGTAGGTGAACTTGTTTTGGAAAAGAAAATTCCTGTACTTGGTCTTTGCGTGGGACTCCAACTTATGACCAAGGGCAGTGAAGAAGGACGCGAAGCAGGCTTGGGTTGGTTCGATGCAGAAACGATTCGTTTTAAGTTCGATGGTGAGAATGCTCATCTGAAAGTTCCGCATATGGGATGGAATGAAGCGCATGTTGTGCGCGAGCACCCGCTCGTGGCAGATTGGGACCCCGAGTCACGCTTTTATTTTGTCCACTCATATCATGTAGTGGCGAAAGAAACGGATGCCGTGTTAGCAGAAACCGAATACGGCGTGATGATCCATTCGATTTTGGGACGCGGCAATATCATGGGGACGCAGTTCCACCCGGAGAAGAGTCATCGCTTTGGGATGCGCCTGCTCAAGAATTTTGCGGAGAATATCCGATGATCCGTCCGCGCGTTATCCCCGCTTTGCTGTTAAAGGGACAAGGCTTGGTCAAGACTGTCAAGTTCAAGGAGCCGAAATATCTTGGCGATCCCATCAACATCGTTCGTATTTTTAACGATAAAGAAGTGGATGAGTTGGTTTTATTGGACATGACCGCCACGCCTGAAAATCGCGGACCGCAGTTTGATCTGCTAAAGAACATTACCAGTGAGGCGTTCATTCCTTTGGCGTATGGCGGCGGAATCCGCTCGATGGAGGATGTGCGTAAATTGCTCAGTATTGGCATCGAAAAGCTGATCATGAATACATCGGCTGTGGAGAATGCTTCTCTGATTCGTGAAACCGCAGACCATGCGGGCAGTCAGGCGGTGGTCGCTTCGATTGATGTGAAGAAAAACTTCCTTGGCAAATATGAAGTCTTTACTCGTTGTGGGCAAAAGAAGACCGGGCTTGACCCAGTGAAGCATGCCATCGAAATGGAAAAGATGGGTGCGGGCGAGATCATCATCAACTCGATAGACCTCGATGGCACGATGCAGGGCTACGATGTTGACCTCGTCCGCAAAGTGGCGGATTCGGTTCAGGTACCAGTTGTCGCCTGCGGAGGAGCCGGAAATTTATCCCACGTTTCCGAAGTCATCAAACAGGGTCACGCCTCAGCGGCGGCGGCGGGCAGCATCTTCGTTTTTCAAGGTCCGCTGCGCGGTGTGTTGATCAGTTATCCTACCCCGAAAGAATTGAAGGAATTTATCTAAATGGCCGAATATCGAATGTGTACGCGTTGTGTCATGGACACGACTGACCCTGATATCACGTTTGACGAGAATGGTGTGTGCAATCACTGTCATACGTATGACCGTCTTGTACGCGAACATATTGTGGACGGCGACAAGGGACGACAACGGCTTGAGAAGTTGGTGATGGATATTAAACGCGCCGGACAAGGCAAACAATATGACTGCCTTATTGGTGTCAGTGGCGGCGTGGATAGCACCTATGTTGCGTATCTTGTTAAAAATTTGGGACTGCGCCCGCTTGCGGTTCATCTCGATAATGGTTGGGATTCGGAACTTGCCGTCAAGAACATCGAAGAGACTCTCAAACGACTTGACATTGACCTTTATACAGAAGTCCTCGATTGGGAGGAGTTTAAAGATTTACAGGCTGCTTTTCTTAAAGCATCAACACCCGACTCGGAAATTCCAACTGACCATGCCATTGTTGCCATCCTTGGAAATATGGCGGCGAAACTGGGTGTTAAATATATTCTCATTGGGAACAACGTGCGCACCGAAACCCATCTTCCCAGCGCGTGGTCTGAGGGACATTTTGATTGGAAGTACATTCGGGAGTTGCACAGGCGGTTTGGCACGCGTCCTCTCAAAACATTCCCGCATTTCGGCTTCTTCACCTATTACCTGCGCATGATCACCCAAAAGCGCATCGCGATTTTGGATTATGTTCACTATTCCAAAAAAGAGGCATTACGCGTTCTTCAGGAGGAACTTGGCTGGCGGTATTATGGCGGCAAGCATTACGAGTCGATTTACACACGCTTTTATCAGGGTTACATCCTGCCCGTTAAATTCGGCTTCGATAAACGCCGCTGTCATCTTTCGAGTTTGATCTGCTCCGGTGAGATGACACGCGAACAGGCGTTGAAAGAGTTAAATATCCCCACCTATTCGCCGTCCATGCAAGAGGAAGACCGCGAGTATGTTGCCAAGAAACTTGGCTTTACCGATGAAGAATTCACTGCGATCATGAATGCGCCGAAGAAAAGTTATTGGGATTATCCATCTTATGGGCATTTCATGGAGCAGCCGGTGATCAAAAGCCTTGTTCCCACCGTCAAGAAAGTGATGACTTGGTTCAAGTAATGCGCATTGCCTACATTACTGTCCATGTTGCGCCGGAGATCATGCAGGGCGGTGTGGGAAAAAAGATTAAGACCCAAATGCGCATCTGGCGCGAACTGGGGCATGAAGTCACGTTGTTCAGTCTCACGCCCGCGGAGATTCCTTTTCCCGAAGAGCGCCAATTCGTTTTTGATGCAAAGACCAGCCTCCTGAAACGCGAGGCAAACCGCGCGTCCGGTTTGATGCGAATGCTCGATGCGATCCGCGAGTACAAACCTGATGTCATCTATTTGCGTTTTGGACTGTATTCCTATCCTTTACATCGCCTATTTAAGATCGCTCCGGTTGTTTTGGAAACGAATTCCGATGACCAGCAGGAATATCAGAAACGCGGCACATTCTTTTATTGGATGAACCGCCTCACACGTGGACTGACATTTGGTTCTGCTTCGGGGATTATTACCCCATCCCATGAATTAGTGGACGTGCTCCTGCCGAAACGCGATAAGCCGTTTCGCGTTATCTCAAACGGAATTGACCTGACTCAGGCAGAGGCGTTGCCTCCCACAAATAATAAACAGCCAGTCATTACCATGGTCTGCTCACCGGGCATGAAGTGGCACGGCGTGGATAAGTTGATGCGCTTTGCAGAGAATACACCTGATGTTGTTGTAAACCTTGTTGGGTATTCTGAAAAAGATATTGACGCTCCCGCACCATCAAATGTGAAACTGTATGGTTTTCTCGATAAGCAAGGTGTGCGTGATGTGCTTGCTCAGACGGATGTTGCGCTCGGCACTCTGGCTTTGCATCGCAATCAAATGCAGGAAGCCTCGGTGTTGAAAGTCCGCGAGGCGCTCGCATATGGCATCCCGGTTGTGATTGCGTTCTACGATACTGACCTACACGATGTCAAGCTTGATACGATCCTGCGCATACCGAACACGGAAGAAAATGTCGCGGAAAATTCGGATGGCATTCGTAAGTTCGCCTATGAGATGATCGGTAAACGGGTGGATATTAATTCCGTCTCGCCATATCTTGACCAGCGCAAAAAGGAAGAAGCGCGGTTGGAGTTTTTCAAGCAAATCATTCAGGTGTCACTCTGAGCGGAGCGAAGAGTCTCTGGTGATTGAAGTAGTCATCCTTCGCTTTGGCTAGGGATGACGGACATTAAAGTTATAATCCCCTTTGCTATTATTTCAAAAATTCGGAATCGATCTCTCATGAAAATTCTCACAGTGGTTGGGGCACGTCCTCAATTTGTGAAGGCAGCGGCGGTCAGCCGCGTCTTGCGCGAAAACCATACGGAAGTGTTGGTACATACGGGTCAGCATTATGATGAACGCATGTCCGAAGTCTTCTTCCGTGAATTGGGTATTCCCGAACCAGACTACAACCTTGAAGTCGGTTCAGCCGGTCATTCTGTACAGACCGGTGAAATGCTTATCCGCATGGAGCCAATCTTTGAGAAAGAAAAACCAGATTGGGTGCTTGTCTATGGTGATACGAATTCCACGCTTGCTGGAGCGTTGGTTGCAGTAAAATTACATATCCCGGTTGCGCATGTCGAGGCGGGGTTGCGTAGTTTCAACCGCGAGATGCCCGAAGAGATCAACCGCGTATTAACCGATCACGTCTCAGATATGTTGTTTTGCCCGGCGCAAAAGGCAGTGGATAATCTCAAACTCGAAGGCGTGACATCCGGTGTGCATATCGTAGGTGATGTGATGTATGACGCGGTACTGCGTCATTCAGAAGCGGCGGAAAAGCACTCTTCCGTTTTGAGTACATTGGGTTTGGAATCAAAAAAATATTTGCTTGCAACTGTCCATCGTGCTTCCAATGTGGACGATACACAAAAATTACTCCATATCCTTGAAACCTTTGCCATGCTTGGTGAGACAGTGGTCCTTCCGGTTCATCCGCGTACACGCAAGGCGATTCACTTGTCAGGAATTTCCATTGGGGAAAACATCAAACTGGTGGAGCCTGTTGGTTATATCGATATGCTGTGGTTGGAGAAGAATGCCCGCATGATCCTTACAGATTCTGGCGGCGTACAAAAGGAAGCCTATTGGTTTGCAACGCCTTGTGTGACCCTGCGTGAAGAGACCGAATGGGTGGAGACGGTCCAATCTGGCTGGAATGTTGTTGTAGGTGTGGAACGTGAACGCATCATGCGCGCAGTTCATGAGTTCTCGATTCCCTCAACGCGACCCAATTTATTTGGCGATGGAGATGCGTCACAGAAGATCGTTAGTCTGCTTGAGAGTGCTCACAAGTAAGAATATGTCATCGTATTCCATCATCCTACTTGGTACCCAAATGGCGGTGGGGGGGGCGCAGAAATTGCTTTTGGAACAGGCGTTATGGTTCCAATCGCGCGGACATAAAGTGACCGTCGTCTTTTTCTATGACCGCGATGATCTGCACGAAAAATGGTTAAAGACCTATCCATTTGAGATTCAAAATTTGAAGGCGTTCGATAAACAGGCGGGTGGACTTCGCAGCCTGCCGAAGTTGTTTCAAGGTTTATTGAAACTCTGGCGTATTTTCAAGAGGGGAAATTTCAACGCCATCATCACTTTCACTCACGATAGTAACGTCCTTGGACTTCCCCTCGCCTGGCTGGCAGGGATTCCATCCCGTGTGGGAACACATCTTGGCGAAATTCGCGGCATGTCAAAGTGGCGTGATGGATTGCACACTTTTCTGGTTAATAGCGGCGTGATCCAAACATTGGTGGCTTCCTCGGCGCGGACGAAGAACAATGCTGTCGAAGTTGGCGTGAAACCGCAAAAGATAACGACCATCTATAACGCCATTATGCCGTTCGATGTTTCTCATATTGACCGTGGTGCTGTCCGCCAGCAACTTGGTTTACAAAAAGATGATGTTTTCTTTGTGGCTGTAGGTCGGCTTGTCTACGAAAAGGGACACGAGTTTTTGGTTGAAGCCATGTCTGCGGTGACAGCGGAAGCCTCTCACGCCATTGCGGGAATTTGCGGCGCAGGTCCGCTGCGTGGACAATTGCAGACACAGATCGAGCAATTAAACCTCCAAAATAAAGTGAAACTCCTCGGTCAATGGGATGCGATTCCCGAATTGCTCGCAGCGTCGGATGTTTTTGTCTTGCCTTCGCGCTGGGAAGGTCTGCCGATGGCACTGCTCGAAGGTATGATGGCGGGACTTCCCGTCATTGCCACGCGCGTCGAGGGTGTGGATGAAGTTGTCGAACCTGGCACTCATGGCCTGCTCGTGCCGCTTGAGTCTCCGACGGAATTGGCGCAGGCTATATTACAATTGCTCCGCTCGCCGCAGGACCGTCAGCGCATGGGTGCGGCGGCAAGAGAAAGAGTAATGAATTCCTATACGACTGACCGCATGTGCGAATCATATTTGCAGGTGATCGAACACGGCTTGGGTAAGGGGAAAGCTGAATAGGTGCAATCAGGCAGAGGCTGAGAATGAAGCGTTCGTCTATCGAGTTTGGAAAATTGATCGCGTTGCCGATATCCGCCTGGGTGATCGTCAGCGCCTGCGTGGAATTCTATAATGTCGCCTGGGGTACCGGCAATGCGGTGGGGCAATTCTCGCCGAAGTGGCTGGCGCTCTTTGCGCTTTATGTTTTATTGTGCGCCGTTGTGTTTGCCGGAACGTACTTTTTGATTTTCCGCCGTGAAAATTTTCTTCTTGCATCGAAAAGAATAATTTCATTTAGGAACAGCCAGCCGTTTTTGAGCTGGCTGTTGGCGATAGTATTTCTGATCTTTCCGGCTTGGTTTTTGCAGCGCACCATGTGGGGCATCGTTTTCAGCGGAGTTTATTTCCGCGTGCTGCTTTGGGCGTTGACCGTTTTCATAACAAGCCTTTTGATAACGCGTGGCAGTGCGCTTATTGAGTGGAAACCGTTCCTTGTTGCATTAATCCTGGTATCAAGCGTGTTCACTGTTGCGGTCTCTTTGCAGGGTGTCACCAACTATCCGTTTTCACTTGGTTGGTCCGAGGGCAATCGCATTTGGGATTACTCGATGTTCTTTGGGCGCAGCCGCTATGGACTCGCTGATAATCAGGATGTGTATGTGTTGCTTGATAAAGGGCGCATGCTTGTGGGCGGACTTCCATTTTTGATTCCGAACATCAATATTGAAATGGTGCGGTTGTGGATTGGTCTTACGTTGATCATCCCGTATTTTTTGGTAGGGCTGGCTGCCTATATCGTCGCGGAAAAAAATATTCGCATTTGGTTGTTGATGATCCTGTGGGTTTTTCTTTTCCTGCGGCAGGGTCCCATTCATTCGCCGCTTGTCCTCGCCGCCGCGCTCACGGTTTTTCTTTGGCGAAAACCGCTTTGGCTTGCGGTTCCCCTGATCATGTATGCTGGATATTTCGCCCAGTCGAGTCGATTCACGTGGTTGTTCGCTCCCGGTCTATGGATCGGAATGCTGGAATTGGCAGGCGCCTCATTGCGTGACGGGAAGTTGGAGCGTGCCCATTGGGTTCGTGCCATCACTTTGGGCTTGTCCGGCGCATTCGGCGGATTCCTCTTGCCCAAGTTATTGCCGCTTTTACATATTGCAACTGCATCTTCTGCCGGGTCCGTAAGCATTACCGAAATGACCGAGCAGGTCTCCGGCGCTGGTGTCACATCTGATTTTGTGGCATACGCTGTGACCGACCAGCCGCTTCTTTGGTATCGTTTGCTCCCCAATTCAACGTATGGGACTGGGATTTTGCTTGGTTTGGTCATTGCCGTTTTGCCGATTGCGGTCTTTTTGGTCTGGCTGTCTCTATCGAAAAAATGGGAATTGAATATTTGGCAAAAGCTCGCCATTGTGGGGCCTCTGCTTGCTTTTCTTGCTGTGGGCTTGGTTGCCAGCACAAAGATCGGCGGTGGCGGCGATCTGCACAACATGGATATGTTCCTGATCGGCATGGCATTTACGGCATTTATTGCATGGCTTAATGGCGGCAGGGATATTGTGTTGAAGAACGAAATGCCCGCATGGGTTCGATTGTTCCTTGTAGCGGCATTGATCGTTCCAGCGTTCACGCCTGTGCTTCAATTGCGTTCCCATGATTATGGTGATGAATTGAAAACACTGTACGTACTTACCGACCGTCCAGATGCAAAGGCGTTTGACATGTATCCCGATAGTGCCACTGTCAATACAGTGTTGATGGAAATTCAGGAAGCAGTCGATGAATCCAAACAAACCGGTGATGTTCTTTTTATGGATCAACGCCAGCTGCTGACCTTTGGCTACATCAGAGATGTCCCTTTTGTGCCTGCGTACGAAAAGAAAATATTAATGAACGAAGCGCTTAGCACGAATTACGAATACTATTCGTCTTTTTACAGGGACATCACCTCCCAACGCTTTTCCCTCATCATTACCGAGCCGCTGCGGACTCCCCTTAAGGATAGTTCCTATGAATTTGGTGAAGAGAACAATGCCTGGGTAAATTGGGTGTCCATTCCGGTATTGTGCTACTATCGGGAGATACAAACATATAAGGAAGTGAACGTCATGCTTCTTGTGCCCAAGCCTGTTCCGGATGATTGCTCGGAATATATTCCACCCAGAGACTAAATAATCTTATGAATCTTCGTTATCTTTTGCTTCGACTTTTACGCCACTTTATGCCTGAGGGACTTGCGCGCTTCCTTCTTAAACGACGCTGGATCATCAAACCAGGCTTGGAATCCACCGACCCATTTGCCGCGTCCGCGCGGTATGAGGAGACATTATCTGAGAAAGGTGTTTTCATCGAGAGGAAGCGGGTGCTGGTCTTTGGCTATGGCGGTCGTTTCGCCGTCGGTGTGGATCTGCTCAAACGCGGCGCGGCACATGTGGTCTTGTGCGATCACTTCGTACTGCTGGATACGGAACGTAACCACGAACTGCTCCCGGCGTATGAACGCTACCTGAAAGTGGAGCAGGATGAGGTCCAGCCGCGAGGCGAATTCATCACGCTGCTGCATGGCGATATTCGCGACGAGTCCATTCAAAAGCAAATATCACAGGTCGATATTGTCCTAAGTACTTCGGTCTTCGAGCATCTCGACGACGTGCCGGGTATCACCCGTGCTCTGTCGAAATTAACTGCGCCTGAAGGCATCCATTTGCATTTTGTGGATCTGCGCGATCACTATTTCAAATATCCGTTCGAGATGCTAAAGTATTCAGATAATGTGTGGAAAAACTTTTTGAACCCCACCAGTAATTTGAATCGTTATCGTTTGAACGATTATCAGCGCGAGTTCGATGCGAATTTTAAGAAAGTGGAATTTATAGTGATCGAAAGGTTGGTCGAAGAATTCCGAAAAGCGCAAGACAGAATCCGCGCGGAGTTCAAGACGGGTGATGAGAATGCAGATGCTGTGACGCTTATCAGTGTTGTGGCGAGAGAACCAAAATGATGAAAACCAAACTGGATTCGTTTTTTTCGCGGTATGAGTTTTTGATACCGCTTTTTATTTTCGTGCTCTTTCTTGCGGTATCCCTGCCGGGAAACAGTTGGGGCGCGCCTTCTTTGTGGAATCCCGATGAGTTGATCTGGCGCGTGGATCAGGCATTGGGCGGTTACATGAAATTTGATGTCACCGAACCGGATGCCAATTATCCGTCCCTGCCCAAGTATGTGATGTATGCCATTGGGTCGATCATTTATGGGCTGGGTAAATCAACATTTGCATTCATCGTGGCGGCGCGTTCCTTCTCTGCGGTGTTGGGGGCATTGAGTGGGATGCTGGTCTATTTTTTGGCACGCATGCTTGGGGCGACTAAACGAATTTCTATATTGGCTGGTCTGTTATATATTGCCAGCGGAATTGCTGCTGCAAATGGAAGATTTGCTCATAACGATCTGTATTTGCAGCTATTCTCGGTGCTATGCGTATTCTTTGTGCTTCGCTATCGATTCACTGATTCGCTCAAGTGGCTGTACGCATCTTTTTTCTCAGTAGGGTTGGCGGCATCTAGCAAGTACACCGGAGGGAGTCTCATCCTTTTACCCATTGGCGTTTATCTTTTCATGCATTGGCGTGATATCCCTGTGCATTGGTTGAAAATGGCGGGACTTCTTTTACTGGGCGGATTGGTATCCTATCTTGGTTACGGACTGGGTACACCCCGTTCCATTTTTGATCCGGTAAATTACTTTACCGGCGTATTCGTGGCATTGCAAAATTATCCACAATATGGTTTCAATTCCGGTACTGCCCTTGGACTGTTTGGTCAATGGAAGGTGTTTGAAGGTGCTGTAGGGATATTTGCATATTATCTCTTTATCATTTCGTTCATTTGGTCTGCAGTTCAACTCATTCTTTGGAAAATGAAAAAGGGTGCGTTCGAGGATAGAAAAGCACAGGGAATTGTTATCCTTATTTCCGCAATATTGATCTTTGATCTGCCTTTCATGATCTCCGTTAACTACATTGACCGGTACTTTATTCCCTTTGTGCCATTTCTGGCGGTTTTATCCGCTTTGTTTGTGGACGAAATTCTTCGCTTCGTCCATGCCCGGAACTGGGCTTTTGCGCAGTTGGCATTTATCACGCTGTTGGTTATCGGCTTTGTCTATTCCGCGTTGCGGCTTACAAGCATTACCCTGCTGTTTTTGAATGACGCGCGTATTCCTGGCGGTGAGTATATTGCCGGAATACGCGGATATCAGAAAAGTATTGAATACACGCTGTATCCGCCCAATATAGAGAAAAAACGCTTCATGCGCGCTCACAACTACCCCATTTATTTTGTGAAATATCCCGATGATGTGGTACCTGCTGGTGGGCGTTTTGAATACAACCAAGGCGAACAGGGTTTATTGGAACGTGATACTGATTATTTTGTGATCGACAGTTACACCTACGATCGTTTTTATGTCGATACGGTATGTGAAACGAATCCTGTTGAGTGCGATTTTTTCAAACGTTTGATCGCTGGAGACGTAGAGACTTTTCAGATTGTAAAAAAGTTTTCCTATGAACTCCCGCCTTATTTGCCGCGTGTGTCGATATCTGCTGTCAACCCGGATGTACTACTTTTTGAGCGGGTCAGATAAACAAAAGGCTGTCGGTTGCGACAGCCTTTTGTTATTTTATAAAATTGCCCACTGTGTAAACGGTTCCGGCAATGGGCGGTATGCTCTTCATTTCCAGAACCTTCCCTTTTGAGAATATCTTATATGCGGCATCTGCTATCTCTTTTTCGGTAGAGAAGTGCTCGTCGCGGATATTATGTCCGAGCATGCGGAACATGAATACCATGAATGGTTTCTCGACCGGCGTACCGTAAACCATTTGACCGCCGGGTTTAAGAATGCGTTTTACCTCTTTGAATGCCTTCTCCAATTCCCACGGCTTAAGGTGTTCAAGAATGCTGACCATCAATACCGTGTCGAAGGAATTATCCTCATAATAAGGCATATGCAGCACATCACCCTTTTGCAGGAAGAGCGGAATTCCCATGGGCTCGAACACCGACTTGACTGCATTGATATCTGCGGTCAGATCAATGCCGTGGATTTCCTTATAGTTATCATGCAGATTTGGGAAGGTGAGCCCGGTTCCAAAACCAACCTCGAGTATGCGTTCTCCACTTGAGCATTCACCCAATGCCATTTCGACTCTTTGACGGTACATCTTTCCGAAAATTGGCCAGTAATAATATTTGATGGGGTCAAGGTCATTGACACCTTTATATTGGTCCGCATGAAGAAGTTTTAGCGTGGGAGTTGTCATGTTGTGCGCCTTTCGATGTCATCTAAACGAATCTAATTCTTCTTGCTGCAAAACCAACCATTCGGAATAGAAGAATGCCGTGTTTCCAGCGGGAGATATTGGTTGTGCCATAGACGCGTTCGCGGTAGCGGATGGGCAGGTCTACGATCTTGCGGTTGAGTTTGGCTGCGCCGAAGATGAGATCGAAATCGCCAAAGGGATCGAAATCTCCGAAATAGGAGCGGTTGGCTGCAATCTCTTCGTAGTCTTTACGCCACATGACCTTGGTGCCGCATAGCGTGTCCTTGACGGGCTGACCCAGCATCCACGAGAAAGCCATACTGAAGAATTTATTCCCAAGGAAGTTGAGAGTCCGCATGGCTTCCTTTTCCATTGGGTAGACAAGGCGCACGCCGTTGATGAATTCACCTTTGCCGGAGGCGATGGCTTCGTAGAAACGCGGCAGATCTTCCGGCGGGACGGTCAGGTCGGCGTCGAGGATCATGAGGATGTCGCCGGATGCTTTCTCGAAGCCGAGGCGGATGGCGTCAGCTTTGCCAATGCCCGGTTGTCGGAAGAGCAGGCTCGAGGTCCCGGGGTGAAGCGCCATTTCCTTTTCGATGGTCTCGTAGGTTTTGTCGCGGGAATGTCCCTCCACAAAGATAAGCTCGGTTTTCGATCCCATCTGCGGAACGCGTTCGAAGATATTCTTTATGTTACCTTCTTCGTTGCGAGCCGCTACAACCACAGAAACGCTGGGTTCTTTCACGGGGTGCGGAGCGGGGCGGGCGATGATGAAGTTGGCAAGTGCAAATTCGCGGAAGGGCCAGAAGCGCACAAGAAAGCGATTGGCAAACCCGCCAAGCGGAAGTGGGAACAGAACTTCACTTGTGCTGCGAATAGTTTCATATCCGGCAAGTTGGAGGAGATTGCCGACATCCTCAGGGGTGAGCCAATTTTGGTCGAGCATGGGGGAGGCGAGGTTAAGACCTTGCGCGAGAGCAAGCGGAAATTGCCAAAGATGACTGTAAAAATTCAGAATGATGCGTGTGTGGGGAGTGCAGAAATTTTTGATCTGCTCAAGCGTCCGTTGAACATCCCAAAGATCGTTGATGGTATCTGAAAGAATAATGACATCGAACGTGCCCTCGAGGCTGGAGAGATCGTGAGCATCGAGATTATGAAATTCGATCTCCGGGTGGAGTTGTTTTGCGCGCGCGGTCATTTCTGCGGAAAAATCCACGCCGACACCGTGAGATGGCTGAAGGGCGGCGATCAAATTGCCCAAACCGCACCCGATCTCAAGAACGCGTTGGTTGGGGTTGACGAGGAATTTATAAACCTCGGTTAGTCGTTTGTGATACCAGCCTCCCATGCCCCGCCAGGTATCGCGCTTTTTGGCGACCTTGTCCCAATGTTCCATGCGGGTCTGCTGATATTTTTTGCCGGCTTCATCAAAAAGAAGAATATGGTTCATGTAACGATTCGTATCTCTCAGAAAAGTGAGTTATAATTCAGTGACTGAATTTTGGAATTATAAAGCATGAGTGTTGAATCTACAAATGAAGAAATCCGGGAGCTCACCCTTCTGGAACAAATAGAGAACGATCCCGATGTGAACCAATCCACGCTCGCCACGCAACTGGGCGTGGCGGTTGGCACGGTCAATTGGCATTTAAAGCGCCTGATTGCAAAAGGCGCGGTCAAGGTCTCGCGTGCCGAGCGGAAGAAACTGCGTTATATCATCACGCCCGAAGGCATTGCCCTGCGCGCCCGTCTCGCCGTGGATTATGTAGAGCGTTCCTTTTCGGTCTATCGCCGCACCCGTCAGCGCGTAAAGGATCATCTGACTAAAGTGAAAAACGCCGGTTATGACCGCGTCCGCATTGTCGGCTCAGGTGATGTGGCGGATATCTGCAAGTTGACCTGCATCGAGCAGGGCGTTACGGTGGTGAACGATAAATCGGCGCCTGCGCTGGTTTTGGATGGATACAAGATCCGACTGGAAGGTTTGGAATGACCAAGCGCCACATCCTGATCACGGGTGGAGCGGGATACATCGGCTCACTCCTGACCTCGGAACTGCTTCGGCAAAATTACCGGGTCACACTCGTTGACTCTTTGCTCTTCGGCGGCGAGAGCATCCTTCCCTTTTTGAGTCATCCCAATTTCCACTTTTTCAAAGCGGATGTGACCGAGCCACGCGTCATCCGTGATGCTGCCGCCAAAAAGAATTGGCAGACTCCGCATGCCATTGTCCACCTTGCGGGAATCGTCGGCTTTCCGGCGTGTCAGGCTGTCGGGAAGCAGGTCGCGTGGAAGTACAACGTCGAGGCGACGAAAACGGTCTTCGACCAGTCCGCAGACCTGGGCGTGGACCGATTCGTGTTCGCATCCACATACAGCAATTACGGTTTGTCGGAAGACGGCAAACCTGTAACGGAGGCAACACCGCTCAATCCGCAGTCGCTTTACGCCGAGACCAAGATTGCAGCTGAGGAATTTTTGCTCACCCAAAAGGACGCGTCGTGCGCGCCTTTGCTCTTCCGTTTTGCTACCCTGTATGGAATTTCCCCCCGCACCCGCTTTGATTTGATCGTCAATCAATTCGTGCTCGAAGCTTTCACCAAACGGCATCTCATCATCTACCAGCGTGGATATTCGCGTTCGTTCGTGCATATCCGCGATGTGGTGCGCGGCGTCATCATGGGGTTGGAGGCGGAGCAGAGCAAGGTCCGCGGCGAGGTCTTTAACCTCGGCACAGAAAAAGGCAATTATTCCAAGAACGATATCGTGAATTTCATCCTCAAGCGCATGCCTGAGACCGTGGTCGAATACAAGGACCTCACCTTTGGTGGCGATATGCGCGATATCACTGTTTCATTCGAAAAGATCAAGCGCGTACTCGGTTTCGAAACGACATTGGATGTCGATAACGGTGTGCGCGAAGTTTTATTCGCCTTGAAATCCGGGTTGATCAAAGACCCGACAGATGATCGATACAGAAATGCGCAGTTCATTGTGCAGTAGTTTAAGGGTACAGGTTGCAAGTTGAAGGTTAATGGTTATGACGACGGCAAAACGCTTCGAGGATTTGGAAGTTTGGCAAAGAGCAAAGGATTTGACAAACCTGATTTATAAATATTCCGCAGACGGCTCTTTCTCGCGTGATTTTGGCTTGCGTGACCAAATGCGGCGTGCTTCTGTTTCGATCATGTCTAATATTGCGGAAGGATTTGAGAGTCAGACGCAAGCCATGTTCATTAAATACCTTGGACACGCAAAAGGCTCAGCCGGCGAATTACGTGCCCAGCTTTATATTGCAAAAGATCAGGGTTATATCTCTGAGGAAAGTTTTTCTGAAATGTTCTCTCTTTCAGAAATATGTAGTAAACAACTTGCTCGCTTTATTCAATATTTGGAAAATCAACCTAATGCCCGTAGAATGCGGGAAGATGGAGCAGAATACAGTGTCGAATAACAACCTTGAACATTCAACCTTAAGCCTTCAACCCTTTTGGCAAAACAAAAAAGTGATCGTTACGGGTGGAGCTGGTTTTCTCGGCTCTTTTGTTACCGAGAAATTGAAACAGCGCGGAGCGACCGATATCTTCATTCCCCGCATCGAGAATTACAACCTCGTTGACCCCAACGATATCAAACGCCTTTATGCGGATACATTGAAAGGCGTTGACCCGAAGAATGTGGTCATCATTCATCTTGCCGCCAACGTCGGCGGTATCGGTGCGAACCGTGAACATCCCGCCGAATTCTTCTACGACAATCTGATGATGGGTGTGGAACTCATGCATCAAGCGTACAAGAACGGCATTGGCAAGTTCGTTGCCATTGGAACCGTTTGCGCCTACCCCAAGTTCACGCCGGTCCCGTTCAAGGAAGATGACCTGTGGATCGGTTATCCCGAAGAGACAAATGCGCCTTACGGTCTCGCCAAGAAGATGATGCTCGTGCAGGCACAGGCGTATCGTCAACAGTACGACTTCAATTCCATTTTTCTTTTGCCGGTGAATCTGTATGGTCCGCGCGATAACTTCAATTTGGAGACCTCGCATGTGATTCCCGCCTTGATCCGCAAGGCAATTGCAGCCAAGGAAAACGGTGACAAGGAACTGCCCGCCTGGGGCGACGGTTCTCCCACGCGCGAATTCCTGTATGTGGAAGATGCCGCCGACGGTATCGTCTCTGCCGCTGAAAATTACAACGGCGACCTGCCCGTCAACCTCGGCTCGGGCTATGAGATTTCCATCAAAGACCTCACCGAAATGATCGCCAGACTGACTGGCTTTGAAGGCAAGATTGTCTGGCAGACGGACAAACCCAATGGTCAGCCGCGCCGCGGATTGGACGTCTCCCGCGCAAAGGAACTCTTCGGCTGGAGTGCGCAGGTCCCGTTCGAAGAAGGCATGAAGCGCACCATCGAGTGGTTCAACGCAAACAAGGAACAGATAGAGGCGCGAGAGCAAAAGGTCCGCTAGGCTTCAGTCTCTATTTATCTACTTAACTTATGTCTGAATTAGTCAAACACGAACCTCATACTGTTTATATCAAGCCGTCCAAAGGACTTGCGGCGCTCAACCTCCGCGACCTGTGGGTGTACCGCGAGTTGGTTTTCTTCATGGTCTGGCGCGATGTAAAAGTGAAATACAAACAGACCCTGCTGGGCATGGCTTGGGCGGTGATCCAGCCGGTGATGACCATGCTGGTCTTTACCTTCCTTTTTGGCAAAGTGGCGAAACTCCCCACCGAAGGCATTCCCTATCCCGTGTTTTCTTTCGCCGCGCTTTTGCCGTGGGGGCTGTTCGTCACCGCCTTGAATCAGGGCAGCCGCTCGCTCGTGGCGCATAATAACATGGTGACGAAGATCTACTTCCCGCGCCTCATCCTGCCGATGTCTGCGGTCTTTTCAGGTTTGGTGGATTTTGCGATCGCCTTTGTCATCCTGGTATTCTTGATGTTCTATTATCAAGTAACACCTGCCTGGAATTTAATTTGGACGCTTCCACTCTTCCTCCTGCTCGCAATTGTGACCGCACTCGGAGTTGCCCTCTGGCTTTCAGCGATCAACGTCCAATATCGGGATGTGAACCAAGCCCTCCCGTTTCTGACTCAGTTTTGGCTGTTTGCCACACCCGTGGCTTATTCCGCCTCTGTGATCTCGGAAAAATGGCAGGTTGTCTATTCCCTCAATCCAATGGCGGGTGTGGTTAACGGCTTCCGTTGGGCATTGCTTGGAACAGGCAGCGGACCGGACATTGCGCTCTGGGTTTCGGTTGCCATTTCAGTTTTGATCTTCATCTCCGGTCTCTTCTATTTCCGTAGCATGGAAAAGACCTTCGCGGACACGATCTAATGGCAACAGCGATTTCAGTACACAATATCGGCAAACAATACAAGATCGGCGCGGCAGAGACGAAGTTCCGTTACAACATGCTGCGTGATGTGATCGTGGATACGGTCTCTGCGCCTGTGCGTCTCGCGAAGGCGATGGTCGGCAAATCCGAACGCCGCATGAACCAGAACTACGTTTGGGCATTGAAGGATATTTCCTTTGACCTGGACGAAGGCAAAGTGCTCGGCATCGTCGGGCGGAATGGCGCGGGGAAATCCACGCTGTTGAAGATCCTTTCGCGCGTCACCGAACCGACGACCGGTTCCGTCACCGTGCGCGGACGTGTCGGCTCGCTGCTCGAAGTTGGCACCGGTTTCCACCCTGAATTGACCGGACGCGAGAATATCTACATGAACGGCGCGATCCTCGGCATGAAACGCTCGGAGATCGACTCCAAGTTCGATGAGATCGTGGATTTTTCCGAAGTAACTCAATTTATCGATACACCCGTCAAACGCTATTCGTCAGGCATGTATCTGCGTTTGGCGTTTGCCGTTGCCGCACATCTCGAACCCGAAATTTTGGTTGTGGACGAAGTGCTTGCCGTCGGCGATGCGGAATTCCAAAAGAAGTGTCTTGGCAAGATGAACGACGTCGCCCAGCAGGGACGCACGGTTTTGTTCGTCAGCCATAATATGTCCGCGATTTTGCGTCTCACTCAGGAAGCGATCGTGCTGAACAAAGGTCAACTCATCATGCGCGGACCGACCCAGGAAGCGGTGGATTACTACCTCTCATCCGGGCAATCGCAAGCCGGTGAGCGCATCTGGACGGCGGACGAGGTCCCGGCGGTGAGCGCGCCATTTACGCCGATCAGCCTCAAGGTCAAGGAAAGAAGCGGGAAGGTCGTCGATACCATCCGCTCCACCGAAACTGTCAGCGTCGAGTTCGAATACAAACTCAGTTCTCCCGTCACCGGTCTGCGTGTGGGACTGTACGTCAGCACCATGCGCGGTGAATATATTTTCACATCGTTCGATACCGACACGCCCGCGCTGTATGAAAAATTCGATACGCGTGAAGCGGGTCATTACGTCAGCCGCGCGGAACTCCCCGCCGACATTTTCAACGAAGGTCGTTACATGGTTGGCGTGAACGCGAGTTCGTTCGGCGTGCGCCGCTATTTCATGGACGAGAATGCGCTGGCATTCAACGTGGATATTTCCGGCGCACCCGGCACGCAGTGGGGCGAGCCGCGTGTTGGACCCGTCCGCCCGCGTTTGAATTGGAAGATCGAGAAGATGGGGTAAAGGTTGCAAGTTGCAGGTTCAAAGTTATGAACCCGCAACCTTAAACCTGTAACCTTAAACCTGTAACCTTAAACCTTCAACCCATAGCCTCAAACCTGTACCCCTCATGACAAACTCCCTCCGCGAACTCATGGGCGACCTGCCCTTCACTGCCGAAATTGATTGGATGCTTCGGTCGAAGAACCGCGCGCGCAAAGATCATTACAACCTGACTCGCCTGCAAAAGTCATTGCCCGCTGCGGTTGAAGTTGTTAAGCCTTATGCAAAGAACGCGCCCAAAGGTAAAAAAGTTTTATTCTTTGCAACGCTTCATTATTGGGTCGAGCAATCCGCGTATTTGGGACTTGTTCTCGCAGGTATGGGACATGACGTTACACTGTTAACATTGCCCTACTCGGAATGGCACAAGGAAAAGGATAAGTTTTCACAGCGGCAGCGCGTCCTGCACACAAAGGATGCGCTCGCGCCGTTGTCGCCGCTTATCAGGCACGCCTCCATGCTGGACCTCAAGCCGGTCATCAACCTCCCAGAGCGAATCCAGGCTGACATCAAAGAGATCTCCCTCTGGGATTCGCAATACACCTTAATGCGCGAAGAAGTGGATATGAACGACCCGTCCGACCGCGCGCTTTATGACCTGCGTATTCAGCGCAACACCTTCGCCGCCAAAGCCGCGCTCGAATGGATGCAAACGAACAAGCCCGATGTGGTGCTAATCCCCAATGGCTTGATCCTCGAAATGGGAATCGTCTTCCGTGTTGCGCGTCACCTCGGCATCGACGCGGTCACCTACGAATTCAACGACCAGCGCGAACAGATCTGGCTGGCGCAGAACTCATCCATCATGCGGCAGGAAACGGATTATCTCGTCGAAGCCCGCTGCGGACTACCCGTTACGGATGCGATGTTCGAACGCGTGGCGGATTTGGAAAATGCCCGGCGCGGCGCGCGTGTATGGGGCAAGTCGAAGCGGCTTTGGCAATACGTCTCTTCACAGGGCGCTGATGAAACCCGCAAAATGCTGAATTTGGATGACCGTCCCGTGGTCATGCTCGCCGCGAATGTGCTTGGTGACAGCCTCACTTTAGGACGCGACATTTTTGCCTCTTCCATGACCGAGTGGATCACCAAGACCGTCCAATACTTTGCCAGGCGGACGGATGTGCAGCTTGTCATCCGTGTTCACCCCGGCGAGAAGCTTGTACCCCAAGCCAAGTCGATGGGAACGGTTGTCAAAGAGGCATTGCCCGTACTGCCGAATCATATCCACGTGATCGGCGCGTTGGATAAGATCAACACCTACGACCTGATCGAGATTGCCGATGTCGGACTGGCGTACACCACCACGGTCGGGCTTGAAACGGCAATGAACGGACGTCCCGTCATTTCGTGCGGGCAGACCCATTACCGCGGGCGCGGCATCACCATCGACCCGAATTCGTGGGATGAATATTACGCCACGCTTGAAAAAGTTTTGAGCGATATTCCCGCCCATCAGTTGAATGAAAAACAGATCGAGTTCGCCTGGAATTATGCCTATCGTTTTTTCTTCGAATACCCGCGTCCCTTCCCGTGGCGTCTCATGAACTTCTGGGATGACCTCGATGTCTGGCCCCTCGAAAGAGTCTTAAGTGACGAAGGCATGATGCAGTTCAAAGACACCTTCGGCTTTTTGGTCGGCGAGCCGTTTACGTGGAGATGAAGTGATTTGTAGGGGCGAGGTTTTCTCGCCCCATGAAATTAATGGAAATATTGGGCGGCAGGACGCCGCCCCTACGGATTAAAAATGACTGACGAAACCAAACAAAAAGTCCGCGAATTTTATGATGAGATCGGCTGGCAGCAGGAGGATGACGGCAATTACCAGAACGCCCGTTACGAAGACCTGCGCCCCGTCTCGCGCGAATACATCCACAAAACGCGCCTGCGCGTGATGAATGGACTCATCCCCACCGGTCGCTTCATGCTGGACGCCGGGTCTGGTCCTGTCCAGTATGAAGAATACAAGACCTATTCTGCCGGTTACGAAAAACGCGTCTGTTTGGATATTTCCATTCAAGCGTTGCGTGAAGCGCGGATGCGTATCGGTGACCACGGCTTGTTCGTTGTCGGTGACCTTGCGAATCTCCCCTTCAAAGCGGATGCATTTGACGGCGCTGTTTCCATGCATGCCATCCACCATCTGGCTTTGCCGGAACATCCCAAAGCCTACGCAGAGATTTACCGCATCCTTGCCCCCGGGCGGACGGCAGCCATCGTCAACGGCTGGCACAATCCGCTGCTCATCCGTATGGCGGAGCCGCTCATCGGTCTGATGCGCAAACTTTCCGGTCGCACGGAAAAGAAAAAGAAAGAATGGCTGAAAGAGGAAGACCCCGCCGGGACGTTCGTCCAGAAGATGACTCCCGAATGGCTGAAAAAAGAGATCGGGTCAAAGATGACCATCGAGATCAAACCGTGGCGCAGCATGAGCACGCGCATCATGCGCTGGTTCGTGCGTCCCTTTGGCGGACGGGCATTCCTGCGATTTGTTTTCTGGCTTGAGGGCGTCTTCCCGAAATTCTTTGCTGAGAACGGACAATATCCGCTGATCGTGGTGAAAAAGTAACCATGTCATGCTGAGCATAGCGAAGCATCTCTAATTTGATCCAGGAGACTCTTCGCTGGCGCTCAGAGTGACATCCTTGAGCATAATAAAATGTTCTGGAAAAAGAAACCATACCCTGAAATCCTATTTCTTCTTCTCATCTCTGCCGTTGTATATCTTCCCTACATCGGAAAATTAACCTATTACAAGGATGACTGGTATTACATCTACGACGGGATGCTGGCGGGGGCGAAGGTTTTCCATGAGATGTTCCGTATCGACAGACCGGCGCGCGGATTTTTCTTCGAATGGGTTTTCTCGCTGTTCGGACCGAATCCGCTGCCGTGGCATCTTGGCGTCTTCTTCTGGCGCGGGTTGAGCGCTGTCGGCGCGTTGTGGATATTCAACATCCTCTGGGAGGGAAATCGCAAATTCAATTTCATTGCCGCGTTGTTGTTTGCGATCTACCCCGGCTATTTCTGGTGGATCAGTGCCATCGAATATCAGCCAATGATTGCAAGTTTGGCGCTGCAAGTCTTTTCGATTGCATTCACATTGAAGGCAATCGAGTCTCAAGACCGAATCAAAAAATCCGCTTATGCCATCGGATCCATCCTTACCGGCTGGAGTTATATCGCGCTGGTCGACTACGCCATCGGCATGGAAGTGTTCCGTTTCATTGCTGTGTATCTGCTGGTGAACCGCAACTCACAGGAATTATTCTGGAAGCGTTTATTGAGAACAGTCAAAGCCTGGGCGTGGACTCTTGTGATTCCGTTCGTCCTTGCGATCTGGCGTTTATTCTTTTTCACCAATGAAAGAAAAGCAACCGATATCGGCGGGCAGTTGAGCGTGTTTTTTGGAAACCCGGTCGGTACGGCGATCAACTGGTTCTTTCAAATTTACAAAAGCGTTTTGAATCTCAGCGTGCTGGCGTGGCTCGACCAGTTCCCGGCGTTCGTTCAGTCCATGCGGCTGCGTGATACCGCCATTGGCGTTCTGCTTGCAGTGGTCGTCGTCGTTCTTGTGCTGTTCCTTGTGAGTCGGATCAAACTTTCAGATGAAGTAAAGACCTACGATGGCGATCAGGCTCAAGTCACGAAAGAGGCGCTGATACTGGGCGGGCTGGGCATGTTCCTCGGTATCCTGCCGGTTGTGATGGCGAATCGTTATGTCAATATTTCCGGTTTCTCGCATTATGGTTTGCCCGCGTCGCTTGCCGCCGCCGTCTTCATGGCGGGCGTGATCGAACTTATCTCCATCCCTCGCGTGCGCACAGCCATGCTGTACGGAACGATTGCGATTGCTGTTCTTTCGCATTTTGGGATCGCGACGAATGCGTTGACGGAAGAAGAGGCGCTGCAAAAATTTTGGTGGCAGGTGAGTTGGCGGGTGCCCGCGCTTCGCCCCGGTACGACGGTTGTGATCCACTACCCATTGCCCGGCATGGGCGACGGTGGATTCGCGCTGGTCGAAGCCGCGAACGTGATCTATTTCCCCGAAATGACGGATGAGATTCCCGCGCATTATCCTTTGTCTGGACTGACGTTGAATAGCGAAAACCTGCCCGGCATTTTGGATGGAACGCAGGTTGTTGAGTCTGGGTATCGCAGCCATACGTACACGCTCGATTACACCAACGTGTTGGTGTTGAGCCAGCCGACGTTGAATTCATGCGTGCATGTGATCTATGGCGAACAGCCGTTGATCTCTGAGAATGACCCGTTGGAAGTTTCGTTGGTCGCTTCTCATTCAAGGATCGAAAATGTGATCACGGATGTTGAACCGGCTTCCCCACAGACGTTTATTTATGGCAGCGAACCGGAACGCGGCTGGTGTAATTATTTTGAGGCGGCGGATTTGGCGGCTCAGGTCGGGGACTGGGAGCAGGTCGTTGCGTTGGGTGATGAAGCCATCGCGCTTGGTTTCAGCCCCGAAGACCGCGTGGAGTGGATACCTTTCCTGAAAGGATACGCCATTACTGGTGATGCGGAGACGCTGCAGCAGCTTGCAAAACGCGTGGTCAATAGCAAATCCATGCGAGTGCAGGTATGTGGGATGTTTGAAGGAATTCAACAGCCGACAAGCAATGAAGTTCGTGATGTGATCAATGAAAGTTATTGTAAGGGTTCAAATTAAATGTCTCGCTTTACAGACAGAAATTATTTGACACAAGAACAATATAAGAATTCATCCAATTTGGATGCGCGGGTTGCGCTTCATAAACAGTTCAGCACAAACCCGTATGGATGGTTTAACTTTGTTTTTGATGAGTTGTCCACACTGCCTGCTAATGCCAATGTTCTCGAAGTTGGATGCGGCAGCGGCGAGTTATGGAAGGAATGTGCGAGTAAGATTCCCATGGGTTGGGCGTTGACTTTAACTGACCTCTCTGAAGGTATGTTGGATTCTGCGTGGCGCAATCTGGTGGTGACTGGGCGTAACTTTAAATTTGAACATGCGGATGTGCAAGAACTTCCTTATAGCAATAAAACCTTTGATGCGGTGATCGCCAATCACATGCTGTATCATGTCCCGGATCGTAAAAAGGCATTGAAGGAGATACAGCGTGTCTTGAAGGATGATGGCGTTTTGTTTGCTGCCACTCTCGGGCAAAACCACATGCGTGAGATGTGGGATTTGCTCGAACGCGTGGGAAATGCAAGGCGATATATTGTTACGACCGGGTTTTCGTCTGAAAATGGAAGCGAACAGTTGCAAGAGTTTTTTCCGCGTGTAGAATTGAGAGAATATCGTGACGGACTGAAAGTGACGGACCTTGCTGTCATGATGGCATATATCCGTTCAATGTCGTCCACTATGGACTTTCAAGAAGAAACATTTCAATCTGTTGAACGCGAGTTTGCAGAAATTATTGAAAAGAATGGTGAAATATTCATTGAAAAATCCGCCGTATTGTTTAAGGCATTGAAACATGGTAGGTCAGGCTTTTAGCCTGACAATTTGAAATATATAATGAATGGCAGGTTAAAAGCCCGCCCTACGAATATCAAGGAGAATTCATGGACTGGAAAAATCAGGTAGTGCTCGTCACCGGCGGGACCGGCTCCTTCGGCAAGAAATTTACAAGGATTCTGCTCGAAGAAAAACAGCCGAAGAAGATCATCATCTTCAGCCGCGACGAGTTGAAACAGCACGAGATGCAGGTCGGCGGATTCAACGATGAGCGCCTGCGCTATTTCATCGGCGACGTGCGTGACCGCGAACGTCTCGTCCGCGCGATGCATGGCGTGGATATCGTTGTCCATGCGGCGGCGTTGAAGCAGGTTCCGGCGTGCGAATACAACCCGATGGAAGCCATCAAGACCAATATCATGGGCACGGCGAACGTGGTCGAGGCGGCATTGGATGCGGGCGTGAAGAAAGTCCTCACCGTCAGCACGGATAAAGCCGTCAGCCCGGCGAATTTATATGGAGCCACCAAACTCGCGGCGGAGAAATTAACGATCCAGAGTAATGCCTATGCCGGGGGCTCGGCAACCCGCTTCTCCTGCGTCCGATACGGGAACGTCGTCGGCAGCCGCGGTTCGGTGGTTCCCCTCTTCCTCAAACTTCGCTCCACCGGCAAAGTCACCATCACCGATGACCGCATGACGCGCTTCTGGCTATCGCTTGAACAGGGTGTCCGCTTTGTCATTGACAGCATCGAACAGATGGAAGGCGGCGAAGTCTTCGTGCCGAAGATTCCCAGCACGAAAGTGACCGACCTTGCGCGCGCCATTGCACCGGATGCCGAGATCGAGATCATCGGAATCCGCCCCGGCGAAAAATTGCATGAAATGTTAATTTCCGAGGACGAAGCGCGGCATACAATTGAATTGGACAGAATGTTCGTTGTCCAGCCTGCCGAAGCGACCTGGTTTGGTTACTCGTGGCAGAATAAAGGCAGCGAAATCAAGGAAGGTTTTTCGTATTCGAGCGACAACAATACCGAATGGCTCGACGTGGAAGGCATCAAAAAATACATCGCACCGTTCGAGGAGTTGTTCGCGCAGGGCAAGCTCGAAGGATAGTTTTCCCTCACCCAACCCTCTCCCACAGGGAGAGGGAGGAAGTTGGAACATGAAACTCTTACTTACAGGCGTCAGCGGATTGCTCGGCATCAACTTCGCACAGGAGATGATGAACGAGTTCGAGATCATCGGTGTGGATCGCGGAAAACTGGTCAGCGCACCGTTCAAGATCCTGAAACATGACCTGCTCGAAGCAGGAATTGTGGAAACCATTCTGGACAAAGTCCGCCCCGATTGGGTGGTCAACTGCGCGGCTCTGGCGGACCTCGACCTGTGCGAGAACGACCCGGAACTTGCCAAACTCCTGAACACCAACCTTCCGCGCCAGATCGCGCGCGCCTGCAAGGAGCGTGAAATCACTCTCGCGCATATCTCCACCGACGCAGTTTTTGACGGTCAAAAAGACGGTTTCTACGGCGAGGATGATTCTCCCAGCCCTATTGGCGTCTATGCCAGAACAAAACTCGACGGCGAATGGGCGGTGCTGACCGAAAACCCCAAAGCCATTGTGGCACGCGTCAACTTCTACGGCTGGAGTCTGAGTGGACGGCGCAGTCTCGCCGAATTTTTCTACAACAACCTGTCGCATAGCAAGAGCATGAGCGGCTTTACCGATGTCATCTTCTGCCCGATGCTGGTGAACGACACTGCCCGCACCATCGTCAAAATGCTGGACCGCGGGCTGAAAGGCTTGTATCACCTGGTCGGTCCGCAAGCCATGAGCAAGTATCAGTTCGGAGTGGAGATCGCCCGCCGCTTCAACATGAGCGAGAGCGACATCACCCCAAAATCCGTCAACTTTGCCGGACTTATCGCCAAGCGTTCCAACAATTTATGGCTTTCTACCCGCAAGTTGTCCACAGATTTGGGCGAAGATTTGCCCAATTTCTCCACAGGCTTGGACGAGTTTTACACACAATACGAGCAGAGTTATCCACAGAAAATCCGCAGTTATCAACAGCGCTAACCCGATTCGGGCGGTTTTATCCACACTTATCCACATCTTTCCCCGCTTTTCGGGGTATTTTTCCACAGTTTTCGGGTAATTCCAGCAAAACGACCGCTGATTCGACCGAAGTTATCCACAGAATCCCCAGACTTATCCACAGCTTTTTTAGAGTTATAACCGGGAGCCCACATGAAAAACCTTATCCGCTTTGAAGAATTCCTGATGTTAGCCTTTGCCCTCCTCCTTTTTTCGGGATTGGACTACTCGTGGTGGCTTTTCGCCCTCCTATTTTTTGCGCCCGATTTGAGCATGCTTGGCTATCTGATAAATCCCCGCCTCGGCGCGTGGACCTATAACCTGATCCACCACAAGGGGCTGGCGGTTACGCTCTATGCCTTTGGCTACCTACTGACCGTCCCCTGGTTGATGTTCGCCGGAACCCTGCTCTTCGCCCACTCCAGCTTTGACCGCATTTTCGGCTACGGCTTGAAACACGAAGATTCCTTCCAGCACACACACTTGGGGATGATTGGGAGATAAATTGGAGAAGTCAATGAAGCCCGAAAGGCTTGCAAGGGAAGTTGTATACCAAAGCAGGTGGGTGAACCTTTATAAAGATACTGTCAGATTTCCAAACGGCTTTGTGGTCGATAAATTCCATTTGCTGGATTTCGAACGCGAAGCCGCGGCTGCCGTCATGGAAAACGCAAAAGGTGAAGTGATCTTTGTCCGCATTCCGCGCTACACGACCGGCACTGCTGTATGGGAACTTCCCGCTGGGGGTATGGAATCCGGTGAAACGCCCATCGAAGCCGCCAAACGTGAGCTTTTGGAGGAAACAGGCTATACCTCAACAAACCATGAATTGATCTACACTTACTATCCCATGAACGGACAGGCAAATCAGGTTTTTCATATTGTCCAATGCAAAGCTGGTGAACTTGTACAGGATTTCGACCAGAACGAAGTCAGCGAAGTCTGCTGGTTCACGAAGGACGAAGTCAAACAATTGCTAAAAGACAAAAAAATCTTGGATGGGTTTTCCCTGACAGCCTTGTTGTTATGGCTCGATGGCAGTTGACCGTTTTATAAGATAATGTCAATAATGGATAAGGAATATTTTCAAATTCACCACAGATGAACGCAGATTCACACAGATTGGAAGACGGATTTTCTCAAATTAATCTCCCATCCTGTTTATCGGTGTTGATCTGTGGTGAAAACAGCTATTCATTACTCACGTTATGATAATGACCGAAGCCTGAGTTTGTCGAATATCAAAAGATCTGCATAATTATCCCGGAGGAACACATGGAATTCAAGATCAACAATCACACCATTGGCATGAATCATCCCACCTATTTCATCGCCGACATCGCCGCCAATCACGACGGTGACCTTGACCGCGCGAAGATGCTCATCAAACTCGCCAAAGATGCCGGCGCCGACGCAGCCAAGTTCCAGCATTTTCAGGCGCCCAAGATCGTCTCGGAATATGGCTTCACACACATGAATTCCAAGGTCAGCCATCAGGCAACGTGGAAAAAATCCGTCACCGAAGTCTACGCCGCCGCATCCGTCTCCCAAAGCTGGACGCCTATCCTGAAAGAGGAATGCGACAAAGTCGGTATCGACTTCTTCACCTCGCCCTACGACTTCGACTCCATTGAGCATGTCGAACCGTATATTCCGGCATTCAAGGCTGGCTCCGGCGAAATCGACTGGATCGAAGCACTGGTTCACATGGCATCCAAAGGCAAGCCGATGATCATTGCCAGCGGCGCCGCCGACATTGCTGACGTACAGCGTGCCGTCCACGCGATTCTCAAGGTTAACAAACAATTGTGTTTGATGCAGTGCAACACCAATTACACTGCCAGCCTCGAGAACTATGATCACATCCATTTGAATGTGTTGAAGACCTACGCGACCATGTTCCCCGATGTCGTGCTTGGACTTTCCGATCACACTCACGGCAATGCGACAGTCCTCGGTGCGGTGACGCTTGGCGCGCGCATGATCGAACGTCACTTCACCGACAGCAACGACCGCGAAGGTCCCGACCACAAATTCGCGTTGAATCCTGCCGACTGGGCGCACATGGTCGAAGAGACGCGTCAACTCGAACGGGCGTTGGGTTCCACAGATAAAGTCATCGGCGGCAACGAGCAGGAAACCAAGGTCGTGCAGCGCCGCTGCCTGCGAGCCGCGCGTGATATCAAAGCCGGTGAAACCTTCACCCGCGACATGATCGACGTGCTTCGTCCCGCCACCATTGGAGCAATCAAGCCGCATGAGATCGAAAATGTCATCGGCACAAAAGCACTCGCTGATATGCCCCAGGGCAAGGAATTGCGCTGGGTTGATTTGGGCGAATAAGAGTTCCATGTGTCAGGTGCCAAGTTCCAGGTTGGGAGGTTGAAGTGACTGCTGTTACAAGATTTGAAGACTTAATTGCATGGCAAGAATCGCGTACCTTGGTGAAATGGATTTACAAAATTACATTAGAAGGAGACTTTGCAAAAGATTTTGGAATGCGAGACCAAATTCAAAGAGCAACGGTATCCGTAATGACGAATATAGCCGAAGGATTTGATTGTGAGTCGTCGGCAGAGTTTGCTCGCTTTCTCGGCATTGCCCGCCGTTCTGCTGTTGAAGTTCAATCATTGCTTTATGCAGCCTTGGATGTGGAATATATCAAACCAGATATTTTTAAATCCCATTACGAACAGGCAAAAAAGTGCAAAGCCTTGATTGGTGGTCTAAAACAAAGCGTTCTTAAGAATCCGCGCCGCAACAACACTCCATCTCGCATATAAACGTGGAACTTGAAACTTGGAACATGAAACTCATATACTTCTCCCTCGGCTACTCCACACACGACCATAAGTTTCTCAAAGCCATCTCCGATGGCGGGCATGAAGTCCATTTTGTTCAACTCGAAGGCAACCAGAGACAAGTGGAAAGCCGCTCTGTGCCGGAAAATGTGCATCAAGTCATCTGGAAGGGCGGACGCGAACCATTTACATGGAGCAAACTCCCCGCTTTGGTGATGGATTTCAAGCGCCTCCTTCGGGACCTCAAGCCTGATCTCGTCCATGCGGGACCGATCCAAACCTGTGCCTTTATCGCCGTTCTCGCTGGCGCGAATCCGCTTCTCACCATGTCCTGGGGATTCGACCTGATGGATGATGTCCATAAAGGGTGGATGTGGAAATTCGCTACCAAGTACACATTGAAGCATTCGACGTTTTTCACGAGCGATGCCAATGTCACCAAAGACAAAGCGGTGGCGTATGGAATGAACCCCGAAAAGACGGTTGTGATTCCCTGGGGCGTTAATCTTGACCATTTCACGCCTGAACTGAAATCTTCCAAACTTTCAACATTTACACTCTTTTGTAATCGCGCCTGGGAAACCCGCTATGGCGTTGATGTGTTGGCAAAAGCATTTGTGAAGGTTGCACAACAAAAAGACAATGTTGACCTGATTCTGCTTGGCGGCGGTTCACAAGGAAATGTCATTCGTCAGATCTTTCAAAACGGCGGTGTGCTGGACCGTGTCACGTTCGGCGGGCAGATCTCACAGATCGACCTTCCGCGCTGGTATCATATGGCGGACTTATACATCTCGCCCTCGCACGTGGACGGTTCGTCCGTTTCGTTGATGGAAGCGCTGGCGTGCGGGCTGCCTTGTCTGGTTTCGGATATCCCTGCCAATAAGGAATGGGTGTTCGAACATGAGAACGGCTGGCTGTTCCGCGATGGGGACGCGGATCACCTGGCGGAAAAAATTCTCGCGGCGATGAATCAGCGTGAGAAACTGCCTGAGATCGGCGAATCAGCCCGCAGGTCCGCGGAGAAGCGTGCGGATTGGAAAAAGAATGCCGCGGCGTTGATGGAAGTCTATCGAAGTCTAAAATGATACGTCATTGCGAGGAGCGTTCTTGCTCTTGGCGACGAAGCAATCTCGATCTCGTAATCATAAGATTGCTTCGGGCGAAAAGCACCGCCCTCGCAATGACGGGATAAAGAGGAACCCATGTTAAACAAAAAACAACTGATTGACGGCTTTGGTCAAATTGGGATCAAGAACGGCGACACGGTCATCGTGCATACGTCGTATAAGTCTTTGGGCGGCGTGGAAGGCGGCGCGGATACGGTGATCGACGCGTTCATCGAATTGGCTGGCAAAGACGGCACGGTGATGTTCCCCGCTTTCAATTTTCAGTCGTGGACCGAGACGCATTATTTTGATGTGAAGGAAACGCCCTCGAAGATGGGCGCAATTACAGAGATCGCGCGCCTGCGCCCGAATGCGCTAAGGACACCTCACCCCATTTATAGTTTTTCTGTTATCGGCGCGCGCGCAGAGGAATTTTCCAAAGCGGACGATGTGGAAGCCTACGGACCGAACTCGGCGTTCGCGTTGTTTCATAAAATTAATGGAACCATCGTGAGCATTGGCTTGGATTTCAATAGCACATTCTCGATGCATCATTACATTGAATACAATGTCGGTTGTGATTATCGCCGCGTGAAAGAGTTTGCCGGAATTTATCTTGGTTATGACCGCGTGCCAAAAATAAAAATGCACTCGATGTTCGTACGCAACAATGACCGCGTAAAAACTTACATTGTGCCGGGCATGAACGAGTTGCTTGCGGCTGGGGTGATCCGCGAGGTGCAGGTCGGCGAGGCGAAGGTGCATCATTCGACTGCGAATGAGTTTTACGATAATATGTCGGTGATCGTGCGTGAACACCCTGAGAAGTTGCACTATATTGAAGAGCCGAAGTATTAACCTGTAGGGGCGGGGTCTTCCCGCCCTGATTGTGAATACCCAAACCAGGGCGAGGCGACCTCGCCCCTACATATCGAAAAGATGAAACCCTACACATCCCTCAAATCCATCCTCGTGGAATTCTTCCCTCTACACCGCACCCTCGCCTCTGACGACCACGACAAAACGTTGGAGATTGTTGGCTCGTACATGCCCGATTCATCCAACTACACGGTTGAGACCTACGCACCGCTGACTCCCGTCTGGACGTGGAAAGTGCCTGAGCGATACGTTGTCCATGAAGCGTATCTTGAAACGGAAGATGGTGAACGCATCGTGGACTTCAAGGACAATCCGCTGCACATTGTTTCTTATTCGCTGCCAACGGACAAAGTCCTGAGCTTCGAAGAACTCCAGCCGCATTTGTATTTCAATGAGAAACGTCCTCATACCGTGCCGTGGGTCTTCAAATACTACGAACGCGACTGGGGATTCTGCCTGCCGAAGAACACCTTCGATAAACTTCCTCGCGATAAAAAATATCACGCGGTCATCAATTGCGAATTTATCACCGATCCGGCGCAGGGATTCAAAGTTGCCACGGCGGTTGTCCACCCGCAAGGCGGACCCAACCCCGAAGCGGGCGAGTTCCTTGTGCAGGCACATACCTGTCACCCCATGCAAGCCAATGACGATGGTGCGGGCGTGGTCAGCACCATTGAGTTGGCGCGGCGACTTGCGGACAATCCGCTTCCCGCTGGCTCGATGAGCGTCCGCTTTTGGTTTGGACCGGAGACCATCGGTACCATCGCATGGCTGGCTCACAACGAGAGTCTGATTCCGAATCTACGCGGCGGGATTTTCATGGAGATGACGGGCAACCAGAATCAAATTGCGTGGCATCACACACGTCAACATAATCATCTTTTAGACCGCATTACGAATTTTGTCTTACGCGATACCGAACATGATGAACGTGATTTCGCTGCCGCCCCCGCCAACGATGAACGCGTCATCAACGGACCTGGCGTCAACGTGCCGTGCATCTCGCTCAACCGTTTTCCCTACGACGAGTATCACACCACCGACGACAATCTCGACATCATGCACGAAGACATGCTCCTCGGCGCGGCGCAAACCGCCGAAGACATCATCCGCATCTACGCCAGCAATTACATTCCGAAGCGCACCTTCCGCGGTCCCGTGTTCCTCAGCGGTCACGGTCTCTGGGTTGATTGGCGCGATAACTGGGCGCTCAACCGTGCCATCGAAAAGATCATGATGCGCTTCGAAGGTCAGCACACGATCTTCGACATCGCCGAGCAGGTTGGTCTCGATTATCAAACTGTCCGCGACTATGTTGAAAAATTTAAAGCAAAGGGATTTGTGACTCCTCAACCAATCCCGTCCGAAGGACAAACCGCGTAAAATTCCCTTAGACTAAACCAAAGGAGTACTTATGGTTATTACTTTCATTTTTGCATTTGCGCTTGCGTTCGTCGCCGCTTTCTTTGCGCTTCAAAATCCATCCATCGTCACTGCAAACTTTTTCGGCATCGCCGTCCAAAGTTCACTGGCGGTTTTCGTGCTGGCTGGCATCGCTGTCGGGTTTTTGATTGGCGTGTTGGTCATGCTGCCAGGGCGCATCAAAAGCGGACTTGCCAATTCACGTCACCGCAAGAAGATCGCAGAGTTGGAAGCAGGCATGGAGACGCGCAAACCAGCCCCGCCTGAGAAGGTCGAGCCGCGCAAGTCTGATCCCGAAGAGACACCCAAAAGCGATCAATGAAACCGCGCGTTGTTGCCATCATTCAGGGACGTATGTCCTCTTCACGTTTGCCGGGAAAAATCCTTGCCGATATTGACGGGCAGCCGATGCTGCAACGCGTCTTTATTCGGACCTCGCGGGCGGCGACTCTCGACGAAGTTATTTTTGCCACGACGACAGACGCCTCAGACGACCCCGTGGCGGAGTACTGCGATTTCTCGGGCATTCCCTTCACCCGCGGCAGTTTGTACGATGTGCTTGACCGTTATTATCAAACCGCCAAACAAGCCAAAGCGGATGTGGTCGTCCGCATCACTGCGGATTGCCCGGTTATCGATCCGGACTTGATTGACGATGTGGTCAATACCCTGCTCGACGATGAATATGACTTTGTCTGCAACCGCCTCCCCCCGCCGTGGACTCGCACCTATCCCATCGGTTTGGATGTGGAAGCCTGTACGTTCAAAGTCTTGGAGAAGGCGTGGCAGGAAGCCAGGGAACCTCAACATCGCGAACATGCCATGCCGTATTTCTATGAAGGAGTGCAGCTTTCAGCGGTTAGCCGTCAGCTCTCAGAAGGAACTTCACCAAGAGGGTTTAGAATCGCCCTCCTGCATCACACCACCGATTTCGGCGATTACCGCTGGACGGTGGATACCCCCGAAGACCTCGAATTCATGCAGGAAGTTTATTCTCGCTTCAATGGGCGCGATGATTTTTCATGGAAAGAAGTCCTGGACTTGGTTCACGACAACCCCGAACTTGCGAAGATCAATGCGAATGTCCAACATAAAACATTGAAAGATATTGACGAACGAGCCACTGGTAACTGATCACTGTGTCACTGATTACTTTGTTCTCCGCCCCAAAACCTTTTACTAATCCGCATATCGCGATGATCCAGCGTAACGCCATCAAGTCGTGGACGCTGCTGCCGGATGTGGATGTCATTTTGCTTGGTGAGGAGGAAGGTCTCGCCGAAGTTGCAAAGGAACTTGGCGTGAAGCACATCCCCAACGTGGTGCGGAATGGAGCGGGTGTGCCGTTGATCTCGTCCATGTTTCAACTTGCCCGCGAGAACTCAAATAGTGAGTTGCTCTGCATCATCAACGCGGATATGATCCTCATGCCTGATTTTGTCGAAGCAGCACGTAGGTCATGCATGTTGCGTGACGAATACGTTTTACTCAGTCAACGCTGGGATTATGACATCACGTCGCCGATTGACTTTGCCGAAGGGTGGCAGTCTCGGCTGAGGGAAGATGTCAGAAAACAGGACCAACTTCATCGTCCCGCCGGAAGCGATTTTTTCCTCTTTCCAAAATCCTGCTATAACGACATTCCCGATTTCACCATCGGTCGCGCGGGCTGGGATAATTGGATGATCTACAAAGCCCGCAAAGAAAATTGGGCGGTGATCGATTGCACGCCTTCGGTGATGATCGTGCATCAGAACCACGATTACAGTCACCTGCCGGGCGGCAAGCCGCATTATGAACATCCCGAAACGAATGAGAATATCCGTCTTGCGGGCGGACAAGCCAATATCCGCTACACGATTTTGGATTCGACGCACCAATTGGTGGATGGTAAACTTTCCCGCCCGAAGATGACGTCATTGCGCTTCACACGTAAATTAGAGTTGTTTCTTCGTGCCCTGTTCTTTTTCCTGCCCGAAGATACGATCGAAAACATTGCCCGCCCAAAACGATGGAAAAAGCGAATCAAAAAGATATTCGGGAATCGATAATTCGATATTCGACCATCGAATTTCCAATATCGAATATCGCCAACCTGAAACTTGAAACCTGGAACCTGATACCCCCATGCGTAAAGGACAAAACCCCGCCAAGTTCGTCAAAGATGTTGCCCGCCCCGAGCGGATCACTGCCGCGCTGTTGAATTACATCCCCTTTTTGAGCGGATTCTACGCCGAGACTCTTGATGTATTAAAGGTCTCGCTTGAGTCTATGCGCAAGGATGCGGGACTGCCGTTCGACCTGATGGTCTTCGATAACGGATCGTGCGAAGAAGTGCGCGATTTTTTGATTCAAGAAAAGGAAGAGGGACGGATCCAATATTTGATCCTCTCCGAAAAAAATATGGGCAAGGGCGGCGCGTGGAATGTGATGCTGACGGGCGCGCCGGGCGAGATCATCGCCTACACCGATGCGGACGTGTTGTTCTCGCCGAATTGGTTGAAGCGATCTGTGGAAATTCTTGAAACCTTCCCAAATGTCGGCATGGTGACCGCACGTCCGTTCCGCACACCGCCTGAATTTTATGAATCGACTTTGAGTTGGGCAAAAGAAAACGCCGCGCTGGAAGATGGTCAATTCATTCCGTGGGAAACCTTTTTGGAGTTCAATCTCTCGCTTGGGCAAACCGAGGAAGAGAATAAAAAGGTCTACGCGGAGACGAAAGATTGGCGTATTCAATATAAAGGCGTGACCGCGATGGCGGGAGCAAGTCACTGGCAGTTTACGGCTTATAAATCCACGTTGCAGCAATTCCTGCCTTTTGACATGGACAAACCCATGGGGCAAGTCCGCCAGTTGGACAAGCGCATGAACGATGCGAGTTTACTACGCCTGATGGTCTCCGATCCGCTGGCGATGAATATGTCCAATACTTTGGGTTATTTGCGCGGGGAACTAAAAGATGCAGGTAAAAAGAAATCTGTTTCGTTTGGGAAACGCGTGTTGGAGGTAGGGATTATCAAGAAGGTTTTGCTGGCGGTTTATAACAAGATCTTCAGTTGGTACTATTAATAACCAATTTTCAATCATCAAACTACGCAACTACCAAACTACTCAACTACATGACCAAACGAATTTTCATCTCCGCCGACCACGGCATGGCAATCATCTACTTTCTGCAAAGCGACGTCGTCTCAACTATGCTCGATGCAGGCGTTGAAGTCGTCGTCCTCACCGACGATGAGACCAAGGAAAAGATCGCTACACGTTTCACTCGCCCTAGTCTCACTTTCGAAGGCTTGCGATTAAAACAAGCCAACGACTACGCCAAAAAAGTAAGCCCGCGCCTGCAATCGCTGCTCATCTATCTGCGCCGCGTCGGCGGTTCGCGCCGCATCAACACCGAAGCGATGGACAGTCACATTTGGGAGGTGTGGGGCGAGAATGGCTGGAAGTTCCGTTTGGGGATTTGGATTCCCTCCGCCGTGATGATTCTCCTGTTGCGGAATTTTTCCTGGGCGCGCAAACTTTTGGTGAAGATACAAAACCGCTTCACACCGGACCCGGGAATTTATACCGACCTCTTCGAAAAATACAACCCTGACATGGTCATTGCCTCGACTCCCGGCTGGCGCATGGACCGTTACCTCCTGCGTGAATCTGCGCGACGCGGAATCCCAAACATGACCGTCATCGTCGGCTGGGACAATTCCTCTTCATACAACGTCAGCGGCGCGGATGTGCAGTGGGCGACTTGCTGGTCTCAATTGCAGAAAGATGAATTAGTCTACGGTTCCGATTGGAAGCCGGAGAATGTCAACATTGGCGGCATCCCTTCGTATGACGGATATTTCCGCAAGCAATGGCTCATGCCGCGCGATGAGTATTTCAAATTACATAATCTCGACCCCAAGCGCAAGTTGATCTCGTATGCCAGCAGTTTTGTCCATTTTGCGCCGAACTTCCCGAATATCGAAGCGTTGGCAAAATTGGTTTCTTCAGATTCTCTGGCAGAACCTTCGCAGTTGTTGATTCGTTTACATCCGAGTCATTTTCAAGATAAACCGAAGATATTTGCGGAAGAACGCCAGCGTGTGTTTGATTTGGAGAAGAAATATCCGCATGTGCATGTGGTTCAGCCGGTGGCATTGGGCGGATCGCTCGGCTATTACGGCGGCGAAGACATGGACGAGAAATCGTCCATGATGGCGTATTCGGATGTGGTGGTGACCGTCTATTCGACGATGCTGGTCGAGACGGCTGTCCATAACACGCCGATGATCGCCGCGACCATTGATGTCCCTGGCGGGTGGAACAAGCCGAACAAGTTTTCGTTATCTCTCAAAGAGATTGGTGACTGGCCCACGCATCAACGCTTCCGCTGGGCGAAGGCTGGCAGAGTCGCTTCGGATGAAAGTCAACTGCTCGAAGCGCTGAACATGTATCTGCAAGACCGAGGCGTGGACTCCGTCGAGAGAAGAAAATTCGTCGAAGATGAGATCACGTTCACAGATGCGTCATCCGGCAGGCGCACGGCAGAATTCATTTTGAAGGTATTGGAAAATTTGAACCGCTAAGCATGCCAAGAAAGCCTACAGGGCTTCGTGGTTAAGAGATGTTTCATGGTAAAAATGAGGGTTGGAGAACTAATGAAACAGAAATACCTGCTTGCCATACCCTTGATTCTGACGCTTTTTGCCCTGTCCGCTTGCGGCGGCGAAGCGACACCTGAAATCAGCCCGGACGATCTTGCTGCCACGGCTGTAGCTGAAGCGTGGATATCCGTTACCCAGACTGCGGCTGCGATGCCGACCAATACGCCCGTCCCGCCGACTTTTACTCCGCAGCCGACGAATACTGCCGCACCCACTTTGGAACTGCTGCCCACCTTGCCGCCTGCAACCATTGCGGTTGCCGCGTCTCCCACCCCCGAATGTAATCAAATCCCTGCGCTGGAACCCAAAGGCGCGTTGACCACGGTCGAATTTACGAATTCTTCACAGGGCAGCGCGAACCTTGCGTTTGGTATGAATTCACCGAACGATAAGGGCGAGTGCTACACCTATTCCTTTGCCATTGGCAGGGGCGATGTACAGACCACCAAAGTGCTGGCGGGTTGTTATTGGGGATATGCGTGGATATCCGGCTCGGACCAATCTGTTGCAAAATCAGGCGATAAGATTCTGTGTGTGACAGACCCGAACCTCATCTATCACGTTGTCATCACAACCGAAAGAGTGGATTTCAAGTAATCCTTGATGAACAAAGCCGGTTCGATGTTCCTCTTTTATTTCTCGATTACGCTTGCGATCGCTTCCAGTACGTTGTATCACTTTGTGGCAAAGAGCACGCCTGCCAATGTCAACTTTACCGTTTCGCTTTTGGTGACGTACGGCGTCGCTTTTACAATGACTCTCTTTACGTTCTTTTTCTTCCCGACAAAGAGCGTGATGGGAGAACTTAAGTTACTTAACTGGGCGAGTGTTGGGCTGGCAGCGGCTGTCATGGGAATCGAATTTGGTTATTTGCTCATGTACCGCGCAGGCTGGAATTTGGGTATTGCCGCTGTTCTGGTGACGGTCATGGCTTCGCTCATCCTTGTGCCTGTGGCAGTTTTTGTGTTCAAAGATAAAATTTCATGGATCAATCTCGCCGGTATTCTGGTCTGTCTGGTTGGGTTGATCATGTTGAACTGGAAAAGATAAAATGCTCTCTCGTTTTAAATCCGCTGCACGCATTCTCATCAAGGGCGAACCTCAAAAGAAGACTCGCAATCCCATTCCCGCCATCACTGCCGAGGAAGTCGCGGAGATCAGGCAATTCTTTCCACGCGAAAAGTTTTTCATTCTCGGTCATGCCCGTTCCGGCACGACCCTGCTGATGCGTCTTCTGCGACTGCACCCTGATGTGCATTGCAACTATCAGGCGCATTTCTTCACGCGCAAACCCATGCTCAAGTCACTGGTCAATACGCCTGAAACCGAGGAGTGGCTGACGCGTAAGTCGAATCGCTGGAATCAGGGGCGCGACCTTTCGCCGCTCGTTTTGCGTGCCGCTGCAGATTTCATTATGGAGCGCGACGCCGCCCGTGAAGGCAAAAGCATCGTTGGAGATAAAAGCCCTTCGTCCACGATCCACGGTCAGGTTGTGCGTGATGCGCATGCACTTTATCCCGACGCGAAGATCATTTACATCGTCCGCGACGGGCGCGATGTATTGATATCGGAACGCTTCCGCAACTTTGTCGAAGAATCCAAATTTTTGACAGCAGAAGATAAACGCATCATGTCGGACCTGAGAGTTGATTCGGCTCCATTCAGCGACGGACGCCGTTCGATCTTTACCGAGACGTCCATCCGCAATATTGCCAAACGCTGGGCGGATGATCTGCATGAGATCGATTCGGAAGGCGTGAATTTGTACGGTGAGAATTACATCTCCCTGCGGTATGAAGACCTGCTTGCGCAGCCTTTTGCCGAGCTCTCGCGCCTGTGGAAATTCCTCGGCGTAAAGAAGATTGGCAGGGCATTGGAAAAGCAATTGCTTGCCGAAATGTCCTCGAACCCCGATGAAGAATGGCAGGCGAAACGCAACGAAGGCATCGCGTCATTTTTACCAAAGGGACAGGCTGGCAATTGGCGGCGGCTTTTTACAGAAAAAGACAAAGCGCTGTTCAAGGAAGTTGCGGGCGAACTGCTGGTCAAATGGGGGTATGAGAAGGATTTAAGTTGGTAATCAGTAGGGGCTAGGCTACCTCGCCCTACAAAAGGATGGAAATATGAAATATCTGATCGCTGGTCTTGGCTCGGTTGGACGACGTCACATGCGTAATTTGGTTGCACTTGGCGAAACGGATATCGTTCTCTACCGCACACACAAGGCGACGCTGCCTGACGATGAGCTCGCGGGTTATCCCGTTGAGACCGATCTAAAAGAAGCGCTGAAAAAGCATAAACCGGATGCGGTCATTATCTCGAACCCGACCTCTTTGCACATGGATGTTGCCATCCCTGCCGCAGAGACGGGCTGTGCCATTTTGTTGGAAAAGCCCATTGCTGGTTCGATGGAACGTGTGGACGAGTTGCAGTCTGCGGTGCAGAAGAGCGGCTCGAAGGTTTTGGTGGCGTTCCAGTTCCGTTTCCATCCGGGTATGGTTAAGACAAAAGAATTGATCGAGAACGGCGAGATCGGACGTGTGGTCTCGGCGAGTGTCCACTTCGGTGAGTATCTGCCTGCGTGGCATCCGTGGGAGGATTATCGTCAGGGGTATGCCGCGCGTGCGGACATGGGCGGCGGCGTGGTGGCGACGCAATGTCACTCGTTGGATTATCTTCCGTGGCTGGTTGGGAAGAGGGTTGAGTCGGTTTGGGGCTTTGCCGGCAAGATCAGTGACCTCGAAGTGACCGCGGACGATACATCCAAGATAGGGCTGCGGTTCGAGGGCGGCGCATTGGGCAGTTTGCATCTCGACTATAACCAGCAGCCGCCGGAGCACGAGTTCCGCATTATCGGCACGAATGGGACCATTAAGTGGAACCTCGCCGATGGCGCGGCGCGGATCTATCGTACCGAGAAAAAGGATTGGGATGTGTTCCCGCTCCCTGAAGGCTGGGAGCGGAACGTCATGTTCCAGGAACAGACCCGGCACTTTGTCGATGTAGTGAAGGGGAGTGCAGAGCCCTCCTGCACATTGGAAGACGGCGTACAAGTGCAGAAGATCATTTCATCGGTACATGAGTCACAAGAGACGGGGAAATTGATTTCCTTGTAGGCAAATTTGGCAGGTCACGCTTCAAACGTGACCTGCTTGTTTTACGGGAAGTTTTGGGGGGAAGAAATGCTCAATGGTGAGAAACAGGCTCAAAGTCCAGTGTGAAGCGTTCCAAAATTCATCCGCTGAATTTTGGAGTATAATGGACGCTTGTGTGACAACCTCAATCCTGATTTTCAGGGTTTATGAATTCAATGGAGTAACAATGGCAAAAGCAAATCTTATTACCCCCTACGGCGGAGAACTTGTTGACCTGGTAGTGAAAGGCGAAGAGCGCGAGGAATTGATCGCCCGCGCCGGTCAGCTTCCTTCCATAAAAATCACCATGCGAAACCTGTGCGATCTTGAGTTGATCGCTACTGGTGGTTTTTCACCTTTGAAGACTTTCATGGGCAAGGCTGATTATGAACGTGTGCTGCGCGAAATGCGCCTTGCGGATGGAACTTTGTTCCCGCTTCCGATCACGCTGACGGCTGATCCGAAGGAACTGCCGACCGTCGGTGAGGAACTGGCGCTTCGCAACGCCAACTTTGACCTGATCGCTGTGATGCGCCTCGATGAGGTCTATCACTGGGACCCTGAGACCGAAGCCGCGCTGGCATACGGCTCGACCGACCCCAAACACCCGATGGTCTCTGAAATGGGACGCTGGGGCAAGGTCTGCATCAGCGGACCGCTGCAGGTGCTCAACCTGCCGAAGTATTACGACTTCGTGAACCTGCGCCGCACTCCGGCTCAGGTGCGTGAAATGCTCGCGGAAATGGGCAACGACAATGTCGTCGCTTTCCAGACCCGCAATCCCCTGCACCGCATCCACGAAGAATTGACCAAGCGCGCCGCCGCGAAGGTCAAAGGCTCGCTCATTATTCATCCTGTGGTCGGCATGACCAAGCCCGGTGACGTGGATCACTACACCCGCGTCCGCACATACAAGGCATTGGTCGATAATCACTACGACAAGAAGAGCACCACGCTCAGTCTGCTTCCGCTTGCGATGCGCATGGCGGGACCGAAGGAAGCGCTCCTGCACGCCATCATCCGCCGCAATCATGGCGCGAATCATTTCATCGTCGGTCGCGATCATGCGGGACCCGGAAATGATTCTTCGGGCAAACCGTTCTACGGTCCGTATGATGCGCAGGAAATGATGACCCAATACGAGCACGAACTCGGCGTCAAGATGGTCCCGTTCGAAATGCTTGTTTATCTCCCCGACGAAGACCGCTATGTGGAACAGAAGGATGTTCCGCAGGGCGCGAAAACCGCCAATATCTCCGGCACACAGGTGCGCGATGATTATCTCGCCAAGGGCAAATTGCTCCCTGAGTGGTTCACCCGCCCTGAGACTGCTGAAATTTTGCGCGAGATGTATCCTCCGCGCCACGAACAGGGTTTTGGCATTTGGTTCACCGGCTTGAGCGGTTCCGGTAAATCTGCCACGACACAGGTGCTTACCACCCTGCTCCTCGAGCGCGGACGCGAGACCGCCATCCTCGATGGTGATGTGGTCCGCACGCATCTCTCCAAGGGACTTGGTTTCAGCAAGGAAGACCGCGACACCAACATCCTCCGCATCGGCTTTGTGGCTGGCGAGATCGTCCATGCCGGCGGAATCGTCGTTTGCGCCGCCATCAGTCCCTACCGTGCCACCCGTGAAGAAGCCCGCAAGATGGTCGGTGAGAATTTCATCGAAGTCTTCATGGATACGCCCGTGGAAGTCTGCGAAGAGCGCGACGTGAAGGGTCTGTACGCCAAGGCGCGTCAGGCTTTAGCCGACGGCAAGCCGATGGGCTTCACCGGCGTCGATGATCCGTATGAGCAGCCCATCAACCCGGAGATCACGCTCAAGGGTTACGGCTCCACTCCCGAAGATAACGCCCGCGTTATCGTCGAGTATTTGGAAAACCAGGGTTTCCTGCTTCCAATGAACTAGTTTTTCGTCATTGCGAGGAGGGTGCTTTCCCCGACGAGGCAATCTCCTGATTTTTGATGGGATTGCTTCGGGTTGGCACCCTCGCAATGACGAATTTTTGTATGACCAAATCCCCCCTCGCTTCATTTCTAATTTTGGGTCTGCTTGCTCTTTCAGGGACCTTTCTCATCCTGTATGTGACTCCGCAAGGGCTGGGACTCTCCGATGACTCCATCGCCTACATTGCAGGTGCGCGCAGCATCCTAAGTGGACAGGGTTATCGCGAAGCGTGGCTTGCATCGAATCAACCCGTCACGCATTTTCCGCCCGGCTTCTCGACCGTTCTCGCCCTCGTCGGCTTGAGCGGACTCGATCCACTGCGCGGCACACGCTTTGTCAACTCGCTGCTGTTTGGCGCGAACATCTTCCTGTTGGGACTCATCGGCTGGCGCATGACCAGCTCAAAGGTCGCAGGAATCGTGCTGTCCGTTTTATTGCTATTGAATGGAGAATTATTCCGAGTCCATACGACTGCAATGAGCGAACCGCTGTATATCTTCTTTACGCTCGCGGCGTTCTTATCCTTTTGGCATTATTTCTCTTTTGGAAATCAGGGCGAATTAACCGCTAAGAGCGCGAAGGGCGCAAAGAAAAAAGACAACCTTCGCGTTCCAAATGGCTTTTTAGTTTTATCAGCCATCTTTACCGCATTTGCTTATTTGACTCGTTATGCGGGGCTGGCTGTGATGGCAACCTTCCTTGTTTCACTTTTCATTCTTCATAACACCTGGAAGAAACGCCTGACGAGCGCAGGTATTTTTCTGGCGGGTTTTATTCCCTTTGCGCTCGCGTGGGGAATCCGCAACCGCCTGCTTGCGGACAATGCCACCAACCGCACCTTGATCTATCACCCCATCACCGCGGAGAATATCCAGTTGGGAATATCGAACGCTGCGACGTTCCTCCTGCCGGTCGATGCGTGGCGGCATAGACTCATCAATGTTCCGAACTTATTCGCTGTCATTATTACCATTCTTATTCTTGCGCTGCTGATCTGGATTATGTTCAAAGGATTGAAGAAATTCTTCCGACCCGAAAGCGAGACACCGGAAGTTCTCTCCTTTATCAGCGCGCTTTATATCTTCGGTTATCTGGCTTCGATCCTCTCTTCGATGTCCCTGTTCGATGCCAGCACGAAATTCCAACTCCGCATCCTTGCGCCGATGTATGTCAGCGTGCTAATCGTGCTGGTTTATTTTGGTTATCATCTCTGGCAGAGGCAAAGAGCGGTTACCATTCTCTTGTCTCTGATCGTGTTTGCTTTTTCCGTTTACAGTTTCAGCAGCGCAATGACCCAGCTCCGCAAAGGCGGTCAGGGATACGCATCCTTCCGCTGGTTCGACTCCGAGGCGATGGACTTCCTGAGTCAACTGCCCGAGGACACGCGCATTTATTCCAATCAGGTCGGTCCCGTTTATCTGTACACAGGTCGCCCTGGCTATGTTCTGCCCGATCTCGTGGACCCGGTCACCGGTCTGCCGCGCGAGCGTTACGAAGAAGGCATCACCCTGCTTCAGCAGGATGTCCTTTCCGGCGAGGCGGCGCTTGCCCTTTTCAAGTTCGGTTCGCAGGATGAAGATGTACAATCGGTCTATCTCGATCTCGCCGACGGTTTGTACCCCGCATTCGACAAACAAGGCGATAAAATCTATACAGCATTTCCATAGAGGACACTATGACCATTCTCGATAAATTCAATTTGAAAGACCGCGTGGCTGTCGTCACCGGCGGCGGCGGGCAATTGGGATTCGAATTCTGTAAAACGCTCGCCGAAGCAGGCGCAGCCGTCGTTGCCGCGGACTTGAACATGGAACTCGCATCGAAGACCGCGACTCGACTCACAGAGTCTGGGTATTCGGCGATGGCGTTTCCCCTCGATGTGACCCGCCTCGAATCGACCCGTGAGCTGGTCGCTGAGACCGTCAAACAGTTCGGCCGCCTCGACATTCTCGTCAACTCCGCGGCGCTCGACCCGAAGTTCGACCCCGATGCCGCCACGAAGGGAATCGCTCCCGGCGCCTTCGAGGATTATCCGCTTGCGGATTGGAACGCCGCCCTCAACGTCAACCTGACTGGCATGTTCCTCACCACACAGGCTTGTGTGAAGCAGATGAATGCCCAGGGAAAAAAGGGCAGCATTATCAACATCTGCTCGACCTACGGCTTGAACGGACCTGACCAGCGCATCTACATCAAGGACGGCAAACGTGTGGCGTTCAAACCTGTCTACTACACCACCACCAAGGCGGGCGTCATGGGCTTCACCAAATATCTTGCCGCATACTACGCCGAGACGGAAATCCGCGTGAACGCGCTGACCCCTGGCGGTGTTTATAACAACCATGAAGAATATTTTGTCAAGAACTACTCCGCCAAAACCATTCTCGGGCGCATGGCGAAGAAGGATGAAATGAACGGCGCTTTATTGTTCCTCGCTTCCGAAGCCTCTTCGTACATGACCGGCAACAACGTCATTGTCGATGGCGGCTGGACGGCATGGTAACTGATGACTGAAATCCTTGCCCTCATCCCTGCGCGCGGCGGCTCGAAAGGCATTCCGCGCAAGAACATCCGCAGCTTTGCGGGGTATCCGCTCATTGCGTGGAGTATTGCCGCGGCGAAGCAATCTCGTCTGGTGACGCGGGTCATCGTTTCGACCGATGACGAAGAGATCGCCGAAGTCGCCCGCGAATGGGGCGCTGAGACGCCCTTTTTCCGTCCCGCCGAACTGGCGCAGGATAAAACCACCGACCTGCCCGTCTTTGAGCATGCGCTCAAATGGCTGGAAGAGATCGAAGGTTATCACCCTGAGATCGTGGTGCAGCTTCGCCCCACTTCGCCCATCCGCCCAAAAAATATGGTGGACGATGCCGTTCATATTCTGCTCAATCATGAGGACGCAGATTGTGTGCGCGGCGTTGTTCCCGCGGGACAAAATCCCTTCAAGATGTGGCGCTTCGATGGCGAGGAAAAGCCCTTGAAGCCGCTGCTCGAAGTCCCCGGTATTGCGGAGCCGTATAATGCGCCGCGGCAGATCCTTCCCGCCGTTCACTGGCAGACGGGTCACATCGATGCCATCCGCATTGCAACCATCGTCAACAAAAAGTCATTGACAGGGAACGTCATCTACCCGCTGGCAGTGGACCCGCGATACACAGTCGACATCGACACCCTGACAGACTGGGCGAAGTATGAACAGGTCATTTACAGCGGCTTGAATGTTGTCTCCCCGGGCAGGTCGCGCCGACAAATGCCCGAAACCATCAAGATGATCGTCTGCGACTTTGACGGCGTGGTGACAGACAACCTTGTGCTGACCGACGAGAACGGCAAGGAGACCGTCTCCGCTTCACGCAGTGACAGCATGCACATCAAGACCCTGCGCGAAAAAGGCATCGAAGTGATGATCCTTTCCTCGGAGCCGAATCCCGTTGTGAAGGCGCGGGCGAAAAAGATGGGGGTGGAGGCGATCCACGGGGTCGGGCTAAAGGACAAAGGTCGTGTGATGCGCGAGCTCCTCGAGCAGAAAAAGATCGCAGCGGAGAACGTCATCTATATTGGCAACGATCTGAACGACCTCCCCTGTTTTGAAGTCGCGGGCTGGTCGGTGGCTGTGGCGGATGCATATCCCGAGGTCATCCGTGCCGCGGATCATGTGTTGGCCAAAACAGGCGGACATGGAGCAGTGCGCGAACTTTGTGAATTAGTGTTGAAGCAATTATCTCAAAAGGAGAATTAACGAATGGCTCGTGAAATTAAATTTGGAAATCGAATGATGGGTGACGGTCATCCCGCGTATGTCATTGCGGAGATCGGCATCAACCATAACGGCGACCTCGATATTGCAAAGAAGATCATCGACGCGGCTGTCCATGCCGGCGCGGATGCTGTGAAATTTCAGAAGCGGACTCCCGAAGTATGCACTCCGCCCGAACAGCAAAAGCAGATGCGCGAAACCCCGTGGGGATATATCACTTATCTGGATTATCGTTACAAGGTTGAATTCAACGAGGAGCAATACCGCGAGATCGACCGCTATTGCAAGGAAAAAGGCATCGACTGGATGGTTTCGGTGTGGGATGAACCCTCTGTAGATTTCATGGAGAAGTTCGATACGCCTGCATACAAAATCCCATCCGCATCGTTGACCGATCACAACCTGCTTAAGTATGTTCGCAAGACCAATAAGCCCATCATCATTTCCACGGGCATGTCCACCATGGATCAGATCCATAAGGGCGTGGATGCAGTCGGCGGGGACAACCTCGTTATCATGCATTGCACCAGCACCTATCCGTGCGAGCCGGAAGAGTTGAACCTCAAGATGATCGAAACCTTGCGCAAGGAATTCCCCCAAAACCCCATCGGTTATTCCGGTCACGAAGTTGGGCTTGTCCCTTCGGCGGTTGCGGTGGCGTTGGGAGCCTGCTCGGTGGAACGTCACATCACGCTGGACCGCGCCATGTGGGGCAGCGACCAGGCGGCGTCTGTAGAGCCGGGCGGTTTCGAGAAACTTGTCAAATACATCCGCGTGACCGAAACCGGTCTCGGCGACGGCGTGAAGAAAGTTTATGAATCCGAAAAGGGTTCAATGAAGAAACTCCGCCGCGTGGTGAACGAATAAGAGCAGTTAAACGTTGCAGGCTGAAGGTTCAAAAGTTAGCAGCCTTCAACCTGTAACCTTAAACTTGTAACCTCGACCCCCATGCCCTCCCTCCGCCGCACACTCCGCCCTTACGGCAAAACCGCGCAAGCCATCCTGCGATGGAAGCGCCTCTCCTTCAACGACGCTCCGCCCATCTTTGGCAACTCCAAGCCGAAGAGCGGATCGCATCTACTGTTGCAGGTCCTCAACGGTTTCACGCAGATCATGCCGTATAAATACGTGGATGCCGACCCGGTGCGGACGGTGAAGTACGAAGGCGGGCGACGCACATCGGATGAAATTCTCGCGGATTTGAAACGCGTGCCGAACGGAGTCATCGGCTGGGGATATGTGGACGCCACACCCGAAAACGCCTCTTTCCTGACTTCGAGCGGGCGCGTCAACTTTTTCATTTATCGCGACCCGAGGGATATGCTCGTCTCGCAGGTGTTCTTTGCAACCGACATGCACGAAGAGCACGGCATGCACGACTATTACAACTCCCTGCCCGATTTTGCGGCGCGGCTCAATGTCGCCATCACCGGCATTGACAGGGACGGACTCAAGATGGTCAGCGTTCGGCAGCGGTATGAAGGCGTCTTCCAATGGCTGGAGCAGAAGAACGTGATGTGCCTGCGCTTCGAAGACCTCATCAATAACCGCGATGCGACGCTGCTATCCATGCTCGATGAAGTGGAAAAGACCGGCTATACAATTCCCACTCCGCGCGAAAAGGCGCTGCTGATTTTGATCGAAGCCATTCAGCCGGGGAAAAGCCATACCTTCCGCTCGGGGAAGACCGGCGGCTGGACGAAACACTTCACAGACGAACACAAAAAATTATTCAAAGAAGTATCGGGGGATTTGCTGGTTCGATTGGGCTACGAAAAGTCTAATGACTGGTAGACTGCTTACGTTGGTAAAATAGGGTTAAGCCCCGTTTATTCCCAGGGCGGTTAAAAATTCCAGTTTTATCCATTCTTTTGGTAGAAAAGAGCCAGATTTGAGCGCCAGTGAACAAGTTCACACGAAACCACATACACGGCTGGTTAGGGGTGCGATTCGATATTTAGCTGGAAAACTGGTCACGATCTCCCTCACTATTTTTGCGGGCGTGTTCATTACCGTTTTGCTCACGAGTCAACCCGTCCGCAGCGGACTATCGTATGGTCCCGCGCAATCCCCTTTTGAGACAAGCATCGAACGGCAGATATTTCTGGTCGTACAGAATAACGTCTACCGAGGACATATCAACGACGACGAAGCCAAGGCGTTGACCGAAGAGCTGCGGACGGAAATGGGATTGAACCTTCCCTACCTGCCGCGCAACCTGCTATGGACCTTCAAGGCGCTGACGTTCGACTGGGGCAGGGTCGGAAACCGTCAGGGCGGCTGGGCAAGCGCGAGAGTGGTCGCAACCGACGCATCCGACATCATCGTGGAGTTTTTGCCCAATACCCTGCTGCTGATCGGTACCGCCTATTTCCTTGTGTTCATTATCGGGATGCCGCTGGCGTTGTATCTTTCCCGCCATTATGGGGGCTGGCTCGACAGGCTCGTCGCCTTCCTTTCACCGATCTCCTCGGTGCCGAGCTGGGTGACCGGCATCATTTTGCTTTCCATCTTTGCCTATCAATTGCGGCTGCTTCCATTCGGCGGCATGTACGATTTTTACAAACCGGATAACCCCGCGGAATATATCGCGGTCGTTTCGAAGCATATGATCCTGCCGGTGATGTCCATTTTGATCAGCCTGTTGTTCCAGATCGTGTATATGTGGCGCACCTTTTTCGTCATTTATTCGGAAGAGGATTATGTGGAACTCGCCCGCGCGAAGGGACTCCCCGACCGGATGCTGGAGCGGCAGTACATCATGCGTCCGGCGCTTCCGTATGTGATCACGGGCTTTGTCACCAGCCTCGTCAGTTTCTGGCAGATGAGTATCGTTCTGGAGGCGGTCTTCCAGTGGCGCGGATTGGGCTGGCTTTACATCAAGGAAGCGCTGCCGAACTTCTGGGGCGAGAGCATGGAGCCGGGTGAGCTGATCATTGTGATCGGCATTGTGGTTATCTTTGCCTATCTGCTCGGGCTTTCGGTCTTCCTGTTGGACCTTACCTATGTGTTACTTGATCCGCGCATTCGGCTGATGCCGGGGAACAATGCGCGCGCGAACGATGCCCGCGTCAAATCCAAAAGGGACGGCTGGATCGCGCGGCTCAAAGCTAGGATGAAGAAAAGGTCCCGGTATGAGAATCAGTTCGAACGTCCGGGAAAGAGGCGCAAGGTCACGTGGAGTGACATCCTGCTGGATATCAAACTTTCCATTCGTGAGTTCCGCATGCGCAGCGCTGTCTTCTTCCATCAACTGCGGCTTTTCCCGTCTGCGATATTTGGGCTGGTCGTCATATTTATCATGCTGCTTGGCTCGATCTACGCGGTGGTTGCCCTGCCGTATGAGGAATATGGGCGCGATTACGACCAGAACCGATTGGGCGGTTACAACTATATTCCGCGCACGGCGGCGCCGGCGTGGGTGAATATTTTTCACAGCACGCCGCTGCTTTCCAGTATCGTGTTGAAGGAAGGCGGCGAAGGCGCGGACGTTTCGGTCGAGAAATTGAGCAACGGCTGGGTGCAGAAGACCACGACCTTCTCTTTTGACTATTCCTACGGCGAACCGCCGAGCGAGGTCTTTCTATATCTCGACCCGAAGTTTGGCGGCAAGGCTCCGTTCGTCTCGCTGCAATGGATCTACCCTGACGGGCGGACGCTCAAGCTCAAGGATAAAGCCATCCTTGCGGATACGAATTACGATTTCGAACTCGGCATCAACCGTGCGCAAGTCTTGAACCGGAACCTCGCATGGAAGAATTGGTTCGTGATGAATGGACAGTATCCCACGCCTGCCTTCAATCTCTTGTTCGCGGAGCCGGATCAGCCGGAGTTCGTGTTGCAGCATGGGACGTATAAACTCGAGATTACAAGCCTGATGTTCGAAGAGAACAGCGACGTGGATCCGCAATTGGTGGTTCTGGGACAGGTCTACGGGCTGGCAGGCACGGATTATGGACGGCGTGATTTGATGATCCCCTTGTTCTGGGGAATGCCTTTTGCCCTGCTGATCGGTCTGGTCGGCGCGGTTCTCACCACGCTGGTGGCGATGCTTCTGCCAGCCATGGGCGTGTGGTTCGGCGGCTGGGTGGATACTCTCGTCCAGCGGCTGACCGAGATCAATATGGTTCTGCCCAGCATTCCCATTGCCGTTCTGACCAACGTGCTTTTTGGTTGGAATATTTGGGTGATCCTGAGCATTATCGTCGTCCTGAACGCGTTCGGCTCGCCGATCAAAACCCTGCGTTCGGCGTTCCTGCAAGCCAAGGAAGCGCCGTATATTGAAACGGCGCGTTCGTATGGCGCAAGTAATTTCCGCATCATCACGCGCTATCTGGTGCCGCGCATCATGCCGGTCTTGATCCCGCAGTTGATTACGCAGGTACCGAGCTTTATCTTCCTCGAAGCCACACTGGGATTTTTCAACATCAAATCGAACTATCCCTCATGGGGACGCATCATCTATGAAGGGTTGACGCGCGGCGCGCTCTACGGTTCTCCGTTCTGGGTGCTGGAGCCGCTCACCCTGCTGTTGTTGACGAGCTTCGCTTTTGCAATGCTCGGCTCCGCCCTTGAGCGCATCCTCAACCCGCGCGTGATCGACACCATACCGTCGATCTCCATCGAAAAGGAATAACCCACTTCGTACTTCATGTTTACCGAATTCTTCACTCAACGCATCAAACGCGGACTTGTCCGCAGACTAAACAACATCAAAGTTGCATCCGCTGCCCGCGAAGTTGCCCGCAAGGAACCGCAGCCTAGCGGCGCGCCGGTCGTATTTTTCAAAGCCTCCACCGGCATCGACGATCTTTCCTGGAACAGCGGCTTCCACTTGCTCACCACCTGGGCGCTGCGTTTGCAGGGCGTTCCCGTCGCGTATTTTGCGTGCAATGCGGGTATGAGCAAATGTGTGCTTGGCACAAGCCGCGACGATCCGCATAAAGGAATGCCGTGTAAATCATGTGTGATGCAGAGTAAAACTTTATATGCGGGAGTGCCGTTGAAGGTCACAGGTCAAAGGTCGCAGGTAAATTGGTTCGATTTTGAGCGTGACCCGGAACTCATTTCCCGTATCGCATCACTCTCTGTTCCTGAACTTTCTGCTTTTCATTTTCAAGACATTCCACTGGGACCACTCTGCCTGCCGGGTCTCCGCTGGATTCTCCGCATTCACCATTTGGAAGACGACGAGGACACGCGCTATCTTTTGCGCGAATACATTCTCTCCGCGTGGAATGTGGCGCGGAAATTTGCGGACTTCCTCGATCAGACTCAGCCGAGGGCTGTTGTGGTTTTCAATGGTCAGTTCTTCCCTGAAGCGACTGCCCGCCACATCGCCCAAAAACGCGGACTGCGCGTCATCACACACGAAGTCGGACTGGAACCCGCAACCGCTTATTTCACCGAAGGCGAAGCGACAGCGTATCCCATTCACATCCCCGACGACTTTGAGTTGAACGACGCGCAAAACGCCAAACTCGATGCCTATCTTTCCAAACGCTCAAAAGGTGACTTTACGATGGCGGGCATCAAATTCTGGGCGGACATGAAAGGACTCGACGAAGCCTTCCTGAAAAAGGCGGCGGAATTCAAACAGATCGTGCCCATCTTTACCAATGTCATCTTCGATACCAGCCAGCCGCACGCCAACACCGTCTTCGAAGATATGTTCGAATGGCTCGACGTGACTTTGGAGGTCATCAAGGAACACCCGGAGACGTTGTTCATTATCCGCGCGCACCCGGACGAGTTAAGAGTCCGCAAAGCCAGCAGGGAAACTGTTGGCGGGTGGGTCGAGGCGCGCAGCGTCACGGATTTGCCCAATGTGGTCTACGTCCCGCCGAATGAGACGCTCAGTTCGTATGAGCTGATCCTGAAATCCAAATTCGTGATGGTCTATAACTCGACCATCGGCTTGGAGGCGTCCATTATGGGGATGCCGGTCTTGTGTGCAGGGAAGGCGCGGTTTACGCAATACCCGACCGTGTTTTTCCCGCAGACGGTGGACGAAGTAAAAAATAAGATAAAAGAATTTTTGACAGTAGGGAAGATCGAAGTCCCTGCTGAGTTCCAACGCAACGCGCGCCGATTCCTGTACTACCAGTTGTATCGGACGTCCCTGCCGTTCGGAGATTTCCTCGAACCGTCCGTGCGGAAGACGCAGACGACGCTGAAGACATTTCCTCTCGACGACTTGATAAAGTCCGAAACGATACAAGTCATCGAGGAAGGTATTCTTGAGAACGGGGATTTTCTGTTGAAAGAGTAAACACAATTACTCCCAATTTAATCTACGAGCTTTCAGCCACGGATTACACGAATCTTCACGAATTTTGAATTTTCACCCAACATAACAAAAGCCGATCAGTTGTATCTGATCGGCTTTTTCGCGTAAATTCGCGTAATTCGCGGCTGAATCCTTAAACTTGGAGTTAGCCGCGTTTCATTCCTGAAGCGTAATATATTTTTTCTTGGTCTTCTGCCGCGGATTGATCCCCGTCATCCCGTTGAACGCATCTTGAATGGATTTCATATCCGCTTCGATATCGTTGGTGAGATGAAAAACCTCACCTGCGTGAGCGGTCTTATGAGCGCCGTCCACCTTTACCAGCGCGATCGGGATGTTCGTGCTTTTGGCAATGTGATAAAACCCGCGCTTCCATTCGTGGACCTGATAACGCGTCCCTTCGGGGGCGATGACCAGAACGAACTTTTCAGACTGGTTGCAAACGTCCACCATCTGCTCGACCAGCCCTGTCGACTTTTTCCTGTCCACAGGAATGCCGCCGCACCAATAGAAGAACCAGCCGAAGGGATTGTTGAACAACTCCGCTTTGCCCATGTAACGCACGTTAAGCTTCAGGCGGAAGACAATGCCAAGGAACAGCACAAAATCCCAATTCGAGGTGTGAGGCGCGCCGACGATGATGTACTTCGGCAGGTCGGGCATCTTCCCATCCACGCGCCATCCGGCAAGCCGCATGATCGAATTGCTGATAAAGCGAAAAATGGGACTGATGATCGGGGTATTGAAAATGGTCAGCTTCAATGGAGTATCCTCGCGATATAGAACCCCGAATCGACGCTCAGGTATCGCGGCGCGAATTTGTGGTTAAATACCTGCATGGCTTTGAAATCGTTCCTTCGTTCTACAGTCTATCACACCGAGAAGGGTTTGCAGCGCCTGCGCTTCGCCTCACAGCCCGCAGACCTGCCGGTTTTGCTCGGCATTTCCTTCCCGAAAAGCGGTACACATCTGCTCGACCAAATTTTGCTTGGCTTTGCAAACGTCGCACCGTATGCCAAACGCGTCCATTCGTTCTATGCCGAATACGAAGGCGAAAGCGGAAAGAAACGCGACCCGCAGCAGGCGCTCGATTGGCTCGATTCGCTTCGTCCGCGCGACATTGCGTCGGCGCATCTCTTTGCCCGACCCGAAGCCATTGCCCGCGTGTGTACGCCGAAGTTTGCGCCTTACTTCATCTTCCGCGACCCGCGCGACGTGGTTGTCTCGCATGTTTTTTACGTCACCGATATGGAGGCGCGTCACGTCCACCATGATTATTATCAATCGCTGCCCGATTTCGACGCGCGTTTGAAGGTCAGCATCTTGGGGCGACCCGACGCCGGTGTCGAGTTCCCAAACATCGCCGAACGCTTCGCGCCCTATCTCGGCTGGCTCGATAAAAAAGAGGTGATGACCATTCACTTCGAGGATTTGATCCACGACCGCGCCGCGACTCTCACCTCCATCATGGACCACCTCCTCAGCCGTGTTCCGCTTCAAGCTTCCCGACAGTTGATCCTCGACGCGATGGAATCTTCCATCAACCCGACCAAGTCCCCGACCTTCCGCTCCGGCAAAACGGGCGAGTGGAAGAAATATTTTACAGAGGAACACAAAAAGATTTTCAAAGACGTTGCGGGAGATCTGTTGGTCCGCCTCGGATATGAAAAGGATGATGGGTGGTAGCAAATTCCGATCAGGAATGAGTCGAAATCAACAGGTTGGATGATGTTTTCTAACCAGCCTGTTGATTGGTGAAAGAATCTAAATCCAGCGACGGACTTTCAATTTGTAGTTCGAATACTCTGCTCCAAATTTTTCTTCCAGGTATTTTTCTTCAGGGATGATGACCCAAATGGTAAGCAGCCACACTATAAGTGGAAGGAAGATTAATCCCCACGGCAGTTGTAAAATGGTGGCCACTCCGCAGTACACGAGCGAAAGTCCGAGGTACATGGGGTTGCGCGACAGGCGGAAAGTACCCGATAGAACCAGAGCTGTTGTGGGACGGTTGGGGTTTGGGGATGTGCGTGCGGCGATCATGCCGATCAAGGCGGGCAAACCGGCGATTAAGTTGGAGATGACAAGGATGGCGCCGATTACTTGTGCCGGAGCCTCCCCTAAAAACGGAAGAGGAACTAACCTTTGAAGTGCCAGCGATAGCAAAGCGAACGAGATGTAGATTAAGAACGGGTTGACTTTGACTTGGGCGTGATCTGTTTTTTGTTGCATGGGAACTCCTTGGTTGACTTGGCAATCTGATTCTGCTACAATATTTTCTAATAAAGTTTTGCAATATTGTATAAAGTAATGCTTTACTTAATTTATCAAATATGACAAGGATTGTCAAGTATTTTGAGCAAACACAAACAGACAAAACGCACCTATAACTCCACCCGCCGTAAGGAACAGGCACGCCAAACCCGATTACAGATCCTCGAATCTGCCCGAGCAATGTTTGTAGAGCGTGGTTACGATGGCGCAACCCTTGATGCAATTGCATCCGAGGCTGGCGTTGCGGTTGATACGCTTTACGCGATCTTTGGCAGTAAACGCGGAATTCTCTCTGGTCTTATCGAAGTATCGCTGGTTGGGGATGATGAGCAGACGCCCTTGTTGGAGCGCGAGGGTCCGCGATCTGTAATCCGGGAGAAAGATCCGCTCCGTCAAATTAATCTGTTTGCGAACGATATAACAACGATCATGGGGCGCATGGCGCCGATTTTTAGCATCATGCGTGCTGCCGCAAAAACGGAACCCGATATCGAAAAAATGCTTCGCGAGATGCTCGATTCGCGTTTGCAGGGGATGATGGTATTTGTGGATGCGCTAAATACAAACCATTCTCTAAATAGCGGTGTGACACGTGAAGAAGCTGCCGAAACCGTGTGGATGTTGACCAGTGCCGAAATGCATAATTTAGCGATGATGGATCTTGGCTGGTCTGAGGAAAAATATAAAAAATGGCTGGCAGCGGCGCTGGTGAATTTACTTCTACCGCATGGGAATTAGCTCATGAACTGTTCCATCATCATCCGCGCATATAACGAGGAGAAATATATCGGTCGTTTGTTGGAGGGGATCAAACAACAGACCGTCAAAGATGCCGAGATCATCCTCGTGGATTCAGGTTCCACGGATTCGACGGTTGCGATTGCCGAATCTTTCGGCGCGAGAGTCGTCCACATCCCGTCGGCGGAGTTTACGTTTGGGAGGTCGCTCAACTACGGGGTCCGCGCCGCGAGCCGTGAACTGGTTGCCATCGCCAGCGCACACGTTTATCCCGTTTATCCCGATTGGCTGGAGACATTGCTGCGTCCATTTCAGGATGAGCAGGTGGCGCTTGCCTACGGAAAGCAGCGCGGATACGAAGGCTCGAAATATTCCGAGCATCAGATTTTTCATCAGTGGTACCCCGATGCGAGTAACTTCGATCAGGCGACGGCGTTTTGCAATAACGCCAATTCTGCCATCCGCAAAAGCCTGTGGGACCTGCATCCCTACGACGAAACCTTGACTGGTCTCGAAGACCTTGAGTGGAGCAAGTGGGCGAAGGGACAGGGATATAGAATCGCCTACGTTGCCGAGGCGGAGATCGTTCACATCCATAACGAAACGCCGCACGGAGTCTATAACCGTTACCGCCGTGAAGCGATGGCGTTGCGGCGCATCTACCCCGAATCGAATTTCAATCTTTATGATTTTATACGCCTGACCTTTACGAATATCCTGAGCGACCTTTGGCATGCCGCGCGCGAACGGGTCTTGCTGAAAAGTTTTGCATCCATCTTTTGGTTCCGCTTTGCGCAATTCCACGGAACCCGCATGGGACACCGCGAAACGAGTCTGGTCACGCCGCAGTTGCGGGAAACTTTCTATTATGCGCGGGAACGAAAGAAGAAAGATGAAAGAAAAAGGGATGTCGAGCCGATAAGGTACAATGATGGTGATAGGGATTAGTGAATAGGGAATAGGGTATGGTGAATGGGAGTTTTCCCTTCACTACTTCCGCATTTCCTAATACCTATTCCCTAATCCCCATTCCCTATTTCCCCATGCCCAATTCCCTGCAACTTCTCCCCGCCTCTGACCACCCCATCCCCTACCTCGCGGACTTGATGACGCGCAGCTTCGAAGGCTACATCGTACCCGTCCATATTACAGACACGATTCTGCACACCATGATCCGCCGTGACGGCATTGACCTGACCGCCAGCCGCATTCTCACGAACGGCGATGAACATATTGGCGTGGCTTTCATCGCCCGCCGCGGATGGACGTGCCGCCTCGCGGCATTCGGCATCACGTCCAATGCACGCAGCAGCGGCGTGGGCACATCCTCAATGGAGATGCTTTTGGATGAAGCCAGAGAGCGCGGCGAGAAGGAAATGCTGCTTGAGGTCATCGAGCAGAACACGGCAGGAGTGAAACTCTACGAAAAGGTCGGCTTTACCAAAATGCGCAGGCTGGTGGGATACAAACTCGACACCACTTCTGCTCAAGCCGCCGTCCCCGGCGGCGAGCAAGCAGAACTCGAAGAGATCGACATCCGCGAATTGGCGCGGCTGGTTGCCTATCATGGCTTGTCCGATCTGCCGTGGCAGCTTTCCGGCGCGACCATCATGCAGCACACGCCGCCGTCGCGCGCCTTCCGCATCAACGACGCCTACTGCCTCATCAGCAACCCCGACTCCGCCGACGTGGCGATCCAGTCGGTGTTGGTCAAAGCCCGGTCACGTGGAGCAGGCTTGAGCGCGGTCCTGATGCGCGCGCTCTTTGCAAAATTCCCCGGTAAGGTCTGGCACGTCTCGCCCATTTATCCTGAAGAGATGGGATTCATTTTCGAACACGTCGGCATGGAACGCGAGTCGATCTCGCAGTGGCAAATGTCGCGCGCGTTGTAACTCCAACGTCTGGAGACGTTGAAGTCCAGTGTAAAATTAGGGCATGAAACTTGCCGCCCTTGTTCCCATGCGACATCACAGCCAGCGCGTGCCTGGCAAAAATTATCGTCCGCTCGCGGGCAAACCCCTCTTTCAGCATATTTTGGATACGCTGCAAGCCGTGCCTGAGATCGACACGGTGATCGTGGATACGGACTCTGAGCCGGTGATGGACGGCGTGCGCCGCCTCTACCCTGACGTGAAACTGATCCAGCGACCCGAGCATCTACGCGCCGACGATGTTCCCATGAACGATATCCTTTTGTATGACACGGCGCAGGTGCAGGCGGATTTTTATCTGCAAACCCACTCGACCAATCCTTTGCTTAAAGCGGAAACCATCTCGCGCGGAATCAAAAACTTCCTCGCTGAATATCCCAAATATGATTCGTTGTTCTCGGTGACGCGTTTGCAGACCCGCCTCTACTGGCAGGATGGGCGCGCCATCAACCATAATCCGTTGGAACTTTTGCAAACGCAGGACCTTCCGCCGGTGTATGAAGAGAATTCATGCATCTATCTTTTCACGCGCGAAAATTTGGAACGCAAGAAACACCGCATCGGTGACAGTCCGCTGATGTTCGAGATCGACGCAGACGAAGCCTGGGACATCGACGAAGAGTTGGATTTCGATATCGCCGATTTTTTGATGAGGAAGAGAAAGTAGTCCGTCATTGCGAGCCGCGTTCTTGTTCTTTGCGGCGAAGCAATCTCCAAGCAAATTCGTAAGATTGCTTCGTCGGGCAAAGAACACCCTCCTCGCAATGACGAGAATTTCATATGCAAACCCTAAAAAATAAACTCAATTCATTCTGGTTCGGCGCCCTTCTGATTCTGGTCATTGCAGGAATCGCCTATCTGCCATTGGTCAGCCGCCTCGGTTATCTCAACGATGACTGGTACCTGATGTACGACATGCAGGTTAAAGGTCCCAGCTTCTTCCATGAGATATTTGCCATTGACCGCCCCGGGCGCGCGCTGGCGATGATTCCCTTGTTCTCGGTCTTTGGGTTCAATCCGCTTTGGTATCACCTGAGCGCCTTCCTGTTCCGCGCTTTCAGCGGCATCTTTGTCTACTGGACGATGAAGATGTTATGGGAAAAGCGGAACTCTTTTGCCTTTGTTAGCGGCTTGTTCTTCGCCATTTACCCCGGCTTTTTGTCCATGCCGAATGCAATTGACTATCAATCGCATATCTTAGGGCTGTTCCTCGCTACGCTTTCGGTCGCATTGACGATCAGGGCGGTGTTGACCGCAGACCGCGCGAAAAAGATTCTGCTGATCGTTGCGTCCGTTCTTACCGGCTGGGGCTATTTGAGTCAGATGGAATATTTCATCGGCATTGAGGTATTCCGCTTTGCGGCAATCATGGTGCTGATGTGGCGCGCGCAAGGCGAGACGTTCCGCCAAAAAGTAACGAAGATCATTGCTGTAAGTCTGCCTTATCTGCTTATCGCGGCGGGATTTTTAGTCTGGCGTTTGTTTTTCTTCAGCTCCGAGCGCAAGGCAACGGACGTGGGGTTGCAGGTCACGCAGATATTGACCGATCCGTTGATCGCCCTTTGGTGGCTCAACTATCTAATTCAGGACTTTTTCACGGTCACAGTTGCGGCGTGGAGTTTGCCGGTTTATCAACTGGCGTTTCCCATGCGGCTGAAGGATATGGCTGTGGCAATCGTCTGGGCGGCGCTTGCGGTGACGGCGCTGCTGGCGGGAATCCGCTGGGCGGGGGAAACGCTTTCTGAAAGTGAATCCAACTCCGATACGGGAACGACGCGTGAGACGCTGTTTGTCAGTCTGCTTGCGATGGCTGGCGGATTGATTCCCGTCATCCTTGTCAACCGTCATGTCACATTGCCGGATTATTCGCGCTATACGTTGATCGCTTCCGTTGGCGCGGTCATGCTGTTGGCGCTGCTCGTTGAAAGTATTGCAAAGAGAAGTACGCAAGTTACCGTGATGGGACTGCTGGTGGTGATCGCGGTGTTGACGCATTACGGCAACACGGTCCGCTATGTGTATGAGACGGAGGCAACGCAGAATTTTTGGTGGCAGGTGGCTTGGCGCGCGCCGAAGATTGAAGAGGGCGTGACGTTGATCGCGTCGCATCCTGGCAGCCCGTTGAGCGAGGATTATTTTATTTGGAGCCCTGCGAATTTTATTTATTATCCTGAAAAGCAAAGCAATGACCCGGTGGTGGTGAAACTCCCCGCGGCTGTGCTGGATGGAAATACGGTGACACAGATCACGACGAACGGCGGCGTGGAGACTCCGCTGCGGCGCGGAAATTATCTTGAGCGCGATTTTGGCAATGTGCTGGTGATGGTGCAGTCGAGTGAGAATAGCTGCGTGAGATTCATCAACGGCGCTTCGCCCGAGTTGAATTCCTATGACGATGGTCGGGTGGTGATGATCGCGCCGTATTCAAAATTGGATTCGGTACAAACCGATGCCGAAATGTCAACGCCGCCTGCGAACATCTTCGGCGCGGAGCCCGAACATGGCTGGTGCTATTATTATCAGTCCGCGGACCTTGCCCGTCAGCGCGGAGATTGGAATGCGATTCCCCAATTGCTCGATGAGGCATTGAGCAAGGGATATTACCCCAACGATCCGCTCGAGTGGATTCCCTTTATGCAGGCGTATGCTGTGCAGGGCAATGTGGATAAGATCCGCGATATGACCAAACTGGTCGTTCTGGATAAATATTTGCGGCTGCAAGTTTGTAACAATATGAAGTATCTTGCCGGGAACGAAACGCTTTCAACTGAAGTGAACGATTTCATTACGAAGAAAATTTGTGAGTAATGCCCTCATCCCCAACCCTTCCCCCGAAGGGGAAGGGAGTTCCCTCTCCCTTTGGGAGAGGGTTAGGGTGAGGGAAAGGATAAACCATGCCAACTGTTTTGATGACCGCCCCTTATATGATTCCCTTTCTTGACCGCTTCCGCCCGGTACTTGCGGATTACGGTATCGAGTTGATCGTGCCTGATGTCGAAGAGCGTATGGAGGAGGAGGACATCCTCAAATATGCCGGTCAGTTCGATGGAACGATCTGTGGTGATGACCGTTATACTGCGCGCGTGATCGAAGCCTGTCTGCCGCGCTTGAAGGTCATTTCCAAGTGGGGGACTGGAGTCGATTCGATCGACGCCGGGGCTTGTGCGAAACACGGAGTGAAGCTTGGGCGAACGCCGAATGCTTTCACCACCCCCGTCGCGGATACGGTTCTCGGTTACATGCTTGCCTTCGCCCGCCGCGGTCCGTGGATGGACAAAGCCATGAAGAACGGTGAGTGGAAGAAGATTCCCGGCAGGACTCTCAGCGAATGTACATTGGGTGTGATCGGTGTTGGTAATATTGGCAAAGCTGTTACCCGCCGCGCGAAAGCCTTTGGCATGAAAGTCTACGGTACGGACATTATCGATGTCGACCACGTCTTTGTCGGTGAGAGCGGCATCGAAATGACCGATCTCTATACGCTGCTCGCGAATGCCGATTTTGTCTCCGTCAACTGCGATCTCAACCCGACGTCGCATCACCTTGTCAATGCGGACACGCTCTCAAAGATGAAGTCTACTGCCGTTCTTATCAACACTGCGCGCGGTCCCATCGTGGAGGAAAAGGCTTTGGTCGCGGCACTCAGCTCCGGTCAAATTGGAGGCGCGGCGCTTGACGTCTTCGAATTCGAGCCGCTTCCTTTGGATAGTCCGCTTTTGAAAATGGATAACGTTTTACTCGCGCCGCATAATTCCAACTCCAGCCCGACCGCGTGGGAACGCATCCATTGGAGCACGATCAAAAATCTTGTGGAGGGGCTGGGTATGCAGGTGAAGAAATGATGGCGAAACTTCGGAAGGCATTGCCTTATATTTTTCTCTTCCTGCTGACGGCGCTTGCGCTCGACCTCGGCAATCCCTTTTTCGATAAGCCCGCCAGAGATGGCGGCTTTTTCCTATATGCAGGCAGTCAGATACTGAACGGAAAAATCCCATATCAGGATTTTTGGGACTCAAAAGGTCCCGGCATTTTTTACATCAACGCGTTGGGGCTGCTGCTTGGAAATGGTTCGCGGTGGGGTGTTTGGTTCGTCGAATTCATTTGTATCTTTGGCACGCTGATACTTTTGTATGCCACCCTGTCGAAACGCTGGGGCATTGGTGCAGCGTTGTTCGGTTCGCTCATGGCAGGGCTGGGTCTGCACGCGGTGTTGGGTTATGGAAATTACACCGAAGAGTTTGCCCTGCTCTTCAACGCGGCTGGACTTGTGCTTTTCTTTTCGATGGTGGATGTTGAACAAAATTACTGGAAGTACATCTGGGTCGGCGCGTTGTTCGGCTTGAGCTTTACCTTCCGCGCCAACAATATCGGTGGATTGTTCGCCATCATGGGTGCGATTGTTTTGTATTATGGATCCAAACGTCATGTTGGGGAAGTGCTTCGCCTCCTTCTCGTGATTTTGGCTGGATTCGTTCTTCCATTGATTTTGTGGTCCCTTTACTTTGCCCTGCTCGGTGACGCATGGGAGATGATCAATGCGTCCATTGTTTTCAACTTCACCTACTCCGCTGCCAAGGACCGCGCATTGCTTGATATTTTTGGCGGCTTTGGGCGTTATGGCATGGGCTGGGTTGGATGGTTTACGCTGGCGGCATGGTTCGGGCTGGGACTGCGCTTCCTTGTCAGTTTTATGAAGCGCAAGGTAACCGTCTTTGAAACCTTTTTGCTGATCTGGTTCCCGATCGAAATTCTGTTGAGCAATCTCTCCGGCAGGAATTTTGCCCATTACTACATCAGTTGGACTCTGGCTGTTGCGGTCTATTCGGCTTTTATCTTTGCCGAGTTTTGGCAGGTGACCTTCAAAGTCTCTTCACTGGAAGGTTGGAGCGAGGGACTCGGCGCGATCGTTTCGACTATTCTGGTTGTTTTGCTATTTATTATTTTTCCATCCTCATGGGGCAGGTACGGTGAGACGATCCGCGCGGGCGGCGGCGAATATATTGACCCGGTGTCGGCGTATATCCGCGATAACTCCAGCCCCGAAGATCTGGTGCTGACGTGGTATCCCGAAATGGGAGTCAACTTTATGGCGGGACGCACCTCGCCGGTGAAGTATTTGTATTATCCGCTTTTCCTTGAAGGCTCATTGACCAAGGAAATCGAGGATCGTTACATCAGCGACCTGACCTCGAATCCGCCCGAGCTTATCCTCGACTGTTCGCGCTCCGTGGACGCCATCCCTTCATTGGACCCTGCTGCCCGCGAGGAGCAATATTCCACACCCGGGGTCAAAAAGAAGATGTACATCCAGCCGAGCATGGATGATATCTTCGAGTTTGTGGAAGCCAACTATCAGCTTGAAAATACGATCGATCCTTGTTTGGTCTTTCGGCTTAAGAATTAATGATTTGTACACGGATTTGACGGAAAACACGGAAAATCTTTGAATGACGGAGGTGTGGATATGGAAACCAAGCATAAATTTGAAGGTAGACATTCTGAATTGACGGGGAGAATTATCGGCGCTTTCTTTCAAGTTCAGAAGGAATTAGGTTTCGGGTTTTCTGAAAAGGTGTATGAAGGTGCATTGGAAACATTGTTACTTGAAATAGGATTTCAAGTTGCAAGACAGCAAGATATAAACGTTTATTTTCATGGAAAAATTGTTGGCGAATTCAAAGCTGATCTGATCGTAAATGATCTGGTCTTACTTGAGTTGAAATCGACAGATAAACTTATAGACGCACACAGCGCCCAACTTCTGAATTATTTAAAAGCGACTGAGATCGAAGTTGGTTTGTTGTTGAACTTTGGACGTGAAGCGGAATTTCGACGTAAAATATATGACAACCCAAAGAAAGGTTCGTTAGTTTGGGTCAATCCCAATCCGTAACTTAAAAGCACTTTCTGTGAGTTCCGTGTTCTGCATGTACAAAAGATCAAATAAAGAAAGGCATATTGACACGGGTAGATAAAATCCGTAACTTATTAAGCTCTTTCCGTGAAATCCGTGTCACTCCGTGTACATAAACTATGACAAAAACAATCCTCATCACAGGCGCGGCGGGTGGAATTGGCCGCGCCACTGTCGCTCTCTTTGCTCAAAAAGGCTGGCGTGTCATCGGCGTGGACCGTAACGAGTTTGGCAGCGATTTCCCTGAAGCCGGACTCTTCATTCAGTCCGACATCTCGCGCGCCGAAGATATGGAATCCATTTTCGAGAACGCCAAAGGCTATACGGATTCACTCGATGCGCTCGTGAATAATGCCGCGTTGCAGGTTGCCAAACCGCTTGTCCAAACCACGGTAGAGGAATGGGATGCGGTCATGGCGGCGAATCTGCGGTCAGTGTTCCTCGGAGTCAAATTGGCGCACCCACTCCTAAGGTCCGGAGGTGGAGGCGCGATCGTCAACGTCTCATCCGTCCACGCTGTGCAGACATCCGCGAATATCGCCGCGTACGCCGCATCCAAAGGCGGCTTGCTCGCGTTGACGCGTGCCATGGCGATCGAATTTGCGCCTGATAATATTCGTGTCAACGCCATTCTTCCCGGCGCAGTGGATACGCCCATGCTGCGGGCTGGTCTTGGACGCGGACATGTCGGCTCGGGCGATGTGCAGGAGCGGCTCGATAACCTTGCGCGCAAGACCGTCAATGGGCGGGTGGGTTCGCCCGAAGAGATCGCCCACGCCATTTATTTCCTCGCCGATAACGAACAATCCTCGTTCATGACCGGTCAAGCCATGATCGTGGACGGCGGCGCCACAGCACGACTTAGCACGGAGTAGTCTATGAAAACCCTGCAACCTGTACGTTATTTGCTTTTACTGATCTCTGCGTTCCTGTCTGTGATCGGTATCCTTTGGCTGACCCGCCTTGGGGAGAAACCGGATATGGCAGGCTGGTATGCTGTGCTCGCGTTTTCCATGATCATGGATTCAGCCATTGTGCTGGCTTGTTATTTCTGGCTGAAGAAGAAAAGCAAAAGGGCTTTTCAGGTCAGTATGTTTATCCTGCTTTTGAATATGGTGCTGACCATATTCGATCAAATAGGGTTTGTTGACATTCTCTTTGTCATCTTGAACGTGGCTGCGCTGGTTTTGCTTTACCTTTCGCGTAAAGAATTTACATCTGTTAATTAAAGGTTCAAAGAGAATGACACGAAAAAGAAAGAAGATAAGCAACAGATTTGAATCCAGCCTTTTTCTGGCAAGGCTCCTGTTCTATTTCAACGCGGCTTGGTGGCTTTTATTGGGCGTGATCTTTGTCTATCAAATGACAAGGGATGGTAATGGCTGGACGTCGGTTATGGTTGGCGTCTTTTTTATCGTCATGATCGGCTCCCTTTTATATGGGGCGCACATCGTAACTGAACGCGAAAAGTGGGCTTTCTTTATTTGTATCTTCATCAGCGTGGCAAATATCCTTTTCTCCATCTTCGGCTTTATAGATTTTCTTTTTGTGATCGCCGCCTTGTTTGACATTGCCATCCTGGGCAGCCTGTATGCCCTCAAAGACTATTACTTAACCTCATGAAAAATACCCTGAAGCGGATCGTCCCCCAACCTCTCTGGCAATTTACGCGCGACACCTACGACGGCTTTCGCCGCATCCCGCAGCTTCCTGCTGCATATTTTCATCCGTGGCGGCGTGAGAGTATCAAACGTCTTGCCGCGCTAAAAGATATTCACAAGGGCAAACGCGCCTTCATCATTGGCAACGGACCGTCGTTAAAGCAGACCGACCTCAGCAAACTCAGGAATGAGGTCACCTTTGGCATGAACCGAATCTATCTCGCGTTCCCTGAACTCGGTTTCACCACGTCTTATATTTGCGTCACCAATGATCTTGTCATCGAACAGTTTGTGGATGACTTCATCGCGCTTGACGTTCCGCAGTTCATTGCGTGGCGCTCGCATCGGCATTACGATCCGAAAATGCCGATCATCAATCTTCCCACCTTTGTTTACACCACCTACACCGGGCCCAAATTTTCCACCGATGCGCGCGGGCGCGTGTGGGAAGGCGCAACGGTCACGAACCTTGCCTTGCAGCTTGCGTATCACATGGGCATCGAACAGTCCATTCTCATCGGCGTCGATCATAACTTTGCGTCCAAGGGCGATGCCAATAAGACCATTGTCTCCGAAGGCGACGACCCCAATCACTTCATGCCGAATTATTTTGGCAAGGGCGTCAAATGGCAGCTGCCTGATCTCGATACTTCTGAAGTCGGTTACATTATGGCGCGCGAAGCCTACGCCAAGGCGGGGCGTCAGGTCGTGGATGCGACCATCGGCGGCAAACTGACCGTCTTCCCGAAAGTGGACTACAATTCGCTCTTCTAATTTGATGAATACCACGCCTCGAACCCGACCTCAAACCTGGTCTGTCCTCTTTATCCTTCTCCTCGCCCTGGGTGGACTCCTCCGACTCATCGACCTGACCGACCCTCCGCTTGACTTTCATACCTCACGCCAGCTTCGCAACTCGCTTGTTGCGCGCGAGATCTATTACAACGCGCTGCCATCCGCAACGGAGGAACAGCGGCAGCTTGCAACGTCATTTGCGAATTCTGTCGGCAAATATGAACCTCCTGTCATTGAGACCATCGTCGGTTATTCCTACTTCCTGACCGGTGGCGAGAACATCGCTGTTGCCCGCATTTGGGAGACGTTCTTCTGGCTCGCGGCGGGAGTTGCCCTCTTCGACCTGATGCGCCGGGTGACAAATCCGTGGGCGGCGTTGATCGCGCTGGCGTATTATTTCGTCCTGCCATTCTCGGTTGAAGTCAGCCGCTCCTTCCAACCAGACCCGTTGATGACATCCGCTTTTGTCATCGGTATTTATTTCCTATACAGATGGAGCGAAGACCATTCGCCCCTCCTGAATGGAGAAGGGCTGGGGGCGAGGTCAACATGGAAATGGGCGATCCTTGCCGCTGTCTTTCTTGGGTTTGCCGCTTTTGTAAAAGTTGTCATTGCGTTCTTTGTCGGTGCGGCGGCGATTTCGCTGGTACTTTTCACACTCGGCAGGGATTTCTGGAAATCCAAACAGGTATGGACCATGGCTGTCATCATGGTCGCCCCTGCCTTGTTGTTCTACGTTGTTTTCAATCATGGACGTTCCACCGAATACTTCTTCTCGTGGACAGTCGCATTGATGAAGCTTGTCACCAGCACAGACTTCTACACCAAGTGGCTGGCGTTCCTCGGCACACTCTTCGGTTTGACCATCCTCTTCTTCAGCATTGCGGGCGCACTCATCGCTCCGTCGCGGATGCGCTGGCTGCTGGTCAGCTTGTGGATCGGTTACGTCCTTTACGGCTTGACGCTGCCTTTCCAGATGTACACGCATAGTTATTACCATATTCAACTCATCCCCATCATTGTGCTTGGCTTGGCTGTGGCGTTGAATCCGCTTGTGGAGTATATATCAGGCATCGGCGGAGTCGGACGCGCGGGTTTCGTCGCATTGGTGGTTGTTGTGATCAGCTATCAGGCGTATGCGGCGCGTTCTGTTCTGGTCGCGGAAAGTTTCCGCCACGAACCTGCGTTTTGGAATCAGGTTGGCGAAGCCTTCCCTGCCGATGCAAAGGTCATTGCGTTGACTCAGGATTACGGTTATCGCCTCATGCTTTACGGCTGGCGCAAAGTGGATTTGTGGCCCCTCGCCACGGAGCTAAGCGCCACCCGCAACCCGGATAAGGATAACGCCGCGCAATTCGATGAGTTGACCGCTGGCAAAGATTATTTCCTTGTGACGGCGTTCGGGCAGTTGGAAAAACAGCCGGGACTGAAAAAGATTCTCGATACGTATCCCATCGCCATTGAAGGGGATGGGTATATCTTGTACGATTTGAACCCGTAGGTCACGCTTTAAGCGTTTATCCGCGTCCTATAAAATGACCCTTGTTTCCATCATCACCCCATCTTATAACCAAGCCAAATATCTTGAGCAGACGATTCTCTCTGTACTGAATCAGGATTATCCGACTATCGAATACATCGTCATGGACGGCGAATCCACCGATGGGAGTGTGGATGTCATTCGGAAGTACGCGGGTAAATTGACGTATTGGGAATCGGTTAAAGATAAGGGACAGGCGGATGCCATCAACAAGGGATTTGCCCGCGCCACAGGCGAAATTATTGCATGGCTGAATTCGGATGATTATTACCTGCCCGGAACGGTCAGCGCGGCGGTGAAGATATTCGAGCAAAACCCAGACGTGGTTTTGGTATATGGAAATATGCTCGCCGTGGATGCGAACGGACAAACGTTCAATACGCTGACGTACAAACAACTTACGCTTGAAGACCTGCTGAGTTTTCAGATTATTGGTCAACCGGCGGTTTTTATGCGGCGGTCTGCGCTGCAAAAAACAAGCGGACTCGATCTCTCATTTCATTTTTTGCTCGATCATTTGCTTTGGATTCAGATCTCGAAGCAGGGAAAAGTCCTGCATGTGAACCAGACCTGGTCCGCGGCGCGCTACCATGCAGAGGCAAAAAACATTGCCAAGGCTGCTGAGTTTGGCAAAGAGGCGTTTCTTATCTTGGAATTAGCAAAGCAGGACCCGGCTCTCGCGCCGATGATTCATCGACGGGCGCGCGCTTCTGCGCATCGTGTGGATGCGCGTTATCTGCTCGATGGCGGACTTCCCGCCAAGGCGTTGGCGGCGTGGTTCCGTGCATTGTTCATCCATCCGCCCACAGCTTTGGCGCGGATGAATATTTTCGTTTCGAGCATTCTGAATATATTGGGGTTGAGGAAATTGCGCGCGGCGGTCTTGGCTCGCCGAAAAAAGAATCTATCGGGTTAAGTCTTCTTTTGGGGGATCGAACTGTTCCAATATCCAATTCTTGTCGATGATTTTGAGAATATGCTGGGCGGTTTGGGTGTGATCCTTTTTGCCTTTAAGTTCCAATTGCATCGAATGGAATGAATCGATCTCGATCTTGCCGTCTTCGAGTTGCACCCAGATCCAGTCATCGCCCTGCCTGCCGAATTGAACGGACGGGTAATACTTCATCACTCTGTCCAGAATGTCTTCGAAGTGATCGCGGTTCAGTTCGGCGAAGATAACGAATTCACTCCCGTTCATGAGATTACTCCTGTGGAATGGTCAACCCGGGTTGCGGCGGCTTTTGTCCGCTTGAGTAGAAGCTGCGGTTCGCCTCGACATAATGCGGATAATCCACTTTCCATATCTGGCGCGGATCATAGCCGAAGAGTTCGCTGTATGCCGCGTAGAGGTCGGGGTTTTGTTTGGCGAAGTAGTTCGGGTTGCGGAAGAACATTTCAAGATAGCCGGCGGCGAACTCACCGTCGTTTTTGAAGACATAGGGATGCCCGATCGGCATCGGCTGGGATGAATCTCCCTCGAAGCGAGCCAGATACCGGTCACGTTCGAGGCGTTTGCCTTTGATGAACGCTTCCCTTGCCAGCGGCGTGAAAAGTTTGCCGTCGCTTTTTCTTAATCCAGGATACAGTCCCTCGGCTCTGCCCATGGACCCGGTGCCTGCATCGAAGTGATCGAGCATGTGCCCCAGCTCGTGCAGGAATGGACACGGTCCCGGCGTTATCCCATTGAAGCCTTCGTAGAGGCGGGACATGACAAGCTGGATGCTTTCGCGCGTTGGGTTGTAATCTCCGCCGGAAACTCCGGCATCCTCTTTGAACGCTTCGGGTGTGACGTAGATATAAAAATGGCGCGGTGTGTGCAGGAAGCGTGTCAGCAGGTCACGCCGAAAGAAGAAGACCTCGGCGAGATGACCCGCCACGAGATAGCGCGCGGCGCTGGGAAGTTGGTCGGTGATATCCACTTTGTTTCTGCCTAAGAGATGGATGTCGAAGTTGGGATGTTCGGCGATATAGCGGACGAGTTGATAGAACGAACCGACCTGCGGCGCGGTCAGCATTTTGACGATGGGAAAATAATGATCGAGCGCGCGCGGATTTTCTGTGACCATGAATTCCAGTGCGAAAGACTGAGGAATGCATTTTTTCTCGGTCAACGTGTCGAATTGTTTACGGGCTTCCTCCACGGAATGCGGCGCTAATGGTCTGTCGAATTTTTGATGCGGAGGATTTTGTGCTTTTTCTTGTGAAGGGAGAAAATAATATGCCAGCACAGCCGCTATTGCAATGACCACACCCGATACGAGCGTTAACCCCGGCGATAGTGTGGACACAGTCCAGAAGGCGGCAAGCGCGATCAGTAAGAGAATGGGAATTTTATACCGATAAAACATGGTCGGACTCCTGCTGTACGACAGCTAGATTTAGAATAGCATAAATAAAGCCCGTACTCAACAGTTACGCACTTTGTGTTTAATTGAAAATTCATAATACGAATGGCGCGAATGTAACGAATATCTCGAAAAATTCATGTTTTGCCTTTGCTGATGCCTATAATGAACTAAACATAGCCTTCCCCTCCAAATTTAGGACTGTCCATCATAGAAGATAAAGAAATCCTTCACCACAGAGGTCACAGAGTTCACGGAGAAAAAAGTAAATCTCAGTGATCTCCGTGTGCTCTGTGGTGAATATCCACTAAATTACTTCCGAATATAGACACTTCTCCCAATTTTCCCCTCATAAATCTACGTTACAATTGCTTCCGCTTATGAGTGAAACACCTTCGTTTTTCTCCTCTCGTACCGCGCGGACTGTGGCGATTCTCGCCGTTTTTATCTTTGGAATTGCCATCCGCCTGTACGACCTGACCGACCTCCCGCTTGATTTTCACTCCACCCGTCAACTGCTTTCGATGATCAAGGCGCGCGGAATGTACTACGAAACCCGCACCGACGTCCCTTCGAAGGAGCGTGCTTTTGCCATCCAACAGTGGAAGTTCCGCGCTTCGGTCGAGCCTGAATTCTTCGAACGCATTGTCGCTTGGACGTATCGCTTCACCGGCGAACAGGTTTGGGTGGCGCGCGTTTATTCGTCCGCGTTTTGGATCATCGGCGGAATCTTCCTCTATCTGCTCGCGCGCCGCCTCACATCAGAAGACGGCGCCATCGCCGCGACTGCGGTCTATCTCTTCCTTCCGTATGCCGTCATTGCCAGCCGCAGCTTCCAGCCCGATCCGCTCATGGTGATGCTCATTGTCATGTTCTTGTGGGCGGTGTGGGAATGGGTAAGCACATCCACCGCGACTCTCCCTCAGGGAGAGAAAAGCCCGATGGGCTGGATGAGGGCTGCGCTTGCCGGCCTCTTCGGCGGGCTTGCCATCTTCGTCAAATTCCCGGCGGCATTCTTCGTTGTAGGCGGAGGCTTGGGAGCGGTACTCAGCTACAGGTCCATGAAAGAGGCGCTGAAGAATCCGCAGTTGTATCTCATGGCGCTGCTGGGCATCCTGCCGGGCGCGGGCTATCTCGTCTATGGCATCTTCGTCGCCGGGTATCTTGGGCAGCAGTTCAGCGGGCGTTTCATCCCGACCCTTTTTCTGAGCCCGTCCTATTATGTGGGCTGGTTGAACATGCTCAACCTTGTGGCAGGCGGGATGGTTCTGATGCTTGCGCTGCTGGGTCTGTTTTTTTATGACGAGAAAAAGCGCCGCTTCATTCTTGGACTTTGGGCTGGGTACATCCTCTTTGGGCTTTTCTTTAACTTTCACATCTCCACCCATGATTATTACTCCCTGCCGTTGATACCCATCCTCGCGCTTTCGCTCGCGCCTCTCGCGGATTCTCTTCTCGCAAAACTCGCCCAGCTCGCATCGACGAAATTCCTGCGCCTTTCCGCTTCGCTTATCCTGCTCGTCGGTGTGACCGCTTCGCTGTGGAACGTCCGCAACCAAATGAACGCCGTGGACTATCGCCCCATTGCCGATATGTGGGCGGAGGTCGGCGCCATAACGGACGGGTATAATCTGGCAGGTCTCACGCAGGATTACGGCGCGCGCATGGCATATTGGGGCTGGCAGAACATCACCTCCTGGCCCACTTCAGGTGACCTGATATACAGCCTCGAACGGAACGGTGTCGAACGCGATTTCAAAGAGCAATATGACAATATCGCCGCGAAGAAAGACCTGTTTGTCGTGACCGATTTCGATGATCTTAACCGTCAGCCTTTTCTCAAAGAGAAGCTCAGCGCTTACCCCATCTTTGCTGAAGGGGATGGGTACGTGATCTATAATTTGATGAAATAAATCCCGCCGTTGTTGAAAGTCTCTTTTGAGTTTCAATAATGGAATGATAAAAAGAAGAAATGAATTTTTCCAAAAAAACCTTAACCACCCTGGCATGGTTCGGCGTGATCGCCGTGACCGTCACTCTTGCTGTTTACGCCTATCTTGGCTTTTTCTCCCGCTACATGGCGGACGATTATTGCCTGCTGGTAGATCTTAATGCCGGCAATATCTTCGTCAGCAGTTGGAAGAAATACCTGTTCAAGTCAAACCGTTTTTCCAACCTGTTCGTGCTGGGTTTGTGGGAGCTTTTCCCGCACAATATTGCGTTTGTCCCTGCCTTGCATATCATCCTTTGGGTGGGCGGCTTATATTGGCTTTTGAACGAACTGAACAAGCTTTTCGAGCTAAAATTCGAACTTCCGTTTGTACTTTTCACTGCCGAACTGCTTGCGCTATTCTCTTTCTTCACCGCTCCCAACCTTTTCCAAATTCTCTACTGGCGTCCGGGACAGGTCTCATATCTCACACCGGTCGTTATGTTCACTTTCGTTGCTGCGTGGCTGGTGAACCTTGTCCGCAGGCAAAAGGTGACCATTCCGCTGGCGTTCCTGTTCGGCTTCTTCACCTTCTTCATTGGCGGACTTTCCGAAACGCTTGGCGCATTGCACTCGGCAGTCCTTTCCTTCTCCATTGCGGCAGTGTTGTTGTTTGACAAATCTCCGCGCCGCAAACCCGCGTTGACATTGCTCATCGCTTTGCTGATCGGCGCGCTTTTGGCTTTGATAGTCATGTTCCTTGCGCCAGCCAATGCGATGCGCATCAACGAAGAGAATGGGTCGCCTGCGCCCATTCAGGTGTTGATCCGCGCCTTGGGGTATGCCTTCCTGTTCCTGCGGATTTCCGTCACTACATTGCCCGTTCCGATCATTGCACTCGTGGGTATTTCACTTTTACTTTCGTACCTTTTCTTTATCGGGCGTGAAAAGGGAAGTTTCGACCCGCGCTTCAACTGGGTGTTTTTGCTTATCCCACTTCTTGCCTATGCCTTGATCTTCGCGTCGTTCGCTCCCAGCGCATATGGACAATCCTACCCTGTGGAACGTGTCCGCTTTCCGGCGCATTTTATTCTGACCGTTGCGTTCACGTCGCTCGGTATTTGTGCCGGTTATGTGCTATCCTATGTAAAATTACCAACGTTCACCCGCTATGCTGTTGCGGCTTTGGCTTTTATCGCATTGCTCTATCCTTTCTGGATGATGCGCCAGCCGCTGGCAACGTACGAATTCCGCCGTCTCTTTGCCCTGCGTTGGGATGAACGCGAGCAAATGATTTACGACTACAAAGCCGAAGGTCAAACCGATATTGTCATCCCCGCGCTGGACGGCTACGAAGGCACCAAGGAATTGGACGTCCGTCCGTTCTTCTGGGTCAACGGATGCGCGGCGCAGGTCTATGATGTCCATTCGATCACCGCTATCTCTGTGGAAGAAGAAGATGTCCTCAACTTTTTCAGTCAATGAACCAACTCCCATCCTCGTTACCGGATCGCATCGCAGCGGCACTACCTGGGTCGGCAGGATGCTTGCCGCCAACACAGATACCGCCTATATAAGTGAGCCGCTTAATGTGCTTCATCGCCCCGGTATCTATCGGGTCCCCGTCAAATATTGGTACACCTACATCACCGAAGAGAACGAAGCGGATTATCTGCCCGCCTTCCACCAACTCCTGAATTTTGAATATCACACCTGGCTTGAGATCAAGTCCCTGCGTTCGGTCAGGGATTTCATGCGCATGGGGCGTGACTTTCACACTTTCTTCAACGGCAGCATGCATGGTCAACGCGCGTTGATAAAAGACCCGTTCGCGGTCTTCTCGTCGCCGTGGTTTGCGCAAAAACTGAATTGCAAAGTAGTCATCACCGCCCGTCACCCCGGCGGCTTTGCCAGCAGCCTCAAACGCCTCGGTTGGAATTTCGATTTCAACAACTTCCTCAACCAGCCGCTTTTCATGCGCGATCATCTTGAAGCGGACCGCGCCGCGATGGAATCAATGGATAAAAATGACATCGTTGGGCAGTCGGCTTTACTTTGGAAATTCATCTACCGCTTCGTGCATGGGACCCGTGAGCGGTTCCCCGACTTTGAGGTGGTGCGCCACGAAGACCTTTCCCGCGATCCGCTTGGCGGCTACGAAGCCTTGTACAAAAAACTCGGCTTGGACTTCACGGATTACGTCAAGGAAACCATTCTCAACTCAAGCAGTTCCGACAACCCGACCAAGCTCGCAAAAAACAAGACCCATTCCGTCAAACTGGACAGCCGCGCCAACCTCGATAACTGGAAGAGAATCCTCTCACCCGAAGAAATTCAACATGTCCGCAAGATCACAGAAGGCGTGTCTGAATTCTTCTACACAGACGAGGAATGGAAATAGATTTTTTGTACACAAAAAGATTTCTGTGAAATCCGTGTACTAAACCTTTATGAAACCGTCTTCCCTCCCTCTCGTCTCCATCATTACACCATCCTATAACCAGGCGAACTTTCTCGAAGCGACGATCCGCTCGGTGCTGGAGCAGGATTATCCCAACATCGAGTACATCATCATCGACGGCGGCTCGACCGACGGCAGCGTGGATGTGATCAAAAAGCATGAGGGGAGAATCGCTTCATGGGTCAGCGAGCAGGACAGAGGTCAGACCGATGCGCTCAACAAGGGGTTTGCCAAAGCCAAAGGCGAGATCCTCGCGTGGATCAACTCGGATGACACGTACAGCAATCCCAAAGCCGTGAGTGAAGCGGTCCAATTCCTGAATGAAAATCCTGACGTGGCGATGGTCTATGCCGATTGCGACTTCATCGATGAAAAGGGTGATGTGATCGGAAAATTCGCCGCACGCCAAACGGATTACGCCAAGCTGCGCCGCGGTTACGTCCACATCCCGCAGCAGACGATGTTCTTTCGCGCAAAGTATTGGCGTGAGTTTGGTCCGCTCGATCCTTCGTTTTATTTTGCAATGGATTACGACCTGTGGGTGCGGATCGCGAAGCATGCGCCCATCCGTTATTTGCCCGGCAGGACGTGGGCAAATTTTCGCATCCATACTTCCAGCAAGACCAATGTGAACGATGAGCGCGGCTGGCAGGAAATGCTGCGCGTCCATTACCGTGACGGTGGTGGTTTTTTATCGCAGATTGTGGCAAAATTCTATTTAAGAAAAATCATCGGTCCGTTATGGAGATTTAGGATCCGGCGAAACTGAATCTGTATCTTAAGCCGAATGGAGGGGAGGAGGTTGTGGAATGAAAAGGCTTGTGTTTCCTTTCCTGTTGTTTGCAGCGTTTTTATCTGCCTGCAGTACCACCAGTGAGCCGCAGGGACGAAACCCGAAAACGGCGAATGTCGATATCGGTGACGGGAAGGTTGTCATCACCATTCCCACCAGCACTCCCTACTTCCACCTTGAAAAAGTGGCGGACGATTCGGTCGAATACAGCCAGATATTCTTTCGCTACGATTCCGAAGCGGACCTGTACCTGATCCGCACCGACCTGGAGGACTGGCAGCCTTACACCGCTGGCGAAGAACCGACCCAAATGGGAGCGGCGACCATCACCGTAACCGAGGACGACATTACCATCTCTTATCCATCAGGAACATGGGCTTTCCCATAGACTATAACATGAAATTTATTTTCTCTTCCCCCTCACTCGATGACCTTGTCCGTTTGCTCAAAGCCTGGCGTTTTTGGGTCTTGGGCGCGTTGATCGGCGCGCTGATCGGCGCGGCGCTATATTACATCGTCCCGCCGCCATACCGTGCCCGTGCCGTGGTGAATGTCGATTTCAATCTGGAGCAAGCCTGGCCCAAGGATACAGACCGCCAGCAGTTCTATTATCTCGAGCGTGAGGCGCGCAAAATGGTGGAGATCGCCTGGTCGGACGATGTGCTCTCGCAGGTGAACGCGCCTGTGGAAGAACTCCGCGCCGGGAAGTTGACCCTCTCCCAGCCTGCTGAAGCGGGTTGGCATTTCTTTGCCGATGATAAGAATCCGCAAAAGGCGGAGGAACTTGCATCCGCATGGGCGAACGCTTTTGTGGAAAAGGCTCAAGCGGAAATCGTCTCTGGAAACATCAACGAGTTTGTCGAACTTGAAGTGACACAATCCGCGAACCTGCCGAAGAAACGCAGCGTATCCCTTAGTAATTACCTGATCACAGGCGTGATCGGATTCTTGTTCCTTGCGGTCTTTTTTGTGTTGTTTATCAAGCCCAAGGACTGATCCGCAGATCTGCGTAAGCAATGAATCGATCTATCGAATGAAACGCTCATTCCCCTCTCTCGAAAATCTTCCCCGCCTGCTATGGGGGCTGGCTTTGCTCACTTTGCCAGTGACCAGCTTCCGCTGGTTTCCCGGCTTGGGTGAAAGCACACTTGTCCGCCCGATGTCGTTGTATCCGCTGGCGGTTTTGCTTCCCCTGCTGCTAATTCAAGCCTGGCGCAAAAAGATTCAACTTACATGGGCGGGCGCTTTCGTTATCTTAGGCATCTTCACATTATTCACATTTTTTTCCACGGGCGTTGGCGCGCTTATCAATCCCGTCCCAATGCGCGGACAAACTTATGACGGTCGCGTCCTTCGCGCATTGGTCACGTTGGTGATCGGCATCGCATTTTTCGTCAGCGCGGTGTGGATGAACAAAGACGAAGCCGACCTGCGCTTTACGGTCAAATGGCTGTTCGCGGGTCTTTGTCTCGACCTCGCGTGGAGCGGCTTGCAAGCCGTCACATTTTATACGCCGCTTCTGAACAAGGAAATGGTCACGCACTGGCAGCTCGCGTTCTCGATGCGCGAACTCGTCCGCACGAACCGCATCTCGGGCTTGGCGTATGAACCGGCGTGGCTTGCCGGTCAGATCGCGACGACGTTCTTCCCGTTCCTATTTGCGGCAGTCTTGACGAAGTACCGCCTCACGCGCCTATCATGGCTGGAGCCTGCGCTGCTGGTCTTGTCCACGCTGGTGCTTTTGGCAACCTACTCCCGCGGCGGACTGCTCATCGCCGTTGGAACTTCCGGCTTGATGATGCTTCTGTTCGGGCGCGACGTTCTGCGCTCGATGTGGACGTGGTTCATCCGCGGCTTCAAGGAACGACGTTTCACGGCTCTCATCTTTCGTCTTTCGATCGTCATTACGCTTGTTGGAGTCATTGCAGGCGCGTTTGTTTTCCTGAGCCAGAAGAATTACTTCCGCCGGTTGTGGGAGTTCAATGCCGATACCCTGAGCGATTACATTGTCAACATCAACGCCGGGGCGCGCGGAGCGTACTCGGTCGGGGCGTTGGGAGCGTTCGAAGAATACCCGCTGACAGGCGTCGGCTTGGGAGGAAGCGGGTTCTACATCTATCAAAATCTGCCCGATTGGGCGCTGACGACTGTCCCTGAGATCGCGAAGCAGTTGAATCCGGAAAACCGTTTGTATCCGAATCCCAAAAATCTTTATGTGCGTTTGCTCGCGGAAACGGGTTTGATCGGGTTCGTCTTTTTCATCGCATTCATCTTCAATGTGCTTGGTGAAACGCTTTCCCTGCTTAAGTTGAATGTTCCCTGGGCGCGCTTTGCAGCGGTGGCTGGTGTATTTGCGTGGGTGGCTATCGCCCTGTATAATCTCACCCAGGATTCGCTTACCACCCCGAACATCTGGATCGTGCCGGGGATTCTGGTGGGGCTTTCCACAATTCAATCGAACAAGGAAGCTCAATGATCGTACTTTCTGTCGGAATGCCGCGCGCAGGGTCGGGCTGGCACTATAATCTTATTCACGATTTGATGGAAACGACCGGCTGTGCCGATGCGCGGGACATCCGTGAAAAATATAAACTGCAAAGTGTTCTTACCGAGGTCAACTGCAATATCGGTGTGCTCTCCGCCCGCCGGCTTGCAATGGTGACGATCCCCGCGCTGACGGGAAACACCTTCGTCATCAAGGCTCATGCGGGACCCACAAGCGCTTCCCGCCTGCTGGCTTCGCTGGGAGTGCTGCGCATCACCTATATCTACCGCGACCCGCGCGATGCGATGCTCTCGGCATTCGATTACGGTCAGCGCGCGCTTGCCAAGGGACGCCCCAATGCGTTCTCGCATCTTTCCGACTTTGAGAAAAGCGTGGATTTTATGATGGAATACGTCCACATTTGGGAGCGGTGGATGGGTGAAAAGAATGTGCTGATCGCGCGCTACGAAGACCTGCTCACGAATTATGACGTTGAATCCACCAAACTGGTGAGTTACCTCAAATTGGACGCGGACAAGCCCGAGGTCCACGCAGTGATCGAGAAATATCGTCCCGGTGCCAATGACAGCCAGCAGGGATTGCATTTCTACAAAGGCAAGATCGGACGTTTCCGTGATGCCTATACAAGTGAGCAGCAGGGCGTTTTGTTAGAGAAATTAGATGGATATTTGGCTCGTATGGGCTACGAGAAGTAGGTGTAATCTGACTGTAACGTCGAGGAAGTTGTCTAACCACGTCTTTTTCGTTATCATAGGCAGGCAATGATGAAGAGATTTGAAACCCCCTACATGGCAGACTGGTTCGCCATTTCATTACGCTGGGTCATGCTGGTGGGGCTGATCGTTTCTCTTGGGCTTGGGCAAAAACTCGAAATAAATACCGCCTGGACTTTGGGGTTGATGATCGTTTGGAATCTATCCATGACGGCACTGGCGGGTCTTAATATCCGTACTTCATATCATCGCCGCCTCAATATCCTTGTGGACCTGATCCTGACAGGAGCTTTTTTCTGGGTACAAGGCGGCGTTCGCGGACCTGCCTTTTGGGCTGGATTACTTCCCATCCTTACCGGCGCCATCTATTATGAAATTACAGGCGGTATAGTTTCTGCGCTTTTATTCTCGGGTCTGGTCATCTACACAGGCGTATTCGCAGAAAATGATGTTCCGCTTTCGATACTGATCGCGGGAACGATGAGCGCATTGGGGTTGTTGTTCGGTTTCCTCGGACGCCGATTGATGGGTCACATGCGCGAGAACCGTGCCTTGTGGTTCGATTCTGAAGAGAAAAAGCGCGCCATCCAGAACGAACGCATGCGCGCCATCTACGAACTGACCTCGACTCTTTCCTCCACCCTTAGTTACAAACGAGTACTGGACTCCGCGCTCGATATGAGCGCTTCAGCGCTGAACCCGAACGTGGACCCTGAACAGACCACAAGCGATCCGCTGGTGGGGGCGGTGATGTTGTTCAACGCCGGCAGGCTGCGCATCGGTTCGGCGCGCCGTTTTACGAACGCTGATATGCGCATTACCTTCGATGGGTCGGAAGGCATTTTGAAAAAGGCGCTCGATGAGGGCGAACCGATCCAATTCAACGATATTGGTTACGATCAGGAACTGGGACGAGTTGTGGCATTACGAAACTGCACCAGCGGATATATCTTCCCTCTGCGCAGCGGCTTCAACGTCTATGGTGTTTTGCTCTTCGCCCACCCCGAACCGGACTTCTTCACCCTGGAACGCACCAACCTGCTCGATATCATTGGGCGGCAGGCAGTTGTTGCCATTCAGAATGCACGTCTCTATCAGGATCTGGTGGAGGAAAAAGAACGCCTCGCGGATGTGTACGAAGAAGCCCGTAAAAAACTGGCGCGTGACCTGCACGATGGTCCCACCCAGTCTGTGGCGGCGATGGCGATGCGCTTGAATATTTCACGCCGTATGCTGGCGAAAGACCCCGAGTCCGCAAAGGCTGAATTGGTCAAATTGGAAGAACTGGCACACCGCACGACCAAGGAGATCCGCCACATGCTCTTTACGCTGCGACCGCTTATTCTCGAGTCGCAGGGGCTGACGGCTGCCATCCAATCCATGGCGGACAAGATGATGGAGACCTATTCCCAGCGCGTGGTTGTGGATATCGAAGAACGGTCTGTGCAGCAACTGGAAATGGGCAAACAGGGCGTCATCTTCTATATCATCGAAGAAGCGGTCAATAATGCCCGCAAACATGCCGCCGCCGAAGCCATCACTGTGCGCATGCGTCAAATGGATACGGGACTCATCCTGCTCGAGATTTCGGATAATGGCGCAGGCTTCGATGTGCAGTCGATCACACAGAATTATGATAAACGCTCCAGCAGCAGTCTGGGCATGGTCAACCTGCGGGAGCGCGCCGAACTGGTGAACGGCTTCCTCAATATCGAGTCAAAACCGGGCAAGGGAACGAACGTGCAGGTGTACATCCCGCTCACCGAAGAAGCCGCCGACCGTCTGCACCACGCCCGCAGGTCAAGAGCATAAACATGCCGTTCGCGCAAGACATCCATTATTCATTGCATCAACCGAATAAAAATTCCAGCCGCCCGCCGTTGATCCTCATTCATGGCGCAGGCGGCAGTTTTTTATCATGGCATCCGTATCTTCGGCGGCTGGAGGGTGAAACCGTCTATGCGCTCGATCTGCCCGGACACGGCGACTCCAAAGGCGAAGGCAGGCGTTCCATCGATGAGTATGCAGAGGATATCGTCTGCTTTATGGAGAATATCGGTGTTGAATCAGCGGTCATTGCCGGGCTTTCCATGGGCAGCGGCGTTGCGTTGACCTTGGCACTTCATCATCCGCAAAAGGTAAAGGCGTTGGCGTTGTTTGGCAGCGGCGCGAAACTCCGCGTGGCGCAGTCCACGCTCGAAATGGTGGGCAAGCCCGAAACCTTTGCCGCCGCTGTGGAAGATATCAACCGCGCATGTTTCAGTATGTATGCCTCCAGCGACCTGCTCGCACTTTCGAAAAAGAGCATGTTGAGTACGGGACCATCCATTTTGCTCGGCGATTTTCTTGCATGCAACCAATTCGATGTGACCGCGCAGCTCGCGCAGATACAAATTCCCACTCTTGTTATTTGCGGCGAAGAGGACCAGATGACCCCGCCGAAATATTCAAATTACCTGCAAGACAATATTCCCAACGCCCAACTCTACATCCTTGAAAAGACGGGGCACATGCTGACGCTCGAACAGCCGGATGCGGTCGTGAAATTATTGAAACAATTTCTGGATGAACTTCCGCCTCTTTCCTAGCCGATGGTTGATTCCATATCTTAACCACATGACCCGGTCTGACAGCATTGTATCAAGCCCGTACAATTTGCAAGACTACGACCGCAACGCCTATGCCCGAAATAATTCCTGCGTTATACCGACCCGACAGGTCACGATACTTGTGTTGACGGCGAAACTTGCAGTCGAACTGACATTGAAAACTACCAGATGAATTTCTTCTCTGGCATGATTAGAGAAAAATATAGTTGGAAGTTAATAGGAGCTTGGATGAATTAAAGCAAATCTACAAGACTGGTCAGGTATGGGTTGATTCAAAAGTTTCTGTTCCAGTAGGCGACCATGAAAAAACTAATTTTGCTAGTTCTTCTATTCATCACTGCGTGTGCTAATTCCAAAGAGGAAAAAACAATCCTTGATAGAGCAAATTGCATTCTGCCATGTTGGAATGGAATAATTGCGGGGAAAACTACCAAAGATGAGCTCATAAATATCCTTAAAAATTCACTCGATATTGACCAGAAATCTATTAAGATTACTAATGAACCTTGGAATATGTTTGATAACCAAATATATTTTTCATTTCACCAGATATGGACATTAAATCAGAAACCAAGGGAGCGAGGAAATGCTTATCTAAAAAACGATAAGGTTAGCAAATTAGCTTTGTGTGGAGAGATAAAAACTACCATTGGTGATATTGTTGAACAAGCAGGAGAACCAAAAGATATTATTAGCGGAGATAACTTTTACGGCGGTAGAACAGTAATCTTGACAAACCTATCAATAGGAATTTCATATTCATATACTACTGATTTGGACAAACTTGAAATAACGCCAGATACTCAAATTAGTTGCCTTGAGATATTTGATCCATTACTTTATGATGATATGTTAGAGGCTAAATTTTTCTCTAATGGTTATTACAATGCAGAGGAGACCTTGAAAGCACAATATCCGTGGAATGGCTACGGCAATCTGGACGAGAAATATCCACCGCGCTAGCCCTAATATATTAACACCTCACGCAATTGGCTGGTGATATCTGGGCTTTATTCAAAACATAACTTAGAGTTTTCCAGTCTTTGGATAAGTTGAAAGAGCTCTGCTGGCACAATCTCTATCCGCTCCTCTATCTTCCCCTCTCCCATTTCCAGAGGAAGTGGTTAAGATAAGTGATCATCCATCTGGCTTTTACATCTGCCTAAAAAAGAGACTGTCACCTTCAAGGTGACAGTCTCTTCGTTTATACTGAAAAAAATTTTTTCAGGGTCGGCATTGCTGCCGTCAGCGCCCTTGCCCGGTGACTGAGTTCATTCTTGGCTTCCATTCCCAACTCTGCCATCGTCTTTCCCTGTTCGGCAATGAGGAATATCGGGTCGTACCCAAAGCCGCCTGTGCCGCGTTCTTCAGAGATGATCTCGCCGTGGCAATTGCCTTCGGCGTATTCGATCTCGCCGCTGGGCTTGGCAATCGCAATAGTTGCATGGAAATGTGCCTTCCACGGGCGCGGTTTGTCTTTGAGATTCTCCAGCAGAAAAGCGCGTCTGTCCGCGTCGTTGGCGCCCGGTTTTGGGGAATATCTTGCGGAGTACAGTCCCGGCGCGCCGTCCAGCGCATTCACTTCAAGACCGGAATCATCGGCAAGGGAAATCAGTCCGCTGGCTTGGGCGAACGCGGCGGCTTTTTTTCCGGCGTTTTCCTCGTAGGTCGAGCCGTCCTCTTCCACTTCGAGCTGCAAGTTGATTTGTACGGGTGTGACGAATTCGATTCCAGAATTTGCCAGTAATTCTTTAAGCTCTGCAATTTTTCCCTGGTTGTTCGTTGCGATAAGAAGTTTGTTCATGAATTTCCTTTGGCTTTGATCTCTTTGACTGCCCATTTTGCATGTTCGTTGACAAGACTCTCTTCATCCTGTTCGGCTTGTTTCAAATTGGAAATATCCTGCTCGTTGCCTGCATTTCCAGCGGCGACGGCGAGATTGCGTAAATATCCACGGCGCTTGGCGCGTTTGATGGGCGAACGCTTGAAGCGTTGATTAAACTCGGAGGATGTCAGAGTCAGGTCTGAGGTCCGCACGGGAAGCGGAATGGACGGCTTGAGGGCAGGGTCCGCTGGCGGGGAGAATCGGTTCCACGGGCAGACTTGTTGACAGATGTCGCATCCGAATATCCAGTTTTGCATTTGCGGGCGCAGGTCTTCGGGGATGTCGCCCTTGTTCTCGATGGTGAGGTAGGAAATGCAGCGGCGCGAATCGACGGTGCGATTTGGCAGGATACATTGCGTGGGGCAGGCGTCCAGGCAGCGGGTGCAGGTGCCGCAGTGGTCGGTGGGAAGAGCCTGGTCGTATTCGAGTTCGATGCCGAGCAGGATCTCTGCCAGTAAAAAGTTGGAGCCCAATTTGGGGTTGATCAGCATGGAGTTTTTGCCGACCCAGCCAAGACCCGCGCGCTGCGCCAGTTCACGCTCAAGGATGGGACCCGTGTCTGTGTAATAGCGGTTGGGGACGGGATGACCGACCTTCTCTTCGATGAATTGCACGGTCTCCTGCAGGCGCGGCGGGATGACATTGTGATAGTCATCGCCGAGGGCGTAGGAGGCGATACGAAATGAAGAATGTTGAAGGTTTGGGGATGAAGGCGGGGCGTATGGCAGAGCAAGAACGAGAATGGATTCACATTCGGGGAGGATCAACTTTGGGTCGGCGCGGCGTGACCGGTTGCGGTCTGAGGCGAGGTACTCCATCGTTGCGTGATGACCTGCATCCAGCCATTCCTGAAAGACATTAAAATGCGCAGGCGGCTCACAAGAAGTAACGCCAGCCAGGATGAATCCCAGCTGGCGCGTTTTGTTTTTTATAGCTTGGGTGAGTTCGTGTTTATTGAACAACGATCTTCACGATAAGGATAAAGTCTTTCTGTCCGAACGGTATGCCTTTGGAGTTCACCATCTGCCAGTAACCGGTGTATTCTCCGGCAGTGGTCGGCGCTTTGAATTGAACGGAGACTTCCACTTCCTGCCCGGGTGCCACAAGAGTGGTGAGCGGAATGGGCTGGGCGCTCATCCGTTCATTGGGCGGCGAACTGTAGGAGAAGATGGCTTTGTAGCTTGTGTCCCATGTGCAGATGCCGGTGTTCTTGATCTTCCACGTCTTGGTAAAATCCTGTCCGGGCTGCATCGGAGTGCCGTCCGGGACGGTGACATCGAGCGTGGTCAGATCGAAGTCGTAATCGTCGCACAATGCGTCGGGTGTCAGCGCCGCCTGCGTTGGGTCGATGGTGTTGATGGCAACCGCGGTTTCAGTGGGCGGCAGCAATTCGGTCTGCTGCGTGGGTGTTTCTGTCGGGAGCGGCTGCGGAGTCGGTGTGAAGACTGCCGCCGTCAATGTGAACTCAGCCATCACGGTGCTTGCCGCCGAAGTGCGGATCACATTCACATCGGCAGTTGGTTCGACCGGTGTGGCGGGTGCGCAGGCGGAGAGTGTTACCAAAAGCAGGAGGGCGAGTGTCAGAACTTTCTTCATGTCTCCTCTCTTTCTTAGCTTATTATCCCTTCACAGAGATGACCTTGACCCAGACCAGCGAGCCAAAGTATAGACCGGCGTCGTCCTTGATCTTGTAGTACCAAATGTACTCGCCGGGGGTTTTCGGGGTTTTCAACGTGACCGTGAACGTTCTGGTCTCGCCGGGTTTCGTGAAAGGACCATCTTTGGGGATAATGTAATCCTTGCCGTTGCCGTATCTGGGTCCGGTTGAGAATTCTTCGACAAAGGCGAAGGAATAGCCTTCGTCCCAGGCGCATGTGCCGGTGTTGAGGAAATCCCAGCTTTTGTCGAATACTGTGCCGAGCAGGATGGTTTTGCCATCATAAGGCAGGGATTCGCTGACAAGGTAGCCGTCATTGCAGCCATTCTTGGTTGTGACCGTGCTATAAATGCCGGCTGTGACCGTTGTGACCAGCCCGTTCACCTGCGGAGTCAAACCGGGCTGCTGGGTGTTGAATGTAAAAGGTGTGTTGGTATTGAGCGCAAAAACGTCTGCCGTTGGAAGTGGAGGCAGGGTGTTGGTCGGCGCCAGGGTATTGGTTGGAAACGGTGTTGGCGGCAGGGCTGCCGCGGTCTGGGTTTCCTGATCGGCAACCTGGGTCAGCACCTGTCCAAATGCCTGGGTTTGGATCGCACCGGTATCCAGTGCTGGCGGAGGGGTCGCTCCGATATTGCAGGAACTTATGAAAACTGCTGCAAATGTAATTCCTGCCAGCCAGCGAAACTTGCGAAAATTCATGGTGAAACCTCCAATAGTGGTTAACTTTATTATACCCGTCACGGTCACAAAATGCTTTTGTGGTTTAAGCGGGGAGTGTCTACATTCGGAAGTAATGTAGTGAATATTCACCACGGAGCACACGGAGAGCACAGAGATTCTTCTTTGTTTTCTCCGTGAACTCTGTGCTCTCTGTGGTGAAGGATTCCTTTATCTTCTATGATGGACACTCCCTTTAAGCGGATGGTCACAATTTATAACCGCGAATTTAAGGGTTTACAGGTGTACACCTGCCCTGTAAATATTCTGTCCGTTTGACTTTGCGGCTACGGCGTCGGTGTTTCGGTGGGAGTGTCTGTGGCGGTTGGCGTGAAAGTAGGCGTAAACGTCGGGGTCGATGTAAGGGTGATCGTCGGCGAAGGGGTGAATGTCGCTGTCGGCGCGATACCTTGGCGCACAATATGCGGGTTGAGCCAGATGGCATAATCCTGATTGTTCCCGCCGTTGGCGCTGACGACCAGAATGAATTTCAACGTCTCACCGGCGAGGCTGCTCAAATCGAGGTCCACCGGATAATACTTGCCTTCATATACCTCCGCCCAACTGGCGTAGGTCTTGATCACGCCGTTATTTTTGTAATCCAAACGGAAAACCACGTTGCATTTTGTGGCGTCGCGCTGGCAGTTGACAATGGTGCGGAACCGGTCGCCTGCCTGCACAGTGTACGCCGGGAACTGCCCGCTGATCTCGCCGTTATTTTTATCCTGCGGCACGGTCAACAGACCCGGTTCGTCTTCTGTTACGCCGTTCTCCATTTTTGGCGCGTTCAACCGGATGACATATCCGCTTGAGTCGCCGTCCGAACCGGGGCACGGGAGCGCATTGCCGCCATTTGACCAATTCGCCTGACAGTAATTATCGGCAAAATTGTAGGCAATGAACGACGGTCCCGTTACGCGGATGTCCACCCAAAAGGCGGTGTCTGCCTGCGTGCCGATCCCAAACAACCCGCCAGAGGCATTTCGAATCTTCCAATAGCCGCGGTATGAACCGTCTGTACCGGGCGAAACCAGCGTGATCGGGATTTCGATATATTGTCCCGGCGCAACGCTGCCCGGCATGGAAATCGCCGAGGGTCCGCTCATCCCGTCGCCGCCGAAGAACACGATCGAATAGGATGTTGACCACGTACAGGTTCCCGCGTTGCGGATGCGCCAGACTTTGACAAAGGTGGTGTTGCGCGGCACGATGCTTCCGTCGGGATAGGTCACATCGGCGAGGAATAACGCCGCATCACACTTCGACGTCGGTCCGGGTGACTGGATCACAGGCTGATTCGTCGCTGTGGGTGACCCTGCCAACGTCACTGTCGGCTGGGGCAAACCCGGTGTCGCTGAACCAGATACCGCCTGAGTCTGAGCCGAGGCGGTGTAGAGTCCATTAAGCGTGGCGAACGGGTCCGGTGTCGCCGAGTTCGACGGCAGGTTGCAGGCAAGCTGCGCCGCCAAAAGTACAACGATCAGAACGATAAAAAATGAATATTTTCGAGACATGCTTCCTCCAGTTGTTCCTTCCAACCATTAAGGACGAATCAAAAGCCTGTCAGGTTCCCAATAAAAAAGAAGCCGGGGATGTCCCGGCTCCTTTTTGTGATGTTGTTTATGGACAATAGAAGTCGAAACTTACTTGTGGGTATTCCCTGTAGAAGGGTTCGACGATCACGAGCTGCATCCAGCGGTTGCTGTTCTGTGAGGCGGCGCGACCAAGTTTCCATGTGTGTTCCGAATCCACGTATTCTCCGGCTTCGGTCATTTTGACCGTTTTCTTATAGGCGTTGTTTCCGTCCTGTTGCCGGATCTGGTATTTGAATTCCAAAGGTCCGTTGGTGGTAATCGTAACGATCGCGGTGTAGACCATGTTCGCAGGCGCACAGCCGTAATCAGGCTCGCGGTCGATCACGAGTGTTGCCTTGGTGATGTCATATGTTGGCGTAGTTGACGAGTCGACTACGATCTCCGTGTAGAAAGCCGCCTGGTAAACACCCACGCCAAAGTTGATGCCATCCGGGGTTTGCAGTTTCCATTCGGAGCGGTAGGGACCGTCCGTTGTGGGGGCTGTGAGGACGAGGGCAATGGGCACGGTCTGCCCGGGACCGGTTGCCTGCGGCAGGTTGTAGACATATCCGCCGCCGAGAATATCGCCAGACCAAAATACGATCTTGTAATTCGTGCTCCATACGCAGTTGCTGGTATTTGTGATGTACCAGGTTTTTGTAAATTCTTCGCCGGGCTTAAAGATCGTCCCGTCCACAAGGGATTCGTTCTGCAGGCTGGCGCTTGCACAGTTTGCATTCGAGCCCGTGATCGGCGCGGAGGTGGGGGAAACCAGCGGAATGGGGGATCCGAGGGTCGGTAATGCGAACGGTGTCTGCGTGGGGATCAGGGTCGCCGCGGGCGTTTCCCCGGTGGCGGGAGCGTCTGTGGGCGCCTGTGCAGCGACCGTCTCTGCCACAGAGGTCTGGATGATCGTCTGGGCGTCTTCACTTCCTCCGCAGGCTGTGACGAGTAGTGCAGCGATAAAGGTCAGCGAAAACAGGTAAAACAGTTTTGTTTTAAGCATTTTCTTCCTTTCGTATTTCGCGGAAAATTATACTGTTAAATGACAACGCCCGTATTCACGGGCGTTGCGGTTTTAATGGCGGTTCCTGTTCTATGGACAGGTAAATTGCGCTCGCCCGAATTGCTGGTTGTTGGGTGAATCGATGTAAATATCGAACCAATGTGTGCCGGGTGCTGTTGTCGTCCACGAGATACTGACTGATTGGGTGCCGGCGGCGGCGAAGTTGAGCGCGGGCGGCACGGGCGGTGTGGCTCCGTCGCTGCGGATCCAGTGCAGGGTCACAGTTCCCGGTCCGTTGACAGTGATGTCGGCGGTGGCGGTGAAGCCGATATTACAGCCGCCCGTGTTGGTGAAATTCACGCTGGTGACGGCAAAAGCGGGGGCGCTGGTGTTTGTTGCGGTAGCGGGCGCCTGAACTTTGATATCCACGTAGAAGGCTCTGCCCTGATATCCGTTGATCATGGGGACGAGCACGTTGGTATTTGAAACGATACGCCAGTACCCTTTGTAACTGCCCGCAGAACCGGGAGCGGTGAGATTCACTTCCAAGTCTATTTCCTGACCGGGATTGACGGCTCCGATCGGTTGGGAAGAGGGTCCGCCCATGGAATCGCCGCTGTCAAAGACGAGGGTGTATCCGCTCCAGGCGCATTGCCCAGTATTGCGGATGCGCCACTTCTTTGTGAACGACTGTCCGGGTGTCATGACGGTCCCGTCGGGAATGGTAACGTCTGTGACGAACTGCGCCTGCGGGCATGTCGGTGTTGCCGTGGCGACGGGTGTGCTTGTGTTTGTGGGAAGGGCGATTTCGGTCAGGGTCGCCAATGGCGTGGCGGTGGCGGAGGGTGTTGGGGTTTCGCTCAGTTGGGCGATCACGGTCATCGCCGCGGCTGTGGCAGTGGCTGCCTCGGGGTCATTCGTGGGTAGGTTGCATGCGCCAAGGAACATGGCGAAGATCATGAATACATGGAATAGGCGGATTCGTTTACTCATTGCGTCTCCTCTTTATAAAAATATTTTACTCCAAGATGTTTTCCGGGGAATCCACCCTGTGTACTGGCTGAATCAAAAACAGGAGTTGTACAACTCCTGTTTTGTGTATCAAGTTCGAGGTCCGAACTGAGGCGTTTATTTCTCGTAGGGCTGACCATCCGCTGCGGGCGGAATGGCACGTCCCACAACACCGGTCAGGATGATCATGGTCACGATGTAGGGAGCCATGAGCAGGAATTCCGAGGGGATCGGCACACGCAGGATTTGCAGTTTTACCTGAAGCGAGTCGGCAAAGCCGAAGATGAGCGACGATGTGTATGCGCCAATGGGATTCCATTTACCGAAGATCATCGCGGCAAGACCGATAAAGCCTTTGCCTGCGGTCATGATCTCGTCGAAACGACCCACAGAACCGATGGTGAAGTAGGCGCCGCCAACACCCGCGATCATACCGCCAAGAATCACGTTGACGTACCGCATGAAGTAAACGTTCACGCCCAATGTGTCTGCTGCTTTGGGATGTTCGCCCACAGCGCGGGTGCGGAGCCCCCATGGGGTGTAGAACAATAGGATATGTACGACCACGATCAGAATGATGGTGAGGTACACGATCAGGTTGTTCTCGAAGAAGACGGGTCCCAGCACGGGGATTTTTGAAAGGATGGGAATGGAAATGATCGGGAATGTGCCGGAGTTGTTCAGCGTGTCACCGGCGCTCTGCATAAAGCGTGAGCTGATGAACGAAGTAGTGCCTGTCCCAACGATGTTGATGGCAACGCCGCTGACGATCTGGTCGACCTTGAAGCGGATGACAAGATAGGCATGGAACGCTGCGACCAATCCGCCGACGATAATGGCGACGATCAAACCGACATACAGGTTATGGGTCAGCGTGGCTGAAATGACAGCCGCCTGTGCGGACATCAGCATGATGCCTTCGATACCGATGTTGATGACCGCCGAACGTTCGCTGATCACGCCGCACAACGCCGCCAAAGCGATCGGTGTGGCGCGGACGAGTGAACTGCTCAACATGCCTGTCAGGTTGAAGGATTTATCCTGCGCCGCCCACATGAGGAAGGCGACCACGAATGTGAATGCAAGAATGCTGATAAGCCATCCGGTGGAACGCACGCCGCGCGCCAGTTGGTAGGCTCCGGCAAACACGGAAATGGCAGCCATCATGTAGATCGCTGGCAGTGCTGGAACAATAAGGTCTGGAACCTTGATCGCCTGTGAACTGGTAAGGTTCAAACCGAAGGTTGTCAGTGAACCGGCTTGTGTGTTCAAACCGAAAAGCAGATAGATGACGAAACCGACCAGCAGAAGCGCAATGCCGTACGAGATTCGCTTTCGTTTTTCAGCTGCGGAATTGATCTGAATATTGTCGTTAGTCATGCAAACCTCTTAGCTGCCCCACCCGCGGGTAAGGACTGTTTCTTCCTTCTTGGCAGTTCGAATGCGGTAAAACCAGCGGATAATATCCGGTGCGGCAATGAAGACGATGATCATGCCCTGAACGATGGAGATAATGTCCACGGGGATTCTCGCCATCGACTGCATGTCCGTTGCGCCGCTGCGGAGGAAGCCGAACAGCAGCGCCGCCAGAACGACTCCTGCGGGATGACTTTTACCGAGCAGGGCGAGCGCAATCGCATCGAACCCGTACCCGGCTGAGAATCCCTGACCCACCCAGTGGTCCACGCCGAGAACCTGGGAGGCTCCCGCCATGCCCGCCAGACCGCCGGAAATGAACATGACCAGCACAAAATTGCGGATGATGTTCATGCCCGCATATTTTGCGGCATCGGGGTTGGCGCCCACAGAGCGGATCTCAAAACCGAGCGTAGTCTTGAAGAGGAACCAATAGACGAGATAAGCTGCCAAAAGGGCGAGGAAGAATCCGAGGTTGAACCGCAGCGGGTCCGAGAAGAAGCGCGGAAGTTCAGCCGAGGCTTCGACGTTCGGTGTCACCGGGCGGAAACCGGATGCCTTCATCGGTCCGTTCAGGAGCCAGTCGCTTAATCGGAACGCGATCCAGTTCATCATGATGGTGTTGACCACTTCGTGTGCGCCGAAACGCGCCTTGAGATAGCCGGGGATCATGCCCCAGAGGGCACCGCCCAAAATCCCTGCGGAGATCGCAAGCGGAAGATGGATGATCATGGGCAGACCCTTGATGCTGTAGCCCACGAACGCCGAACTCAGCGCGCCGATGAAGAATTGTCCTTCTGCGCCGATATTGAAGAGACCGCAGCGGAAGCCGATCGCCACAGACAGCCCAGCAAAGATGTAGGGAGTGGCGGTCACGAGACTTTCCGTGAAGGGATAGATGGCTTTGATCAAAGCCGCAGTTTCACCGGTGGTGAAGTAGATGCGGATGCCTTCGAAGAAGTCAACGGGCGAGCCGAAGGAACCGGCAAAAAGCGCGCCATAAGCGCGGAACGGATTTTCTCCGCTCATGACGATCACGATCGCGCCGAGGATCAAACCCGTGACGACCGCGAGAACGGGAACCAGCAGTTCCTGCCAGATGGAGCTGCTCTTCTTTTCTTTCTTCCCAGTTTCTGGGGCGGGAGTGGTTGTATTACTCACAGATACAACTCCTAATTCTTGATCGATGCTTCGGAGGGATGAACGCCCGCCATGAGCAAGCCGAGGTGCTCCTTGCTCGTTTTATCCGCGTCGACGATGTCCATGATCTGTCCCTTGTACATGACGGCGATGCGGTCTGAAAGGGCGAGGATCTCGTCCAGTTCGGAGGAGACCAGCAGAACACCGGAGCCCTCGTCGCGTTTTTTGATGATCTGTTTGTGGATGTACTCGATGGAACCGACATCCAACCCGCGGGTCGGCTGCGAGGCGATAAGCAGTTCGATGGGGCGTGAGAATTCGCGCGCCACGATCACCTTTTGCTGATTGCCGCCCGAGAGATTTCCAGCGTTGACGTAGATGCTGGGTGTGCGCACATCGTATTGTTTTACCAGCGCTTCGGCGTTGCTGAAAATGGCTTTTTCCTGAAGCGAGATACCGCGCGCGAACGGCGGTTTGTAATAGGTACACAACATCATATTGTCGTGGATGGGGAAGGAGAGGATCAACCCGTGGCGCTGCCTGTCTTCAGGGATGTGAGCCACGCCTCTTTCCAGGATGTTGCGGGGTGTGGTGTGATGGATGGGTTCGCCAAGCAGACGGATGGTGCCTGCTTCCAAAGGCAAAAGCCCGGTAAGCGCGTACACCAATTCGGTCTGACCGTTGCCCTGCACCCCGGCAACGCCAAGCACTTCGCCCTTGCGGACATCGAACGATACGCCCTGAACGGTCAGGTGCTGGCGTTCGTCGCGGACGAAGAGGTCCTCCACCACAAGGACGGGTTCACCCGGTTTGGCTGGCTGTTTTTGCACGACAAGGTTGACATCGCGTCCCACCATCATCGTGGCAAGGATCTCGGAAGTCGCTTCCTTCGGGTCGATGGAACCAACCACGGTGCCAAGACGCAGCACGGTGATGTCATCTGCAACTGCCAGAACTTCCTTTAGTTTGTGGGTAATAAAGATGATGGATTTGCCCGCCTTGATGAGCGTATCGATGATCTTGAACAGACCTTCCACTTCCTGCGGGGTCAATACGGCTGTGGGTTCGTCGAGGATGAGAATATCCGCCTGACGGTAAAGGACTTTGATGATCTCCACGCGCTGCTGAATACCGACCGGCAGGTCTTTGATGTAAGCAGTCGGGTCCACTTCCAAACCATATTCATCCGAGATCTCGCGGATGCGTTTGGCGACCTTTTCCTTGTCCAGAATGACGCCGTTCTTGACGGGTTCGATGCCGAGCATCACGTTCTCGGTTACGGTCATCACCGGTACAAGCATAAAATGCTGATGCACCATGCCGATGCCTTGCGCAATGGCATCGTTCGGTCCCTGGATTTCCACTTCTTTTCCGCGGACAATGATCTTGCCTTCGTCGGGTTTGTACAACCCGTACAGGATGTTCATAAGCGTGCTTTTCCCCGCGCCGTTTTCCCCCAGCAATGCGAGGATCTTTCCCTCCCGCAGGGTGATGTCTATTTTGTCGTTGGCAAGAACGCCGGGGAAACGTTTGGTAATGCCGCGCAGTTCCAAAACGTTGGTCATACCATGCCCTCCATGTTCATGGATTCGATAAATCTTAAAGGTCTTCTTTGCACCATCCAATTATAAGGTAGGTGCAGATGGATTGGGGGATTTAATGAAAACACCTTTAGGGTCTATCGTACCGAAGGAAAAAGCCGGAGGAGAAACCTCCCCCGGCTTTTTTAGTGCAATTGGGTAAGTACTATTGGGCGGAAATGGTGCCGTCGATGATGCCCTGTTTGATGGCATCGAGTTCGGACTTGAGTTCATCCGAAGCACCGGCAACATTGGCAATGCCCACGCCGTTGTTGGCAAGGGTACCAACATACACGCCGCCGGCGAAGTCGCCGCTCTGGGCAGCCTTGATGGCATCGTACACGGCAACGTTCATGTTCTTGAGAACGCTGGTGAGGATGATGTCGGAGTACTCAGAGGCGGAAACGGTCCAGTCGGTGTCCACACCGATGATCTTGCAGGAGCCGCTTTCCTGGCAGTAGGCAGCGGAGCCGAGACCCACAGGTCCAGCGACCGGCATGATGATGTCAGCGCCTTCCTGAACGAAGGATTCAGCGAAGGAACGACCGTCATCGAGGGAGTCGAAGTTACCGGTGAAGGAACCATCGCCCGCTTCGGTGCTCCAACCAAGAACTTCCACATTGGTGCCCTTCTGGGCATTGTAGTAGTTCACGCCAGCTTCGTAACCCTTCATGAAAATATTCACGGTGGGGAGGTTGATACCACCGAAGGTGGCAACCTTGCCGGTCTGGGTGGAGGCGGCAGCGGCGTAGCCAGCGAGGAAGCCAGCCTGATCGGTCGAGAAGGTCAAGCCGAGGACGTTGGAGATCTCAGTGGTGGAACCACAATCCTTGCCCTCAACAGCGCCTTCCCAACAATCGGGATACGCATAGTCCACGATCGCGAACATGGTATCAGGATTGGCTTTCGCAGCGGTGGCGGTGTCCACGCCGAGGAGGAAGCCGACGGTGATGATCAGGTCGGTGTCCTCATCGAGGAACTGCTGGATGTTCTTGGCATAGTCAGCCTGCTGGGTGGATTCAAGATATTTGCCTTCCACACCGAGTTCGGCAACAGCCTTTTCAACACCTGCATAAGCAGTGGCATTGAAGGACTTGTCATCAATACCACCGAGGTCAGTCACCTGACCGACTTTGAAGGCATTGCTGCTGGCGCCGCCACCACAGGCGGTAATGACCAGCGACGCAACGACCAACGCAGCCATAACGAAATAGAACTTCTTCATGTTATTTCTTCTCCTCATAGAAGATACTGGGGTTATATAGGCTTGCTAATGTAGCACAGCCAAACGACGTGGCAAGTATAAAGCCAGACCATCCTTTGTGCAAGACTGCGCAATGTTAACGCGATTTTTCCACATTTGTTCGAATTTTCCCCGCAAAAAGCGACTCCAAAAGCGAATTCAACTCTTCCGACCACCCAAGCGGAAATTCCGGATTCAGAGGCACATATTGGACTTGTCCCTCCAAATTTTCGGGAAATTGCCCGTTTTTGACCATCCGCATCACCTCCTGGACCTCGAGTTGGGTCTGCCCATAAAAGGAAGTGACCACGCTGGAGCCTGATTCTCCCAATGCCGCCGCCTGATCGCGTTCCGCCCCAATGGCGTGGATTCCGTACTCCGTTGCCGCCTTCAACGCTCCCTGTGCGGTGACGCCGCCCGCCGCAAAAAGCACATCCGCGCCGCGCCGAATGAGAGTGGAACCCGTCTCATAGCCCCAATCTTCATCGACAAATAATTTTTCGCGGTCGCCGTTATCGCGATAGACGACCAGCACATCAATCGTTGTATCCACACTTGCCACGCCCGCGCGGAAGCCTTCGCAATAGCGCCACATCGCGTCGATGCCGGAGGTTTCGCACACGGCGGCGATGATCCTTGTGCGCGTCAGTTTTGCGGCGAGTGTTCCAGCGGCGAATCCCATCTGGTCTTCGGGGAAAGTGACGGAAATTAAATTTGAGCGGGACTCTTCAAAGGTTTGGTTCAAACCCACGAAAACAGAATCAGGCGTCAGGTCCGCGCTTTGAAGCGTGACGTCATCGAGCGCAACGCCCGACGTGAAGATGATGTCGTATCCCCGCTCCGTGAAGTAAGCGATGTTCTTTGAATAATCGCGCGCATCGACAGAGTCAATATGAGCGACCTGATCTGCCAAGCCGCTGGTTTGCGCTTCCTGCAATCCCGCCCATGCATCCTGATTGATGCCGTGGTCATCGGTGCCGAGCGTGTCTGTCACCAGCGCGGCGCAAAAGACATCCATACGAAAACAATCTGACGATGACAGGCAGGCGGTCAACGCCCAGCCCATCATCGTCAGAAAAAGATACTTCCAAATGCGCAAATTATTACTCGTGGTTATTCAGCGATAACCGCCTCGCCGCGCTTCACGCCGAGCATCAATACCAAAGCGATCACCATGAACAACGGGGCGGCAAGCATCATCAGGTTGTAATTATTGCCGCTCAATTGCACGATCCCGCCGTTGATAATGGGACCCGCAATCGCCGCCAGGGTGGAGAATAGATAATATAAACCGGTGTACGTGCCAAGGCGTGCAGAGGTGGTCATATCCACAACCATGGGCAGTGAATTTATGTTGATGAGCGCCCATGAGGCGCCGGCACCCATCAAGAACAGACTGATAACACGAATGGTGCCAAGCACCGGGACCTTTGTCAACGGGGTGATGAGCGTTTCAACCGGTATGACATATGCCGCAAAGATAAAACTGCCCAATAAAATCAGCCCCGCACTGATCGTCACTCGCCGACCCGCTCGCGCACCGATGACACCAGCCACCAACGCAAAGAGGACGAAGATAAGCGAGAGATGCCCCAACAGACCCGCGCCGTCCGCTTCGTTCAAGCCGAGGTGGTTGACGGCATATAGCGTGAAAAAGGCTTCAATGGCGTTATAGCCGACAAACCATGCAAAGATGGCAAGGAAGAGGCGAATCGCGCTTTTCTCTTTGTCCGCAATTACTTCACGCAGGCTGGCGAACATATCCGGTTCGTGTGAGGCATCTTCATAATTGTGCGGTTCTTTAATGAAGATGAATAACAAAAGAGAAGAAAGGATAACCAAACCTGAGCCCATCCAAAACGGAAAGTTTGGGTTGATTCGATAAAGCGATGACCCGACCAAAAATGCAATGATGGCTCCAATACCACCCATAAAGTTGATGATGCCATTCGCCTGTGAGCGATATTGAGAAGGGGTGATATCAGGCATGAGCGCCACAACCGGTGTGCGCCACAATGCCATGCTCAATAACAAGGTGCTGGTACACGCCACAAAGAGCGGAAGCACCGCCGCTAGAGGAATGAAACCGAACGCCAGTGCTCCCAATGGCGCACCGACCAAAATGAACGGCATACGCCGTCCTATCGGCGTGCGCAGGCGGTCGCTCCACGCACCGACGGGAGGTTGGATGAACAATGCGGCAATGTTATCCAGCGTCATGAAGAAGCCGATCCATGCCGGGGCGAGACTGAATTTATTTGCCAGAAAGATGGGGACGAATGCGTTATATATACCCCAGATAACGCTTACGCCAAAGAAACCGAAACCGAGTAAAAATATCCTGCCGTAATTGAACTTTGTTGACATGCTGCATCTCCTTCGATTTACGATTTGCGAATGATGATCGGATTATTGTCTCGTAAAACTGCTAACCTGTTTGTTCATTATCAGTTTGTTGTTCTTTTAATTTTTTCAGAAGTTTCAAGTCTTCCTTTGTAAGATCTGCCTTTTCAAGCATATCGGGACGTTTGTTAAATGTTCGCTCCAATGCCTGTTCCCTGCGCCATTTTTCTATTTTGGCGTGATCGCCGGAAAGAAGAACGTCCGGCACTTTGGAGCCGCGAAACTCAGGCGGACGTGTGTAGTGCGGATATTCCAACAGACCCATGGCGTGTGAGTCGTCTTCCGCGCCGGTGGGATCGCCGAGTACATCCGGCAGGAGGCGCGAGACCGCGTCGATGAGGAGGAGCGCGGGCAGTTCGCCGCCGGTCAGCACGAAATCGCCGATGGAAATCTCGTCGGTGACGAGTTCTTCGCGGATGCGTTCGTCAACGCCTTCGTACCGTCCGCATAAAAGGGCGATGCGCGGATATTGGGAGAGTTCCTTGGCGATGGTCTGGTTGAAGACGCGCCCCTGCGGGGTGAGGAGAATGATCGGGATGTTCGAATCAGCCTCCGGCGCGGATTGAGGCGAAGCGGTCCCCAGAACGGATTCGACCGCCTCGAAGACTGGCTCGGGCTTCATCACCATCCCGCCGCCTCCGCCGTATGGAGCGTCGTCGGTGGTGTGGTGTTTATCGTGGGTATAATCGCGGATGTTGTGCAGGCGCACGTCGATCAATCCCCGTTCGCGAGCGCGTTTGATTATGCTGGTTTCAAGATAGGATGGGAAAACTTCGGGCAGGAGGGTAAATACCTCAAATTGCATGGCGCGATTTTAGCATATAAGAGGTGAATTACGGAGTGCTGCGATTCTTAAACTGAAGTTAAATGATTATGAGACGGTCAGTAGAAGTTCACTTGACTGCGATTTCACGCGAAGGTAATATGAATTTATGTATCTAAGAGGAAGTAAATGGAGTATGAACAAAAGGCGGACCCGCCCGAATTGGTTCCGCATAATTCTGCTAAGCCTGCTGGTGCTGGCGGCGGCGTATGTTAATCGTTTCGTGGTTGCGGATATCCAGCCGCTCGGTGTGCCTACTCCCACACCCACCATTTCACCGGAAACGCTCATTTCCGAGGCGGAGTCGCTTTTCGATCAGGGCAAACTTGTGCCTGCCATTGACGCCTATCAGGAGGCGGTGGTCTCCGCGCCTGATAACCCGTCCACGCATATCATGCTGGCGCGGACCTTGGCGTTTGCGGGCAAATATAAAGAAGCGCAGACCGCAGCCGAAGACGCGCTCCTACTCAACCCGGGAAATTCCATGGCGCACGCTGTCCGCGGGTGGGCGCTGAATTTTCAGGGAAATTATCTGGAAGCTGAATCGAGCGTCAAGCGCGCTTTGGAACTCGACCCGAATAATGCCCTCGCGCATGCTTATTATGTGGAAATATTAGTCGATTCGTATTACAGCGGAGTGGGCGGCTTTGACGGCGTTGAAAAAGCCATCGAAGAATCCAAAGTAGCGCAGGCGCTTGCGCCCGACCTGCTCGAAACCCATCGCGCCCGCGGATATATTCTGGAGGCGACCGGCAACTACGAGGAAGCCATCCGCGAATACGAAGCCGCCATTGCCATCAACGCCAACATCGGCGACCTTTATCTAGCCATCGGGCGTAACTACCGCATTCTCGGAATTTACGACAAGGCTGTGGAGGCGTTCACAAAAGCGAACGCGCTCAACCCCGAAGATCCCAACCCCGACCTATTGCTTTCGCGTACCTACGCCACCATCGGTGAATATGGGAAAGCCATGCAGTATGCGGAGTCATCCGTGACGGATAATCCCGCCGATACGAATCTGCGCGGAAATTATGGCGTCATGCTGTACCGCAATGCCTACTGGCCCGAAGCCATCAAGGAATTGTCCTATGTGGTCAAGGGCGGGCTTTCGGATGATGGTCATGAAATGGAGGTCATCAACCTCACGCCCGATAATCCGCGCATTGCCGAATATTATTTCACCTACGGGCTGGCGCTGGCGCGTACCAATCAATGCGGTGAAGCCTTGCAGATCGCACAGTTGATCATCTCGCGCATCCCTTCGGATGAACTGGCAGTGGACAACGCCAACGAGATCGTCAACCGCTGCGAACAGAATCTCTCGGAAGGAAACACCACGCCTCTTACCACGCCGACAGTTGAATCCACGCCCGAGGCGGAAGCTACGCCCACGCCATGAACATCTACCAGCGACGCAGTATCTTCCGCCGCCGCGACGAGACGGGCATCTACCGCATGTTCTTTTTCGTCGTGTTGATCCTGGCGGGCATTTGGCTCATCCGCTCTGTGCAGAAGGGGGATGTGAAGCCGCTGTTCCTGCCTACGCCCACTCCCACGCGCTTCGCCGCCTCCTACACGCTCGAAGGGGACGCCTACTTCACCGCCGGTCAATTGGACGCCGCCATCGAAGCCTATCAGGAAGCCGCGAACGTCGACCCGACCAACGCCGAGGTCTGGGCGCAGCTTTCCCGCGTGCAGACGTATTCCACCGCGTTGATCGTTCAGCAGGAGCAGATCCTCGCCCGTTTGGACGAAGCCATCACTTCCGCTGAAAAAGCCGTGGAGGTCAACCCGGATAGCAGCTACGCACATGCCGTCTACGCCTTTGCATTGGATTGGAAAGCTTCCTATATTTCCGACGCGCGCGAAAGGCAGTCCCTGCTGACGAAATCCGAACAGGAGGCTGTCCGCGCCATTCAGTTGGATAATGCGAACGTGCTCGCGCAATCCTTCTATGCCGAAGTATTGGTCGATCAGCAAAAATGGACTCAGGCGCAGCAGGTCATCGAGCAGGCGCTGGCGGATGATTCTTCTTTGATGGACGTTCACCGCGTCCATGCCTATGTGCTTGAGTCTTTGGGCGAGTATGCACTCGCCATTGAAGCCTATGACCGCGCCATAGCCATCGCGCCAAATCTGACATTCCTTTATTTGCGTGCCGGTGCAGGTTATCGCCGTCTCGCCTTTGAAAGCCCGAACGAAGATGTACAGCGACAATTGTTCGAAAAGTCGTTGGAATATTTCGCGCAGACCGCACGCATCAACCAGCAGTTGGGCGTGGAAGATCCGGCGCCTTATATTTCCATCGCCAAGACCTATTCTCAAATGGGTGAGTTTTTCATTGCCATTCGCAATATCCAAAAGGCGATTGAATTCGAACCGTTCAACCCCGTCCTTTACGGCGAGTTGGGAATGCTGTATCACAAGAACCGCAATTACGAAACGGGCATTCTCGCGTTGGGATGCGCCATCAACGGCTGTACGGCGGAACAATCCTGCGACGGTCGCGGCGGGTGCGGACCGAACGACGAACCCTCCGAAGTTCCTGGGCTGCCGCTCGATAGCAGCACGGTCTATTATTATGACGTCTACGCCTCGGAGCTGGCGGCGTTGAGCACGCCGAAGGTCAATTACTGTCCGCAGGCGTTGGATGTGGCGAGGATCGTCGAAACCTCCGAATATATTTCGGACCCGAACATTGCCGCGGATATGGCTGTGGTGCGGACCATCTGCACATTTGACCCGGAGCCGACCTCTTCCGCCTCTTCTTCCACGCCGACAACTGAACCGGCAATGGTCGAGCCGACGCCTACCCCGTAAATTTGTATTTGACTCTTTCAGGGATTCATGCGCTTTTCCAAAATAATCGGGCAATCTCCAGTTGACGATTTATGCTCCCTCATCCCCAGCCCTTCCCCCGAAGGGGAAGGGAGTTCTTCTCTCCCTTTGGGAGAGGGGTAGGGTGAGGGAAAACAGTGTTGTTTTCAACAGGATGAGTTATTAATCCGCAATAGCACCGGAAAGAGCGGAAATAACAGGCTGGGCACAAGGCTTGGGTGGTGAGACAGGCACAAGTACGGGAAAGAGGCGGGCGGGCTTGTCATCAGAACTTTGTAAGAATTTTTATATTCCCCCTTGACGTTGATATTTATACTGGGTAAGATAGCGTTTAGCACTCAAATTGACCGAGTGCTAATTCTTTGAATATTTGAATTAACCTTACAGGAGGCATCTAATGGCAAAAATTTCGTTCAAACCCCTCGGCAGCCGCGTGTTGATCGAGCCCGTTGAGCAGGAGGAAACCACCGCGAGTGGCATCATCCTCCCCGAAACCGCAAAGGAAAAACCCCAGCAGGGCAAGGTCTTGGCGGCTGGTCCCGGTGACCGCAACGATAGCGGCGACCGTGTCGCCATGGACGTGAAAGTCGGTGACATTATTTTGTTCGCAAAATACTCGGGCACCGAAGTGAAAATGGACGGCAAGAAGTTGCTCATTTTGCGCGAGAGCGACATTCTCGGTATTGTAGGTTAATTCAGTCGCTCCTGGCGCCGAACGCGGCGCCGTTCCGCGCCTGAAGCGTATAAATTTCTGAATAAAAAAAGAGGAAGTGAATTATGGCAGCAAAACAACTCGTATTTTCCGAAGATGCACGCCGCAAACTGAAGAACGGCATGAACGCCGTCGCGAATGCGGTATCAGCCACTCTTGGTCCCAAGGGACGCAACGTGGCGATCGATCGCAAGTTCGGTTCCCCCACCATCACTCACGACGGTGTTTCCGTGGCGAAGGAGATCGAACTCGAAGATCCGTTCGAGAACATGGGTGCCCAGCTTCTCAAGGAAGCCGCCCAGAAGACCAACGATATTGCCGGTGACGGCACCACCACATCCACCGTTCTGGCGCACGCCATTGTGAACGAAGGTTTGAAGGCTCTCGAAGCCGGTTACAACCCGATGCTCCTCAAACGCGGCATCGAACTCGCCACCGAAACCATCGTGGCTGAACTCAAGAAGAACTCCGTCAAGATCGACACCAAGGACGAAATCGCCTCCGTTGCGACCAACTCCGCCGCAGACGAGGAAGTCGGTCAGTTGATCGCCGACGTGATGGACAAGGTCGGCAAAGACGGCGTCATCACCGTCGAAGAATCCAAGACGATGCAGTTCGAAACCGAATTCGTCGAAGGTATGCAGTTCGACCGCGGTTATCTCTCCCCCTATTTCATCACCAACGCTGAATCCATGGAAGCTCAGATCAGTGACGCTTATGTTCTGATCTACGACAAGAAGATCTCCGCCGCACAGGATATCGTTCCCCTGCTCGAGAAACTCGTCCAGCTTGGCAAGCGCGAACTGGTCATCATCGCCGAAGACATCGACGGTGAAGCACTCGCCACCCTCATCCTCAACAAGATCCGCGGCATGCTCAACGTGCTCGCCGTGAAAGCCCCCGGCTTCGGCGATCGCCGCAAAGCCATGCTTCAGGATATCGCCGTCCTCACCGGCGGACAGGTCATCTCCGAAGAAATGGGACGCAAGCTCGAATCCGTCGCGGTCAATGACCTTGGTCGCGCTGAGAAGATCGTTTCCGACAAGGAAAACACCACCGTCGTTGGCGGCAAGGGCAAGAAGGCCGACATCGAAGGTCGCATCAAGGAAATCCGCATCGAGATCGACAAGAGCACCAGCGATTACGACCGCGAGAAACTGCAGGAACGTCTCGCCAAGTTGAGCGGCGGCGTGGCGATCATCCGCGTGGGTGCTGCCACCGAAACCGAAATGAAGGAAAAGAAACACCGCGTTGAAGACGCCCTCTCCGCTGCCCGCGCAGCCGTTGAAGAAGGCATCGTCCCCGGCGGCGAAATTTCCCTCATCAACGCTTCCACCAAGCTTGACAAACTTGCCAAGGCTCAGGAAGACGAAGCCGAAGAAGTGAAGGTCGGCATCAACATCGTCAAAAAGGCTCTCGAAGCCCCGATCCGCAAACTGGCTTCCAACGCTGGTCAGGACGGCTCCGTCATCATCGACACCGTCCGCCGCACCGCTGCTGAGAAGAAGAACCCGAACATCGGCTTCAACGTCCTCACCAGCCAGTACACCGACATGATCAAAGCCGGCGTCATCGACCCGGTCAAGGTTGTGCGCGGCGCGCTCGAGAACGCTGCCTCCATCGCCTCCATGATCCTCACCACGGATGTGCTCATCACCGACATCCCTGAAGAGAACAAGGCTCCTGCCATGCCTCCTGGCGGCATGGGCATGGATTACTAAAATAATCTGCCTACATAATTGTAGGGGCGACGCATGCGTCGCCCCTACTTTTTTAATTAACGTAACGGGTATAATTTTACGGATGCAATTCAAAAGAATTTTTTTGACACTGTTCCTCACTGTGGGGATATCTGCCTGCGCTTCCCTCGGGACCTCAAGCACGCCCACCCCTTCCATACCGACTTCCACGCCGGAGCCTCCCACACCTACCCCGCCGCCGTCTGCTGCGGTTGTCAACGGCGAATACATCACCCTTGACGAGTTCAACGCGGAACTGGCGCGTTACCAATCATCCATCACTCTGCAGGGACTTTCCCTCTCTGATGAGGAGGCAGGTCAAGTGGTTTTGGAGGATATGATCGCGCAGGTGTTGCTGAGTCAAGCCGCGAGGAAGGAAAACTTCGAAGTGACCGACGCAGACCTCCAGTCGCGGATCGATGCGCTGGCGGGTCAACTTGGCGGCGCGGATGCGTTAAGTCAATGGCAGTCGTCTCACGGCTATGACGACGCTTCCTTCCGCATCGCTTTGAAACGTTCCGTCGAAGCGGCGTGGATGCGTGACAACATCATTGCGGCTGTGCCAACCTCGATGGAGCAGATTCACCTGCGCCAGATTTTGACCTATAATGAGGCGGATGCACAGGCAGCATTGCAGGAATTGAACGCCGGAACGGATTTCGATGAGCTGGCGGCGCGCTATGACCCGGTCACTCGCGGTGAGTTGGGTTGGGTGCCGCCGGGTTATCTGCTTGACTCGGGTGCGGACGAGGCGGTCTTTGCCCTGCAAGAGGGCGAAGTGAGCGGCATCATTTCCACCGAAGCCGGTTTTCATATTTTTAAAGCTGTCGAACGCGCAGAGCATGAACTTTCCCCCGATGCCCTGCTCGCCATGCAGGAACTTGCCTTAAAAGAATGGATTGCAGATCAACGTGAAAAAAGCGACGTCGTTCTGGCGCCATAGCAAAAGCATTATTTTGGAGTACTTCCATGAGTAAATACGATTACGATGATACCCCTTCGCCGTCGCGAAATCCCATTCGGCTCGACCTGTGGGATATGTTAAGCATCCTTGGGCTGGTGTTGATGTTATGCATTGGCGTGTATGTTATTGCCATCTTTGCCACACCCAACGCATCCTATAACCTGTTGAACCCCGCGCGGAATCAACCGCCCACCGCCACCATCACCCAGATCCAGCCGCCGGCAACATGGACAGCCACTCCGCCGGGACCGACCGACACACCGACATTGACGCTGGTTCCGACGATCACGCTTCCGCCTTCGCCGACGCTTGTTTCGCTGATCACGCCTTCTGTTACACCGACGCCGACACAGACTCCCAAGGCGCCGTTCTCTGCAACTGTCACTTATATCGACAGCACCATCATTCATCCGGAAGCGGCTTGCAACTGGCAGGGCGTTGCCGGGACGATCATCGATTCGAACAACGCTGATATGCTTGGCATTGCCGTCCGCCTTTCAGGCTTCTATAACGGAAAATCCAAGAACGAGCTGACGGTGAGCGGAATTGCCCCGGCTTATGGAAAATCGGGCTTTGAGTTCTTCCTCGATACAGTGCCGATCGGTTCAGATGGATTGCTTTCCATTCAAATTCTTGACCAGGCGGGTCTTCCGCTTTCGGGCAATATCTCGATCAACACCTACGCAGATTGTTCGAAGAATCTGGTGCTGGTGAAATTCAAGAAAAATCCGTAACCAACAAAAAATCCGCCGAACACTCGGCGGATTTTTTTATATCCGTTATTGATCGCTACACTTCCACGTTCCAACTGGAGAACTTTAAGTTCTTCGCGCGGACAATATCATCGAAGAGCGAGCGCAATTTTGCTGTGATATTTCCCATCGAGCCGGTGCCAATGGGACGATGATCGACCTTGGTGACAGCCACCACCTGTGCGGCGGTCCCGGTCATGAAGAGCTCTTCGGCGATGAAAACCTCGGTGCGGTCAATGGAACGTTCCACCACTTCCATGCCGAGTTCGTTGCGCGCGATCTCGATAATTGAACGGCGGGTAATGCCTTCGAGAATGTTATCCGTAATGGGCGGAGTGACCAGCACACCGTCGCGCACCATGAAGATATTCATGGCTGAACCCTCGGAAACATGCCCGTGATTATCGAGCACAATGGCTTCATCAAATCCGGCGCGGTTCGCATCGGTCTTGATCAGCGCGGAGTTGGCATACGCGCCCGATACCTTTCCGCGCGCCGGAATGACGTTGTCGTCGATGCGCCGCCATGAAGAAATGGTCACGTGCGCGTTCGTATCGTTCTTGACGTATTTATCGAAGCCGATCACGAACATGCTGAACTCATCCTTCAAGTCGTGCAGGCGGACGCCGATGCCCATATCCGATTTGTAAATGTTCGGGCGCAGGTACACGTCCTGCTGCCAGTTATCGACGCGCAAAAGATCAACTGTCAGTTGGGTCAAAGCCTCTTCGTCGTAGGGGATGGACATTGCCATCATTTTCCCCGAATTCAATAAACGATGGAAATGGTCATAAGGACGAAAAACGAAGAGCTTCTTCTTCTCTTCGTTCCAATAGCCGCGCATTCCGCCAAAGACGGCGGTACCATATAAAAATCCGTGCGTGGCGATGCTTATCTTTGCCTCGCTCAAGGGGACGATCTTCCCTTCAAAAAAAGCGTGCTTTGTGAGATCCACTTGCACCTCCTCTGTGCTGAGTTGATGGGATTAATTATAACCCGCAGGCGGGGTACGCAATATATAACCCCAACAGGATGTGACCGCTTCGGGCTGCGCCCAGGCTTGGTCTGCCGTATCAAGCCTCTCCCACGCCTGAGGCGGAGAGTCGTACAATAGGTCATCTCATCCAAACGGAGGCGGCAAGTGAAACGGATCGTGTCCATTAGTGTGGGTTCATCCTCGCGTGACCACACCACGCATTACACGTTTTTGGGGCAGGACTGTGAAATTTCAAGGCGGGGCACGGATGGCGATTTTCAAAAAGCGATCGAGCTCTACAAGGAACTGGACGGCAAAGTGGATGCCTTTGGCGTGGGCGGCGTGGAATTCTTTTTGCAGGTCGAAGATAAGAAGTATTATTTCCGCGATGTCAAACGGATAGGCGATGCCATCAGGGTCAGCAAGGTGGGGGATGGAAACGGCGTGAAGGGACTTTTGGAAAGACGCGCGTTTGAATATCTCGAAAAATATCTCAACGAAAAAGAGGGGCGTTCGCTCAAAGGCTTGCCCGCGTTGAAGACCACCGTGGTGGAACGTTACAGCATGGGCAAAGCGATGGTGGATGCCGGGCTGAACGTGACCTTTGGCGATTTTATGTTCGCGCTTGGCATGCCGATTGCCATTCATTCGCTGGGCGCCGCCCGCACGCTTGCATCGGTGCTGTTGCCGGTTGTGACGCAATTGCCGTTTTCGTGGCTTTATCCTCTTGGCTCGGAGCAGGATAAACCTCCGCAGCCGAAGTGGACAAAGTACTACGAGCAGGCGCAGGTGATTGCTGGAGACTTTTTGCAGATCCGCCAGTTCATGCCCGATGACCTGACCGGCAAGATCGTGGTCACGAATACAACGACATCAAAGAACGTGGAGGAACTGCGCCAGCGCAACCTGCATATTCTGGTTACTGTCACGCCGCGGCTGGAGGGACGGTCCTTCGGTACGAATGTGATGGAAGCGACCCTGCTTGCGCTAATGGACAAGCCGCAATCGGAAGTCACTCCGTCGGATTTTCTCGATCTGATCGAACGCATTCCGCTTGAGCCAAATATCGAAGTCCTTAATTGAGTAAGTCACGCTTTTAGCGTGACGGTTGTTGTAATATTGAGAAAGCCCACAGGATATTTCTGTGGGCTTTCTATTTTCCCTTGACAAACCTCGAATTCGCCTCTAAAATCTAATTCGATAATCATCGAAATAAATTTACGGAAGTGAAATATGAATGAAATGCTGAATTTTGTCAAAGCCATGTCCGACCCGATGCGTTTGAAGATCGTTGGTCTGCTTTCGCAGAAAAGCGCCACACGCAAGGAGATCGCGGAGGAGTTAAATCTCTCCCCGAAAGACTCGCTCACCCATCTCGGATTTTTGGAATTTGTCGGTGCAGTGAATCAGACTGACGGTGTGTACACGCTCAATCAGGATAAACTCGCCACACTTGGAAAAGAAAACCTGATTGGCGGCGGTAAAAAATTTGTTCCAGCGGAGAATCTGGACGAGACGTCGAAGAAGATCCTGCGCGATTTTCTGAACGCAGATGGCACGATCCGCCAGGTGCCGGAGCAGAAGAAGATCGGTCCGATTCTGGATTATCTGATTCAAAACTTCGAGTTCGATAAGAACTACACCGAGCGTGAGGTGAATACCATCATCAAACGTTTCAACGAAGACACAGCCGGTCTGCGCCGCGACCTTGTGGACGCGGGTCTGCTCGCTCGTGAAAGCGACGGCTCAAAGTATTGGAGAGTGAACGATGCAAAGTAAGATCAAAACAAGAAAAGAGCTCAACCGCGAATACATGGAGCGCGTCAAGCCTGCTGGTATTTATCAAGTGAAGAATACAGCCAACGGCAAGATGCTGCTTGGAAGCAGTTTAAATCTCGAAGGTCCGCTGAACCGGCACAAGTTCATGCTTAAGATCGGCAGTCATACCAACAAGGCGCTGCAAAAGGATTGGGATGAGCTTGGTCCCGATAATTTTGTGTTCGAAATTTTGGAAGAGGTCAAAGTTGTGGAAAGCCCCAACTTCAACCTGAGCGATGAGTTGACCCTGCTGGAAATGCTCTGGCTGGAAAAGCTCCAGCCGGTGGAGAACGGCTACAACCTCAACGCCAGAATCCGCGAGGCGTGACATGAGCGAAGAACTTGTCACCTTTTTCAAAGCTCTTTCGGATGCGAACCGCCTCAAGATCGTCGGGTTGCTGGCACAGCAACCCTACAGCGTGGAGGAACTCGCCGCACTGCTCGACCTGAAACCATCCACGGTATCGCATCACCTTTCCAAGCTTGCCAAGGTTGGGCTGGTCAGCGCCAAAGCGGACAGCTACTACAACGTCTATCAACTTGACCAGAAGGCGCTGGAGGAGAAATCACGCAGTCTTTTCTCGCAGGAGGAAATGTCCGCCTCTGTCGCGGATGTGGATATGGATGCCTACGACCGCAAGATCGTCACCGACTACACCCGCCCGGACGGCAGCTTGAAGACCATCCCTGCCCAACGCAAGAAACTGGATGCCGTTCTGCGGTATGTTGCCAAAGCGTTCGATGTTGGCAAGCGTTATAGCGAGAAGCAGGTCAACGATATCCTGCGCAAATATCATGAAGATACCGCGAGTTTAAGACGCGAATTGGTGGGAGCTAAATTGATGACGCGTGAAGGTGGGGGCGGGGAATACTGGCGGGAAGAATAAAACGAACATCCCAGACTACTGTCTGGGATGTTTTGCATTTAAGGCGAAACTTGAATTATCGTTCAACGCGCCAACCAGCGGACTGGATGCCAACTCCATCACTCGACCGTTGGCAAAGAAGGCGAAATCGAAAGCGGTGGCGTCGCCTGCCTTCTTTCCGGGGACGGGCATCAACCTTGCAGTGAGGGGTTTGTCCAATCGAAGCGATAAAGCACACAGGTCCAGAAGAAGAGGCGTGAGTTCGTCCGCTGTTACATCCCCGGCGAGCGGAACCGTATCCAATCCCGTTCCGCAAACTGCCGAATACATCAACGCATCTTTGACGGTCAACACGCCTTCGGCAGAACGCTTCGCAAGAATCGAATCTTCGAGAATGGGCTGCATAAAACCGTTGAAGCCGAGGTGCGGAAAGTCCGCGCGTTCGATGGCATCGGTGAGAATGGCGGCGGCGGCGAGCGATCCGTGCAAGCCGATTTTTGGCACGCCCATATTTTCCACCGCACCGCCAAGCGAATGCGCATCATCGGGAAAGGGCGCGAGAGAAAAGTCAATGCCTTTGAAATCCACGCGCAGGTCCTTCGCGATCTTCGTTATGACTTGCCCATGTTTGCTGATCTCCGCGACGAGCGCGTTTCGTCCTTCATCCACAGTTTTTGCTTTTTCAAAAGCGCTTACTGCCAGGTCCGCGCATTCAACAGCGATGCCAAAAGCAGGCTCATCGGACGAATGATGTGCGGCGGGGAAGAACGGCGCGTTCGGCTTGACATTCGCCAGCGCGGCAAATTGCAGGTTGGCAAATCCGTTCGGGTCGAGCGGCGCGCACTTGACGATGATCTCCGCGCACGCTTTGACCTGCGCCATATGGATCGTCTGCTCATCCGCCATCACGCCGCTGAAGAAGATATTCGGGTCGACAGCGATCGCCTCCGGTATGACCTGATAACTGCGCGGCAATTCCGGCAGGGCAGGACCCAACGCCGCATACGATACGCCGATCTCCTTCATGATTCCTGAAAAACTTTCTGTGTATTTTGGCAACTCGTTAATGTGCTTCTCGCCGAGCAATTTTGCAAATGAGATTGTCGCCATGCGGACGGTCTGTACTTCGTAACCTGCCGCTTCATAAGCGGATTTTGCCTTCGATAAAAAATCTCCCGCTTCGCGCAGGATATTTTCTTTAAGAGGGAATTGTGGATTGCAAAAATAAGTGATGGATCTGATTTTCATGGTTTTGGATTCTCGTCATCCTTCTCTTTATTTGTTTTGTTGGAGGGTTTGATGAACCCCGAGCGTTCCCCCAATAGAAATATGAAGCCGGAGAGCAGACCGAGTCCGAGAAAAATGTAGACGACGGTGAATATCTTGCCCGGGTCCGTTTTCGGGGAAAAGTCGCCATAACCGACTGTGGTGAGGGTGATGATCGTGAAATAAAAAGCGTCCAGCGGACGCCAATGCTCCACGTTTGTATAGAATATGGTCCCAAGGATGATCACACCGACCACCGAATAGAACAGCGAACGGAATTCTTTATCTTTCATCCCATGCCATAGGCTTCGAAAAAAGCGGATGAGCAAAACGAAGAAACCGGGCATTTACCTCTCCTTTTGAGCGCGTTGACGTAGCACTTCGAACATCAATATTGATCCCGCCGCACCGGCATTCAGGGACTCGGTCTCGCCGGACATTGGAATGCTGATATTTCCATTTGCCAGCTTCCGCGCGGACTCACTCGCGCCGTCCGCTTCGCTGCCGATGATCAAAGCTACCGGCTGGCGAAGGTCTGTTTCCCAGCAGGATTGTCCGTTCATATCTGCGACCAAAACATTCAAACCTTCAGACTTTATAACTTTCTCGATCTCGTCCCAACCCAACGAATGGATGGGCAATCTGAAATGAGCGCCCATGCCGGAGCGCAAAACTTTCGGCGCGAAAGCATCCGTTGTTTCGGGCGGAAGTAGAACCGCCTGCACATCCGAAGCCGCCGCTGACCGAAGCAGTGTGCCCAAGTTCCCCGGGTCGCGGACTTGGTCTGGGATGAGGATGAAGTTAGCAGGTTGGGGAATTGGCAAATTGGTGAGTTCAAGCACCGCTAATATTCCCTGCGGCGTTTCTGTCTCGCTGATGGACTTCATCACGCTGGCAGAGACTTCTTCCACGTCCACGCCGCGTACCTTTAAGCTTTCAACCTGTACCATTCCCCTTTCGCTTAATGTTTCGTCGTACAAAGCAAAACGACAAATCCAATTCGCCTTCACGGCTTCTTCGACCAGCCGCACGCCCTCAGCGATAAAAGCTCCCGCCTCGCGGCGTTCCTTGGAACGTCCGAGCAGGGCGCGGACAAGTTTTATTTTTGAATTTTGGTTGGAGGTAATCATTGGGTAAGGATGAATTTATTGGAAGGTGTTCTTCCATATAGTTAGAAAAACATCGACGGTGGGTTGGTCAAACAACACGATACGGACTTGTTTCAATTTGGAGTTTACATTCTTTTCGAAATAAGATTCGACGGCTTTGAAGATGATTCCCGCCGCGCGGTCTTTGGGAAAGCCGAAGATGCCGGTTGAAATGGCAGGCATCGAAATGGACTCGCACTTCAATTCATCTGCAGCTTGCAGGGAGCCGGTTATGGCGTCCGCTAATTTTTGATCTTCGTCTCCATCGCCCCATACGGGACCCACAGCGTGGATCACGAACTTCGCAGGCAGATTCCCGCCCGAGGTCCACGCAGGATGCGCGTGTGTGACGGGTCCGTGCTTGCGAATCCACTCGTCGCTTTCCTTTTGAATGACTGGTCCGCCCTTCTTTGAGATCGCCCATGCCACTCCGCCGCCGTGTGCGAGATGCTCGTTTGCAGCGTTGACGATGGCATCCACTTCTTCGGTGGTGATGTCGCCTTGAACGATCTGCAAAGACCGACCCGATGTGAATTTCTTTTCGACCAGAATGGAATTCATAAAACCATTTTACCCCCGTTAAAAATTGTAGGGGCAGGTCTCAGACCTGCCCCTACGGGATTTATTTCGTTTGTGCCACTACTGCGGCGAAGGCTTGCGGGTTCTTCACGGCAATGTCGGCAAGCATCTTGCGGTTGATCTCGATGTTCGCCTTCTTCATGGCAGACACCAAACGGCTGTAGGTGGTTCCATTCAGCCGAGCCGCGGCGTTGATGCGGGCGATCCACAACTTGCGAAGATCGCGTTTGCGCACGCGGCGGTCACGAGTGGCGTACCAGAGACTCTTGAGCATTGCCTCGTTGGCTCGCTTGAACAGAAGGTGTTTCGAACCTTTCTGTCCCTTCGTGATCTTCAAAACTTTCTTGTGACGTAAGTGCCCTTGCGGGCCTCCTTTAACGCGCATTGTATTTCTACCTCCTGCAAACTCGCGGGCGTCGGCAGGTTATGAACCTCACCAGTTGCATACACCCGAAAGCCGCAAATAAAAATTACGACAGCCGGAAGACTAGTCTTCCATGTTGGGCGCGAGGCGCTTGATGCGCTTCACGTACTTGCGACCCTGCACGGTCACCATTTCGCTCAGGAGCGCTTTGGTGCGGTCTGAGGTGCGGCGGCGCAGGTGGCTCTTGCCGCCTTTGGTGCGGACAAGGGTGCCGGAGCCCGTCAGGCGGAATCGCTTGGATGTCGCCTTGTGGGTCTTGAGTTTGAACTTTTTGCCAGGTTTTGCTTTGCGTGGCATCGCTGAATTACTCCTTTCAGACAAAGTAAACCGCGGACATCTCTGCCCGCGGACGATCAACATCTTTGGGGGACTTGCTCAACCCTCAGGCTACGCTTCTTTCTTTTCTTCAGCCTGCTCGGGTTTCTCTTTCTTTTTCGGCGCTCCAGCCTTGTTCGGAGCCATCACCACCAGCATGGTGCGTCCTTCCATCTGTGGAGGGACTTCGATGACAGCCACATCGGCAAGGTCTTCGGCGATTTCCTTCAGGTCTTCCAGCGCGATCTCGGGATAATCCATCTCGCGCCCGCGGAACTTGACGGTCACGCGGACCTTGTGCCCCTGCTGGAGCCAGCGGCGAGCATCATCCACCTTGAAACCGCGGTGGGCAACATTCGTCTTTGGACGCAGGCGAATCTCCTTGACCTCGATCTTGGTCTGAGCTTTCTTTGCCTCGCGTTCCTTCTTCGCTTTTTCGTAGATGAACTTACCGAAGTCCATCACACGGCAAACAGGCGGGTTTGCCCCAGGCGAGACCTCTACGAGATCCAATTCCGCTTCGCGTGCAATCTTCAAGGCTTCCTTGATGGACACAACACCGACGTTGCCTCCATCCGGACCGATCAGGCGCACTTCCGCAACGCGGATGCCCTCATTTACTCGAAATTCGTTGGCGCTTATATGCTTCTCCTCTTGCTTTTAGACAAAACAAATCCAGCTTTTGGCTGGCTTTTAGCGGGCGAATGATACCATGAAGGGGGGCGAGTCGTCAACGAAAACCCCGTTCTCCCGCCTGAAACTCCCCGACATAATGCAAAAGGAGCCGGGTTTTCCGACTCCTTTTGGTGTTACACATGCGCTGTGACTTTGGCTTCGATCTTATCTTTTGGCAGAAAACCGGTAATGCGTTCCTTGACCTCGCCGCTCTTGAAGAGCATCAAGGTCGGGATGCCCATCACACCGTATTGCATCATGATGGCAGGATTCTGGTCTGCATCCAACTTGACGACCTTGACCTTGCCGTCCCATTCGCCTGCAAGCTGCTCGACGATGGGAGCGATCATCTTGCACGGCTGACACCAATCCGCCGTAAAATCGACCAAGACCGGGGTCTGCGCGCTGATAACTTCCTCCTGGAAGTCCTGTTCGGTAACATATTTAACTGAGCTCATAAGTTTTGCCTCCGTCGCTTGGACGGTGCGTTATCTTCATTTATTACTTTACGTTGACGCCTGTATCCTGCCGTGATAGAATGCACACCGCTTTAAAGATGGGCGCGTAGCTCAATGGTAGAGCAGCGGCCTTTTAAGCCGTTTGTTGAGGGTTCGATCCCCTCCGCGCTCACAAAAATCCCCTGCATTGCAGGGGATTTTTGTTTTGTTGTGCGCCCCATCGAGGGATGATATTCGATTCTCTCCGCGCTTACAGAATCCCTTGTATAAGACAGGGGATTTTTGTTTTCAGGTAAACTTGGAAAAAGGAGTCTGCCATGAAACTCGAAACCATCACCCGCACACCTGCAAACCCTAAACATAAAACACCCCTGCTTTTCGTCCACGGGATGTGGCATGGCGCCTGGTGCTGGGATGAATTCTTCCTGCCCTTCTTTGCGGATGCGGGCTGGCACGTCACTGCCCTCAGCCTGCGCGGACATGCCGGCAGCGAAGGGAAGATTCAAGGCAGCGGGATCATGGATTATGTCAACGATGTGGAGGAAATAGCGAAGACGCTTCCGACTCCGCCGGTAGTGATCGGTCACTCCATGGGCGGATTCGTCGTCCAGAAATATCTCGAACGAAACTCCGCCCCGGCAGGCGCTTTGCTCGGCTCGAACCCGCCCAATGGATTATGGTATGCAACATGGCTGGTCTTCAAACACAGCCCGCTCACCTTGTTCAAAGTGTTGACCCAATTCCGGCTTGCACCTGTTGTGGAAACGCCCAACCACACGCGTTGGGCATTCTTCTCGGATGATTTTCCCCAGGATGAATTGTTGAAATATCACGCCAAACTCAACGACGAATCTTTCCGCATGTATCTCGACCTGCTTGGACTAAACCTTGCCAAGCCGCAGAAAATCAAAACCCCGCTGCTCGTCCTCGGCGCGGACAGAGACACAGTGATCGCCATGAGCGACGTTCAGCATACAGCCCGTGTCTATAATACAAAAGCGGAATTCTTCCCGATGGCACACGATATGATGCTGGAAAAAGGCTGGCGGTCTGTGGCAGAGCGAATTAATGAATGGCTGAATGAAAAGGGAATTGAATAACAGGAAAAAAACGAGGCGCAAAGCCTCGTTTTTTAATTTCAACTTACTCCGTAGTTTATCCCCACCGAACCGCTTCACATAACTCACAGTCAGACCGTCCGCATAGGAGGGCGTAGGCATCCGAATGGATTCTGTTAACGACCGATCGCAGCAATTCATTGACTGGAATGGCTTGGATGTTAACCCCGTCAACTTCGGCTTGACGGGTGAATGGCTTGATATCTGCTGCGATGGCGTTGAACCCTTCCGGGTCGCCGGGGAATTGCGGACATTCGGCCACACCATCCTCCGTCAGCGCCCAACGGATGAACTGCATGCGTCCGGCGAGTTTTTCCCCATAATGAATGCTGAAGTTGACTCGCTGGTCCATGCCGATGAGCAGGATAACACCGTCTTCCTCTGCCATGGCTGCAATGGGAGCATACGGATCATGGACGGTTTGCGAATTGATGACATCGTCCGCGCCGATGCCAGCGAAGGATAAGACTGGGTGAGTTGAGCGCTTTCCATTTGCGTGCTTGCGGATAAGTTCCGGAAATTTGCCAAAGGCTTCATCCGCAGGCGTGGACATGGCGAAGGGACTAGCCAACCTTTGCGCATCCGCATCTGAATGGACAGGGGGAAAATCAAGCGGCAGAAGGGATTTGGGCGTAAAGGACGGGGTGAAGAATCCGCCTGTGGTTTCGAGCAGGGAGTAGAGCAATTCATCCGCGTTGACAGCGGGCGAAGCGTGGACAAGCACAAGGCGTTTTCTCAGGCTCAGGTCGGAGAGAGCAGTTTTATAGTCAGAAAAAGAGGCGGGCATGGTGTAGTCGAATAGTCAAATGGTTGAATAGTCGAGTAGTCGGAGTCGATCATGCGACTATGTAACCACTCAACTAAAGAACAACAAAACTACTTGCCTTTCCAATTGGGTTGACGTTTTTCGATGAAGGCTTGCATGCCTTCCTTTTGATCTTCGGTCGCGAAGAGTTGATAAAAATCACGCTTCTCGACGGCGAGACCTTCGGTGAGCGTGGTTTCGAATGCGGCGTTGACGGCGTCCTTCGCCATGCGGACAGCCATCGGCGCGCGCGAGGCGATCTCTTCCGCAAAGGCAGCGGCGGCATCGAGATAACCTTCCACAGCAACGACGCGATTAACCAAACCGAATTGCTGCGCTTCGGCGGCGGTTAAGGTGCGGTTGTTGATGACCATTTCCATTGCAAGCTGTTTGCCGACGAGACGAGCCAATCGCTGTGTGCCGCCCGCGCCGGGGATGACGCCGATGGTGATCTCAGGCTGACCGAACTTGGCGGACTCACTTGCCACGACCATATCACAGGCGAGGACGAATTCACAGCCGCCGCCCAACGCCCAACCGGAAACCGCGGCTATCACCGGCTTGCGGATGCCGCGAATGCGATCCCAAACCCGGACGCGTTCTTCAACGACCATCTGTGCGTACGTGACTTCCGCCATTTCTTTGATGTCAGCTCCGGCGGCGAATGCTTTTTCATTGCCAGTGACGATGATCGCGCCGATGGTTTCATCTTTATCGAATACTTCCATCGCGTCGAACACTTCGCCCAACATGGCGAGGTTGAAGGCATTCATCTGTTTCGGACGGTTCAACTGTACAATGCCAACGCGTCCGCGCGTTTCGGTCAGGATGGTGGTGTAGGTCATGGATTCCTCCAGAAAATTTTATTCAAGCCTGAACAGATTATAAACTCAACCAACCGGCGTGATGCGTGTCTGTCGTATAATTCAAAAATGTCTCTTCACTTACAAAATAGATCGGAGAATTAGATGTTAACATTGCTTACCATTCATTCCATTATTCGCTGGCTGATCGTGCTCGTTGCTCTCGTTGCCGTGGTCAAATTCGCCATTGGCTGGCTGGGCGGCGGCGCATTCAAAGGCATGGACCGCGGTCTTGCCGCCGGTTTCAGCGGTCTGCTCGACCTTCAAGCCACACTTGGCATTATCCTGTTCGTCTGGTTCAGCACCAGAACCGGCTTTCAAATGGTTCGCGTCGAACATGCCGGCGCCATGCTGATTGCCATCATACTTGGTCACCTGCCCGCGCGCTGGAAGAATGCCGAAGATAAGATCCGTTTTCGCAACACATTGTTCTGCATTCTCGGCGCGTTGGTATTTATCTATCTCGGCGTAAGCCGCCTGCCCGTCGGCTGGTCGCTTCAACCGAACTAATAAAAAGCCCCGCGCAAGCGGGGCTTTCTTAATGTATGAAACGAATCTTTCTTATCGGCCCGATTCTTTTTGCCGCAGTTCTCGTCACGCTTACCATCGTCAACTACGATTTTTTGCTCAGCCTTGGCTGGCATCCGCTTTATGCGCCGACTTTCGACTGGCCCAGCGGGCTGGCGCTCGGTCGATTTGGATGGATCATGACCGTGACCTTTATCGTCACCGGAGCACTCATGTCCCTTTTCGCCCGCCGCCTCTTTCTGGGCCTAGAGCCGGGTACTGCTTCCATACTTGGCACTACATTGCTGGCGTGTGCCGGTCTATTTCTCGCTGCTTTAGCCTTCACCACCGACCCAACCATTCGTGACACCCCCGCCACCTGGCATGGACGTCTGCACGACCTCTCATTCGTCCTGCTTGGTCTGACGCTTTTCCCCGCCATGATCGTCCTCGGCTTCGCCTTCCGCAATGATGAGCGTTGGAAGAATCTCGCCGCTTATACGTGGGGAACTGTATCCTTGGTTGCACCTGCTTTTTTCATCAAAGGCGCGGCATTTTATGTCTTTATCCTTGCCGTGTTGCTATGGAATGAGGTCGTGGCGCTGCGATTAAAAGGATAATTTCCAGCTATACGATTGCTCTTAGAACAGGGATTTTTCTGATCATATATGTGCCAGCCCATGAAATTAAGAAGGCGATGATTGCCACTAACGGAATGACAAATAGTGGGCTTCCATCCTGGCGATCAAACCCCCAGCCTTCCCAGGTAAACGCCATCCAGTCCAACACTAGAAAATGTATCAGATATATTCCAAAACTGTGCTGACTGGCTGCTTTAGACAGTTTACTAAAGGCAGTTCCGCTTTTTTCTCCCAGAGTCTTCATCAAAATAAATGCGCCGAGAGACATCATAACGATATTGAAGCTGGTGTAACTTCGAAAAACCAATTCGTTATCAAGCGGAGGAAGATCGAAATAAAAGACAGAGAATGTTGTCAAGAATCCGAATATAAAAAGACCAACACCCCAATAAAATAATTTCGTGGAATTTTCGGCATTCCCAATATAGTAGCCAAGCAGGTAATACCCTAAATACCCGGATGCCATGTAAATTTCGAAACCGTTCTTAATGGGTGTAAAAGCTTCAATAATCGGGAGAAAAGATGTGACCAGGAGCCAGAGAAATACATAATATAAAAATTCAGTTTTCCTGGCATGTTTAACGAAAACACGCAGAATTGGCACTAATAGATACAAACCTATCAAGTAATATAAGAACCAAAGGTGCCCAGCCCGCGGTCCGCGGATAATACGGACAAACAACCCTATTGCAGATTTTAATGAAAAAACAGTTTCTGTAATCGGCTGGGAATATGCTGCATCGTAAATGATCGACCACACAAGGAACGGAATAAGGACCTTGGATATTCGCTTTTTGAAGAAAATGGATAAATTCTCTTCTTTGGAGAGTAAAAGGTACCCGCTGAGTAGAAAAAAGATTGGAACCCCTACGCGGGATATTGAGTAATAAAAGGATTGTGCAAAGTTGCCATTACTCCCCCATCCTGTTACATGGGCAAGGACCACAAAAAAGGCGCATAAAAAGCGGGCAACATCCACCCATTGTATGATAGTGCGTTCAGTACCCGTGGCTTCAACAGTGGTCATGACTTGAATTATTTCCTTCTTGATATTTTATAAATTAGGACTGCTTATCTGGCTTGTCCCTTTTCCTTGAACGATAACCAGAGGGATGCTATTGCGAAAGATAGATAATATTTCTTGAGATGCCAAGGAGAGGTTAATAAATGTCGAATATTTTAGCGAATTTCTCGGGGTGTCTCACTTGTTTTTCAAATATCCCCACAGGAAATTATCCCCGCTGTGGGCGCGGACGAGTGCCGTCCCGATGGCGGGAAGATTTGCTGACTCCAAATAAACCAGATAGCGCGGCTCCCAAATGGGGTGGAATTTCCCTTTGAAGGAGTGGAGTCCCTTGAAGTTGTAGAACCGGCTCACGTTGTCCGAAAGGAGGCGCAGCACTTTTTCCACGGCAGGGTCATCTGACTTTTCGCCAATGCCCGAGAGCGCGCTGAGTCCGAGTCCGAAGGTTGCGTATCCCTTTTGTTTTGCCCATTCAAAGAACGAAGTGAAGAGCAGGTCCATCGTGCCGTTCTCGATTTGGTGACGGCGGCGCATCAAGTCCAGTGAAACCCCGTTGCGTTGATATTCCGGCACAACATTTGCAAACGCGCTGATATGCCCGTCTGCATCACGAGCCACAGCCGTTACACTATTGCGCACGTATTCGTCATCGAACCAGCCGACGGAAAAACGCATCTCGCTGCCATGCATTGCGAACAACCATTCATCGCTGACGGCTCGCAGCTCACCGATCAATTCGCGGCTGAGCGGCGGTTCATATATATCAACGCGATGCCCAAGCTTGCCAAGTTTGTTCGCCACATTGCGAAACTCCTTGCCAGCCTTGCCTTCCATTGTGAAATTGGAAAGATCGACGATGGCTTCCTCGCCGATGCTGAAATAACTAAATCCCGCACCCTTGTACACCGGTAGATATTCCGAACTGACCTGATAAAAACACGGGCGCCAGTCATTGCGGACACAGAAATCATTGAACTCCGTAATGGATGCGCCCGCATCTTCCGCCGCTCCGAGCGGGTCGCCCAACACGATGGCGATTCTCCCTTTGACCACATACGCCAGCATTGTTCCGTTGGCGCTGAAAAAATAGGACTTGTCCTTGAAGAGAGTCATCCGCGCCAGCGCTGATCGTCCATGCGCCTCGACAACGGATCGTGCGCGGCTGCGTTCATTTTCCGTGGCTGGCTGGCGGACAAGCACAGGACGCACCAGCATGAAGAAACCGTAGCTCAAGGTCACTCCGGCTATGACGTAGATCGAATCGGCGAAGTATTGCCCGAACGGTGTGACCGGCGTCAGTCCGGGGTTTGTGAACTCGGCGAACATTGCCAGCGTTTGAAGCAGTGCGGGAATAAAGTAAAAATTTACATTGAAATGTTCATCCAACAGATAGAACCCGAGCGTTCCATAAGCAAGCGTAAAGAGAGCCGCATAGACGAGAGTACGAAAACCCTGCTGAATGGATGGGGTATCTGATCTTGCATGAAAATGCGGGCGTAGTGAAAAAACCCAGACCGCCAATAGAAATGCGATGCTGGCTTCTTCATAATCCAACCCTTTGAGCAGGTGGCTGACTGCCGATGTAAAGAGGATTGTCACTGTCAGAAACCAGGCAACCTGCTTCCTCCGCCACAGATTACGGGAAAGGAGAAGAAGCGCGAAGCCTGCCACTACAGTGGCGAGACGGCTCCCGCGAGTGACCTCCAATGGGGATATCTGGTCGAGCACACTTAAACGTTCCATCAAGGCAGGCAGGCTTGAGGAGAAGACGTTGATAATTCCCATGACTGCCGTCATTATCGCCACTGCGCGGACGAAGATCACGTCTGAGTGTGAACGGAATGTATCCAGCCACCTGGCTGTTATGGAGGGTTCTTTGTTTGTGGATTTTGCGAGCATATTTTCGCCACCGCCGGAGTTGAATGATAGGTATGACTTCGCTACCAGTATAGCAAATTGGTGATGTCTTGTGCGACCTGCCGCAGGGAAATTTGACCGCCCGAATATTACGTTTCTAAGCAAAGTTATCGCAAGTCAGTCGCCAAAGTGAGCACGGGCAAGCGCCATTCCGATGGCTGGCAAATGAGCAAAGCTGGGATATGCCATATAACGCAATTCCCAGCGCGGATGGAATTTGTCTTTGAAGGCATGTAAACCTTTGAGATTTGGGTAGCCTTTTATATTTTCATATAGTACATGTAACGCTTTCTCTATAAAAGGGTCTTGAGAATTTTCTCCAATACCGGAGAGCGGACAGAATCCCAGGCTAAAGGTCGAATGCCCTCTTTGCTTTGCCCATTCCAAAAATGATACGAAAAGAAAATCCATTGTACGGCTCTCAACTTTATGGCAATGCCGCATGAGGTCGAGCGCGACCCGGTCGATTTGACCTTCCGAAACGATGTTCGCAAATGCCGTGATACAGCCTTCAGGCGAGTAAACCGCGGCGACTGTACTATGGCGCACATATTCCTTATCGAACCATCCAACCGAGAAGCGGACTTCCCTTCCCAGCCGTCTGGTCAGCCATTCATTGCTGACGGCATCCAATCTGCCAAGCAGTTCATCACTTAATGGGGATTCGTGTACTTTTACATGATAACCAAGGCGGTTCATGCGGCATACTGCATTGCGCAACTTTCCCCCCGCACTTCCCGCCAGGTTGAATGTTGTCAGGTCTATAATCGCTTCCTGACCGATGCGCATTATGTCAAACCCATGATCCGCATAGATATCAAGATGATTCGGCTGGATTTGGTAAAAGCAAGCCTGCCATTGGTTTTGAGCGCAAAAATCCTTGAACGCCTCAATCGACGAGGCGGTATTGTCTTTTGTCCCAATGGGATCACCCAGCGTCAGTGCAGTTCGACCCTTCCGAACATAAGCTATGACCGAACCATCCGGGCTGAAAAAATGGGACTTGTCTGGAAGCAAAGCGAATCGTGCCAGAGATGTTTGTCCGTGATTCTCGATGATTTTTCGCGCCTGGGTATGTTGTTCGTGGATGGTCGAATGGGGGGGAGATAACGGATAAACGGTCAAGATAAAACCATCACTTTGCATAAACTGTAAAATGTCATAACACTCTCACTGCTAAAAGAAGATTCAGGGTGGTATTTACCGGTTTGTATTTGTCTAATAATCGAGTAAGTTTTTTCAGAGTTACTTCTAAAAGTATAGCAAATTAATCTTAGCCAGACTTTCGTGTATGGGCAGTCGGTTATATCTGCGGTCAAAACTTTGCATTGTCATAAAATTATATATAATGTACAATCCGCGAAATTCCAAGGAAAATTCTCCCCCCCATGCTAAATCTCAACCTCAAAACCACCCCCTTCCACGAACGGACGTCCGCGTTGTGCCAGCCGCAAAATTGGCGCAAGTGGGCGGGTTATTTTGTCGTCGGCTCGTATGAGCATGTGCTCGACCGCGAGTATTGGGCGATCCGCAACTCGGCGGCGCTGATCGATGTTACGCCCTTGATGAAATACATCATCAAAGGCAAGGATGCGGCGGCTCTGCTTCACCGCGTCACCACCCGCAATGTCCACAAAATGAAAGTGGGACAAGTCGCCTACACCGGCTGGTGCGACGAAGAAGGCAAGATGATTGACGATGGCACGATCTCGCGCCTCGAAGAATCGACCTTTCGCCTGACTGCGGCAGAACCGAACTTGCGCTGGCTGACTATGAATGCGGTCGGCATGGACGTGTCCATCACCGAAGTGACCGATGACGTGGCGGCGCTCAGTTTTCAGGGACCGAACACCCGCAAGGTGTTGAATCTTGTCTGTGAAAAACCAGTGGACGAGTTGAAATACTTCCGCTTGATGACGAATAAGATTCATGGCGTGGAAGTTACGATTTCAAGAACCGGTTACACCGGTGACCTCGGTTATGAAATTTGGATGGATAACAAAGACGCGCTCAAGGTATGGGACGCGCTCATGGAAGCTGGTTCTGATTACGGCATCACCCCCGTTGGCATCCTCGCCATGGACATGGCACGTGTGGAAGCGGGCTTGTTCATGCTCGATGTGGATTACACCTCTGCTTCTCACGCATGGATCGAATCACAGAAATCCTCTCCCTTTGAATTAGGTTTGGATTGGACTGTCGCACTCGACAAACCCGGCTACTTCGTCGGTCGCCGCGCGTTGGAAAAAGAAAAGCGCGAAGGCTCGGCATGGAAGATGGTCGGCTTGGCAGTGGACTGGGTCGGCATGGAAAACATTTTCAAACAGGTTGGTTTACCACCACAAATTCCTGGCTCCGCTGTCCGCGCCAGCCTGCCTGTGATGGTGGGTAATGTGCAAGTGGGGTATGCATCCACCTCCACATGGTCACCGTTGTTGAAGACCTACATCGCACTCGCGCATTTGCAGAAACCGTATTACGAAATCGGCACAGATGTCCGCATGGAAATCACGGTCGAACATCACCGTCAACACGCGCCCGCGAAAGTGGTCAAGTTGCCATTCTACGAACCGGAATGGAAAAAGAAATGATTCGGTTGAAAGTCAAAAGTTACAGGTTGAATGTTTAAACCTGCAACCTTCAACTTGTAACCTTCAAACAGAGAAAACCTATGACATCATCCAACACATACGACGCAATCATCATCGGCGGCGGTCACAACGGACTTGTGGCTGGCGCGTACCTTGCCCGCGCAGGCAAGAAAGTAGTCGTGCTCGAACGCCGACCCATCGTCGGCGGCGCGGCAGTGACCGAAGAGATCTTCCCCGGCTATAAGTTCACCGAGTTCTCGTACGTGGTGAGCCTCTTGCGCCCGGAGATTATCCGCGATTTGGAATTACCCAAGCACGGACTGAAAATCCTGCCACTGCCTTCCACCTTCACCCCGATGGAAAACGGCGATTATCTCGCTTCATGGGACGACCACGATCTGACCCGTCGCGAGTTGTATCGTCACTCTCCCAAGGACGCCGAAGCCTACGACGAATACGCCCGCGTTATGGCGCGTGCGGCAAAAGCGATCAAGCCCATCATCAATTTGATCCCGCCCGATCCTTCTTCGATGAGCATCCGCGATTTGATGGGGCTTCTCAAGGTCGGTCAATACGCGGCATCGCTTTCTGAAAAAGAACTCTACATGGTTGCCAAACTTGCTACGCAATCGTCCGCGGATTTGCTCGAAGAGTGGTTCGAGACCGACGCGCTCAAAGGCACCAAAGCTGCCAGTGGAATCATCGGCACCTACCTCGGACCGCGCTCTCCCGGCACAGCATACGTTTTGCTGCATCACTACATGGGCGAAATTGACGGCGCGTTCCGTGCCTGGGGTTTTGCCAAGAACGGTTCCGGCGGAGTCAGCGGCGCGATCTTTAACGCGACCAAAGCGCTCGGGGTGGAGGTCAGAGTCAATAGTTCAGTGCAGCAGGTCAAGGTCAAGAATGGACGCGCTGTGGGTGTCATCCTGGAAAATGGCGATGAACTCACATCCAAAGTTGTGATGTCCGCCGCCGACCCGAAGCGCACCTTCCTGCAATTCGTGGAGCAGAAACATCTGCCCGATGATTTTGTCACCTCGATTCAAAACTTCCGCGCGCGCGGTTCGTCGGGCAAGGTCAACATTGCTTTGAGCAAACTGCCGAACTTCACCGCCATGCCATACACGGGCAACGGCGCGAATTCTGTTTTGCATCGCGGCGCGGTGTCCATCAGCCCGAGCATTGATTACATCGAACGCGCCTACGACGACGCGAAGTATGGGCAGATTTCAAGCGCCCTACCTCGACATGATCTTCCCTCGATGATCGACCCCGACATGGCGCCTCCCGGACATCACGTGATGTCTTGCTTCGTGCAATACGCGCCCTACGATCTCGAAGGCGGCTGGAACGACCAGCGCCGCAACGAACTCGGCGAAGCGGTCATTGCCACCATCGAGCAATACGCGCCGAACATCCGCGAATGCATCGTGGGCATGCAGGTCATCTCGCCCAAAGACATCGAAGCCATCGCGGGCATCACCGGCGGCAACATCTTCCACGGCGAACTGCTGCTGCATCAAATTTTCTTCCTGCGTCCGACCCGCAATGGGCAGACTTCCGCACCCCGCTCAAAGGCTACTACTTCGGCGCAAGCGGCGCACACCCCGGCGGCGGCGTGATGGGCGCGCCCGGCATGTTGGCGGCAAAGAAATTCACAGGGACGGAAATTCTCTAACCGGAGGACACCGAGGCATGTGGAATTAAAAACTGTGTGTCTCTGGGCAGTTTAAAAGGTTTGAAATGAATGGCAACTCATTACGACAACTATCATCATGGCGCGGGACACAGCAATGGATTTCTGTTGCTCGCCTATCTTCCCACAAAGCAAAAGTTTTTGGGGCTCCGAACGCGGTTCCATCATCGGCAGTTCCGTAAGATACAGATCTTTGGTGATAATGATTCTATTGACTTTCCCACAATATGCGAGCGGGACTCTTCTTGCTCCAGACATTATTTCAAAGACCTGAAACTCCGCACTCACACGGGCTTGACAGTCGATTCCTGCTCCGAAAACCATTCATCTCCTGTTCAAACAGACGGCAACCACCTCACCCTCGACGCCGAGTCCATCAAACGCATCTCCGAAAAAGACGCGGCATGCTTTCCTGAATTCGTCCGCTTCATGAATAAATGCGCGAGCATTCTCGACACGGCATACGCCACAATCATGCCGCGCCTGCCGATGAACTTCGGCATCAAAGAAGGTTTTGGGCTGATGGAACTCGGTCTCGAACTGAAACTCGCCGGTCGCAAAGATATGCTCAACTTCATCCGCGCCCTGCCGATGACTGCGCAGGAACTCGTGGAAGAGTACTTCGAGTCTGAAATTGTCAAAGCCGCGATTGCCTCGCTCGGCATCCACGGCTTCACCCTTGGACCAATGGGCGCAGGCACAGGTTACACCCTCATCCACAACTGGATGAATCGCGGCGGACTGGCTCATGTCAACGTCGGCAAAGCGGGAGAAATTACTCAAGCACTAGCGAACGCCATCAAAGCCAGCGGTGGTGAAATCCGCACCGAAGCAGAAGTAGCCAGCATCAAAGTGGAAAGTCAAATTGCGAAGGGCGTTGTTCTCGCGAACGGCGAAGAGATTCTTGCAAATCAAATCCTCTCCTCCGCAGACCCGAAGCACACCTTCCTCAAACTCGTCGGCGCACAAGATCTGCCGCCCGAATTCGTCTGGCACACCCAATCCATCAAAATGCGCGGATCGGTGGCGAAGATTCACCTTCAGACAAACGGCAGTCATGGCATTCCAGAAGGAACTCTGGTTGTTGCTCCATCCATCAAGTATCTCGAAAAAGCCTACGACGCCACGAAGTACGGCGAGATTTCCGAGAAGCCCTATTTGGAAGTCACAACATCGGGTAACGCCGTTTCTATCCACTTCCAATTTGCGCCCTACAACCTGAAACTTGGAACTTGGAACGTGGAACGCGAAAAAGTTGAAAAGTTGGCAATTGATACCTTGGCGGAATACTTCCCCAATCTAAAATCGTCAATCGTAAATCGTAAATCCATCACACCACAAGACCTAGAGTCCATCTACGGTCTCACCGAAGGCGACCTCAACCATGGTCAACTCATGCTCGACCAATTCCTCTTCATGCGACCGATACCGGGATGGTCGAATCACAAGACGCCCATCGATAACCTCTATCTCTGCGGAAGCGGAGTCCACGGAGGAGGGGGCGTCAGCGGCGTCAGTGGAAGGAATGTGGTTCGGGTGTTGTAGCAAGCCAAAGGTCGCGTGTGAAGCGCGACCTTTTTTTCAGTATCCATGATCACGAGCAAAATTTCCCAATTCTTCCATTATGGGGAATTCGAGAGTAAACTTCAGCAAACTTTTAGCCATAAAATATGAGTGATAACCATGTGGAGATTAAACGTCAACGAACCTGAACGCGACTCTTTGTGGGTTGAATTGAAACCCGGTGTCACCTCGCTTGGACGCGGTTCTGCGAACACAATTACGATATCGGATACATCCGCATCACGTCAGCATGCAGAAATATTGTGGGACAATGCCAAAGATACCATCACCATACACGATCTAAACAGCACCAACGGAACGTATGTAAACCGCAAACGCATCTCGACGGTGCTCGAACTTAGGAATGGCGATACGGTCCGTATTGGCAGGGCGGTCTTGCATTTAACAAATGAAAGCGGCGAACTGCGCCGGTCCGCTTTGGGGACGCATTTCTTTACGCGCGAGATCGTGCTTGAATCGCTCGACGAACACGCTGTCATGATCGATGAAGTGGCGCAAAAGTTGAATGCGGTGTTGGATGTCGAAGATATGGTGCGGGAGATCGTCGCTCAACTCAAACGCATTCTCGTGTTGGAGGAGGTTGAGGTTCTGCTTGCAGCGCAGTTCAAAACCCTGCGAGACAGCCGCGCTGTGCGAGCCATTCAAAGCCGGTCTGTGGAAGTCACTGAAATGAATATGTATGTTCCCATCATCTCATCCGATGATGTGGATGGGTTGATTCGTTTGACGCGCAGGGTAAATTCGCGCCCGTTCTCCCATCGCGACATGGGGCTGGCTGTGGCGATCAGCCACCAGGCTGTGTTGACGTTGAACCGTCTGCAGCTTTTGGAAAAGAATCGCGAGCAGGAACGGATGCGTGAGCTGTTGCTGCGCTTCGTTTCCCCGCTCGAAGTGGATTATCTTCTCAAAGACTATCTTGCCACCGGACAGCTTCCCGAACTCGTGGAGCAAAAGGCGACGATCCTTTTCTCGGACATCGCGAACTCCACGGGGATCGCAGAACGCATTGGGACGAAACCCTTCGCCTCACTCCTCACCCGTTATTATCAGGATGTGACCAACGTGGTCTTCCGCTACGGCGGGATCATAAAATATATGGGCGACGGCATCATGGCGGCGTTTGTTTCCACATCCAGCCAGACGGTTGTGCCGCAGGAAGTGCGGGCTGTGCAGGCTGGCATGAACATCCTCAACCAGATCAAACGCAACGATTACCTGTTGGATGGAGAACCGCTCGTGGTGGGGGTTGCTGTCAATACCGGACCAGCCATGGTCGGGTATATCGGTGTAGGCACACGCGCGGAATTCAATGTGTTGGGTGATACGGTCAACACAGCCAGCCGCATGGAATCTTTTGCAAGACCCAATCGCCTGCTGATCGGACCTGAGACGTTGAGGAATATCGAAGGGCGGATTCCCGCCAAACCATTTGCAACGATCGATGTGCGTGGGCGGAGTGCACCTATTCAGGTGTTTGAGGTCGTAGGGAAGTGACCGTTCTTAACAGGTTTGATTTTTAGGTATAATTCGGTCAACGCCCTGATAGTTCAATGGACAGAACAAGACACTCCTAAGGTTTAGATGTAGGTTCGATTCCTACTCAGGGCACAAGTAATCTGTACAAGTGAAAATAATAATTAATGATTTCTAACGTAGCAAGTTCTTGACTTTTTTATAAACTCAGTGTATTATCTACACCGTTGACTGCCAGGGTGCCCCCCTCACCCTGGCAGTCAACATTTTAATTACCGGTTGAAAAATATAAAAAAAACGGACGCTCTTGAGCGTCCGTTTTGCGTTTAATTTTACTTGTCTTTGACCATTTGCCGGGCTGTTTGGAGGAGTTCGTGGGCGGAACGTAATGTCCCTTCGCCGACTTCGCCGAGCATTTGCGAAAGCTCGAGCAGGCGGGCTTCGCCTTCGAGCGGCTCCACGCGGGTGAGGGTGCGTCCCTTGTCGATCAACTTCTGCACCTGATAATGCTGGTCACCAAAGACGGCGAGTTGCGGGAGATGCGTCACGCAAAAGACTTGATGACTGCGTGAGAGATTCCACAGTTTGTGACCGACCACCATGCCGACACGTCCGCCGATGCCCTGATCGATCTCATCGAAGATGAGCGAGGGAACTTCGTCGGCGCGCGCCATCACGTTCTTCAGACCGAGCATAAGGCGTGATGTTTCACCGCCGGATGCGATCTTTGCCAGCGGCTTGAGTCCTTCACCGGGGTTCGGGGCAACGAGAAACTCAATGCGGTCGAACCCGTTCTGGTCGAAGGCGAGGCGGGTTCCATCTGCAAGCGGAATGCCGTTCGCGTCCGGCTTGGTTTGGAAGTCCACGCCGAATTGGGCGGAAGCCATCCGCAGATCGTCGAGTTCGGTCTCGATGCCCTTGCCCATCGATTCAGCCGAAGACTTGCGTTTATCGGAAAGCGTTGCGCCCTGCTTGGAAAGTTTCTCGAGCAGTTTGGCTTCCTGCATTTCGAGTTCTGCAATGCGGTCTGCCGCGCCGGTGATGGTTTCAAGCTGCTTCTTCGCATCCGCGCCGTAGGAAACGACCGCCGGAATATTGCCGCCGTATTTGCGCGTGAGCGAGTGGATCAGGTCAAGACGTTCCTCAACATCTTCGAGGCGTTTGGGATTGAACTCGATCTCTTCGAGATAATTGCGCAGTTCGTGGATGATATCGGAAAGCGAATCGAGCATGGTCTCAGCCTGATTCGCCAGATCGGTCTGACCCGCGTCGATCTTGGCGAGCGCAGCCAGTGCCTGAGTCGCCTGCCCGATCAGGTCGGTGGCGGCGGGTGTATCGGGCGAACCATCTTCGAGGATCGCCAATGCTTCCTGCGCATTTTGCGCCAGCGACTCGGCATTGGCGAGACGGTCGCGTTCCTTGCGCAGTTCTTCGTCTTCGCCCACTTTCAGCCGGGCAGATTCGATCTCTTCCACCTGATAGGTCAGCATTTCGGTGCGGCGGTCTGCATCGGCTTGCGCCTTGCGCAGGTCGTTCAGTTCGTGACGTAAATTCAGCAGCGCATGATAAGTCTGGCGGTAATCGTTCAGCGCTTTGGAGACATCCGCGTAACGGTCGAGCAGACCGAGATGCGCGCGCGGATCAAGCAGGGAAAGATGTTCCGCCTGCCCGTGGATATCTATCAGCAGGGCACCAAGCTCCTTGAGCAGACCCACGTTCACGGTCCGGCCATTGACGCGTGCCACGCTGCGTCCTTCGCGGCGGACTTCGCGCATCAGCACCACATAATCGGGATCATCCATTAACTCTTCACGATTCAAGATCCCGTGCACCGCCTCGCGTTCGGGACCTTTGAGCTGGAACACGCCCTCGACAAATGCGGCGTCTGAATCCGTGCGGACGAAGGTTGTGTCCGCTTTGCCGCCGATGAGCATTACCACGGCATCGAGGATGATGGATTTGCCTGCGCCGGTCTCACCGGTAAGGATGATCAACCCCGACCCAAAACGCAGGTCGAGCTTGTCGATGATGGCAAAATTTTGAATGTGAAGTTCGGTAAGCATAGGTTATCGGGAGATTTGGATACCGGAAAGACGGGCGTATACGACGGGTACAGTAATGACGAGATAGATCGCCTGAAAGATGATGCCAAAGAGATTTCCGCTAAATAATTGCAGCAGAAGCATGGGCAGCGCGCCAAGAACTACGCCTGCCGCAATCGTTAAAAACAGGGCGCGTGAGCGGCGTCTGCGTGTGACGGAGCGAATGATCTCGGCGATGATGGTTCCAACCGCCGAAGCGCCGAGCAGGATCAAGAACCAGCCGATAAAGCCGAAGCCGCCGACGAGGGTCACTAAAAAGGAAGCGACACCCGAAAGCACGGCAGCGACAATGAAGCCGATAACAAAGTCATACCAGAGGGCGGTGTCAAATGTCTTCTGTCGTTCCGAGACGCATTCCTTGCACATATAACCGGTGGGCGTGCTCACCGCACAGGATGAGCAGATCGGGCGCTCGCATCGTTTGCAGCGCAGGGAGGTTTCACGATTGGGATGTACGTAACAATGTAAAGAAGTCGATTGATTCATCGGGAAAGTCCTGAAGAGTTTTCATTAATATGCATGGTGATATTTCTATAAAAATAGCCCGGATTCCCAAAACGGACGAATTGTGCTGTGACATCTGCCGCTCGTACAGTGACATGGTCATCTTCCATCAGCGGCGTGGGCGGCTGACCGTCGACGCTGAGAACAGCGTTATCGCTCTTGATGGCAATGTCCACCGTTGTGCCTTCTGAAAGCACCACGGCACGGTCCACGGAGAGATGCGGCGCGATGGGCACGAGCAGGATATTGCGAAGCTCCGGCGGCAGGATCGGTCCGCCTGCGGCGAGCGCGTAAGCGGTGGAACCTGTCGCTGTCGCCGCGATCAAACCGTCGGCAACATAACTGGTCAACTCGCGCGTATCCACAAAAGCGGTCAATCTCACAGGGCGAAGGTTCTGTCCGCGCCCGACCACCACTTCATTGAGCGCCTTCGAAACGCCGACGCTTTCCCCGGCGCGCAGGTGTTCCGCGCGCAGCATCATGCGGTTCTCGATCCACGCTTCGCCTTTGAACAGCCTTTCGAAATAATTGCGCCATTCCTTGCGGTCGATCTGGATCAGAAAACCCAGCCTGCCGAGGTTGACTCCCAGAATGGGAACATTCGATGGAGCACATAAATGACCGGCGCGCAGTACGCTTCCATCTCCGCCCACAGCGATAAGCAAATCGAATTCGCCCTGTTTCACCCGTTTGCGGAGTTCCTCATCATAGAGCGACCCGACGGGTGCATCCATGCCCTTTCCTTGAGAAAGGCAGACATGGCTTCCGCTTCTACGAATGCCTGTGGCATCTTGGGATATGCCGTGACAACAATATGCTTGGGGATGAAGGGCGACGACATGACGAAATTATACCTTTGTCTCGTCGGGTGGATTGTTCTACGCCAGACGCTGCTCGCAAATATCGCGATATCCGCATCCTTACAACGGGACGGCTGCTCATGCGACCGGGCAATATTCCCGCGGACATCGTCTTCACGCATATCGGCGATGAGTTCCACAAGTGCGGATTCCAACTCGCGGGTGTAGTCGACGGCGAAATCGCGGTTCTCGTAATGGATGATCCCATACGGCGGGCGTTTGCCGAGAGCCTTCTCCACCAGCAGGCAGTAGGATGCGAGTTGAAAGATATGCGAGTCGTAGGGGTCGTCTGGTGCGCGCCCCGATTTAACCTCCACTGGAATGATCTGTCCGTTCTTTTCGATCAGGTAATCAGGTTTACCCGTCAGACCGAGAGCCGGATAGTAAAGCGGCTTTTCCACCTTGCCCCAGCCGTTAGTGTCGGTGTAGATGACGCGTCCGCCGGGCAGACCCGCAGCTTTCTGCTGGCGGTTCGACTGCCAGAAGAACATCAACGCAAGCAGGAAAAGAAAAAGAACAATGTAGGTCATAGCGCTTGATATGCGAGATACGCCACCAGCGTAAGGATCGCTGCCAGAAGCAGGATCCAGCCCAAAGTCCGGGTGAGAACCGAGGCGAGGACCTGGCGTCCGTGACGGCGGTGGAGTTCGGTCCCGGCGGAGAGTTCCGCCTTGTTCTTGGATTCCACTCCGGTTTTGCGGTACCACCAGGCGCGGCGGCAGTAGAGGTAACTTCCGATTTCAGAAGAGCGGATCGTGCGCATGTGCGAAGTATAGCACAAATTTTCTAATCTTCCCCGCGCGGATGTATGACCGAATCGTGATAAACTTTCGAAAAAATCCCCACTGTGGAGAACCTCATGACCGAACGCGATACCTATTCGATTGAAATTGCCGGCGTCAAAAGAGACTTGCGCCTTTTTGAGATCAAGCCCGGTTTACGCATAGCCATTTTGAACATTCTGGGCGATACGGAACTTGTCGCCGCCTGTGCGCGTGAGCTTGCAAAAAAAGTTGCGTCTGTGGATTACGATATCATCGTGACCGCCGAAGCGAAGTCCATTCCGCTGGCGCATATGTTGTCTTCAGAGACGAAGAAGCCGTATATCGTTTTGCGAAAAGTGTACAAGCCTTATATGGGCGATGCGATCAAAGCGGAAACGCTTTCGATCACGACAGGTCAACCGCAGCTTTTGATATTGGATGAAAAAGACCGCGATTTGATTCAGGGCAAGAAGGTTTTGGTGGTGGACGATGTCATCAGCACCGGCTCGACGCTTCAGGGCATGCGTATGATCCTGGAGAAAGCCAACGCGACGGTGTCAGGCGAGGCGGCAATCCTCACCGAAGGCGACCGCGCGCAGTGGATGCACATCCACTCGCTGGGACATTTGCCGTTGTTTACGGATTAATCCTTGTACACGGATTGAACGGATTGCACGGTCAAACACGGATTATTAACTTAACTTATGCGCCCTCATCCCCAACCCTTCCCCCGAAGGGGAAGGGAGTTCCCTCTCCCTTTGGGAGAGGGTTAGGGTGAGGGAAAAAGTAAGGGCGGGTCTAGACCCGCCCCTACGAAAACAATTCCATTTTCTTTTTTCGCGGGAGAGCCTTGATGGCTCTCTCTCGTTTTAATGCTGTGATCTTGTCCGGCTGCTCTTCGAGGTAGACCAATTTCACTGGGCGGCGGGTTTTGGTGTAGCGCGCGCCGACTCCCTTGTTATGCTGTTTTACGCGCCGTTCCGGGTCGGTTGTCCAGCCGGTGTAGAAAGTCCCGTCTGAACATTCGAGGATGTAACAAAAGCAGGTCATTCGTCGCTGCTTTCGCCGTCTTGACGTTTTCCCAGATTCCAAAGTTTTGTGCCAAATAGCGCTTCCACAACGGAGAAGGTCTGAACTTTTTCGCCGGGTGTTTCTTTCCAACTGGCGTCGATACGTTCGGCGAGCCAGGTTGCCCGCTTCTGCTGCGCGGATTTGAGCAAGCCGGCAAAGGTTTCATCGCCTGTTCCAAGTTTGTCACGCAGGTCGACGAGAGAGGCGATCATCGTGTTCAAAACGCGGATCGTATTCTCGCGGTTATGTTGCGATAACGTGTCCAACGTTTCCAGATTTGCAGAAGTAGTGGAAAAATAATCGCGGCTTGCCAGCTTGCGGATATCCTGCCAGCCGGGTTGGTCTATAGTGGCGTTCAACAGCGCGGCAGAAACCAATTGCGGCAGCAAATAGGTCGAAGTGACGAAGCCGTCTGATTCAAGCGTGTCTGTCAGGATCGTGGATGAGCCGAGCAGTTCGACCAGGTCTGTGACTAGTCTCACCGCGTCGCCGGGTGTGCCCGAAGGGGCTGAAAGGAGGAAAACGCCTTTTTTGAAAAGATCAGCTTTGGCTGAGTCCAGACCCGTTTCGGTCATATTCAAATATTGAGGTCCAAGGGATGGGACAAGTCCCACATAGTGAGCGGTTTCGGGCAAAATTTCCCCAGCCCATTTTGCAACTTCCGCCTTGATGGGGGCGGTGTCCACAACCACGGCATTCTTTTTGAGGTCCTGCGCGATAAAGCCGAACGTTTCGCGGATTTCCGTCACCGGCAGTGCGAGAATGACCAGATCGGCGTTTTCCGCCGAACCGGGCAGGTTGTGCTCGGTTTTCTCCACCGCGCCAAGCTTTTTGGCACGCTGTTCGATGTTGTAATCCTTGTCGTGCCCGGTCACAGTGACCTTGTCACTGTGCGTCGCAAGCCCAAGCCCGAGCGAAGCGCCAATTTGCCCCAACCCGATAATGGTTATTTGTACAGGCATATCAACCTCATTTGTGGAATGGCAGGATTATAACCCTCGATGCAATGACCCCGTTAAAATACGAGAACCGCGGACGCCGACCGCGGTTCCCTTTGAAAGGAGGAGAAGAGAAATCACCTTACGGACGTAAATTTATCATGGTTATCCGAATAATACTTGACGCAAACCCTACGATTTCCCTACGATTGTCCGACAAATAACAAGGTTGTAAGGGTTTTTGGTATTGTTTATTTGATGAAAAGGCACACTTCGACGTTTCTTCCCCGCAGGATCTATCTTGGCGAATTGAACGGCACTCCTCTCGGGGATTTTCGCCTCGCCGCCTCCGACTTTGGCTTGGTCGCCGTCGAATGGGCGGAATCCCAGCCCGAGCTGGATGCCTACCTACAAAAGCTGAAAAGCAGCCCGATCCCCAACCAAAAGAAGATCGTGCCTTTTGCGCGTGAACTACGCGAATACCTGAATGGCAAACGCACCGCCTTTACCATTCCCATTGACTGGATCCACTTCACAGACTTTCAACGCGAGACTTTGCAGGCTGTATTCAGAATTCCCTATGGCGAGACGCGCACCTACCTCGACATCGCCCGCGAAATTGACCGTCCGCATGCGTATCGCGCGGTGGGAGCCGCCAATGGGATGAATCCCATGCCGATTATCATTCCGTGCCATCGAGTCATCGGCATGGACGGCAAACTCCACGGCTACGGCGGCGGGAACGGTCTGCCGACCAAGGAATGGCTGTTGAAGTTGGAGGGGGCAACCCTTATTTTAGGGAATAATACACTTCCAAAATGATTTCGCCGCTGTTATCCCCGTAATCCTGTTTCCCATCGCCAACAACGCAAGTCACCCAATCGCCTCGTTTCAGATACACCTTTTTATTCTTTCCCTCTGCGGCAGCCACTGCCAGTGCCTCTGTAGTGTAATTCTCCGAAGTAAAGGCAAAGAGCGCCGCCGTGTAATTCAGGTCATTGCCGCCCCATAACACTTCCGTGCCCTTAAAACAGACGGTTGTTGTGGACCATACCTCATAGATGGGAGCAGAAAAGGCGTTCAGATCATACGCAGCAAAAGCTGAACCCGCATACCGGAATGTATAGTATCCCGAAACTGGAGCCTGATATTGAAGACCGGTATTCCTTGATGAGGGGATTTGCATGGTCGTAATCTTGGTCCCATTGGAGAGGATAATGCCTGCCGTTGTCAAAAAGACAACCAGCAGCGCCGCCAATATCCAAAGGGCATATCTTTCCCATGTGGAAGTTTTTTTTGTAAGCTTGCCGAGTTCTTTTAACTTCCGCTGCGCAGTTCTCTGCACCCATTGCCGGTCGGGATACTTTGGGTCGAGTGTGTGAATCTCTTCCCATTCTGTCAGCGCCTCCAGAAATTTTTCCTCTTTCAAAAGACGGATCGCGTTCGCATACTTCTCTGCCAGTTGATTTTGTTTTTGCGCTTCCTGATCTTCCTGCGCCAGGGCTGCATTGACCTTTTCAAGCAACATGTCCTTGTCTTCGAATTCGCCGTCCAACCTGCGGATTTCTCTGATCTTTTCCTGCGCCTTCTGCCAACTTTTTGCGCGGACGAGTCCATGTGCCTGTTCGTAAAGCGTATTAACCTGATTGATGCGCTGAGTTTGATCTTCCTGTTTCTTTAGCTCATCTTCCACTTTCTGCAGAAGACGTTCTGTTTCGAGGTATCCCGTTTGTGACTTGTGTATTTTTTCCAGCAGTTGTCTGGATTCCTGCCAGTGTCCCAAATCCATTTCGCGGAGGGCAAGGCTGTAGGTTTGATTCAACTCGGCGAGACGTTTGATTTCGTCCGCTTCCTTCTGTGCGTGGGGCAGCAGTCCGTCTGGGTCGGGATGATTTGGCTCCAGCGCGTGGATCTGGTCGAATACTTTGACCACGGCCTGCCATTTTTCCGCTTGGTGGAGCTTCCGCGCTTCAAAATACAGATCCCCAAGTTGTTTTTGTTTCAGCGCGTTCTTTAATAACTGGGCAGCGTCCTTGTATTCAGGGTATCGTTTTAATAGATCGCTTAAGGCTTGAATGGCAGTTTCCCAATTTTCAACCTTAATGGCTTCTGCCGCCTGTGAGTAGAGATCTGCCATATCCCTGCGGCGTTCGGCTTCTTCCAATTTTTCGAGCGCATTCTTGTGATTGGGACGTTCGTTCAGGATCAACCGGAATTTCTGGCAGGCTTTGTTCCAATCTTCGGTATAGAATGCCGCCAGTCCCTCCGTGTAATATTGGTCAAGCCGGTGTTCGGTTTCATCGTCTTCGTCTGTAAAAGTGGATGTGGATAACGATGCGCCCACTTTTGCCGCGCGCAATTGCAGGGACGCCAGTAATCTGGCATAGCCGTTCTCTTCGAAAAGGTCCACCCATTGCCAGCGGCTTAATTTTTCAGGGACGGGGCAATCTTCGATTCGTGCAGGGATAAGGAAAATGGTGCCGTCCGGTTTTTCTTCCGCAACATCCAATGCGAATTTGATCTCCGTTTGAATGTATCCCTCTTTGGTGATCGACTTGTTCGACAGGCAAACGACAACCACATCCGCTTCTTTTACCGCCCTGGGAATCTCGACACGCCAATCCTGCCCGGGCAGGAGTCTTTCCTGGTCCAGCCACGTATCGATGCCCTCGTGGATGAGGCGTTTATAAAGGTCGCGAACACGCGGTTTGTCACCGGATGCGTGACACAGAAATACTTTTAGCGCTCTTTTTTCATCGATGTTCATTTTTGTTTTTGCCGGAGTGGTCAAATTGATGTGAGACGCTGAGTATTATAACGTTGTGTTGCCGAATCCACCAATCGATGCTGAAAAGGGAGTATCCATCATGGAAGATAAAGAAATCCTTCACCATAGTGAGCACAGAGTTCAAGGAGAAAACAAAGAAGAAACTCTGTAGTCTCTATGCGCTCCGTGGTGAATATTCACTACATTACTTCCGAACGTAGACACCCTTGCTGAAAAAATTGATTTCATCGTACTCTATAACATGATAGACTCTACCCAATAACCATTCCATGAACATACTTCTTCAACTCTTTTGGACGTTTCTGAAAGTAAATCTGCTCAGTACATCCGGTCCTGCATCGGTGGGGTTGTTGTATCACGAAGCGGTGGGACGTTTCGTTACGGAAGCGCAGTTTGTGCAGGCAGTGGGATTTTCTTCCGTACTACCGGGCAGTGACGCGCTGCAGCTAGCGATGTACATTGGCTACGCAGCCGGAGGCGTGCCCGGCGGCTTGGTCGCGTTGATGGGGTCGATCCTGCCGCCGACGTTGATCATCCTCGGTGTGACGATGATCCTGCACCGTCTGCGGCGCGAGGCGTGGGTCAACAGCTTCGTGGAAGGGCTGACGCCCGCCATCGCTGTCCTCATGGTCTTTACCGCGTGGAAGATATTCGAAAAAGGCGGAGGGATGAGTTGGTTCGGCTGGGGCATTGCGATTGCAAGTTTTGCTGCCATGTGGTTCAAGGTCCCTGAGCGGTTCGTCATCATCATTGCGGGAATCATCGGCATTATCTTTCTTTCCGCCTCATGAAATCATCGAATTTTTCCAAGTGGTCGAATCTGTTCTGGATGTTCCTGAAAGTGAACCTGCTTTCACCTTCGGGTCCCGCCTCGATCGGGTTGCTATATAAGGAAGCTGTCGGCAAGTTGATGAGCGAAGAACGCTTTGTGGAGGCGGTCGGGTTTTCGAACTTCCTGCCGGGCAGTGAAGCGTTGAAACTTGCCATGTTCGTCGGGTATGCGGCTGGCGGTGTGCCGGGCGTTTTCACAGCCCTGCTTGGCGCCGTCCTGCCGCCGACGGTTATGATGTTTGTAGTCGCGCTGATCCTTCAGCAGGTGCAGCACGAAGGCTGGCTGGACGGATTTGTAAAAGGGATGAGTCCCGCCGTGGCGGCGTTGATCGTGCTGGTGGCGTGGGAGTTGTTCCGCGTCGGGCAGACGAAAAGCATCGGCAAGCGCACGCTGGTCATCGCCGCGTTGAGCGCAATCGCCTTGTGGCTCAATGTCCCTTCGCCGCTGGTCTTGCTGGGCGCGGGCGTGTTGGGTGTTATTCTATTTCGTTGATGGGAAATTTTATGTCTTCTGATGTTTTGATCGTCACCAATGGAACGAAGGAAAGTTTTCCCGCCATTGAGCAGGGAGCGTGGCTGGCGGAGACTCTCGGCTCGACGGTGACGCTTCTGGGCGTGACCGAGAAGCTGAATCCTGCTGCCATTGATGCTGCTCATCCGCTGGAGGAGGTTTTCGAATACGCTGTCGGCGTGTTCAAAGCTCAGGGCGTGGACTACAAGCTCGAGGTCCGCAATGGAGGCGCGGAGAAGATCGTCCCGCAGGAGGCAAAGCAGAATGAGTCCATGGTGGTGCTGGGTCCTTTGGGACGTCCACAGATCCAGCGTTGGGTGGCGGGGCGTTCGATCCGTTATTTCATCGAAGACATCGAGAAGCCGCTCCTGTATGTGCAGGAAGTAAGACTGCCGGTGAAGCGGATTCTGATCAGTGTGGGCGGGTTGGGTTATGAAGTGAATGCTGAACATATCGCGATACAGATCGCGGTGAAATGCCAGGCGGATGTGACGCTGCTGCATGTTGTGCCGCCCATCGATCTGGATTATCCGACTGCGCAGGCGATGAGCAAAAACTGGCAGCACTTGTTGGAGACCGATACGCCGGTTGGACGAAATATGCGGACGGCGTTGGAGAATGCCCAGACCGCGGGGTTGACCGCGGAAGTTAAAGTAAAACATGGGAATGTGATCGAGGAGATTCTTGCGGAAGTTAATGATGGAAATTATGATCTGTTGTGCATGGGGTCTTCATATAGTGTAAATTCCTTGAGACAAATGTATTCCGCAAATGTGACTGCGGAGATCATGGAACGCGCTCATTGCCCTGTGATGACAGCGAGATTCAAAAGGAAACGTTAAACAATGGGAGCGAGAATGGAAGATTCGGTTGGAGTATTGCTCAAGGCGCTTCGTTATTCGGCTGAAAAACACAGCGACCAGCGCAGGCGGGATAAAAAATCATCGCCGTATATCAATCATCCCATTCAGGTGACGGAGACCTTGTGGACATTGGGCGGAGTGCGCGATACGAATTTATTGGTCGCCGCCCTTTTGCACGATACGATCGAGGACACAGACGCCACACCTGATGAGATCAAACAGCAGTTCGGCGAGGATGTGCTCGATCTGGTGCTTGAGGTGACGGATGATAAAAGCCTGCCGAAGCAGGTCCGCAAGCAGCTGCAGATCGAGACGGCTCCGCATAAATCTGAACGGGCGAAGCTGCTCAAATTGGCGGATAAGCTCTGCAATATCCGCGACATCGTCCACTTGCCGCCAGCGAACTGGCCGTTAAGCCGCAAGCAAGAATACCTGCTTTGGACGGAAAAGGTGGTCGAAGGTTTGCGGGGAACGAATAAGGAATTGGAAGATCAGTACGACACGGATTTGAAGGAAGGCAAACGACTCCTGGGGATGGAATGAAAAATTCTTGAAGGGCGGCTTGTAATAAAAAAGTCAGTTCTTTTGACAGTTCAACAGCTTTTCAAAGGGGAATACAATGAAACGAGGAGGCTGCCATGACCATAATTGTCGCTGATACCACTTGCGGACTTCCGCGCGACCTGCTTGCCCGGCGCGAGATTCCGCTGATTCCGCAGATCGTGATGTTCGGGGAGGAATCATTCCACGATGACAGGGAACTCGATACGGCTTTGTTCCTGCAAAAATTGAAGGCTGCCAAAGACCTTCCGAAAACGGCAGCGCCAGAGCCTCCGCTTTACTATCCCATTTTTGAAAAAGCAAGGAACCAAAAGGAAAGTGTGGTCATTGTGGCGCCAACCGGCAAAGCCAGCGGAACCGTCCGTTCGGCGCAGACGGCGGCACAGGAATTTCCAGATGTGGATATCCGCGTGGTGGATACGCAGACGATCTCATGCAACCTCGGTTCACTCGTTCTTTTGGCGGATGACATGGCAAAGGCAGGCAGTTCCGCCGACGAAATTGTGGCGAAACTCGAAGATATGATCCCGCGCGGCAAGATATTCTTTTTGGTGGATACGCTTGAATATCTCGCCAAGGGCGGTCGCATTGGCGGGGCGAAACGTCTCGTTGCGGAGTTGTTGGAGATCAAGCCGATCCTGCAGATCAAGGATGGTCAGGTCGAACCGTTCGAGCAGCAGCGGACGAAGAAACGCGCTCTCGCCAGACTGGTGGATGTGGCAGCCGAACAATGCCCCGGCGGAGAGTCGGCTTATTTGTGTGTGCTGCAGGTCGAGGCGGAGAAAGAAGCGGAAGCTCTGGTCACGGAGTTGAAGTCGCGGGTGAATGTCCCCGAGATTCCCATCTATGAATTGCCGCCTGCGATCGTTGTCCACGCCGGTCCGCGGGCGATGGGCATCGGCTTTTTTACTTAATCGTGAAATGAAAGACGCCAGCCGAAAGGCTGGCGTCTTTTTGATTCAAACTTGCCGCCGATTTTATGGCGGGTGAACAAGCAATTTACGGTAAGATTAGGCAACACATTTGGTGGTTAAAAATGCTTGAACTTTCCAACACCCGCTTCTCTTTTTTGGATATCGAAACCACTGGGCTTTCTCCCTGGTTCGGGGACCGCATCTGCCAGGTGGCAGTGATCTCCACCGAAGGCAAACGCATCAAACGGACCCTCGACCTGATCATCGACCCCGAACGTGAGCTTTCGCCGTCAGCGCTTCGCGTCAACGGCTTGGACGAAGATGCTCTGAAAGGGAAACCCAATTTCGCCGAAGTCGCCGATACCATCGCCGCCGCGTTGACCGATTCGGTCATCGTTTGCCACAATGCCAAATTCGATATGCAGTTCCTCGATAACGAATATAGAAAACTGGGACGCACCATCGAAATTCCCAACCTGATCGATACCCTCCTGATGGCGCGCGAATATTACGAACTGCCGTCCTACGGCTTGAGCCGGCTCTCGCAGGATTTCCAAGTCTCCACGTATATCGAAGGGTCGCGCGCCTTCGCCGACGCCATCACCATGAAGAATCTTTTCTTCACAATGATAGATTCGTTGAAGACTGTCAACAAATCCCTTGATGACCTGATCGGCATTTACAACTCTCCCGCCTGGCCCCAGGAGGGCATCTACCTGCCCACAGAACTGAGCGAAGCCATCCACAGCGGGAAGCGGCTCTTCATCCAATATATGGATAAAGACGGCGAAACCTCCGAGCGTTGGATCACGCCCAAAGAGGTGATCGGCTTGTCCGATTATCTGTACCTGCAAGCCTACTGCCACACCCGCGAAGCGGACCGCACCTTTCGGCTGGACCGCATCTTGAGCGTGAAGATCGAAGAATAATGCGTTTGGAGTGAACGGTTGCGCCGCTGAGTATTCAGCGGCTTATTTTTTAACTTGACGTCAAAAGGAATTGAAAAAGGGATAAGTACATGTCATAATTTAATAAACGTGCGGCTTTGCAGAAAGGAGATACAGCCATGTCAGTGGTAACGATTTCCAGAGAGTTCGGCAGCGAAGGCGACACCATCGCCCAGGGGGCGGCTCAGGCATTGGGCTATCATTTCGTGGACAAGAAAACCATCGGCACCATCCTTGAACAATATGGATTTGTGGAGTTCGATAAGGAATATCAAACCCTGCCCAGTTTCTGGGAACGCTTCGATGCGCAGCGCGAGACCCAGCGCGAGGGAATGGTCAAGATGCTGAACAAGGTCGTCCAAGCCATTGCGCATCATGGCAATGCTGTCATCCTTGGGCGGACGGGCTTTGAGGTGTTGGGCAGTTTTGTCGATGTGCTGCATGTGCGGCTGCAGGCTCCGTTCGCTGTGCGGATTGGGCGCGTAATGAACAGCTATGACATGACTTTTGAACAAGCCAGGGACGCCGTGATGGAGAACGACAAGGTAAGGCACGCTTTTGTGGAGGAATTCTACAAAGTGCCGTGGGGAACGATCACGGCTTTCGATCTGGTTATCAACACAGACAAGATCGCGCCCGAACTGGCTGAAAAGTGGATCGTCAGTGCGGTAAAAGCCAGTACGGTGAATCTCGAAACAGACCATCCCAACACGACCACCCTTGTTGTCGACCGCATTCTGGCAGATGCCGTTTCAGAAGTTTTGGAATGTAAAAAAGAGCATAGGTGATCGCGAATATAAAAAAGCGGAAAGCATTCATCATGCTTTCCGCTTTTTTATTTCACCAACTCACTTCAGTATTTGCGCCAGAGCATTCTTGAACGCTTCGTAGGGTTGTGCGCCAACGATGGCGTATTTGTCGTTGATGACGTACGTCGGCACGCCGGTAACGCCGATGCGCTGCGCCCATGTCACCTGGTCTGCTACTTCGGCAGTGTATTTTCCGCCTTCTACAACATGCTGTATGTCTTCGGCGTCCAAACCGGATTCAACGGCAACGGAACGGATCACTTCCCATTTGCCGGGGTCCAGCCCTTCGACATATACCTTGAGGAACATGATGCGGTGGAACTCATTGGCTTTGCCGTGCTCGCGGGCATATTCTGTCGCTTCGTGTGCGAGACGCGTGTTGTAGATCCGTTCGGTGGACCTGAATTGCATTCCGTGCAATTCAGCCATCTTTTTCAGCCGTTCTTCCGAACCGTTGTCTCTGGCACGTTTGATGTAATCCGGCAGTTCCAAGCCTTCGGGCGGCGTGTTGGGACGCAGATAGTACGGTCGCCAGTCCACCTCGATGTTGTATTCTTTTTTGAGCTTTTCGACCACACCCTGGCCGACATAACACCACGGTCAAATGTAATCGGAGAAGATGGTGAGTTTGAAATCCATTGACTGTCCTTTAAGGTTTTTCTTGACGATATTAAATTTATGATTGTCAGACAGCCAATGGACTGGTGTTCTTACGCAGATGCGCTAATCGTAATAATAGGAGGAGCAGGGATAATGCTCATCGTTCGGCGCGATGACTGTGACGGGATACTCGTTACCCAGAACTTCGTACCCGTCTAGTTCGGCTTTGATGGACTCAAGCGCATTGTCCGCGTTGAAATGAGAGAAGTGGAATGACTGCCAGGTTTGGTCCTGCCGGTTGGATTCGCGGTCATTGCGGATACAAGCCAGAGCGGCGCCAACTTTCTGATGGACAGAATCAGGCAGGGTCGGGGTTTGAAGCGCGTCCACAAGCGCGGGGATGGCGTCATCGGAAAGTTCAATGAAGTATTGCGAGTCGAGGTCTTCGGCGGTGACTCCGGTCAACTCGCGCTTGATGTTCTGATTCACGATGAAGCCGTCTACGTTCAAGATGGGCAGGGAGACGGCAAATCCCAAAGAGGCGATGAGCATGGCGAAGGCGAACATGCGCTCCTTGTGCATGATCTCGAGCGCGATGGTGGCGATGAGCAGCAAGCCGATCCAGATGAGGAAGACGTGGGTGTATGTGCGCAGGCGTGAGAAACCGTAGGCGGCTTCGTACAGGTTCAGGCGTTGATATGCAGAGACGAGGATGACGAGCAGAAGCGCGACCAACGCGATGCCCAAGCCTGAGTAGATCTTTCGCTGGGTTTCGGTTTCGCGTTTGGTGACTCCACTTAATGTGAGCAGCATCATCAAGGCAAAGAATGCCACGGTGACGAGTTCGCCGAAACCTTTGCGCGCGTATTCTGCATAGGTGAAGCCTTCCACGTTGATATTGGTGGTGCCGCCAAAGAAATATCTGAATTGGACGATTACGAATGCGGCGAAGAGAGCGACCACGCTTCCGAGCACAATGGACGATTCGATGAAGCCGAGGAAGGCGGGGATGAGCGGCTTGTCCTTGCCTGCAAGTTTCTCATCCGTTGATTCAGTGGAGGCGTGCAGGAAGATTCCCGCCAGCGCGTACCCGATGACGAGAATGTAGATCATGCGGAAGATATATTCGGGTAATTTCTCGAGCTTGAACAATTCGATGAAATTATTCAATTGCTGGTTGAAGACCAGGTCTGCGGAGGCGAGCAGGGAGGCGAAGATCGCCACGATGGGCAGGGCAATGACCAGTCCGCGCAGGATGGGCATAAAGTTGAATTTCCGCGTGGACGTTTCCACTTCCTCTTGTGCCTTGCGTGCTTCGTTCGTGAAGGTGATCGGGCGGATGAACAGACTTCCCACCAGCGCGAGGAATTTGCCCGCGTAGTCTGCAAGCGAATATTGGAACCACTGTCCGCCGAGATAGGTGACGGTGAAGATGGTCAACACGAACATGGTGAAGGTGTAGGCGAGGAAGCTCGTCATCGGTTCGGCGCGGATGAAGGTGACAGCGGCGAAAAAGCCGAAGAGCGGCAGCAGCAAAAGGGTATTGCGATGCGGGCGGTGTCCATTGCTTAGGAGGAGGTAGAAACCGGCGATGAGACAGGCAGTCCAAAAAATGGCGAAGTTGACGCCGGGCGTGTGCTTCCAAAACAGGAAGTCGAACAGCCAGCCTAGAACGATAACGATGATCCAGAGTTGATTGGGTTTGTTTTTCATGCTTGCTCCTGAATGTTGTGACGCATGCCACGAGGATTTCGAAAGGATAGCCCTGTAGAACTTGCGGAGTCTCTCAAAAGGTATCAAGAATTATTAAAATGCCAGCCGACCTGCATTTTCTGTGTAAATGAATGATAACGCCGATTGTGCCTGCGCCAAAAATTCCGCTCTTTTTTCCTGTGCAAAAACCAGAATTACAAATGTGTGAGAATCCGAAATCGGGCTATTGACATCCGATTTGAATTAAGGCATACTTCCGCCATCGCAGACGGGGGCAAACAAACTGAACCGCCATCTTTTATGAAAGGAGGAGGTGATGTCTCAAATGGATAGTAGTTTTAAACCCAGCGCTGTGGCATCCCTCCTCAAGTAAGACGGAAGCCACAGCGCCCCACGATTGCCACCCGCAAGGGTGGCAGTCTGGTTTAAAGGGAAAACTCCTCAACATGGAGGAGTCTGAAAACTCAATGAGCGAACATCGTCTATGGAGGTAGTACGTGGCTGGGGAAGATGGAAGCGGGTTGTTTAAGCGTCCCTTTTTGGATCTTCTCCATATACCGGTCGAGGATGTAATCGCAGAAGTATTTCACCCAGTATTTTTCGCGCAGTTTGGTGACGCCCAGATAATGGCTCAACCCCAGGTTAACCTCGAGCACCGGCATCAGAAATGCCGCGGCGTCTTCCGCATGAATGACGTAATCCTCATCCTCTGCGATAAAGTTCAACTCCGCAAAGACATAGGCTTTTGCAGAGAGTTCGTCCCAATAGCCCTGGTTGCGCTCGTAGAAAATATCAAGTTTTCCCCGTCTGATCATTTGCAATTCAAAAAGTGAAAGTGCCATGCTAGACCTCCTTTACTGCCAGAATGGCAATGGCGATCAAGACCGCAAATGCGATCAGGATCGCGGTCAAACTAATGTAGGTCAGGATGGGTAAATTCATCCAATACCATGCCAGCGCGCTCAATGCGGAAAGGATGGAGAACAGAAACCCGATCAGGCTAATCCATGCCCTGAGGCGGTATTTCGGTTGTACAAATTCGCGTGCTGTGGGTTCGAACGATTCGTAGGCGTTGATCACTCCCCCAAGAAAGACCAGAATTAAGCCAGCCAGTGCGGTGCCCCCCGAAAAAAGCATATTGACGAGAGTGCCGGTGTCCATGTTCCCTCCCGAGATACGAAACAATGGAACTTGTTAATTTCAGTATAGCACTCCCGCTCGAAAAGGGAACAACCGATTAATACATTCCCACCGAAGGATCCACCCGCCTTGCAAACTCATCGATCCCCCCGCTTACATTGAAAATATTCGCATATCCCTGACGCGCCAGCCACAACGTCACCTGCGCGCTGCGGGTTCCGTGATGACAAAGAATATAAACAGGGATTTCCTGCGAGCGGACCGTCTCCGACAACGCAGCCGGACCTTCCGCCGCCAGACGGCTCGTCGGCGTGACCTCGAGCCTGCTATCTTCGATCTTGGCTTGAGCCAACTCTGACAGTTCGCGCACGTCCAGCAGGACGAATTTTTCGTCCGTTTTCAGCTTTTCAGCCAGTTGGGTGACGGTGATCTCTGGGAACATTCTTCCTTAAAACTGCAGGGGCGGGGTTACCCCGCCCCTGCAAATATTATTTCTTCTATTATTTCTTCAACGCCGGAATATAGAACTTCTCCACATATTCCTTTACCATGCGGCGCGTGGAGAATTGCGGGATGACGGTCTTCATCGATTCCTTCATGAAGGCGACCCATGCGCTCGGCATTTCCTTTGTGTCGCGGTCATAGAATTTCGGGATGATCTGATGCTCAAGCGTCTGGTACAGGCTCTCGGCATCGGCGGCATCCTGTGCTTCGTTGGAATCGAATTCCTTCTCTTCGCCAATGGACCAGCCGTTCTTGCCGTTGAAGGCTTCGCACCACCAGCCGTCCAGCACGGAGAAGTTCGGCACACCGTTGATGGCAGCCTTCATGCCGCTGGTTCCGCTCGCTTCATGCGGACGGCGCGGAGTGTTCATCCACACATCCACGCCCTGAACGAGATAGCGGGCGAGGTTCATGTCGTAATCTTCCACAAAGACGATGCGTCCGCCCGTTTCGGCTTTCTTGACGGTGCGGTACACCTTTTGGATTAACTGCTTGCCGGGGTCGTCGGCGGGATGCGCCTTGCCCGCAAAGATGATCTGCACCGGCATGTTCGGGCGGTTGATAAGCTCAAGCAGACGGTCCACATCTGAAAGGATGAGATTGGCGCGTTTGTAGGTGGCGAAGCGGCGCGCAAAACCAATGGTCAGCGCGTAGGGATTGATAAGCACGCCCGAAGCGACAACCTGTACAGGATGAAAACCGCCGTGAGTCCAACGGTCACGCACACGTTCTTTGAGGTAGAACGCCATCTTGCGTTTGAGGTGCAGGTGGATCGCCCATAACTCGTTATCAGGAATCTCGTCGATCTTTTCCATCAGGGAGGAGTCATCGAGGTTGTCGTACCAATCCGCGCCGAGGTGTTTTTCGAGCAGGTGGTTCATGCGGCGACCCAGCCAATTGCGGGTGTGAACGCCGTTGGTGACGTGTTGAATGGGAACATCCTTCACATCACGGTCGTTCCAGAGGAACTTCCACATATCGCGTGAGACTTCCCCGTGAAGTTCGGAAACGCCGTTGCTGCCGCCGGAAAGTTTGAGTGCCAGCACCGGCATGGAGTACATGTCTCCCTGCGGATGCGTATGCTTGGCGACATCCACAAATTCCTCGCGGGTGAGTCCCAGTTCGCCCCAATAATTGGCAAGGTATTTGTCGATGAGATAGAGCGGAAATTCGTCGTTGCCGGCAGGGACGGGGGTGTGTGTGGTAAAGACGTTCTGCTTGCGGGTCTTTTCGGCGGCATCGGCAAAGGATGTGCCGCCCGCTGCGAGTTCACGAATCCGCTCAAGGGTCAGGAAAGAGGCGTGTCCCTCGTTCATGTGCCAGACGGCAGGGGCGTATCCCAATGCCCGCAGCGCGCGGACTCCGCCGATCCCTAAAAGGACTTCCTGCATGATGCGGCGGTCGAGGTCAGACCAGTAAAGGCGGGCGGTGAGCAGACGGTCGTAGTCGTTGTTGCCTTCCACGTTTGAATCGAGCAGGTAAAGCGGAATTCGCCCGACGCGCACTTCCCAGATCTGCGCGGTGAGTTTTCTATCGGGAAAATCGAAAGAAATGGTGACGGGTTTGCCGTCCTTTGTGACGAGGGCAACGGGCAGGTGCTCGAAGGTCAGCGGGTTGTTGACGGCTTCCTGCCAGCCGTCTTCGCTGATGCGTTGGGAGAAATATCCCTGCGCGTACATGAAACCGACAGCGACGAACGGCAGACCAAGGTCGGAGGCTTCCTTGAGATGGTCGCCGGAGAGCACGCCCAAGCCGCCCGAGTAGATTGGCAGGGTTTCGTGCAAGCCGTATTCCATCGAGAAGTACGCCACCGGGTTTTTGAGCTCGGAGTGAGTCTTCTGTGACCAGGTCTTCTTGGATTTGAAGTAGTCGTCGAAGCGCTTGAATAAATCATCATACAGTTCAAGGTATTCCTTGTCCTTCGCGGATTGATCCAAACGGGCGCGCTCGATCTCGTTCAACAGGCGGATGGGGTTGTGACCGAGGCGTTCCCACAGGTCGTAATCCAGACGACCGAAGAGACGCGAGGCTTCAGGATGCCAGGACCACCATAAATTGGTGGCAAGTTCGCCCAGCCGCTCGATGCGTTTGGGCAAATCGAATTTTTGAGTGGGGGTGGTTAAGAATTCCATAGCGGCGAATAATACCTCATTGTTTTTGATTGAGTCAGAATTGTATAGGTATTTAGTTCATTGGTCAAACTAAGTCTTTCAAAAGCTCACCTTTTTGGCTGTTTTTTCTCTAAAAATGGCAGAAAACCATCTTACCTCGTGCCGGGCAAAGATTTCTCGCGGCACAGAATTCCACTCGAAATGACATTGGAAGGGTGTTTTAACGAGCCTGCCAGAGCGTATTGCCGACCAGAACTCCGATGAACAAGGCTGCAAAGGAGAGACCGCCGCCGAGGACTACTCCCGCCAGCGTGGAGATTCCTATTGCTATCGAGCGATTCCAATTGAAGCGTTCGATCAACCAGCGGGGCAGCCGCCATGCCGCAATCGCAGCAAGGATGACCCCTCCGCTATTGCAAAGAACGGATACTAAAAGGGCGGGTCCGCCTTCGCGGTCTGAGAAGCCGTTCAACGCTACCATCGTGAAGAGGATGCTGGCGGCGCTGGTGGCGAGTAATGCCAAAACGGTAAGGACGGTCGAAATAATGGAAGGGGTTCTGGTGGACATGTTTTCCTTTGGACAAATGGATTTATGGGTTGCAATTGACCGGCAGGAGCGAGTCGGTGGGTGTGGCAAGGGGCACCGAACCCACGTTCACGATCTCGTGCGGGTAAAGCAATCGGACGGTCACAGTATATTCGACATCATCTTCCAGAAAGATACCGGCTTCATTCTTGGCGATCTGCGCGTAAACGTCCGCGGATTGTGCGCCTTCGAGAAACGTATAAGGAACATTCGCAAGATCGCTGAGATTCAACGTATCGTTTGTCCATGCCTGCGCCTTGACCCGTTCACTGACCGATGCATCCCTGCCCGTTTTCACAAAGAGGATCAGGCGGTCGGGTTCATATATATTCAACCAGCCGGGGTTGTACGCATCCAAAAATTCCGTGATCTTGCGCATGGGGCGCGCCAGATATTTTTTATAAGGTTCAAAGAACGAAAGACTTTTTGGGGTATTGCGATCCAGGTTTAGGAAAACTGTATTGCCTTCGTCCACAGCTTGATAGTTATCGCCGAAATCATATATCGGATTTGTCTCGTCCGTCGGGTTCGACGGTTCCAATTCGAAGAAGCCAAGCAGGTCCAGCCTATCGATGAACTGACAGACTTCATTTGTGCTCAGGACTCTGGAGCGGATCTTGGAATCCTTTGTGCGGGTGGTGATCAGCAACCCGTCCGTGTAGATGACGAGTAGCGGCTCTTCCGCCAGCCCGAATTGACTCGTCACCTCAGGCGGACTCGACACCGAATACTCAAACCAGACGTGCTTCCACGGGTAGGTTGCGAACACGGGAGTGGGACTCGGCGTCAGCGTGGATGTGGGCGTGGGGCGCGGAGTCCGCGTTGGCGTGGCGGTCGGAGGCGGAAGAGTCGGTGTAGGAGTCGCCATGAATGGCAGAGAGATACAGGCGGACATCCATGTACCGATCAGTAGTATCCAAAAAAAATGCGGGCGGGAAAACATATTGTTGTGATTGAATTATATCCCCCGCTAATTATGCTTAAAAAAGATGACTGCCACCTCTACGGTGACAGTCATCTCACATCTTCGATTACGGCGTGTTGTCCTCCACCAAAGTGCGGTCGTTCAAAGGCTGAACGGGACGATTGTTCCCGCCCTCGAAAAGGGATTCAAGCGCACTCAACTGGTCTGCAGAAAGCTGAACGGGGGTGGTCATCACCAGCCAGTTGACTCCTTCAGTGCAGGGCGGTGTGGTCAGTGAACCGCTGTAGCGGTAGGTCGTTTGCACTGCGGGGAGCAGGTCGGCGGCGTTGATCGTAACACCGGCGTCCTTGACATCGCTTGCCTCTGTGGGAAGGTTGTCAATGAACGGCTGGAAGGCATCGTTCTGCGCACCTTCATCCAACAAAATGCCGACGACTGCCAGCGCGCCGTCCGCGCTCTTGTGGACAATGTGAATTTCAGCGGCGAATAATTTTCCGTCCACAGCGTGTTCGCTGGGTGCGTGGAAGTGGAACTGGGCAACGTCATACCGCACGCCGTCCAATTCGATGTAACTGCCGGCATCGTAGTTGACCTGAACAGTATGTCCATTATTGAGGATGTTCACTTCACTTGGCTGGTAATGGAATGCGATATTGGTCAGATCCTCTTCGGCGGGTGTGGACACGTCGATGGGCGATTGACTCTTCCCGGTCCCGCATGCGGCGTAGGAAGCGTCGAGGTCACCCCAATGCGCAGGACCTTCCTCACCTTCATACGTCCAATGCGGAGGGCTGCCTTCATGGGAGGCTTGCTCTGTAGCTGCCGGCGCGCAGGCGGTAACAGCAAGGGCGAAAAGAACGACGAACATAAAACGATAGGCTTTCATGAATTCTCCTTTGGCGATTTAATGGGGCGATTATAGCTTTGCGGAAGATGCCGTGTCCTTGCAAAATACCTACATTAATTCATCATACTTTCGTTAACCTCTACCTTCGTCCAGTTGCCCGTTTGGTTCGGTGGTTTTATAGTTGTATAGTTTATAGATAAGATAACCAACCAACTACTCAATCAGGAGACTACTTTATGCATGCACATGGTTTGTGGATGTCGATGCGTCAGGGCGACGAAAAGCCCAAGGTGACGCGTGAACTTTTATTGCGGGTGTTGAATTACGCCAGACCGTATTGGGGACAGATCGCAGGCATGCTTGTGACCATTCTGCTCAGCACGGGTTTGTCGCTGTTGACGCCGCTCATCTTCCGTAACATGATCGACGTGGTGCTGCCCGCCAAGGATGTCCATCGGCTCATTTGGTTGGGACTGGCGCTGCTTTTCATTCCCGCGCTCAACGGCGTCATCAGCGTCCTCCAGCGGCGGCTCAACTCGACCGTTGGCGAGGGAGTCATCTTCGACCTGCGTTCGTCGCTCTTCTCGCGGTTGCAGCGGATGTCGCTGCGTTTTTTCACCAATACCAAAACCGGCGAATTGATGTCCCGCCTCAACAACGATGTGGTCGGCGCGCAGAACGCCATCAGCAATACCATTGTCAATATCGTCACCAACCTGGTCGAGACCATCGCCCTGCTCAGTGTGATGATCACACTTGAATGGCGCCTGACTCTCATCAGTGTCATCATCCTGCCGCTGTTCATCATCACTGCCCAACGACTCGGACGCGTCCTGCGCGACATTGCCCGTCAGGGGATGGATATGAACGCACAGATGAACGCGCATATGAACGAGACTCTTAACATCGGCGGCGCGTTATTGGTCAAACTTTTCGGGCGCACACGCGAAGAAGAAAAACGTTTTCGCGAACGCGCCGCGAACGTCCGTGATATTGGCATTCGGCGCGCGGTCATTGGTTCGTCGTTCTTTGTCATCTTCGGCTTGGTCACTGCGGTGGGAACCGCGCTGGTGTACGGCTTGGGCGGTTATTACGTCATCACCGATGTGTTCACCATCGGTACCATCGTCGCCTTCGGTTCGTATCTCGGTCAGCTTTACGGCTCGCTGCAGGGACTTGCCAGCGCGCCTGTCGATTTTTCCACGTCGATGGTCAGCTTCGAACGTGTTTTTGAAGTCATCGACCTGCCGCAGGACATCATCGAAAAAGAGAACGCCTTTGAACTTCGCAGCGTCGATGGCGAACTTGAATTCAGGGATGTCACCTTCAACTACAAAGTGGACGAGTCCATTTTGCTCAAGGATGTAAAACGTTACGGCAAGATGGAAAACGTGACTGCCGTTTTCAGCGGAGGAAACGGCGACGCTTCGATGATCAAGCGTCGGGTGGAGAGAGCCGCATCAGACTCCGCCGAAGTTGATTCCACCTCTCAAGCCAGAGACATCGCCCTGAGCGGAATCTCCTTTATCGCGCGTCCCGGTCAGTTGATCGCGCTTGTTGGTCCCTCCGGCGCAGGCAAAACCACAGTGACGTATCTCATCCCGCGCCTGTACGACCCGAGCGAGGGAAGCATTTTCATCGACGGTCACGACCTGAAAGACGTTACGCTCGATTCGCTTTCGCAATCGATTGGGATGGTCACGCAGGAGACGTATCTCTTCCACGACAGCATCCGCACGAACCTGACCTATGCCAAGCCCGATGCCACGCAGGACGAGATCGAGGCTGCGGCGAAGGCTGCCAACATCCATAACTTCATCATGGACCTGCCCGATGGCTATGACACCATCGTTGGCGAGCGCGGATATAGACTCAGCGGCGGTGAGAAACAGCGCATTGCCCTCGCGCGCGTGATCCTGAAAGACCCGCGCATTCTGGTTTTGGATGAAGCCACAAGCTCACTCGACAGCGAATCCGAAGCGTTGATTCAGGATGCGTTGAAACGCGTCATGGCGGGACGCACGTCAATCGTGATCGCTCACCGTTTATCTACGATCCTCGCGGCTGATTTAATTTTGGTTATGGATCGGGGTCAAATTGTAGAAAGAGGAACGCATAACGAATTACTGGCTTTGAACGGCTTATACGCCCAGTTATATGAGACGCAATTCAATCGGGAAAAGGTCTAACTACAAGAATACCGACTATACAAAACTACATCAAAAACCTCTCTAGACTGGTTCTTAATCCTCTCTAGAGAGGTTTTAAATCGTGTCTAGACTCGTTTGGAATCCTGTCTAGAGAGGATTGATATACGTATTCAGATTGGTTAACTCCGTTTTGGGGAAATCTTATTTCTCTTATAAGCTATTTAAATGATTGTATAATTTTGCCGTCCTAAGAAAGTTCTTATCCTCTGAGAGATACATTTTAGCTGGTGCTTGTACCCAAACTCGGTTAGATCGCAGTTCACGCCCGCTGTTGAGCCGCTGGTGATAAAAATTATATTACCGGCGTGCCCTGAAAGCGTGCCATCTTTGCAGAAGAAAGATCAATGATCCATGAACAAAAAACAGATTGGTACAGCAATTGGACTCATCGCCAGCATTATTGGAATTTTTAGCTTTATTACCGGCAATCAAAGCCTGCCTGCACTATTTCAAAATCAGAAAAATCCCCAATCTATCAGCAGTATTAGCACAGAAGCCAATAATCAAGACGGTCAATTAATTATAGACAAACCTTTTAATGGCGATACCACTGTTTATTATGTGACCAATGGACATAAATACCAGGTAATGGAGGAAGCCATTGACGACGCTAAAATATCTCCGGATAATCGCATAATAATAGGTGTGGGGATGTCAGGCGTATACATTACAAATATTGACGGCTCAAACTATCATGAATATCTGCTTTGTAAAACTAACGGATGTTATGAGCACAGAAATCTTAAAAATCTGACTTTTATCTCCAATAACACAGTGCGATTATCGGTGGAACTTATCAGTTTTGACACCTACGATATGCCTCTAACCATAGATGGTTTTCCCTTGAATGACGGAACAGGCGAATACGAGCTGACGTTTGATGAATATAACTCTTTGGTTAGTGTAAAAAGAAAATAGCCCCAAAAACGGCACACCAAGAAATGCACCTTCTGCGCCTATGTTAAAGGCTTTTGGGACACGGACAACACGGATTTCACTGGTATTCGCGGAAAGACCGTAAAAAAGACCTGCTTTTGTCCGCGTTTTCCGTGAAATCCGTGTACAAAGATGAGACTCAGAAACACTCTCTAAGCAATTTCCAGCTGGACATTTTCGAGTTTGGTCAGGGCAAACTTCGGTTTGGTCTGACCAAATTTTATTTTGCTCTGGTCAAAAAAGCGGAAACAAATGCCCAACCGTAGAATCTACAATGATTGTTCCCATAATTGACGCGTTAACTGGATCTGACCCAGATGTAGCGAGGCGTGTTCAAGCGCATGGAGCAGGGACCATGCGACTGTGAATTCGCGTCCATTGCCGGGGTGGGTACGCATGGATTCCAAATCCGCGAGCGTTAATGTTTCGAGCACCCGGGTTGCGTAGGCAAAGGTGTCATCGAGGCGTTTCTTTAATACATCCACATCAATGCCTTGAACTTTGAACTCAGCGTTGCGGTCACGTTCGGAAGATTCCTGCATCGCCACATCGCCGATCCAGAAGCGCTCCGCGCCGGTGAGGTGAAATACCAGCACACCGATCGAGTTCGTGTCTGTGCCGGGGACCCAATCCAGCGCGGCGGAGGGAAGTCCGTCCAACGCCTTTTGAATGTCCTTGTGGCAATCCTGTAGAAGGCTCAGGTAGTCGGCAAAATAGGTTTGCATTTTCCGTTCATCCTTTTCTTTTCACGATTTCTTTTCAGCCTGTTCAATCAGCCAAGTTTCCAATTCAGGGATATTTTCACTTAAACGCGCTCCCGCCACAATGGGCAGCCAGCGCCGGTATTCGTCATAACCGCCGGGTTTGAGGCGAAAATACGCGCGCAAATACGCAGAGTGGAAGACGCGTACAAATATTTTCATCATCAAGTTTGGGATTTGTGAATTCGCCGCCCCGAGCAGAATGATACTTGTCCGTGCCACATCGGCGAGCGGATTGCCGCTTGATGAATCGATCCAGTCGATGATGGTGGAGTCTGACTCGGTCAGCAAAACATTGTCGGGATGAAAATCCCCGTGGCATACTTTGTCCCCATCGGGCATATCTTCCAGTAATTTCAACAGCGATACTTTCGATAGAACAGGCAGGGCATTCGCATTCTGGAGTTTATGTTTCAATTTCTCGCGTTGTTTGGGGATATTCGCATCGGAGACACATTCGTGCATTTGTGCATGTAGTTTGGCAAGTTCACGCGCGTATCGAAAGACCATCCACGGCTTTTGTTGTGCCTGTTTCGTCATGGCATCTCCGCGCACGCGTTCGTAGACCAGTCCATTGCGCCCCTGTACTTTGACCAATTCCAACACGTTTGGTGATTTGACTCCGCTCTCATGGACGGCTCGTGCCATCTTGAATTCGTACTCGATGTTTTCCAAAGAGAACCAGTCATGGAAAAGTTTTAGTACACGACCGTCATCCCATTCGAATATATCCGCTGTACGCCCGCGGGCGAGCGGTTGATCCAAAGAAATCATCTTTTCTTCCATATAAATGATTATAGGGGCTTTTGGCGTTTATTCGCAAATCATTTGATTCGCAATTTCTTGTCATTTCAACGAGCAAAGCGGGGAGAATCCTATTGCATGTGAATCTTTGTTATAAAATATATTATGGATATTTCACAGAACATTCACCTGTTGGGTAATTTGCTTGGCAAGGTCATCACGGAACTTGAATCGCAGGAACTCTTTAACACTGAAGAAAAGATCCGTGCGCTTGCCAAGGCGCGCAGAAGCGGGGACAAGGATGCCACGAAACAATTACAGCAGCACATCTCAGCGTTAACGAACGATGACGCGCGTGTCATCGCCGCCGCGTTTACATCCTATTTCGACCTCGTGAATCTTGCCGAGGAAGATCACCGCGTGCAGCTGCTCCGTCAGCGTGAGAACGAATTGTTCCCCGAACCAGACCACGAGTCCATTGGCGAGGCGATCGCGATCCTCAAAAAGCAGGGCGTCACCTCGAGCGAGATGTCCGCTTTGATGGACAGCCTCGCCATCGAACTGGTCCTGACCGCACACCCGACCGAAGCCCGACGCCGCACCATCCTCTCGAAGACGGAGCGCGTCACGACTCTCCTCAACCTGATCAACCAGACCAGGCTTTATCCATACGAGAAGCGGATCGCCGAAAATGCGCTGCACGCGGTCATCTCCGAACTGTGGCTGACGGACCGCACCCGCGCCGAAAAACTGACCGTCACCGACGAAGTGCGCACCGGCTTGTATTTTGTCGATGCCTTCTTTTGGAATACGCTGCCTGTGCTGTATCGTGATCTCGAGAACGCGCTCGAAAAACATTACCCCGATGTGAAAGCTCCGCGCGGCTGGCTCAAACTGGCGTCTTGGATCGGCGGCGACAGGGACGGGAATCCCTTCGTCAAATCGGATATCACCGCCGAAACTCTGCGCCTCCATCGTGGACTTGCAGTGGAAAATATGCGCCGCGAATTTCACGAACTGGGACGCCATCTCAGCGTGAGCTCGAGCCGCATCCCGCCGCCGCCCGAACTGCTTGACTGGATCGAAAAGCGTCGTCCCTTCCCTGAGCATGTGGCGTATATCGAACAGCGGTATTCCAATGAACCGTATCGCCTTGTGCTTTCGCTGCTTGCCAACGATCTTGCCGAGGCGTCGCGCGATGACATGAAGGGACATCTGCTCGGAACACATACGCATCACTCGCGCCTCGATATTGCCCAATTGCTCGAGCCGTTAAATATCATCGCTTCCGCCTTGCCGAAGAGTCTTGTGCGCGACGAACTGCGGACGGTTTTTCATAAGGTGGAAATATTCGGGCTGTATGCTGCCCGGTTGGACATCCGCGAAGACTCCAGTCGTTTCAATGCGGCGTTGAGCGAGATCCTGCGGGCGCTCAACATTGAATCCAATTTCGAGACCATGCCCGACGACGAACGGACCGAACTGCTGGTGCGTTTGCTGAATGAACCTGCGCCGAGTTTGTCTCGCCACCCCGGTGTGACGTCAGCGGCGGCTGAGACATGGGCGTTGTTCCAGTTGATCGGGCGGACGAGCGAGCTTTATGGCGATGAACTGCTGGGTCCCATCGTCATCTCGATGACACACGCCGCCGCCGATGTGCTGACAGTCCTTTTGCTCGCCAAATGGGGAGGCTGTAAAAAACTTCCGCATATCACTCCGCTGTTTGAGTCGATACAAGATCTGAAGGATGCGCCTGTCATCCTCGAAGAACTCTTTACATCCGATTTTTATCGCGGGCATGTGGAGGCTCTTGGCAATAAACAAATGGTCATGATCGGCTATTCAGACAGCAACAAGGACGGCGGCTATGTGATGGCGAACTGGTCTTTGTATCAGGCGCAGGAGGAGATCACAAAAGTTGCCGCCAAACATAATATCAAGCTGACCATCTTCCACGGGCGCGGTGGGACGATCGCTCGCGGCGGCGGACCTGCCAACAACGCCATCCGCGCACAGCCGCGCGGCAGTATCAATGGTCGCTTCCGCGTGACCGAACAGGGTGAGATCATCGCTTCACGGTATGCAAACCCAGGGCTGGCGCATCGTCACCTTGAGCAGATCGCAAGCGCGGTCATGCTCGCTTCTGCGCCGCATAAAGAGGAACCCGTCCCAGGCAAATGGCGGCAGACGATGGAAACGATATCGCAGGCGGGCTTCCGCGCATATCGGTCGCTGGTGTACGAAACTCCCGGCTTTATTCAATTCTGGGAATCAGCCACGCCGTTGGATGAGATCAAGCGGTTGCATATCGGGTCGCGTCCTGCATCGCGCGCCAAGTCGGGTGCTGTGAATCAGATTCGCGCGATTCCGTGGGTCTTCTCGTGGATGCAGAGCCGCTTCAACCTGCCAAGCTGGTACAGCCTCGGCACGGGTCTCGTCGCAGTGGATGACGTTCCGCTTCTTCAGGAAATGTACGACGGCTGGCTCTTCTTCCGAACCTTGTTGAACAACTCGGAGATTTCCCTGCTCAAAGCAGACATGGACATCTCCGCCTTGTATGTGGACCTGGTTCCCGATAAAAAACTGGCGGACGAAATATTCAACTCCATCCGCTCCGAATACGAGCGGACTCGCGAACTGGTCTTAAAGGTCAGCAGGCATGAAGCACTTCTTGAATTGGAGGCAACGACCCAGCAGGCGGTTCAACTCCGTAATCCCTATGTTGACCCGTTGAACTACATTCAAGTCGATGTCCTTCGGCGTCTCCGCGCTTTACCCGATCTCGACTCAGACGAAGCCAAGCCTCTGCGCGAGATCATGGCGTTGACCATCAATGGCATCGCGGCGGGGCTGCGCAACACCGGATAATTACTGTTGAAAAGGTGAGTTGGGGAAACCTTGACAGTTTACTTACTAGTAAGTAAGATATTGTCAATGGTCAAGATCGAGAACTCCAAACGGACGATCCTAAATCTGGCTGAATCCCTTTTGCAGGATAAGGGATTCAACGGGTTCAGCTATGCCAACATCGCTTCCGAATTGGGCGTGAAGAACGCCGCCATCCATTATCACTTTCCGAGCAAGGAAGACCTTGGCGTTGCGGTCATCAAACGGTATCGCGAACGTTTCAAATTGTGGATCAATAACGCGCGCGTCAAAGATCTCTCCCTGAAGCAAAACTGGACTGGTTCCTCAGAATCTACAGCGACATGCGGGCGGACAACGGCAAGGTCTGCCTCGTCGGTTCGTTGGAAGCGGAATTCAACTCGATTCCCCAGGGATTGCAGGAAGAAGTGCAGGCGCTTCATCAGGAATTAATCGTCTGGCTGGAGTCGACGCTTGCCGAAGGTTTGGATGCAGGCGTGTTCGACTTTAAGGGAAATCCTGCCGATAAGGCGGCAGCGGTCATGTCCACGCTGCAGGGTGCGTTGCAAATGGCTCGCGCGTTGGGCGCCAGGAAATTCACCACTGTCGTCGCGCAGATCAAAATGGATCTGCTCAAGTAAATTTTTGTCGCAAAAACTTACTAGGTAGTAAGTAATTTTAAAGGAGAAACCATGAACGTTTTAGAAGGATCGAAGACTGAAACTCAGGTAATTGTAAAAAGGTGTATCGCGCCTTTTTCAGCCCAAGCAAATATGAAGTGAAACCGACCGATAAAGCCGTTATTGCCCGCGGAGAGAATTACCGTCTGCCTTTCGAAGGCGGCGAGCTTGCCGTCACCACATGGGGCGAGAGCGGACCAAACGTCTTGTTGATGCACGGTTGGGGCGGAGCGCGTGCGCAGATGACGGGTTTTGTCGAGCCGCTGCTGTCCGCTGGGTATCGCGTCATCGCGTATGACCAGCCTGCGCACGGAGAATCAGACGGGCGTATGACCAACATCCTCGAAATCGCCCCAACTCTGGACTTGGTCATGAAGCGCGAAGGAAAATTCGAAGTGGTCATCGCCCATTCATTCGGGACGTTAGCCGCATCCTATGCGCTGGTCGAACGGAACTTCCCGCCTCCATCCAGACTGGTGTATTTGGGCGCTTTCAATCGGCTTTTGGATTCGCTCCCACGTTTTCAAGTGCAGGCGAAACTGCCCGACGAGCTTATTCACGGGCTGAGGGAAATGATCTATGAAACTTTCGGCAGAGGCACATTGGATGCGATCGTCAACGAAGAAATGGTGAAGCGGATTCACATCCCTGCATTGATGTTCCACGACCGGTCCGATAACGTCACGCCGGTGGAAGACAGCCGCGCCATCGCCAACGCGTGGAGCGGAGTGCAATACGTCGAGACGAATGGGCTTGGTCATCGCGGCGCATTGCAGTCAGCAGATGTCCACAAACAGGTGGTGAAATTCCTGAAAAGCTGAATCTAAAAAGTTGATTTTGAATTCGAACAGGGACGCAAACGCGTCCCTGTTTTGCTGTATTGACCTGTACATTTGGGCAGGTCAACTTTTATTTCATGCAAAAATAGACCGTTTTGATGCATATTTGCACCTTCCTGGCGTTCCTGATATGTACCCGTAAGAAAACTCTAACCTTTTTCCTACAACGGGAGCGATGCTTTTTGGTAGAATCCCCAAAAGGAATTTAGGAGAAAAAATTATGGCTGGCATGGAACGATTTACACAGCGAGCAAGGCGTGTACTCAGCCTCGCCCATCAAGAGGCGGAACGCGCCCGTCAAAATAGTATTGGAACCGAACACCTTCTCCTTGGTTTAATGGATGAAGAAGGTGGCGTCGCGGGACGCGTGCTGCGTGAACTCGGCATGTCATCTGAACGGGTACGTGAAGTGGTTGCGCGCATCTCCAGCAGTTCGACCGATTTTGATCCCAACCGCGTTGAACTGGCGCCCGAAACCCAGCAGGTCCTTGAATATGCTGTCGACGAGGCACGCCGCCTCGGGCATCACTATATTGGTACGGAACATATCCTGCTGGGATTGGTGCGCGTGGACTCAACTGCCCTCGAAGCGCTCCGCAGACTGGGTGTGACTCCCGACCAGATCCGCAGGCAGACCCGCCGCGTGCTTAATGAATCCGCTTCATCGACTTCGGCGTCGCCTGCTGGCGCCCAACCAGGCGGACGCCCCGCCGGGAACAATCCCAAAACCCCGCTTGTCGATCAACTTGCATCTGACCTGACCGCCAAAGCCGAAGAGAAGAAACTCGACCCAGTCATTGGTCGTCAGATGGAGATCGAGCGCGTCATTCAAATTCTGGCGCGCCGCACCAAGAACAATCCCGCCCTCATCGGTGAACCCGGTGTCGGCAAAACCGCCATCGTGGAAGGACTCGCCCAGCGCATTGTCGACGGCGATGTGCCTGCTCCGCTCATGAACAAGCGTCTGCTCCAGTTGGATGTCGGGTCGCTTGTGGCTGGCACGATGTACCGCGGTCAATTTGAAGAACGCCTGAAACGCATCATAGATGAGTTGAAGCAGTCGGGCGCGATCCTGTTCATAGATGAGGTCCACATGCTCGTCGGGGCGGGAGCCGCAGGCTCTTCCGTCGACGCTGCGAATATCCTTAAACCCGCGTTATCCCGCGGCGAATTACAGGTTATCGGCGCGACGACACTGGACGAATACCGCAAACATATCGAATCCGATGCGGCTCTCGAACGCCGCTTCCAACCTGTTCAAGTGGACGAACCCTCTGAAGATGAGACCATTGAAATCCTCAAGGGCATTCGTTCCGCTTATGAAGAACACCATCACCTTGTTATTTCCGACGACGCGCTTAAAGCCGCTGCGCATCTTTCCACGCGCTATGTGACTGATAGATTCCTGCCCGATAAAGCCATCGACCTGATCGATGAATCTTCTTCGCGTGTGCGCATGTACAAAAGCCCTGCGGCAAAACAAGCCAAGGACCTGTTCAGTCAATTGCGCCAGGCGCGGCAGAACCGTTCGCTTGCCAATGAAGAAGGCAACACAGAAGATGTGCGCGAATGGGAGGAACGCGAACTGGACCTCAGCCAGCAGATCGAACGTCTGCGCACCGGCTGGGATCGCGCGAACAGCCCCGTCGTTTCGGCGGAGGATATTGCCGAAGTCGTTTCCATGTGGACGGGTGTTCCGCTCATGCAGTTGACCGAAGAAGAATCGCACCGCCTGCTCAAGATGGAAGAGGAACTTCGCAAAGCCATCGTCGGGCAGGAAGATGCCATCATTGCCATCTCCCGCGCTGTGCGCCGCGCCCGCGCTGGTTTGAAGAATCCCAAACGTCCCATCGGTTCGTTCATGTTCCTCGGACCGACCGGCGTCGGCAAGACCGAGTTGACCAAGGCGCTTGCCAGGTTCATGTTCGGCAGTGAAGATGCCGCTGTGATGCTCGATATGTCCGAGTTCATGGAACGCCATACGGCTTCGCGCCTCGTGGGTGCCCCTCCCGGATACGTCGGTTATGAAGACGCGGGTCAGCTCACTGAAGCGCTGCGCCGCCGTCCGTATTCCATCGTCGTTTTCGACGAGATCGAAAAGGCGCATCCTGAAGTCCACAACATGCTGCTGCAGATCATGGAAGAAGGTCACCTCAGCGATGCGAAGGGACACAAGGTCGATTTCCGCAATGCCATTATTGTGATGACCTCCAACATTGGTGCGGATGTGATCAAGCGCCAGTCGAATCTCGGCTTCGCGTTGAAGCGCGACGAAGAGACCGAGGAAAAACTTTCGTATGAAGATATGCGCAAGAAGTTGAGCGAATCGCTCAAGCGCGCCTTCCGCCCCGAGTTCATCAACCGCGTGGATGCGGTGGTCATCTTCCGCTCGCTCAATAAGGATGACATCCGCAAGATCGTCAGCCTCGAACTTGACAAGGTCTCCGAACGCCTCAAGGACCATGACCTGCACCTGATCCCCGGCGAAGAAGCTTTGGCGCTGCTCGCGGAGCAGGGCTACGACTCGGAGTTCGGTGCGCGTCCGCTGCGCCGTGTGATTCAGTTGAAGGTGGAAGATCCGCTTTCTGACAGATTGCTTTCCGGCGAGTTCGTGGACGGTGATACCGTTACAGTGAAAGTGGATGACGACGGCGATATCGCGCTCGAGAAGTCTGCTGAGACGGTGGCGGAACCGAGTTTATAAATATGAGAGACCCTAAAGGTTTCAAAAACCTTTAGGGTCTTCTAATCAGAATGACAAAGCAAGAACTTTTAAAACAAGCAGATTACACCTTCCAGCGCGGGAACCGTGATTTGGCAAAGAAGTACCTGATCGAACTTCTCGAAGCCTATCCCAATGACGAAGCCGCCTGGATGCTCCTTGCCAAAGTGGAGGAAGAAAAGAAGCGCAAGGTTGAGTGTTATGAATGCGTGCTCAAGATAAACCCCAGAAACGAAGAAGCAAAATTGGCACTCGTGCGTGTCCGCGCATCGATCAACCCCACACTGCCGCTGCCCAAACAGATCAATAAAATGCAGCCCAAAAAGACGAATCCGTACCGCAATGTGATGCGCGGTGCGCTCGTCACTGTGATCGCTTTGCTGCTATTTGGTACGACTTCCTTTGTGATCGCGAGGAGCAACCCCAATTCGCAGGTTGCCAAGGTGCTGGCTCTCGCCACACCGACCGTGTTCAACGAAGCGGCTTTGGCGGACGATGTAGCGCCTCAGACTCGTGCCGAGGTTAGTGCGTCGTACCCGGAATATGCCCCACTGGTAGATACCCTTTTGGGCTTCGCATTGGAAAACGCGAAGAACGGCATGGATGGCGCCCCCGAACGCCCGGGTGATGAGATCATCACGTCTGATACGGCGGGAGAGGAAGCAAAAGTGATCCTGGAGAATAGTCTGCCCCAGCCGGGCACGATGACGTCCGTTACCATCACCGAGCAGCAGTTGACTTCATGGATCGCGATGGAGATGAAGAATAACCCCGACCTGCCTTTGAGCAATATTCAAGTCTATTTGCGCGACGGCAAGGTTCAGATATGGGGTATGGTGGTTGGAAGCGATGATTCCACGTCGGCGCTGATCGTCGGTGAATTATCCATTGATGCAAAACAGCAGCCGTATTTCAAGGTCGATTCCATGCAGGTCGGGCAGCAGGTGATTCCTGATTTTCTGGTCTCGCAAATGGAGTCGTGGTTGAACCAGTCTTTGCGAACCGAGATCGAAAAACAGGTGCCCGGACTTGCACTCGTGAGTCTGAAGGTCACCAGCGGCTTGGTCACAGTTTCGGGGACGAGGTAACAGTTTCCGGCTAGGAAAGAAGCGTCAAAGTCCGCTGTGGAGGCGGACTTTTTGTAATCCTTTCTTAAGAAGTTTTCGGCAGTACACGGCGTCTTATCCATAAGAAAAAGAAAAGGAGAATTTATCATGAACACGAATTATGAGACCGTAACGTTGGCTGGCGGATGTTTCTGGTGCCTCGAGGCAGTTTACGATGAAGTGAAGGGTGTGCTTTCTGTGGACTCAGGCTATGCCAACGGGCATGTTGACAACCCGTCCTACCGCGATGTTTGCACCGGGACTACGGGACACGCCGAAGCCGTGCAGATCAAATTTGACCCGTCGATCATCACGTTCCGCGACCTGCTCAATATCTTCTTTGGAATCCACGACCCGACGACGATGAACCGTCAGGGCGCGGACACGGGCACGCAGTACCGCTCAGGCATTTACTATCACACGCCCGAGCAGAAAGAAACCGCCGAGGCGCTTATCAAGGAATTGAACGAACAGAAGATCTGGGACCATCCCATCGTCACCGAGTTGGAGCTGCTCAAGGATTTTTACATGGCAGAGGATTACCATCAGGAATATTTTGCCAAGAATCCGAACCAGCCGTACTGCATGGCGGTTGTCGCGCCGAAGGTAAGCAAATTCCGCAAGCACTTTTTGGAGTTGTGGAAGAAGCAGGCGGCGTAATCTAATTCACCACAGAGAGCACAGGGTTCGCGGAGAAAAACAAAGGTGAAACTCTGTGCTCTGTGGTGATATTCCACTCCATTGCTTCCGAATGTAGAAACTCCCCGTTCATCTGTGGTGAAGAATGGGGAATTTAATTTGTTATACTTTCTAAACTTATGAACGAGAGCAAGACCCCCACTTTTTATATTCGAGATGTACCCATCTATGGCGATACCATTCTTGCGCCCATGGACGGGTATTCTGACTGGCCATTCCGCTCGATCTGCCGTGAGCTTGGCTCGGCAATGAGCTATACCGAGTTCATTAAAGTGGAAAAGATTCTCAGCAAGTCCAAGCAGCCTGCCAAGCGGATGTATTTCACCGAGCCGGAACGTCCCATCACGTTTCAAATCTACGGCGACGACCCAGACCTTATCCTCGAAGCGGCACTGAAAATTCAGGTGAATAACCCGGATGTGATCGACCTCAACATGGGCTGTCCTGCCAAAACGATAGCGGACCGCGGCGCAGGCGTGGGCATGATGCTGACGCCGCTCAAAATCGCGCGGACGTTCCGCAAGCTGGTGAAGAATTTGCGTGTACCGGTCACCGGTAAGATCCGCCTCGGGTGGGATCGATGCAAGAATTACAAACTCATCGCCCGCATCATCGAAGAAGAGGGCGGCTCACTGGTTGCCATCCACGGGCGGACAAAAGAAGAACGTTACGCGGGCAATGCTGATTGGGATGCGATTGCCGAAGTCAAGTCACTGGTGAAGATTCCGGTCATCGGCAGCGGCGACGTGAAAACTGTCGCGGACATTGACCGCATGAAAGCGTACACCAATGTCGATGCGGTCATGATCGGGCGCGGAGCGATTCCCAACCCGTGGATATTCTCACGCATGGACAGAGACCAGGTCCCGCCGGATGTGGTGAAAGCGACCATCCGCAAACATCTCGCGCGCAGTGTCGAATTCTACGGCGACGAAGACGGCTCGCGCCTCTTCCGCAAGAATGCCGTCCAATACGTGATGATGAATCACCTCACGCGCGACGAACGCAAAGAGATACTCAAGGCGCGTCCTTCGGGTGAGTTCCTTGAACTGCTCGAAAAGATTTATGACTCACCCATGCTTCAGTTGCAAACCTGACAGCCCTCGATTTAACATATAATCAACTTATGATCCTAGACCTTCCCCTCATTCTCGAAACGCGGCGCAATCACGCGCTTGAACATGCCACCATCCATTTGCTTTCGCGCAAACTTCCCGGTCAACGCATGGCGGGACATTCCAACCCGACCGGATTTTTCCTTCTCGGCGATCTGACCACAGAACAGATTTGGGAATCAGCAACGGAAGCCCATGCGCGGCTCAACTCCGGCGAAAGCGACCTTGCGGTTCATCCCGGCTGTGGGACGAATATGGCGACCAGCGCGCTTCTTGCCGGGACCTTCGCCTGGTTCCCGCTTCGGTGGACCAAGTCCACGCTGTGGCGTGTTCTACTCATCCCATTCGCGTTGACCTTTGCCATCCTCGGCTATCAACTCAGCAAACCGCTTGGACCGTGGCTTCAGAAATACGTCACCACCGAAGCGGACCTGGGTTCCATGCAGATCGTGAAGATTGTGCCGGTGGGCAAAGGCGTTCATCGAGTCATCACAAAATAGCATTCGGCTGAATCCTTTTCATCATTCATCATTCCTAATTCATCATTTCAAGATGCCAACCATTTTCCTCCTCTACGGCAACGACGAATTCGCCATCGCGCGCAAGCTCAAGGATTTCGATTCCGAGTTCACCGATCCCACCACAGCGGACATGAACACGACCCGCCTTGAAGCGCGGACGATGACCGAGAACGATCTCAACAACGCGGTCAACGCCATGCCGTTCCTTGCGCCGAAGCGGCTTGTCTTTTTGTCCTCCCTTTCTTCAAGGTATACCAAGCCGGATGCCCGCAAGAAGTTCCTTGAATTTTTAGAGAAGGCGCCGAATACCGTAAAGGTCATCATCTCCGAGATCATCGAGCCAAAGGGAGCGGAAAAGCACTGGCTGGTCAAATGGGCTGATAAAAACAAAACGCTGGTCAAGAGTCAGGCGTTCTTTCTTCCAAAGCCGCGCGATATGCCCGGCTGGATCATCAACGAAGCGAAGAAGCAGGATGGGCAGATCGAACCGCCCGCGGCGGCGCGTCTCGCCGAAATGGTCGGTGTGGATACCCGTCAGGCGGGCATGGAAGTGGCTAAACTGCTGGCATATGTCAACTGGGAGCGACCCGTTCGCGGGTCCGATGTGGAGGCGGTGTGCATCGTCACATCCCAGCAAAGCGTATTCGATTTTGTCGATGCATTATCACAAGGCAATGCCAACGTCGCGCAAAAATTATTGCATCGTTTGTTGGAGAACGAAGACCCGTTCTCGTTGTGGGGGATGGTCGTGCGTCAATTCCGTTTGTTGATTCAGGCGAGGGAAATACTCGACGCGCGCGGAAACAAAGAAGACGTGGCGCGCGCATTATCCGTTCATCCGTATGTTGCCGAAAAGACCACCGGGCAAGCCCAGCGCTTTTCAATGGAAGCTTTGGAGAGCATTTACCATCGCCTGCTGCGGATCGATGAACAGGTAAAAACAAGCCAGGTCACACTGGACCTGGCTCTCGATACGCTTGTTGTTGAACTGGCGCGTTAGTTATACTTTTCCCCAATCCCCTTCTTCCGGATACAGCGCAATAAATTCATCGCCATTGCCTTTTCGCTCCTGCGTGGCGAGATAAACATCCTTCCATTTCAGGAAGTGTTCGGTTTCGAGATGCGCATCGCGCGCCGCCATATCGGCATACACTTCGAACAGGCTGAAGTGTGCAGGGTTGGCTGCATCTTGAAAAACCTCAAAGCGCAGCACGCCCGGTTCGAGCCGGGTCTTTTGCGCGTTCTCAAGCGATGCGGCTTTGTAGGCTTCGATGCCTTCAGGTTTGATGTAATGGTGAACTTGAAAGATATACATGATGACCTCCGGTTTCTCTCACTGTACCCGATGGAAGTCGTCATGGATTATGCAATTTCATTGCAGACGATCAGAACAGGGATGGCTGCTGCGGGATGTCGCTTTCGTCCTTGCCGCTCCAGCCGAATTTTTTCAAGTCAATACGATCCTTCGCATCGAACTCCACCCCTTCCTGCTCCAACAACTGACGCTGTTTCTCCGCCCCGGGGCGTTGACTGATCTTCCCCTGCGAGTTGATGACCCTCTGCCACGGCACGTCATCGGGACAGTTCGCCATCGCTCCGCCCACCCAGCGCGGACCGAACGCCGCATACGCCTCGATCTCCACGCCGTTGGGCGGCGGAAGGAGTTTGGCGATCTGCCCATACGTGGCAACCTTTCCGCGCGGAATGAGGCGCGTCATCGCCCAGACCTGGTCATAAAACGCTTGCATATTTGGCGGTGATGTAAAGGCGGGCATAAGTACCTCCTTATTTTGCCTTGCCGCTCCAGCCGTATTTCTTCATATCAATACGTCCTCTTGGATTAAAGAAGACGCCTTCGTCTTCGAGTATGAGTTTGTGACGTTTCGCTTCAAGCCCGTCCCGTTCTGTGATCTCACCCTTTGAGTTGACCACACGCTGCCACGGTACCTCATTCGGGCTGGCGGCGACAGCATTGCTTACCCAAAGTGCCCCGAATTCCAGAAAGGTTTCAGCGTCCACGCCAGCGGGCGGACGCAGCATTTTGGCGATCTGTCCATATGAGGCAACCTTGCCGCGCGGGATCAAAGTGACAATATTCCAGACTTCAGCATAAAACGCCTGCGGATTTGGGAGGGAGGGAATCTCGGTCATATTTTCCTTTTAGCGGGATGCAAGATATTTGTAGAAGAACGTCTGCCTTACATTGGCGATGAAGTTGCGAGAGAGTTCATCGGTCATGAATTTGAGAGTGGGTAACGCATCGGCAGTCAGCGTGCCGGGATGCTCCTTCTCAGGGACATCAGGATGGGCGAGCTGCGTGATGGGGTCGCTGGAAAAGTCACATGCGGAGCAGCTATCTTGCAGGAAATAATAATCGTAGGTGCGGTAGATGGAGCGGTTGATCTCATAAATAGGCGTAAAGGCTCCAAGAACGAGAAGAGCGACTAATGAGTAACGAGTGATGAGTGAAACGCGAATTACAGTTTTCTCGAAGAGGGTTTCGCCAGTCATCAGCATGAGATAGAAAAGAGGAGCAATCGATGCTCGCATGACAAAGTCACGGTCATTGCCAATTTGAATGAAAGGGATGACTGCGAGCAAAACGCCGGTGACGATCCAACGCGGGTCTTTATATTTGGACGGTGCCAGCATGAGCCAAAGGATCCCGCCTTCGAGCAGGAAGAAGGCAAGATATTTTGTTAATGGCAAAGATTGGAATCCGCGTGATTGAGCGGCGGTGTTGGCTGTAAAGAAAAGAGCGGAAAGAAGAAAAATGATGAGAGCCGCAGCGATTTGTTCCCAATGCAGGTTTTTGAAAGGGGACTTGAAGTCGGTCTGTTTGATAAGTTCGATGAGAACATAAGGGAGAAGTCCCACCGAGGCGAAAGGGGCGAAGAAAAAGCAGAGAGACCAGAGGAGGATTAATTCGTCGTTGCGAGGGCGCCTTTGCTCTTTGCCCGAAGCAATCTCCAACGACTTGGAAGATTGCTTTGCCGCTTCGCGGCTCAGAATGACAATCAATGTAATAATCAACCACGCCGGAATCGCCTGATTAAAAACCCAGAATAATTGTGTAGTGAACGACGAATACTGCAAATTCCCAGCCCAAATTTCGAGGTGCGTGATGGGCGGCAGCAGAGTCGGATAATCCTGCGGGAAAAAGAGTACTCCAAGAACGTCCAATCCGCTGAAGAAGATCAGGAGGAGGGTTGCCTTAAATTTGGAGGTTTTGAAGATACTGCCGAGGTTGTAAGTAATAAGAATTATGCCGAGAAATGTCCATAGAAAAAGGAAGGAATTGGCAGCCCGCCAGTTGAGAAGTTTGCCCGTCAGCGCCGAAGGGAGCCAATAGCCGACGTAGTAAACAAGCATCTTGACCGGTCCGCTTTCAGGCTGGGCGTAGTAGACGGGCCAGTTGAAATTCATCAGGTCGCGCATGACAACATTGCGCCAGTTATGGTCCCAGTTTTGGAAGGCGTAACCGCCGATGCCGGAGAGGAAGAGCCAGAGGACGGTGAGTAGGAGCCAGTAAGCAGTGTTCAGTGACCAGTGATGAGTGAATAGTGAAGAGGGTGTAAGGGGGGATTCTTTGAGAAGCTGCCAGAGTGCAAAAAAAATAATGACGGCAAGGGGAATGGCGATGGTGAGACGAACCCAGCCGAAGAGGAAGAGGATGAAAGGGAGGATGAGGTAAAGATATGAAAGGCGCTTCATTGGCGGGAAGTGAAAAATAAGCAGCAGACGGAGAACAGTAATTTATTTTCGCTCATAGATTTTGTAATCTTCGCGTTCCATTGTAATGGAATAATTCCCGTCAAGAAATGCGTGCAATTCGGGGAAGTCGCGCGAAGTGTCCTCACCGGTGACCCAGGGCTTGTCGATGGCGGTCACTTCGATGATGAAGCGCGGTCTGGATTCCTGCAACTGGGTCATAAAGTCTGTGCGCAGCGATTGAATGTAGGGATTCGAGACGTGGTGATAGAAATAAAAATCGAACACATACGATGTCGCTATCGGTGCGCGGGTTTCGAGCATGGCAAGCAGCGAACCGCCGGTCCAATCCAACGGCTGGACTTTGTCGCCGGGTTCGAGATTCTTTTCGAGGAAGGCGGAGATCTGCATAGCTCTGTCCGCGGCGATGGTGATGTCCCTGCCCTGGATTTGGCGGATGAAGGTTTGGGAAGGGCGGATGGTGATTAGGATGGCGGCGAGGAGAATTGTGGTGGAAAGAGGAAAGAGGAAAGAGGGGGATGTTGAAGATTGAAGGTTGAGGCTTGAAAGTGTTAACGATGCAATGAGAATGATGGTGTATGTAAATGGAATGTAATGATAAGGAAAGAACTGACCGGATAGAACCGGATAGATCGCATACACCAAAGCGAGACTTGCAAGCAGATATGCCTGACGATTGCGATTGAGATAGACGCCAAAACCAGCGGGGATTAACCACAATCCGCTTCCACCCAGACGCCAGGCTTGATTCAGCAAATAGGATATTCTCTCGCCCGAGGGCGTGATCGCCATCTCGCCGTTGATCTGCGAGTAGAGGGGCCAGTAGTTGGCGGCAATGGAGATAAAAGGGGATAGGGAATGGGTAATCGTCAGGTAAAGAGTGATGAGGGAGATGGGAATTACAAAGCCGATGGCTGCCGGGAGAATGACTTGTTTTGCAATTGATGTGAGAGAAAACTCGCGGTGTTGTCTTAAGTCTGCAATGTCAAAGAGCAGGAACGGGAGGAGTCCGAGCGCGGCGTGAGGTTTGAGGGTGGCGGCAAATCCGTAGAGGAGTCCCAGGATCAGGCGTTTGCGAAATGTTAGGGAGTCGGTCACGCCGATCCAGATCGAAAGGGAAATAAAAATCAGGATGAGATATTCGCGCTGCAATGCAAGCGACGGACCGCCCTGCATGTAGCTCAGCCCGAAGAGGATGAGTGCGGCGAAGGCTGGGAGCTTGCCGAAGCGGCGCATGGCGAAGTAGGTGATGGTGAGAAGCGCGGCGAGGATGGCGAGGTCGAGAATGCGCAGGCGGACGGGACCGAAATTGCTGACGATGCCGAGCAGGTTATAGGCGATGAAACTGCCGGGCATTTGAAAGTCGAAGAAGTCTTTGTATGGGACCTGCCTGTTTTGCATGAGGAAGGCTTCGTAGAGGAGCGGGGCTTCGTCGTGCGCGATGGGCCATTGAAGCGAGAATGCCGCCTGTGTGATAAGCAAGGCGGCAAGCAGAACGAGTACGATGACGGTGATGCGTTTTTGCATGATGCTAGTCAATAAATTCGCCGCCGATGATGTCTTTTTCAATTACCTGTTTGTTCGCGTCGAATTTGAAGAACACTTCCACGCGTTGAAAGCATCTGTTCTCGCCCATCAACACCTTGCGGACGTGGTAAACATCGCCGCCATCTTCGTAATCCGCGCTGAGATCGTTGGCGAGGTCAACGCGACCGGTGATGGTCTCGCCGCAGCGTTTGCATTTGACGTTGAAGGTGTAAATGTTCTTTGGGGTTGAGGGTTGCGAAGAGAAAAGTTTTTTGAGAAAGTTCATTATCATCCTTTCAACGATGGATATTGTCTATCATCTAAAAATTCCACTTCTTTAACACGTCCATCGCCTTGACGTGGGTCAAGTCCAGTTGCAATGGCGTGATGGAAACATACCCTGCACGCAGGGCGCCGAAGTCTGTGCCGGGTTCGTCCACGCCGGTGGGGGCTTCGCCGCCGATCCAATAATACGGTTTGCCGCGCGGGTCGGTGCGTACATCGAGCGCATCGCGGTACACGCGCAGTCCCTGCCGGGTGATCATATACCCTTTGAGCTCGGCTTCAGGAAGATACGGAACATTGACATTCAAGACGACGCCTTCGGGCAGCCCGTCCGCGATGACCTGTTCGACGACGCGCCTCCCGACTGCGGCGGCAGTTGAGTAGTCGAGTGGAGCTCGGTGACCCTCGGGCGAATCCAATGAGACTGCCACGCCTTTGACCCCCGCGATGACCCCTTCCATTGCGGCAGTGACCGTGCCGGAGTAGGTCACATCATGACCGATGTTGGCATTCGGGTTTATGCCCGAAACGACGATGTCAATTGGTTCTTCGACAAGCCCGAGCAGGGGCAATGCGACGCAATCCGAGGGTGCGCCGTCTGAAGCATACGCGGATGTGCCGTCCGCGAGCATTACTTCCTTGACGCGCAAGGGACGTTCCATCGTCTTGACGTGACCGGAAGCAGACCAGTTCTTGTCCGGCGCGAAGACGGTCACTTTGCCGAGTTTGCGCATTTCCTGCGTGAGAGCGAGAAGTCCGGGGGCGTTGACGCCGTCATCATTGGTTACGAGAATATGCATGTTTTGATTTCCGATTTTGGATTTGCGATTATGGGTCGCTGTTACGATTATACGCCATGCGGTTTGACATAAAAAACGCCCTGCTTTTGAGCAGAGCGTTTGGTTTGTGCATATTGAGGTGATATGGGAATCCTAAAGTTCTACTTCAGGTGGGGAATACGAAAGTAGAACTTTCGGATTCCTTAAAGATTCTTTGGAGCTTCACTTCAGACTGACAGCCCTAGGGAATCAGCAGAATCAGCAGGGTAAGACCAACTCCCACCAGCGTGCCTTTGGCAATGACTTTTACCGCCTGCTTGCGGACCTGCCAAAGTTCCTTGAGATCTTCGATCTTCTCCAATTTCCGGGTGGTCAGACGCGCACCGCGCGCCGCAAGCGCCACTCAGGTCTTATCCAGCGCTTGAAAGATGGATACGGCTCCGCCTGAGAACACAAAGAATAGCGGCAGCCGCCAGAGCTTGTCCGCGCCGGTGAGGAGCAGGGCGGCAAGGATGACAACGCCGAAAGCGATTATCATGATTCCGAATTGCTGCCGCTTTTTGCGTTCGCGCGGACTGATGTTGGCAATGCAAACGTCTGTGGGTTCGTTGCCGTCCGGGTTCAGGGTTATCTTGGGTGTTGAGTCAGTGAATTGGTTATGCATGTTTTTCCTCGTCTGCGAAATAGGACGCTGTGGGGTAGGAAATTTATACAGAAATTAAAAAGTTCTTATCAAGGCAGAAAACAAAAAGACCACGGAATTTTGAACTGAACCCATTGAGCAAGACAAAAAAAGAAAGCCCCGCTGGTCAACTGGATAGACACCTAGTTTGGTAAGGTGTCTGTCTTGTTTTCAATTGTATCCGTTCATAGTTGTAAAAGTAAATGTATTCATCAATGAGTTGCTCTGTATCCTTAAAGGTGGTTTTCTTGAAGTGCCGCAAATATTCCTCTTTGAGGTGTCCAAAGAAGTTCTCCATCGGGGCATTATCCCAACAGTTGCCACGACGAGACATGGAAGGCGTGATGTTATACTCGTTGGTAAGGACATGATATGGCTGTGAAGTGTATTGCGTCCCTTGGTCACTGTGGAGGATCAGTCCATCAGTGACCTTTTCTTTTTGTTTGGCTTGTTTGAGGGTCCGCGTCACCAGAGCAATTGAATTGGTTTGCTCAAAGACATGCGCCACAATGAAGCCATCGTAGAGGTCCTTGATAGTGGACAGATATGCCCAGCCCTGCAAGGTGCGAATGTAGGTCACATCCGTGACCCATTTTTGGTTGGGCTTGGTCGCGACGAAATCCCGATTGAGCACGTTGGGGTAGCGATGGTAGGTGCCGATTTCTTCCAGCTTTTTGTACATTTTGGGCTTTCTGGCTTGCGAACGAATGCCTAATTTGTTCATCAACCTCAAAACCGCCTTGTGATTGATCGCAAGTTCAAGTTTTTGCTGAAGGTGGATCGTGATCCGCCGATACCCGTAGCTTTTGTGAGAAACCTCATAGACCGTCCGGATTTTCTCCATCCGTTCCTGGTCTGGGTCTGTCTCTGCCAATTTCCCTTCCCAGGCATAATAGGCTGCTCGCGAAACACCGAAGAATTTACACATCGCCTTCACTTCGTATTCTTCTTTGTGGTGGTAGATCGCCCGATATTGCGCTGCGCGAGCTGCACTTTCCGCAATTCGGCATGGAATTTTTTTAGCAAGGCGTTCTCCATCCGCAGCCGTTCTATTTCCCGTTCTTCTCCCTCCCTTTTCACGGGTCGCCCAATCGGCTTATGGAATGAGAGTTCCCCTTCTCTCCGATACATCCGCACCCAGGCTTTGATCCTGTCTGCCTTTCGGATATTCAGCTTCTCCGCTATCGTTGCATACGTCACGTGTTCTTCCATCACCAGACGCACTGCCTCCTGCTTGATTTCCTTCTTGTAGTGCAACATTCCTTTTCTGCCTGACATAAAAGCACCTCCTGTGCTTATCTTCTCACAGGAGGGCTTTCTTTTCGTGTCTGCTTTTCGGGGTTCAGTTCATTTTGTCCGTGGTCTTTTTGTTTTGCCGGTTCCATCTACTTCACCAGACGAAGGATCACACCATTCTGTGACGGGTCATGCAGCAGAAATCCGTCTTCTGTTTTGTTGTAGGGGATACCCGCCTCTTCCACGCGGGCGATGACATCATCGAGCGCGGACTGATTCGGTAAGTCTACGCTAAAATGGCGCAGACCAACCGCATCGGGCGGAGGGGGAGGCGCGCCGTTCCCCTGCCAGGTATTGAGTCCAAGGTGATGGTGGTATCCGCCTGCGGAGACGAATCCCATCTGGTAGGCTTTTGCCACGCCCATCAGATCGAAGCCAATGACGCCATGATAAAAATCCACGGCTTCGTCCACATCGCGGACGTGAAGATGGACATGCCCAATGCGCAATTCAGGCGGAACGGGCTGGTCGAGTTTGTCTTCGTCCGTGAGATGGCTGAATAGCTCATCGAGGTCGAGGGCTTCACGACCATCGCTCCATGAACCGTCCGCGCGAATGGATTCGTACTTCCCGTTCGCGAATCTCCACGTGCCGTCTTCCGGCGACTCGCAATATAACTCAATGCCGTTGCCCTCAAGATCATCGAGATAGGTGGTCTTGGTCAGGATGTGGTCGGTGGGGGAGTTGGGATATTTAATGGCGAACAAACGCGCCACCGCGATCGCGAGTTCATGACGATTCGGGAAAACGTATGCAACGTGGTACAGACCCGTTACGCCGCGATATTTCTTCGAATTTGGTTGTTCGGTGAGCAGTAAAAGATCCATGCCGCCGGAACCGAGACCAGCTTTGTTATCTTCACGCCAGTGGAGTTTGAATCCCATTGCCTTTGTGTAGAACTCGATCTGGTTATCGAGGTTCGCCACGGTCAGGGAGATTTGTCCCATTTTGGTATCGGGGTGAATCGAAAATTCTGTTTTTGTTTCCGAATTGGATAATGCGTTCATAACTCTCTCCTGACTCTAAGAAACTGTTTCTTAAAGATTTTTTGGGACACGACAATATGGATACCGCTGAGCTTTACGGAAGGATCATTAAAAACACTTGATTTTGTCCGTGTTTTCCGTAAATTCCGTGTACAAAGATTAGGCGATCAAGACTTAAGAAACACTCACTAAGACAATGCCTTCCGGGAATATCTTTCCATGTTTTGAAAAGAAGGTTGGTAATGCTTCACCTTGCTCTGCATAACCAGGTTATCAGCCCAGAATCTTCAGTGCGCTTCCCCAATTGGTACCGAGTGTTCCCTGCGTGACGATATGCAAAAGCTGCATTCCTTCGATCTGGCGAGCGCGGCTTAGCGGACCCGCATCCACGGGGCGCATGCCGCCGTCGGTCACGACCTGCGCGACTTTGGCTTTGGCGTCCGCATCGTCACCGGCGATAAAGACATCGAGCGGCTGCCCCGCCACCTCTCCAGTGAGAAGCGTACCTGCATACGTCGTATTGAACGCCTTGACCACTTTCGCTCCGTTCGCAATCACTTTTGCCAAATCTTCCGCTGAGGAAGAATCAGGCGCAGTGGCGAGACCGTCATAGGTGGAGTTGAGTGGGTTGGCGATATCCACTACGACCTTGCCCGCAAGTTTTTCGCCAAGCTGTTTGGCAAGTTCGATGTTTGTGCCATACCAAACGGCGAACACGACCACATCGCCAAGCTTTGCATCGCCGAGGCTGGCGGTCGAAACTTTCGCGCCATTCTTTGCAGACGCTTTGACATCTGCCGCAGCCTGTTCAGCGGTCTCAGGATTCGAATCCACGAAGGTGACCGAGTGCCCGCCCGCAACGGCACGGGTTCCAATTCCGCGCCCCATATTGCCTGCTCCAATAATTGTGATATTCATGATTGACTCTCCTTGAGTTGGGTGATAATATACAGTTGTATTCTAAACAACAGATGTTGTCTAATTTACCCGCCTTACCTTTTCAGGTCAACCATCAAAGTTTTGGATTTGTTGACTAAGCAACACTGGAGCAATAATGTTGTCTAACCCGAAAGAACAGGAAAAACTCGACCCGCGCGTCAAACGGACCCGCAGCCTGATCCTGACATCCTTTGAGTCTCTACTCGCCGAGAAGGGATTCGAATCCATCTCCGTGCAGGATGTGACCGATCAAGCCGAGATCAACCGCGCCACGTTCTACGCGCACTTCGCCGATAAATATGCCCTGCTCGATTATTCCATCAGCCAGATGTTCATGGCTGAGATCGATAAGCGGACGTTGAACGTTTGCAGTTACAGCCCTGATAATTTGCGGAACCTGATCCTTGCCGTGGTGGAATTTTTATCGAGCGTGCATACCGGCTGCGCACAACCGCATCAACAATTCGAGTCTCTTATTGAAGGGACGATCAAAAAGGAAATCTTCGATCTGCTTTCGTATTGGCTGCGAAAATCAAAAACCCCTGTTGAGATACCTGTCACCGTTGCCACTTGGGCGATCTACGGGTTGGCGTCGCATTACAGCCATTTGAAAAAACGCCCTGCCCTCGAAAAATTCGTGGACGAAGCGTATCCGCTGGTGGCGGTTAATCTCGAACAATTTGCATGATGTTATCGTATGGGCACGGTTACCGCGCCCATACGTTTTATCCCAACGAGCGTTTGAAATTCACGAACGCTTCTTCCTCAGAGGGGTTAGCGCCGTATGCCATGGCAAGGTAATACGCCATGTAATCGCCAAAAATGATCAATGTCCACAAATGCGCGATGACGGATTCTCCGCGTGCATCGACTGCGTCGGTGTTCAAGCCTTCGAGCATGAACGCCTGCCGCATCATATCTGAGCGCAATTTCACGCGTGGATGGTCGCTGTCTGCACGAATGAACAGGGTCATGGTGTGCGCGTTGAGGGTTTGATTCGGGTTGAGTGTGGCGGCAATCGTATTATGCGTCGCTTCGGGGACAATCTCGAAGTTCGCGCCCGCTTTGGCAAGTTGATTGATCTGCGTCTTCCAGCGCCGCGCAACGGGGGCGAGAGAGTCTGTGCCGACGAATGTCACCCAACGCCCAACCAGTTGACCGGCGTAGCGTTTGGCGGGATTCTTCGCGGCGATCACTTCCGGGACGATGTGCTGTAGTGAGCGTTTCATCATCGCGACAGCTTCGGTAACATCCGCAGATGGGTCGGGTATGAAACCAAAGCGGGCGAAAAGTGCCAACGTCAACGCGTAGGGATAGGCGATGGCGGAAGTGTCCATGCCTTCGTAAGTGAAGTTCCACACCGGAATATTCTTCGCCGAAGCGCGTTTGGTCAATTCGCCGCCGGTGGAGATGACGAAGAGACTGCATCCGCGGGTGAGGGCGGTTTCGAAGGCGTCCAATACTTCTTCGGAGTTGCCGGAATGTGAAAGGCAGATGACCAGCGTTTTGTCTGCTGCGGAAGCGGGCAGTCCGTAACTGCGGTGAACGGTCACGGGGAGTTTAAGGCTCGAGAAAACAGAAGCAGTTACGAGTTCGGCAGCCGAGGCGGAGTCTCCCATTGCGCTGAGAACGATGTTATGGATGTCATCCAGTTTCGGCAGCGGCAGCGTCTGTGCCAAATCCCATGCGGCTTGGAGTTGGTCTGGCAAGCCGTCTATTTGGGCACGCATGTTTTGGGTATCTATTTTTTTGAAAAGTTCAAGATCGTCTAGGTTCATGGTTCCTTAAAAGACCTCCGAGGCTTCTTAAACCTCGGAGGTCTGCTTTGTTAGCTTGCGTCTTTGATGAATTTTGTGATGTCTTTCTTCAATGCCTTGAGCGACGGGATGTGGATGTACATCATGTGCCCGGCTTCGTAATATCCCATGCTGATGTTCTTTTGCAGGGACTCGTCCAGCGCGAGATGGTTGAACGTGTATTCGGTGGCGAAGTAGGGCGTGCCGAGATCGTAGTAGCCGTTGGCGACAAAAACCTTGAGGTATTTGTTGAAGGACATGGCGGCGCGCAGAGTTTCGGCGACGTTGACATATTGATTCTCAAAGTAGCTGTACGACCATTGCGTGAAGACCTTTTCACTCAGGATTTCATAGAGCGAGTCGGTTTCGAAATTCAACTCGGAGCGGATGTAATCATTGAACGCCGCCGTGTATGGACCGTTGACCTGTGCGAAGAGCGGGTCGTATTCGAAGGTCTCACTCACGCCGAGGCGGTCGATGCCGGTGAAGCGGCTGTCGAGACGCCCGACCGTGCGGTTGCGGTCGCGCAACAGTTCCTTGAAGAAATGGAAGGTGTGGATGCGCAGATTGCCGCGTTCGATGAAATCCACTGAAATGCCGGTGAGGCGCGAAAGTTTTTCCGCAACCTGTCGGCGTTCTTCTTTGGGAAGTGCCGCATCTTTCATCAAGGCGGCGGCGTATTCGCCCAACGCGAACTCTTCCGCTTCCTTGAGCCAGGTTTTGAGCGGTATCTTTTTATCGATCTTGCCGTGATACCAGGCAGTGGCGGTATAGCCCGGAATGAAGAGGATATAGGGCAGGTCGTTGTTGTGATTGAAGTCCAGGGTGGTGAAGTCGAGCACGGACGAAATGAGGATCAGCCCGTTCAGTATCAACCCGTGGCGGTCTGCCAGATAACCGGAGAGTCCCGCTGCGCGCGTGGTTCCGTAGGATTCGCCCGCGAGGAATTTGGGCGAAAGCCAGCGGTTGTAGCGGGTGGAATATAAACGGATGAAGTCGCCGACTGACGCAATATCTTTATGGAAAGTGTGCCATTCCTTTGATTTCTCGCCTTCCACGGGGCGGCTGAAGCCGGTTCCCATCGGGTCGATAAAGACGATGTCGGTTTGATCGAGAATGGAATATTCGTTATCGGTGAGCTTGAACGGCGGTTTGGGCATTTCGCCTTCATTGGTCAGCACCACGCGGCGCGGACCAAGCATGCCCATGTGCAGCCACACGGATGCGGAACCGGGTCCGCCATTGAACGAGAACGTGATGGGGCGCTTCGATTTATCCTTCACGCCGTCGAGGGTGTAGGCGGTGAAAAAGATCTGCGCGCGGGCTTTTTCCACTTCGGCATCTTTTTCCTTGTCATTGATCTCTTCCTTCATGACCATTGTGCCGGTTGTGACGGTGTATTTGAGCGTCTTGCCGCCAATACGCGCCGTATGTTTTGTAACGACGATATGGTCCTTGGGGGTCGTTTTTTCTTCTTTTTTCTCTTCGGGTTTGTTCTTTTCTTCGGGCATGGTGTTCTCCTTATTTGTGTTGATTCACCAACGCATAAATTTCTTTCTTGTTCCATCCGCTTTGCCCTGACAGGTCAGCGGAAATTTCCTTTGCAGATCTTCCTGCTTTTAATTCCTGTTTGATGGCATCCAATAATTTTGATTCCTCCCACTTTTCATTTTCTTCCCTTTTCTTCCCTTCGATGACCAACGTGAATTCCCCGCGCGGTTCTTTGGATTTGAAATATTCGAGGGCGCCGCTTATGTCTCCGCGCCAGTATTCTTCGTAGAGTTTGGTCATCTCGCGGGCGACGCAGATGCGGCGATTCCCAAGCGTGGATTGAATATCTTCCAACGAGTCTGTGATGCGATGCGGAGTTTCAAAGAAGATGAGTGTGTAGGGTTGTTCGGCTACTTCTTTTAATTTATTGCGACGTTCACCGGCTTTGTGTGGCAGGTAGCCGAGATATAGGAATGAATCCGTGGGGAGCCCGGAGACGGTCAAGGCGGAGATGGGGGCTGAGGGTCCGGGGACAGGTCGAACGTCGAAGCCTGAGGCGAGTGCGGCTTGTACCAATTCATAGCCCGGGTCGTTGATGGCGGGAGTCCCTGCATCGGAGACCAGAGCCACGTCGCCTTGAGCGAGCTTTTCAAGGACGAAGTCGAGTTTGGTTAATTTATTGTGTTCGAAATAACTGGTGAGGGGGGTGTTTATATTAAAGTGTTTGAGCAGCGAGCCGGTGTGACGGGTATCTTCGGCGGCAATGTGGATCGATTCACGCAAAATCCGCAAGGCGCGCGGGCTGATATCTTCGAGGTTACCGATCGGCGTGGCAACAAGGTAAAGCGTTCCCATGAGAGTATTTTATCTCACGAAAAGAAAATCGGGCGATCACTCGCCCGATTTGTTCTGTTATCCGCCGCAGCCTTTCAACTGTATCTTGATGGTTCGGCATGCTGCCTTTTCAGGCGGCGCTGCAACACAGCATTGATTTTTTGCGTTGTATGTTGAGTCTGCATCACATTGTGCGAGGTCTTCTTCGGTAAGTTTAGGCTCAAGACAAACTTCAACTTCGACGATGGCAAAACTTGGACCTGTGCAGGAGATGACGTACTTGCCAACAGTATTTTCTGTTCGGCATTTGCTGCCGTCTGTATTTAATACTTCGTATGTTGCATTTGGGTCCAGTTCCGCATAGGCGTAAGGGACCTTCTGTACGCAGATATTATCCGTTTCCTTTGCCATTGGAGCAGGGAAGGTTACATCGGCAGGGCAGGCAGGTGCAAACGCAGGCAGGATTTCTGCTGGTGCCTCTGTGGGTGTGGGAGGAACTGTGGTGGAAGCGGGCTGTTCTTCCTGTGTTGGGAGAGGTGTGTTCGTTGGGAGCGTGTCCGTCGCGAAGAGTTGATTCCGCAGGAGGAAGAATCCGATCACAGCCAGAACGAGCACAACGCCGACAACCGCCAGTCCGGTGGTCTGTCCGCGTGAGAGGACAGTTTGGCTTTTTACGCGCGGTGTGGTGCCAGTGGCATTGTAGGTGATATTACCCGGATTTCCAAATGCAACTGTGTTAAGGGCTTTCGCCAGCTCAATGGTGTTCTCGTAGCGCTGTTCCCGGTCCTTTGCCATGGCTGTCTTGATGATGTTGTCGATATCGGGTTGGATATCGGGCATGATCTTCAGGATTTCCGGTACAGGCTCGGTGATGTGTTTGACCACAACTCCCATGGGCGTATCCGCGCTGTAGGGCTGGTGACCGCTCAACATCTGGTAGAGGATGACTCCCAACCCGTACACGTCGCTGCGGTTGTCGATCTCAAGCCCTTGTGCCTGTTCGGGGCTCATGTAGGCGGGTGTGCCGATGACGCCGCTCCCTGTCAGATTGCTGTTCGATTCGGAGAACTTGGCAACCCCAAAGTCCGAAATGAACGGTTCGCCCATTTCGTCGAAGAGGATGTTATCGGGTTTCAAGTCGCGGTGGATAATTCCCTTACGGTGGGCGTAGGCGAGTCCCTGGGCGATCTTTTCGATAATGTGTGCTGTATCCTGAATGGAAATGCTTCCCTTTTCGATGAGATCCGAAAGCGACCCTCCGTTCATGAACCGCATGACGAAATAGGGCTGACCTTTGTCATCTCCAACGTCATAGACCGGCACAATGGATGGATGTTCGAGCGAGGCGATCATTTTGATCTCGCGTTCGAATCTTGATCGGAATTGTGGATCGTGCAGCATTTCGCGGGGAAGTACTTTTATGGCTACTTCTCGTTGGAAGCTGGGGTCGAAAGCGCGATAGACAGTTGCCATACCGCCGCGTCCCAGTTCTGATTTGATTTCGTAGCGACCGATTTGTTCAGGAAGTGGCATGCTGGCAAGTATAAACCAGCAAAAAAATAGGCGCAAGCAGATTTGGGGAATATTGATGTTTTGATATTTTGTTTTTAACCCAATCATGAGGCGATCTTATCTGGAGCGCCTCATGGTGATCTTTGAAGTAGAGTTTATTCAGATTCTTGACTGAATATTTTCAAGACGTTTTTTGATCTCGTCTCTGTCGCCCTTGTCCATGATCTGTTGGAGACCCTTCTTGCAGGTTTTGACTGCTTCGGTGGTTCTTTCCTGATCTTCATAAAAGTCGGCAAGGTCGCAGTAGTAGATTTGGTTCCCTGGGTCTAATGTGATTGCTTGTTTGTATGCCTGTTCGGCGTCCTCGAAGTTCCCCAACTCTTCATGGGCGATGCCGAGGTTGTTGAAGATATTTGCGTTATCAGGTGACAGACTCAATGCCCTTTGATAGGCTTTCACCGCTTCGATCCAGTGACCCCTGTCCGCGTGAGTCTTTGCTATCTTCAATACATTTTGCAGGGATGGGGCTGCCTTTTGGGACTCACCGTCATTTGCTGTGGATACGGCGGGCGAATTGGACTGTTCCGCTTTTTTCTCTATGGGACTGCCATCCTGGGATTCGCTCCACTCATGTCCGCATTTGCTGCATTTGTGTTTGATGACCTTCTGCCCCGAATTGTAAGTTCCGATCCATTGGAATCCGCTGCTCAACAATATGGCGGACATGGCAAGAAATTGGATGGTCGCGATTCCCCAATTCCAGATCGTAATGATTAAGAAGACGCCGCCGAGGGCGACCAATAGCCATCCTCCGATTACGTTGATGAGCCAGTTGATGGGTTTTCCTGTTTTCTGGTTGATTATAACGGTCCGCGTCATGACATAATTTTCATGACAAAATTCGCATTGGACATCGCTTTGGATATCGATTGGAATCATGCCGCTCGGTCCGTCCCATTGTTCATTGCCCCATTGATGATGACAATCCCTGCATGTATATTTATATAGTTCGACCTTGTCTGCCCGTTTGTAATCCCAGAATAAGGCTCCTGCCATGCCAAGGCTGACAACCACGTAGAGCAGTCCATACCAGGGCACCGGATCGTTTCCGGATTGGAAAAGTGCCGTAACAATGCTCGCCAGCGGCAATAAACCGCAGAAGAGAAGGAATCCACCCAGCAGGATCAGGACGAAAGTGTTTGTGAGAAATACTTCCTTTCGGGATTCACGGTGGACGATCATTTTCTTTTCCGCAATATTGTCCGAGCCGCATTTCTCACACTGCATTTGCTCGATCATGACTTGCTCCTTTACTTGTTCTCGACTAATTCAAGAGCACCCCAACGCCCTTCTCCCTTCCGCAGGACAAAGAGGCGCGGTTGATTGTCCCCTTCGATCTGGAGAGTGACCAGCCACCAGACTGCATCCTCTCCAACGGTCATCTCGATATTGGTCCGCGCTACAACGGTGTAGTTGCTGTATTCTTTTTCCCAGTCGGATGAGAGCTCTTTGGCATCGATAAACTCGAAGCTTCTGCCCAGAAGCATGATGCCGATCCGCGACCTTGCGCCGGGTGGAAGTTCCGGTAGCGGTTTGCGTACGAACTGCATGGGTTTTCTCGCGCCGGGTTGTTCGATGCTGATCTCATCCTTCGAAAGAAACGTGACGTATAGCTCGCGCTCCTTTGTGACCTCTGGAGAGTATTCGATGGTCTGTTTTACGATGCCGCTTTGTGGGTCGTATGTGTATGTAAACTCGCCGAAATTGGGTTCAAAAGGGTCTATGGATGAGGCGACAAAACCTATCCCATCGTCGTAGAATTCAAATGCTATGCCGAAATCTTCATCTCCAAACTCCCACCTTCCGACAAGGTTGTTCTTGGAACCGCTGCACCCAGTGACCATTGTGCTGACGACAAAGACGATCAGCACAATGATGCGCAGTTTCCTCAGTAGTGGAAAGCTTTTTTTACTTTTTATCTTTTGGAAGTTAACAAACGAATCGAATTCCCCACTACCCCCCGCCGGAATCACAGACTGATTCACACTGCCCTCCATTCCTCCTGTATAAAACTCGACTAAATAAACTATGTGGGAATGAATATCCCCTTACAAGTGCCAAAAGTCATACGAATTGTATAGATAAATTCCTAAGTGTTTTGAGAAAATTACCCTCCCAATCTATAGTAAAAAGGACTGCCGCCATATGGCGGCAGTCCTTTTTTGTTCGTTATTCTCCGACGAACTCATATTCGCCGGGGTCTTCTTCAAATGCCATCATCGGCTCTTCGGCAGATTTCTTATCGAGGAATTGCAGCGACTGGGCGACGATCTTCGTGTAATACTTCGTCTCGCCTTTTTCGCGATCTTCGTATTTATCGGTCTTCAAACGACCTTCCACAAAGATCAGGCTGCCTTTCTTGAGATATTCCTGGCAGACCTCGCCAAGCCGTCCCCAAACTTCGATGTTGGTCCACTCGGTGGACTCCTTCGTCTCGCCGTTCTTGTCCTTCCAGCGATTGCTGACTGCGAGGCTGAAGTGGCACACCTTCTTGCCGGTGGGGGTGTACTTGCTTTCCGGGTCCTTGCCCAGACGACCGATCAATTGAACGCGGTTTAGTGACGGCATGTCGGTTCCCCTTTCGTTTCATAACTTTTAGATGCATGTTTACGTGTCATAACTAGTCTCCTTTTAATCTAAAAGAACAGGTTGGATATTTTCCCGGCAAAAACCGGGTTGTTCAACAGGGTTATACTAGATTTACCCTGCGCTTTCCGTGTTGGTGGGTTCGGCAGGAGCGGGCGCTTCAGCCTGAACTTTCTTCAACACCAGCATGCCGGTCTTCATTTCGACCACATTGTAGCCGGCGGGTACAGCGTCGAGCGCACCATCCTTGATCTCCTTCGAGAAGAAGAACATTCTGCCGTTGGAGTGCAGGTAATAGGTGGTTCCTTTGGAATTGGTATGTGCGTAAGCCATTTTTTTCTCCTTGTTCTAAGTTGGTGATTTGAGTGTAGAACAAAGTTTCTATGCTGTCAATAGTACTTTTGGAAATTTGTATATACAAATAGAGGTTCAAATGGATGTTGTTTCTTCCCTCTCTGACTTGAAGACCGTGCGCCTCTCTCTCGACGGGACAGTGGGTCTGGTTCCCACGATGGGGTATCTACACGAGGGGCATTTATCGCTTGTCTCGCGCGCCAAAGCGGAGAATAAGAACGTGATCGTCTCCATCTTCGTCAACCCGACCCAGTTCGGCGCGAATGAAGACCTGTCGAAGTATCCGCGTGACCTTGAACGTGACCTGAACCTGCTCTCTTCCCTCTTCCCGCCCTCCTCGGAGCAGAAATTGGTGGTCTGGACGCCGTCAGACGAGATCATGTATCCGCATGGCTACCAGACCTGGGTCGAGGTTGAGGCGCTGACAAAGGTTCTGGAAGGTTCGATGCGCCCGGGTCACTTCCGCGGTGTGACGACCATCGTGGCGAAACTCTTCAATGCCACGCAGCCCGATAAAGCCTACTTCGGTCAAAAGGATGCACAGCAGGTGGCGGTCATCCGGCGCATGGCTGTGGATCTGAACTTCCCGCTGGAGGTCATCGTCTGCCCGACCCAGCGCGAGGCGGACGGCTTGGCGCTGTCGAGCCGCAATAAATATTTGAACGAAGCCGAACGCAAGGCAGCGACGGTTTTGTTCCGCTCGTTGAGCGCGGCAAAAGAGCTGTACGAAAAAGGGGAACGGGATGGGGAAAATTTAAGAAGAAAGATGAAAGAGGTTTTGGAGGGCGAGCCGCTGGCGCAGATGCAATACGTCTCATGCACCGATTATGATACGTTGGAAGAATTGGACGTGGTGAAGGGCAAAGCTTTGCTTTCGATGGCAGTCTTTTTAGGGAAGACACGGTTGATCGATAACTTTATATTGGGGTAAAGCAGAGGCGACCCAGCGGGTCGCCTCTGCTTTTTAACTTTATTTATCTGTTTCTATGGTCCCCATTTCATATTGCGGGCAAATGGCACGAGCGGAATCATTGGACTTCCGTCGATGTAATATAACTGTGCGGCGCCGCCGGAGTAGATCTGGTCGTTTTGGGCGTTGGCGACGATGACGAAACTGGCATCGGGCGCCCAAAGCGCCTCGTTCATATGCTCGAACGTTTCAGGGCGCAGGACGGTTCTGCCAGTGACGCCATCCGCTGCGGAGCGGACAAGCTGCAGCGCAGGCGGATTGTCAAACGCGGTGGCGGCTGGGGTGCTGGCGTAAAAATAGTAAAGCTGCCCATCGGGGGCGATAAAGGGATTGTCGGCTGCTTCGACAGGGTCACTGTCATAATCACCAAGGATCAGGGTCGAAACATTTCCGGTGTTCGTATCCACGCGCCAGAGACCGGCGGCGAACATGCCGGAGGTTGGGCTGCCAGCATACAGCGCGGAACCGTCAACACTGAGCGAATAATCGCCGCAGCAAATGATTCCGCGATTCTCATCGGTCAATCGCACGAGCGCGCCGCCGTTGGGATAGTAGATCGCGGATGAAGCGCCTTCGTAATAGCCAAGCGTGATGATGAGTTTGCTGCCATCGGCAGAGTACAAACCAGGGAGGTATAACTCGCGGGGGACGATAAGTCCATTTCCCAGATCATCCAGGTTGTCATCCAGCACACGGTTGGATTGTCCGCTGACGATGGAGTAGAAGTTCAAACCTTTGTAGGCAAAGGCGATGGTCTCGCCGTTCGGCGAAAAAACGGGACTGGAAAGACGGGTCAGGAACGCGTTGTTCTCATCGACAGGACCGCCGTCAACGAGGAGGCTGCGGTTGCTGCCGTCGGCGTTGACGTTCAACAGTTTGTTATCTGAAACGTAGGCGACGCTGCCGTCGATGAGGGAGACGTCGAAGCTTTTCACCTCGGTGGGCTCGAAGGTCAATTGGGTAACGGTCTGTCCGTCCCGTTCGAGGCGGTAGACCTGGGGAATCTGCGCGGCGTCGTTGGCGAGATAATACATCGAGTGTGGCAAAAGGCTGGAAGCGCCGTCACCAGTTTCAGGTCCGGAGAGAGGCGACGAAGCCGTCAAGGCGGAGAAGGTGGCTGCCACCACCGTCTCGATATTGGTTGACTGCGGCGCAGGCGTCCCCAATGGGTTGGCGCAGGCGAGCGCGAGGAAAATCAGGGCGAGCAATGCAAGAATGCGGCGATTAATATTTTTCATGAAGCCTCTCATTAAAAAAACAAAGACGCGGCGAACGTCTTTGTTTTGGATTGTGTTTTAGATCTGTTCGTAATGGGCGACGGGGACCACGAAGACGGTTGCGCGTTTTTCATTTTCCTTGGGCGGGAGCGCATCCCGCACGGTTTGAATGATCGCGTCGACCCGGTCATCGTCCACGCCGAGAAGCATGGTGACGACTCCGCTGCGTAAAAATCCGCCGGTGGATGCAACACGCGTCACGCGGAAGCTCCCGGCTGTGAACGCCTGTGTGAGCGTATCGGCGTCGTGGTCTTTTACTATCACAATGATCATTTTCATGGCGGTTTCTCCTCCTTAAGTTGACCCTATATTTGCTCGAAGCGTTCCACTGGAATGGCGAATACCGTGGCGCCGCCCACCGTCACTGGGACCGGGGCGGGCATGGGCATGGGCGAACCTTCCAGCGGCAGTGTCATATATTCGACACGCTTGCGGCATACTTCCTGCAACGCCTTTAATGCTTCTTCCAGACGCCCGGCGGGCATGCCGACCAGCAGGGTTGCGTTGCGTCTGCCGAGAAAACCGCCTGCGCTTGAAAGGTAGGTTAGGGACGCGCCTGTATTGTGCAGGGCTTTGGTTGCGGCGTCGAGATCCTGCTCCTGCACAACGGCGACCACTAATAGATGGGGTGTATTATTCATCGTCAAAATCCTTTTGTGGCGGCTGTTGTAATTCGTTCTTTATTTACTTTTATATTATCAGATGTGGGAGTATGAGACAACCTTGTCGGGGGCGATGTGTTGTGAAATTGCAATGACAGACACGGCTCAACTTACTGAGCCGTGTCTGTTGCTTTTATTACAGCCAGCGATAGAGAAGCGCGTACAGGATGCTGGCAATGGCACACGTCAACAACATGACGGGCAGACCGCGTTTCACCCATACTGCGGATGTGATCGGTTCGCGCGTCTTTTCGGAAAGCGATGCAACGATGATGTTCGCGGTGGCGCCGATGATGGTCCCGTTGCCACCGAAGCCTGCGCCCAGCACCAACGCCCACCACAGCGGACCAACATCCATGCCGGTTTCGCCCAAGCCTTTGACGATGGGAATTAATGCAATGGTGATCGGCACGTTATCCACCACGGCGGACAGCGCCGCGACGATCCAGATGATGAGCACACCGAACAGGACCGGAGAGATGCCGGAGGATTTGCTGAAAAGTCCCACCACGAGGCTGAGCGCACCGGAATGTTCCAGTCCGCCGACCATGATGAAAAGCGCGCCGAAAAAGACCAGCACGCTCCACTCCACTTTCTTGAGGATTTCCTGAATATCCGGCTGGACCCAGAGAAGCGCAACTGCCGCAGCAGCCAATGCCACCAGTGACGGTTCGATGTGCAGCGAATTATGCAGGAAGAAGAAAAGGATCGCTCCACCCAGCACGATGAGGATCTTGCGCGCTGTCTGCGGCTGGTTCAACGTTTCCGCGGGGTTGAGTTTCATCACCGCTTTGCTGCGCCGCGGACGTTTGGCTAATTCCTTTTTGAAAAGATACTGAAGCAGGAACAACGCTCCAGCCCATGAGACGAGCACGATCGGAAGCGCATGCACGAGAAAATCGTTGAAGGATAATCCTGCCGCGGAGCCGATCAACACGTTGGGCGGATCACCCACCAGAGTCGCTGCGCCGCCCGTATTGGACAGGATCGCCTCAGCCACCAGATAGGGCAGTGCGCTCACACCGAGAATTTCGCTGATCAGGATGGTGACAGGCGCGATCAAGACCACGGTCGTGACGTTATCCAGAAACATGGAAAGAACCGTGGTAATTCCGCCCAGCAGCACGAACAGGCGGATGGGTTTGCCTTTGGATGTGCGCGCCGCCAGCACTGCCAGATATTCGAAGAAACCGGTCGGCTCGAGCATGGCGACCAGGATCATCATGCCCATTAACAGTCCAAGCGTATTGAAGTCAATCGCTTCGATGGCGGCTTCCTCTGTGTAAAAGCCGAGGATTTTGCCGACAATGATCATGAGCATGGAACCCGCGATTGCGACGATCGAGCGGTTGACCTTCTCCGAAAAGATCAGCGCCAGGCTTCCAAAGAAAACGATGGTTGAAAGAACAATTGCAAAGGGGGACATTACTCCGCCTTTCCCCATGCGGACAGAATGGCTGAACCAACGTCCACACGCGAGGCGATCCCGATCAGTTTTCCCTCTTTGGATACCACAGGGATGTCATGCAGGTTCTGTTGAAGCATCAAGGCATACGCTCTGAGCAGCCCGCAGTCTTCTTCAGCCGTAATGACGGGACGCATCAGCGACTTGATGGTTTTTTGCAGCGTTTTTGCAGGCGGACGCGTATCTTCCACCGCGCCAAAATCGTGGACGAAATCCACGTCGGCTACAAAGTTGACGAAATCGGGCAGCTCCAGTTTGAGAAGGTCGCGCATGCCGATGACACCAATGGGAATCCCCTCGTTATCCACCACTGGCAGCAGCCCAATGTGATGCTTAACAAGGATCTCAGCCGCTTCGTGGATCGTGGTCTTTGGGTTTATGTAAAAAACGTTCCGCTTCATGCAGGATTTTATGTCCATTTTGTCTCCTGTAGATAGTGTGGCTTCGAAGTATAACCCAGCAGGTTATTTTTCTTTCCGCTGTCGATACTCCGGCACCTCGATCATCGGCGGACGTTCATGTTCGGCAATGCGCTCCACTTCGAGCGAATATCCCTTGGAATTGTGGCGGATCAATTTCATCGAACGGTTTACGTCATCGACCAGGGACTGACCGAAACGTTTCTCGAGTTTTCGCATCACGGTCTGGATGATGGCGAAGGACATCTTGCTCAACGCTTCCAGATGCTGGTTGTGATGGATGCGCTCCAGCAAATCCACCTGCGCAATGGCGGGCAGACCGAACTTTTCGTAGATGTCGATCAGAAGACCCGTTTCCACACCGTAGCCTGAGTAGAACGTGGCTTGCTCCAACGCCTCGCGTCTGCCTGCATACTCACCGGAAAGCGGCTGCACCACGCCGGAAAGTTCCGGGTAGAACAAATTCAATAGCGGTCGGGCGGTCAACTCGGTGACACGTCCGCCGCCACCAGCTTGAACCTTGCGTCCCACGCGCAATGGTCTGCGGTAAAAGCCTTTGACCAATTGCACCTGCGGATTGATCAGCAGCGGACCGATGATGCCGTACACAAAGCGCGGGTGGATGTTCACGATATCCGTGTCGATCCAGACGATGATGTCGCCTTTGGTGACCAGCAGGCTTTTCCACAACGCCTCGCCCTTGCCGGGGCGCGGGTCCATATCCTTCAACAATTCCTGATGGATGTAAACGGGAATACCTTCTTTTTCTGCGATCTCGCGGGTGCGGTCGGTGGAGTTCGAATCGATCAACACGATCTCGTCCAACAGAGGCGCCTTCTCCATCAATTCCTTTCTCATCGTGTGGATGACCTTGCGGACTGTTTCCTCCTCGTTCAAAGCAGGCAGAGCCAGGCTGATGGTCACGTTCTGTTTGCGCTTCAATTCCGCGAGTTCGCGCAGGTGATTGAACTCATCGGCATGGAACGTATTTTCCGCGAACCATTTATCGACGAGGATCGAGATCGCTTCGGTGCCTGCGCTTTCATCGAAAAACATTTCCTGCGGCATGGGTCGTCCGCTTTTGACGGCGATCACGGCGCAGGGAGCTTCATGCAGCAGGCGGTCCGCAACATACTTGAGCGAGGCGGAACTGGTGATGGGCTGGATCGTCGTCCCTAACACGACCACATCCGCATGTTTGGCATATTCCAAAATTTTGTTCGCCGCCTCTTCCGTGACCTCGAACTTTTTCTGCACTTCAGGCATTTGATCCAACACCCGCGCCAATCCTTTGTACGGCGCATCCGTTCCGGCTTCGGGGTCATCGGGCTTGCGGATGTGCAGCGTGGTGACTCCCTTGGAATGCAGACCCAAGCCGACACGAACCGCCAGCTCGGCGTGCGGACCGCCCCGCACCGGGACCAGAACCTGCTTCGGTTTGTTGGAAATCTTTCCGCGTACCAGAGCCACGTCACAGGGTGGCGAGGTGAGGATGTCATCTACAGTGACGCGCAAAGCCCTGGGATGAGATTCAAACTCAAGAAAGAGAAGATCCGGCTTTTCATCCTGTAAAAGTTTCGAGAGATCCTTCCACGGTTGATGAGCGACGATCACCTGAGTCTTGCCCGAGATGCGTTCATCCTTGCCGTGAGTACGCAGCACGCGGCGGACTGCCCGAGCCGCGGCGGCACCCGTGCTGAGAGACTTATCATCTGGCACAATTACAACGCCAACGAGGATGATCTTCGCATCGAAATGACGCGCAGCCTCCAGCGCGTGCTGCCCCGGACCTTCATGGATGATGGGAACAAGAATGGTGTGAATGGGCGCAAATTCGGAATGTTTTTGCATGGCTTTCTCCTTACGATATATAACGTCTAAGAACCCGCCTGAGAAAAACAAAGCGGATGTTTTGAAAATACGGCGTTCGAGTATTCAATTGTTTGCGAGACGGGCGGGAGTGGAAAATCACTCCCGCGCCCCAAAAGTTATAACAACGGCACGATCTGCGTGTGATAGATCGCTTCCCACCTGAAGGATGCCCGCGCGCGCATGGCGAGCCGCGCCGACATGGAGTTACGAAAATATTCCCCAAGCATCTTTGCCACAATGACGGGCGACTCATCGGGAGAGAAAAAGAAGGCGTCGTCCATTCCAAGTTTTCGCAGCGGCGGGATATCTGCACAGAAGGCTGGCAGGTGGCTGAATGCCGCCTCGATCAATGGGATACCAAAACCTTCTTCGCGGCTGGGCATGAACAGCGCATCGGCGACGCGGTAAAAATCAGCAATGACCTCATCGGGCAGCCAGCCTTCATGCAATTCTGCAAGGAAGTGCGCCGAGTCTTCCAGCCCAAGCTGCTTCCGCAGACTGGTCAGCATTTCAAAGTATTTGACGTTGCCTGCATTATGCGGTCCCAGTGGACCGGTCACGACCAGCGCCGCATTCGGGTATTCCTTTTTTAGTTCTGCCAGCGAGTTCAACGCAAGTTCGATATTCTTGCGCGGCGTCACGCGGACAGGCAGCAGCAGGATCGGCGCGGCATCCATTATGTTCGTTTTATCGAACAGGGTTTGAGTCAACGCTTCGAGTTTATAGAAGCGGTCAACATCCACGCCGTTGGGAATCACCTGAATGGACGCAGGGTTGAGCTTCATCAGGTTTGCCAGTTCCGTGCGCCGCAGTTCCGAAACGACAACATGAGTCGTATCGCCCCAATCCGTGCGCAGCAAATCCCACGGATAGCCGTCGTGCAGTTCGTGCTGATAGCGCGGCGTCGTCCATGCGAGGTCGTGATGCCAGAGGATCAATCGCGGCAGTTTGTTAGCGGTATGAAGTTGATGCAGCGCGGCAGTCAGCGCCGGATTTTTGTTCAACGAACAGACATTGTGCGCGATCAGAACATCCACGCCTTCGAGCGCAGTTTGCAACGCTTCCACCAAATCATCACGCAGTGCTGTGAAATCTGCGGTCACTTCACCGCGATCCAATTGTTCTTTGACGTGAGCCACGCGCTCATGACGCGAATCCGCAAGCGGGACTCGCGCCAATTTGATATTTTCGCTCATCGCCTCGCCGCGAGCTGCCACCAGGCGGACAGTGTATCCATCCGCCGACATCAGCCGCGCGTGATGGGCAATGACACTTTCCACACCGCCGACGATGGGCGGTACGGAATAATGCAGCAAACCGATTTCCATAAATAAAGTTCCTTTGCAGCGTTAGGCAATTAATGTGAGTAATGGATAGTTGTTTTTTAACCACAGGTAAACACGGATAAACAGGATGGAAGATTGTTTTATAGGAAATTCAAAGAACAATCTGTGTGAATCTGCGTTCATCTGTGGTGAATTTTGAAGTTATTCAATTGTCCATCATTGACATTAAATATTTACAAAATATCTTCGGGTCTGCTGCAGAGATGCTGCACACCTTCGAGCGCTTCACCGACAGCGACCACCACGAGAATGTCGCCCGCGCGCAGTTCTGTATTGCCGCGCGGCACGAAGACCTGCTGTCCGCGCCGGACGCTGGCGATCACGCTTTCACGCGGGAAGGGAATCTCACTCATACGTTTTCCAATGCAGGGCGCATTCTCTTCGATCGCCACGTTGCTGACATCCACACGGGTTGGGGTGAGCGCATCCAAATGGACGGTCTGTTCGCGGTGGCGCTGCGCGGTGCGACGTGTCAACGCGATGTCATACGAACGGATCACGTCCGTGCGGCGCAATACGCCGACCAACTTTTGCGGATTGTCGCGGGCGACAACGGGGAGACGACCGACGTCGCGGCGGCTCATTCTCCGCACAACCTTGTTCAGCGTTTCATCGGGATACGCCGTTTCGATCTCGCGCGTACAGGCTTCGCCGACATAGGTCTTGCCTTTCGCATGTTCAATGTCCTCGACAGTTAATACCCCGACCAGCAAACCTTTTTCATTCACAACCGGCAATCCGTGGTGACGGGTCTGCATGAGGATCTCCGCCGCTTCGTTGAGCGTGGCAGATTCAGGCAGGGTGCTCATATCGAGCTGCATGGCTTCACCAACCGTGATCGCCTGCATGACTTCAACATCCCGTCCGCGGTCGAGGCGAATTCCATGACGCGCAAGTCCCAAGGCGTAGACGGAGTCTTTTTGAATCCGCTGCGAGATCAAGAGACTGACCGCCACAGCGAACATCAGCGGCAGGATGATGCGGTAATCGTTGGTCATCTCGAACAGCAGGATGACGGCGGTCAACGGCGCGTGGACGGAACCAGCCAATACCGCTGCCATGCCTACAAGGGCAAACGCGGGCGGACTGACGTTCAGCCCCGGGAACAGATACATGGCGATGATGCCAAATCCGCCGCCGAGGGTTGCGCCAATGAAAAGGGACGGTGCGAAAACGCCGCCGTGGAATCCGCCGCCAATGCTGATCGGTGTCAGGATCAATTTTGCGAGCAGTAAAGCCAGCAGCAGCCACAGGGTTATATCGTTCTTATTCAGGATCTCGCCGATGGTTTCATAGCCGACACCAAAGACCTGCGGAAGGAAAAGTCCTGTAATGCCTACAACCGCACCGGCTCCCACTGTTTTTACCCAGCGTGGACTATTCAGTCGTTTATAAAAGTCCTGAATTATGTAAAGCAAGCGGACGTATAACGCCGAGATCGGTCCTGCCAGCAGACCGAGCGCGAGATAAAGCGGCAATTCCCATGCGGAGTGGAACGCGTATTGCGGCACTTGGAACGCGGGGGAACTCCCTGAAACCGCCTGTGTAAAGACTGAAGATGTCACTGCGGCAACGAGGATGATTCCCAGCGAGCCGCTGCCGATCTCCCCGAGGATAATCTCAAGCGCAAAGAACACGCCTGCAATCGGAGCGTTGAATGCGGCTGCGATCGCGGACGCCGCGCCGGCGGCAACCAATGTGCGGACGCGGTCATCGGATACGTGCAGGAGTTGTCCCAGCAGGGAGCCGAGACTCGCCCCAATTTGCACGGACGGGTCTTCAGGTCCGACTGAGGCGCCTGTTCCTATGGAGACAACTGCTGCTGCCGATTTGAGTGGAGTGTTTTGATAATGAAGCCGTCCACCGGCGAGGGCGACGGATTCCATAATGCCTGCTGTGCCATGCACTTTTTCTTCCCCCAAAATATATTGATTGATAAGACCAACGACCAGACCCCCAAGGATCGGAACCAACACGATCAGCCAGACGCCCCACTGCGATACTGAGCCATACAGATCAGTGAACATGAACCCCTGTACGAAATCGATCAGCCATTTGAACAGCCAGATCCCCGCCCCGCTTGCCAGACCGATCAAAACCGCAGAGCCGCCCAAAATGAGAGTCTGCGAATTCGTCAGCCGGTCAAGCCATAAAGCAATTCTTTGCATAAATATTTCCTCTTGTTGATGTATTCAGGATATACCTGATTTTTAATTTTCAAACTGAATTTTATACCTGATATCCCAGGCAGTCTGCCACAATGGACTCCAATCGCCGCTCCAGTAGTGTAAAGGAAAAGTAGCGTTTGGCAAGCTGGTAATTGACCTCCGCCCATTCGTGCGTCTGCGCCGGATTCTGCAGGGCGTGACGCACCGCCTCGAGCGTGCTGGAGCTGATGAAGCCGTCGAACCAGAGCGTGTGGAACCCTTTGGGCTTGATGTCCACTTCGTAGATGGAGTAGTTGTTGACGAGGATCAAACGCCGGTAATACACGGCTTCGAGAAAGGCGTTCCCAAACCCTTCGATGCTGGAGGGGTAAGTGACCAGGTCCGCGTGCGGATACACGTCGCCGAGCGTGTATATCTTCTGTCCGTCCTTTGTTGTGCCGCGCTCATCCTGCACTTGATCTGATTCAAAGCGGACGGTCACATCCAGCAGGTGGGCATATTCACGGACGCGCTGTTCGTAATCCGTGCCTTCATCACCAGCCGCGTGCGAGATGATGAGCTTGGCGGGCATTTCGAGCCGGCGCATCAGTTCGATGGCGTGTTCGATGCCTTTGCGTTGAATGACGCGCGTGGGCTGTAGAAAAAAGTATTCGCCGGGCTCAATGCCAAAGTCGGAGCGAACCGTTTCGGTGTAGGGGTCCGAGGCGGGCGGGGGCGAGTCAAAATCCATCACGTTGGGAATCACCCGCGCGGAGAGTCCAAAGCGGTTGGCGATCTCCTGCGCCTGAATGGAATTAATTACCACGTGGCGGATGGACGGCAGATTGGGCGGGAATGCGGTTGCAAGGTAATCCTGCACGCAGTTCACTTGAAAGCGCTGGCGTTCCCAATGGAAGTCGTGATGATGCGCGATGGTGGGATAACCCGTTTCGGCGATGAACTCGGTGAGGGCAAGCCCCAGCGGCAGGTTGAGCGGGATCGTGACCGCGTTCTCGATGATGAGGATCTCAAGATCGAAGCGCCGTGCGAATTTATACAACTCATCCTTGAAATATTCCTTCAACTCGTTGACGCGCCGCGTCATCGCCGGAGGACGCACATACATCGAGAAGAAATCCTTGTGCAGGTGCGCCATTTCGGGATGCGCCTTGCGCGCCTCTTTTGTGACCGTCCAACTGCCGGAGTATGCCTGTTTGTTCAGTTCGTCTATTTCGGGATGACGATAGAACGCCTCAGGCACGATGTGGGACTGGTCGCTGCCCCGGTCACATTCGCCTGCAAAATAAAAGCATTTGTGTCCGAGCCGTTCCAGAACCGTTGCCCATTTTTGCGTTTCAAGCGAAACGCCGTCTGTTCCGGCAAAGCGGGTGGAGATAAAGCCTATATTGTGAGAGGAAGGATTCATAAGTTTACCCATAAAACCTGATAAGGTTCAAGATGTATTTCATAATCATTGTTTAATTTATATTCTACTGAAAAAGTGACATTCTGCCCGCTGACATTGTGCAGACATAACGTGCGGGAGTTCCCGTTGGGAGATATTCGTTCGAGCGCGAACACGGATGGATGAATGTCCAATACCTTTTGCTTTCCATGCGGATGAAATGCCGGGGAACTGTTCCTTTGTTTCAGAAGCTGGCTGTATTTCGTGAACACTTTTGTCCGCAAAGATTTTTTATCGGACAGTTCTTTTTGTATCTCGTTGAACTGCAATTTCTCGCGGTTGATGGTGCGGTTGCGCCCGGTTTGTTTTACGCCTTCGTGCCATCCGCGCGAGCCGAACAGGCTGTGAAAATAAATTCCCGGCACGCCGACAAGCGAAAGCATGATGGCTTGCGATGCAATGAAACGGTTTACTTGCAGATCGAGCGGTTCGTTCTCGTTTGGATTTGATAACGCATCGAAATAATTGATATTCATTTCGTAGGGACTTTGCGTTCCGTCCGCGTTGTTCTTGTAGGAGATCAAGCCGCCATGCTCAAGCGTTTTGCTCACCAGCGAGTCGATGTCGGCGTTGGATAAAATTCCCTTGGCAGGATTCAGCCCGATCCCGTCGTGTGAGGCGAGGAAGTTGAAGAAGGTCGTTCGATCCGAAGGCAGCGTCAACGTCTTTGCCCAATCCGATAAGATGCGCGCGTCGCCGGTGTGAAAAGTGTGCAGCGTGAGCGGCGGCAGGGCAAAGTTATAAACAAGCTGTGCCTCGTTCGCGCCGTCTCCAAAATAGGAGATGTTGTCGGTGTGCGGCACGTTGGTTTCGGTGATGAGGTTTACATGCGGCGCGGCTTCGTTCAACGCGGCACGCAGAAATTGAATAACGGCGTGCGTTTGCGGCAGGTGAATACAGGTTGTGCCGATCTCCTTCCAAAGATAGGCGATGGCATCGAGTCGGATGAAAACGGCGCCGCGTTCGGCGTAAAGCAAAAGGATATCGAGGACTTCCAGCAGCACTTCGGGATTCTTGAAATTGAGATCGATCTGGTCTTCGCTGAAGGTTGTCCACACGCGCTTCACACCGGAGGGAGTTTGGTACGGCGTCAGCAGCGGCAGCGCCCGCGGACGGACGACCTGCGAAAGATCGGCTTCGCCGTTGACGACGATGAAATAATTTTTGTAGTGTGGGTCGTCTTGCAGAAATTTTTGGAACCACTCGCTTTTCGATGAAATATGATTGATGACGCCGTCGAACATCAGGCGGAAGTTCCGCATGGCAGAGACGTCGTCCCAGTTGCCGAGTGCTGGGTCGATCTGACGATAATCGGTCACGGAAAAGCCGTCGTCTGATGTCCACGGGTAGAAAGGCAGGATGTGAATCCCGTTGACGATGCCGTTGAGATGTTCTTCATAAAATGCATTCAATGTTCGCAGCGGTTTTTCATTTTGCGACTGTACCTGATCCCCATACGTGATGAGGAGTGAGTCGCGTTCAGTCAGTTCGCCGCTGCGGGTTGGAATGCGCGCACGATATTTTTCGAGAAGAGTCTCAACACGGGGAAGCAGGTTTGCAGCCTGGGCTTCTCCATAAAGAAATATAAGATGGTGGGATAAATTCGTCATTTCTAAGATTTATTTTTCCTTGCTAATCTCAATATGAAAAATGGAAAAGAAATTTTCGGGCACGAAAACGGATTTCGCGGAAAAAACTTATGAAATCAGTGTTTGACCGTGTAATTCCTTTTCCCTCATCCCCAACCCTTCCCCCGAAGGGGAAGGGACTCCCCTCTCCCTGTGGGAGAGGGTTAGGGATGAGGGTGCGTAAGGTGACTTAATTTAGCAACTCTGCCGAGAGGAACCCCGGCAGAGTCTTGGAACGTTCAAGCTGCGTTGTTTTACTTTTTATTTCGATTTTCTGCCGAAAAAAGTCGGCTGTCTGATTGTGCTGATGGGACCGGGAAAAACTCCATGCGTAGAAGAGCGCAGTTCCTCTACTGTGAAAAACGCCGACGGGTGTGCCTGCGTGATAATGCCTATCACATCCGGCAGGTTCTTGCGCATGACGATGGTGTAGATCAGTTGGACGGGTCCCTGTGCGCCGTGGGCGTCCACGTGAGTCACACCGTAGCCTTTTTCGCGCAGGTTCTTGGTCAGGTCTTTTACTTGATTGGGAACGATCGCACGTACCACCAGCATCCCAAGCGCGAGCCTGTCTTCGATGAACATGCCGATGTATGTCCCCGTGGCGAAACCGGCGGCGTACGCGAGATAAGCGACGACATTATGCGCGCCCTTTGTAACCTCGGATATGACGCTGACCCAGATGAAGACCTCTATGAATCCAAGCAGGGGGGCGATATTTCTTTGTCCGCGCGAGGTGAAGATGATGCGCAGCGTGCCCAGCGTGACGTCCGTTACGCGGGCGAGGAATACAAGTAAAGGCAAACCAACCCAAAGATACCAGTCAAACATAATCCTCCAAATCGATGTCTAAAGACTGCGGCTGTGTCCCATGGTGCGGAACAGGAACGCATCGTCGTAATGGTTGCGGATGATCTTATAGTAATAAAGGGCTTCCTTGTTTTGCAGGGTGTAATCCCAATCGTTTTTCAGGCGTTTCTTTTCAGAATCGAATTCGCTGTCTGTGATCTCACGTTCGGCAATCTCTGCGATCAGGTCGGATGAACCGGCGCCTTTCGAAAATTTTTCCTTGGGGCGGTGGACGATGTTATCGGGCAGGTGTCCTTCGAACGCACGCCGCAGCAATTGCTTGGAGTCCTGTCCGTTGTGGATTTTCCAGTCTGGGGGAAAGCCCAGGGCAAGCGCAACCGCCTCCACGTCGAGGAAGGGGACGCGGGCTTCCAATCCAAACGCCATCGACATCCTATCCGCACGCTGGAGGTTTGTGTTGTGGAGCGCCTCGGTGATCTCGATCATTTCGTTTTGCAGCGCGTCGGGGTTGGAGAAATCGGACAGATATTCGTACCCTGCGTAGACCTCGTCCGCCCCTTCGCCTGTGAGAAAGACTTTGACGTGCTGTGAAGTAAGTTTGGCGAGGAAGTAATTCGGAATGGCGCTTCGCACCAGGGCGGGGTCGAAGGTTTCGAGGTAGAAGAGGACATCCGGCAGGGCTTTGACCATGTCTTCGGCTGAGTATATGAGCTGGTGATGCTGCGTGCCCAAAAACTCGGACATCTGCTGCGAGGCGGCGAGGTCCTTGCTGCCTTCCACGCCGACGGCGAAGGAGTGAAGCTGCTCCGTGCCTTTGCATGCCAACATGGAGACGATGCTGCTGTCGAGTCCGCCGCTGAGGCTGACGCCGACGGGCACATCCGCAAGCAGGCGTTTTTGTACTGCCTCGTACAGGGTCTCGCGGATCAGGGGCAGCGCATCCTCTTCGGAGCCTGGGAACCGTTGAATGGTTTCGTGAATGTTGTAGAAACGGTTCAGTCCCTTTTTGGAATGAAGCCAGTGTCCGGCGGGAAATTCATTGATCGAGGTTGTGTATCCTTTCAGGGTCTTGATCTCGGACGCGAAGTAAAGCGTTTCACCGTCTGTGCCGGTGCCGTAGTAAAGCGGCTTGATGCCCAGCGGATCGCGCGCCATCAGGTATTCCCCGTCACGATAAATAACGAAGGCGAACATGCCATCGAGAAGTTTCACGAAATCGGTGCCGAGTTTGCGGAAGAGGTGCAGCACCACTTCCGTGTCGGCATGTGTCTTGAATGTATGATCTGGCAGGTATTTTTTTTGCAGCTCACGATAGTTGTAAATCTCCCCGTTGAAGACGATCCAACTGTCTTCATATTGCATGGGCTGGCGTCCGCCCTCGATGTCGAGAATGGCGAGACGCGTATGCCCGAGTGAGGCATTCTTGAGGGTTTGAACCCCATGCCCATCAGGTCCGCGATGGGCGATCTTTTCGATCATGGATTGGACTTGTTCACCTGCTGGTTGATGTAATGCGCCAGCGATTCCACACATAATTTTTCTCCTTTTTATATCCGACCTGACAGGTCTTGAAAACCTGTCAGGTCGGGGGTTTATTTAATCAACTTTCCCTTCCTGAACAAAGCGGGTGAGTTCACTCACGCTCCATTGAGAAAGACCGAGTTTTTCCACGGTACGTCCGCGCCGCCAGTAATCCGTGCGGTGGATGATGCTGGCAATGCGGATCAGACTCTCCATGCCGCGCACGGATACGCCGTAGCGCACTCCCAGCGAAGCAATGGGAACGAGACTCATCGGCACATCTTCGAACAGATAGCGATGATTAAGCGTGGGCGGAGCCTTGATACCGTAATACCCCGGCTGGTTGTGGATGGCTTCATGCAGGTCTTCGCCGTCAGTATCGTAGGCGAGCTTCAACCATTCCAGCGCGGTGCGCGCGCGGATGCCCAACGCCGAAGCGACGGTCACACGCTCACGGTCGAGCACTTCCAGCATGCGCGCCACAGACGGAGTGACACCGTCGATGTAGAACTGATAGTCGCCGTGCGTGGACTCGATCCAGCCGGAGTTGAGCAGCGTCAATGCCGGGTGGAAGATCGCGCCCATATTGTTCAAACCGGTGTGCAGGACGTCGGTCCCGTCAATGAACTGGGGATAGGCTTCGGCAATGGCATCCAATACCAATTGTGTCCGCGTGGATGGGAGCGCCGCCAGAGGTACGGCTTCCTTGATGCGGAAGATATGCGCCTGCGCCGGTCCATCGGAGCGGGCGGCGTAGATGAAGGTTTCCGCTTCTGCAATGGTGACATCTGCCTTGCAATCGGTATCCTGTAATATCTTTGAAAATTCCAAGGCGCCGCAGGTGCGCCCGGGATGCAATAGAACGATCTGACCATCTTTCAAGTGAGGCGACATGGCGTGTGCGATGTCCGCGTGCGCGGAGGAGGGCAGCACCACCATGATGACTTCCACATTTTCGATGGCTTCCTTGATATCGGATGTGACGCGAGCCAGTTTGCCAAATCCGTGAGGGATGCTTTCGCCGCCGTCCACCAGTTCGATGCCGCCGCGTTTCTTGATAACGGCAATGCGTTCCGGTGTGCGGTTGTATAGGGATACGGAAAAGCCCATCAATGCCAGGTGCGCAGCCATGGATTTGCCGCCATGTCCCGCCCCGATGACTGCATATTTTATAGTTGTCATTTTGGTGCCTCCTTTTGAGTTAACATTTCGATACGACTGCCCTCCGAAATGGGCTTGCTGGATTCGTCCACGCAAACGCTTGCCCCGTTCACAATGCGCGTCTTCACCAGTCCGCGCCCGAATTTATTGTTCAGCAGTTGCGGCGCGTCGAGGATGCCCGAAGTGACGGCGCGAGTCAAAGTCGCGGGATCCGTGAGCGGGTCCGATGATGAGGCGGAGAGTCCGCGGATCGCATCCAGGATCTGGTTTGCTTCTGCTTTCAAGTCTTTTACACGCTGACGGATGGCGGGGTCTGCCGTCATATCGGGCGCACCCATCGCGTTGTCTATCGCGCGGCGGACGATGGCGCTGGCTTCGATGACGTCATCTGCCGTTGCTGCGTGATCCGCTTCCGTATGCCCGACGATGTGATAGATGTCGGGCTTGAGCGCCATTTGCAGATACGTGGCTGCCGCAAGATGACCGCGCGCCGCGTCGGTGTTGAGCGGGTGTGAGAGCAGCCCGATGCGGGTTTGCTTCCACACTTTGAATCCCCCCTCTTTCCCCCCATTTTCGCGAAAATGGGGGGATGCCGAAGGCAAGGGGGTAGAAAGCGGGGTAATCATTTCAAGCACGGTCATCATCTTCGCCAGATCCATCGCATCGGAGAGTCCCGGCGGGCTGTTGAACATCAACTGCGCGATGTAATTCTTCACGCCAAAGGCGCGCGCGTTATATGCGGAAAGATACGCCGCCACGACGAAAACCGCATCCGATGAGTCGCGCATGCCCCAATGATGCGGCTCGTTCAATTCGACAGGAATATTATGTTCACCGTACCATTTCATTACGCCCTGATGCTCGCGGATCGAACCCTCCAGGTCCCACGGTCCGCGCCCATCCATTTGATTGAACCAAAAGAGCGGAATGGCGCACCACGCAATATTGATCGTGCGCACATACATCTCGGCGAGTTTTATAAAATCATCGGTGCCGGAATACGTGCGCAGCAGCGGATAATTTCCGCGGCGGCTGGCTTCATACAGCGCACGGTAATCCTCTTCGGAGCGGACAGGCACGCCGCCTGCTCCTTTTCTTCTTGGGTCCTGTCGTTCGGGGTGATAAAAATTTTCCTGCGCATCCTGATCGATACCGAGCGAGATGATGTCGAGCGCTTTTGCCTCGGCGATCTTCTCGATGCCTTTGATGGTGTCTTCCATAGTGGGAAGCCCAAAGTGATGGCGCAGGATCGGATACGGCGACTTCCACTGGATGCGTTCAATGGTGGATTGAGGGAACGACGCCTCACTCTGACCTGCAGCCTGATCGCCTTTCAGGTAGCTGAGGATCTCCTCCACGGGTTCACTTCCATCGAACGTCCGCTCGAAGAAACCGATCGCCCTGGCGCGTTCCGCCACGGGCGGTGTCCCCCCAAATGCAAAACGGACTCCCCTCTCTTGTAGTTCTGATGCAGCCTCGGCAAATTCACCTAATAAACGTTCGCCGGTTTCCGGTGTAAGACGGTACGACACTCCAACCAGATCAGCGTTCTCACGCTTTACGGTTTCCAATACTTTCTCTATCGGCACTGCCGGACCGAGGAAGATAGTTTTCCATCCAGCCGATTCAGCCAGCCTGAGGAAATTCATAATACCTGCCACATGGACGCATTCGCCCAATGCAGCTGCTACAACTGTCTTCTGCATACTAACCTCCTTTCATTTGTTCTTTGTGCGTTTATTCCCCCCTGCATTCCCCTTGGATAACATTAATCCCCATAATTTTTATACCACAAATAATATGCCGGTATGCACAACTCGTTCAACATGCATACCGGCATTTATATATTTCCTACTCTTCAGGCGTTGCGGTGATGGAGTACATATACAATTCCGGTACCCAGCCAACGCGTCCTTCAGTGTCCATCACGTTGACCCAGACCACACCTTCGTACTCCTCGCGTTCTCCCAAAAGGTACAACGACTGTCCGCGTGTGATGTTGCCGATGACCGGTCCGCCCGGGGACTGATACAGCTTGAGCGGTGGCATCGTTCCGATGACAGCTTCGGCAAGCCCTGGCGTGGGCGTGAACGTGAGCGTCGCTGTCGGGACCGGCGTCGAGGTCAACGTCGCTGTGGGCGTTAGTGTGAGCGTGGGCGTGAACTGCGTCGTTGGCGTGAACGTAGGCGGGACAAGCGGGTCGAATTGCTCCGCCAGCACCTGGTTGACTTTCAACGTGACGGGCTGTTGTAACGCGGTCGCAACTTCCTTTTGGAGATCGGTCACCTGGTTATAACGCAGCGGCGTGTTCGTGCGGACGGTGATGATCATGTTCAACCCGTCGGTGGTGCGCTGCACATTCAGTTCGACCAGTTCGGCATTCAACTGTCCGACTTCCGCCGAAACAATATTGTTGATCTGGCGGTTCTCGTTCGCCTCGTTGAAGAAGCGCAGACTGTAATAAGAAAGTGGGACAAGCAGCACGATGGTCAACGCAGCCGAGATCATCAACGACGGTGGAATCTTCCGATTCTCGGAACGCTTTCTGCTTGAGGAAAATCCCTGCAGGAAGAAGATGAGAGCCGCGGCAAAGGCGATGGTGATGGCGTTGGTAGTAAAAAGAAGCAGCGCGCCGCCAGCCACGCTCCGGTTGCCAAGGGCGATGCCGATGCCGACCGTGCAAAGCGGCGGCATTAACGCGGTGGCGATCGCCACACCCGGCAGCGCAGCGGACATATTCGGGCGCGTCATCGCGTATGCAGCGGCGAGTCCGCCTGCGAGTGCAATGACCAGATCGATGGGCGAAGGATGCGTGCGCGCCAAAACTTCATTCGGAAGTTCATACATCGCAACAAAAGGCAGGGCGCGATTCACCATCGTCATGATCATCGAAAGCAGAATCGCCAGCCCCGCTCCCATTGCCAGCGCCTCCAACGCGGACTCCGCCAATTTGCCTTTGCCGGTAATGGAAGCCAATCCCAACCCGATAATGGGAGACATCAATGGCGCAACAAGCATCGCGCCGATGATGACTGCCGGTGAATTGGTGATCAGCCCCATGGTGGCGATACTGCATGAAAGCACCACCAAAAGGAAGAAGTCGAAGTCGGGCGCGGCGGAATCGGAAATCTCCGCGACGATCTTTTCCCTTTCCGAAGCGGTGGGCGGATGCACGAATTGGCGAAAGCGTTGGATCATGATTACAGGTTCTCCTGCGTCTATTCTACGATGAACGAACCGTTTCTGGTTGTAAAGGCGCTTCCTGTTTTCTCAAGATCAAAAATCCGATGCTGCCTGCGAAGAATGAGGCGAACAGAATGGCGATCTTCGAGTTCTGCACAACTGCGGGGTCGCCGAATGCGAGCAGCGTAATGAAGATGGACATGGTGAATCCGATGCCGCCGAGAAAACCTGCGCCAATGATATGTCCCCATTTTAGTACTTTGGGCAACTGCGCCAGCCCAAGGCTGACTCCCAACGCACTGGCGAGGAGAATTCCCAGCGGTTTCCCGATGAACAGACCGCCAATGATACCGAGCGCGTTCGATGAGCCGAGGTTATCCATCCATGTGCCGCTTAAAACGATGCCGGTGTTGACGAAGGCAAAGATGGGCATGATGAAGAACGCCACCGGTTTGTGCAGGACATGCTGTAATTTATACGAAGGCGAATCTTCCTTGCCGCTCCCAAAGGGAATGGCGAATGCCAGCAGCACACCCGCCACAGTCGCATGGACTCCCGACTGGAGCATGAAGTACCACATGAACGCCCCGGGGATGAGATAGTACGCCAGTTTTTTTACGCCCATCCTATTCAAGACCAACAGCAAGACAAAGATGACGGCTGCCAGCGCGAAATTGACCAGAGAGAAATCGTTCGTGTAGAACAAAGCGATCATGATGATCGCGCCGAGATCGTCCACGATGGCGAGCGCGGCGAGGAAAACTTTCAGCGGCGCCGGAACCCTGTTCCCAAGCAGGGACAATACGCCCAATGCAAAGGCGATATCGGTCGCCATGGGAATGCCGATGCCTCTGACCGAATCAGATCCGAGGTTGATGAGGAAATAGACCAACGCAGGGACAGCCATACCGCCCACTGCCGCGAAAATGGGAAGAGACGCGCTCTTTCTATCGGAAAGTTCGCCGATATACAGTTCACGCTCGATCTCCAACCCGATCAGCAAAAAGAAGATCGCCATCAGACCATCGTTGATCCAATGTTCGATGCTCTGTTTCAGGAATATCCCGCCCGCTTCGAACCCGACCTTTAAGTGCCAAAATTCCAGGACGGTATGTCCAAACGAAGAATTGGCGATGGCGATCGCCGAGATCGCGCACAGGATCAGGACGATCCCCGAAGCCTGCTCGCTTTCGAAGAACTCATTGAAAAGTTTTGTGAGTTTCATAACCTATTAAACAAAGCTCCCTTTTAAGTTTTATGATTTCAGTCTGGAAAATGACGCAGATGAAAACGGCGCTGATCAATGTTCCAAACCCGCGTATGCGTGGGGGACACGGTCGTCTTCATGAATACGAACTCGTAATATAAATCCCGAAAGTTATATACCATGAAAAATTTTACTTAAGATTAAATCCCCTTTAATACAAAAAATGACAGCCGCCTGTCAGACAACTGTCACTCAAATCCTCGTTCGATGCGCGGGTTGGTTACATTTCGACGATGCAGGGCGCATCGTCTTTTACTATGACATTTTCGCCGTTCGCAAAGATGATCGTCGTCTGTTCCTGTCCGCGTGTGATGGATAGACCTTTGTGTTTTATCGTCACCGTAAATGGAAAGAGGTTGCGCCCTTCCAGTTTTACGCGCGTGCCCGAAAGGATCGTCACACCCAGCACCTGCATGAACAGACCGACAGGCGCGAAACCAGTGAGGGAATTCCGCTCGCCGATGCCGGTCCCTTTTTCGGCGTGATAGCGTTGATAGAAAGACCGGTTCTTTTTTAAATTTTGAATGACCGCATGCATCAAATGCGCCGTCAGCCGTGTCGCTTCGGCGCGGAAGCCGTAACTCAGCAGCCCTTCGGCAAGTAGTAAATTCCACGGCAGGCTCACGCTGAGCGAAACCGCCTCCGCTTCCTTATCCGGCACATTCGGCAGCGACGGCATCCCGAACGGTCTGTCGAAGCGGTCCGCCATCATCAGGTTGCGTCCGATCATGGAATACGCACGCTGCTCTTCCAGCGCCTGCGCCCACAACGGCAGACCCAACGTAATATCTTCTCCGGTCATATCAACGATCCTGACGTTGATCTTATCGGTCTCTTCCAACCCTGTTACGCTGACTCGCCCAATGCGGGTGAATAACATTTGCGTCGTGGCGACCAATCCGCCCGAACGCCATTGGAATTGATTTCCGGATATGACTTCGCTCTCGCCTTTGGATTTGGTGAAGAATTCGCTGATCTCCACTTCGGGGCGCTTCGCCGCCGGACTTTTGGTCTGGATCTCCACCAGCAGCCTGACCGGCGTCTCAGACTCAAACTTGGGACGCATCGATCCGTCCCCTTTGCGTTTGGCAATGACCTTGCCTTCGGTCATAACGCCTGTTTCGCGGTCGCGGTATGAATAAAAACTGGTGCGCGAATTCCAGCCGTCATCCAATGAACTTTTTATCTTCCCGGCTTGCGCAAGGATGAGTGATGTCTCTTCCTCGGGCTTGCCGAGTTTGGTTGCCATTTTCACCAGCATTTGCGCTTCACGATAAAGCATGGCTTCCAAAGACGGGCTGTGTACAAACGTGACATCCAATCCCTGCGACCACGGATTCCACACATCGAAAAGCGGATTATCTTCAAAGCCGGTTTGCAGGATGTGATCCCATTCGGGGACGCCGTCGCGGTTGCGGTCGTGTGCGCCGGAGAACCATGACCAGAAGAACTTGACCAGTTTCGGGAAAACTTCCGTCAGGAAGTCGTTGTCTTGTGTGACCTGAAAATACTGCCATGCCATGCTGGCAAGGATGGGCATGGCGAGGAACTTTCCGCGCTGACCGGCGATGCCGGGCTTGCCGTCTATCTCGCCGTCTTCATTCTGGGTGGATAAAAAGTTGAGGATCAGGTTCTTTGCCACATGCGGCGTGACGTTCAGGATGCTGGCGAGATAATACGCATCCAGCACGAATTGACCGTTCCAGGCGGGCGGGTAATCGGTACCGTCACCTTTGTTGGAATGTCCGTGATCGCTGTGGCGCGCCTGCACGAAGGAAGGTGCGGGCAGTTGGTCGCTTTGCAGGAACAGGGCGTGCGCAGCATTTTGACTGAACGCGAGCGCCGCATCCCATTCGGGGTCGCCGGTGCGGATGTCGAGAGTCTGGCTTTCTGCCAGCATTTCGATGCGGGCAAGTTCCGCCTGCCACGGACGGGCGGCGGTCTTACGGGCGAGGTCGAAGCCTTTGGGGATGGTGTCGAGTGCAGCTTCGGCGAAGGATAAGGTTCGGGTGGCGCCGGGTCCCAGCTCGAGGTCCAGAATGAGCGAGGCATGGGGTCCAGGTCCGTGTTTGGGACCGCCTGTCATGAAGATGACGGGGGCGATTCCGCTGGTCTGTCCGGCAAGGACGTTCACAAGCTGCTGCTGGGTGGGGATGATGGATTGTCCGTTGAGCGGCGCGAGCGCGGCGCAGACTTCCAGTTGGATGGTTCGGACGGCTGTGGATTTATTGGTGAGGGTGACGCGTCCTGCCACGGCGTGGGACTCTGGAACCCAGAAATCCGCCGAGGTTTGCAGGTTTTCGAAGGGAACAAAATCGAGGGTTAGGAAGTTTGGATAGAAGCGCCGCAGAGACGGTTTGGCTGCGAAGGTGTTAGGGTCTGTAACGGTATTTGCGCCTTCTGTGAAGCGCAGGAATAACCGCATGGTTCTCGCCCGTGACCCGTAGGTCGTGGAAATCCCCACCGCAGACCGTTCCGGGTCGCTGCTCCCTAAATCCACCTCCCAGATGTGGTCGTTGGGGTAATCTGGCTTGCACAGACGGGCATCCGCTGAAAGGGAAAGGTGTAGCGGGTCGCCAAGGCGGAGAGACCAGTCGCGCATGCGCCCAATTGTACGGGCAGATGAGCGGATGGTCAAACAGGTATAATTTGGTTTATTAGTTGATTGGTTATTTGGTTGATTACTTGCAGAGTATTGCACTATCCAACCACCAAACTATCGAACTATTTGACTAACACCAACGAGGAGACGAATTCATGGCTGGATTGTATTTTGAAGAATTTTCAGTGGGACAAATCGTAAAAACCGCGTCGCGCACTGTCAGCGAAGATGCCATCTTTTCCTTTGCCGGTCTGACGGGCGACTACAACCAGATCCACACCGACGCCGAATTTGCAAAGACGACTCCCTTCGGTCAGCGCATTGCGCATGGGCTGTTGGGGTTGTCCATTGCAACCGGTTTGATCATGCGTACGGGCTTGCTTGAAGGCACCGTACTTGCTTTCCGCGAAATTCAGGAGTGGAAGTTCGTTAAACCCACCTTTATCGGCGATACCATCCATGCCGTGTTGAACGTCGCCGAGATGAAAGCCCTGCCGCGCATCGGCGGCGGGTCGCTCCTCGCCGTGGTGGAAGTCCGCAATCAAAAAGATGAAGTGCTTCAAAAAGGCACATTGAATTTATTGGTGTTGAGCAAACCAAAAGAGTAAGAAACGGTCTCTCAAAGTTTTTTGGACACGGACCGCACGGATATTACTGACCTTCACGGAAAGATCATTAAAAGATTTGTTTTGTCCGTGTTTTCTGTAAATTCCGTGTACAAAATTAGGTAATCAGGACTACCCTGCAAGAAAAGGTTTATGAATGAGTAACGAAGACGATAAGGAAAGATTACGCCGACTGCTGCGCTCTGAGGATGAAACGCGCAAGGATATGGACCCCGCGCCTCCCTCCGAAGGGAAAACTGATTCTGTCAAACGGACGGGGAATACTACGCCGATTCTGAATCTTCCCGACCTCGACGAAAACAATATGCCGCTGCCCAAACGGGTCGAAGAGACTGACCTTGAGGGAACGCGAGTCACCAATGCCGCCTATCGCCGGACAGATACCCAGCCTCCCCAGAGGACGAATTCGGCGCAAACCAACAACCAACAACGTCCCGTATATCGCCTGCCGCAGAATCAGGGTCAACAAAGGACTTCTTACACGCATCCGCCTGTATCTTCGCCGCCATCTTTTTGGGACCGCATCCTTTCGTTCTTGAACTCCTTCGGCGCAATGCTGCGCGGCAACAAAGGCTGCTTTGTCCGCGGACTCATCATCACTGTCTTTGCGGTCGTGATCATCGGTCTGTGTGCCGGTTCGATCCTTGTTTATCAGTATTACTCCATTGCCAGCACCCTGCCCGATGTAAGCGACTTGAAGAATCGCACATCACAATTTCAGACCACCCGCATCCTCGACCGCAATGGGCAGCTCCTGTTCGAGCTTAACGATCCCAATGCCGGACGCCGCAATTACATCCCATTAAGCGGGATTTCCCCGAATTTGGTCGCGGCGACCATTGCCACCGAAGACAAGGATTTCTACAACAACCCCGGCTTCGACCCGATCGCCATCACCCGCGCCTTGTGGACAAATTACGTCACTGACGGACAGGGCGGCGGCGCATCGACCATCACCCAGCAATTGGCTCGCGCCTTATTGCTCACGCCCGAAGAGAGGTCGCAGCGCACCGTCTCCCGCAAGACGCGTGAGATCATCCTTGCGGCAGAGATCACGCGCCGCTACTCGAAGGATGAAATCCTCGAACTGTATCTGAACGAGATCTATTACGGCAACCTTGCCTATGGCATTGAAGCGGCGGCGAACACCTACTTCAATAAATCCGCAAGGGACCTGACATTGGGCGAAGCCGCCTTCCTTGCCGGGCTGCCGCAATCGCCTGCTGTATATGATATTTACACCAATCCCGATGAGACTTTGACCCGTCAGCAACAGGTACTGGTGTTGATGTTCGAACTCAGCCAGTCGCAGAACTGCATCGAAGTCAGCAACAGCGACGAACGTGTCTGCGTGGACCCGGTAGCTGCCACAGAAGCCGCAAACTACATTAAGACCTATCCCTTCATGCCGCCAACCTTTGGTGCGAAATATCCGCATTGGGTCAACTACGTCCGCGCTCAATTGGAAGAATTGTATGACGCGCAAACGATCTATCGCTCCGGTTTTGTCGTGTACACAACACTCGACCCGGTATTGCAAGACCGCGCTCAGGAATTGGTAACGAATCAAGTTGCCAACATGGTGGACAACAACACCAAGAACGGCGCACTGGTTTCCATTCAACCTTCCACGGGCGAGATTCTTGCAATGATCGGCTCGCCCGATTTCAACAACGCCGCAATTTCCGGTCAGATCAATATGGCGATCAGCCCGACACGTCAGCCGGGTTCATCCATCAAACCGATCACTTATGTTGCCGCTTTTGAAAAGGGCTGGACCCCCGCAACGTGGATATGGGACGTCCCCACTCAATTCCCCGATGGCGCCAATCCGCCTTATGAGCCGCGTAACTATGACAGCCGCTTCCACGGCGGTTTGACCGTGCGGCTCGCGCTCGCGAATTCGTTCAACGTCCCTGCTGTCAAGGCGCTTGAATTTGTCGGCATTTACGACGACCCAAACACTCCGGAAAAAGACGGCATGATCGCGATGGCAGAGCGGCTTGGAATCACGACCTTTACCCGCGATGATTACGGTCTGTCGCTTACGCTGGGCGGCGGAGATGTCAGCCTGATCGAAATGACCGAAGCGTATTCCGTTTTTGCCAATGCCGGTAAGAAAGTTCCACCGGTATCCATTCTCAAGATCACCACCTTCGATGGGGAGGTGGTCTATGAATACGAACCGCCCGAAGGCGAGCAGGTCATCCGCCCGGAACATGCCTATCTCATCTCGTCCATTCTTTCGGATAATGAAGCGCGCAATTACACCTTTGGTCGAAACTCGGCATTGAATTTATCCTTCCCTGTTGCTGCCAAGACCGGCACCACCAACGACATCCGCGATAACTGGACGATGGGCTACACTCCCGATCTCGTCACTGGCGTGTGGGTGGGTAACGCCGATTACACACCGATGGTCAATTCATCCGGGTTGAGCGGTGCTGCACCGATCTGGTCACAGTTCATGGAATTTGCTGTGCCGTATCTCACCAACGGCTCGCCGTCTCCTTTTGTGCGTCCCGATGGGATTGTCGATAAGGTCGTCTGCCGTTTGGGCGGCGCGGAACCTTCCAATTCATGCGATTCACAGTACACCGAAATATTTGCGTACGACCAGCCGCCGCTTCCGCATGGGCAGGATCTTGCGCGCCGCGTAAAGATCGACTTGTGGACGGGCTATGAATCATCTGATGCCTGTGATGGTCCCACGGCTGAAAAGCTTGTGATGAACGTTAAAGACCCGTGGGCGCGGAAATGGTTCGAGACCGGCGACGGTAAAGCATGGCTCGCCGATCATGGGCTGCCCGAAGACCCATACTACGCCCCTGAACGCGAATGCCAGGCGGACGATCCGCAGCCGAAGATCGAACTGGTCTTCAATGACGGGCAGGTCATTTCGTCTCCCGCGATCGAGGTCAAGGGAACCGCCAGCGCCGATAGCGGCTTCAAACAATGGCGGCTGACCTATGGCTTGGGCACAGATCCAGATTCATGGACAACACTTGCAGAGAGCGATAAGCCTGTTGAAGATGGAACCTTCACAACCTGGGATCTTTCCAGTTTGCCGAATGGGATCGTGACCCTGCGGTTGACTCTCATCGGTGAGAATGCGGAAGTAGACAAAAGCGTCCGACTCAATTTGAGCCTGCCGACTCCAACCGTGCCGACGCCTACACTGACGTTGACTCCCTTCCCAACCGACACACCGACGCCGACCGTTATCGTCCCACCAACAGATACGCCGACTTTGACGCCAATTCCCATTCCATCTGAGACGCCATCCCCGACTGCCACGCCGTAGGGTGGTTGCTGATTCCACTGTCAGCGAAGATGAGGTTTTGGTGAGTGAATCAGGCTTGCGGCTTCGAAAGAGGCGAATCCTCCGCTTTTTTGAAGATTCTGCTTTAAAGTCAGGCTCTCTTCACTAATTAAGACCTTGACTCTAGTTCACTGAATCCATATAATAGACAAGTTGGATGTCATAAATAAACGAGCTTACACAGCAAGCGCTTGAGAAAATAACTCAAAGCGCTTGCATTTGTTTGTCTCTGGGGTGCGTTACCTACACGCTCCCCTTAGGATTGATTGAATTTTATTTTTAGGAGAGGATCCAGTGGAAACCAAGGGATTAACTGCACTCCGTATCAGCCTTGCCTCACCCCAAACGATCATGTCGTGGTCTTATGGAGAGGTGCTGAAACCTGAAACTATCAACTATCGCCGTCTCCGTCCGGAGAAGGATGGACTGTTCTGTGAAGCCATCTTTGGACCCACCCGCGATTGGCAGTGCTATTGCGGTAAATACAAGAACCCCCGTTATAAAGGCATAACCTGTGAAAAATGCGGTGTCGAAGTGACCCGCTCTTCTGTACGCCGCGAGCGTATGGGACATATCGGGCTTGCCTCCCCTGTGGCGCATATTTGGTATACCCGCCGCATCCCTTCGCAGATGGGCATGCTGTTGGATATCTCCCGCCGCAACCTGGACCGTGTGCTTTACTTTGCCCAGTACATCGTGACCTACGTGGACGAGGAAGCCCGCAAGAAAGCCCTCCAGCGCCTCGAGGATGAAATTACCGTTTCCGAACGCGAGCAGGCTTCGGAGATCAATACGCGCATCGTTGAAGTGAAACAAAAGCGCGATGCAAGGATCGCCGAATTCAAGCAAAAGCAGGCTTCGCTCGAACAGGGCTACGATGAAGGCATTGCCGAACAGCTCGACCCGATCATCAAGGAAGGTCAGAAACTGGAGCGCCTGCTTCAGGACCAGATGGGTGAAGCTGCGAAGAAGGCAGTCGCTTTCGAACAGACTGGCGAGAAGATCATTGACGCCGGTGATAAGGTTGCGAGCAAGCATATCACGCTGATTCAGAAGACCGTTCAAAAGAAACTCGAATCGCTCGAAAACGAACTGAAGGACAAGCGTCAGGCTGAGATCGACGAGCTTAAAACCAAGATCGCGACCGTGAAAGCGGAAGCAGACGAGGAAATGGAAGCCCTGCGCAACCAGTTGGAATCGCAGACTTCGGTCTCCTCGAACCAGTCTTCCCGCCTGCGCGATGAATTGCTCGAACTGCGCCCCTTTACCTTCCTGAGCGAAATCCGCTACCGCGAATTGAAACAGCGTTGGGGACAGGTCTTCCGCGCCGACATGGGCGCTGAAGCGTTCTACGATGTCCTCGAACGCCTTGACCTCGATAAACTTTCCGAAGAACTCTGGCATGAAGTCCGCACCACCAAGAGCAAGCAGAAGCGCAAGAAAGCCACCACCCGCCTCAAGGTTGTGGAAGCCTTCAAACGCTCCGGCAACCGCCCTGAGTGGATGATCCTGACCGTGCTTCCCGTTATTCCGCCCGACCTGCGCCCGATGGTCCAGCTCGATGGCGGACGTTTTGCCACCTCCGATCTCAACGACCTCTATCGCCGCGTCATCAACCGCAATAACCGCTTGAAGAGATTGCTTGAGCTCGGCGCGCCGGATGTCATTATCCGCAACGAGAAGCGTATGCTGCAGGAAGCTGTTGACTCTCTTATCGACAACAGCCAGCGCGGCAAGGCACTCTCCCGCCGTGGACGCCGCGAACTCAAATCCCTGAGCGATATGCTCAAGGGGAAGAAGGGTCGCTTCCGCCGCAACTTGCTCGGTAAACGCGTGGACTACTCTGGTCGTTCCGTGATCGTGGTGGGTCCGCAATTGAAACTAAATCAGTGCGGTCTGCCCAAGAGCATGGCACTCGAACTGTATCGTCCGTTCGTGATCTCCAAACTGGTGCAGAACGGTTACGCTGCCAACGTGAAAGGCGCCCGCCGCCTGATCGAACGCAACCGCCCCGAAGTGTGGGAAGCGCTCGAGAGCGTGATCGGCGACCGTCCCGTATTGTTGAACCGCGCTCCGACGCTGCATCGTCTGGGTATTCAGGCGTTCGAGCCGATCCTCATTGAAGGTTCTGCCATTCGCCTGCATCCGCTCGTCACCACCGCCTTCAACGCGGACTTCGACGGTGACCAGATGGCTGTCCATGTTCCGCTTTCGCAGAAGGCGGTTCAGGAAGCGCGTGACCTGATGCTCGCCTCACGCAACCTGCTCAAGCCTGCGGACGGCGAACCGATCATTTCCCCGTCCAAGGATATGGTGCTGGGTGTGTACTATCTCTCGATGGAGCAGAAAGCTGCCCACAAGGGAGACGGACGTGCCTTCTCCGACTTTGACGAAGTCGAACTCGCCTATGCTCTTGGACAGGTCGAAGTTCACTCTGAGATCAAACTGCGTGCCACCACCTGGTACGATGAAAATAACAATCGCATGGAAGAAGCCCAGACCCGTGTCGTTGAGACAACGGTCGGGCGTGTGCTCCTGAACCGTATCCTTCCTGAGGAAGTGCAGTTCGTGAATCGCAAACTGGATAAAGGCGGTGTGAAGGACCTAATCGCCGAAGTCTACGAATTGTGCGGTCAGGAAATCACCACCAACGTTGCTGACGCGGTCAAGAGTATTGGCTTTGAATATGCGATGAAGTCTGGCACGACCCTCGCGGTTGCGGATATTTCCATTCCGCCGGAACGCCAGAACATTATCGATGACGCTTTGAAATCGGTCGAAGTAGTACAGCGTGACTTCCGCCGTGGTCTGCTCACCGAGCAGGAAAAGAACGAACGCGAGATCCAGATCTGGCAGGATACGACCGATAAGGTCGGCGATGCCGTGAAGCGACACATGGATCCCGATGGAAATCTTTCCACCATGGCGACCTCCGGCGCGACGAAGGGTGGTTTCTCCACCATTTCGCAGTTGGCGGGTATGCGCGGTCTGATGGCTGACCCCTCCGGGCGCATCATCCCGATGCCCATTCGTTCGAACTTCCGCGAAGGTCTTACTGCGCAGGAATACTTTATTTCAACACACGGCGCCCGCAAGGGTCTTGCCGATACCGCTCTCCGTACTGCGGACGCTGGTTACCTGACCCGCCGTCTCGTGGATATTGCCCAGGACATCATCATCAACGAACATGACTGCGGTACCCACGATGGCGTATACATCCGCCGCGCGGACGATGTCGCCGGGCAGAAAATGGCTGGACGTATCTACAGCCGTCTCGCCGCGGAACGCATCGTTCACCCGCAAACAGGCGAAGTGCTTGCCGAGCCGAACGATGTCATTACTCATGATCTTGCCCGCATCATTGCCGACTCTGGCATTGCGGAAGTCAAACTGCGCTCGCCATTGACCTGCGAACTTAACCACGGTATCTGTGCCAAATGCTACGGCATCGACCTGGGTCGCGGTGAAATGGTGGACCTTGGCGCGGCAGTCGGTATCGTCGCTGCCCAGTCCATTGGTGAGCCGGGTACACAGCTTACGCTCCGTACGTTCCATACCGGCGGTGTGGCGTCACAGGGCGCAACCGACATCACCACTGGTCTCCCGCGTGTGGAGGAAATCTTCGAGGCGCGCAAACAGCCGAAGGGTGAAGCAGCCGTCGCCGAAATTGGAGGCGTGATCCGCATCCAGCAGTCGGAGAAGTATGCCGACATGCGCGAAGTCCACATCGAGCACGCGGAAATGATCCACGACGAATACGCCATTCCTGAAGATTGGAAGATCGCCGCCAAGGATGAATCCGAAGTGCAGGCTGGTGAGATTCTCGCCACGCTCGAAAAGGCGACCATCATCGCCCAGCACGGCGGACGCGTGGCTGTCGAGAAGAAAGACCGCAAGGTCATCGTCTCGTACGAACAGCGCGAAGAAGTCATTTTGGACATTCCGAACACCTCACGCATTCTTGTCCGTGACGGCACACATGTGGAAGCGGGAACTGCTCTCACCGAAGGTTCGCTCAACCCGCACCGCATCCTGAAGATTCAGGGACGCGACGCCTGCCAGATGTACCTGATGACCGAAGTTCAGAAGGTGTACCGCTCACAGGGTCAGAACATCCACGACAAGCACTTTGAAGTCATCATCCGTAAGATGCTGAGCAAGGTGCAGGTTACCCGCCCGGGCGACACGAAGTACCTGCCCGGTGACGTGGTTGACCGTCTTGAGATCCGCAAGGGTAACGAGCAGTTGGTCGCGGAAGGCAGGCAGCCGGCTCGCTTCAGCGAAGTCCTGCTCGGCGTGACGAAGGCGTCACTCTCCACCGACTCCTTCCTCTCGGCGTCGTCCTTCCAGCACACCATCAAGGTGTTGGCGAGCGCAGCCATCGGCTCCACCACCGATCCGCTCTACGGCTTGAAGGAAAACGTCATCATCGGCAAGCTCATTCCTGCGGGAACCGGCTTCATCCACGGACGTTTCACTCCGTCCAATGGTGAAGAACCCGTGGAAGATACTTCCGCCGATACCGACGCCGCCGAAGAAATGCCCGATACCACCGCGGGCGACTAACAGCCGGAACTATCACTAAAACGATAAGGGCGACCCAACGGGTCGCCCTTATTTCTTTGTATAATCATTCTCAATGAAACGAACAGTTTTCGAAAAGCCGGAGGGACAGCCCACACGCGGAAAGACAGCGGATAACCGACTCAGACGTGTGGATAATTTCATTCTCCTCCATGAGCCTTCGCTTCTTACGCGGACCGATGACCTGTTCGCTGATTCCCTGTTCGTGGACCTCGGTTATGGCTTTGACCCGCGCACCACGCTCGAAAGCGCGGCGCGTTTTCGGCGGGTGAATCCGCGGCTAAAAGTCCTTGGGGTCGAGATCGATAAGGAACGCGTGGAGGCTGCCCAGCCTTTTGCGGATGATAAAACCTTCTTCCGTTTGGGTGGATTCAATTTGCCGTTAAAAACTGGTGAACACGTGCGCTTGATTCGCGCGTTCAATGTACTGCGCCAATACGAAGAGAAGGACTTTGTCCCTGCGTATGAGCGGCTTGCCGAATATGTTCTTCCCGGCGGACTGCTCATCGAAGGGACGTCCACGCCGTATGGGAGTCTTTGGGCGGCGAATCTGGCTCGAAGGGTGGAGTCAGTTCAATGGTCGTTCGAGGCGTTGGTCTTCTCCACCAACTTCCATGCGGGATTCGACGTCGAGGAATTCCAGACCATCCTGCCGAAGAATTACATCCATCACGTTGTGGAGGGTGAGTTGATCCATGAATTTTTTCAGGCGTGGAAGCGGTCTGCGGCTGAGACGGCTGCCGCGCGAACGTTTGGATTGAAACAATGGTTTGTTTCTTCGGCGGCGTCTTTGGCGCAAAAGGGGTTTGACATTGACCTGCATAAAAAATGGCTGGGTAAGGGATACCTGATCTGGTATCGCTGAAGGCTTTGATTTTCGTGTCATAATTGGGGTTGTAATAGGAGAAGTTCATGCCGCGTTCGAAAAGATTTTATATTGTTGTTACTGTGTTCGTTCTTGCTGCTTTGGCGTGTGTTGTTCCGGGCGTTTCTTCCCCCGATGCGGACGCCATTGGTACGACGGCAGCGGAAACGATCATTGCCGGGCTTACACAAAATGTGACCGAAACGGATACGCCGACCCCTGCGCCGACCTTTACGATGACTTCCACCCCGACCTTGATCTATCTCACGCCAAGGGTTCCGAGCGAGACGCCGACCCAGTCGGTCACGCCGGGGATTTCAAACACAACATTGGAACCAACCCCGACGATTACATTATTGCCGGTGGTCATCCGTGTTACGCGCCCCACGAATTGCCGCGCGGGTCCGGGAACGGAGTTTGACATTGTCGGCTCATTCCTGGTGGGAATGAAAGCGACTGTCCTTGGGCGCGATGCTTCCAACAGTTTCTATTACATTCCGAATACATATGTGTTCACGGACTATTGCTGGGTTTCCGGCAAATACGCTGAGTTCGAAGGGAATCCACTATTGTTGCCGATAGTGACTTCGCCGCCCACGCCAACCGGCACTGTAACGGCAGAACCGACATTGGATTTCAAATTGCAGGGAAGCGGTTTCCAATCCTGCAATGGAACGTTTTGGATGAACATTGAGATCACGAGCGAGAGCGTCACTCCATTTGAGTCGGTTACGGTCGATTTGCTGGACAAGGATAGAAATATCACGCGTTCGATTTCATCCAACAGTTTTGTTGCCGCGACAGGGTGCAGCGGATTAACGGTCAATGATACGGTGACGAATGACACCGCGGTTCTCGTCAGCACAGCAAAGTTCGACTATAACTTCAAGGGGGATGTGATGCGGGCGTATGTCACCGTCTGTGCGCAGGATGACAATAAGGGACCTTGTACGACGAGAGAGATCGCGCTCAAACCATAAGCTGATAAGCGCCGTTGCCTAATGTGATTTGATTGTAGCTGTGCTGCAATGTCGAACACTCGCCCAAAAGCGCGGGGACTTGACGCATCCCTTTTTTGCCCGTAAGATAAGCCCCGCAATAGAACATTAATTCAGGAATTAAACACAAACGACACGAAGTGCCCAAAGGTTTTTCCTTCGTGGTCTTGGTGTCTTTTGTATTTAGAAAAGATTTTGGAGCAATAATGGAACTTGGTATCGTACGAAAAATAGATATCGACAACGAAATGCAGCAGGCATATCTCGATTACGCCATGTCTGTCATCGTATCGCGCGCGCTGCCCGATGCCCGCGACGGCATGAAGCCGGTACAGCGCCGCATCCTGTATGCGATGTACGACATGGGCATCCGCGCGGATACGGCGTACAAGAAATCCGCCCGTATCGTCGGCGAGGTGCTCGGTAAATATCACCCGCACGGCGACTCGTCTGTGTATGAGGCGATGGCTCGCCTCGCGCAGGATTTTTCCATGCGCACCATGCTCGTGGATGGTCAGGGCAACTTCGGCTCCGTCGATGGCGATCCGCCAGCCGCGATGCGTTATACCGAAGCGCGACTCACTTCCGCCGCGCTCGACCTTTTGACTGATCTCAACAAAAATACAGTTGACTTCGTCTCTAACTTTGATGACACCCTCGAAGAGCCGGGCGTCTTGCCCGCAGCGATTCCCAATCTCTTGGTGAACGGTGCAACAGGTATCGCCGTTGGTATGGCAACTTCCATTCCGCCGCACAACTTGACCGAAGTTGTGGACGCCCTCGTGTTCATGCTCGACCGCTGGGAAAAACTCGACGATATCGACGTGGAACAATTGATGAAGTTCGTTCAGGGACCGGATTTTCCGACCGGCGGACTCATCATCGAATCGGAAGATGAATCTGGGATCGAATCGGCATACGGCTCCGGGCGCGGGCGCATCACCGTGCAGGCGAAGGCGCACATCGAAGAGATGGAGCGCGGCAAGAGCCGCATCATCGTCTCAGAGCTGCCGTACATGGTTAACAAGTCCAGCCTGATCGAACGCATTGCCGAACTGGCGCGCGACGGTCATCTCGAAGGTCTCTCGGATTTGCGTGATGAGTCGGATCGTCAGGGCATGCGCATCGTCCTCGAACTGACCAAGAACGCCGACCCCAATTTTGTCCTGCGCGACCTTTACAAACGCACTCCGATGCAGACCACCTTCAGCATCAACCTGCTGGCACTGGTCGACGGCGAGCCGCGCACTTTAACTCTCAAACAGGCACTCCGCGTCTACTTGGAGCACAGGCTCACGGTCATAAAGAGGCGCGCACAATTCGATCTGGATAAAGCCAAGGCGCGGGCGCACATCCTCGAAGGATATCTCGTCGCGTTGAAGAATCTGGATGAGATCATCAACCTGATCCGCAACGCATCAGACGTCGACGCAGCCCGATCCAAATTAATGAAGCGCTACAAGCTGACGGATCTGCAGGCAAACGCCATCCTCGATATGCAGTTGCGAAGGCTCGCCGCGCTCGAACGCAAAAAGATCGAGACCGAATATAAGGAAGTGACCGCTGTCATCAAAGAGTTGACCAAGCTGTTGAAGACTCCCAAGTTGATGCGCGGTGTGGTCGCGGACGAACTCCAGAAAGTGAAAGCTGCCTATGGCGATAGACGCCGCACACAGATCGTCAGCGTGAAGGAGGGGGCAAAGGGCGGCAAGGCTCTCACGACAAACGACCTGCTGCCGCAGCAAACTGTGTGGATCGGTGTGACCAACGACGGTTTGGTCTCGCGCACCGCGGACGATAAACAGCCGCGCCATTCCGGTAATGATGCGCCGCTCTTCCTCGTGAAGGCATCCACAACGGATACGGTCTACTTCGTGAGCAATCGCGGGAAAGCCGCCGCTGTTGCCGCGCATTTGATTCCCCAAGCCAATAAACTCAGCCAGGGTGTACCGTGGCATCGCGTTTCCCCGTTGAACGATGCGGACGCGCTCGCGGCGGTCTTCTCATTGCCTGCGAACAAGACTTCGCTCGGCGAAGAGATTTGCGTTCTGACCGTCACCCGCTTCGGCATGATAAAGAAGAGTCTCATCACCGAACTGCCCGGTCCCTCGTCGCAGACGTTTACGCTCGTCAAGGTCAACGAAGGGGATAAACTCGGTACAGTCGGTTTGACGAACGGCAAAAAAGAAATCCTGCTCGTCACGGCGGGCGGCATGGCGATCCGCTTCAAGGAGGATGACGTGCGCCCGATGGGACTCGTCGCGGCGGGCGTCAACGGGATGAAGTTGTTTGAAAAGGATGAAGTCGTCGGCGCGGAGATTCTGCCCGCCGAAGGGGATATCTTCCTGTTGACGGATGAAGGCAAAGCCAAACGCGTTTCTGAAAAGGATTTCCCTGTGCAGGGACGTTACGGCAAGGGTGTGGTCGCGTGGGACTTGCCGGGCAAATCACAACTTGCAGCGATTGCCACGGGTAAACCAAATCACGTTGCGACAGTCCACATGACCAAGGGCGCGCCAAAATCCACAAGACTGGACGCCGCTGGTCTGCGCAAGCGCGCCTCCACGAAGGGAGATGTGGTGGTCGAGGTCAAGCCGGGTGAAAGCATTACGGCATTAGCTGTCGGTTGGACGCTGGAAAGTTATGTGAAGTTGAAGGAAGAAGGAAAGAAGAAAGAAACAAAGGCAAAAGCTTCTCCCGCGAAGAAATCGCCTGCGAAGGGAAAGACAAAATCCGCTTCAAAGACGAAAGCAAAACCGGCGAAGAAAGCTCCCGCGAAAAAGAAGCCGTCCAAGCCGGTGAAGAAGAAAACCGTAACGAAGAAAAAGAAGAAGTAATAAAAAATCCCGTGATTATCAGTTCACGGGATTTTTTTCATATAAGGGCGACTATCCCTACATTACCCAACCATAGATCACCCCAAAACAGGTTTACCATACCACATGGTATCATCGCCCATATGGACCGCACACAAAAAAATGTTTTCCTCATTCTGCTTGCCATCAGCGTAATGTACTTCATTCTGTTCATCCCGCCGAATAACACCGGCGCGAAGGATCAGATGATGATATCTCTCTTTGAACCAGATGAATTCGCGCAATATCCCATTGCACTGGGGATGGTTGCGCCAGCAGAGTCGCTCAAGCAGAACCTGATCAACTTTTTGATCTACGGTCACTATTATTACGGCTGGGACTTTTATGCCGCCAGTGCCCTGTTCGTCCTGATTGGGCGTTCGGTCCAGCAGGAGATGCTGCTGCTCAGGCAGTTTATCAGCGTCCTGCCGATGATCGGTGCGCTGCTCCTGCTCGTCTATGCCCAAACCAAATTCCGCTCCCGGCTAAAATCCATCGGCTTGTTCCTTCTTCTTCTCTCTGTCTCAGCGGTGGTGGAAAATAACCTGTGGTGGCATGTGGACAGCCTTGCAATCCTTTTCGTGGCATTGGTTATTTTATTTTTGGATAAGGATGACTTGCGCTTCGGGCGGGATTTTTATCTTGCCGCGGCCGCTACAGGGCTTGCCACCGGGACAAAGGTCATTGGCTTGTTTTTCTTTCTCGCGATTCCCGGTTATATCCTGCTTGGTGTCTTCCAAAAGAAACTGGACTGGCGCACTGCCGCCGTCCGTGCTGCTGCATTCGTCGGTATCATGGTGGCGGTGGTTTTTATCAGCAATCCGTTCCTTGTCTACAAAAGCCAGCGGACGGATATGTTCGAGATTCTCTCTCGCCAGTCAGTATCACAAACACAGGGCTGGGTCCTGTCTTACGCCAAGGGACCTGCTTCCTGGCAGCCCGTTCTCGATGCGTTGTACGGCAAATGGTTCTTTATCGCTATTGCATTCCTGGCTCTCGCATTCGGCTTCCGAAATGCCGAAAGCCGGGCGCGCAGCTTGGTCATTGCTTTATGGGCGATTCCGTTCGGAGCTTATATTCTGTTCGCGGTTGCCATCAAACCGACGCATTTCTTTCTGCCCATTTTGCTTCCGGTATACAGCAGTCTTGCATCTTTCATTGAGATACCACAATTCGGGATAAAAAAGAATTCTATCCAGATCCTGGGCGTCGTTTTCATTGTTCTGGTCAGTTATCAATTCGTTGTATACATCGATAAGGATATCGAACTCTACCACGAGGTGTTGACCCGTGAAGATACGGAGGCATCGCTTGTCTTTTATCACAAGCTTGAAAGCGACATCTTGCCCCGCATCCAGACTGACGAGAAACTGGTCGTTTTTCGCGATGTGCGCATGTACCTGCCGACGGATTCCCGCTGGGTGGTGCGAAGCTATTGGAACGCAAAATACAGCACAATTGAACAGATCAAACCGGATATGATCCTTCTCTGGACACAGCGCATTTCGGATTACACACAGGAGGGCGCACGTGAAAGCGCTGTGGACCCGGCGTCATTCGATGAGATATATCAATTCTATGTTGATGCGGATAAAGACCAATTGCACGGTTACCGCCTTGTATACCGTGACAATGCAGGGTTATTCTTTGTCAGTGATGCATTATACGAAATGCATTTCAAATGATCTTCAAAAAAGAACAGCCGAGGTTTTGAACTGAACCCCGAAAAGCAGACACGAAAAGAAAGCCCTCCTGTGAGAAGATAAGCACAGGAGGTGCTTTTATGTCAGGCAGAAAAGGAATGTTGCACTACAAGAAGGAAATCAAGCAGGAGGCAGTGCGTCTGGTGATGGAAGAACACGTGACGTATGCAACGATAGCGGAGAAGCTGAATATCCGAAAGGCAGACAGGATCAAAGCCTGGGTGCGGATGTATCGGAGAGAAGGGGAACTCTCATTCCATAAGCCGATTGGGCGACCCGTGAAAAGGGAGGGAGAAGAACGGGAAATAGAACGGCTGCGGATGGAGAACGCCTTGCTAAAAAAATTCCATGCCGAATTGCGGAAAGTGCAGCTCGCGCAGCGCAATATCGGGCGATCTACCACCACAAAGAAGAATACGAAGTGAAGGCGATGTGTAAATTCTTCGGTGTTTCGCGAGCAGCCTATTATGCCTGGGAAGGGAAATTGGCAGAGACAGACCCAGACCAGGAACGGATGGAGAAAATCCGGACGGTCTATGAGGTTTCTCACAAAAGCTACGGGTATCGGCGGATCACGATCCACCTTCAGCAAAAACTTGAACTTGCGATCAATCACAAGGCGGTTTTGAGGTTGATGAACAAATTAGGCATTCGTTCGCAAGCCAGAAAGCCCAAAATGTACAAAAAGCTGGAAGAAATCGGCACCTACCATCGCTACCCCAACGTGCTCAATCGGGATTTCGTCGCGACCAAGCCCAACCAAAAATGGGTCACGGATGTGACCTACATTCGCACCTTGCAGGGCTGGGCATATCTGTCCACTATCAAGGACCTCTACGATGGCTTCATTGTGGCGCATGTCTTTGAGCAAACCAATTCAATTGCTCTGGTGACGCGGACCCTCAAACAAGCCAAACAAAAAGAAAAGGTCACTGATGGACTGATCCTCCACAGTGACCAAGGGACGCAATACACTTCACAGCCATATCATGTCCTTACCAACGAGTATAACATCACGCCTTCCATGTCTCGTCGTGGCAACTGTTGGGATAATGCCCCGATGGAGAACTTCTTTGGACACCTCAAAGAGGAATATTTGCGGCACTTCAAGAAAACCACCTTTAAGGATACAGAGCAACTCATTGATGAATACATTTACTTTTACAACTATGAACGGATACAATTGAAAACAAGACAGACACCTTACCAAACTAGGTGTCTATCCAGTTGACCAGCGGGGCTTTCTTTTTTTGTCTTGCTCAATGGGTTCAGTTCATTTCAGTTCACTCGGCTGTTCTTTTTTTATTCTTCCTTCAAGGCTTGCAATCTTTTTGCCAGATCTGCTTGAATATCACGGTAAGCTTTCTTCCCTGCTATATTCTGCAATTCATACGGATCATTGACCAAATCATACAATTCCACCTCGCCAGTGGAGTATTCGGTGTATTTCCATTCTGGCGTTCGGATGGAGGAATATTCGGGAATCATCGAGCCAACACCCTCTTCGGTAGGCCAATGCTCAAGCAAGATCTCATCCCGCCATGGCGAAGATGGGTCTTTTAGGAGGTTTTCCATGCTCATACCGTCCACGCTATCGGGGATCGGTATGCCTGCCCACTCGGCAAAGGTGGGTGCAAGGTCAATATTGGCAACCAGGCTTGAATCTACGCGTGGCTCGAAATAAGCAGGCGCATATACAATAAACGGAACTTTAAGACAGGCTTCATACGGGCAGTTCTTGGTTGCTCCGAAGCGGTGATCGCCTATGGTCAGCCCATTGTCGGAGGTGAAGACAATGATTGTGTTATCGCTGAGACCCGCCTTGTCCAGAGCGTTGATGATCGAAGCCACACCGTCATCTACCGAAAGCAGCGAACGCAGGATTTGTTTGTGGACCGTGTCCAGTTCGGTTTCGGATAAAGGAGAAAGATCGCTGATGTAATCCGGTTTGTCGCTGATATCTTTTTCGTTAAAGCTTGGCGGGCGGTATTGTACCCAATCCCAGCCTGTGCTGGCGCGAAATGTATCTTTATGTCTCGGCGCCGAAACGTACGGCGAATGTGGGTTGTAATAACTGACCGTCATGTAGAATGGTGTATCTCGTGAATCGCGGATGAAGTCTAGCGCCATGTTGGTGATCACATCCGCGCTGAAATTTTCCTTCGATTTTGGATACACTGTTTCATTACCGTTGTCCGAGAGGCTGAAATTAAAATAGAATTGCAAATTGCCTGTGTCATCGTCAGCGTCGAGATTTTTGCCAAGGAAGGCATCCCACACATCCCAGCCGGGCGGAACAACCCCAAAGGGAACTAGATCATCATAGCCGTTCAGGTATTTTCCGAAATAAGCCGTCCGGTATTGGGCTTGATTCAACCAAATTGAGAAGCTGAGGGAATCGTCATACTTTGCCGCGCCGCCCATCGGCATCCGATCCGTATAAACTTTGTGGTTGTGAACATACTCCCCGGAGAGAATACTTGCCCGACTCGGACAACACAAAGGCGTGGTCGTGAAAGCGTTCTCGAATACCACACCGCGTTTCATCAACTCGGTCTTTACACAGGGCATGTAATCCACTGTGCTGAAGGGCTGATCATCGGTCATGATGAGAATGATGTTTGGGCGCGGATCGTTCATGCGTTCCTGTGATGCGGGTGTGGGAATATCGATATCGAAAATAAAAGGCGAATGATCCACTACCGGCGTAGGCGGATTATATGGGGTGGAAGTATCGTCTGATACGCATGCAGCGAGTAGGAATGCGAGAATCAGGATGGGAAAGAAATGCCTTTTCATCCCAAGCTCCCAACCAGATCCAACTCTGGCGCGATCTTGCGCATGGCGAGAATTACATTTCCCACATGCTCCCAAATATCGATGCCGAATTCCTTGGCGGCGTGTTCCATCTCTTCGCGGTTGGTCCCGGCGGCGAAGGCTTTGTCCTTCCATTTCTTTTTGACAGACTTGGCTTCAAGGTCATACAGTGAGCGCGATGGGCGGACCAATGCCACGGCGGTGATGAGACCTGTCACTTCATCGCAGGCGCAGATGGCTTTGCGGCGCAGGGTATCGCGCGGCATTTCCAAATGGTCGGCGTGACTCAAAATATCCTGAATGATATCTTCGGGCACGCCGCGTTCGCGCAGCATGGGAGCACCGTCCTGTGGATGCTGTTCAAGCGTTGGGTGGATCTCCCAGTCGAAATCGTGCAGCAGACCGATCAACCCCCAGGTTTCCACGTCCTCGCCGAATTTTTCGGCGTAGAAACGCATGGCGGCTTCAACGGACAGCATATGCCGCACCAAACTTTCGCTTTTGACATATTCGCGCACAAGGGCTAGGGCTTCTTCACGATTCATAAGATTCTCCTTTGTCCCTCACCCTAGCCCTCTCCCGAAGGAGAGGGGACTCCCTTCCCCTGCGGGGGAAGGGTTGGGGATGAGGGTAATATCGGCTCAGGTTCACCCATCACGGGCATCGGCTTCGCGTACAACAAGTCCCAACCGGCTTGGAACACCGCAAAAGTCTCGCGGAAATTCCACCACAGGCGGGCGCGCTTGAGAAAGTAACGGTTGTCCGCTTCCACACCTACAGACTTGATCCCGAACCAGTTGCAAAGGGTCAACGCCCGCGGCATGTGGAAGTCCTGTGTGATGAGGATCGCCTCGTCCACGCCAAAAATATATTTGGCACGGTAGCACGTATCATACGTACGCCTGCCTGCGTAATCGAGCACGATGTCTTCATCCGGCACGCCGCGCTCCAACGCATACTGCCGACCAGCTTCCGGTTCATTATATTCAGGGAAACGGTTGTCGCCGCTGACCAGGATTTTATCCACTTTTCCGGCGAGATACAAATTGACGGCGGTTAGCATGCGGTCACTCAACACAGGTCCGGCTGAACCATCACGCAGCAAGCCCGCGCCAAAGACGATCGCGATGCGCGTTGCGGGTACGTCTTCAACAGTGAATATCCTTGGCTTTGCAAATAATCCCATTGCGAACCTTGGCATGAACAACCCGATGGCGCACAACGATCCGATCACAAGCGCAGTCCGCCACAGGATGATGAACGATCTTTTTAACATCGCGTTATTCTATCAAGCCTGATAGATCCAAATTCGAGTCTTTTGAATAGGTAATAAAATCATTATACGCTTCATCTTCTACTGGCAGCATTTCATCGAAACCGTAAATGGTCTGCATGGCAGATTTGCCCTCGGGTGTTCCAATAAAATCGATGAACGCGCGTTGTATCACACGCCGCAGTTCGACGGGCAATGAAGCCGACATGGAAATATTTTCATACGGGATGATCGCAGGGATGCGCCATGCCACCCGAACCTTATCCAGCACGTCGGGATAATCCGCTTCGAGAATGGGGGATGTACGGGCGTCGACGAAGGTCGCGCCGAAATCGCAGATATCCGCAGCATAGACTCCACGCACCACATTGGGTTGACCTTCCAGGAATGCCCCGGCTCTCGTCTGGACTTGAGCCTGATTCAGCAATCCGAGCGGCACGACATACCCCGAAGGCGATACTTCATCGCTCCAGCAGGGTTTCTTATCCTGAAATTGTTTCAAGGCTGTGGCGGAGTCTGCGGTATTTTCTCCGCGCGCTTCATCGTAATAGGATGTGAACTCTCCCTCGCGGTTGATGATGAATTGCGCGCCGTAGAACATCTCTTTGTTGCGGACGCGTGCCAGCAGGGCTGTTACAGAATTATTCTCGCGGGCGAGCACGTACCCATACGGCGAAAGCGACGCAATGTGCGCGTTCCCCTTTGCAAGCGCCTCGACCAGTACTGCTTCTGAGGCGGGTGCGACTGTCACAATGTGGTAGCCGGTTCGCTCTTCGAGAAAGGCGGCGAGCATGTCTCCGGCGGCAATGACGGCTTCTGTCGGGCGCGGTGAAGGTGCCAGGGCGAGGATCAAGGGATTCTGGTCAGTGCCCAGCTCGGGCGTGGCAAGAGGCGCCTGTGTGATGACAGGAGTCGGCTCGAGCGTTGGAGTCGCTGTGGCTGTTGTCCCGATGCTGATTTGCAACGGGAACGAACATCCAAACGTAAATAACAGTGTTATTGTGAGCAGGATCTTTTTTGTCTTACAGGATTGTTTGTTATCAGGCATTGTGACCTTGCTATAATTAAGACAGTATTTTATACGCCGCACAAGCGGCGAAAGGAAGAAAATGAAAAATACATTCAGTACAATTATGTCCACCCTGATCCTGGTGGTGCTCGCGGCTGGGGTCTATTTTATCGTACAGACCGTGCGTGATACAGCCGCTTCTGCCGCCCAGCCTTTCGAACAGGTGAACCAGGCAAACGAGGCGCTGCAGACTCAGGTGGCACAATTGGCAAATCCCACACCGACGATCATCCCTGACCCGGTGACGTATATTAATGAAGTCCGCGCATTGGCGCGCCTTGAGACGATCCAATACAGTATTTCGCAGGTGGTCTCGGCTGAGACGAATCAGCAAAGCCCGGTATATGCGTTCGCGTTCGGCAGCAAGGTGCTGGTGCAGATCCACGGCTCGGTGATTGCGGGCATCGATATGGAAAAATTGCAGCCCGGTGATATGCGCTTTCAGGACAGCGTTTTGTACGTAAGGCTTCCCCCTGCGGAGATTCTGGCGATCACACTCGATGAAGACCAGACGGAAGTTTATACCGTGCAGGAAGGTATCTTTGTGGATATCGACCCGAACCTGGTGCTGGATATTCTCAGTGTCGGCAAGGATAAGATCGTGAGCGTCGCTTTGGATGATGGTATTTTGCAGCAGGCAAAGCGCAACGCTGAAGCGTACCTGCTGAGGTTCTTCAGCGCGTTGGGGTATAAATCTGTGATCTTTGAATGATCTCTCGTAAAGGTTTGAACTTCGCACACAAAAAAATAGCTTAATCATAAAATCAGGAGCGGATGAAAAGCCCGCTCCTGATTTGTTTAAGGGGTACAGCTTACGGGGAAGGTTACCTTTTCTTCATGTTCGTTCGGTGTCAAAATTTTCAGCGTCACCCAGTATTCGTTGGGTGCATTGATGCGGTAGAACTCATTGATCGCCTGCGTGCCTGATTCCTCGAAGATGAGGGTGCCAACGTCTGAGACGATGCCTGTGCTGGCTTCCCACTGCCATGTGAGGAGAGTCGGTCCGTTGGTGGTGACAAGGGCTTCGAAGAAGACGGTCTGCGGGAAATCGTTGCAGTTGACGACGATGCGGTTCGGCTCCACGCGCAGATCTACTTTGGTGACGGTGACAAATGGCGCTGAGACGATGGGCAGTTCTTCGACATTGCCGCTTTCATCTGTCACTTCCGAAGCGACCCAGCAGAAGCCGCCGGGGTTGATCGGGTCTTCCACCTGCCACCAGTCTGAGGTGTCGTTGCGCCCGACCGCGGTGAGATTCCTTCCGCTGCGGATTTCGCTCAGGCTCAGATAAACAGTCCCCGGACCGAAGCGGCAGTTGGCGAGTTCGGCTGTCACCTGTACGGGAACCTTCACGGGTGTGGGAGTGAGCGTCACCGGCGGCAGGGTGGGCGGTGGTTTGGTCGGTGAGACAGGTATCGGCGTAGGGGGAGGCGAAGCGTTCTGGTTTGTGCATCCCGCCAAAATGATAATGAGTCCTGCGAACAGGACAAGGCGATTCATCGTTCCTCCTTTTGTGATGCGGTTTAGATTCTCCATCGGCGTTGGAGAGGCAGGGCAGTCCGTTTGGCTTGCCCGCTAATTTAATGTAACAGGATTTACAGCAGTTCGATACACCTTTGCCGGGAATTGGTACTAGTGGGTGATTGTCAAATTAGAATTTTTGTTCTATAATATTTTATCGTGTTTTTTTACCAATGCCAAAGGAGAAAACCATGAGTTCAATCGATAAAGCGGTTCAAACCCAATTGGAGAATATCCAGAAAAAGACAGGCAAATCGCTGGTGGAACTTGCCGCGATCGCCAAGAAAAGCGGACTAAGCAAGCACGGCGAACTGCGTGACATGTTCAAGGACAAGTTTGGGCTTGGGCACGGAGACGCGAATGCCATTGTCCATCATATTTTGAACTTGGGCGATACCCGCGCTGCCAAGGATAAGTCGATGGATGAGGTATTGGATGAGATATACACCGGTGCGAAGGCGGCGCAGCGCCCCATCCATGAAGCGTTGATGAAACACATCCATAAATTCGGGGAGTTTGAGATCGCGCCCAAGAAGGGATATGTCAGTTTGCGGCGCAGGAAACAATTCGCAATGATCGGGCCCAAAACGAATACCCGCTTTGAAGTAGGGATTAATGCCAAGGATTTTAAGAAACACCAGCGCCTTGCGGAACAACCCAAAGGCAGCATGTGCAATTACATCGTCGCATTGACCGACGCGAGCGAAGTGGATGCAGAACTTATCGCGTGGATCAGATCCGCATACGAACAAGCTGAATAAAAGGAGGCTGGATACCCATGACAGAGAAACGTTCCCCTGGTATTTATTTGATCGTTGAGTTTGATTGGCCCAACCCGGTGGATGCAGAAACTGCTAAAAAGGCTTTTCACCTGCATCAAGTTGTAAAAGGCGCAGGCTGGATTCAGAGTGCTGTTGCTGCCAGTCATGGAGTGGGAAAGGGCGCCGCCTCGATCTGGATATTCAAGTTGGAAGGGTATTCAGCGCTCGAGCGGCTTTTCCGTGACCCTTCAGATGAGGTATATAAAGCGTACAATGATTTTTTCTCTGCCATGCCTCTTGTAAACACTGCGATTCGTGAAGAAGTTTTATTTGGATAATCCCATGTCTGAAGACTTTCGTAAAAACCTTTTGCAAGTAATGACTGAAACATTCGAGAACCCGATGGGAATTTATCTCGACGCGAACACAGCTCTTTTTCAAACGCTCGAAACGATCTCGGCTGAGGAGGCTTCGATCCCCGTTGGGAATAAATGTGCTTCGCTGGCTGCACAGGTGGCGCATGTGACCTTCTTTATCGAATCGTTCGAACGGTTCGCGCTCCAAGGCGATGACAGTCCGCGCGATTGGGGCGAGATCTGGCGCACGGTCGAGAAGGTCACGCCGCAGGAATGGGAGAACTACAAGACGCAATTACGCAATGCCTACGAGCGGATGATGAAACTCTTCGGTGAAAATCCCACATGGAACGAAGATACCATCGGCGGCGCGCTTTCGGTTGTTGTGCATACCGCGTATCACCTCGGCGAGATCCGTCAGGCATTGTGTACATTGAAGTAAATCCATGAAGTGGATCATAGCCTTCCTCGTCATTGCAACCGCAGGATATATGTTGTTCGATGGGACCCGCGCCCTCGTCGTTGGGAATTACATCACATCAACCGAAGGGGATTACGCCGGTCAGCTCGGACCGTGGGCTGGGCTCGTCCGCTCGGTAGGCGTTGACCCGAACTCGGCGTTTATGAAGATCATCTTCGTCGCGTACGGGCTGTCCGCGTTGGCGGCGCTGTCGGGTTTTATGACCAGCCAACCCTGGGGACGAGGCGCACTTTTCCTCGCGGCAGTTTTGGGGTTGTGGTATCTTCCCGTCGGCTCCATAACGAACATCATCGTTTTGGTTTTGCTGTTGTTTCAAAGAGGTTGATGGTGTCGAAAGAATAGTTGAGAAGAGGCTGGGTGTTATCCCAGCCTCTTCTTTTGATTAACATCACAATGACCGCGCTGGGTATAATCACATGACAAACCTTACCGGAGGAAGAGAATGATCGATTTCAAATCCAAACTTGGGCGCAAGGCGCTGCGCCATCTGAAACAGGAATATTTTGTCTGGCTCACCACTGTCGACGCAAAGAACACGCCCCAGCCGCGACCCGTCTGGTTCACGTTGGAGGGCGACTCCATTGTCATCTACAGCCAGCCAGGCGCATACAAACTTAAACATATCGTCAACAATCCATACGTCTCATTGCATTTCAACACGCCCGATGCGAAAGGCGAAGATGACGTCATCGTTTTTCACGGCAAGGCAAAGATCGAAGCGCGGGGCGAAGCGGCGAACAAGAATAATATCTACATGCGCAAATATCGAACGGGCATCAAGGGGCTCGATTCAACGCCGCAGCAATTTGCGGAGGAATACTCCACACTGGTGCGCATCAAGCTTCTCTCTCTGCGCGGGTGGTAGCATGGACCGCGAGAAAATCATCCAACTGACGGTGGAATATATCCGCCGCGAATTTTCGGATGAAGCTTCCGGGCATGATTGGTGGCATATCTATCGCGTGTGGAAGAACGCGCTCGCCATTTGCCGTCACGAGAAAGCGGATGAATTCATCGTTCAGCTTGCGGCTCTATTACACGACCTTGACGATTGGAAGTTCAACGAGACGGGCGACGAGACTCCGCTTCGCGCCCGTGCCTGGCTTGACTCGTGCTCCGTAGACCCGGTCACCGCCGACAGCGTTTGCCGCATCATCAGCCACGTCTCCTATAAAGGCGCAGGCGTGGAAAATAGAATGGACTCGCTCGAAGGCTTTATCGTGCAGGATGCCGACCGCCTCGACGCGATCGGCGCCATCGGCATCGGACGCGCCTTCGCGTATGGCGGCTATAAGGACCGTCCGCTTTACGACCCGGATTCCCCGCCAAATTTACATGCCAGTTTCGAAGAATACAAGAACAGCAAAAGCGCCACCATCAATCATTTTTACGAGAAACTGCTTTTGCTCAAAGACAGAATGAACACCACAACTGCAAAACGGATCGCCGAACACAGGCACGAAGTCATGCTGCAATTCCTCGACCAATTCATGCTCGAATGGGAAGGCGCGGACATCATCTCCCCCGCGGATAAAAAATGAAACGAAATCTTATCGCGTTATCGTTGATCCTTGCCGTCTCCATTTCATGCAAGGCGCTTACACCAGACCCTACACCCGCGCCTGAGATTTTCCCTGCCACAGAGCAGCCGACGGATGAAGTTCCTACCGAAGTGCCTGCATCCACAGATCCGCTGGCGGGTTCGCCCGGCATGGGTGACTCGCTGTATCCGGATTTCGGCAACGGCGGCTATGACGTGCAGACGTATACAATCGACATCACCGTCGATGACGTGGAAACAAGCGAACTCGAAGCGGTCACCACCATCGAAGCGATTGCCACGCAGGAGTTGAGTCGCTTCAACCTGGATTTTGTCGGGTTCGACGTCACCAGCATCGAGGTCAATGAAGAGGCGGCTGACTTCGAGCGGAATGGACAGGAGCTGACGGTCATACCTGTTGAGCCGATCGCTGACAATGAATCCTTCACTGTTGCAGTGACATATCAAGGCATTCCAAGTGAAATGGAATCTCAGGCGCTGCCTTTCCCAACCGGTTGGATCGTCTATCGCGACGGCATTTTTGTATTGAGCGAACCGGATGGTTCTGCCAATTTTTATCCCGTCAACGATCATCCATTGGATAAGGCGTTGTACACCATTATTGTCACTGTTCCCAAACCGTACGAAGTTGCCGCCAATGGGATTTTGGAAACCGCCACCGATAACGGTGACTCGACCACGTATCTCTTCAAAGTGCGTGACCCGATGGCGAGTTATCTCACGACTATCAATATCAATGACTTCGATATCGAAACGATGGAGTCGGATGGCGGCGTTCCCATCCGCAACTATTTCCCCGCCGACCTGCCGGATGACATTCGTAAGCCGTTTGCACGTCAGGGTGAGATGATCGATTACTACAGCCAGATATTTGGACCATACCCATTTGAGGTTTATGGCTCGCTGGTGTTCGATCTCAATTTGGGCGTGGCATTGGAAAATCAGACCATGTCCATTTTCAGCATTGACATGGTTAGCGGACATGACCTTGCCTATTCAGAATCGGTTGTTGCGCATGAATTGACGCATCAATGGTTCGGTGACAGCGTCAGTGTTGCCGATTGGGGCGATATCTGGCTCAATGAAGGTTTTGCCACCTACGGCGAAGCCTTATGGGAGGAACATCTTTATGGAAAAGAAGGTTTGGATGACTGGGTGAATTACACCTATAACGAAGTGAAATCTTCGCCCAGTTTTTACCCTCCGCCCGGCAAACCGGCTGCCAATGACCTTTTCAACGGCGGCGTCTACCTCCGCGGCGGACTCACACTCCACGCCTTGCGACTCGAAGTCGGCGACGATGCTTTCTTTACTATCCTGCGCACATATTACGACCGCTATAAATTTGGCAATGCCACCACTGAAGATTTTATTCAAGTAGCGGAAGAAGTCAGCGGAAAAGACCTCGGCGATTTCTTCAACGCCTGGCTGTACGAAACTGAACTTCCGCCCATGCCGTAGTTAAGATTTATCTCTTCTCAAAAACGGCTGCATAACCGGAGTCGTAAACCATCTCGAAACTATTTGAGTCTTTCGCAGACGCTTTCAACTTGTAAAGTGAATCAGCAGTGTTGTTTTGGCTGCCTTCTGTCGGCGTCAACACGACCAGATAATCGTAATTCACATTGTTACGTTCTGCCCATGTTTGCACACAATCCACGTCCGCGCAAGTTTGGAACAACGACACCTGTTCGTACCATGTAAAGAATCCATCATTAAGCGTCCATTCCAAACCTTGCATCGTGGTCAGGCTCTGGTCTCCCGTCAACGAAGGAAACCATTCCTGCATCGGGTCAGACATCGAGTACTCCCTGCCGGTTGCCAACAGAAACGTCTTTCCGTTCGGCACATTTGCTTCGACCCATGCGATCATATCGAGGTCTTCCGCTTTTAAACTTGAATTGACCAATTGAAAGTCGAGGATGATGGAGCCAAATAAGAGGAAGAAGACCAATAAGCCAGTCAGACTTAAACTGACGCGGCTCGACAATACCGCCTCGGCTTGTTCGCTGCCCATCCGTTGAATCCACGCTGAGAGTTTGACCAACCCATAGCCCGCCATCGGCAGGAATGCAAGCACAACTGTCCCAGCCGCCCCGCGTGGATCGAGCAAAACTGCCAGCACTCCCCAAGTGACCAGAAACGCCTTATCCAGTTTTGGAAGACCGTCACTGAACAGACCGACAAAAGCCAGCAGCATTAATGGCAGGACGAGGAAATCATCCAACGAGTTGAGGCTGAATAGCTCAAGATACGCATCCAACTGCCGCGGACTCGTTTGCCCGGCAGAAAGGAATGGAGTTATGCCATGATGTGTCAATACGGTGAGCCACCACGGCGAAGTTAATACAGCCACACCCAAACCGAATAGGAAAGCAGAGAGAAGCCCGCGTTTGCTGCGCCCGTAGAACAGGAAAAGCAACACGCCGATGACCACAGCCTGAAGCGCCGCTTGCGGATGACTCATCACTGAGATCGCGCCGAATAGAATGGAAAGCAGCAGGTGTTTGAGATTGTAATTTCGGAATAGCTGAAGTCCCTGCCACATCATCAACAGCATGAACAGAAATCCGAAGGCGCGCGTCATACCGCCGCCCATCACCTGCCAGACGAAATAAAGAGGAGTGAGCGCAAAGAACAAGGTCACTGTGGCGGCGATGGGACGTGAACCGGTCAACTCTTTGGCGAATAGATAGAACGCCAGAATGGAGAGAGAGTTGATCAATGCCGGGACGTAGAGAAAGACCCATAGATTTGATTCAGGCGTGAGCGCGGAAAGAAGCGCGGCAATGTAAAATCCAAAAGGCGGATAGGCGAAGGGAATCCCGCTCTGGTTGTAGGTCGTCAATTCCGGCAGCGCGAAATGATTTGCCCGCAGGTCTTGTGCCATGGTGTAGAACATGCCGCCGTCGTTGAGCGGAAAGCCGTTCGTCAGCCCGGGGTAAAAGCGGACGATCACGCCAAAAAGCAGGGCGGTGAAAAGCAGGAGAGTGGCGATATCTAATTTACGGTTCATTGGATCTTTAACATCCTTTGTATGATCGGGGTGAGCCCGGCAAAGAAGAATTCAACCGCGATGACCATCACGATCAAACCCATCAGACGCAGCATGACCTTGTTGCCGTTCTCGCCGATGACATGCATGACCTGTTTTGCGCCAAGCAGAAGAAGATAGGTGAAAAGCATGATGCCGACAATAATGCCCAGTACGATGCCCTGCTTCACCATTGAATCGGATTCGTTCATGAGCAGGATTGCAGTGGTGATTGCGCCGGGTCCGCAGATGATGGGAATGCCGAGCGGTGTAATGGAAATATCGTTGATGTATTCGTGGTTGGTCTCGTCGTCGAATTGGGTGCGGGTGAGACGCGCTTGCAGCATTTCATACCCCATGAAGAAAAAGATGACGCCGCCTACCACGCGCAGGCTGTCTACCGAAATGGAGAAGAAGCGGAAAATCCATTGACCGGTCAGCGCAAAGGCGAGCAGGATGATTGCGCCGGTGAACGTCGCTTTGCGCGCCACGCGGTGCGACTCGTGCGGCGAGAGTTTTGAGGTCATGGCGGTGAAGACGGGTACCACGCCGATGGGGTTGACCATGGTGAACATGGAAATGAAACTAAGCAGTGCGAATTCAAAGATGGGGGAGGCTGTCATGGTTCTCCAGAATAGTCGATTTATTCGATTTTAACCGCATCGTACTTGACAGGAGCCCGATTCCGCAGATAATTACGTGAAATTAACCAAAAGGCTGTGACAGAGGAAAGTAGGCTGGCAGAAGCCGCCAGAGATGTGCAAGGTAGTTGGTGAAATTGCACTCGACCCAAACCAGTTGAAGTTCCCTCTCGAGCCGTTCAGGTGAATGACTTGCTAGTAGTCTGAACCGCAATCCCGGCGTTATGAGGGAAGCCGATGTTGGTCGGCGTAAAGTGCATCTCGTATGAGATGAATTTGGGTGGTACCACGGGAACTCCCTCCCGTCCCATTGTGGACGGGAGTTTTTGTTTGTATATGTAGTAGGGGCGACTCGCGAGTCGCACTTACAAAAACGGAGGCATGTATGCAGGACAAATTGAACGAGATCGAAAAAACGGCATTGGCATCGCTGGCATCCGTCAGTGACCCGGCGGCTGTTGAGGCGTGGCGTGTGGCGAACCTCGGGCGCAGTTCGGAATTAATGGGAGTCTTTTCCGGTTTGGGCAAACTCTCGAAAGAGGAGCGCCCCGTTATCGGTCAGGCGGCGAACCGTGTCAAGGTGGCGTTGGAAGCCGCGTTGGAGGAAAAAGCCGCAGAGGTGAAAAAAGCCGCGTTGGAGAAATCCCTCGCTGAAGAAAAATTGGATGTAACCCTGCCCGGGCGGACGACGCACATCGGGCGTTTGCATCCCTCCACACAGCAGCTTCGCCGCGTGCTGGACATTTTGGCTGAGATGGGTTTTCAGGTTTATACCTCGCGTGAGGTGGAGACGGATGAATACAACTTCCAGTTGTTGAACTTCCCGCCGCATCATCCCGCGCGCGATATGCAGGACACTTTATTCGTGGAAGCGGAGAACCGCGGCGACAATCCCATCATCATGCGCACACATACTTCGCCGGGACAGATCCATGCCATGCGGCATTTCGCGGCGACCAACCCGCAGGACCCGCCGCCGATCCGCATTGCGCTGCCTGGAATGTGTTTCCGCTATGAGCAGATCACGGTCCGCTCGGAAGTGCAGTTCAATCAGGTGGAAGGGCTTGCGGTCGGCAAGAATATCACCTTCGCGGACTTGAAAGGCACGTTGACGGATTTCGTCCGTCGTATGTTCGGCGAGAACACGCGGCTGCGTTTCCGTGCTTCGTACTTCCCGTTCACAGAGCCGTCCGCTGAAGTGGATGTGGAGTGTTTTGTTTGCGGCGGCGAGGGATGCCAGGTCTGCAAGAATGCCGGCTGGCTGGAAATTCTCGGCTGCGGCATGGTGCATCCCAATGTGTTGATGAACGGCGGCTACGACCCGAAGGTCTATTCCGGCTATGCCTGGGGTATGGGTCCGGAACGTCAGCTTATGCTGCGTAACAAGGTCGGCGACATCCGTTACTTCTGGGGTAACGATGTCCGCTTTCTTGAACAGTTCTAGTTTTTAAACACAAAGGACACAACGTACACGAAGGAAAATCTGAATGACAATAAGAGTTGCAAAGTATTAAACCTTTGCGACCTTGGTGCCCTTCGTGTTTAAGAAAAGGTGACTTATGAAAATACCCCTCTCATGGCTAAAAGATTTCATTGATCTCGATGGCTTGTCTGTCGAAGATGTTGCACGTAAACTGACCCTTGCCGGTATGGAAGTGGATGAGATTTTATACGTCGGCTTGTCCATGCCTGAATACAAGGATGGCGAGAAGCACGAATTCAAGACCAACGGCATCGGCTGGGACAAGGAAAAACTTGTCGTGGCGGAAATCCGTCAGGTCAACCCGCATCCCAACGCTGATAAATTAACCCTGCTCGATTTATATGACGGCGAACAGGACCAGGTCGTGTTGACGGGTGCGCCGAACATTTTCCATCTTAAGGGCGCAGGCAAACTGGAAAAGCCCGTCAAAGTAGCATATGCCAAGGAAGGCACAACGCTGTATGACGGTCACGCCGAGGGGCAGGTCTTGATGACGCTCAAACGCGCCAAGATCCGCGGCGTGGATTCGTACTCGATGGTCTGCTCCGAAAAGGAATTGGGCATCACCGATGAAAGCGACGGTATCATCATCCTTGACGATGATGCACCCGTGGGCATGCCGCTTTCCGATTACATGGGTGACGCTGTGCTGGATATTTCCATTCTGCCGAACATGGGACGAAACGCGAACGTGGTCGGAATTGCCCGCGAACTGGCTGCAATGCTTGGACGGGAGTTGAAAAAGCCCGATACCAAAGTGGCTGTCAGCGGACAATCTGTCAAAGAGTTGCTTGAGATCGAGATCACAACGCCCGAGATGAATCCGCGCTTTGTGGCGGGATTGATCCGCAATGTGGAACTTAAGCCGAGCCCGTATCAGATCCAACGTCGACTCAAACTGGCAGGCATCCGTCCCATCAGCAATGTAGTAGATGCGACCAACTACGCCATGATCGAATATGGCGAGCCTTTGCACGCCTTCGATTACGATGTGCTCAAGAAACGCGCCGGCGATAAGAAAATAAAGATCACCACCCGTACCGCGAAAGACGGTGAAAAACTCACCACGCTCGACGGCAATGAACGTAAATTGACCGCCAATAACGTACTGGTGTGTGATGAAAAAGGTTCACTCTCTCTCTCTGGCGTAATGGGCGGCGCCGAATCTGAGGTGACCGATTCCACGAAGAACATTTTGCTTGAAGGCGCGGCATGGAACTTCATTAACATCCGTCGCACGGCGCAGCAGCATAACCTTCCGTCTGAAGCGTCGTTCCGCTTCTCGCGCGGCGTGCATCCTGCACTTGCCGAAGGCGGTGTGCGCCTCGGCTTGAAATATATGGCGGAATGGGCTGGCGGTGCTGTCGCTCCCGACCTCGTTGACGAGTATCCGCTCCCGCCGAAAGATGCGGTGGTGGATGTCACAGTCACAGATGTGAAACGCTGGCTCGGCATCGACCTCACACTCGATCAAATTGCCGAACTACTTTCACGCCTTGAATTCAAAAGCGAAGTGCTGAGTGACAAAGTCCGCGTTACCTCGCCGAACCATCGCATGGATATTGGCGAAGGTGTTGTCGGTGTCGCCGATGTGCTGGAAGAGGTCGCGCGCAGTTACGGTTACGACAACATCCCGACCACCACCATGGCAGATGCGCTCCCGCCGCAGGTCGGCAATCCCGTTCACGAGTGGGAGGAACATCTTCGTGACCTGCTCGTTGCGCTTGGCTTGCAGGAAGTTGTCACCTATCGTATGACTTCGCCCGAACGCGAATCACGTGTTGCGAAACATGATGAATACGTCCGCCTTGCAAATCCCATTACGCCTGAGAAAAGCGTTCTGCGCCGCAGCCTCGTCGCCTCCGTGTTCGACTCGCTCGAAAAGAATATTCGCTACGCCGAATCATTTTCGTTCTTCGAGATCGGTCCCATCTTCGAACCTGTGAAGAATGACCTGCCGAAGGAACCGCACAAACTCGTGATCGTGATGACTGGTCTGCGTGAAGCGACTGCGTGGGATGTGAAGGAACCTCCCACCATGGACTTCTTCGACCTGAAAGGACGCATCGAACTCATGTTGGGCGGTCTGCGCCTCTCAGATGTTTCCTACACTGCGACAGAATCCTACTCATACCTGCACCCTGGCAAGGCAGCCGAAGTCAAAGTCAGCGGACAGGTCATTGGCGCATTTGGTGAATTGCATCCGCTTGTGAAGGAGCAATACGAGTTGGGTGATTCCTCAGTCCTTGTTGCCGAGTTTGATCTGGGAACCCTTCGCGCGATGACGCCGACGTATGAGATCAAGTCCATTCCCGACACTCCGCCCATTTACGAAGACATCGCCCTCATCGTGGATGAATCAGTGTTGGCTGAAACCGTCGAAGCATTGATCAGGCAAACAGGAGGAAGAAGCGTGACGGACGTCCGCTTGTTCGATCTCTATCGCGATGAAAAGATCGGCGCGGGTAAAAAATCCCTCGCCTACGCGTTGACCTATCAAGCCGAGGATAAAACGATGACTGACGCCGAAGCTGCCGCCATCCGCAAGAAGATCGTCAAACGGCTGGAACGTGAAGTGGGCGCGGTTTTGCGAAGCTAGTAGTACCAACGGGTTGCGAACATCGGTTTGCAACCCGTTTTTTTATCGGCTATACTGGGCGCTGAAAAGGAGAAAATTATGAACAGAAACACAAGCATCATTATTACTGTAGTTGTCGCTTTATTATGTTCCTGCTGTAGTTTGTTCATGTGTATCATGGGCTTCGGTGGCATCACCGGCAACGGCACCTATAACTTCGGCGGTCCGGAACAGGCCATGCCCGCTGCGGCTGGATATGCATTCCTTTGTTTGTCCATTATCCTGATCGTCATTCCGATTGCAACGGGATTCTTCCTGCTGCGCAAGAAACCCGAAGCCGCTGCTGCAGAAGCCGCGATCGAAACACCAGACGAACCTCTCCCGCCAACATCCTAAAAACAAAAACTCCGAGTTCATTACGAACTCGGAGTTTTTGTTTATTGCACTGTGATGGTTAATTTCATTTCACAGAAACTTCTATTACTCCTATAGAGCATCCAAACGGTGGTGTATTCACCCGGCGCGGATGGCGCCTGCATATCCACGGTCAATTCCACAATGGAGCCGGGCTGTACATTCACCGGAAAATCATAGATGGATTGCAAATGGATCTTGTCGCCTGATTCGTACCGGTAATCGAAGCTATCAGAAGTCCAGGAGTCTTTACCGATATTGGCGATCGTCCATTTGCCAATAAAACTTGCGGACGCGGCGACAAGTGACTTGGGTTCCGCGGAAAGTACCTGACAATCCAGGGATTTTTCTGAAACACCCAGCGGAACCTGCGTGGGCGGCTGTTCGATGGTGGGGAGCGCGAATAGGAAGGTTGCCGTAGCTGTTGGCGTATCGATTGGTGTGTTGGTGGGCAGCGGTGTTGACGTATTCGTCGGTGGAGCGTAGAGCTGCGTCTGGGTGGCAGCGACTGCCGCTGTTTCAACGATGGCTGTTAGCGGAGAATTCGGGTCAAAGGTGGGGACGGCAGGGGCGGATCCCAATGTGGGTACGCATGCCAGCATCACGATCAATGCCGCGAACAGGGCTAAGGTTTTGTAACTACGCCGAAGCATGTGTTTCAACCTTTACTTGACGTTGATTCCTATGGAGCCATAGCACATGGGACCATCCACAAGCCAGGTCATCATGTAGTAGCCTTTTTTATCCGGGGCTTTGCCGTCAAGGTTGATGTCATAGACCTGCCCGGGCTGCAACGCCTTGGGGATCTCGACGCGCGTCGTGCCGGTGATGTTCGTCCCGCTGACATATTTCACGTCGATGCCGACGGGCCAGGGACGCGTACCGGTGTTGATCACCCGCATCTTGATGTCGAATTTGGCGTTCTTTGAATACAATGTGCCGTTCTTCGGCTTGAGGTTGACGATGGCGCAGGTGTATTTCAGCGGAACGGGGGAAGCCGTCGGTGTAAAGGAGGGTATCACGATGGGGGTATTGGTCGCCTGAAGAACGACATTACTATCCGCCGCTGTCTCTTCGCTGGCGGTATCCAATTCTTTGGCAGCTACGGTCATTTCCACTGCGTGGTCGATCTGTTCGTTGACCTGCATGGTGCCTGCCACGGCGGTGTTGACGTCTGACTGAATGTCGGCGGTGGGCTGCTGGTCTTGAGATTGTGACGGCATGCATGCGGCCAGCACGAGCGCAAGGACCGTCAGAAATAGCATCTTTTTGGACATGGATATCTCCTTATTTGAATAGACCTGACGGAACTTTATCCGTCAGGTCTAAGTATAACAGTCCCCTAAATTGCCGTGTTATTCGTTTGAGTTACCGGTTCCAATGCCAAGTGGCTTCCACTTGTTCTCGTCTTTTAAGCGGTGTTGAATGCCATGACGATTATGGAGCTCGTCAAAGTCCTCCGGCTTGATGAACATCTCTTCGCCGTCGAGCAGGGCTGTTAATCCAGCCTGACCCGGTTCGGGGCGTTTGAGTCCCTTGAACTTTGCTGCCTTGTCGGGAATGTAGTCGGTGGGCTCCTCGTAAGTGGTGATGTAGCCTTCGTAATTGCGCAATAACACCTTGTGGTCGGACATGCTCAACAGGTAGTTCGGCATGACTGGAATCTTGCCGCCGCCTCCGGGCGCGTCGATGATGTACTGCGGCACGGCATAGCCGGAGGTATGTCCGCGCAGGCCTTCCATGATCTCGATGCCCTTGGCAACCGGCGTGCGGAAATGTCCTGCACCTTCGACGAGGTCGCATTGATAGAGATAGTACGGGCGCACGCGGATGCGGACAAGGTCCTGTACCAACTGGCGCTGGATGTGCACGTTGTCGTTTACTCCTGCCAGCAAAACGGACTGATTGCCGAGCGGAATGCCCGCACGAGTGAGGCGGTCGCAGGCTTCGGCAAGTTCCTTGCTGATCTCGTTCGAGTGGTTGACGTGGATGTTGATCCACAGCGGGTGGTATTTGGCGAGCATGTCGCACAATTCCTGTGTGACACGCATGGGCATAAAGACCGGCACACGCGAACCGATGCGGATGATCTCAATGTGTGGAATCTCGCGCAGGCGGGACAGCAATTCTTCGAGAATTTTCGGTGCAAGTACCAGCGGGTCGCCGCCGGAAAGCAGCACATCGCGGACTTGCGGCGTGCGTTTGAGATACTCGATCTGCATCTCGAACTCTTCGCGTTTGAAAGTCTGCCCCGGGTCACCGACGATGCGGGAGCGGGTGCAATAGCGGCAGTATGACGCGCACTGGGTCGTTACCAGCATGAGAACCCTGTCAGGATACCGGTGAACAAGCCCCGGCACGGGTGAGTGGCGGTCTTCCGCCAGTGAATCCTCCATCATGGCGGTGAAGGCTTGCATCTCCTCGGCGCGCGGAATGATCTGCATGCGGGTCGGGTCGTTGGGGTCATCCGGGTCGATCAGGGAAATGAAGTAGGGGGTCACATCCACGCGGAAGAGACCCTGTGTTTGCAGCGCTTTTCGTTCACTGTCTGTGAGCGGGAGAACTTTCTCAATATCTTCGACGGAATTCAGACGGTTGGAAAGCTGCCAGCGCCAATCGTTCCACTTTTCATCGGGAACATCGGCGTAGATCTTTGCGCGTTTTGAAACGAACTCGGTTTTCATGGTTCCTCCAATAATTTTAAAAGGTCGGATATCAACAGTTAAGACAGCCGCTCACGCTGGAGGGTCGTGGTCAGGAAGGTAAAAACCTGCGATTTTCGGCATGAATTCATTTTAAGAGCAAATAATGGGGGGGTCAATGTCGTTCGTTTTCAAAGGTACAATTGATGGGATACTTTTGGCAAAACAAGGAGCGACCATGACCGAAGAAGGCACTCATGGACTTTGGGGCGACCTGCACCGCCCAAACCTCACCCCCGAACAGACGGATTTCAGCGTGATCGGCATCCCATTCGATGGGCTTGCCAGCGCACGCAAGGGAGCGGCTCATGCGCCCGAGCGCCTGCGGTATTGGTCGCGGCATCTGACTCCGTTCAGCGAGGACCGCACCCGTTTGCAGGATATGACCATCTGCGACTTGGGCGACATCCAGATCACGGATCCAGAATCGGACTTTGTGCTGGTTCGCCAAAAGGTGGCTTCTCTTCCGAACATGCCGATCATTCTCGGCGGCGACCATTCGGTGACGATTCCTGTTTTGCAGGCGCAGCGCGAACGATACAAGGACCAGCGTCTCGGCATTTTGTGGATCGATGCCCACCCCGATCTCTGTGACTTTTTCGACGGCTCGCGCATTTCCCATGCCAACACCATGCGCCGCGCCCTGGAATTCGGCATCGAGCCGCATGACGTCTGCATGGTGGGACTCCGCTCGTGGGAGGAGCAGGAGATCGACCTGATCGAGAATGGCGGCATCCACGTTTACACTGCCGCCGATGTTGCCGACCGCGGCATACGTCACATCGCGGACAGCGTCTATAACATCCTCAACGACTGCGACGCTGTACATATCTCATTGGACATTGACTGCCTCGACCCATCTGTTGCGCCGGGGACGGGCATTCCCGAGTTTGGCGGATTAACTTCGCGCGATGTGCTGACGCTTATCAAATCCACTGAAGACCTGCCGCTGGTCGGTTTGGATGTGGTTGAGATCGCTCCGCCGCTCGACCCTTCCGAGGCAACGGTCTTCGCCGGATTGAAGATCATCATGGAATATATCGCCGTCAATGCGCGGAAGAAACAGCAAGGTTAAAAATGGAAGAAAATCTGAAAGTTGTTCATAACCCCGAACAAAACCGCTTTGAAGTCGAATTGGAAGGTCAACTCGCCAAACTTGATTATTTGGTGGACGGCGACAGCATCATCATGACGCATGTCGGCGTGCCGTATGAATTTCGCGGACACGGCGTGGCAGGCGTGATCACAAAAGCTGGGCTTGAATATGCAAAGTCCAAGTCCCTGCGGGTGATACCCATGTGTTCCTATGTGGCGGCGTACATCCGACGCAACCCGCAATATGCTGAGTTGACAAAATATCAAGGGAATTAAAATTGAACGGGGCGGGTATCAAACCCGCCCCGTTCGTTTTAGTGAACGTAATTTCGAGCGATGACGAGAAATCTTTTCTTAAACTTCTGCGTGCGATTCTCTCTTAACACCTATCGGCTGTTTTAGTAGATCGAGCACAACCCGCGTGGCAAAGCCGACCACGTCCGCGACCGGGGGAGACAACTCTTCAGTGAATTCATGCACCTTGATGGTGGTAATGCCCACGATCTCCACTTCCTCCGGCAGTTTGGCTCCCATGCTTCTTCCCAACTCGATCGCCTTTTGCAGAGACGTATCATGCGCACTGGTGGTATGGAATGCGGAGTAATTCGGCAGCTCATCCAGTTTCAGGATAAGGATGGAACCGGGTTGGTCGTTGGTCGCAAACGCGTCAACCAGGATCGCGCGGTCATAACCGATGAGATGTTCCATCAGCCCCAGCCCGCCCAGAGAAAGACAAGCCACATCTATATCATCCGCGGGCAGCTGCTTACGGATCTCTTCGGCGATCTTCCACCCAACACCGTCATCCCCAAGGATGGGGTTGCCAAGCCCCACAATGATCGTTTTCATGATGGCACCTCCGCTAAATATTCGCAGGTCGGTTTTGGATTAAGAACCCGCATCACAACCTGACTGATACCTGTATCTGCTAACAAAACTGTTTCAACACCTCAAGCGGATTCCCCTCCGCATCGCGGACCGTGATCTCCAATGGCATTTGTCCCGGCAGGGAGTGGGTGGCGCAGCCGAAGCATGGGTCGTAGGCGCGGAACGCCATCTCCACCATGTTGAGCAGACCGTCGGTCACGTTGCCGTTTTTGATGAGACTCGCCGCCGCCTTGTGCGTGGACATTTGAATGGGCGCATAGTTGTTGGTCGTGCCGACGATGAGATTCGCCCTGGTCACGCGTCCCAACTCATCGGTCCAGTAATGATGCGTGAGAGTCCCGCGCGGCGCTTCGACGATGCCGATTCCTTCCGTCGGAGTCTCGGTCGGCTTGACGTGAATATCCGGTGAAGTGATCTCCGGGTCGGTGACCAGTTCCACCCAGCGTTCGGCGGCGTAGAGCAATTCGATGAGACGCGCCCAATGTGTGGCGAGGCGTTGATGCACCGGCTTGCCGCCGAGTATGGCGTAGAATTTTTCGTACTCGGCTTGCGCGAGCGGCGTTGCCATACCGTCGCATGCGTTCAGGCGCGAGAGCGGAGTTGCCATGTAAACGCCCGAATCATTACCGTCCACGAAGCCTTTCCAGCCGACGTTTTTGAGGTACGGGAATTTGAGGTACGTCCACGGCTCGACGTGTTCGGCGATGTGTTGGGCGTAATCCTTCGGCTCGTATTTGACGAACTCTTTGCCGTCCGGGTCCACCACGCGGACCTTGCCGTCGTAGAAGTTGATCTTGTTGTGTTCGTCCACCATGCCCATGTAATAGGTGTGATGGGTATACACGTCGCCGAGGATGAGGTCAACGTATTCCTTGTTGGCGAGCACAATATCATTGAAGACCTGCAGGCTGAACTGGGCGAACTCGACTGCCCAATGCCCCATCTCTTCGATCTCTTTGCGTTGTTCTTCGGTGATGCCCTTGGTCAACCCGCCGGGGATGGACGTACATGGATGCACCTTCCTGCCGCCGATCATCTCGACCACGTTGTGACCATACTTGCGCATCTGGATGACCTTGCCGCCGACTTCCAGCCCAACCTTGTGGATCACGCCGAGGATATTGCGTTCCGCAACCGGCGCATCGGGACCCATTACAAAGTCAGGTCCGCCGAGTGCGTAGAAGTGTGTGGTGTGGTCGGTGCAGTAGAACGCCATGTAGAGAAGTTCGCGCAGCATCTTTGCCGGAAGCGGCGGGTCGATGTGATAGACCGCATCCGCTGCCTTTGCCGCCGCCATGTGATGCGCCTCGGGGCATACGCCGCAGATGCGGTTGGTCAGCAGCGGCATCTCTTCGATGGGACGCCCGACAACGAACCGTTCGAATCCGCGCAGTTCGGGGATCTGGAAATACGAGTTGGCGACGTTGCCGTTATCGTCCAGAAAGATCTCGATCTTGCCGTGACCTTCAAGGCGGGTGACGGGGTCTATGGATATACGTTGAGTCATGAAAACTCCTTTGGAAGGATGAGGGATGAATTTTGAATGATGAATGGCTCAACCGGCATCTTTCATCCTTTATCCTTCATCCTTATTTTTCAAGTGGTGAGGCATCGTCGTGCAGTTCTTTTACGAGATGGGCACGCGCCTCGACTTCTTCCATTTTGAGGGAGGCATATCTTGAGGCTTCCCTCATTAACTTCTCCACAAGGTCGGCGGGCAATTTTTTGAGGTCTTCGCGGGTATAACCTTTTTCTCTGAGGTACTCTTCGATGAGGGCGTTTTCCAGCAGCGCATTGGGATCATCGATCGGTTCGATGCCTGTGGTCGGTTTCGTAGTCATGTCATCCTCCTTTCAAGATGGCTTGACAACATCTGCGGACGACCCTTCACGTTCTCAAAGTTGACGGCTCATAGCGGACGGGTCGACCTTATTTTGCCTTCCAGGCTTCCCTGTTCGCTTTGAGCAGGGAGCCTGCCAAATTAAACCGATACATCTGCCCGGCGGGATCGGGAATGCCGTCCAAAATGCGTTCGATCTCCTCCGGTTCCTGCGCGTCGATCACGGACGCGAAGGCGGTGATGAGCCGCGCACCATAATCGATGACTCCTTCGGCGGGACCGTAGCAGCCGATACACTGCGCCCCCGCACTTGGGCAGCGCGCGTTGCATCCGCTTCTCGTGGCTGGACCGTTGCACGGAATCCCCTGCTCGAGCAGACACAAGTCCGGGTCTACCGGCGCAACATCCTGAATCCGCTTGAAGTATTTGATCGTCTTCACATTGCGTGTGCGCGGACATTCTTCGCAGACGGTCGAGTCGCCCACGCCGATGACAGAACCTTTCGGCGGCAGTTCCGCTTCACCTTTGACCACTTTAATAACCAGGTCGATCACCGCCGCGATCTGATGGCTTTCAGGCGGGCAGCCCGGCATGTAGTAATCCACATCGACCATATCATCGAGTGGACGAAGGATTTTGGCGAGTTTTGGAATGTGTAGTTCGCCTTCGGGCACATCGTAGGATGTGCGCGGATAGATCTCATGCGGATTATCAGTGGTCAGCGTGTTGAATGCGGTGTGGACGATATCTCCGACCGGGCTCAAATTTGCCAGCCCGGGGATGCATCCTTCGCAGGCGCATGAACCGAACGCGACCATGATCTGCGATTTCCGTCTCAGCAGTTTGGCGATATGTTCGTTCTCATCATTGCGGATGCCGCCGTTGAAGAGCGTCAACAGGATCGAGCCGTCTTCCATGGCTTCGACGTCCTTGTATTTGGCGTCCATTGCGACGGGCCAGAAGACTACGTCAAAGTTGGCATCCACATCCAGGATCTTTTCGTGGGTGTTCAATACGGCGATCTCGCAGCCGCCGCAGGATGCCGCCCAGTACATGGCGAATTTAGGTTTCGGCGTTGTCATGACACCGCCTCCTTTTGATCGACGCCCTGCTCAATTGCCGCTTGAATATCGTCTGCGGTTTGAGGGACATCGTCCGCTTTGCCCCAGTTCAACGGACCCAGGGCTCGTATCTCTTCCACAAAAGCTGTCGTCTCTGCCGCGAATTTTGCGCCTTCTGCGGCGCTCGCCCAGACGAGTTTTACGCGCTGCGGTTCGATGCCCATCCCGACCAGCACACGTTGGAGCAGGAGGAAGCGGCGCAGCGCCTTGTAGTTCTGCTCGATGTAATGACACTCACCCGGGTGGCAGCCCGTCACCATCACGCCGTCTGCGCCTCCTGAAAGAGCACGCAGCACAAAGGTCGGGTCGAGGCGACCGGAGCACATCATGCGGATGAGTCTCACGTTCGGGGCATATTTCATGCGCGCCGTACCAGCCAGATCCGCTGCGCGATAGCTGCACCAGTTACAGGTAAAACCGATAATGGTGGGTTCGAATTGTTCAGTCATAGAGTTCTCCGTTCCGTCATTGCGAGGGCGTTGTTCTTCGCCCGAAGCAATCACTATCACACACTAGGGGATTGCTTCGTCGGACTGCCGTCCTCCTCGCAATGACGAATTAGGCTATTTCTGGTTCAAGGTTCTTCATCAACAGACCGTCGATCTGAGCCATGATCTGTTCATCGCTGAACCCCGTGCCGCTGATCGCGCCAGCCGGGCAGGCAGCCACACACGTCCCGCATCCCTGACACAGCGCCGGGTTGATATCGGAGACGTGGTCATCTTCGATGAAGGAGATGGCGTTGAACGGACACAGCCCGTTGCAGATGCGGCAGCCGGAACACGAATCCTTGTCGATGCTGGCACGGACCGGTTCGAGCGCGACTTCCTTTTGCAGGATCTTATCGAGTACGCGCGCCGAAGCCGCTGCGCCCTGCGCCACGCTGGAAGGAATATCCTTTGGTCCCTGCGCACAGCCTGCAATGTAAATACCTTCGGTCATCGTGGCGACCGGGTCGAGTTTGGGATGTTTCTCGGTGAACCAACCATCGGTGGAGCAGGAGATGCCGAACAGCTTGCCGACATCCTTCGCGTCATACCGCGGCTGCAATCCAGCCGAGAGAATGACCATATCTACAGGGATGCGCCTCTGTTTACCCGCCAGCGTATCCTCGACCTGGATGATGAGCTTCCCCTTTTCATTGCTGTACCGCGCCGCGTCCGTGACCTCAGCCACTTTGCCGCGCACGAAGAGAGTCCCTTCTTCGAGCACGCGTTGATAGAACTCATCGTAGGCTTTGTACGCGGTGCGCATGTCGATATAGAAGTTGTAGACCGTTGCACCCGTCCGCTCGTGGACGAGATGCGCGAACTTCAATCCCTGCATACAGCAGATGACCGAGCAATAATTATTGAAATTCTTATCGCGCGAGCCGACGCAGTGAATGATGCCGACCGATTTCGGCGTAGACTTTCCATCGCGCATAACGATGGTGCCGTTCGTCGGTCCTGCCGCATTGCTCAAGCGTTCGAACTCGATGCTCGTGAACACATTCGGCAAGCGTCCGTATCCATAGTTGCTCACCTGCCGCGCGTCGAACAGGTCATAGCCTGTGGCAAGGATGATGTTGCCCACGTCGATGTGCAGTAATTGATCTTCCTGTGTGAAGTCGATCGCACCTGTCGGACAGAATTTCTCGCAAGCCTTGCACGTCCCTTTTTGGAAGTATGTGCAATTCTCTTTATCCATCACCGGGAATTTCGGTACCGCTTGAGCAAATGGAGTGTACACAGCCTTGCGGTATCCCAGCCCGGCTTCGAACACATCATCGATCACTTTCTTCGGGCATTTCTCTTCGCAGATGCCGCAGCCTGTGCAAAGTTCCTCATTGACAAAGCGTGCTTTCTTTTTAACAGTCACATGGAAGTTGCCCACATACCCGGCGACGTTGACCACTTCACTCCAGGTGAGCAGGGTGATGTTCGGGTGAGTCCCAGCCTCGACCATGCGCGGTGTGAGGATACAAGCGGAGCAGTCCAATGTGGGGAATGTCTTATCGAATTGCGCCATGTGTCCGCCAATGGACGGCTCACGCTCCACCAGATACACATGGAATCCGGCATTCGCAATTTCAAGCGCCGATTGGATTCCTGCGATGCCGCCGCCCACTACCATCGTATTTGGATTGATCGGGACTTTTAGCTCATCGAGCGCTTCGTTCCGGATCACGCGGGACACCGCGCCTGAGATCACAGCCTTGGCTTTTGCCGTGGCGACGGCTTTGTCCGTATGCACCCACGAGACCTGCTCGCGGATGGATGCCAGTTCAACGAGATACGGATTCAGCCCTGCATTTTTCGCCGCCGTGCGGAAGGTCTTCTCATGCAAATGAGGTGAACAAGCCGCGACGACCACGCGCGTCAGCCCCAGCTCTTTGATATCTTTTTCGATCAATTCCTGCCCGAGGCTCGAGCACATGAACTTGTATTCGCGTGCGACCACCACGCCCAGATGAGCGAGTTTCTCTTCAGCCCAATTGGCAACATCGACCACATCCACTGTCCCTGCGATGTTCGAACCGCAATGACAGACATAAACGCCAACTCGTTCGGTCATTTCACGACCTCCTTCCCCTCGTGCTTGTTCAAGCGGCGCGGCATGGGCAGACCTTCAGACTTCTTCCTCGGTCCGGCGGGCTCCTGCGTTACTGGAACTTCCACGCCGATGTGTGCCAGTGCGTTCCGCGCGCTGACAAGTTCCGCGCCGATGCCAAGTTCCTCAGGTTCCCTGCCAAACGCCAGACCCATTAACTGGGTGAAGAACAATACCGGTATGTGATAGTCTGTGCCGAAGAAGTGGTTCATCTCGTTCTGGTAGGCGTCGATGTTCATCTGGCACATCGGGCAGACCGTAGCCATCAGGTCGGCGCCCCTATCGTCGGCGTCGGCAACGAGGCGGCGGATCAACTCAAACGCAGTCTCCGGACCGATCTGAGTCATATGCCCGCCGCAGCATTCCGTCGTGAGCGGATAGTCGATCACGTCCGCGCCGAGCGCTCGCAGCACATCCACCAACTCGGTGGGATGCTCATGGTCGGACCAGCGGTGTTTGTAATCCGGGCGCGGAAGCATGCAGCCCATATACGGCGCGACATGCAGCCCGGTCAGCGGATGCACCACCTTGCTGCGAATTTTCTCCACGCCCACGTCATACACGAGGATGTCGATCAAATGGCGCACATCGAGCGTACCCGGCGTGTAATGCAGTCCGCCCGCTTCGAGCGCCTGATTGACCTTCGCTCCCAACGACGGACGCTCTTGCATGTAATGGTCCGCTTTGGCGAGGTTGAGATAACAAGCCGAACACGGCGCGACGATCGTATGCGTGGCGCCTGTCCCGTTCATGGGATTCATTTGATTTGAAGCCAGCGCCAGGTTACGTGCGATCAGCGAATAAGCAGGGATGAGGTTAATGCCCAGATATTCCGTTGCGCCGCAGCAGTTCCAATCTTCGATCTCCTCAAAGGAAAGCTCCAGCGGTTCGAGAATGGTATTGAGCGACTCCATATACGCCTTCGCGCTGGATTCCATGGAGCAGCCCGGGTAGAAAAGATACTTGTTCATGAGGTCAACTCCAAAGTCTTCGCCTTATTAAGGATGGCTGTCAGTTGATCCATCTTCTTGATGCGTTTCGGCGTGAGCGCCATGCGTCCCTTTGTCAGCATGCCGATTCCCATCGGCATCATCCCCGGCAGCCTCAATGGAAAGTGCCGCAGATAATGACGCGAAGCCAGCCCAAACTCAAAACTGCGCCCGTAGCTTTCCACCATATCCACAAAGGTTTGCGAAAAATGCGGAGCAGTCGAATCGCTGAATAGATTTGCCTTGATCGCCATACCCTTGAGCGTGTACATCACATCCGCGATGTGCACCTCCTGCGGACAGCGCACCACGCAGTGATAGCAGGATACGCAGATCCACGGCGTGTTGCTGCGCAGCACTTCCTCGCGCATACCCGCACGCAGCATCGCGAACAACATGCGCGGCGTGTGGTCCATGTCCCTCGCGGCAGGGCAGGACCCGCCGCAGGTTCCGCATTGGATGCACATCTCCAAATGTGAAACACCAGCGGTCTTTACGCTTACTTCATGCAATAGGGAAAGGTCTTCCTCGCGAGTGAGCCCCGCGCGAACCCGTTCATCTGTCATTTGGGGCATATGCGCCTCCGTGCTACAACCAGTCCAATCAGTTGCTGCTCGGCATGACCCAAAAAGGTCATCCATTCGCAGAAATCGTGATACCCCCCATACATATATTAGTGAAAAATTTCACTAATATATAGTACTGAATATAATTGTCGTCTCCTGACGAATATCACATTTGTCGATACAATTTCAAAGTGGATATTTACAGTAAATTCGAACAGAACGCGCAAAAACACCCCGATAAACCGGCTTTTATTTATTGGGATAAAAAACAGTGGCAGACTCTCACCTACGCGGATATTCTTGACCAAAGTGAGCGCTTCTTTCGCGGCCTTCGGGCTGGTTCGCTCGCCCCAGGCATGACCGCCGCTGTGATGACTCCGCCCAGCGCGGCGTTCTTTCCATTTGCATTGGCGCTGCTCAAGTTCGGTATCGTTCCCATCATCCTCGACCCCGCGGTGGGATTAAGAAAGGTCGGTGAGATTCTCGCCGAATCCCAGCCGGATATTTTCATCGGCAACGAGTTGACCCATGCTTTGCGGATTCTTTTTGGTTGGGGAAGAGAATCAATAAAGCACAATTTAAGCATTGCGAAAATAGAAAGTGGAAAGTGGAAGGCTCAACCTTCATCCACTTTCCACTCAACACTTCCCACGGATACCGTCGCCATCATCTACACCTCCGGCTCGACGGGTCTGCCCAAAGGCGCAGTCTATTCTCAAGGGAATTTATCCGCCCAACTGGATCTGCTCCAAGCCGCTTTTGATATTTCTCCCGATGAGATCGACCTGCCCGCTTTCCCTCTTTACGCCCTGATCGACCTTTTGCTTGGAGTCACCTCCGTGATTCCAGATATCACATTCCCAGTTCCCGGCAAGACCGACCCTGAGAAGGTGATAAACGCCATTCAGAAATTCAACGTTACAAACATGTTCGCCTCACCCGTGGTTTTGGAAATCCTTTCAAAATATAACTCGACACTTCCGGTAAAACTTTCTTCGCTCAAACGCATCATCACGGCAGGCGCGCCAGCGACAATTGACCTGCAAAAAGGATTTCGTCAACTGCTCGATGAGCATACCGACCTCTTCGGCATTTACGGCGCGACGGAGACTCTGCCAATTGCCAAAGTGGAAAGCCGCGAGATATTCGCCTTGAAAGAGAAGACCGAACACGGCGCCGGGATTTGTCTCGGCAAGCCCATCGACGGTGTAACCGTGCGCATCATACCCATCCGCGACGAGCCGATCGAAGAATGGCAGGATTCGCTCGCTGTGGAGTCCAATGTTGTGGGGGAGATCACAGTCCAAAGTCCAGCCACGACGCGGAGTTACATCCACCGACCTGACGCGGACCGCATATCCAAAATTCCCGGTCATTGCGAGGACGACAGTCCGAAGCAATCTAATGAGCCAATCCAGAGAGACGAAGCGGAAGTCATTCATCGTATGGGTGATGTCGGTTATTTCGATGAGGAAGGCAGGCTGTGGTATTGTGGACGCAAGTCGCATCGTGTGATTACAAAAGATGGCGTTATGTTCACTGAACAGATCGAGAATATCTTTAACGCGCATCCGCAGGTGTATCGCACCGCGCTCGTCGGCGTGGATGGTGAACCTATCGTGTGGGTTGAAATAAAAAGTGGGGCGAAAGCGGATAAAGAGAAAGTGATCGAAGAATTGAAATCATTGGGTAAAACTCACCCTCAGGCGTCGCGGATCCAAAGATTTCTTTTCATAAAAAAATTCCCCACGGATGTCCGACATAACTCGAAGATCATCCGTGAGAAATTAGCTCAACTAATCACTGATAACTGACCACTAATAGCTATTCATTCGCCCTTCAAACTCGACCCCCTTGCAATAAGAGATCCTTTCAGGATCACCGTTTTGGGTGAACGATCTGGCTCTTGAATGCGTTTGAATAACAACTCGGTGGCAGTGCGACCGATCTCTTCTGTCGGCTGCTCGATGACCGTTACAGGCGGATCGACCAATGTGCCCCAAATGGTATCGTCGAACCCGACGATCGCCACATCCTGCGGGACTTTCAATTTGCTGTCGCGTGCGGCTTGATAGGCGCCAGCGGTTTGCAGACTGTTGCTGGTGAAGATTGCATCTGGTCGGTTAGGCTGACCCAGCAGGGACATGCAGGTTTCATACGCAGGTTGAATGCGCGGAGCAATAAAATGAACTGCAGCAGGTGACAGGTCATGTTCCTTGAGCGATTTGTGGAAACCCTTGCTGCGTTCCTGCCCGGTTGTGCTGGCGTCGCCGAAAATCCCCGCCAGTTTTTTGTATCCATTGGCGATCAAATGCTCGGTCAACTCGTACGCTGCGGTGACATTATCCAGCAGCACCATGTCCACGTTCTTTGAATCGATGGAGCGGTCGATGATGACGAAGGGCATCTTCTGGTCGTAGGTCTGCGAAGAAATATTGAATTGCTGGGTCGGCGAGAAGATGACACCGGCAACGTTCTCATCGTAAAGAAGCTTTAAATACATTTCCTCTTTATCGGGGTCTTCGTCGGTATTGCACATGAGGACGGAATATCCGTTTTGATGCGCTGTATCCTCCACGGCGCGACCGATGGCGGTAAAGAACGGGTTGCGGATGTCCGAAACGACCAGCCCGATCTTCGTGCTTTTTTGTATACGCAGGCTGCGCGCAATGAGATTGGGACGGTAGTTAAGGTCAGAAACGGCTTTGAGCACACGTTCACGGGTCTCCGGTTTGATGGGAGCATTGTTGGCTAACACCCGTGAAACGGTGGCAGTGGATACTCCTGCCGCTTTGGCAACATCCTTTATGCTGGTCATGCTGGGATTATAGCATTTGATGAAAACGATTACGAAAGACCATAGAGTGTGCATATCAGAAATGGGGAGTGCCTATCATGGAGGACAAAGATATTCTTCACCACAGAGAGCACAGAGGTCACGGAGAAAACAGAGGTGAATCTCTGTGCTCTCCGTGTGCTCTGTGGTGAATATCTGCTACTTTCCTTCCGAATGTGGGCGCTCCTAAAAAATGCGGATACAATTTATAGATGAAAACACTTATTACCGGCGCAACAGGATTTTTAGGCGGAGCCCTCACCCGCAGATTACACGGCATGGGCTGGGACGTAACGGCTCTTGGACGCAACCCAACCAAACTGGACGAATTGGAAGATGAAGGAATTCGTCCTTTACAACTAGATATCAAACAAAAAGACGAATTGATCGCTGCGTTCAAAGAACAGGAAATTATTTTTCACTGCGCGGCGTTCCCGTCACCTTGGGGGAGTTTTGAAAAATTCTATCAAGCCAATGTCATCGGCACGCGCAATGTCGTACAAGCCTGCCTTGAGAATAATGTCAAACGGCTGGTATATGTCTCCACGCCGAGCCTCTATTTCGATTACGGTTCGCGGACGAATGTCAAGGAAAATGACTCGCTGCCCGAACCCATCAGTAATTACGCGCATACAAAACTCTTAGCTGAAGAAGAGATCGATAAAGGCTTCGCAAATGGACTCGCCGTGATCTCGATTCGTCCGCGGGCGTTGTTTGGTGAAGGCGATACGGTCATCTTTCCACGCCTGATTCCGCGCTTGAAATCCGGCAGGCTGCCCATTCTCGGTGACGGTGAAAACATCATCGACCTGACCTATATCCAGAACGTTGTCGATGCGCTTTTGTTGTGTGCTGAGTCGCCTGCAAGTACGCTTGGCAAAAAATACAATATCTCCAACGGTGAGCCGGTCAAAATCTGGAAACTGGTCGAACGCATTTGCGATGAATTGGGATATTCACATCCCAACCGCAAGATATCATACAAGGCCGCTCACGCCGCAGCCAGCGCACTTGAATTTTTCTACTCGCTCATTCCGTTCGGTCCCGAGCCGCCGCTTACAAGACTCTCCGTCAGCATGATGGCGAACAGCACCACGCTCGATATCTCCGCAGCAAAGTCGGAACTCAGTTATCAACCAAAAGTCTCCGTCGAAGAAGGTGTGACGCGCTTCCTGAAATGGTGGAAGGAATAACTTCGTGACACATTGTGGCACTTTGTGGTTAATAAAATGAAAATCGATATTCTTCACGCCGGTTACTGCACTGCACCCGAACACATCGCCATTCACGGCGGACGCTGGAAGACCATTCACTTCCCAGCCATGTTCGCGCTTTTTCGTCATCCGCAATTTGGCGCGATGCTTTTCGACACCGGCTACTCCTATCGCTTCTTCGACGAGACGAAGAAATTCCCGAAGCGCCTGTACCGTTGGATGACACCCGTCCATTTGAAGGAAGAGGATTTGGTCGTGAATCAACTCGCGACTTTCAACTTGCAGCCAAAGGACATCACTCACGTTTTCATCTCGCACTTCCACGCGGACCATATCGGTTCACTCCCCGACCTAAACTGCTCCCGTTATGTATATCTTCCCCACGCCTTTAGCGGACTCCGCCACCTGCCGCCCGAAGAGGATATGAAACACGCCTTCCTGCGCGGACTTATCCCTTCGGATTTTGATTCACGTTCTCAAGAAGTGGACATCACCAAACCGATCCTTTTATCTGAAGAATACGCGCCATTTAAAACCGGCTATGACCTGCTTGGCGACCAAAGCCTCATCGGTGTGGAACTGCCCGGTCATGCATATGGACAGATGGGCGTCTTTGCCCGAGACGATGACGGCAAGGTTTTCTTCTTCGTGGCGGATGCGGCATGGTTAAAACGGTCCATTGTCGAGAACCGCCCGCCGCATAAAATAGCGGATATGCTTTTCCCCGACCCTGTCGCTTATCGTCAAACATTGGGACAACTGCAAACTTATTATTTGACTCATCCTGATACGCATGTCATTCCGTCTCATTGTGAAGAGACGATACAAACCTTAACTACGAAGGCTCACTAAAGAGCACAAAGGAAAACCTTTTGCTTTTAAGCTTCGTGACCTTTCGTGATACTTTGTGGTAAAAAAATCTTGCAGCCTCAACTATTTACCCGCGAAAACATTCACTCTTTGCACTTTCCGTCCACGGACGACGGCGACTATGCGCGCCGTTATCTCATCCCGTTGATGACCGATGACCCGCGAAAATACATCAGCAATGTGCATAACACGCAGTTGATGGCGGTAAAAGTCGGCGAGACTATTTTCCCCATCACCGTCACGGACTTTCATCCTGAAAATACCTACACGGTTTCACCGTACAGTCACTACGTCTCATACGGTGGATTGGAAGAGGTGAAACATCTCAATAACAAACTCGCAGAGATCGTTGTGAAACTGGCGATGGCTCCGGTCGGGTGGTATTTCCGCTATTCGGAACTGGATAAGGTGGTCTTTGTCAACAACTATCTGCTGTCGACGAATCTATATCCGTCAGTAAACAGCGACCAACTCACGGCGTTGAGTGAAGCGCTCATCCGCTGGTTTCCGGATCGAGCCATCGTCTTCCGCTCTGTGGACCAGAAGAAGAATCCGCATATGTATGATGCGTTGAACGCGCTCGGCTATGACCTGGTCTTGAGCCGTCAGGTCTGGTACATGGACCCGGTCGCGGCGTTGAAGACGCGTCAATGCAAGGAAGATGCGCGCGTGCTGCGAAAGACCGGTTACGAAGTAGTGAGCGGCAGGGATCTATCTGATGATGAACTTCATCGCGCCGTGGAGTTGTATAACCTGCTGTATCTGCAAAAGTATTCGTTCTACAATCCGCAGTTCACGTTTGAGTTTTTGAAACTTGCACGCGATGAAGAGATCCTGCATATGTACGGACTTAAGAAGGATGGACGTCTGAACGCCATTATGGGATTCTTCGTCCGCAATGGCGCGATGACCCAGCCGTTGTTTGGGTATGACACGTCACTTCCATTGGAAGAAGGGTTATATCGTTTGTTGACGTTGGTCACATTGCAGGAAGGCGTGAAGCGCGGACTGCTTGTGCATGCCAGCGGCGGGGTGGGCAAGTTCAAGAAGGTACGCGGCGGCGAGTCGGTGACGGAGTACAACGCGGTGTACACAAAGCATTTGCCGATGAAGCGTCGATTGCCGTGGAAGTTGATCGGCAAAGTGTCGGACGTGGCAATACCGTATTTTAGAAAGATGGATTTTTAACCCTCACCCCAACCCCTCTCCCGAAAGGAGAAGGGCAAAGGAAGCGGGAAGGAGCATTCATGCAGGTAGACATCCCTTTAAAAATAATTGGGCTCGGAAGATATTTACCGAAACGAGTTGTGCTGAGTTCGGAACTGGAAGCAATGTGCGGCGTTCCCGCGGGCTGGGTGGAGCGGCGCAATGGCGTGCGCGAACGCCGCTGGGTGACGGATGAAACGTCGTCGTTCATGTCGGCGGAGGCGGCGAAGGAAGCGTTGGAAGAAGCCAGGCTCAAACCGAATCAACTCGACCTCATCATCAATGGGTCGGGGACGGGTGAGCAGGCGATTCCCGATACGGGTGTGTTGATACAGCGTCAGTTGGGGTTGGGGAAATCGGGTATTCCGGCGATGACGGTCCACACCACCTGCTTGAGCTTTGTGGCGGCGATGGATGTGGCGTCTAATTTCATCAGCAGCGGACGGTATAGGAACATCCTCATTTGCAGCGCAGACGTGGCTTCGTGCGGCATCAACCCGAAGGAACCCGAGTCCGCTTCGCTGGTGGGGGATGCTGCTGCGGCTGTCGTGGTCACTCGTGCGGATGAAGGCGATAATTCAAAAATTCATCACGCGCATTTCAAGTCATATGGCGATGGCGCATATCTCACAACCATCATGGGCGGCGGCTCAAGATTGCATCCGCGTTTTGACGGGCACAAGCCCGAAGACGATCTCTTTCACATGGATGGTCCGGCAGTGCTGCGCATGGTGCGCGGCATTGCGCATGAATTTCTCGAAGAGCTTTACCCGGGCTTGTCGAAAGGCATGGTGGATATCGATGCCATTGTGCCGCATCAGGCAAGCAAGGTCGGGTTGATGATGTTGGAACGCTTTGGCTGGAAGGAGGATCGGATCATCCGAACCATCGAAACGCTTGGCAATTGTGTCGCGGCTTCGATACCGGTCACGCTGTATCAGGGCGTGTGCGATGGAAAGATTCAACGCGGCAACAAGGTGCTGCTGGTCGGCACCGGCGCGGGGCTTTCCATTGGTGGGATGGTGTTGACGTTTTAATTGCGTAGGGGCGGGCCTTTCATGACGACGAAAGTTGTTTGAAAATCAAGGAAGACCCGCCCCTGCATAAAATCATGGCAAATATTTTATTCACTGGCGGACGCGCTCCCGTCACACTGGACCTAGCCCGTGCATTCCATCGCGTGGGACACACCGTCTTTATGGCGGAGTCTTTGCGCGGACATTTGAGTCAGCCGTCAAATGCGATCAAGGAAAATTTTGTAGTGCCCGCTCCGCGTCAGGAGACCGAGGCGTTTTTATCGGCGTTGAAAAAAATCATCGAAGAGAATCAAGTCGAGTTGTTGATTCCGACTTGTGAGGAAGTATTCCACATCGCAAAGGGTTTGGATGATCTGCCGTGCCGTGTGTTCACCGAGCCGCTTGGCAAGCTGGATGTTTTCCATAACAAGTGGCGCTTTGTGGTGGGAGCGGGTGAATGTGAACTGCGTACGCCTGAGTCGATGTTGATCACGCAACAGGATGACCTGCTGTTCGCGTACGCGCATTGGCGCAGTGTGGTGTTGAAGCCGGTCTATTCGCGCTTCGCTGCGCGGACCATGATGCTGCCTCCGTTAAAAACGGCTTTATCTTCGCTGACGTTTGATGAGCCGTGGATCGCGCAGGAGTTCATCCCCGGGCGGCAATTTTGCAGTTACTCCGTCTGCCAGAACGGACGTGTCACGGCACATGCGGTGTATCCGTCGATGTTTACAGCCGGACAGGGCGCGACGATCTCGTTCCAGTCTGTGGATCATCCTGGAATCTTCGAGTGGGTGCGGACGTTCGTTAAGCATTTCAATGTGACCGGACAGATGGCGTTCGATTTTATTCAGTCGCCGGATGGACATTTGTACGCGCTGGAGTGCAATCCGCGTGCGACGAGCGGCGCGCATTTGCTGACGTCGAATCCCAAATTCGTGGATGCGTTCTTTACAGAAGAGACGGAAGTTGTAACGCCGCAGGCTGGCGAAGCGCACATGCTGGGAACGGCGATGTTGATCTATGGAAAGCTCGCCGCGATTCGGCAGGGACGCTTCATCGAATGGGTGAAGACCTTTTTGCACAGTGACGATGTGATTCTCGATTTCCGCGACCTGCTGCCGTTCCTCCTGCAATGGCGGAGCATCCTCTCATATATGAGATTGGGACGACGTGAAAATATCTCTGCGTTGGAGGCATCCACTTTTGATATCGAGTGGAATGGGGATGAGTAGAAGGGAATTGGGGATTGGTTAGGGGGAGTTGTATAATGGCTGTCATGGAACCAAGTTTGGGTGTCTTATACAGTTAACTGCATAAACCCTAGTTATGCCTTAATTGGTACAAAATTATGTTCTTAATCTAAAGTTGCGAACCTAGTTGTTCATCATTTTCTTATATAAAATCTGTTTTTTTCATAAAAAGGAGCATCAATGAGATCAAGAACTATCCTTGTTGTTATTATGATTGCAGTCACCTCTTGTACAGCTCCATCAACCACGAAATCTTTTACTTCAATTGCTACTTCATCTCCAGCAGTAGATTCAACATCAAAGTCCCCTCCAACTCAGACTCCAATACCACCAGAAGTATATATAAGTACACTTAAGCCAATATATTGGGGAACTGATGGTAATGAAATTGAAAAACAGCCTTCTTCACACGGACAAACATATTATTTTGGACTTTTGGCACATGCGCCTTCACGTATAGATTATTACTTGGGAGGTCAATATCAAACGTTCAAGACAACTATTTTGTCTCAAGATGGTTGCAACACGGGGGATGGGGTGATTTTCCGTATAA